>NZ_JBWKOW010000002.1:0-253652 GCF_059416285.1 Acinetobacter sp. GW821-FHT09D10
AGAGTAAGTCATCGCCAGCTCATTATTCAAACACCCCTGTCCAATAGGCCAGGGGTGTTTTTTTATGACTAAAGTAAATGACGAAAATAAAAAATCAATGCAATAAAAAAGAATCCTATGAGAGAGCTGTGCTATAAATAATAAGAAAATTATCTATTTAAGCATAAATAATAAGAGAGAAGTACATATGAAAATCTATGGTGATGTGGGTTCGGGTAATTGCTATAAAATCAAACTCTTACTTTCCTTGTTAAATATTAATCATAGATGGATTCATATTGATATTTTAAAAAAAGATACACAAACCCAAGAGTTTTTATCCCTAAACCCTAATGGAAAAATACCTGTATTAGTTCTGGAAGATGGTCGTGTTTTAAGTGAATCGAATGCTATTTTAGGTTACTTAGCTGAGGGAACAAAATTTATTCCTATAGATCTTTTTATTAAAGCAAAAATGTACCAATGGATGTTCTTTGAACAATATAGCCATGAACCTTTTATTGCAGTTGCACGTTTTATTAATAAATATTTAGGTTTACCAGAAGATAGAAAAACCGAATATTATAATTTACAGCCAAAAGGGCATAAAGCATTATCTATTATGGATAAAGTATTAGCAGAACACGACTATCTTACAGGACCACAACTCACTATTGCTGATATTGCGTTATATGCTTATACACATGTGGCTGATGAAGGTGGCTTCGATTTAAAGTTATACCCAAATATTCAAGCATGGTGTCAAAGAATTCAAGAATATCCCAGATATATGAGTATGATTGAATAAAAAAGAACTCTTAATAGAGTTCTTTTTAAGTATGAGAGAAATTTCTAGCTTGTTCCGGTTTAGAAATGTGCTTCTAAGCCTACATAGGGACCTTTAAACTCAAATTTAAGGTCATTATTATCGTAGTCATCTAAATCAATATTGAGTATGCGATAGCCTGCTGTTAAACCAAGATCAATGAGTAAGTTATCTGCAAATTTATATTTTACTTCTGCTAATGCATCTGTAATTCGTGCATCATCAAAGTTTGTATACGTTGCTTCACCTTTAGCACTTAAACCTGTAAATGGAAGTTTTACTTCACCTGATAAATAAGCAATAGGATATGTTTTATCAATATCCACCCGCTTACCTGTATACGCAGTGATATCACCATTTAGTACAGTTGCACCAAGTCCGGCATCTACACTCACAATATTATCGAGTAATTCGTAATAGAGTATAAAATCGCTATGATCTAAATCAACTTTATAGTTAGCTTGACCTAAAGTTTCTGATTTAGTTTGAGTATCTAAATTTACATAACGAATTTTTGCATTTGGAATAAATGGGATTGGGTGTTCTACTGACAATGAGAGTTGAGCACTGCCTTTTTGATCTAGATCCTGATCATCAGGGAATTGAGAAGACATATTAGCTTTACCGTCATAAAACCAGTAGCCTACTTCTCCTTTGACTCCAACAAAGTCTGCTTGAGCAAAGCCACTTAAGCCCATCCCGAGCGCTAATAAAGACATTTTTAATATTTTCATTTTAACATCCGAATAAAAGAAATCTTCGAGCGCATGATATAGACATCTTGCTACAGATGCATTGATAAAAAATAAGCCTATCGAGTATATATCTATAAGATTTTTTGAGACTGAATAAAAATCCATGTATTTCAAATAACTAATATTTATTTATTAGTTTTGATGACAATAAACCTATAAAAATTTTAGTATAAATTTTGTCATCTAACAGTAATGTGACATTTAAATCTTAATTGAAAACTGAAGAGTTAAGAAAAAATTACTGGATAAGTCGAGTAATTGAAGAGCTCTTTCAATGAATTGGAATAAAATATCATTGAACAATAATGCCTGCCCCTAAGCTTTAGGGCGTAAAGATGAGCTGAAAAATAACCAATTGTGAAAAAAACTTGGAAAATTCGTAAAATTTCTGATGGAAATTACAGTAAAAAGAAATAAAAACAGGTATTGTTCAGCTACATAGGGGCAAAAAATGGACAAAAATCTTTAAGGAAGAATTTTCTATTTTTGCTTGTTTGAAATGAAATAAAAATACTCAGAAGGTGCTTTTTATTCTCAATCAAACACAAAAGTATTCTTTGGTTCTTTTTTTGCATGCGGAATAACAATCAACAATAGCAGTAAAAATAAGTAATCTTTTAACATTAGGTGTTTTATGGCAGATTCTCGTGAAAACTGGACGTCACGATCTGGTTTTATTATTGCAGCCGTTGGTTCGGCTGTAGGCTTAGGTAATATTTGGCGCTTTCCATACGTTGCTTATGAAAATGGTGGTGGTGCGTTTCTTATTCCCTATCTATTGGCACTCATTACTGCTGGTTTACCGTTACTATTTTTAGATTATGCGGTAGGGCATCGTAGTACTGGTTCGCCTCCAAAAGCATATCGTGCTTTATTTAAAGGCGGAGAAACTTTAGGGTGGTGGCAGGTTTGTGTCTGCATCATCATCGGTTTGTATTATGCAAGCGTTCTGACGTGGGCAGGTAGTTACGTTTACTTCTCTATTGGTCAAATGTGGGGAAGTGATCCAGAAGGTTTCTTCTTTAATACTTACCTACAAACCTCAAAAGCGACTGGTTTTGATCTACAGTTTGTAAGTCATTTATTCTGGCCGATTGTTGGAATTTGGGCACTTACTTTAATCATTCTTTATGGTGGCGTGAAAAAGGGTGTGGAATTATCTAATAAGATTTTCATGCCATTATTATTCGTTCTATTCACTATTTTGGTGATTCAGTCATTGCGTTTGCCGGGTGCAGTTCAAGGTTTGAATGCATTCTTCACGCCAAACTGGTCAGCAATGATGGATTATAAAGTTTGGTTAGCAGCTTATGGCCATACTTTCTTCTCTCTCTCTGTTGGTTTCGGGATCATGGTGACGTATGCATCATATTTGAAACCAAAAACGAATTTAACTGGTTCTGGCTTAATCGTTGGTTTTGCAAATGCATCAACAGAGATTTTAGCGGGTATTGGTATTTTTGCAGCGCTAGGTTTTATGGCACATGCTGCTGGTACTGAAGTTAAAGATGTGGTGAGTGGCGGGATTGGATTGGCATTTATTGCATTCCCTAAAATTATTTCAAGTTTAGGTACAGGTGCCGATTTATTTGGTCTCTTATTCTTCTCTTCACTTTTCGTCGCAGGTATTTCTTCGATGGTCAGTATTTTGGAAGTGCCTATTGCTGCAATGCAAGATAAGTTGAAATGGGGCCGTAAAAAAGCTGTAACGATTATTGGTGGTGGTAGTGCGCTCGTATCAATTATTCTATTCTCAAGTGTAAATGCAATTAAACTGGTTGATATTGTCGATCACTTTATTAATAACATCGGGATTATTGGTGGCGCATTAATATCAATTATTAGCGTAGCTTGGTTTAAACGTTCAGCGCTTAAAGAACTTAGTGACCATATAAATCGTATCTCAACCATCCAAGTTGGTAAGGGATGGGATTTCACTTTAACGGTTATTACATCTTTAATCTTGTTAACTACACTCTGTATGACTGTTTTTAATTTGATCAAAAATGGCTATGATACTTATAGTATGAGCTTACAAGGTGTATTCGGCTGGGGCAGTGTGATTTTCTGTGCGGTCGTTGCAATCGTGTTAAGCAAAATGAAAGATCGCTAGGAGGATAAAATAATGAATACTTCGGCAATCGTGATGATGGTGATTTCGATGGTGTTTTTATGGGGTGGATTGATTTTATCCATTCTACATTTGTCGAAACATCCTGAAGAGTTAGATGATGTTTTAGAAGATGTAAAAGATCAACATACGCTTTGATGCTGATCTAGTAAAAAGCAGGCTTTAAGCCTGCTTTTTTTATGCAATTTTTTGAATTTTACAATAATAAAATCCATCACCAGACTGCGCTTGCGGCAGTAATTGGCGACCATGGGTTTGCTCAATTCCCCAATCAGCTTCAATTTTGATTTCTTTCGCATCAGTATGTTCTGCGAAGAAATCTATCATTTGCTGTTCATTCTCAGCTTTTAAAACTGAACATGTGATGTAGAGCAGTGTGCCTCCAACGTTGAGTTGTTGCCACATATGTTCCAGAATCTGCTTTTGCAGCTCAATCGTTTGGCCTATATCGCTAGATTGGCGTAAAAGGCGTATGTCAGGATGACGTCGAATGACCCCTGTTGCAGAGCAAGGCGCATCTAGCACAATACAATCTACAGGCTGCGCTGGAACCCATTGGGTTGCATCAGCTGCCAAAATTTCAGTATGAGTTTGATCGAGTGCTAAACGGTTTAAATTTTCAGTCACACGGACTAAACGATTAGAATCTTGGTCAATAGCAATGAGCTGAGCTGGTTTAAACTTTTCGAGTAAATGAGCCGTTTTTCCACCGGGTGCTGCACAGGCATCAATCACTGTTTTATTATTTAAATCTGGCAATAATGTTGCACATAGCTGAGCATGCTCATCTTGTACAGAAAACCATCCCTCTTCAAAACCGGGTAGTTGGGTAATTTGAACAGATTGCTCAAGGACGATGCCTGCTTCAGATAAAATACATGCACGTGCTTGAATTTCTGAACTTTGTAATTTTGCTAAATAAGCGTCTCGACCAATGTGGCGTTGATTAACCCTTAAGGTTAAAGGTGCGACTTGCTTTAATGATTGGCATAGAGATTCGGTTTGTTCACCCCAATCTTTTTTCACACGCTTATAAAGCCAACTTGGTAAGCCATGCGCCTGTTGTAAACCTTGTTGAAATTCATCAGTTTCACGCGTCGCTCGGCGCAAAATAGCATTCACAATGCCACTGAGTGCTGGGAACCCAAGTTGTTTAGTGGCGTCTACTGTTTCAGATATGGCAGCATGTGCGGCAATACGTGTGCATAAAACTTGATAAAGGCCGACGTAAAGACAGGTTTCAACAGTTTCATTGTTTAACGGTTTGCTTAGCAAAGGTAAGCTAATTGATTTAAGCGCAAACCATTGACGCAATGTACCCAAAACCAACTCGTGAAACAAAGCACGGTCACGTTCTGCAACTTGATTCAACTGTGTATTTAAAATACTAGCGAGTGATTGGCCTTGCTGAACTTTTAATAACGTCTGGACGACTTGAGCACGTAAGTTAAATCGTGACGAATTTGATGAAACCTGACTCATGGCAGAATTTGTCCTACATGAAGTTTTTGAGTTTGAGCAATTTGTTGGGCATTCATTGCTTTGCCGCCCGGCCATTGCACACTGGTCAGACAAATAAAGGAATCTTTCCCACAAGCAATATGTACGCCTTGCTTATCAATCGCGATAATTTCACCAGCTTGGACATTCGCTTTGTTTTGACTAGAAATTGTTGAGCTCCAAACACGCAGAGCATTATTTTCATCTAACTGAACGAAAGCAACAGGCCAAGGGTTGAAGGCACGAATATTTCGATCAAGTTGAATAGCATCAGTTGACCAGTCAATACGAGCTTCTGATTTCACGAGCTTGTGTGCATAGACAGTTAGGCTTTCATCTTGAACTTCACGTTCTGCCAAATATTTTTGTAATGTTGCTTCTGACTCGAGTACTGCACAAATCGCTTCTGCACCTTGAACAGCTAATTTGTCATGCAAGCTGGCAGAGGTCTCTTCGGTGGTGATTGGGCAGTAGGTTTTATACATCATATCGCCTGTATCTAAACCGGCAGCCATCTGCATAATGGTAATTCCTGTTTCATCATCACCTGTTGCGATTGCGCGCTGAATTGGTGCTGCACCGCGCCATCGTGGTAATAATGAGCCATGAATATTTAAACACCCATATTTAGGTGTATCGAGTACAGCTTGTGGAAGAATCAAACCATAGGCAGCAACCACCATCACATCAGCACCTAAAGCAGCGAGTTCTTGTTGCGCTGCCAAGCCTTCTTCTGTTGAAGCTTTAAAGTGAAGCGGTTGATAAACAGGAATATTATGTTCAAGGGCAAGCTGTTTTACAGGAGATGGCGTTAATTTTTGTCCGCGACCAGCTTTACGGTCTGGTTGAGTATAAACCGCGATAATTTCATGGGAAGTTTTTAATAAAGCCGCCAATGCTGTTGCAGCAAATTCGGGGGTGCCAGCAAAAATAATTTTCACAAATGCAATCCAAAAAGAGTTTGTGGGTAGTATACGTGAAAAACGTTTGAAGCCCTAAACTCATGGCTATTGAGAGATTTGGTTTTTAAATAGTGAACAAAAAATTATTGAAAAACTTTTATTGATAAAAAAAGGTTATGAAAAAATAAAAAATTATTCATGTAAGTTTTGCTAAATATTGACTGACTATTACTGTTCTTGGCTTTCCGAATATTATTTGCTTCTATAGAATGGAGAATGATCAAATTATGATGATGAGTCAATATTCCGACTGATCTAACGCTATATCAGTATCATTCAGCCAGAGTGGGAGAAATTTCGCTCAAGCACAACTTGTTGGAAACACTAATGCCTGACTATCGTTCAAAAACATCGACACACGGAAGAAATATGGCTGGCGCACGTGGCTTATGGCGTGCAACAGGAATGAAAGATGAGGATTTCGGCAAACCGATTATTGCGGTGGTCAATTCATTTACTCAATTTGTTCCGGGCCATGTACATCTTAAAGATCTAGGGCAGCTTGTTGCAGCAGAAATTCAGGCATCAGGTGGTGTTGCTAAAGAGTTCAATACGATTGCAGTAGACGACGGGATCGCAATGGGGCATGACGGCATGCTTTATTCTTTACCATCACGTGATTTGATTGCTGACTCAGTAGAGTACATGGTGAATGCGCATTGTGCTGATGCTATGGTCTGTATTTCTAACTGTGACAAGATTACTCCGGGAATGCTCATGGCTGCGATGCGCTTGAATATTCCTGTGGTTTTTGTGTCTGGTGGACCAATGGAAGCAGGTAAGGTCAAATTCCGCGGTAATGAAAAAGCGATTGATCTTGTTGATGCAATGGTTGTTGCAGCTGATGAAAGTTATACAGACGAAGAAGTTGAAGAATTTGAACGTTCAGCATGTCCAACCTGTGGTTCATGTTCAGGTATGTTCACTGCAAACTCAATGAACTGTTTAACCGAAGCGTTAGGTTTATCTTTACCGGGTAATGGTTCGATTGTTGCGACACATGCTAATCGTAAAAAATTATTCTTAAAAGCAGGTCAGCTTATTGTTGAATTGGCTAAGCGCTATTACGAACAAGAAGATGCAAGCATTTTACCTCGTTCAATTGCAACAAAGGCTGCATTTAAAAATGCCATGACGCTTGATATTGCAATGGGTGGTTCAACCAATACCGTTCTACACTTATTGGCTGCGGCAAGTGAAGCGGAAGTTGACTTTACCATGGACGATATTGACGAACTATCACGTCGAGTGCCTGTATTATCTAAAGTAGCGCCTGCAAAACAAGATGTTCATATGGAAGATGTACACCGTGCAGGCGGCATCATGGCCATTTTAGGTGAACTTGATCGTGCGAATTTACTTGATGTATCACTAGCAACCGTACATGAGAAAACATTAAAAGATGCCTTAGATAAGTGGGATATTATTCGTACTGAAGATGCAGAGGTATATGAGTTCTATCGCTCATCTCCGGGTGGCGTACCAACGCAAGTTGCTTTCTCTCAAAATCGTTACTATGCAACTTTAGATGGCGATCGTGAAAAAGGCGTTATCCGCAATGCAGAACATGCATTCTCTAAAGATGGTGGTTTAGCTGTGCTATACGGCAACATCGCTCTTGATGGTTGTATTGTGAAAACTGCGGGTGTAGATGAATCTATCCTAAAATTTACTGGTACAGCGCGCGTGTTTGAGAGCCAAGATGCTGCTGTAGATGCAATCTTGGGTCATGATATTAAAGCTGGTGATGTCGTTGTTATTCGTTACGAAGGTCCACGTGGTGGTCCGGGTATGCAAGAAATGCTTTACCCAACCAGCTATCTTAAATCGAAAGGTTTAGGAAAAGACTGTGCATTAGTTACAGATGGTCGTTTCTCTGGTGGTTCATCAGGTCTTTCGATTGGACATGTTTCGCCAGAAGCTGCTGAAGGCGGTGCCATTGGTTTGGTTGAAGATGGCGATACCATTGAAATTGATATTCCAAACCGTACCATTCACTTGAACGTTGATGATGCGACTATGGCGCACCGTCGTACAGTTCAAGAAGCGAAAGGCTGGCATCCGAAAGAAGAACGTAAACGTAAGGTATCAAAAGCATTAAAAGTTTATGCAATGCATACAACAAGTGCAGCGAAAGGAGCTGTACGCGTTCTATAAAATATTCAATTTTAATAATTGAGTAGAAATTATGCACTCTTCAACACGATGAATTATTATCTGTTGAGGGTGCATTTTTTTCGCCTGATGAAAAAAATAGGCTTGTAGATTAGGGTGTTGCAAGTCATTCTATGGGTTTGTCATAAAATGATGATAAAATCTTCACCGATGCAGGAACACGTGCAATAACATGATATTTGTTCTGCGTAAGCAGAGCCCATCAGTATTTTGTATATTAAGCTTCTGCTGCACTTTGTACTGCGATCAAAGCAGTTTTTTGGTCTAGCTTAGGATTTTATTTTTTAGAGGCACTATTCATGTCACTGCTACGCCGTTGGTTTGACCCTATCCGATCGAGTTGGTTTTACCAAAAACCATCTCGTCAAGCGGTGTTACCCACGGAAAATGGTTTAAGTATTTATTTACGACTTGATGATGTGTATAGCTATTTGGCTGTTCAACAATTGTCTCAGCTCGATGAGATTTTAAGTGATGAACTTAAGCCTTTAAAAATTATTATTTCCCATACGGCTTCTGAACCTCCAAATGGCATGTCACATGAAGAGTGGCAAAATTATTGTCTGAATGATGCAAAAATTTTAGCCAAGCAACACCGTTTTGCTTTTGATGAATTTCCAGAAATCCCAAGCCAAGAATCT
Organism: Acinetobacter sp. GW821-FHT09D10; assembly: GCF_059416285.1. Taxonomy (NCBI): domain Bacteria; kingdom Pseudomonadati; phylum Pseudomonadota; class Gammaproteobacteria; order Moraxellales; family Moraxellaceae; genus Acinetobacter; species Acinetobacter sp. GW821-FHT09D10. Next base: position 8,970 of record NZ_JBWKOW010000002.1, read on the forward strand.
TTAAAACAAGCCGCTGTCATATTAAAAAGAACTCCATTACAAGGTCAGAATTTCTTACATTTACTAGAAGATATTTTTCACATGCTTTGGCAGCAGCAATATGGAAAGCTGCGCACTTTACATGCCATGGCAGTTAAACATCAGCTTCCTCAACATTTTTCCGAACGTATTTTTACGAATGAACCTGTACCGGCGGCATACTTTGAATTTGGTGGGCGTAAGTATCATGCAGTAGATGATTTATTACGTTTAACCCGTCGTCTAAAACAGCAAAAGTTACTTACTGGTAATCCGATCTTTTTAATTAATCATATCGAATGGCGTGAACATTTGATTAATGATGCTGAGGCACTTACTGAAATTCAGACACTTCGTCCTGAACTCGATATATATATTGCCTTAGAAGATCCAATGAGTTGGCTGTTACTTGCTTATATTAAGGAAGAGCTGGCCGATTATTATGACATTCAATTAAAAGTTTACCCCTTAAGCTATCAAGGCCGAGATTGGTTTGACTGGAGTTTGGCAACCCGTGTTTCTAAACGAACAGATGTAGCTTTTACCCCTTTTTGCCGACCAACAGAAGAAAGTACGCTTGAAATGGCAAAGCTTTTCTATAGTGTGCAGGAAAATCAGCAAATCGATACGGTTTTTACGATCTTGCAGGCTGTTTGGACAAAAGGCAAAGATTTATCTTTCAAAAAGCATTTCCAAGAATTACAGCAGCAATTGGGAATTGAGCAGTTAACCGAACAGGATGTGCCAGCTATTTTGGCGCAAAATGACGCATTTTGCAGAGATAAGCATCAGCCTGATTTACCAGTTTTAGAGTTGCGTATTGATGGGCAAAGCTATGTCTTTAATAGTTTGTATCGTGTTTGGATGATTGAAAGTATTTTTAGCAATGTATTAGAAGAAAAATATAAAACGGCCTCAACTTCTAATTGAGGCCTTCTCCCAAAAACAAGAATAGGGCAAAGCCTGTTTTTTCCGTAGCATAGCCTTGTAGGGAATCGGAGATAAACAGTGACATTTCTAGCAATTATTATGGTGGTGTTTGCCTTTGCTGGCATGATTAAAGGCATGATCGGCTTAGGGTTGCCCGCGGTATCGATGGGCCTACTCACCATCGCAATGAGTCCTTTTCAAGCAGCATCTCTTCTGATTGTTCCTTCAATGGTCACTAATGTCTGGCAGCTTTTCGCTGAGGGGCATGTCTGGTCTTTTATTCGCCGTTTCTGGACTTTGCTTGTAGGCATTGTACTAGGGTCAATATGGAGCTTTCTGCCCACCTTGAGCCAAAGTCATGGGCATAGTAGTGAAATTTTATTAGGCTGTATGTTGGCCTTATATGGGCTCTACGGTCTATGCGTGAAAAAGCTTCCACACTTAGGCAAGCATGAACGTTGGTTATCGCCCATCATTGGTTATATTGGTGGGGCAGTGACGGTAGCAACAGGTGTGATTATTATTCCAGTAGTGCCTTACTTGCAGTCGTTGCATTTAAAACGTGATGAGTTGGTACAGGCTTTGGGGCTGACTTTTACTGTCTCTACCATTTGTCTTGCAGTCTTTTTACACCACAACCCTATGTCAGGAATAACGCTAGACTATCGTTTATCTTTTGCGGCTTTATTCGCTGCATTAGTTGGAATGTGGTTAGGTAAAAAAATCCGTTATCGATTGAATGAGCAGAAATTTCGCCGTATTTTTTTCATTGGTTTAGTGTCATTAGGGATTTATATGGTTTTGCACTAAGCCAAGTATTTAAGGGCGATGTTGCAGTAAAAAATCTGCAAATTGCTGATAATTGTTAGGAAGCTGACTGAAATCTTGTGTAGCTAAAAGCAATTTACGGTTTGCCCACGCACCGAGTAATTGAATCGAATGGAAATCATAGTCTGATTGCAAACGCTGTGCAGCACGGGCGGGCATAATTGCAATTCCAACACCTTTCGCCACAACCTCAGCAATTGCGCCAAAGCTAGGTAAACGTAAACGGTACTGTATGTTAAAGCCTAGCAATTTAGCTTGAGTTTCGATGGACTGCTGCAAAGAGTGATGGGATTTAAGGCCAATAAAGCCATAGCTTAAAGCATCGACCAAATTCAGCTCTTGGTATTGAGCTAAATTGTGGGTAGTAGGGCAAATCAGAACTAAAGGATCACTCGCAAATTCCTTAGTTTGCAAATGCCTTGTATCAAAGAAACTTGAAACGAGACCGAGACTTGCAACCCCTTGTGTTAATGCATCTACAATTTCTGAGCTTTCGGCTTCATGTAAATCGATATTCATTTCGGGATGCAGTACTAGATATTGCGGTAAGAGAGGCGGTAGATATTCACTTTGAGCAGAAGAGTTACACCAAAGGATCAATGATTCTGTGGTCTTTTGCCTAAAACGCTGCATTTCTTGTTCGAGTTGATCTTTTTGTGCCAAAAGCTGACGAGCATGCTCAGTAAAAGCATGTCCTGCGGTCGTGAGTTCGACTCCTGTTGTCTGGCGAATAAATAAAGGAGTTTCAAAATATTGTTCGAGTTTTTTTATACGTTCGCTGGCAGCCTGAAGTGAAATCGCGGAACGATCTGCACCTTTAGTTAAGCTACCTGTAGAGACAATATGGAGAACCAGTTGTAAATCAAAAAAATCAAAACGCATGACAGGGAACGTATTGAAGGGTAAGTGATCATCATACTAAAAAGTAATCAGGAAGGGTGATGAAAAATAATAATAAAAAAGGCAGCTGATGCTGCCTTTGGGAACTTACGTTTTATCTTTTAAACTAAATAACCAGTTCAAAATAATGGCTGCAAACGTTGCTGTACCAATGCCGCCTAAATTGAAGTTACCAAACATCAATTCAAAGTTTCCGGCACCTAAAATAATCGTTACAGAAGCAACAATCAGGTTTTTATTGTTAGAAAAATCGACTTTATTTTCAATCCAGATTTTTGCACCCGCAATGGTAATTAAACCAAATACGACAATAGATGCACCTGTTAAAACAGCATTTGGGATAGTACTAATCACTGCACCAAATTTTGGAGATAAACCCAAGAAAATTGCGAAGACACCAGCAATAACAAAAACAATAGTTGAATAGACACGAGTTACCGCCATGACCCCAATGTTTTCACCATAAGTGGTCATACCCGGTGCACCTACGCTACCAGACAGCGTTGTTGCCAGACCATCTGCGACAAACGCTTTGCCTAATTGTGGAGTTAGGTTTTCGCCAGTCATTGCACCAACAGCTTTAATATGCCCTAGGTTTTCGGCTACTAAAATAAGCGCAACCGGAGCAATAATGAGCATAGCTCTGGTGTCAAAAGTAGGATGTGAAAAGCTTGGGATACCGAACCATGCAGCTTGAGAGATCTGGCTAAAATCGATTGGTTTACCTAAACCTAGACCATTGGTGGTGATGGCATAAATTACATAGGCCAAGATTAAACCAACCAATAGAAGTAGACGTTGCAATAAGCCGCGAGTAAAGACCGCAATACTTCCCATACAAAGTACGGTAATTAAGGCCATCCACATTTCAAATGGTTGGCCTGCAACACCTTTAATCGTAACAGGTGCAAGGTTTAGACCAATAATCATCACAATCGCGCCAGTAACGACAGGCGGCATGAGTTTTTCAATCCAGCGTGTGCCAGTAAGCATCACAATAAAACCGATGAGGGCATAAAACACACCGCACGCAACGATTCCACCTAAAGCCATAGAGAGGTTGGGATTTGCACCTGAACCTGTAATATGCCCAGTCGCTGCTGCAACCACACCAATAAAGGCAAAACTTGATCCTAAGTAACTTGGAACGCGACCACCTGTAATTAAGAAGAACAGGATGGTACAGATGCCAGACATTAAAATGGCAAGATTTGGATTAAAACCCATGAGTAATGGTGCTAAAACAGTTGCTCCAAACATGGCAAACGCATGTTGGATACCTAAAATAGCACTTTGAACTGGAGGGAGATATTCATTGGTAGAGACTGGCCGATGGTCAATATCACCTTGGTAAGGCTGCCATTTTGGAAACCAATTGGACATAAAATAAACTCGTTATTCTTTAATTGGTGCAATGATACTCTTTCTTGAGAATGCATTTAATCTCTAGAGAGAAGTATGTCAGTGGAAATTAATTATTTTTTAACGATTGGTATAATTTTTTAAATTCTAAATGTACGTATTTAGTTATTTTTTTCTTATAAAAATTAATTTTTTGATTTTTAAAAAATATTTAAAAAAATAGAAAATCGGGGAAAATTTAAGAAAACTGGGGAACTTTGTAAGTAAAAAGCAGCGCATCGGTAATGCACTGCTTTGTTAAACAATCGGTAAAATCAGCTTAGCCAGTGTTACGTAAACCAGCAGCAATACCTGCAATACTCACCATTAGCGCATGATCAACAGGGGTATTTTCTGCTTGACGCTCAGCGAGATAATCACGACGGCGTTTCATCAGTTCAGCCTGTAAAAGGTGTAAAGGCAGTAAATAAGGTTTGCGAACTTGCATAGACTGATCAAGAACTTCGTTATTGCTCAGTAGTTTTGATTCATCTTTTAATGCAAGTAGGGTTTCAACAGCATCTTTTAATCGCTGACGTAATTGGTTGCCGAGTACTTTTAAATCTTCATCTTCAGTCAGATGTGATTCGTAATAGAGCGCAATGTTGGCATCAGCTTTTGACAATACCATTTCCAGCATATCGATGAGTGTCTGGAAATAAGGCCATTGCTGGAGCATTTCATCAAGGGTTGCTTTTTGCTGATCCGCAATCACTTCATTAATTGCTGCACCAGTGCCTAACCATGCAGGTAACATTAAACGGATTTGAGTCCATGCAAATACCCATGGAATCGCACGTAAAGACTCAATACCACCACTCACTTTACGTTTTGCCGGACGCGAACCTAGTGGCAACATTTGTAATTCAAGCTCAGGGGTGACAGTACGTAAATATTTTACGAAGTGTGGATTTTCACGTACTGTTTGACGATAGACCTTAACAGAATGATCTGTCATACGGTTCATGAGTTCACGCCACTCAGCTTTAGGTTCCGGTGGTGGTAATAAGGTCGCTTCAAGTGTTGCTGCGGTATAGATTTCAAGGTTTTGCATGGCAATCCCTTCTAGACCGAATTTGAAGCGGATCATTTCACCTTGTTCTGTAACTCGGATTGCACCAGAGATCGAACCCGGTGGCTGTGAAAATAGTGCCTGTTGAGTTGGAGCACCACCACGACTAATTGAACCACCACGGCCGTGGAACAGAGTCAACTGTACGCCGTGTGTTTGAGCAATTGCAGTCAGCTCTTCTTGAGCACGATATTGTGCCCAGTTGGCAGACATGAAACCGGCATCTTTTGCAGAGTCAGAGTAGCCGATCATAACTTCGTGTTTGCCCTGAATGTGCTGTTTATACCAATGCATATTGAACAGCGTATTCATGGTAGTTGCAGCGCCATCTAAGTCCTTTAAAGTTTCAAATAGAGGAACTACTCGTAAAGGATGCTGAATACCTGCTTCTTTTTGCAATAACAATACAGCTAAAACATCGCTTGGATATTCAGCCATAGAAATAATATAAGCTCCTAAAGATTCAGGCGGTTGGTCTGCCAAAGTACGCATGGTTGCAAATACTTCTTGAACATCTGGGTGTCCAATCAAACTGCCTTCAGGTTCATTAATATATTTCGGTAAAAGTGGACGTTTGCTTTGTAATTCCTGAATCAGGAAGTTTTGGCGTGCTTGTTCAGTCCACGATTCAAAATTACCTAAACCTAAGTATTCGGTAATTGCTGAAATTGCTTGGCGGTGACGACCTGATTCTTGGCGAATGTCGAGTTTAAGTAGTTCAATACCAAAACAGTTCACACGGTAGATAAAGTCGAGTAGTTGACCATTCGCAATTTCAGGTAGGTTACTGTCGATTAAAGAGCGATAGCACAATAATAACGGTTGTAAGAGCTCATCTTTACTTTTAATCACATTCGTATCGTCTGCTTCGAGTCCTTGCAAACGTTGAGCTAACCAGTGACGAGTCGCTTTTAAGCGTTCTCGTGTTGCACGTAAATACTCACGATAAGGTTCTGCATGTTGGTTACCAATGGCCTGAATCATTTCTTCAGAGCAGGTTTGGATCGAAAGTTCCCAACGTAAGTTTTCGATATCTCTTAAATAGAGATCGGCAGCTTGCCAGCGCGATAACCACAGAACTTCTTGTGTAATTTGATGGGTAACATTTGGGTTACCATCACGGTCTCCACCCATCCAAGAGGCGAAACGCACTGGTGCAATGTTAAGGGGTAAGTTTTGTTGGCAATTTTCTTGAACCAACTCATTTAACTCACGAATAAATTTAGGTACTGCATTCCAGAGCGTTTGCTCAATCGTCGCAAAGCCCCATTTTGCTTCATCAACAGGAGTCGGACGATGTTGACGAATTTCATCGGTTTGCCATGCCGAACTAATTTGTTGCTTTAGGTTCGCAAGTGCACTTTGACGCTCACGTGGAGTGAGTTTTTGCTGATCAAGCTGAGACAAGCACGCATTGATATCATCATATTTCTGAATGAGCGTACGACGGCTGACTTCGGTCGGATGTGCTGTAAGCACTAGCTCAATATCAAGATCACAAACTTGTTGGAACAGTTTTTCTGTTGAAATACTTTTATCTTTGAATTTTTCAAATAGGTGAACAAGTGGATTCGGAGAGTTGGCATCCGAATCAAACTCTGCCTGTCTGCGGCTACGGACCACATGATATTGCTCGGCAATATTGGCAAAATTTAGGAAATGAGAAAAAGCTCGGGTAAGGGGAAGTAATTCATCGTCGGGTAAATTTAAAAATAATTGTTCTAGTTGCTTTTGGGCTTCAGCTTGGCCATCACGTGCACCTTTAGCAAGGGCACGAATTTGCTCGATCTGATTAAACAGCTCTTGTCCTGCATGTTGCTTTAGGGTTTCACCTAATAAATTACCAAGTAAGCGGACATCCTCGCGCAGTGGCGCATCGATTTGCTGAACCATGCTATTTTCTCCTGTTCTTATCCTTATCGAATATAGCGTGATTAACAAACATTCCAAGCTTTGAGCGTAAGAAAATGTGAATTTTTGCTTAAAAAATAACATTTAATTTGCATGTAATGCTGTTAACGATGGCATGCACTCAGTACAACTTTTGGCAATGGTACTTTGGTTTAAGTCCGATATTTGAGCAGGAATAAAGCAATTGCATCTTGAATAATTTGCTCAAGCTCATGAACATTTGGTACAGCAATGATCCCAAGTAAAACCTTCTGGTGGCGTACGCCAAGCAATAAGGACATAAGAAGCTCGGTTTGATAAGTAGGATTATCGGTTTGAATAAAACCTAATTGAGCTGCTTTTTGCAAAAACTCAGCTAATTGATTTTGCAATCGGGTATGAGATGCATCAAAAAACTGTAGGGCGAGTGGACTTTGTTCTGCTGCAAGTTCAAATAAAACGTGTTCAAGTTTAAGTGCTTCAGGTGAGTAAATAATTTGCAAGGCGCGTGAACACACAATAACGAGTGCTTGATAAAAGTCTGCCGATGCATCTAATTCAAATTGTTTATTACACAGTGTCTCTTCACAGGTTTCTGTAATCGCACAGATAAATAGGTTGGCTTTATCTTGAAAGTGATTATAAACCGTGAGCTTAGTGACTCCTGCTTCCTGTGCAATCTGGTTCATGCTGGTACCGTGATAACCAGATTTCAAAAAAATGGCTTTTGCTGCTTGTAGAACACGAGCACGTTTTTCTAGATCTTTGGGGCGACCACTTTGATTAACTGTTTGCACGAAATCCTCTAATAAAAATTTAAAAAAATAGCGATTTATAAGTTTTTCTTTAATTAGTATACCCATGGGTATATTAATTAAAAAACAAACAATTTATGATGCAAACATATTGTGCCTTAAAAAATCAGTTTGAATAAGAGCGATAAGATATGAATCTGTTAAAACCTCTCATCATGAGTATGGTGATTGTTTGTACGGTCACATTAATGGGGTGTAGTAAAGAAGCCCCAAAAACAGAAGAAATACCCTATGTGATGGTGGCTCAACCTTTGACCACACTCAATGAACAAAAGAGCTATGCGGGAGATGTTCAGGCCAGACAACAAACAGCTTTAGCATTTCGGGTCGGTGGGCAGGTTACAGCACGTTATGTAGATGTTGGTGATCGAGTTAAGGTTGGACAAGTTTTAGCAAAACTTGACGTGGCAGATGCTCAGCTACAGTTAAATGCTGCTAAAGCCCAACTGGACAATGCTCAGGCCGCAGCAAAAACGGCATCAGATGAACTTAAGCGTTTTCAGCAATTACTACCAATTAATGCGGTTAGCCGTTCGCAATACGATACGGTGAAAAATCAATATGATTCGGCACAAGCAGCGTTACAACAAGCTCGTTCTAACTATGAAGTTTCTGCTAATCAGACAGGATATAACCAACTCGTTTCTAATAAAAATGGGGTGATTACTGCGCGAAATATCGAAATTGGACAAGTGGTTGCAGCGGGCCAAGCCGCTTATCAACTGGCAATTGATGGAGAGCGTGAAGTTGTCATTGGCGTACCAGAACAAGCAGTTGCCGAGATCAAGGTTGGTCAGGCAGCTTGGGTCACTTTATGGTCTAAACCGGATGACCGATTTGCTGGTTATGTGCGCGAAGTTTCTCCCGCGGCTGATCAGTCTCGTACATTTACGGTCAAGGTTGCACTCAAAGAAGGCCAATCTGTTATTCAGCTTGGGCAAAGTGCACGCGTATTTTTTAGCTCGACTCAAACCAATGTGATGAGTGTGCCACTTTCGAGTGTCTCAGCAACAGATAATCAACCTTATGTATGGGTCGTTAATGCGAATCAGACATTGCGTAAAGTACCTGTAACGATTGGTGCATATGGCAAAGATAGTGTGCCGGTATTATCTGGCTTGGCCCCAAATGATTGGATTGTGATTGGCGGCGTACATTTGCTACGTGATAAACAGAAGATTCACCCGATTGACCGTGAAAACCGTGGGGTGAAAATTCAGGGAGCAACCCAGCCATGAAATTCAATCTCTCGGAATGGGCATTAAATAATAAAGGCATCGTCCTTTATTTTATGCTGTTGCTTGGCATTGTCGGTGCGATCTCTTATTCAAAATTATCACAAAGTGAAGACCCACCCTTTACCTTTAAGGTAATGGTGGTACAGACCTACTGGCCTGGGGCGACTGCCAAAGAAGTTTCAACTTTAGTTACGGACCGTATCGAAAAGGAACTCATGACAACAGGGCAGTATGACAAGATTATGGCTTACTCCCGTCCAGGCGAGTCACTAGTCACTTTTGTGGCCAAGGATTCACTTACTTCTGACAAGATTCCCGATGTTTGGTACAACGTTCGTAAGAAGGTCAATGACATTCGCCATGAACTGCCAAACGGTGTACAAGGTCCATTTTTTAATGACGAATTTGGAGACACTTACGGCAATATTTATGTACTGACAGGCAAAGACTTTGACTATGCACTTCTTAAGGAATATGCAGATCGTTTGCAATTACAGCTTCAACGGGTGAAGGATGTCAGTAAGGTTGAATTAATTGGTCTACAAGATCAAAAAATCTGGATTGAGATTTCTAACACTAAAGCGGTACAGCTTGGTATTCCAGTTACCGCAATTCAAGAAGCCTTACAAAAACAAAATAGTATGGCAAGTGCAGGTTTTTTTGAAACAGGCACAGACCGTATTCAGATTCGGGTAAGTGGTCACTTACAAAACATTGATGAAATTAAGAAAATGCCGTTACTGGTAGGCGATAAAACCATTCAGCTCGGAGATGTCGCTGATGTCTACCGTGGTTTTAGTGAACCTGCTCAGCCACGTATGCGTTTCATGGGTGAAAATGGGATTGGTATTGCTCTATCGATGCGTAAGGGCGGCGACATTATTGCCTTAGGTAAAAATCTCGACACAGAATTTGCCCAATTGCAAAAGACACTACCTTTAGGTATGAAACTCCAAAAAGTTTCTGACCAACCTGTAGCAGTACAACGTAGTATTCAGGAGTTTATAAAGGTACTCGCTGAAGCAGTTATTATTGTCTTGTTAGTGAGTTTTTTCTCTTTAGGTTTCCGTACAGGATTGGTTGTCGCTTTTTCTATTCCTTTAGTTTTAGCAATGACCTTTGCGGGTATGAGTCTATTCGATGTCGGCCTGCATAAGATTTCACTGGGTGCCTTGATTCTGGCGCTAGGTCTGTTAGTCGATGACGCTATTATTGCCGTTGAGATGATGGCAATTAAGATGGAGCAGGGCTATAGCCGAATTAAAGCCGCCGGATTTGCGTGGAAAACAACAGCATTTCCGATGCTCACTGGAACACTGATTACCGCGGCTGGTTTCTTACCTATCGCGACAGCTCAGTCTGGTACAGGTGAATACACTCGCTCTATCTTTCAGGTTGTGACGATTGCCTTATTAGTATCTTGGGTTGCAGCAGTTTTATTCGTACCTTATTTAGGTGAAAAGCTATTACCCGATTTTACCAAAATAGGCCATCAGGCACCTTGGTATGTCCGTTTATGGGCGAGATTAACCAAAAAACCGCAACCGCAAACTGTGACCATTTCACAGGACCATCATTACGATCCTTATCAATCTAGCTTCTATTTACGTTTTAGAAAGATGGTCGAGTTTTGTGTGACTTACCGAAAAACCGTAATTGCGACGACGGTGGGTATTTTTGTGCTATCTGTGCTGATGTTTAAGATAGTTCCTCAGCAGTTCTTCCCACCTTCGAACCGTGCTGAGATTTTAGTTGATTTAAAACTTGAAGAAGGCGCTTCTTTAACAGCGACAGAACAAGCTGTGAAAAAGGTTGAAAAGTTTCTGTCTACACAAAAAGGTATTGATAACTATGTGGCATATGTCGGTACAGGATCACCACGTTTTTATTTACCATTAGACCAGCAACTGCCACAAGCCAGCTTCGCGCAGTTTGTAGTTCTGGCATCATCACTTGATGATCGTGATGAAATTCGTCGCTCGTTAGACAAACAAATTAGGCAATTACTGCCGCAAGTTCGTACTCGCGTGTCATTACTGGAAAATGGCCCACCTGTTGGTTATCCATTGCAATATCGTGTGTCGGGTGAAGATCAAAATCTGGTCCGTCAAGAAGCACAGAAGGTCGCTAAACTAGTGAGCGAAAACCCGAATACCACCAATGTACATTTAGATTGGGGTGAGCCGAGTAAGATTATTTCAATTCAAATTGACCAAGATCGTGCTCGACAAATGGGTGTCTCTAGTGTGGATTTAGCGAATTTCATTAATGCATCAATTACAGGTAGTGCGATTGAGCAATATCGTGAAAAGCGTGAACTCATTGAAATCCGTTTACGTGGCGATCAGAGTGAACGAGTTGAAGTGGCTTCACTGGCAAGTTTAGCTGTACCAACGACAAATGGAACGACTGTGCCTTTAGCTCAAATCGCTAAAATTGAGTATAAATTTGAAGATGGCTTAATCTGGCATCGTAACCGCTTACCAACCATTACCGTTCGCGCAGATATCCGAACTCAATTACAACCAGCTACAGTGGTTGGTGAGTTAGCTGAATCAATGGACAAGTTACGTGCTGAATTACCAAGTGGCTATCTTGTTGAAGTCGGTGGAACGGTAGAAGAGTCTGCACGTGGGCAAAATTCTGTTAATGCGGGTATGCCACTGTTTTTAGCAGTTGTCATGACATTACTGATGATTCAGCTTAAGAGCTTATCTCGCGCAACCATTGTGTTGTTAACAGCTCCACTAGGTTTAATTGGTGTGGTTTTATTCTTACTGTTATTTAACAAACCATTTGGCTTTGTGGCCATGTTGGGCACAATTGCACTCTCTGGGATGATCATGCGTAACTCGCTTATTTTGATCGATCAAATTGAACAAGACAGGCAAGCAGGTCATTCCACATGGGAAGCGATTATTGAAGCAACAGTACGTCGATTCCGTCCAATTATTTTGACTGCTTTAGCCGCAGTTCTGGCGATGATTCCACTTTCACGGAGTATTTTCTTTGGTCCGATGGCAGTTGCGATCATGGGTGGATTGATTGTTGCCACCTTACTGACATTATTTTTCTTGCCTGCGCTCTACGCAGCATGGTTTAAGGTGAAAAAAACCGCATAAAATACATAATTTTTTTGTGAATAAAGGTGCGAAATATTGAAAACTCCAATATAGTAGCACCTGTCTTTACACAAAAAATACAGGATTATTTCACTGCATAAAAAATAGGCAAATGCAGTGAATTGAGGTGAAATACAGATGGGGCAAGACCATATCGAACAGCATCGCCGTTATATTGTAATTTCTTATGCGTTCATGTTTCTTGCATTGTTTACGGTTATTTTTGCAGCCTTTGCTTATTTGGTTGCTCGTAAAGTAGCGGCTGTAGATAATGCGGAAGTTTGGATTCATGCGCATGCACTATGGATTATGCGAAACGGGATTCTATTTCTTTGTATGGCAATTTTTGCTGCGGTCTGGTTTATTCCGCTCTTCTTTTTTGCATGGGACAGTAATCTTTGGGTAACTGCCTCTACGGTTGCTGGTGTTGTATTTAGCGCGATTGCGTGGTTATTTCTATTAAATGCATGGTTAAAAGGCTTGTCTAAATATTTAAAAAATAAGGCAGTTTTTTAATATATCTATTTTTTAAACATTTTCCCCTTGTAAATTCGGCTAAAGCCCCCCATTTAGTCGGCAATAGAGTATTGATAAAATTCCGTGAGGAGCACCGCCAAAAATGGCTAAACGTGATTATTATGAGGTTTTAGGCGTTTCAAAAACCGCAAGTGATGATGAGATCAAAAAAGCCTACCGTAAATTGGCGATGAAATATCATCCTGATAGAAACCCTGACAATGCCGAAGCTGAAGAGAAATTTAAAGAAGCTGCTGAAGCTTATGAAGTTTTATCGGATAGCGAAAAGCGTAGCATGTACGATCGCATGGGTCATAATGCGTTCGAAGGTGGCTTTGGCGGCGGTGGTGGCGGCTTTGGCGGATTTAGTGCAGAAGATATTTTTAGCCAGTTCGGTGATATCTTCGGTGGTGCATTCGGTGGTGGTGGACGTCAACAGCGTCAACGTCGCGGATCAGATTTACGCTATGTAATGGAACTTACCCTTGAAGAAGCTGTAAAAGGGGTGAAAAAAACCATTACCTTTACTGCTCCTGCACCATGTGATGTGTGTGATGGTAAAGGGTCAAAAAATCCAAAAGATGTTGAAACTTGTAAAACTTGTCATGGTTCAGGACAAGTGCGTATGCAGCAAGGTTTCTTCTCTGTACAACAAACATGTGGTACTTGTCGTGGCCAAGGTAAAATTATTAAAAACCCTTGTCAGGCATGTCATGGTTCTGGTGTAGCTGATCGCCAGCAAACGTTGGAAGTTACAATTCCAGCGGGTGTAGATAATGGTGACCGCGTACGTTTGAGTGGCAAAGGCGAAGCAATTCGTGATGGCCAATCAGGTGATTTGTACGTTGAAGTCGTTGTTCGCGAACACGAAATTTTCCAACGTGATGGTGCTGATCTTTATATGGATGTACCTGTTAGCATTGCTGATGCCGCACTTGGTAAAGAAATTGAAATTCCAACTTTGGAAGGTCGTGTTAGCTTGAAGATTCCTGAGGGAACTCAAACAGGCAAATTATTCCGTTTACGCGGCAAAGGCGTTCGTCCAGTACGTAGCAGCATGGTGGGTGATTTACTCTGCCGTATTGTGATAGAAACACCGGTGAACTTGAATGCTCGCCAACGTGAATTACTTAAAGAGTTGCAAGCTTCTTTTGATGGCGAAGACAGTGCTTCTTCACCAAAGAAAAAATCATTCTTTGATCGTTTGTTCGATTAATGCTTGATTAGATAAGAAATTAAAAAGAAGGCGGATATTGATAAAATATCCGCCTTTTTATTGCGCTGATTCATCTTATTATTTTTATTCTGCTTAAAAGAAAATTACTTCTGCTTACTCTGTAGGGTGAGCAACGTCAATATCATCAACACTTACAGTAGGTTCACTAGCAGCAAGAGTAGGCGCATTTTCGATAACCGATGCGGCTACTGCTTCTGCCTGTACAGCTACTTTAGGCGTTTCTGCTGTTGTTTCGCCAATAATCGGGTCAATATCTTCAACTTTAACGTCGGTATTGGCATCGGTTACTACGCTAATTTGAGCTGTAGGCGTTGCTATTTGAGTATTTACGTTAGTCGTAATGCGTGCTTTAGATAAGCTTTCTAATGTGTCTCCTGGCTGGATTGCAGGCTCTGCAAATGCCACTGAACTCATAATCCCCATCATCGCTGTGAAGCCAATAATTCTCGAATGCATGTTGAACTCCTTATAGTCATCTTTTTTTCATTCGTGGCTGAGTAGTGTGCCGATCAATTCTTTAACTTTTGTGAAAACAGATTAAATTTCAGCTGATCTTAAAAAATAATTTTTACTTTTTATCGTGAGCAAAGAGTTTTGATATAGTAGACAAATTACGTAAAACAGAAGATTGAGAAGGATTATGTCAGTAGCTCCACGCATTGGTGTTTTAGGTGCAGGCGGTCGTATGGGCCGTACGCTTATTCAAGCAGTTCAACAGGCAGGCTATCAATTGGCTGCTGCGGTAGAACGTCCGGAAAGTAGTTTGGTCGGCACTGACGCAGGTGAGCTTGCTGGTATTGGTTCAGTGGGTGTGAAGGTTTCAGGAAGCTTGGCAGATGTTCTGAAAGACTGCGATGTAATCATTGATTTTACTGCACCAGTTGCGACTGCTCAGCATTTGAAGCTTTGCCGTGAAGCTGGGGTTGCCATGGTTATTGGTACAACAGGTATGTCAGATGAACAAAAAGCTGAGTTAGACGAAGTTGCCACTCATACACCTGTGGTTTACGCTGCGAACTATTCAGTAGGTGTAAATGTATCAATCAAGTTACTTGAGCTTGCAGCAAAAGTATTTGGCGATACAGTAGATATTGAAGTGATTGAAGCTCACCACCGTCATAAAGTAGATGCGCCGTCAGGTACAGCGTTAATGATGGGTGAAGCGATTGCAGATACTTTAGGCCGTAACTTAAAAGAAGTTGCTGTTTATGGACGTGAAGGACATACAGGCCCACGTGACCGTCAAACGATTGGTTTCGAAACCATTCGTGGTGGTGATATTGTTGGCGAACACACTGTCATGTTCATTGGTGAAGGTGAGCGCGTTGAAGTGACTCATAAAGCAACTAACCGTATGAACTTTGCTGCTGGTGCAGTGCGAGCTGCGGCATGGGTTGTGGGCCGTGAAGCGCGTAAATATGACATGAAAGATGTTTTAGGATTGAACGACGTACAGGTTTAAAACCCTGTACGTATTCCATGTGTAGCGAGAAAAAAAAGATAGAGCAGAACATGAATAAAAAACAAATTGCCCTGACCACTCTTCTTTGTTTAAGTAGCCTCTGGACGGGGGCTGCTTCTACAGAAAAAGCTAAATTAAGCTTAGACCGCAATAATATTAAAGTCTGGACCTATCAGAAGACTGATAATCCAGTCTTTCAATATAAAGCAGAAACGACATTTGATGTGCCACTCGAACGCGCTGTCGCCGTGATTTTAGATGTGAATCGTGCCGATCAGTGGGTGCCTTATATGGGCAAAGTTGAAATGTTGTCTCAAGATGAGAAAAAAGGTGAATTCACACTCTACATGGTGTTAGATTTTCCATTTCCCTTGAAAGATCGTGATGTCGTTGTAAAAGGAAAAATGAGCAAGGCCGCAAATGGCGTTGTGACAATTAAAAATACTGCAATTAGTGGAAATTATCCGATACAACCCGATGTGGTGCGCTTAACACGCTATGAAGGGGACTGGACATTCCAAAAACTTGCAAATAATAAGGTGAAAGTAACCACCAGTGGTTATGCTGATCCTGCTGGTGCAATTCCATTAAGTTTTGTGAATATGTTTGTTCAACAGCAACCTTACCAGATGTTGCTTAAAATGAAGCGCGAAGTGACCAGTCCGATTTATGAACAACCGAAATTACCAGATATTTTAAAATAAATAACTTAAAAAAAGCGCCTGAAATCAGGCGCTTTTTTTATTAATCTGAACACTGCTGTAACGCTTGGGCAGGGCTGCTTTCGCGTTTGATTTGCAATAAAACCAATAACAAAGCTAACCCAGCCAGCAGTGCACCAGCAAATGATACTGCGCTATAACCCCAACCTAAATCGAGTACTAATGCGCCTGCTGCTGCTCCGACAGCATTACCGAGGTTAAATGCACCAATATTCACTGAAGAGGCAAGTCCTGGAGCTTCGTAAGCGACTGACATTACACGCATTTGTAATGGAGGCACTAAAGCAAAGGTTGCTGCACCCCAGATCACTAAAGCAATGGCTGCACCAATCTGACTTTGTGCAAGAATTGGGAAAGTCACCATCATCACAATCAACAGAACCAAGAAACCAATCAGGGTTTTGTTGATGGACAAATCTGCAAAACGTCCACCTAAATGGTTACCAATCGAGAAACCGACACCAATTAACATCAGCATAAACGTAATGAAGGTCGGTGAAGCATGGGTAAACTCAGTCAAACTTGGCGCAATATAGGTATAGAGCGTAAACATTGCACCCGCACCGAGTACAGTGGTGAGCAACGCAAGTATTACAGGAGTGCGCGTTAACACTTTCAACTCGGCTTTCACATTTGGTTTTTGGGCAACCATACCTTGTGGGAGAGCTTTCCATAAAGCGAGCATGGTAATAACACCAAGTAACGAAATAGCAAGGAAAGACATACGCCAGCCAATGTTTTGCCCAACCCATGTTGCCAAAGGCACACCACCAATATTGGCAATAGTTAGGCCCATAAACATGGTTGCTACAGCACTGGCCTGTTTATGTGCGGGCACAATGCTTGCTGCTACAACTGAACCTATCCCGAAGAACGCACCGTGGTTCAAGCTTGTGATGAGACGAGCACCTAATAAGCTCATATAGCTTGGTGAAAATGCTGCAATTAGGTTACCTACCGTAAAGATCGCCATCAGAAAGATAAGCGCATTACGTCGTGCAAAACCACCGAACCACAGGGTCATGAACGGGGCACCTAGCATTACGCCAAGTGCATAGCCCGTAATTAACATTCCGGCTGTTGGAATTGAAATCCCTAAATCATTAGCGATATTCGGCAACAATCCCATTGGTGAGAATTCAGTGGTGCCAATGGCAAAGGCACCAATCGCCAATGCCAATAATGAGAACGCCGTATTTGATTGAGTGTTCATGAGTTTAGTCCCAAACTGGTGCCCATGGCTCTGGGCTAACTTCACGACTGTTACGATCAAGTTCGGCAATCATTTGCATTTCAGCTGAAGTTAACTCGATATCCTGTGCTTTTAAATTGCTCATCAGGTTTTCACGTTTAGTCGAAGAAGGAATGACTGCAAAACCATGTTGCAATGCCCATGCCAGTGTAATTTGTGCTGTTGTTGCTTGATGAGCTGCTGCAATTTCAGCTAGAACTGGGTCTTGAAGCACTTTGCCGTACGCAAGCGTCATATATGAAGTGACATCAATATTCTTCTCTTGTAAGAAGTTCACAAGTTTGTGGTTTTGAAGATAAGGGCTTAGCTCAATCTGATTAGTTGCAATATGTTCTGCACCAATTGTGTCAATTGCTTGTTGGGTAAGCTCAATATTGAAATTTGAGATGCCAATTTGTTTGGTTAAGCCCTGTTGTTTTGCTTCAAGTAAAAGCTGCATGATTTCAGGAATCGAAACGCCTAAGTCCGGTGCTGGCCAGTGAATCAACGTTAAATCGACATGGTCAGTACGAAGCTTTTGTAAGCTCTCTTTTAAGCTTGGAATAAATTTATCTTGAGCAAAATTATCTACCCAGATTTTTGTGGTTAAGAATAAGTCCTGACGTGATATACCGCTTTCGGCAATGGCTTGACCAATCGCTGCTTCATTGTCATAAATTTGAGCAGTATCAATTGCACGGTAACCTACATCTAAAGCATTTTTAACAGAATCAATCACCGCTTGCTCTTTTAGACGGAAAGTTCCTAGACCAAAACGTGGGATATTCATGTGTTCACCTGAATTTAAATAATTGTTTAACTTGAGGTGCATTTTGCTCGGATTATTGTTGCGAAAAAATAGATGAATAAGCAAAATATCTTTGATGATTAGTCAATAATAGAATAAGCCATGAAATCAACAATTGAAGAACTTGTTGCCTTTATCACAATTATTGATACAGGCTCATTTGTAGCTGCCGCAGAACATTTAAAACAAACGCCTTCAGGGGTAAGCCGTTCTTTAACACGCTTAGAGACTAAGTTAGATGTAACCTTGTTAGAGCGAACGACACGTAAGTTGAAATTGACTCAAGAAGGGCAACAGTTTCTGGTAAAGGCTCGTAAAATCTTAAATGAGCTGAATGCTGCTGAAGAAGAACTACAAAAATCTGATCAGGGCACGGCAGGACTCATTCGTATTGATTCGGCTACTCCGTTTGTTTTACACGTGATCGCACCATTAATGCATAAGTTTCGTGAGTGCTATCCAGATATTGAAATTGAGTTAAATAGTAATGATCAGGTGATTGACTTGTTACAACATAAAACGGATGTGGCTTTTCGATTTGGGGAACTCAATGATTCGAGCCTACATGCCAAACTGGTGTGTAAAAGTCGTTTATATATTGTGGCAAGTCCAGAATATTTGGCGATTAAGGGCACTCCAACACAACCTGAAGAACTCGAACAACATGATCTGATTGGTTTTACCAGACCTGCCTATATTAATAGCTGGCCGATTAAAGTAGGTGATGAATATTTCTTTGCTCAATCGAAAATTAAAGCATCGAGTGGAGAGACGGTACGTCAACTCACCATTAGAGGTCATGGCATTGCACGGCTATCTGAATTTGAAGTTTGGAAAGATATTGAAGAAGGGCGATTGATTGCATTATTTGAAGATCAAATTGAACATCAATATCAAAGCATCCATGCTGTGTATTATCAACAAGAGCATCTACCAAAACGAATCCGTTTATTCATTGAGTTTTTGGCAGAACAGTTAAAAGATGGTTTTAAAAACGCTCTCTAAAAGTAGCATAGCCATCAGTTGGAAAATGAACCTCTAGAAGTGGAGTGGTTTGTCCTTCTGATGAATGCTGGGCCAGAAAATAGCTTTTTTGCTGTTGGCGGCAACTAAAATATAATTTGGAATAGGTCGAGTTCACCATCACAACTTCATTTGAGCTATTACGCTTATATTGATAATGAGAAATCGTACTGGCCTCATCATCAGTACGCTGCTCCAATTTGTAGTCTTGTTGATTCGTCATTTTTAAATAACCCTCAATCAGACTTTGGCAAACTGTATGTCTGTATTGTTCGTTTTTTGGTTGAGGTTGGCAACCTGCTAAAACAATAGTAAATAAGAATATAGCGTTTAATTTCATGATCTTGCTACTCTTTGAGTTGATTTCTATAGCGTAAAGGTGTTCTATAAACCAGTACAGATACAGAAATTTTTAAAAAAGCAGCACAGAATGACTTTTCAATATCAGGTTCTTGCCAATCAATTAGCACATCGTATTTATCAAGATGAGCTCAAGCCCCATCAGAAGCTGATTTCTTTACGAGATTTTGCTCGTCAGCACACTATTAGCTTAAGCACGGCAAAAAGTTGTTATGAGTTACTTGAGGCAAGGGGACTCATTTATGTAAAGCCGAAATCAGGTTATTTCGTGGTTGCTCGTGCCCAATCGAGTCCTATTCCTGATAGCCCAGATTTTTTATCGTTACCTCGGCAAGTCTCAAATCTAGAGTTACATAACCAAATTCAAGAAGCTGCCTTACAGAGTCATCTCGTACCGTTGGGTTCGATCCAGTTGACACCACATTTTATTCCGGTAGAGGGTTTACGTCGTTCTATTCAACGGGCTTTAAAAAATTGTCAGCCACAAGACTTTCTCTACTGTAATAAACAAGGACATGAGCAATTAAGGAAAGCGCTTTCTGATCATTGGCGGGAAGACGGCATTTTTATCGCAGCAGAAGATATTTTCATTACCAATGGTTGTATACCTGCTTTGTCGTTAGTCATTCAGCATCTAACAGATGTAGGGGATAGTATTTTGATTCCGACGCCTACTTTCAATGGGCAACTACAGCTTTTAGCCAGTTTAAAACGGCAGATTATTGAAATTCCTGCGCATCATCGTGGCATTGATCTTGAGCGTTTAGAGTCATTAATGCAGCAGGGTTTGGCAAAGGTTTGCCTCATGACAGCCAACTATCAAAATCCTTTAGGATATTGTTTAAGTAATTCAGAAAAACAAAAGATTGCTGAATTAGCTGCAAAGTATCAGTGCTTTATTATTGAAGACGATATTTTTGGTGAATGTGGTTACAGTAATGAACGCCCGCTACCGATTCGCTATTGGGACCGTGAGGGCTATGTCATTTGGTGTGGGTCGGTTTCTAAGTCGCTATCGAGCGCATATCGGGTAGGGTGGTTCTGCCTAAGTGCAAAGCTACAGCATTTAAGGCTTGAGCTGCTAGCAAGCAATATTGGAGTAAATACACCGCTACAATTAGGCTTAGCTGATTTTATTTATAGTCGTGGTTATCGAGAGCATTTAGAGCAGCTACGACCAAATCTAATGCGACAGGTCGAACAATATCGCAGTTGTATTTTAAGAGCCTTTGACGGCCTTCCCATTGCGTTAAGTCAGCCAGAAGGCGGCTATGCACTTTGGATACAATTACCAAAGGAGGTAGATACCTTAGCGCTTTATTACACTGCGAAAGCCGAAGGAATTACTGTGGTACCGGGCCATGTTTTTGGTGAGGATGAACGATATCGACATTTCATTCGTTTAAATGCGGGTCATGAATTAACAGCAGATGTCCGCCAAGCAATTAGTGACTTGGCGGAATGGTCACGACAACAGATGAAAACCGTGAGTTAGCTAGTTTTATTCTGCAAAGTCTGCTTTAAGCACAATTCGATAACGTGCTTGACCTGAGTGTAAACGTTCAATTGCTTCATTAAGCTCTGACATTGGAAATAGCTCAATTTGAGGTGCAATTTTTTTGCGTGCAGCAAACTTTAAAAGTTGACGCAGTGCAGCAGGTGAACCTGTAGGTGAGCCTGTCACTGACTTGGCACCGTCAATAAGCGAACCGACAGAAACTGGAACAGGTTCAAGTGTAAGTCCCAAGAAATGCAAAGAGCCGTTTGGTGCTAGCGTAGAAATGAAAGCGCGCCAATTTAAGGTCACATTTACTGTACTCAGCAATAAATCAAATTTACCTTTTTGTGCTTTTACCGCGTCTGTGTCGCGGCTATTCACCACATGATCGGCACCCATTGCTTTGAGTTCTTCTGTTTTATCCGGATTAGAACTAAATGCCGTGATTTCACAGCCCCAAGCTTTAAGTAGCTTAATGGCCATATGACCTAAACCGCCAATCCCAATTACACCTACATGGTGTGTTGCCTGAATTTTGTGTTTGAGTAGCGGATCAAAAACGGTAATTCCGCCACAAAGTAAAGGACCTGCGCTTTCTGGGTCTAAATCTTCGGGGAGAGGAATAGCCCATTGCCAGCCTGCACGTACTTTATCGGCAAAACCACCAGCATGCCCGACGATTGTTGCTACATTTTCACCCGTACAAAGTACTTGCTGACCACCAATACATTCATCACATGCTTGGCAGCTCTCCGCTGTCCAGCCAATACCGACACGTTGCCCGATTTTTAGACCTTTGGCTTCTGAGCCTAAAGCAACAATTCGTCCAATAATTTCATGCCCTGCAACGACAGGATACACAGTTGAACGCCATTCATTGTTTAGAACAGAAATATCAGAATGGCATAAACCACAGTATTCAACTTTTACTTCAACCTGATGCGGTTGTAATTCACCTGCATCAAATTGGTAAGGAACCAGTTTTTCACCTGCCTGCATAGCGGCATAAGCTTGAATTGTATTATTGCTCATCGGAAACTCCTTAAGCGGATTTAAACCGTTATGGTGGGTTATGAAGCTTTAAATTGACAATTGTTTTCATGATCATTGACCATGCCCACTGCTTGCATAAAAGCATAACAGGTGGTTGGGCCAACGAATTTGAAGCCATTCTTTTTGAGTGTTTTGGAAAGTTTTACACTGAGTTCGGTTTGTGCTGGTGCCTGACGATAATCTACAACATCGTTTTGTTGTGGGGCTGCATCTACAAATTGCCAAAGCCATGTAGTGACATCACCGACTTGTGCTTTGAGTGCTTGCCAAGCAATTGCATTATCACGAATTGCTTTAAGTTTGCCTAAGTGGCGAATTAAACCCGCATCGGATAATTTTAGTTCTAAAAAGTCATCTGTGAATGAGGCAATATCTGAAATAGAATGTTGAAAAAAGTGTTGACGGTAACTCTCTCTTTTTTTCAGTACGGTAATCCAAGATAAGCCAGCTTGCTGACCTTCTAGACAAAGCATTTCAAATAATCGTGCTTCATCATGTTCTGGTTTACCCCATTCTTCATCATGATAGGCAATATAGAGGGGATCATTGGAACACCATCCGCAGCGTTGAGTTTTCATGATGATGCTCCTTATATTTATCTTAGAATTTTAAAGTTTAAATAACACCCATTCATTTGGGCGCGTATCCCAATAATACAGTTCAGCTTGAGTTAAGTCTTCAAACTTTAGCCAAAAGTCTTTGCCTACTTTATCTGAAAAACCGGTACTGATTAGCAGGGCATCGTCGCTGATTTCCATGATCCAGCCTTGATAGCTATTGCCATTTAAAATGATCTTTTGCTGATTGCCTGACTCGGCAAACTCTACTAAGCGATTGATCAGCGCTTCCGACATACAATGTTCCTAGCGTAAATAAGAATAAGGATTAACAGCACCACGTCCTTTACCATCTAGATAAAGACCATAATGCAAATGAGGTGAAGTATAACGTGCATTGCCCGTGTTGCCGACATAGCCGATCAGATCACCCTTTTTGACATAGTCACCTACATTCAGGCCACGTTTGTGACCATCAAGATGAGCATAATAATGCCATGTTCCCGCCGGCCCTAAAATCCAGATGACTTTGCCACCGAGATTGTTATTGCGAAGATCTGCCACAAGTCCTTCGGTTGCACTGTACACTTTGGTTCCACGTGGAGCCAAAATATCAATTCCTTCATGACTACGGCCCTGACTGCGTGCAGCTCCCCATGTATCTTTTAACTCATCTCGGTCGACACCTTTCACAGGCACAGGAAGTCGATTTGCAAGTTGCATACTTTTAAGCTTGCTGACTTGAGCTGGTGAGAGTGGGGCTGGTTTTTTAGGTGCACTGGCACAGGCAGCCAAAAGAATAATTAAAAAACCAAGTGAGAAATGGGAAACAAAACGTCGCACAAAATACTCCCTGTCACTGCCATATCAAAATTATTTTACTCAATATGTCATGAACGGCTTGTCGAGATCAATTTTTTCATTGCTGTTGGAACGCCCTTGGCAACAGCTTGTTCTGGACTAAGCCATTGTCCTTCGAGTTCAATTGCCAGATGTTCTTTTTGATCAGGTTCCACGTGGAACGTGTGAGCATTAAGTAACCACGTAAAATGAGTGAAACTATGACTGATCTGAAAGGTTTGCGGTTGAGGTTGCAATTTAAATTGCTGACTTAAGCTAAGACGTTCGTGTTCAATTTCTAAAATGGGTAAACAGAATAAACCACCCCATAAACCATGAGATTGTCGTTGTTGCCAGAACCATTCATCTTCACACTGGATGATAAGAACATCTGCTGTTCTAACGGGTGGTGTTTTTTTAGGTTTTTTAAATGGGAGTTCTTGTTCTAGGCCTTGTTGGTAAGCTTGGCAGTGGGCTTGCATTGGACAATATAAACAAAGAGGCTTTTTAGGCGTACAAATGGTCGCACCTAGGTCCATAATTGCTTGAGTGTAGTCATGGTTACGCTGGGTTGGGCAAAGCTCTTCAGCTAGTTTCCACATTTCACGTTCATGTTGGGGTTTACTTAAATCATCCTCAATAGCAAAGAAACGGGCTAAGACACGTTTCACGTTGCCATCCATAATCACGCCATACTGACGTAAACCCAAAGACATGAGCGCACCTGCGGTAGAGCGGCCAATGCCGGGTAGAGCAATCCATTCTTCTAGCGTTTCAGGAAACTTACCCTGCTGCGTTACAAGACCTGCGGCCTTGTGCAAATTGCGGGCTCGAGCGTAATAACCGAGGCCAGCCCAAAAGGGAGCGACTTCATCCCAAGTTGCATGACCTAATGTCTCTACGGTTGGGAAGCGCTCCATAAAGCGGTCGAAATATTGCAGAACTGTTTTAACTTGAGTCTGCTGCAACATAATTTCAGAAACCCAAACTTTGTATGGATCATCTGCGACTTGCCACGGCAAATCATGACGACCATGTTGATCGAACCAGTTTAAGAGGGCATCAGAAAAAGAAAAGTTGGGCATGAACAGCTAAAGAAGAAAAGTGAGGGCTAAATTATAGCTGAAATTTGTGGGGAAATTTTGTTTAAAGCAGGTAAGCACAAGTGCCAGTTAAAACAGAGATGACCTTAAAAAGCGTGATCTCTGTTTCAATAATAAAAAGGATTAAACCTTTTGTACGCCCCAACGCTGATCAAGTTTCAACGGCTGGTTTTTGTAGTACGGAATGACATGAATGTGGAAATGGTCTGAATTTTGTCCGAACACTTCACCATCATTGAAGCTAATATGGAAACCGTCTGGTTGATGGCGAAGCTGCGTTTCGTGGCGTGCAATTTCAAGAAGTGTAAGCAGGCCTTGGTGTTCTTTAGACGTGATGTCAAAAAAAGAACGAACATGGCGTAGTGGTGTTACCACACAGTGGCCTTTAGACAACGGATTAGAATCAGGTAAAATTACAGCAAATTCATTCTTATCAATGATGTCATATTCATCAAATTCGCAATACGGACATTTCTTGTCAGTCATTGTTGTATCCTCTCATGTTATTCCATTAAACCCCGAGTGCGGGAAATAAGACTAGGCTTTGCTCTAGCTCAACGGGAGTATAGTTATTGAAGTATGGTTTAAAAAATACAGTAAAAATATTGCAAAGTCATAAACATTTAAGGGAGCAAATGCAAATAAACAATTTGCTCCAAATTCGCTTCTTTTATTTTAAAGTACGTTCTAATAAAGCGTACATTTTAGCAAGGCCTTGTTTTTCCGCTTCGCTATTGTAGCCAAGGTCTACACCGTTCGCTTTAGCTCTTTCATCTGCAAGCGGGTTACTAAAGCCATGTTTAGCACCTTCTAAAACCACTACCTCGTGTTTCACCTCAGCAGCTTGCATCTCTTTTTCAAAATTAGCAACATCTTCTAAGGTGACCATACTGTCTAATTCACCATGAAGAACTAAGATTTCACCTTGAATGTTGCCTTTTTGAGCAGGGGCTTTCGGTGTTAGCGTGCCATGGAAGGTTGCAACTGCTTTTAGGGGAGCACCTGAGCGAGCAAGATCCAATACCACTTTCCCGCCATAACAAAAGCCAACAGCTGCAAGTTTTTCACCGTTTACTTCTGGTTGGTCTACAAGAGTTTGAAGTCCAGCATTTGCACGAGTGGTGACAGTATCTAACTCTTCAAATGTCTGCATCATCCATTCATAAGCTTGAGCTGCAGTAGTTGTGACTTTTTTATCACCGTACATGTCAATTGCAAGCGCAGCATAACCATGTTCAGCAAGCTCACGCGCACGTTGTTCAGTATATTCGTTACGTCCCCACCATTCAGGAGCAACAATCACACCCGCAACAGGTGTTTCACTATCTGGAGCCGCAAAGTAACCAATTAAATGGCTGCCATCTGGTGCAGTATATTGAATTTCACGGGTTTTAATTGCTGTACTCATAACCTTAATCCTGAAATTTAAAGAGATTTAAACACGCTTGATTAAAGCATAAAAAAATAAAGTAATATAAATAACTATGTAAGAATCTACATCAAAAGAAAAAGTTAGAAAGTTTATTGCAATATAAAAAAGAAGGAAACTGGTTCCTTCTTTTTTATATATGGTCATGATTAAATTAAGTCCTGCCTCGCGAAATGAACCCAATTACAGCAAGAATTACAGCTATAACTAATAAAATCACGGCAAAGTCTTTAGATAACCCTGCAACACCACCAAACCCTAATAGACTGGCTATGAGTGCAATCACTGCAAAAATTATTGCCCAACGGAACATATGCTGTCCTCCTACTTATTTTTCATTGTCCTTTAACTATATAGGGTGTTTTTTACACTGAATGTGTCGTTTATGTGGTTGAAATGTATATTAAACAATCATTTTGTGATGCTAAAAATAAAGCTTCTTTTCTTAAGATAGGGCACTTCAATGTTATACTGATGCATTGCTTTATCTGTTCAGCCGTTGAAAACTTATGTCTACCGAGACCTCACTTCGTCCATTGTTTTGGAAAAACTATCCGCTAGAGCAACTGACTCAAATTGAGTGGGAAGCTTTGTGTGATGGGTGTGGTTTGTGCTGTCTGGTAAAGCTAGAAGATGAAGATACGCATGAAGTCGCGTACACCAAAGTGGCTTGCAAGCTGCTCGATTGCAGTACGGGTCGTTGCTCGGACTATTCTAATCGTCAGCAACAAGTGCCTGACTGCTTACAATTAACGGTAGAGTCTTTAAAAACAATTCACTGGTTGCCATCAAGCTGTGCTTATAAACGTTTGAATGAAGGTAAAAAATTACCCTCTTGGCACTATTTAAATACGGGTTCTCGACAAAGCGTGATGAATGCGAAAAAGTCGGTTGCAGGACGTTGTATTTCTGAAGTTGATGTCCATGAAGATGATCTTGAAGATTATGTTGTACGTTGGGTACGTTAAACAGATCTGCATGGTATTTCTAATTACAGCGTATAATAACGTAACACTTTTAGCGTAAATTTTTTGCTCATCTCCGTTATATAACAATAAAGACAAAAGGAGATAAAAATGATGAGACGACTAGCAGCCCCCTTATTATGTAGTAGCTTTTTTTTCTTAATGGCTTGTGGCTCTAATAATACCAATTCAAAAAACCTTGAAAAAACAACCTCTGCTAAAACAGAACAGTCTAATTCAGTCAAACAATCTTATCAGGTTGAAACTGTTGCACATTTTGATGAACCTTGGGCAATAACAAGTTTGCCAGATCAGCGTTTGTTAGTGACGGAGCGCCAAGGTAAATTAAAAATTTTTAATCCTAAAAATAAACAAATGCTGGATGTTTCAGGAATACCTACAGTGAGTTATGGCGGGCAAGGCGGTTTAGGTGATGTAGCTTTACATCCGAACTTTGCGAAGAATCACTGGATTTACCTAAGTTATGCAACCAAAGGGCAAGGTGGGTATGGAGCAGTCATTTCACGTGCAAAATTAGATTTTTCTAACCCTAATCAACCTAAACTTACAGATGTGAAGCAGATTTGGCAGCAAGTACCCAAAGTTTCAGGTCAAGGCCATTATGGGCATCGCATGGTTTTCGGGGCCGATGGAAAACTTTGGGTGAGTTCAGGTGAACGACAAAAGTTTGACCCTGCCCAAAACATGAAAAGTAACTTGGGCAAAATCTTGCGCTTAAATGATGACGGCTCAGCGGCCACAGGTAATCCTTTTTATCAGCAAGGCGGGGTAACTGCTGAAATATGGTCGCTTGGACACCGTAATCCGTTAGGAATGACATTTGACCCTCAAGGGCAACTATGGGTCGTTGAAATGGGCCCGAAAGGTGGTGATGAGCTTAATATCATCACAAAAGGTGAAAATTATGGTTATCCAATCGTTTCAAATGGAGACCATTATTCAGGTTTACCAATTCCAGATCATCATACTCGTCCAGAATTTAAAGCACCTGAAATTGATTGGACTCCTGTAATCTCTCCATCGAGCTTGATCATTTATCGCGGACAACAATTTCCTGCATGGCAAAATAAGGCTTTAATTGGAGGGTTATCTTCCGAAGCGATTATTGTTGTGGATTTACAGCATAAACCTGTGAAAGAAGTGCAAAGACTAGATATGAAGCAACGTATTCGTGGTTTGCATGAAGCACAAGATGGTTCGATTTGGATCATTGAAGATGGTTCAAAGGCGCGCTTACTTAAGCTGACTAAGAAAGCATCTTAAGGCGATAAAACCGCCTGTAAATAAAGGCCGTGTCTCATAGATTAAAATTGTAGATTTCTGTGAGACACAATAGACTATAGATAAAAGACGATAAAGCTATTTGAAATGTCAGACACCCATATTCCACTTCCCGAACGCCTACGCCCGAGAGACTTGTCTGAAATTATTGGGCAAGATCATTTATTAGGTGAGAATGCACCACTGCGTCAAATGATTGATCAGGGTCATTTACCTTCTATTATTTTTTGGGGACCGCCGGGAGTTGGTAAAACCACAATTGCTTTGCTGTTAGCTCAGGCGATAGACCGCCCATTTGTGAGCTTATCTGCGCTGAATACGGGTGTAAAAGAATTACGTGAAGTCATTGCAGAAAGTGGTGATTTACTAACACCTGTGGTTTTTATTGATGAAATTCATCGTTTTAATAAATCGCAGCAAGATGCTTTATTGGGTGCAGTTGAAAAAGGTAAAATTACCTTAGTTGGAGCGACTACCGAAAACCCGTCTTTTGAGGTAAATAGTGCGCTTTTATCACGTTGTCAGGTTTATACCTTAAACAGTTTAGACAGTGAAGCGATCCAAACTCTCATTAATAGTGCGCTTCAAGCCGATAAATTCTTAAAAGAACGCTATATTCATATTGAAGAATATGATGCTCTCATTCAATTCGCTGCAGGTGATGCCCGTAAAGCGCTTAATTTACTTGACCTGATTGCCAGCACATTTGAACCAGAGATTGAAAATACCATTACCAATGCGGTTGTGGTGAAAGTAGCGCAGCAAAATATTGCACGATATGACAAATCTGGGGAACAGCATTACGATTTAGTTTCTGCATTCATTAAATCGATTCGTGGCAGTGATCCAGATGCAACCCTGTATTGGATGGCACGTATGCTCAAAGGCGGCGAAGATCCGGTTTTTATCGCAAGACGTATGCTCATTGCAGCCTCTGAAGACATTGGAAACTCTAACCCAAATGCATTATTACTTGCAGGTGAATGCTTCCGTTCTGTCCAAGCGGTAGGTATGCCTGAAGCTCGAATTATTCTGGGCCAAACGGCGGTTTATTTAGCAACGAGTGCAAAAAGTAATAGTACTTATTTAGCGATTAATAAGGCCTTGGAACTTGCTGATAAGACTGCAAATTTACCTGTGCCTTTACATTTAAGAAATGCACCAACCAAGCTCATGAAACAGCAGGGTTATGGAATTAATTATCTCTATCCTCACGATTATCCTGAGCACTTTGTGCTGCAAGACTATTTGCCGCCTGAGTTAAAGGGAACCAAACTCTACGAGTCTGCGAGAAACAAGCGTGAAGTTGAAGGTGAGCGCTTGCAACAACGTAGATGGCAGCAAGAACAGTAATAACTTATTCGTTTTATCAAGCTGCACCTAACGATGATCATGCTGTTCCAGCTCTTCAGTCACCTGACCATAAATCAGTAGCGTGAACACGCCTGTACCACCAATAATATTGCCAATGGTGGTTGGGACTAGGAAAGTAAACAGATATTTATTAATGGAAGCCTCTCCTTGCCAGACGAGATAGGACATTTCGGTAGAGCCGACTACTACATGGGTAAAGTCACCTAGTCCTATCAGATAAGTCATGAAAAAGATGAGCAGGAATTTATTACTGACTGAGGGCAACATCCAGACCAATGCTGCAATTAACAGCCCTGACATAATACCTTTGAGCATATTCTGGGTTGCAGAAAAGGAAGCAACATGATGGGCTAGCTCATCGAGTGCTTGGTCAATACCGGGAGTAAAGAGGTGAGTAGTTAGGAAAAATAAACTCGCTAAACCTGTTCCAATCACATTGCATAGAATCACAATCCCCCATAAGCGGCCCACTGCTCGTAATTTATCGAAGGTAAAGGGCTTGAATAAAGGTACAACTGTGGTGATGGTATTCTCGGTAAAGAGCTGCATGTGGCCCAAAATTGCGATCAGGAACCCAATGGTATAACCGATATTGGTGATTAAATCGGTCCAGATGGCATCAGTCGGGAGATAAGAAGCAATAATCGCTTTAAATACAAATGAAAAACTGATGACCAAACCTGCGGCAATCCCTGAAAAGATCAGTGCAGCTGTCGGGCGATCCAATTCCTCGGCACCATCACGACGGATAATTTCATAGACCAAACGGGGTGACAGCTTCTCATGTTCTTCTACCGCTATTTTTTCACGCCAGCTTAAGGTTTGATCGACTTTTTCTTCCTCTATTTTATGATCCATCAGGTTTACTCCTCACTGAATAAATATTTTATATTTCTAATTTTTATTTATTGTTAAGGCAGTGTTCAGGATAAATCCAGTCTATTCCTAACAGCTTTGTGTGTCTTTTTATAAATCGAATGATGCGGCGGCGGCAAAGAAGCAAAAATAATGCGTAAACAAGAGCAATCAGCCCAGATGCAAAGGAAGATTGAGAGCACTTTGTGCTACAAGACGAATTGCCGCCTGAATTAAAGGGAAGCTATGAGTCTGCAAGAAATAAGCATGAGGTTAAAAGCGATTGCTTATAGCAACGTAGATGGCGGCAGCAGCAATAAATTTAAAAGAATGTATAAGCTCTTAAGGTACGAATAAGCGCCATATAATCGCCTTGAGAAGCCTTGGAAATTACTGACTCAACTTCTGCCTGAGTCCAGCCTTGTTTTAAGGCTGAGCTGCTAAAGTTGGTTAATAAGACCAAAGGATTTTCACCAAAATGGATTGGATGATTCATTAATCTCTTTTCAAGCTTAGATATTTTCATAGGCCCACCCTATTTTTAAATTTAATTATTGTGAAGTACTTAATATTTTTTTAGATTTTAGTGTTTAAATTTAGGTTTGTGCAAGTGCTAATTTATTTTAATAGACAAATCTGTCTACATTATTTATTTTCTAAAGTACTTAATGTAAAAAAACCGGGCTAAGACCCGGTTTTTCATGAAGTTTGACTGATTAGATGTCAGATAAATCTACGCCTAAACGAGCAGCAACTTCTTCATAAGCTTCAACAACACCGCCTAAACCTTGGCGGAAACGGTCTTTGTCGAGTTTCTTCTTAGAGTCTTTATCCCATAGACGGCAGCCGTCTGGAGAGAACTCATCACCAAGCACGATACGGTCATGGAAAACACCGAATTCAAGCTTGAAGTCCACCAAAATCATGTTGCCTTCAGCAAATAATGCTTTTAATACATCGTTTACTTGGTAAGTTAACACTTTCATTTGCTCTAATTGTTCAGCAGTCGCCCAACCTAAAGCAATTGCTTGAGATTCGTTAACCATTGGGTCGCCTAGACCGTCGTCTTTATAGAACAATTCAAATGTAGGAGGAGTTAACTCTTTACCTTCTTCTACACCTAAACGACGGCATAGAGAACCAGCTGCGTAGTTACGAATTACACATTCAACAGGAATCATTTGAAGTTTTTTAACAAGCACTTCAGTTGGAGAAAGCAATTTTTCAAAATGCGTTTCAATACCCGCAGCAGCAAGTTTTTCCATAATGAAGGCGTTAAAAAGGTTGTTCACCTTGCCTTTACGATCTAGCTGTTCGATTTTTTCGCCGTTGAACGCAGAGGCATCATCACGAAAGACTAAAATCAGATGGTCGGCATTGTCTGTTTCATATACAGATTTTGCTTTACCAGTATAGAGCAAGGTTTGTTTTAACATGAGGGAACCTTTTTAAAAAAAATGCCTAGTAAACGACTAGGCTGGCCAATTTTGGTAAATCTGGTTTAACACTTCAGCAGCCACATCTGGGCTTGCAAAAGAGTTGTCTACATTAAATAGAGCAAGAGTATGACTTGAACCAACACCAGTGAGTTTAAGCACATAAGTATTGTCATTTACTTTAATCGTCGCCTGATTACTGCCTTGAGCGATGATGTTGTAATTTAAAGTGCTTAATGTTGCTTTGGTGTATTGCCAGATCTCGGTCGTATTCCCATCAATTTTTAACAATGGGTTTTTATTACCGTCGGTCACAAGCTGAGGGCGTCCAAGCGCAGTCGTCGTTTGAGCAGATGCATCTGCTGTTGCATTGCCATTCTGTGTTTGTTCAGGACGTGGCAATGCAAAACGGTTACCACGCTGGTTTTCAAACTTCGGTGCGTGCTCGATAGCGAGCTGGTCAACAGTTGGTGCAGGATACAAAGGTGTCGCTGGTCGTACAGTTGCATCTGCAGGATACTCAAGCGGGGCAAGTTGCTTGGCATTTTTATAATCTAAAGAATGATTATTAATTGCGAAGCGACCACAACCAACTAAACTTAAGGCTGAAACTGCAAGGACTAAACCAAGACGTAATTGCATCATAAATTGCTCTTATTAAATAATTCCCGCATCGTTTAGGGCATTGCGGAGAGGTTCGCGATATTGCTCAGCGAGAGGAGTGAGTGGTAAGCGAATACCAGTATCAATCAGTCCCATCTCATGTAGTGCCCATTTCACAGGAATTGGGTTTGATTCGCAAAATAGAATATTGTGTAAATTTGCAATCTTATTGTTAATCGTCTTCGCTTGTTGTTCATCTTTGGCAATCGCAACAGCACATACTTCGCTCATTGCTTTAGGTGCAACATTTGCTGTAACAGAGATATTACCATCTGCACCAAGAAGCATAAGTTCCCATGCAGTTTCATCATCACCTGAATACACAGCCATCTTGCCGTCTAAAGCGTCAATTAAAGCTTTACCACGAGGTACGTCACCTGTTGCGTCTTTAATACCGACAATATTAGGAATCTCTGCTAAACGTACAGCTGTATCGTTTGCAAGATCTACACCCGTACGGCCAGGTACGTTATAAAGAATAAGTGGTAATTCTACGGCTTCAGCAATCGCTTTATAGTGTTGGTAGAGGCCTTCTTGAGTTGGCTTATTATAATATGGCGTAACAAGTAAGGCTGCATCTGCGCCAAGATCTTTAGCAGCTTTAGTTAATTCGATTGCTTCACGGGTTGAGTTTGCACCAGTACCGGCAATAATTGGAATACGTTTATTGGCTACACGAATAATTTCTTTAATAACCTGTGTGTGCTCTTCCATGCTCAATGTTGAGGCTTCGCCGGTAGTACCGACGGCTACAATACTGTTTGTACCTTGTTCTATGTGCCACTCAACCAGCTTCTCAAGACCCTTCCAATCTACACCACCATCTTTCAACATTGGTGTGACGATTGCGACGATTGAGCCTTGAATGGTCTGTGCTTGCTGAGTCATTTTTAAAAATATCCTATTTATCCATCCGAATCTGAGGTAAGAAAAACAAAATGTGGGATGGTTGCAGTATTTTGATTGTCCAGTTCTAACAATAACAGATTGTTGAATGACAATTATGCAAATTATGACTGATCAGACGCATAAGAACAATACGCCTAACGGATAATCGCTATGTAAACTTGAGGAAAAGATAGGATGTATTCGTATTGCAGGGGTGAGAAGGGTTCGTAAATATAACAATACAGCTTGATTCAACTGAGCCTTACTTAATATCGGCTTTTTTTATGGCAAGATAGAATGCAATTTTCCCTGTTGGGATTGAAGATGACATGAAAATGAATAAACAACCACAAAATGCGGCTTTAATCGTAGTTGATGTACAAAATGGTTTTACACCGGGTGGAAATTTAGCAGTTGCTGACGCCGACACAATTATTCCAACGATTAACCAACTTGCTGATTGTTTTGAAAATGTTGTTCTGACGCAAGATTGGCACCCAGATAATCATATATCTTTTGCACAAAATCATTCGGGCAAGCAGCCATTTGAAACTATTGAACTCGCCTATGGAGCACAGGTGCTTTGGCCTAAACATTGCGTACAAGGCACCAAAGATGCCGATTTTCATCCTGATTTGAATATTCCAAAAGCTCAACTCATTATTCGAAAAGGCTTTCATGCTCATATCGATAGCTACTCGGCTTTTATGGAAGCAGATCAGTCCACAATGACTGGTTTAACGGGTTACTTAAAAGAGCGTGGTATTGATACGGTGTATGTGGTTGGAATTGCGACCGACTTTTGTGTGGCATGGACTGCTTTAGATGCAATCAAACAAGGTTTTAAAACTTTAGTGGTTGAAGATGCTTGTAAAGGTATTGATTTAAATGGTTCGTTAGAACAGGCATGGCAAACCATGCAGCAACAAGGTGTTGTCCGTATTCAGTCTACGGATCTATTGAGTGAGCGCTAAGCCTATTGCTCTTGTATTTTGACTTTGATGTTTTAATTTTTAGGGAATGAAAGTATGTCAGCATTACTGCGCTTTACCCAATTTATTCAAAAAACTTTTGCCCTATGGGTGATTGTTTTTGCAGCATTGGCGCTATGGCAGCCTGAGTTTTTTGTCTGGCTGAAAGCTTATATTCCATGGATTCTGGGCATTATTATGCTTGGTATGGGAATGACCATGACCGTAGACGACTTTAAAGGTGTGCTACAAAGTCCTAAAGCGGTGTTGATTGGGGTAGTGGCACAGTTTGTGGTCATGCCAGGTTTAGCATTTGTCTTATGTAAATTATTTCAACTACCTCCTGAAATTGCGGTTGGTGTGATTTTGGTAGGATGTTGCCCCGGTGGAACGGCTTCGAATGTCATTACCTATATGGCTAAAGGCAATGTGGCTTTATCGGTGGCCTGTACCTCAGTTTCAACACTTTTAGCTCCCGTGTTAACACCTGCTATTTTCTATTTGCTTGCTAGTCAGTGGTTGAAAATTGATGCAGCTTCTATGTTCGTTTCAATTTTACAGGTAGTACTGCTTCCTATTGTCGTTGGTCTGATTTTAAGAACATGGCTCAAGCGTCAGGTCGAGTCCTATATTCAAGTCATGCCTTTAGTGTCGGTTATTGCAATTGTAGCCATTGTTGCAGCCATTATTGGTGGGAGCAAAGCAGCTATTCTACAGTCGGGTTTACTCATATTAGCCGTAGTGATCTTACATAATGGGCTTGGATATTTATTAGGTTTTGCAGCAGCACGATTCTTTAAATTACCTTATGCCGATAGCAAAGCGATTGCTGTTGAGGTGGGAATGCAAAACTCAGGCTTAGGCGTTGCTCTTGCAGCGGTACATTTTGCGGCTTCCCCGATTACAGCAGTGCCAAGTGCGATTTTCAGCCTTTGGCATAATATTTCTGGGCCTGCACTTGCCACTTATTGGGCGAGTAAACACAAAAAATAATAACCGTAGAAAAACATGAATTAGAAAATAAGACCAAACGAATCGTTTGGTCTTTTCATTTAAAACAAATTTTATGGGAGCTGAATTTAGAACGGGTATGTCTTTTGCTTTGAATTGATGCACTAAAAATAACGTGAATATGAATATAACTCGCAAAGAAAAATAAGGCATTTCCTAAATGAATCAGATTTTTAAATTATTTATTCCAATGCTTTCAAGCAATTTAATCCTAGTTTTAAGTGGATTGATTGATATTGCTTATGTAGGGCATTTTAGTAATGACCATGTAGCCGCATTATCAGTGACCTTATCTTTATATACAGTGATTTATGTCATTGGTATGGGGATTCTGCAAGGTGTGATGCTCAAGCTCTCGGAAGCTTATGGTTGTCATGATATACCACGTATTCGTCAGATTTTTATTCAAGGCATCTGGCTGATGTTATGTTCGGCATTGATTAGTATTGGCTTGCTTTACTTGTTCCGTGATTTACCAAAATTGTTTGGTGCATCTGAACATGTCATTTCAATTACTAAAAACTGTATTTGGGCTTTGGTATTTATTTTACCTGCGCATTTACTCATGCGTTTATTTACAGCTTTGTCTCAGGTCACTGAAAATGCGCATAAGGTTTTATTATCAGATATCATTTTTTTTATTCTTAAAATTATTTTGTCGTATCTTTTAATTTATGGCGTCGATTCATTTTCAATTCCGCCACTCGGTGCGATAGGGGCTTTGTTAGCCACCCTCATTGTAAGGTGGTTTATGCTGGCTGTTTATTACCTATTTTTTCTGGAGAAAGGCTACATCTTTATTGAACATCCAGAACTGTCACCTGAAGATAGCCGACAAAGTCTGCGGATGATTTTAAAAATAGGGATACCGACCGCGATCTTGGCGTTGATGGACGTCGTTGCATTCTGTTCGGTTGCTATTCTGATTTTGCCTTTTGGAAGTGTGGTGTCAGCAGCCCATCAAATTGTCGCGAGCACCAGCGGGTTCATGTTTATTATCCCGTCATCAATTGCCTCGGCTTATAGCATTTTGGTGTCACGATCTATGGGCAGCGGAAACATGGAAGAAGCAGATAAAATTGCCACACAAAGTATATGGGTGATTATGGCAGTGAGTGGCAGTCTGTCTCTGTGTTTATGGTTGGAGCGGGACTTGATTGTCACGTTCTATTCAGATGATTTGGCCGTACAGATTTTAGCTGCATCACTGCTGTTAATTGTCTGTATGTTTCATTTTCTAGATGGCTTAATGGCGTTATTGACCTCTTTGTTACGCTGTTGGGATGTGTCGATTTTACCGATGCTAATTTTCTTGGTCGTAGTACTGGCTTGCGGATTGGGCGGTGGTTGGTGGGTGGCCTATAAAGGGCTGCATTGGCAGGATATCTCGATTTCAGCGATGGGAATTTATGGTTTCTGGTGGATGGCCGCCCTGAGTTATTTAATAGCTTGTGTATTGAGTGCCCTCTGTTTTCATTTTAGAAAGCAATTAAGAGGGTTTTGAGTGAGCAGACAACCATTAAAGCGGATGTTCTGCTAACCAATCTTCAATTTCATTTTCAGAAATCACCTCAAAACCATGGCGCTGTAAAAGTGCCGTGGTGATTCCAGTTCCAACAATTTTTTCGCCTTGAAAAGTCCCGTTATAAATTTTTTGACTACCACAAGAGGGACTATTTTCTTTTAAAACCACACAGCTTGCTTTTATTTGCTGTGCAATTTCTAAAGTGCGGTGTGCACCTTTTAAATATAAGTCTGTTACATCTAAACCAGATGAATCGGTAATTTTTGCTTTGCCATCTAGCACATCTTGTCCTGTTCCCCCAACAATTTCTGCGGGTAAGCGCGGAGTGGTAAAACCACCTAATAACTCTGGACAAAGAGCATGAGCTTTTTTATTGAGTAACAGCTGCTTAAGTAAAATATTTAGGCAAGATTTACCGTCATAACGAACAGGTTCGCCAATTAAACATGCGCTGACTAGAAGCATAGTTTTCCAAACTCAAAGCAGGTGAGATTTTTGAAGATTAAGAATCATAAACAGAATATGGAATATGACAATTCATTTTAAAAACACACAAATTAAAAGATTACCAAAATTATGCAATTCATAATTAAGTTATGTATTGCATAATTTAATTGTTTTTAGTAGCATCTGTTTTAAGGTAAATGGCCATTGGAGATCCAACAAGGATGTTGGTCTCCATAAATCTATAAATGATTTTTAGGAAAAGACGATTTTTAAGGGTTTAGTGAAAAATCTCAATCGTACTTTTAGATAAGAAAGGACAGTGTGTATGGAAAATAAACACCACATGGAACGGGAATTAATCATCAAAAGCTTCACGCTCATCATATCTTTTTAGTGATTCGTTTTTTTCTCATAGGATGCGTTGGGTTAAGGCATTTTGACGGTTCAAAGACCTACCCAATAAATACGTATTCTATAGAGAAAGGAGCTGAATTGATCAGCAATAGAGATAAACGGAACAGGTAATCACCAGAGGGAAACTAGATGGATATTTTAGAGAACCCATTAGAATTATGCGGTTTTGCATTTATTGAGTTTGTTTCAAAAGAAAATGAATTAGATCCAGTTTTTGAAACAATCGGCTTTTCAAAAGTAGCCAAGCATAAATCGAAAGAAGCGTACTTATGGCGTCAAGGAAATATCAATATTATCCTGAATTATCAGCCAGAATCTTATGCTTCATTCTTCTTTAATGAACATGGTCCATCTGCTTGTGCGATGGGCTTTAAAACACGTGATGCAGCAAAAGCTTTCCAGAAAGCCGTAGAACTTGGTGCTGAACCAATGTATTCAAAAGTTGGGCCAATGGAGCTCAACATTCCGGCAATTAAAGGTATTGGTGGCATGCCAATCTTTTTAGTTGACCGTGATATTTATGAAAACGACTTTACGTTCTTTGATGATGCTCAAAGACACCCAGTAGGTGCAGGCTTAAACGAAATTGACCATTTAACTCATAACGTCTACAAAGGCCGTATGGAGTATTGGGCAAACTTCTATGAAAAAATCTTTAACTTCCAAGAAATTCGCTACTTTGATATTAAAGGCGAATATACAGGTTTAACGTCTAAAGCATTAACAGCGCCAGACGGCATGATCCGTATTCCATTAAACGAAGATTCGGACAAAGGAAACGGCCAAATTGCAGAGTTCCTGTCTGACTTTAATGGCGAAGGTATTCAACATATCGCGTTTATTTGTGATGACTTAATTTCGACTTGGGATAAGTTAAAAGGCCTCGGTCTGAAATTTATGACACCACCGCCAAATACTTATTATGAAATGCTACCAGAGCGTTTACCTGAGCATGGTGAGCCGACTGACGAGTTAAAACAGCGTGGTATTTTGCTAGACGGCAATACCAAAGATGGTCAGAAGAAACTGTTATTGCAAATTTTCTCTGAAAACATGATTGGTCCAGTCTTCTTTGAATTTATTCAACGTAAAGATGATGATGGTTTTGGTGAAGGTAACTTCAAGGCGTTGTTCGAGTCAATTGAACGTGACCAGATTCGCCGTGGTGTTCTAGAAACTAAATAAGCTGAGCTTTG
Organism: Acinetobacter sp. GW821-FHT09D10; assembly: GCF_059416285.1. Classification (NCBI taxonomy): domain Bacteria; kingdom Pseudomonadati; phylum Pseudomonadota; class Gammaproteobacteria; order Moraxellales; family Moraxellaceae; genus Acinetobacter; species Acinetobacter sp. GW821-FHT09D10. The sequence goes on from NZ_JBWKOW010000002.1 coordinate 48,070, forward strand.
TTTCTCATCTAAAAAAACCAAGAGGTTGATCTCTTGGTTTTTTTATGGCTGTTAATTAGCGACTTTTAATATATTGATTGATGAGCTTCACTTCATTTTTTAGGATTTCAATCGTTTTACTGTGAGGGTCGACTGGTAAAAACATTTCGCTATCCAGTGCGACAATACAAAACTCTATGCTTTGATTTGAGTTAAACACAGGTAAACCCACTGCATTAATTCCTGTTAGTAAATCACCTTTCGCTGCCGACATTTCTTGCTGGCGAATCGTTTCTTTAAGCTCTGTAAACGCTTGCCAGTTTTGTGGTGCAATGTTAAGACCAAGCTCTTGATGCTTTTGCCATTCTGTTTCCATTAAGGGGCGAACAAAATGTTCTGGAAGGTAAGATGCAAATAAACGTCCCGCAGCAGAATTAACTAAAGGCATGATCGAGCCGACTTTGGTGACAATCGAAATAGGGTGGTTAGATTCAATAGATTGAACAACCACAGGGCCTTTAGGCGACCATTTACTAATTTGTATACCGCAACCAATTTTGTTTTGTAGGTCGTAAATTAAATGCTGTACCAGCTGTAGTGTGTCGCTATGTTGAACACAGTTTAGACCTAAGCGCCATGCCTGATCACCTAAAGCATATTGGCCATCATCAAGCTGTTTTGCATATTCCATGCGAATAAGACTAACGAGATAGCGGTGTACCTTCGCAGGATGCATTTCTAGCTTACTAGACAGATCTTTGAGAATAATAGGTTGATTGTGCTCTAAAAGGGCATTTAGTACAGATAAACCGACTTCAAGTGATTGAACCCCCCCAGATACTTTTTCTTCAATCATTTAAATACCCTTAATAAAGTTACTTCAGTTGTTAAACAGTGATGTTCAAAACATAAATTGAAATTGGTGCGTTTTACATCATGCCTGAGCCTAGTGAGAAATAGAAATCACCTTTTTCTATTAGCGAAATTGGCATGTTTAATAATCAACAATTTTCTAAAATCACCATACTCTCATTTGTAGCGCAAATTTCTAGAAATTTAGCAGCTTTAAATAATATAAATCGGCATTGATACAGAACAGTTCATCCAAACAATTCTAATCAATGCCGACTTTTTAGATCGCTCTTTTAAAATTAGGTTCCTAACTCTTCTTCATGTAAGAAATGTGTATGGTGAGGAGCGCGTTTAGTTTTGCTCCATTCCTCAAGCATTTCTGCTTTCATTTCTTCAGTAATTTTTGCAATTTTTTCTTCAGCGCGCACATCGTTATAGGTAAGTTCTAAACGGTGGCCATTTGGGTCAAAGAAATAAATTGAGTGGAAAATACCATGATTGGTTACACCCAAAACTTTCACACCATTTTCTTCTAAATGTTGCTTCGCAGCCATCAGCGCATTTACATCTTCGACTTCAAAAGCAATATGCTGTACCCATTGAGGCGTATTTTCGTCTCGGCCCATTTCTGGTTGAGTCGGCAATTCAAAAAATGCCAAAACGTTGCCTTGACCTGCATCTAAGAATAAATGCATATATGGGTCAAAAGCTTTAGTTGATGGGACATGGTCTTCAGCAAAAGCTAAAATGAAGTCCATGTTGAGCATTTTTTTATACCACTCAACAGTTTCTTTCGCATCCTTACAACGATATGCAACGTGATGTATTTTTTTAATGGCAAATGTCATATTAAAACTCCTTTTTACTATTCCCAATCTGGTTGTTGTTCTGGCGCCGCGTTATAGAAGGCTGGGATAGACAAACAATGGTGATAAATCGATTCAATTTTTGGAAACGCAGATAAATCAATCTTGAAGCGTTTCGCGTTGTAAACTTGTGGAATCAGACAGCAATCGGCAACCGTAGCTTCTTGTCCAAAGCAAAATTGGCCATTCGAATTTTGTAGTTGCTGTTCCAGATTTTGAAAACCTTCAAGAATCCAGTGTTGATACCAGTAATTTTTTTGCTCATCTGAAACATTTAACTCATTTTTTAAATATTTCAGAATGCGCAGGTTATTTAATGGGTGCATATCACAGGCAATAGCTTGTGCAAAAGCACGGACTTTGGCACGTTCTTGCACATCTCTTGGGAGTAATTTGGTTTCTGGATATTGTTCATCCAGATATTCCAAAATACTTAAAGATTGAGACAAGGTTAAATCGCCGTCAATTAAAGTCGGGACCAGAGCACTAGGGTTTAACTTTAAATAGTCTTCGCTTTGCTGTTCGTTTTTTACTAGATGTACCGGAACAGTTTCATAAGCTAAACCTTTAATGTTTAGACCAATCCGTACTCTGTAGGCTGCAGAGCTACGAAAGTAACTATACAGCCTCATAGTCAGGCTCCGAAGTTTCTGCAAAATCGAACGTTAATGCAGGAAGAACTGTATTTTTCACTTCACCAAAGCCGACACGGATTCCATTTTTCTCACAGTGGCCTTTCATGATGAGTGTATCGCCATCTTGTAAGAAACCACGAGTTTCACCGTTGGCAAGTGTTAACGGCTTAGTTGTGTTCCATGTAAGCTCAAGCAAACTGCCATACGAATCTGGTGTAGAACCTGAAATTGTTCCTGAACCCATTAAGTCACCAACCTGAACATTACAACCAGCAATGGTATGGTGAGTGAGCTGTTGAGACATAGACCAATACATATATTTAAAATTGGTTTTACAGATCACGTCAGTTTGTGTCGATTTTGGCGTTTGAATTTCAACACTCAAATTAATGTCGTAACTGTTGGCGATATTTTCTTGTAAATAGCCCATTGGCTTCGGGTCTTGTTTCGGGCCTTCAACTTTAAATGGTTCAAGTGCTTCAAGCGTCACGACCCAAGGTGAAATCGAACTGGCAAAAGTTTTAGCGTTAAAAGGGCCGAGTGGAACATATTCCCATTGCTGAATATCACGTGCTGACCAGTCATTGAGTAATACCATTCCAAAAATATGGTCCCACGCATTTTCAATCGAGATCGGTTGACCAAGCGCCGTTGGTTTACCAATAACAAACGCTGTTTCAAGTTCAAAATCGAGTTTACGCGTTGCAGAAAAAACTGGGCGCTCTTCATTTGGAAGTTTAATTTGACCAGATGGGCGTACGACGTGAGTGCCACTGACCACAACAGAGCTAGCACGGCCGTTATAACCCACAGGCAATTCAGTCCAGTTTGGCAGTAAAGCATTTTTTGGGTCGCGGAACATACAACCCACATTGGTCGCGTGTTCTTTAGAAGAATAGAAATCGGTATAACCAGGTACTTGAACAGGTAAATGCAAAGTAACGCTGTCTTGTTTAACCAATACTTCCTGACGTAATGCTTCATTTTGTTGAAGCGTTAAATTATCAGCCGAGAGAAGAGACTGTAGTGTCTTACGCACTTTTGACCAGTTTGCTTTGCCAGACTCAATAAATTTATTCAGGGTCGGTTGATTAAAGTAGGTGTCTTGTTCTGAAAGTTTTAAAAGACCATGCTTTTCAAGTGCAGCGAGATCAATAACCCACTCACCAATAGCTACACCAACTTGACGCTCGCCTTCGCTAGTTCTGCTAAAAATACCATAAGGCAAATTATGAATAGTGAAATCTGATTGAGGTGAAACTTCAATAAAAGAGTTTAGTTTTTGTTCCATTTTCGCGTCCTTGTCTTTATCTCGGGTCTTATACAAATAAAAGTTCGGTCTAGGACTGAGCTACTCAACAAGTTTTTTAACCTTTATGTAGATCATCTTTTGTCTTATGAGTTTGATATAGACCGAGCACAACCAATTGCTTTATGTCTCTATAATACTGAATTCATCAAATTACGCAATACATAATTTAATTACACATTTCATAATAATTGTCATTTCTTGTATTTTCTGTTTTCATTCGCGTTCTTGAGAAAAGTCACGCAATTATTTTTTCATGAATCTCTATGAAAGTTTGATTAATTTATGATATACGTAATTTATTGGAAAAAAATTACGTGACACGGATGAGAATAATCATATGTCAGCACAAGAGCAAGGAAACCTGAAACATGGTTTGAGTAATCGGCACATCCAGCTTATTGCATTGGGTGGGGCGATTGGCACAGGGCTTTTTCTTGGTATATCACAATCGATTAAATTAGCAGGTCCATCGGTCATCCTTGGCTATGCAATTGCAGGATTTATTGCTTTTTTAATGATGCGTCAGCTTGGTGAGATGGTAGTTGAAGAGCCAGTAAGTGGGTCTTTTAGTCATTTTGCCTACAAATATTGGGGACCATTTGCTGGGTTCATGTCTGGATGGAATTACTGGGTACTGAATGTCCTTGTTTGTATGGCAGAACTAAGCGCAATTGGTCTTTATATTCAATATTGGTGGCCGCAAATTCCAACGTGGGCATCTGCTTTAACCTTCTTTGTCTTAATTAACGGCATTAATTTGCTGCATGTTAAGTTTTTTGGCGAAATGGAATTCTGGTTTTCTATTGTCAAAATCTTGGCAATTCTGGCAATGATTGGGTTTGGTTCATATTTACTAGCAACAGGCACGGCAGGTCCACAGGCAAGCATTTCTAACCTTTGGGCACTCGGCGGCTTTTTCCCGTTTGGTGTTGAAGGCTTAGTGATGGCAATGGCGGTCATTATTTTTGCTTTTGGTGGTATCGAACTTTTTGGTATTACGGCGGCTGAAGCACGTGATCCGGACAAAACCTTACCTAAAGCTGTGAATCAAATTATCTACCGTATTTTGATTTTCTATATTGCGACACTTTTGGTTTTATTCTCGCTATTCCCATGGAACCAGATGGCTGAAGGCGGTAGCCCATTTGTGATGGTTTTTGCTTCTTTAGATAGCCAAGGCATTGCAACGTTGCTGAACTTTGTGATTTTGACTGCTGCGGTTTCAGTTTATAACGGGACAAGTTATTGCAGTAGCCGTATGCTATTGGGTCTTGCACAACAAGGTAATGCACCAAAAGCATTTGCACACATTAATAAACGCGGTATTCCAACCAATGCAGTGATCCTTTCTGCTGCGGTGACTATTTTATGTGTGCTGTTAAATTACATTTTTCCTGAAAAAGCATTTGGTTTGCTCATGATGTTGGTTGTCGCAGCGATTGTGATTAACTGGGTTGTAATCTCATGGACACATTTAAAATTCCGTAAATACAAGCAAAGCCAAGGTCAAACTACAAAGTTTCCAAGCTTTATGTATCCATTTAGCAACTATCTTTGCATCGTGTTTATGTTGGGCATTTTAGTTGTAATGTCTTTAACACCAGACATGCGTATTGCAGTCATGATGATTCCTGGTTGGATTCTATGTTTAATGGTGGCTTATCAATTTAAACGTCGTAAGCTGAAAGCAGAGCAACCTGTGCCTGCACTTGAAGCTGATTTGTAAGATTGATTTAACCATAAAAGGACGTATTTCATACGTCCTTTTTTATTTTTAAAATTTAGCAACAGAAAGTAAAAGATTTTATTATTGTTATAATATAACATTTTTTGAATTTAATGATGAGCATCTTTCCCATTATTGGTGAAGATAGAGCATATTTATGAAGCGTTATTTAGGTTTACTTTTATTATCTCTCACAGCGTGTAGTACCCAAACACCCAAGCCAACGATTCCTTTGCAACCGCAGTCCACGCTGCCTCAACCTTCAAAGTCAGTCGGCAAAATAAAGCCACAACCTGAGGATTATATTGCATGGTTAGCATCTGCAGATCACGGACAATCTGTACAGGCTTACAAGCAATTCCTGCAAAAAAATGGTCTTGCTACTTTAATTCCAGACCATGAATTATTACGTTCAGCCCGAGATTGGCAAAAATGTGGAGTTGAACCCTATGCGGTGCCTCCACGCGAGATTTGGTCCAATATCGTTCCGACACTCAGCATCTTAAAAGCATTGGTTAACGATGGGGTAATAAACGATTTTGAAGTGACATCGGTTTATCGAGCTTTATCTCTAAACCGCTGTGCTGGTGGTGCGGATGCTTCTCGACATGTCTTTAATGCAGCGCTGGATTTTCGAATTGGGCCAGAACAGCCGAGTGACTTAGACCAGTTCAATATTCAACAAAGCAAAACCAAAATTTGTCAGTTCTGGGCAACCAAAGGACAAGCACTCAAGATGGGATTGGGTGTTTATGCTTCGGGACAAATTCATATTGATAGCCAAGGTTTTAGAGCGTGGGGGCCCGATCACCACTATAAAACGTCAATGTGTCAGGGCTTTTAAAAGTAATTTTTTCAAAGACTAATTTACTGGTGTAAAGGAAGGAGAGATAAAAAACTTGCTTAATAGTTATGTTATAACATAACATTAATATGGTTTAGAGTAGAAACACCTGCCATCTGACCATATTTAATGGTTAGTCATGATTAGTTTTAAATATTATTCAAAGAGAACAAGCCATGCGAACTGCAATCGCCAACTCATTTGCCAAACTTCCTGTCACTGTTTTATCTGGTTTTTTGGGGGCAGGAAAGACCACGTTACTTAACCATATTTTAAATAATCGTGAAGGTCGCCGTATTGCCGTGATTGTGAATGATATGTCAGAGGTGAATATTGATGCGGCATTAGTACGCGAAGGTGGGGCGGAGCTTTCAAGAACAGATGAAAAGCTGGTTGAAATGAGTAATGGCTGTATCTGCTGTACGCTACGAGAAGATTTACTGGTTGAAGTTAGACGTTTAGCCGATGAAGGGCGATTTGACCAATTGGTGATTGAGTCAACAGGCATTTCAGAACCATTGCCTGTTGCAGAAACCTTTACTTTTGAAGACGAAAATGGAAATTCTTTAAATGAGTTTGCTCGACTCGACACCATGGTCACTGTAGTCGATGCTTTTAACTTCCTTAAAGATTACAGCTCTCTGGACTCACTACAGCAACGTGGAGAGTCGCTAGGCGAACAAGATGAACGAACTGTGGTCGACTTACTTATCGATCAGATCGAGTTTTGTGATGTGATTGTGCTGAATAAAATTGATTTGATTGACCAAGCTCAGCAAGAGCAGCTTACTGCAATTCTAAAGACATTAAACCCACGTGTCCGAATTGAAATTGCTCAATTTGGAAAGATTGCTTTAGATAAAATTTTAAATACACATCTATTCGATTTTGACGAAGCCGCACAAGCGCCGGGATGGTTAAAAGAATTGCGTGGTGAGCATACGCCAGAGACCGAAGAGTATGGAATCAGTAGCTTTGTTTACCGTGCCCGCCGACCTTTTCATCCGCAGCGTTTTTATGATTTGGTACAGGCTGAATGGCCGGGAGTTGTTCGTTCCAAAGGCTTTTTCTGGTTGGCTGCCGAACCGACATTGGCTTATTCATGGTCACAAGCGGGTGCGATGGCTCGGCACGGCTTAGCAGGCTATTGGTGGGCAGCCGTTGCCGAAGAAGACTGGCCAAGTGATTTAGACAGCATCGAACAAATTAAAAAGGTTTGGGATGCAAAAACAGGTGATGCAAGGCAAGAGCTGGTTCTCATTGGTATGCAAATGGATGAGCAAGCTTTGATAGAAAGATTAGACCATTGTTTATTAAGTGATGAAGAAATGGCTTTAGGTCCACAAGTTTGGCAGAGCTGGTCGAATCCTTTTAAGCAAGATGATGAAACTATGTTGATCGCTTAATTAAATAAGCCCCTATTTTAAAGGGGCTTATTTTTATGATTTGTCTTTAATGAAAATCTTTCGAATGTAGCTGTTAAGTGGTGTCGAATAATATTTTTCAATTGATGCGCTAATGATGAAAGTCAGAACGAGATAGGCAATTAAAAGCATAATTTTGATGCTAGAGTCAGTTTGAGCTGGAATAAAAGCAACTTTCATGAGACCCAGCACAACCAGATGAAACAAATAAGTTTCATAACTTCTTTGCCCCAACCAGACCATCACTTTTGTAAACAGACTATGTGCTTGCGTTCCCGTAGGATGCTGAAAACACAAAATGAGTAAGCCTGTGGCAAAAGCAAATAAGCTAATACCCCATGTACTGACTTCTTTAATGGGAGCATATAAATATAGAGTGGCCATGCTTAAAATAATCAACCAAGAAAGAGGCTTTTTATAGGCCCAATTTGGGCGATATATATGAGAAAATATCGCAATTAAACAACCAATGGCTATGCCGTCAAAACTCGAAAAATAATGATATAAATAAGCTCCGCTTTCTTCTCCAAAATGTAGAGATCTAAAATAAGGTCCGTATAAAATTACCCCAATCAGTACAGCAATAAAGACCTTATTACTGCGTGTGAGCAAACACAATAATGGAAAAACAAAGTAGAAAACTTCTTCTACAGAGAGTGACCACAACACACCTAAAGCATAGTTTACCCAACCAAATTTGATAATCAGGATATTCATCCAGAAGGTTAAAGCTGCAAAAATTGTTAGTGGATAGGAAACCTCAATGCCATTGGGAGCTTGGTTCATAAAGGGTTTTAAGTCAAATGACCCAAGTACACTTACACCTGAAATGAGTAAAACCAGACACGGTAAAATACGAGCTGCGCGCCGGATATAAAAATGTTTGAGGTTAATTGCGGAGAATTGTTTGTCTCTTTTTAAAGTGTGATGGGTAATTAAAAAACCTGAAATCACAAAAAACATGGTAACGCCATAATTTCCGTTTCTTGCGATTAACATGCTAAATGCTTCACCTAAAAAGTTAAAACCTAACCATGTATCTTTAAGTTTATAAGGAATATTAAAATGATGTAAAAGAACCAAAAGGATAGAGATTCCTCGAAGAATATCTATTTTATAATTACGCATTCGATGTGCTTCCAGTTTTATTAATATACTGTGTGGCAGAAGAATACTATCGATCAGTTATTTTAAATAAAATTTTTAAGCATCATTTCGTAAACCTAAAAGGATCATACTTTTTTATCTTTGAATGGAGCAAAGGCATAGCACAAATAATTATTAAATAAATATTGATAAAACCTTTATATATTTGAATTTATCTACATAAAACTTTAAATTAGCTCTTGTTGAGCTATGTTTATTTTTTAAACTTTTTAAAATCTATTTAATTCATTAATTAACATATTGTATGTGGTTGTATATACATAGCATGTCAACTAAAATATGATTTTGCCTGCTGCCTTTTTGAGTATTTGTTATGCCCAGAACATCAAAACAAGAACATGCTGAGCTTTCGATTGAAGCTGATAGTCCAGTTCCTTTATATCAACGCGTAAAACAGCTGATTTCACAAAAGATTTATGAAGGCTCTTGGGCTGTAAATAAAAAAATTCCTTCGGAAAGTGAACTGGTCAATCAACTTGGTTGCAGTCGCATGACAGTAAATCGCGCTTTACGTGAATTAACGACTGAGGGTCTATTGGTACGTATACAGGGTGTTGGTTCTTTTGTTGCTGAAGGGCAAGGCCGAACTGCACTTTTTCAAATTAATAATATTGCCGAAGAGATTGTTGCACGAAACCATAAGCACCATGCTGAAGTTTTAATTTTAGAACAAATTTATGCAAATGCAGAGCAAAGTGTATTAATGCAGACTCGTGAAGGGCAAAAGCTGTTTCATTCAATTATTGTGCATTATGAAAATGATGTGCCAGTTCAGGTCGAAGATCGTTTGGTTGATGCAGCACTCATTCCAGATTATTTAGAACAAGACTTTAAAACCATTACTCCAAATGCATACTTAATGGCGAAAGCACCTGTGACAGAAGGCGAGCACATTGTTGAAGCTGTTTTAGCATCTCCGCAAGAGTGTAAGTGGTTAAAAATCACTAAAACTGAACCATGTTTACTCATTCGCCGTCGTACATGGTCAAACAAACAACTCATTTCTAGTGCCCGTCTAACATATCCGGGTAGTCGTTATTATCTAGAAGGCAAATTTACGCAATGATTGAAGTACTCAAGGCAGATCAATATACAAAAATGCTTTGGAAAAATGGTGCAGGCTATACTTTGGAAATTGCGCGAAGCCTAGGTGATCTTGATTTCGACTGGCGAATTTCCATGGCAGATGTGACAAATTCTGGACCATTTTCCTTGTTCCCAAATAAGCAGCGAATTATTACTGTACTTGATGGACAAGGCATCGTATTACATGTCGATGATCTGCCTGCTAGGTCGTTAAAGCTGGGTGATATTTTTGCTTTTCATGGTGAAAGTCAGGTGCATAGTGAACTGGTTGACGGTGCAATTCGCGATCTAAATTTAATTTATGATCCTGGAAAGTTTCATGCCCGCTTTCAGAGAGTAGATGGTACAGAAGCACAGACTTTTTTAAGCTCGGCAGACCTGATTTTTATTTTTAATAGTGGTTCTAACACTGAAGTAGCGATTGAGGACAAAACCTTTTTGCTTGCTGCTCACGAGACTTTAAAAATTGAGAAAACCACTGCAATTACCTCAGTTCATTTTCCTCAAAATTGGGCAAAAAATTGTTATGTTATTGAGCTAATTCAACGTTAAAAGTAAATAAATTATTTTTTTAAAGCACATGTCCAACTCAAGGATATGTGCTTTTTTTATGTCGGTGTTAAAAATAAATATAGTTAATTCAAATGCTTATTTTAGTTTTTAAAAAAATATTTGAAACCCTCTTCACGTTTTAAAATATTTGTGTAGTATATGGATGTATATACAAGTTAATACATTACTATACAAATGCAGAAACAAGTGATGTTCTGCTGATGTAAGCTCAAAGGAAGGAGTCCGCCTGTGACAACAACAACGACAACAAAATTTCGTGATGTAGAAATTCGTGCGCCACGCGGCACTGAATTGACGGCTAAAAGTTGGTTAACTGAAGCGCCATTACGTATGTTGATGAATAACCTTGATCCGGACGTTGCAGAAAACCCGAAAGAGTTGGTTGTATACGGTGGTATTGGCCGTGCAGCACGAAACTGGGAATGTTTCGACAAAATTGTAGATACTTTAAAAAATCTTGAAACTGATGAAACTCTATTAGTTCAATCAGGCAAACCAGTAGGCGTATTTAAAACTCATAAAGATGCACCACGCGTTTTAATTGCAAACTCAAACCTTGTGCCGCACTGGGCAAACTGGGAACACTTTAACGAGTTAGATGCAAAAGCTTTAGCAATGTACGGTCAAATGACAGCAGGTTCATGGATCTACATTGGTAGCCAAGGCATTGTGCAAGGTACTTACGAAACTTTCGTTGAAGCAGGTCGTCAGCATTACAACGGTGATTTAAACGGTCGTTGGGTATTAACTGCTGGTTTAGGTGGTATGGGTGGTGCTCAACCGTTAGCTGCAACACTTGCAGGTGCATGCTCTTTAAACATTGAATGCCAACAAGCAAGTATCGATTTCCGTTTACGTACGCGTTATGTAGATGAACAAGCAACTGATTTAGATGATGCTTTAGCGCGTATTGATCGTTACACGAAAGAAGGCAAGGTTATTTCAATTGCACTTCATGGTAACGCTGCTGAAATTTTACCTGAGCTTGTGCGCCGTGGTGTACGTCCAGACATGGTAACAGACCAAACAAGTGCACACGATCCACTCAATGGTTACTTACCAGTAGGTTGGACTTGGGATGAATACCGTGAACGTGCGAAAACAGAACCAGAAGCTGTTGTAAAAGCTGCAAAACAGTCGATGGCGAAACACGTTCAAGCAATGCTCGATTTCCAAAAAATGGGTGTTCCAACTTTTGACTATGGTAATAACATTCGTCAAATGGCGAAAGAAGAAGGCGTAGAAAACGCTTTTGATTTCCCTGGCTTCGTTCCTGCATATATTCGTCCATTGTTCTGCCGTGGTATTGGTCCATTCCGCTGGGCAGCGCTTTCTGGTGATCCAGAAGACATTTATAAAACAGATGCCAAAGTTAAAGAGTTAATTCCGGATGATGAACATTTACATCACTGGTTAGACATGGCACGTGAACGCATTAGCTTCCAAGGTTTACCAGCGCGTATTTGCTGGGTGGGTTTAGGCTTACGTGCAAAACTTGGTTTAGCTTTTAACGAAATGGTTCGTAGTGGTGAATTATCAGCACCAGTCGTAATTGGTCGTGACCACTTAGACTCAGGCTCAGTTGCGAGTCCAAACCGTGAAACTGAAGCAATGCAAGACGGATCAGACGCAGTATCAGACTGGCCTTTATTAAATGCTTTGTTAAATACAGCAGGCGGGGCAACTTGGGTGTCTCTACACCATGGTGGCGGTGTAGGTATGGGCTTCTCTCAACACTCAGGCGTTGTGATTGTGTGTGATGGTACAGATGACGCTGCTGCACGTATTGCTCGTGTACTGACCAATGACCCTGCAACAGGTGTTATGCGTCATGCCGATGCAGGTTATGAAATTGCGATTAACTGTGCGAAAGAGCAAGGCTTAAACTTGCCAATGATCACTCAATAAAAACACATGGAAAAACTAGCGGTGCTTTTTGCAATTGTGAAAAGCACCGTCTCAGCAGAATATAGTGCCAAAAATTAGGAAGCCAACATGGAATTATTGATCCAACCGGGAAAATTAACCTTAGCTGATTTACGTCAAGCTTACCTCAACCCGATTAAAGTTAAATTAGATGACAGTGCTTCAGCTGCAATTAACGCAAGCGTGGCTTGTGTAGAACAGATTGTAAATGAAGGGCGTACAGCTTACGGCATTAACACAGGTTTTGGTTTACTTGCTTCAACCAAGATTGCTCCTGAAGATTTAGAACAATTACAGCGTTCATTAGTTCTTTCGCATGCAGCAGGTGTAGGTGAGCCACTTGATGATGCAATGGTTCGTTTAATTATTCTATTGAAAGCAAATAGCTTGGCACGTGGTTTCTCAGGTATTCGCCGTAAAGTCATTGATGCATTGTTGGCTTTAATTAATGCAGAAGTTTATCCGCACATTCCTCTTAAAGGCTCAGTAGGTGCTTCGGGTGATTTGGCACCACTTGCACATATGTCATTGATTTTGTTGGGTGAAAGTAAGGCGCGCTATAAAGGTGAATGGATACCAGCAGTTGAAGCTTTAAAAATTGCAGGCTTAGAGCCAATTTCTTTAGCAGCTAAAGAAGGCTTGGCACTTCTAAACGGTACACAAGTTTCGACCGCTTATGCTTTACGTGGTTTGTTTGAAGCTGAAGATTTATTTGCTGCTGCAACTGTATGCGGTGGTTTAAGTGTTGAAGCAATGCTGGGTTCACGTTCACCGTTTGATGCACGTATTCATGAAGTACGTGGTCAACGTGGTCAAATTGATGTGGCTGCGGCTTATCGTGACCTCTTAACAGAATCAAGTGAAATTGCACATTCACACGAAGACTGTAGCAAAGTTCAAGATCCGTATTCATTGCGTTGTCAGCCACAGGTGATGGGTGCATGTCTAACTCAAATCCGTCAGGCTGCTGAAGTTTTAGCAATTGAAGCAAACGCAGTGTCTGATAACCCTCTTGTTTTTGCAGCAGAAGGTGACGTGATTTCAGGCGGTAACTTCCATGCAGAACCTGTAGCAATGGCGGCAGATAATTTAGCATTGGCAATTGCAGAAATTGGTTCACTGTCAGAACGTCGTATTTCGATGATGATGGACCGCCACATGTCACAGCTTCCACCGTTCTTGGTCGCAAATGGTGGCGTTAACTCAGGTTTCATGATTGCTCAAGTTACAGCAGCAGCGCTTGCGAGTGATAACAAAGCGCTTGCACATCCGGCGAGTGTTGATAGCTTACCGACTTCAGCGAATCAGGAAGACCATGTTTCGATGGCGCCTAACGCGGGTAAACGACTTTGGCCAATGGCTGATAACGTGCGCGGCATTCTAGCTGTTGAATGGTTAGGCGCTTGTCAGGGTTTAGATTTCCGTGAAGGCCTAAAAAGCTCGCCTAAACTTGAACAAGCCCGTAAAATCTTGCGCGCTCAAGTGCCGTACTACAGCGAAGACCGTTTCTTTGCTCCTGATATTGAACAGGCAAGTGAATTACTGTCGAGTGGTTGTCTAAACGAGTTAATTATTCCAAACCTACTCCCTAGTCTATCTGAAGTGTGATTAATAAAACGGTCACATGGAGTGGCCGAATCTAACTAAATATCCTCAAGGATTGGAGATTATAATGTCACAAAACTCCACACTACAGCGGGGTTTGAACACCCGCCATATTCGGTTCTTGGCATTGGGCTCAGCAATTGGAACTGGGCTTTTCTATGGTTCGGCAACTGCCATTAAAATGGCGGGGCCTTCAGTATTATTAGCGTATATTGTTGCAGGGATTGCAATTTATATTGTTATGCGCGCACTGGGTGAAATGGCTGTCCATAACCCAGTATCCGGTTCATTTAGCCACTATGCATCACAATACATTAGTCCACTAGCTGGTTTTACCACAGGTTGGACTTATGTTTTTGAAATGGTGATTGTTGCACTTGCTGATGTCACTGCTTTTGGTATTTATATGGGATTCTGGTATCCCGATGTACCAAGGTGGATCTGGATTTTATCGTTAATTATGTTCTTGGGTGCCATTAACTTAATTCACGTTAAAGTCTTCGGTGAACTCGAATTTTGGTTGTCTATTATCAAAGTTACTGCCATTGTTGCCATGATTGTAGGCGGTTTAGGCCTTATGTTCTATGGCTTCCGCGCTGATCATAGCAATATCGTACCGGGCATTTCAAACCTATGGATTTATGACGGTTTTATGCCGCATGGTATTGCAGGTTTGGTGGCATGTTTATCTGTAGTGGTATTTGCCTTTGGTGGTATTGAGATTATTGGCATTACAGCTGGTGAGTCTAAAGATCCGAAAACGACTTTGCCAAAAGCAATTAATGCTGTTCCGGTTCGTATTTTACTTTTTTATGTGCTCACGATTTTTGTTCTGATGTCGATTTTTCCATGGAACCAAATTGGTAGCCAAGGTAGTCCATTTGTCCAGATTTTTGAAAATTTAGGCATTAAATCAGCAGCAAATATTTTAAATATTGTCGTGATTACAGCAGCTGTTTCAGCAATTAACAGTGATGTATTCGGCGCAGGCCGTATGCTTTATGGCATGGCAAACCGTGGTCAAGCACCTCGAGTTTTCCAAAAACTATCACGTAATGGTGTGCCATGGATGACTGTTGTGGTGATGGCTGGTGTGCTATTGACGGGTGTGGTACTGAACTACCTGATTCCTGAAAATGTATTCATGATCATTGCATCAATTGCGACTTTTGCAACCGTCTGGGTTTGGCTCATGATTTTGCTTTCGCAAGTGGCGATGCGCCGTAAATTATCTACTGCTGAAATTAAAGCACTTGATTTCCCTGTATGGGGCTGGCCATATGCACCTGCGTTCGCGATTGGTTTTATGGTGTTCATTTTAGTCATGATGGGTTATTTCCCTGATTCACGTCCTGCAATTTATGTAGGTATAACATGGCTTGTACTCTTAACTATTGCTTATCGCATATGGGTAAAACCAGAACAAAATCTGGGAAAGGAAAGTAATCCTATCCAGCAAAATGTTGAGATAGAAAGCTAACAAATGAACTGCCCAATGGTTTAACTATTGGGCAGTTTTGAGGAAAGGCTCATGAAAAAACTTTGGCAAAATTGCCACATTGCGACCATGCAAAATGGGCAATACTCTTACATTGAAGACGCTGCAATTGTCACAGAAGGGCATCTCATTCAGTGGATTGGAAAACAACAACAACTTCCTAGCGATACTTATTCCGAAACAGTTGATTTAAATGGAGCTTGGGTGACCCCAGGATTTATTGACTGCCATACGCATAGTGTATTTGGCGGCAACCGTAGTGTTGAGTTTGAAAAACGCTTGCAGGGTGTGAGCTATGCTGAAATTGCAGCAAGCGGCGGTGGCATTGCAAGTACAGTGCGTGCAACGCGTGAAGCAAGCGAAGAACAATTATTAAATTCGGCACTTAAGCGCATTCGCTGTATGCAACAAGACGGTGTAACCACCATCGAGATTAAGTCTGGTTACGGGCTCAACTACGAAAATGAGCGCAAAATGTTGCGCGTCATTCGTCAAATTGGTGAAGCTTTACCAATGACGGTAAAAAGCACTTGTTTAGCAGCACATGCGTTACCACCAGAATACAAAGATCAAAGCGATGCTTATATCGAGCATATCTGTACAGAAATGCTGCCTAAACTGCATGCTGAAGGTTTAGTCGATGCTGTTGATGCTTTCTGTGAGCATTTAGCATTTTCACCTGCTCAGGTCGAACGTGTTTTTAAAACAGCACAGTCTTTGAATCTACCGGTTAAGCTGCATGCTGAACAGCTTTCATCGCTAGGCGGTTCAAGCTTAGCAGCGCGGTATCATGCTTTGTCGGCTGACCATTTAGAGTACATGACCGAAGATGATGTTAAAGCAATGGCAGAGTCGGATACGGTTGCTGTGCTATTGCCGGGCGCCTTTTATTTATTACGTGAAACACAATATCCACCAGTTGAAAGCCTCATTAAGCATGGCGTACGGATTGCACTGTCGAGCGATTTAAACCCAGGTACATCTCCAGCACTTTCTTTACGTTTAATGCTCAACATGGGCAGCACGTTATTCCGTTTAACACCTGAGCAAGCATTAGCAGGTGTGACCATTCATGCTGCACAAGCGCTCGGTTTAGAGCAAACACATGGCAGTTTAGAGCAGGGTAAAGTCGCTGACTTTGTGGCTTGGGATATTGAGCATCCATCTGAAATTGTTTACTGGCTTGGTGGAGATTTACCTAAGCGAGTAATTCAGCATGGACAAGAAGTTATTTTTTAAACGGTGTCACATGAATCACACATTTAAATGGCAAGGCCGCCATGATGGCGAAGGTGAAGCACACCAACGCATTCATCATATTATCAACAAGACCCAACACGCAGACTTTGCGTTGATTGGTTTTAGCTCTGATGAGGGCGTGAAGCGTAATAAAGGTCGAGTCGGTGCTGCGGATGCTCCAGATGCAATCCGTAACCAGCTTGCCAATTTACCTATTCATCGTCCAGTCAGTATTGTCGATTTAGGTACAGTAACTTGTGAATATGGCAATTTGGAGCAAGCCCAAACTGAGTTGGCAGAGCAAGTCGCAAATAGCCTAAAAAATGGTTTAAAACCGATTGTTCTTGGTGGTGGGCATGAAGTCGCATTTGGTAGCTTTAGCGGTCTGTTCCAATATATACAAGCCCATGCGCCTGAACAAAAAATAGGTATTATTAACTTCGATGCCCATTTTGATTTGCGTGAAGCAGAGCAGGCGACATCTGGAACACCTTTTTTACAGGCAGCACACCTTTCTGAGCAACATCAAAAGCAATTTAATTATTTATGTATTGGGGTAGCTAACCATGCCAATACTAAAGTTTTGTTTGATACAGCCGATGCTTTAAATTGTTCATATTTACGTGATCATGAGGTTAATATTTTTAACCTAAATAATGTGCTCGCGGCAGTTGATGCTTTTATTGAAAAAGTTGACTGTTTATATATCACGATCGACCTTGATGTATTTACTGCCGCGGTTGCACCCGGAGTAAGTGCACCAGCTGTAAAAGGAATTGATTTAGCCACTTTTGAAGCAATTTTTAAGCATATTCAAGAGACTGGAAAAATCAAACTTTTAGATATTGCAGAGTGCAATCCAAAGTTTGACTTAGACAATAGAACAGCAAAACTGGCTGCCTATATTGTTTATCAATATTTGTTTTCTTGAGAAAGAATTTTTAATGTAGAAATGAAAAAGTGCACTGAGATCGCTCATGTGCTCTTTTTTTTGACTTTCTGGTAAATTAAAGTCAGATAGAGAATATAGATAGCAACTATAAATAATTTAATTAAAAAGAAAATTAATTTATAAAATCATTTAGTTAAAAAAATACTCGATTTTTACACCATTTTATAGGCTGCTTGGCACGTAATTTGTTTTGTCTTTATTTTAAACTTCGTTAAATATTTCTGGATAATTAAATGAAAAACAGAACCTTACATTTTGCTTGTATCAGTGTTTTATTTTGGATGTCTCATTCTTCTGATGCTGCAACCCCCGAAATTAATACGAATACTATTGAAAAGTCACAATCTAAACAAAACAGTGATGTCTCTGTTCGGGTGAAAGCTTTAAACCAGCTTTTACAAGAACAGTGGGAATATACTTTGAAAAATAATCCTGAAACTGCAACTACTTTAGGAGATTTACGCTACAACAATCGTTGGACCGAGTTTTCAAAAAATCAGATCGAGAAAGATAAAAAAAATACTCAAAATTTTTTAAAACGTTTTGAAGCAATTGATAGCACAGGGTTTTCAGCAACTGATCAATTAAATAAAGATCTGATGATTTATCAATTGAAAGAGTCACTTAAAAATTATGATTTGAAACTCTATGAGATGCCTTTCAATCAAATGTGGGGGCTGCATTTACAATTTCCGGGATTTATTAGTTCGATTCCCTTTGATAATGCTAAGCAATATCAAGACTATATTTCTCGTTTAAAACAAATTCCTCTTATTCTTGATCAAGGTACTCAGTTAGCGAAACAAGGACAAAAAGATGGCTTGATGCCACCCAAATATTTAATTGAAAAAGTAGCAAAGCAGATTGATAGCATTGCGACTCCCGCAGGGAAGGACAGTGTGTTCGCTTCTCCATTAAAGAAATTTCCAGATAACATCTCGAAAGCAGAACAAGAACGTTTAAGCCGTGAAATGCTACAGGCCATAGATCAGAATGTTCGGCCTGCTTATCAAAAACTAGGGACGTTTATTCAGAAAGAGTACTTACCCCATGGACGACAACATGAAGGTATATGGAGCTTGCCAAACGGTGACGAGCTCTATCGCTTTTATGTAGAAAATAATACAACTACGTCAGAAAGCCCTGAAAATATCCATAAACTTGGATTAAAAGAAGTTGCTCGTATAGAGGCGGAAATGCTTAAAATTGCGAAAGCACAAGGTTTCAATGATTTAAAAAGTTTCCAACAATCATTAAAAACAAATCCCGCTGTTTTCCCAAAATCTCGTGAAGAAATTTTAGAGATTTATCGTGGTTACATTGCGCAAATGCAACCAGAGTTGCCGAAGCTCTTTGGTTTATTGCCAAAAAATAAAGTCGAAGTTTTACCTGTAGAGCAATATCGAGAAAAAGAAGCGGCAGGTGCGGAGTATCACCAAGGCACGCCTGATGGTTCACGTCCCGGACAAGTGTATGTAAATACTGGTGACTTCTCTGAACGTTCCAAAATATCAATGGAAGCGACCGCTTACCATGAGGCAATTCCCGGCCACCATATGCAGATTGATATTGCCCAAAACCTGCCAAATTTGCCGATGTTCCGAAAGCAGCCCAACCATACCGCCTACATTGAAGGATGGGCACTTTATGCCGAGCAATTGGGGAAAGACGTTGGCTTCTATAAAGACCCGCTTTCAGACTATGGAAGACTATCGAGTGAGTTGTTCCGTGCTTGTCGTTTAGTGGTTGACACAGGTGTACATTATAAAAAGTGGACCCGTCAGCAAATGATTGATTTTATGCGTGAACACTCAGCTTTAGATGAACCAGATATTCAGGCAGAGGCAGATCGATATATCGCTATTCCTGCTCAAGCGTTAGCTTATAAGATGGGGCAACTAAAAATTTTAGAGTTACGAGAGCTCGCGAAACATGAGCTTGGAGATCGTTTTGATATTAAAGCATTCCATGACATGATCTTAAATGCAGGAACCTTGCCTTTAAATATATTGGATGCACGTATTAAGAATTGGATTAAGGAACAAAAAGCGGCAGCTTAAAACAAAATTCGAAATTTAGGTCAGGTCCTTGTTGGGCCTGATGTAAAAACCGATAGAAAACATAATATAATAATGAAAAATATAGTTTCTTTTTGAATTTTAAATTGGAAAAATAATGAACCAGAAGAATAACCCGATTGGAATGATTGACTCTGGTTTAGGCGGACTGTCTCTATTTAAGTACATTCGGCAGGCCCTTCCGAATGAAGATATTATCTATTTTGCAGACTCGAAATATGTCCCGTATGGAGACAAAGAAAGTGACTGGATTGTTTCAAGAACCACGCATTTAATTTCAAATTTAGTGGATCATGGCAAATGCAAAGCGATCGTGATTGCTTGTAACACCATGACTGCGGTAGCGATTGAAACCATTAGAGCGCAAATTAATGTGCCACTTATTGCGATAGAACCAGCGGTAAAACCTGCGGTGGCAATAACACAAAGCAAGCACATTGCTGTCTTGGCAACTGCAACGACGGTTAAGGGTAAAAACTTAAAAAGTTTAATCGAAACTTATGCACAAAATATCAAAGTGTCTTTAGTACCTTGTATTGGTTTAGCCGAAAAAATTGAAACGGGCAAAGCACATACCGCAGAAGTTAAAGATTATTTAAAAAATATTTTGACGCCGTTAGTCGAGCAAAAAGTCGATACGATTATTTTAGGGTGTACGCACTATCCTTTTGTTTCAAATATTATTCAGGATCTTGTCGGCCCTGATATTCAAATTATTGAGCCTTCGGAAGCTGTAACAGCGCAATTAATTCGGCAGCTAAATCACTACAGTTTAAGTTCTGAAAGTTCAAATGAGGGAAATCATATTATTTGGACCAGTTCAGACCCGTTGGAAGTTGCGGATGTTACTTTTTCTTTATTAGGTAAACATTTACCAGTAAAAGCTGTAGAAAAATAAGTTCTTGAAAAGATGGTAAGAGGATTTTCTCTTACCATCTTTGTACTAGCTCAAATTAAGCTCTTTTAAGTTCCCAGCGCTGTCTTGGGTCATTAGATCGTTGACTAATACCTACAGATGAACCCCAGAGATGCGTTAGTACAGCATCTGGTTGGCCTTCTACAAAGATATAACCATCTTTAAATGCCCAACTAGTCTGGTACTGACGACCCGCTCCTTGCAAGAAAATATCGCCACTATGCTTATTAACTGTTTGTAACTCTTTATTATTCGTACTCTCTAATGCTGCTTTGAGTTGTTCAAAAGACTCATTTGACTTTAAAGCTGTCTGTAAAACCTTTTGGGCAGTATTCATATTTTTCTCATCAATATGTAAATCTAGAGTTTTTCTAAGCTCTAGAATAATTTTTACGGCTTCTTTTTGAGGGTCTTCTACATCTTGAAGTTCTGTCCATGCTTTTTCTTGTAGTTCATCAAGGCTCTCTTTTTTAATTTTTTTTAGAAGTTCATTGATATCGTAATTGCGTAGATACAAGCGGAACACGGAATCTGATTGCCAATCTTTTTGATCCAAAACATCTAATTGCACAGAAGCAAAAATGAGCTTATAGAGTTGTTCATCAAGTTCAGGAATACCTTCAAAACCAGGAATATTTAAACGTAGCCAAGGAGAGGAAGCAAGCTCATAGAATTTTCGCTCAATGCTACGAATTGACTCATGTGCGAGGACTGGATTTAAAAAGTCATTCAACTTAGTCTCATCGAGTTTACCAACAAGCTCCGATTTAATGGTTTCTTCACCGTTAATATCAATAAATGTCTCTAATAAGCGAACAATATCAAGACATGCATTCGTTTTTAAGTGGGCTAGTGTTTCTTCATCTTGCTTGGGTAAAAGACTAATAAAATGTTCTAGGTCTTTGTCTTTCAGTTTCCATCCAATCACTTTTGTTTTAACGTAAGCACCGAGTACCCAACTAGATCGGATATCTTTAACTTTGTTGAATAGCTTATTCTCTCGCCCACTGCGATATTCGTGGCTGTCAAAATACCAAAGCTCTTCGTCTATGTTTTTAACCTTGTCATGTACCGTAAATTTTCGGTCATTTGTATGAGAATATGCAAAATGACCCGTTTCACCACGTCTAGATACCGTGTGTACACCATCGGTTTGACCACCGTACAAACTTGAAATACACGCACCTGTTTCTTTGTTAACGATTCTAAAGTTTCCAGTTGGGAATCCGTTAGCCATGATAAGTTGCTCCTTATAATTAGAAAGTGTTTTGTAATAGTCGAAATTTATAGTTATTAGGCAAATTTCGAAGCGTGATTTATACCATAACTTTTCATGTATAAATCCAAGTGTTTTTGTTGGTTTTTGTATATAACATATTGAATTATTTATATTTATTAGAATGCCTTAATAAAAGGGAGCTACTATGTTTTAGAGCTTTATGAACGCAATAAAAAATTCCAATATGTATTTCAAAGACATATCAGGCTTTTTAATAGATGAGTTATCAAAGTTATGGCTGCTTTGACAACGATATATTTTTAAATTACTTAACGATTAATCTATTTTATTAACTAAATATATGTAACCCAAGTTTATATTTTAAATTTAATTAAAAGTCATAAATATAATAAAAAGAATAATATTATTTGAACATTAATAAAATTATTATATTTAAACTTTCCATTAAAATAAATTGACGTTCTTTATTATACCGATTATTATTTCGTTGCTGGCCTACATTGCCAGACGGTTTTGACAGACCGTAAGTCCCCATAGCGGATTATAGTTCTACTATAAGTCGTTAGACCCTTGCGTCCCCTTTCTTTGCGGTAGGACGGAAGGGGGACGCCCCGTGCGTGCTGGTCTCTATGGGCACCAGTCTGTCAACCCTCTTTCGTTCTACCACCATAAATTAATTCGCGGTGATTTGGTGGTAGGACTCCATTTTTTAAGGAGTTGGCCATGCCACTATTCAAACTTATTTTCTCTCGCATTTAACTATTTTATTTATTTAAAATTTGGGTTTTCTACAACCTTATTTTTTAAATTTATAAATTATTTTAATTTTAAAATTTAATTATTTTATTTTTCTATTTTTGTGGGGGGATTAATTATTATTTAAAAAATTATTTTAATATTTAAGCGAATAATATTTTTTATTTAAAGATATAAATAATCATGAGAATAATATGAAACTTCATAAATTTATATTGTTTTTAAACCTTGTGGTCGGTGCTTACGGTATTACAAATGATGACGCCAATGCTCAGCAGGAATTTAAAAGAATTTGCTTGTCAGGTGAACACATGCAAGCCAGTTGCGATTGTATTTGCCAACAGCTTGAACAGGTGTATTCACCTCAAACCGTACAACGTTTAAAACGCACCAGTTTGCAAAGTCCTGATCTCCCACAGGACTTTGCCCCTAATTTGTTCAGCATCATTCGACGCTGTGACAAAAATGAAATGGGCTAAGTTCGCTTAGCTCCTTTATCTCTGTGTCGCGATGATCTCTCAAACTTTAAATCAGCGCAAAAGTAAAAGTCCGTTGTGACACAGAGTCCTAGGGGGACTTCTCTACTATCAAACTAGATTTTCTTTCACGTAAAAGCGCTTGTGTAGCGATATGAATGCAATAAAAAAGCCCGATAGGCAATTAATGCATATCGGGCTTTCTAATCAACACAAGCGATCTACACCCTTTATGGCATAGATAGCATGTCTGATTATTATTCTACAGTTACTGACTTCGCCAAGTTACGTGGCTGGTCAACGTCTGTACCACGTAATACAGCAACGTGATAAGACAATAACTGAACTGGTACGCTATAAACAATAGGAGCTAACCATTCGTTTACTGCTGGAATATGTACAACGTGTTGACGGTCTTTTTCATTGATTCCACTATTTTCATCAGCGAAAACGAATAATTCACCACCACGTGCCTGAACTTCTTCCATATTCGATTTGAGCTTATCAAGCATTTCATCATTTGGCGCAAGAATAACGATCGGCATTTCATTATCAACAAGTGCCAATGGACCGTGTTTTAACTCGCCAGCCGCATAGCCTTCTGCATGAATATACGAAATTTCTTTTAGCTTTAATGCGCCTTCCAATGCGATTGGATAATTCGTACCACGACCTAAGAATAAGCAGTGATTTTTTTCAACGAATAATTCAGACAAACGCAAAATTTCTGGGTCATTTTTGAGGGTATCAAGAATAACTTTCGGGCTGTGCCATAGCTCACGTGTAATTTCTTCAAGCAGAGCAGGGCTAATACGTTGTTTAACTTGACCAATTTTCAGGATCAACAACATAAGTGCAGCGAGCTGAGTCGTAAACGCTTTAGTTGATGCAACACCAATTTCAGGACCAGCAAGAGTCAATAAGTGATGATCAGTTTCACGAACCATTGAAGACGTTGCAACGTTACAGATAGTCAAAGTCTGAATATCGATATTGTTTGCTTTCGCACGCTTTTGAGTTTCACGTAGTGCAGCTAAAGTATCAGCAGTTTCACCTGACTGTGAAATACAAATATAAAGTGTATTTTCAACAATCACAGGTGTGCGATAGCGGAATTCACTCGCGATTTCAACTTGGCAAGGCACGCCAATCAGTTGTTCAAACCAATATTTCGCAATCATTCCTGAGTGGTAACTTGTACCACAAGCGATGATTTGTACGCTTTGAATTTTATTGAAATCTGCTTCAGCATTTTTCAAGAAATCATCACGTAAACTATTACCATCAAGTGCTTGAGAAATCGTTTGCTTGATTGCTTCTGGTTGCTCATAAATTTCTTTGAGCATGTAGTGCTTGTATTCACCTTTTGATGCACTACTTACGGTTGCATCAAGCTCTCGCACTGGACGCTCAACGCGTTCGCCATTTGCAAATACTTCAATTGAAGTACGTGTAAGACGCGCAATATCACCTTCTTCTAGGTACATAAAGCGGTTCGTCACAGGTAAAAGTGCGAGTTGGTCTGAACTGATAAAGTTTTCACCAATACCTACGCCAATTACTAAAGGTGAACCTTCACGTACAGTAATGAGTTCATCTGGATAATCGCTGTGGATAATACCTAGCGCGTAAGCACCTTTAAGCTGAGGTACAACAGTTTCAACAGCATCTAAAAGGCTATCTGTGCTTTTTAGAGCTTCAGCAACTAAGTGTGCAACAACTTCAGTATCTGTTTGAGAAGTAAAAACGTAACCTAAAGCTTGTAGGTCATCTTTTAGCTCTTGATAGTTTTCAATGATACCGTTATGTACAACAGCAACCTTACCAGACATATGCGGGTGAGCATTGTTTTCAGTTGGTTTACCATGCGTTGCCCAACGCGTATGCGCAATGCCGATAGCCCCTGTAAGTTGGTGTTCAGCAACTGCATCTGCAAGATTGATGACTTTACCTACACGGCGCTCACGTAAAATTTGTTGATTATTTAGTAAAGCAACACCCGCAGAATCATAACCACGGTATTCAAGACGTTTTAAACCTTCAATTAAAATCTCGGTTACACAACGCTCTGCAACGCCTCCGACGATACCACACATACTTCAATCCTCTTATTTTTTAACCTTTTGGGGACGTTGATAATTTGCTTTTGAAATTTGTTGCGCACGTTCAAAGGAGAGACTTTGTTCGGCTACATCTTTCGTAATCACAGAACCCGCACCAACTGTTGCGCCATTCCCAATGGTCACCGGAGCAACCAGCGAGCTATTAGAACCGATAAAAACTGCATCGCCAATAGTGGTTTTGTGTTTATTTGCACCGTCATAATTGCAGGTAATTGTTCCTGCCCCAATATTTGATTCAGCACCGATTTCGGCATCACCTAAATAGGTGAAATGGTTAGCTTTACTACCTAGTCCAATCGATGTGTTTTTAACTTCAACAAAGTTGCCAATATGCACTTCATTTGCCAATTTAGCCCCTGGGCGTAAGCGTGCAAATGGTCCAATTTGAGCATTTTCGCCTACAACTGCGCCATCAAAAACGCTATAGGCTTGAACTTTAGTGCCTGCTGCAATTTTGGTGTTCTTTAAAATACAGCCAGCGCCGATTTCTACAAAATCACCAAGCTCACATTCACCTTCAATAATAACATTGATGTCAATACGAACGTCTTGTCCAACTTTTACAGAGCCACGTAAATCAAAACGTGCAGGATCAAAGAACATTACACCTTGCTGCATGAGCTTTTTGACTTGTTCTTGTTGGAACTGGCGTTCTAAAGCTGCAAGTTGTAAGCGGTCATTAACCCCTTCAACTTCAAAAGCAAGCTCTGGTTCAACAGAGGCAACTTCTAAGCCATCTGCAATTGCCATTGCAACGATATCAGTTAGGTAATATTCACCCTGTGCATTTTCATTTGAAAGTTTAGGCAACCACTCATGAAGTTTTGCGTTGCTAACACAGTAAATGCCTGTATTGAATTCTTTAATTTGGCGTTGTGCTTCGTTTGCATCTTTATGTTCAACAATGGCTTGAATTTTGCCATCTTGGCGCACAATACGGCCATAACCTGTTGCATCATCTAAAGTGAGCGTAACTAAGCCAATTCCTGTCTGGGTCGATGCATCTAATAATTTTTGTAGCGTATTTGCATTAATACATGGTACATCGCCTGATAAAATCAGTGAAACACCTTCTTTAGGAAGTACGGGTAAAGTCATTTGTACTGCATGACCTGTACCAAGTTGTTCAGCTTGTTCAACCCACTCAATGTTTTCTTGGGCAAATGTTTGTTGTACGCGGTCACCACCATGACCATAAATCGTAATAATATTTTTAGCTTGTAATTGTTTTGCTGTTTGAATGACATGCCCTAATAGTGGGCGACCAGCTAAAGGTTGTAATACTTTAGGAAGCTGAGAACGCATACGCGTTCCTTTGCCAGCAGCAAGAATAATGACGGTAGTTGACATGTATAACTCTAATGATTAAGTCAAATGGATAATAATTAGTGTACAAAGAGCAGCCCATACACCGGCAATAATATCGTCAAGCATAATACCAAAACCACCATGCACTTGACGATCAATAACGCGTATAGGCCAAGGTTTCCAAACATCGAAAATACGAAATAATATAAAGCCGACGATCACCCACATCCAATTCATTTGTTGTAAATAAAGAAGAGGGAGGAAGGTAATAGATTGCCCTGCAAATTCATCCCACACAATTCGACCATCATCGTGTACGTCTATAACTTTTGCAGTTTGACCACAGATATAAATCCCGACCAAGGACATGATAGTCATCGCGATTAAGCTTAAGTTAAATCCAAGCGATAACCAGATCGGAACGAAGAGTAGCGCAAAGGCAGAGCCAAAAGTACCAGGGGCTTTAGGTGCGAGACCAGATCCGAAACCAACTCCACAGAAAACGATGCAGCGGTTGAACCAAGACATGTCTTTAAAATGAATCGGCGGCTTATGCAAAGTGTTGGTATCCATGAATTTGCAATGGGTAATCTGAACCCAAATGCTCAAAAGTTAGTTGTGTTTGCTCAACGATCTGTCCGATCATTGTAATCTTAATGTCTAGTTGTTTTTGCAAAAGTTTTTCATAATTTTGCGGTGTTATTGTAAAACATAATTCGTAGTCATCACCACCAGCTAGCGCATATTGCCAGCGCTGCTGTTCTGGTAGTTTTTCTAGCGTTGAATCAATCGGTAACTTTTCTAAAAGTAATCGAGCACCGACCTTTGAAGCTTTTAAAATATGGCCTAAATCTTGGGCTAATCCATCAGAAATATCAATCATGCTAGAAGCAAGACCCTTCAACTGTTGTCCAAGCTGACAACGTGGTGTTGGGTAGTCTAGTCGTTGTTGCAAGGGATGACCTAGGTGTTGTAAACCATAGGCTGCATCTCCAACTTGACCGCTCACACAAACATAGTCACCGACTTTTGCGCCCGAACGTAACACAGCTTGTCCGGTTTCAATCCAGCCCATGGCTGTGACCGTAATGGTGAGATGTGGACCTTGGGTCGTATCTCCACCAATGAGAGCAACACCAAATTGATTACAGCAGTCATAGATTCCCTGACTGAATCCTTCAAGCCATTCATGGTCAATGGTAGGTAAGCTTAACGCAAGTAAAATACTATGAGGTTTAGCACCCATGGCAGCAATATCTGAAAGATTGACAGCCACACTTTTCCAGCCAATTGCATGGGGAGAGGTATCAAGAGGGAAGTGACGACCAGCAACTAGTGTATCTGCACAGATCACCAATTGTTGGTTTTGGGGAGGGGTGATTAAGGCTGAGTCATCTCCAATACCTAAGGTGACATCTGTATAAGATTGTCTGTTAAAGTATTGGTCAATAATAGAAAACTCAGCCATATCAACTTCAAACCTATTAGTTTGCTTGTTGTTTTTCAGCACTACGTAGTGTTGAACTTAAACGATCTAAAACGCCATTAATGTATTTATGGCTATCTGCTCCACCAAAGTGTTTGGCGAGTTCAATGGCTTCATCAAGAACTACACGATAAGGTACTTCTAAATGATCACGTAACTCGTAAGCACCTAAACGTAAGGTTGCGAGCTCTACACCATCAAGTGCATCAAGTTCACGGTCAAGTACCGGAATTAACAATGCATCAAGATCTTCGCGCTGTGCAATCACTTGCGTTAATAGTTCGTGATAGTAATTTAAGTCTACCTTGTGCATCGCATTTTCAGCACGGGTACGTGCTTCAATTTCATGTACAGGATTGTGACTCATTTGCCACTCATAAATACCTTGTACAGCAAAACGACGTGCTTTGCGTTTTGCTGCATAAGCGGCTTGCAGTGTTTGAGACATGCTTTAAATTGCCTTTAATAAATTAACCATTTCAATTGCAGTTAAAGCAGCTTCGCTACCTTTATTACCTGCTTTTGTACCTGAACGTTCGATGGCTTGCTCGATGCTATCAGTAGTTAATACACCATTGATGACAGGCAAGCTGCTTTCTAACGCGACTACACCTAAACCTTTTGCACATTCACCAGCAACGAAGTCAAAGTGTGGTGTGCTACCACGAATAACTGCGCCAAGTGCGATGATTGCATCAAATTGATTTGATGTAGCTAATTTTTTAGCAACAATCGGGAGTTCCCATGCGCCAGGAGCATGAATAACAGTAATGTTATCTTCATTTACACCATGACGTTTTAATGTGTCGATTGCACCATCCAATAAGTGTTCAACAACAAAACTGTTGAAACGACCCACTAAAATCGCATAACGACCTTCGCTTGCGAGATGTAATAAACCTTCAATACGGCGAATTGCCATAGCAACCTCGATTATTTCGTTGTGATTTGATCAGCAGTGACATATTCCACTACTTCTAAATTAAAGCCAGATAAAGCATTGAAACGTAATGGTGAGCTAAGAAGCTTCATTTTTTCAACACCTAAGTCACGCAAAATTTGAGCACCTACACCAATGGTTTGATATTGATGTGAAAGAGCTGCATTGGATTTCACCGGTTTTGGCTTATTTAAATCATCCAACGCTGGTCCCAAGTCTTGCAAATGATCTTGCCCGATCCAGACTAAAACACCGCGATCACTCGCTGCAATTGTCTGTAGTGCACGGTCTAGATTCCACGCAGGTTCACCATCAGCTTTATTCAGCTTAAGTAAATCGCGAATTGGACTAAAACCATGTACACGTACTGTTGTAACACCTTCTTTTGGCTCGCCTTTGACTAAAGCCAAATGGATGTCTGGGTTACCAATCTCACGATAACGATAGAGTTCAAATGAACCATATTCTGTTTGAATGGTTTTTTGATCCAGACGTTCAACCGTTTGCTCATTGGTCATGCGGTAGTGAATCAAGTCCGCAATTGTACCAATTTTTAAGCCATGCTTCTCGGCAAAAATTTCTAAATCTGCACGGCGTGCCATTGTGCCATCTTCATTGATGATTTCACAAATGACAGAAGCAGGTTCAAGACCTGCTAAGCGTGTTAAATCACAGCCCGCTTCAGTATGACCTGCACGATGTAAAACACCGCCTGGTTGTGCCATTAACGGGAAAATATGGCCCGGTTGTACAATATCACTTGGCTTTGCATGCGCTGCGACAGCAGATTGAATAGTATGTGCACGCTCTGCTGCTGAAATACCAGTGGTAATACCTTCAGCTGCTTCGATTGATAGTGTAAAGTTTGTACTATGCTGAGCACCGTTTTGGTCAACCATCAACGGAAGGTTTAACTGCTTACAGCGCTCACGGCTTAACGTTAGGCAAACTAGACCACGTGCATGGGTAATCATGAAGTTAATATCTTCAGGACGAACATGCGTTGCTGCAATGACAAGATCACCTTCATTTTCGCGATCTTCGTCATCCATCAAGATAACCATTTTGCCTGCACGAATATCGGCGACAAGATCTTCAACACGACTCAGCGGCATTCGCTTTCACCTTTTTTTGTCGTTAGACAATTTCTATTTAATAAATTTTGCATAGTTTACGCTGTTTAGAGAATTTTGCCTATGATTCTGATTTATCCAACTTTGCAACGAGATAGAATAGATCCAGCTTTATTTATACAAATAAATCATAAGAAAATGGAATAATTTAAAATAAAAACGATGAATTTAAATAAAAAAAACCTAGCCAAAAGGCTAGGTTTCAATATGCGCACTTACTTTTTTATGAAGCTGCACTGCTTGGACTATCATTTTGTGGGATTGATTTTTTCCCCATCAAAATCTCAGTTCGGATATTTTGAGCAAGTTCAGCACATTCTGCATTCATGCCATTGATCATAAAGGCATGGCGAGTCATGACATTACTTGGGTTTGGCATTGCAACAAGTTGATAGCTGTCTTGAATTGCTTTGAGTTGATCATTCTCAAGATATAACGCAGATTCTTTCGCATGAAGATGCTGTGCTAAACGTTGAGCAGCTTCTTTCGCATCAATTTGCATCGCTTCCACAGCATTACAAGTTGCACTACGCGTTTGCAAAGCAAAGCGTTTATCTTCGCGGTAACGTTTATATAAAACGTCAGAGAGTAATTGGAATACGGTTCCCACCATAAGCAGACACTCTACAGCGTGAGTATGCGAGGTTGAAATCGCAAGTGTAGCGCCGTCAGCATTAAACTCATTTACAACTTCAATGTCCGATAGCTTTAATTGATAATGCTTAACGCACAACTCAATACTCTTGTTTAAAAAGAGCTGACAGAGTTTAAAGTACGGGACAGATACTGACTGGTTAACACTGCTTAATAACTGTTTAGGATCATAAAACTGAATATTGAGTGCCAACATATGTTGGTCAGCTGAATCTGTAGTTTTCTCAGGCTGAGGACGAGCCGCTGGTTTACCTTTCGCCTGCTGTTGAGCTTGAGCAACTAACGTTACTGTATTTTGTTTTTCTAGAGCCAATGCTTGAGTTAACTGCTGAATTTCATGTTTCAAGCGGTTCTCTTCATTAATGCGTGCCAAATATTCGCTACGGGTCGGACGAGCAATGGCGCGATAGGCAAGCCATAATAAAACATGCAAAAACAGAGAAGCTAAGATTGCCAGCCATTGAGTGCGGAGAATTTCCCCAATACTTGGCTGAATAAGCGTAATCTCAATAGAACCCACTTTCTTTTCATTTTGCAGCGCATCGCGAGCAAAAATCTCACCTTGGCGAGTTTTCGAAATTCCGCTCGTTGCCAGCACTTGTTTGTTGGCATCAAGAATGCGAATAGACGCAACGCTTGGATTGGTCGCATAGCGATTGGCAATCAGAGCTAAAGACACCGTATTTGCCGGTTCTAGCTCGGATAAGCTGTCTGCAACGAGCTGACTGGTCATGAGCTGACCTTGACTCGCACGGTTTTCATTGAGCTGGTGTGTCGTTGCAATCACCAATAAAAAGGTATGCAATGCAAAACTAACGATCAGTAGGCTAGCAAATAGCCCTTGTCTAGGCGCAATCAAGTTAAACTTCCAAGGCAATTATATTGAAATTCGATTATGATTCTTACAATAGTTGTCACTCAGACTAGAGTCAATTCATGCGAGAAATCATTCTTATATCCTTTTTAGGACCAGACCAACCAAACCAGTTTACCCGATTAATGCAAGTACTATCCGTACATTCATTGCAAATACTGGATGTAGGTCAGGCTGTTATTCATAATCAACTCACATTGGGCATTGTAGTCGCGTCAGATAATGAAACTGCGACCGCATTGGCAATGAAAGAAATTCTGATTTTAGCACATGATATTGGCTTAACAGTGCGCTTTAAACCAATCACAGGCGCAGAATACGATCAATGGGTAGGTGAAGGCGGTCGTACTCGTTATATCGTCACGGCTTTGGCACCTGAACTCACTGCTGCCCACTTACAAGCAGTTACACAAATTGTGTCTAGCCAAGGCTTTAACATTGAAACTGTTACCCGATTATCAGGCCGTGTCGACTTTGAAAAGGATAGCGCATTTCCACGTCGTGCATGTGTACAGTTTGGTTTAAGTAGTGGTCCAACTTTAGACGCACAAGCCATGCGTGCAGCATGTTTACGTCTTTCAAGCGAATTAAATATTGATGTTGCTGTTCAAGAAGACAACGCTTATCGACGTAACCGTCGTTTAGTTTGTTTTGATATGGACTCAACATTAATTGAACAAGAAGTTATTGATGAGTTGGCGATTGAAGCAGGGGTAGGCGCACAAGTTGCTGAAATCACTGAAAGAGCGATGCAAGGCGAACTTGATTTCCAGCAAAGCTTCCGTGCTCGTGTTGCATTATTAAAAGGGCTAGATGCTGCTGTTTTACCTAAAATTGCAGAGCGTTTAACTATTACTGAAGGTGCAGAGCGTCTCATCTCGACCTTAAAAGCGCTTGGTTATAAAACGGCAATTTTATCTGGTGGATTCCAATATTTTGCTGAATATCTACAAGGCAAACTTGGTATTGATGAAGTTCATGCCAACATTTTAGATGTGCAAGACGGTTTCGTAACAGGTGAGGTTAAAGGTGCGATTGTTGATGGCGCACGTAAAGCTGAGCTATTACGCGAACTTGCGAATAAAATGGGTATTTCTCTAGAGCAAGCGATGGCGGTAGGCGATGGCGCAAACGATCTACCTATGCTTGCGATTGCGGGCCTCGGTGTGGCTTACCGTGCTAAACCTTTAGTTCGTCAAAATGCAAATCAGGCTATTTCAAGTGTTGGTTTGGATGGTGTGCTGTATTTGCTGGGCATGCATGACAAAGATTTAAACCGTGCTTAACCTATAGGCTTGAGCTTTAAGCGCTACTTCAGAGTAGCGCTTTTTTTATGCAGAATAGTTATAAAATCAAGGGTGTTATGCTCAAATAGTGCACAGAAAAAAGGCAATAAAAAAATCTGAAAAAAACTTATTTTGGTCCTTAAAAACAGCATATTTTTTTGTAATGACACGCCAGAATTGATGCCATATAGGGAATCGAACTTTTTGAATTTTACAAAAATGTAATGACAAAAGAATGTTGCGACAAAGTGTGTCGCATTAAGAAATAACGGGTCTTTTTTTCTAAAAAAAAACATCCATAATGCATCCTAAGCTTCAACACAAATTATGAATTAAAGTTGTTTTTGGAATGAGGTCGGGTTTTTAAGACCGAATCTTTTTAGACGTTTTCATTAAGACGGAGGTTTCTATGGTAACAGCGAATTTTGCCGCTATCGCCGGATTCAGCTTGATCGCTGTCGCGCTTGTTGCTGTTTTCTTTTCTCCTTACCGTCGTTGGCTTGGTTTTATGCTTGCAGGGATGTTCTTTTGGGGGCTATTGGAAGTGGTCCGTTTTGGAGTTCAAGTCACTTTTGAAATGCCAGTCACATATAGTTATTTAACTGCACTAAGTCTAGCGATGGTAATGGTTACATTTATTTTGTTACGTGAGGATAAACAGGCACAAAAGGCTTTGGCAAATCGCCAATATATAGAACACACGCCAGTATATGAAGATGATCAGCAGCAATGTTCTAGCCGATAATTAAATTGTTATCTAACGGTAAAGAGGTATGCACAGCATGCCTTTTTTATTTACGAAACGTGATTTTTATTATACAAAGCATTTATTAAAAAATAGCCAGTTATGCTACGATACATGGGTCTGTTGACGTTTCATCTAGATTGCGTTGCCAGCTAAAAATTATCAGTTAATGCACAAAACACAGGCAATGGTATGTCCTTACTGAGTTTTGCTCTAAAGTTTTCATAAAAATACAATAGGCGTGAATGTTCATGAAACTTTCTTCTATACCTGTAGTCAAATTACCTCTCGTTGATGTCAGTACAGACCCGTTAGATTTATTGGTAGCAGGTTTAGTGCTGCGTATGAAGCAATTGGCACGTACTAGCCCTAAGTTTATTGAATTGATTCATGACCGCGCATTCCGTATCCAGATCGGTACGGATTTAGGTGTTGCACGTCAGATCATTATTAATAATGGACAGATTGACACTGTTGCAGGCGCACCTGAAAAAGCTGATTTTATCTTGCAGTTTGCAGATAGCGAACAGGGTGTAAAAACTTTGATTAAAGGTGACCCAACAGCATTTATGACAGGTATGCAAAACGGCAGCATTAAAATGGAAGGTGACTTCAGCCTATTGGTTTGGTTTAACCAAGTGGCTAGACTCATTCCACCTAAGTTGCCAAAACCAGTTAAAGATAAAGTACGTCAGGCACGTGCTTTTATTAAAGAGAAAACTGGTCGTTAATCGCCAGATATAAAAAAACTCCCGTTCGGGAGTTTTTTTATATCTACGCTTCGACTTCCAAGTTAAACGTAACTGGACCATCATTAATTAAATGAACTTTCATATCGGCTGCAAAAATGCCGGTTTGAACTTTTTCAAATTGTGAATGTGTATATTCAACCAGCTGTTCATATAACGCTTTGGCATCTGCTGGCGGCATGGCTGGACCAAAATCTGGACGTAAACCTTTTTGGGTTTGAGCCATCAGGGTAAATTGCGAAACAAGCAGGATTCCACCATTTGCTTGAGAGACATTCCAGCCCATTTTGCCTTGTTCGTCATCAAACATACGATATTTCAAAATCTTATCAATAAGCTTTTGGCCAATCGCTAAAGTGTCATCTCGGCCGATGCCTAAAAAAACCAATAAGCCTTGTTGGATTTCACCGGTAGTCTCACCGTCAACCACCACTTTAGCTTCAAGAACTCGTTGTATTAAAGCACGCATAGTTAAAGCAAATTTCTGCAATTGATTGAATTGGCGTAGTTTAGCAGAAATTAAATTAAATGATTTTTAAAAGGAAATTTCACGGAGCTGCAACAATGGTCTAAAAGCTCGCAATTCATTTATAAAAATATGCTTTAATGCTAAGAAGCAAGCGAATAATCACTGACTATGTCTCCAATTATCCATTCTTTACTAGATACAGACTTGTACAAATTTACGATGTTACAGGTGGTTTTGCATAAGTTTCCGCAAACTCATAGCGTCTATCATTTCCGCTGTAGAAATTTAGAAGATACTGTCTATCCACTAGTAGATATTTTGGATGATTTAAACGAGCAACTCGACTATTTATGTAGCCTTAAATATAAAGAAGATGAGCTTCAATATTTGCGTAAATTACGCTTTATCAAAAGTGACTTTGTTGATTATTTGGAATTATTTCAACTGAAAAGGCGCTTTATTCAGGCCAGCATTGATGCGGAAGGTCGTTTGGATATTCATATTGAAGGTCCGATGGTCCAAGCCATGATGTTTGAAATTTTTGTATTGGCAATTGTAAATGAACTTTATTTTAGCCGTATTAAAAACGATGAAGTATGGGCTGAGGGTGAACGCCGTTTACAAGCCAAGCTTGAATTGGTTCAGCAATATGAAAAAACTCAAAAACCGAATGACCCGCCATTTTTAGTCTCTGATTTTGGTACACGTCGCCGTTATAGCTTCGTATGGCAAAAGCATGTTGTGGCAGCTTTTCATAAAACCGTGCCAAATGTATTCCGTGGTACAAGTAATGTGTTACTTGCTAAAGAGTTAAACATTACGCCAATTGGAACCATGGCCCATGAGTTTTTACAGGCTTTTCAGGCACTTGATGTCCGTCTGCGTGACTTTCAAAAAGCTGCTTTAGAGACGTGGGTTCAAGAATATCGCGGAGACTTAGGAATTGCTTTGACTGACGTTGTTGGTATGGATGCGTTCCTCCGAGATTTTGACTTGTATTTCGCGAAACTATTTGATGGCTTACGTCATGACAGTGGTGACCCATATGAATGGGGTGATAAGGCCTATGCGCACTACCGTAAATTAAAAATTGATACTAAAACCAAAATGCTGACTTTTAGTGATGGCCTTAATTTGCCAAAAGCATGGGAATTGCATCAATACTTTAAAGACCGTTTTCAGGTCAGTTTTGGTATTGGAACTAATTTGACCAATGACATGGGCCAAAAGCCGCTCAATATTGTGTTGAAACTAGTCGAATGTAATGGTCAGTCAGTTGCGAAAATTTCTGATAGTCCCGGTAAAACCATGACTGATAATGATACTTTCTTGGCTTATTTACGTCAGGTTTTTGAAATCGAAGAACTTGAAGAAGTGGTTTAAGTAAAAAGTAGTCTCACTATTTTGTATTTTTTAAAGTAAGAATGCTGATATCTGATTTTCTGCTAAAGAGTAGCAGAAAATCAGAGTTTGATAGATATATGCTTATGCTAATATGAAATTAAGCTGGTATAAAAAGAAACCATGACGATGACACTCCCGGATTTTAAACTCGATTTATTAATAGAAGCAGAAGAATTAGTGCCTTATTTAGGCAATGAATATATTCGCATTGTAGATTTGAGCCGTGCTTCTGTTTATGAGCAACTCCATATCCCGCACGCAATTCACTTAAAGCCTAAATGGTTAGTGTCTCAACACGAAGAAGCCACTGGCATTTTGCCAGATGAAGCAGGTTTACAAGCACTGATTGAGAAATTGAATATTTCACCTAATCATCATGTGGTGGTCTATGACGATGAAGGTGGAGCATGGGCTGGGCGTTTAATCTGGAATTTGCATTGCTTAGGATTTACCCGTACCAGTTTAATTAATGGTGGTATTCATGCGTGGTTAGGAGCAGGATTGCCAACCACTGCCGACGTTGAAGAACTTCCTCGGGTTGATAATTTAATCCAGATTGATTTATCGCATGCTGCTCAGTTCCGAGTGAACTACGAAGAACTACGCAAACAAGTCGAACAAGAAAATGTTCAATTGTGGGATTGCCGGACGAGTGATGAATATAGTGGGGTCCGTTTAGCAGCGCGACGCGGCGGTCACATTCCAAATGCCCTCCATTTTGAATGGAGTACTGCACTTAATCGACAAAATCATCTAAAATTGCATCCGCTTGAACGCACGCGGCAGCGCCTTGAACAACTTGGGTTCGATTTACAGCAACCTGTAGTTGTGTACTGCCAGTCACATCACCGTTCCGGTTTGGCCTATATTTTGGCTAGACTCTTGGGCTGGGAAGCAAAAGCCTATGATGGTGCGTGGAGTGAATGGGGCAATCGCCTCGATAGTCCTATTATTACTGGAGAATCACCGTCGTGAGTTTCACATCTCGATTAAAAAAAGAATTATTTATTAAGGCACAAAACCTTGTACCACAGCATCAATTGAGCCGTGTGGTTGGTAAAGTTGCTGCGAGTGAAAATCCAGTTGTGAAAACTGCTGTTATTCATGCATTTAAAACTAAATACGGTATTGATTTATCGATTGCTGAACAAGGCAACGCACTAAAATATAAATCTTTTAATGACTTTTTTACTCGTGCTTTGAAAGATGGTGTTCGTCTGGTTGACGAAAATGCAGATAGCATCGTGTCACCTGCTGATGGCGCAATTTCTCAGATTGGTAAAATTGCTGCGGGTGAAGTATTTCAAGCAAAAGGCCAAAGCTTCTCTGTAGAGAAACTCATTGGCGACCCACAACTTGCTCAGCCATTTCAAGAAGGTGAGTTCGCGACAGTCTATCTATCTCCACGCGATTACCACCGTGTACATATGCCGTTTGCAGGTACATTAACTGAAACTTTGTATGTACCGGGTGAGCTATTTTCGGTAAATCAGGTGACTGCTGAAAATGTACCGGGACTATTTGCCCGTAATGAACGCATGGTGTGTTTGTTTGATACTGAACTTGGCCGTATGGCTGTTGTTTTAGTGGGTGCAATGATTGTTGCGGGTATTGAAACTGTGGCAACAGGTAAAGTGAAACCTTCAGGTCGTATCGAATTACAGCATCATCAGTTGAAGCTGGAAAAAGGTGCCGAACTTGGACGTTTTTATTTAGGTTCTACGGCAGTTATTTTATTTGAAAAAGATAAGATCGAATGGGAACAACGTTTTAAAGCTGAGTCTGTAGTTGTAATGGGCGAGCGTATGGGACATACAGTTTAGTAAGCGATATAACCCCCTATAAGATAAGTAAACCCTGAGTTTAATTATTCAGGGTTTATTTTTTGATTTAAATTATATAAAAGCAAAATATATAACTATGTCTGGATTTATATTATATGGAAATATAATTATTATTAAGTGATCTGAAATAGGACGTTATATGAACTAGCCTATAAATATGTGTCTGAAGAGAGCAGAAATATTAATATGATTGAAAATTAATAAATAAAAATAGAAAGAAATACTTAAGTTAGACTTAAGTCGTAATTTTTATTTTACTTGCAGATAAGTTATTAAATATAAAAAAATTATTTAATTTTATAAATATGAAGCGCTTTTTAGATATTACACAGCCTTTAGCCTTGGCACAATGCTTGCTAACTATTCAGGACCTTACTGTAATTTTCATATTTTTTAGGTTCTGAAATCATGTTAAAAGTTAAACGTCTGACAGCTTCGGTTTTATCTGTACTTTGTATTTCACTCAGCCATGCCAATGATTTTAAAGTTTTAAATCAAATTTCAAAACAGCCTACTCAACTTCAAAGTGGCGAATATAAAGGTAATTATTACGTTCCATCTACTTTAAATACCATTACATGGGGCTATTTACCGAATCGGGAAGCCAAACCCGTACTTACTGTTCCGTCGGGTAGTGTTGTGACATTTGATACGGTTTCTCATGAAGGTTTGCTTGAAGATCAAGGGCGTAATGCTGAAAAGTTCTTTCAATCAAAAGGTGTAAAATCTAATGAAATATTGGAAGATGCAAAAACAATTACGCAGTCAAATTTAAAGCATGATTTTCATAAAGATGGTCCACATATTGTGACAGGTCCCGTTGCAATTGAAGGCGCACAGCCCGGTGATATTTTGAAAGTTGAAGTACTTAAAGTTGAGCCGCGTGTACCTTATGGTGTTATTTCAAATCGGCATGGTAAAGGTGCTTTAGTGGGGGAATTTCCTAAAAAAGCAAAGCAAGAAAATGCATCAGCTGAGCACCCTGAACGCTATGGAAATGTCTCAATTTTCACACCAATTGAAAAAAATGCTAAAGGTGAATATGAAGGTGTATTAAAAACAGAATCGGGTAAATCAATACGTTTCCCGCTGTATCCTTTTATGGGAATTATGGGTGTAGCAGCCAATACTTCTGAGCCTGTTCACTCTGTACCACCTGCGATGTATGGCGGAAATATTGATATTAATGAACTAGGCGCAGGTTCAACAGCCTATTATCCTGTTCAGGTCAAAGGCGCATTATTCTATACGGGTGATAGTCATTTCGCGCAAGGGGACGGTGAAGTAGCATTAACTGCACTAGAAGCTTCAGCACGTGCGACACTAAAATTTACCTTGCTCAAGGCCGGTAAAGACAAAATACCGGGCAAAGAGTTAAAACAACCTTTAGCTGAAAATGCTGAGTTTTGGATTACGCCGGGACTTGATGAAGATTTAGATGAAGCCATGAAAAAATCTACACGTGAAGCCATCCGTTTCTTAAACCAAGAATACGGTATTGATGAAGCAACGGCTTATGCGTATTTAAGTGCCGCAACTGATTTTGAAGTTTCACAAGTTGTAGATAAAACTAAAGGGATCCATGCAAAAATCAGAAAAGCTGATTTTAAAGAGTTTGAGAGTAAATAATAAAAAGGGAGCCAAGCTCCCTTTTTTATTTAGTCCAACCATATTTTTTGAAAATAGTATTGCCTTGCTGAGACGATAAAAACTCTACAAAGCGTTTAGCTTCAGCATCTTTTAAACTATGCTTTGTTAAAGCAACACCTGTATCGCGATAGACAACTAGTTCTTTCTCTATAGGTATAATTTGTCCAACATCTGGGTTACTGATTCCCCAGATATTAAAGACTAACCAAGCATCGTAGCTACTATTTTCTTCCCAGTTTTTCTTGGCAATACCTGTATTGACTGCATAGGTGGCAATATTTTTTCGGAAAGATTTGGTTAATTGAATATTTCCAGTTCTACCCGCAATATCCTCCCACATACCAACTTGATCTGCACCATGCGTAACCAAAACCTTAATGTTGGATTTGGCTAGATCTTTAAATCCTTTAATATTTTTAGGATTTCCTTTTCTCACTAAAATGGCTGCAGGACGTAAATATAAAGGTTCCACCGAGTCTTTTATAATTTGTGCAGAAAAAGCATTTTCGAAATCAGACATCATGGCTTCGGAACCACTATATATAATATCGGCATCTAATTTAGCTTGGTCAGACCATTGAGAAGTAGGACCAGATGTCACATGGACAGCTATTCCAGTTTTATTAGTGAATTGTTTGGCTGCTTCTTTCATGGCGGGCGCTGGCCCGCCAGGACCATATACCTGAATATCTGCAAAGCTATAAATCGGTAGAGAACAGAGAGTAAGGTAAATCAGGTACTGTATAAATTTATATTGTTTTGACATTTTCATAGCTATAGTAATTAAGAAAATATCAGCATATATTTTTTACTATTTAAATTGGATTAATTTTTGCAACGATATTTATAATACTTTTCTTTAAAATATATTTTAATTAAATTTTAAGTGGTTATATATAAATGTAATTTAGTTTGAATTGAATATAAATATAGATAGTTTTATGGTAGTTTAGATTTTATAAATTGATGATTTAGATAGATATAATGTAAATAATAGAGGAGTAATCCCTTGATTAGAAAAAGTAATTCTTTTTTTAAAATTTTATTTAGCAGTGCTTGTTTAGTGACTGGTGCTGCTATGGCTGCTCCAATTACAGATTTGAATAAGCAAATTGTGAGCGAAAAACCGGGTTCAATACTGTCTCTCGAACAGCAAGCTGTGACGGATTTATTTCCTCATGCAGATCAGCGCTTGTTGGTAAATTATCGTAGTCGAGGTATTCAGGGCGAACCTATTGTTGCATCGGCTTTTATTTTATTACCCAAAGGCACCCCTCCAAAAAATGGCTGGCCTATACTCGCTTGGGCACATGGTACGACTGGAGTCGCCGATACTTGTGCGCCTTCGGGTGATTATGTGGGTGGACCAGTTCATTCATATCAAGAAGTTGCCTCAAAAGCCTTAGATAGTTGGCTTGCACGTGGCTATGCAGTTGTCGCACCTGATTATCAGGGTTTAGGTACATTAGGCGCGCATCCATATATGAATGCAAAGAGCCAATTGCATACGGTGGTCGATGCAGTACGTGCATTGCATCTACTTAAACCCAAGAGCTTTAATAAACAGTGGTTGGTGATGGGGCATAGCCAAGGCGGAGCTGCGGCAATTGCAGTGTCTGCCTATGGTCAAAAAGATGCACCTGAACTAGATCTAAAAGGCGCGATAGCTCTTGCTCCGGGTGGCTATCAATATGAAGATATTGCAGAATATGTGCAGAGTCATCCAAACCCAGAACCTAGCGTAGCTGCTTTCTTCCCGATTGTGCTATTAGGAGCACAAGCAGCAGAGCCGAGCATAGTTCCTGAGAATTTAGTCAGTCCAGAAATGAACACGGTGCTGACACAAGCGCGCAGCCGCTGTTTATCTGAACTTCAAACTGATTTAAAGAAATCTCCGTCTAGCATATTTCGACCTGATGCTGATTTAAAACCTCTCTTGGCTTATCTAAAACAACAATCGATTGAAAATATGGTACCTACCGTACCGTTAATGATTGTTCAGGGTTCTAAAGATCATTTAGTCGACCCGAGGGGGACATATGCCTATTATCAACAGCTATGTAAATTAAAAAAACCAACGATATATCAAACGATTGATGGCGGAGATCATCGTGATGCACTACGCCAGAGCAATACTTTTGCTACTAACTTTTTAAATGTAATAGAGAAAAACCAAAGTCAATCCTATTGCTCGACTTCTAAGTAAATTGGTTTAAATGCTAAAAAAGCCGACTTTTTATGAGTCGGCTTTTTATATTTGAAGGGAGATAACTTTAAGCCATGTTATATAGTCTTTCTTTAGGAAAAACCACTGTAAAAGTTGAACCTTCATTTTCTTTAGACTGGACATCTA
This sequence comes from Acinetobacter sp. GW821-FHT09D10, assembly GCF_059416285.1. NCBI lineage: Bacteria > Pseudomonadati > Pseudomonadota > Gammaproteobacteria > Moraxellales > Moraxellaceae > Acinetobacter > Acinetobacter sp. GW821-FHT09D10. The sequence continues at coordinate 90,238 of NZ_JBWKOW010000002.1, forward strand.
AATAAGCGCCATGTTGCATCAATACATGCTTCACAATGGCTAAACCTAAACCTGTACCGCCTGTTTGACGACTACGGTCGCTGTCAACACGATAGAAGCGTTCAGTCAGACGTGGTAAATGTTTCGGATTAATTCCAATGCCTGTATCTTGTACACTAAAGTAGGCATGTTCACCGTCGTCATGCCAGCCAATAGTAATCGTTCCACCTTTTGGCGTGTATTTGATGGCATTGGTAATTAAGTTACTAAACGCGCTGGCGATTTCCATGTCAGAACCAATCAGGTCACAGTGACTATCAATATGTAAATTGAGTGTATGTCCATAATCGGCATTGTAGGCCTGAGCATCATCAAAGAGTTGATTCATTAAACTCGGCATTTCAATAATCTGATTTTTTGCAATTTTCTTATTATTTTCTAAATTCGATAACAGTAGTAAATCATTCACCAAAGCATTCATACGTTTGGTTTGTGACTGCATTTGATCAAACGCACGTTTCCAGCGTGGACTAATATCTTCTTGATCGGTAAATGTCTCGATATAACCACTCAGTACAGTTAATGGTGTACGAAGTTCATGAGAGATATTATCTACAAAGTCTTTACGCATTTGCTCAAGGTTGTGCATACGAGTAACGTCGTAAGCCACCAATAAACGGCTTTCTCCACCAAATCGTGTGAGCTTGACCTGTACATATCGGTCATCGTCAAAACTCGACTGTAGTTTAATACCATCGGGTGCTTGATCAATATTGTTAAAATATTCAATAAAGGTCGGCTGGCGTAAAATCGTTAATAAATTTCGACCACGGTCGAGAGGGCTGATACCCAACAAACGTTCAGCAGCAGGGTTCCACCATTCAATTTTATGTTGATCATCAATGAGGACAACAGCTTCGGCAAGCGCCACTAAAGAAGACTGAGCGCGATCAATTAAACCGACCATTTCTGCTTGAACGATTCGTTCCTGACGCTGGGCACGGTAAACATTAAACAATAACGCTCCCCAAATCCCGTTTAGATTTGGAGGAACGTCATAAGGTTTATTTGCAATCCAGTCATTGACCAGATAAAGCGAACGCAATTGGAGTGTAAAAAACACCACAAAGGCGATAAAAATACAGCTCCAGAAATACCCAAGGCCTAAACCGACTAAACCGGCAATAATTATAAAAAATAATAAAAGCCGTAAATCTTGTTTGGCAAACGTCCATAAACTACTGTAGCGGGAAAGCTTTTGTTCACGTACCTGTTCGGGGACGGGGTAGGGTTCATACATAAATCTTGGTTAACCTGCGGCTAAATCTGCACGTGTTGAGAAACGGTAGCCAGTTCCACGCACGGTCTGAACAAATCGGTCAACACCAAAAGGTTCTAAAACTTTACGCAAACGACGGATGTGCACATCGATAGTTCGATCTTCGATATATACATTACCGCCCCAGACCTGATCGAGCAACTGGGCACGTGTATATGCACGCTCTGGATGGGTCATAAAAAACGCAAGTAAGCGATATTCAGTTGGGCCCATATCTAAAATGCTGTCGCCAAAGCTGACACGTTGGCTCACAGGATCAAGAATTAAACCATTGGCGTCAATCATTTTTTCGCCACTTAATGCATTTGCACGACGCAGAACCGCTTTAATACGTGAAACCAGTTCACGTGTTGAGAAAGGCTTCGTCATGTAATCATCTGCGCCAGCATCAAGACCTTGTACTTTGTGGTCTTCTTCTCCGCGAGCGGTAAGCATAATTACTGGAATTTCTGCTAAGTTTTCATCACGTTTTAAGCGGCGACATAAATCGACACCACTTACGCCTCCAGGTAACATCCAATCGAGCAAAATAAGCGCCGGACGTTGGTCGACGATAATTTGATGAGCCTGTTTGGCATCTTCTGCCTGCAAACATTGAAAGCCTGCCATGTCCAAAGAAGTATGGATCATTTCACGAATAGGAAGCTCATCATCGACAATTAAAATATAGTCATCTTTCACAGCGCAATATCCTATAGATTTAACGGTGAACCGTTTTGTAGTTATGACAGGCTTATTACAAAGATTAATTATGACAATTTCATTGCAGAAAAGTCTATAAAATTGAATTTAGCAATAATTTGTGACAAAAGTAAGGCAAAGGTGTGACCGAATGATGACATGAAAGCTTAAATATTCTTAAAATCATTCAATAACTTATCACCTTCAAAGCTTAACGGGTTTTGCACATTTGAGAGTGTCAAAAAACTTTAATATTATTTTGAAACCTTGGCCAATAAAGATAAGAAAACAATGCGGCATGCGGTTAAAACCTGTTCAAGAGACTGCTCAAAGCCTCCCATGACCCATCGAATTGCAATTTGAGTGACATATCCATTTAAGCCTGTCGCGATTAGAGAGAGCTCATTTTCGTTGTGTTGGATTTGCGGCATGGTCAACATAACAAAGGCCTGAATCATTCGATCAAACTGTGCAAGAGTTTCTTGAATGGTGGCCTGATTATGTAATTCTTGTACCAGAACTGCGTCAACATAGACAATGCGAGCTAATCTCGGGTCGTTTTTTAATGTCGTCAGCAGTGCCCTTAACCCAGCATCGACCATTTTTTCTGGATCTGGTGTCGCTTTAATGACAGCTTGCATCAGGTTTTGCTGCAATTCTTCAATCATTTTTAAAAAGATGGTTTGAAATAAATCTTCACTCTTCTTAAATGATTCATAGAAATAGCGTTCTGTGAGTTTTGCCTCTTGGCAGACATCCTTAACCGTCACGGAAAAAAAGCCGAGTGTTCCATAAGTCGCAATGCCAGCTTCAATCAGTTTTTCTCGGCGTGCCTCTTTACGTTCAGATAGAGATAACCCTTTGAACTGACGTTCTTTACTCACAGTTTTTGTTTTCTTTTTACTGGTTGAGTCGTTTGTCGCCATAAATAAGTCGTTTCCTAAAGAATGGTTTCCTAATTTATAGGTTTTAGCCAAATATGCTCACTATGATAAAGCTCTCAGCAGAATTGTGCCATTCTATCTGAAATTACAGTGTACTATATTGACAATGTATATTGTCAAAATTATATTAAAGATGTCTAAGCTGCACATGCAATGAACCGATTGTGCAAATATCGAAAAACAAAGGATGGACAATGAAAAATTTTAAAAACAAAGTCGCTGCAATTACGGGCGCAGGTTCTGGCATTGGGCAACAACTCGCAATTCTTTTGGCAAAACAAGGCTGCCATCTTTCGTTGAGTGATATTAATGAGAAGGGATTACAGCAAACCGTTGAACTTTTAAAACCGTATAGCACGATTACTGTGACGACCAAAAAGCTTGATGTTTCTGACCGTGAAGCGGTAAAGCAGTGGGCCCAAGAAACTGTTCAAGATCATGGGTCAGTTAACCTGATTTTCAACAACGCTGGCGTTGCATTAGGCTCTACTGTTGAAGGTGCGACCTACGAAGATTTAGAGTGGATTGTTGGGATTAACTTCTGGGGTGTAGTGTACGGAACGAAAGAGTTCTTACCGTTCATTAAGCAAACGCAAGATGGCCATATTATTAATATTTCAAGCCTATTTGGTTTAACCGCTCAACCGACTCAATCTGCTTATAACGCGACTAAATTTGCTGTGCGTGGTTTTACCGAGTCATTGCGCCAAGAGTTAGATATTGAAAAAAGTGGCGTAAGCTCTTTGTGTGTACATCCGGGTGGAATCCGCACTAATATTGCTAAATCTGCAAAAATGAGTGATAGCTTGAATAGTTTGGGTATGGACCCGACTAAATCGATTCAAAATTTTGACAAGTTATTACGTACTCCACCTGAAGAGGCGGCTCGTCAAATTTTACAAGCAGTATTAAAAAATAAACGTCGTTTATTGATTGGTAGTGATGCAAAAATTCTTGATGCATTCCAGCGTGTATTCCCAACTGGGTATCAACGTGCTTCTACCATTGTGACCAAGTTAATGAAATAATTTTAAAGTCAAAAAAAGCCATCAAATGATGGCTTTTTTTATAAGAATTGATTGGTTCTAAATGAGAACTTTGATCTTCTTTTTCTTCCAGATGAATTGATAATAGAGCCCTTGAATAATACATAAACTCACAAATGCCAAGGCATAGGCAACCCAGATTCCTTTAAGCCCCCACATTGAGCTAAACCAGTAAGCACATGGAATTTCAATAAATAAAATAGCAGAAATATTAATGAGCATCGGGACAGTCACAGTTCCACTGGCACGCATGATCGATGCAAAAATGGCACCCGCACCAAAGAATAAAATTGCCCAAAGCACAATAAATAAAAGTTGCTGGCCTAACACGACGACAGTTGGGTCGGTAATGAATAAAGCCATTAAATATTTTGAAAATAGATAGCCAAGTGCAATTAAGGCACCCGTAAATAAAAAGTTCATGCCTAGGGCAGTACGAGTCACACGAGATAACAAGTCAGATTTACCGGCACCAATTGCTTGGGCTGCAAAAATCGAAGCCGCAATTGAAATAGAGATTGCAGGGAACTGAATGTAATTGAGCACCTGATTTACCGCGCCATACGCTGCTGTGGCATGTGAGCCATAGCGGTTAACCAACCCGACAATAACCAAGCCGGCCATAGAAGTCGTAATCATTTGAATACCAGTCGGCACACCTAAGCGTAAAATGATTTTGCTCAGTTCTGGATTGTGACGGATATGTTGCAGAAGCTGACGATTCGGTCTAAGCGGATGCTTTTTCTTGTTTAAGTAGATGGCAAGAAAAATTAAGATAGCCACATATCCTGTTATGGTGGCAATTGCTGGAGCAATAATCCCTAGAGCGGGTAAGCCAAAATAACCTTTAAGCAATATCGGGGTAATCACTAAACCAATGACGCTAGTTAAAGCAAGGGCAAGTAAAGGCGTAGTACTGTCGCCTACACCACGTAAAATTGAAGTATAGATAATATAAACAAACAGAAGCGGGCTGCCTGCCAGCATCCATTGCACATAAGGCAAAGAGAGATGCATCACCTTGGGGTCAGTTCCCAATAACTCTAAAATATCATGGGCAAAAAACACACCAATAATCGCGGTAATTACTCCACCAATCAGTGTCATAAAGAGGGTAGAACCCACCACACTTTGGACTTTTTCAATATTTTGCGCGCCCCATGCTTGCCCTACTAAAACAGTCGTACCTGTTGAAATCCCGATAATAAAAGCGAGCAGCAAAAATAAAATAGGGAAAAAAACAGAGACGGCAGCAATTGCATCTACTCCCATCATTTGACCAACAAAGATGGTGTTAATAGTTCCGGACAAGTTTTGCAAAATATTGGTTGCAATCAGGGGCAGCAAGAAAACAAAAAATGTTTTCCATAGATTTTGCTGGTGAATTAAAGACTGTCTTGGTGGCATGCATTCTCCATCGCCCATCTCTTTGATGAGCGGGGCAGATATCCAACTTAGCATAGTTAGAGCCAATGGCTTGTAGTGTTTTTACTATGCTAAGTGGCTAAATTTATTAACATTGATTCAGAATTTCTCCTGCTTTTTGTAATGTCTCATCATTTTTAGCAAAGCAGAAACGAATCAAACGCAAAGACTCTGGCGCTTGCTTGTAGAAAACCGAAACCGGAATAGCCACAATCTTATGTTGTTCTGCTAGAAACTGGCACATTTCAACATCGTTTAAGTCGGGTCTAATTTGACTGTAATCAAGATTTTGGAAATAAGTACCTTGAGACGGTTTTAGCAAGAAACGGCTATGGTGAATCGCCTGATTAAAATGATCTCGCTTAGTTTGGTAGAACTGTGGAAGCTCTTGAATATGTTCTGGATGTTGCTCCATATATTGCGCTAGGGCAATCTGACAAGGTGTCGTGCCACAGAAATTCGCATATTGGTAAATTTGGCGGAATAAACGCATTAACTCAGGTGAAGCGACGCAATAACCTGTTTTCCAGCCTGTTACATGAAAGGTTTTTCCAAAAGAACCGATCACAAAACTACGCTCTCTGAGCTCTGGAAAATGTAATGCGCTGAAGTGTTGTTGACCATCAAAGACCAAGTGTTCATAGACTTCATCAGATAAAATCACAATGTTTTTATCTTGAATCAGCTCAATGAGTTCTAACCAATCCTGTTTATCCCAGATTGTGCCTGTTGGATTATGGGGAGTATTCACCACAATCATTCGAGTTTTATCGTTAATCAGATTTTTAACCTGTTGCCAGTTCACCTTAAAGTCGGGTGCTTCAAGAGCGATATGAATGGCTTTACCACCAGCTAACTGCACGGAAGGACCATAACTGTCGTAACTTGGGTCAAAAATAATGACTTCATCGCCCGCATTAATGCATGCCTGTATGGCACAAAAAATTGCAATGGTTGCGCCGGGCGTAATGGTAATTTGCGTTACAGGATCTAGTTGAAGTTGGTCACGTTGCTTAAATTGTAAAGCAAGCTGTTCACGTAAAGCGAGAATACCATCGCCAGGTAGGTATTGATTATGCCCAGCCAAAGTCGCCTGAGATAAGGCTTCCAGTAAGGCCTGTGGTGCCGGAAAATCTGGAAAACCTTGTGACAGGTTGAGTGCACCTAGTCGATGTGCCATTGCTGTCATCGTACTGAAAATCGTCACGCCTTGAGTGGCCAATTTTGACTGAAGCTGTAGCATATTGTTCTCTTATAAAAATATTTAAAGTTATAAAATTGATTCAATCACTGCCCGAATTACACCGAGTGTTAAACCAATAAATGCCCCGACTACAACGCCGTTCACACGGATCATATGTAAGTCGCCACCGACTTCGTTTTCAATTTTTCCGATCATTTCGCGCGAATCCCATTCATGAATGCGTTCGCTCACATAGCGGATGATTTTATGGCTATATTGGTCTGTAAAATTCAGCGCAAGTCCTGTCATTTCTTTGTTCAACACTTCACGTACTTTGGCATTTTGAACAAGATTTTCACCCAGTTGCTGAATAGCAGCCCGAAGGTTCATTGCAATACCTGAGTCTTTTTTCATTAAATCTTCTTTAATGGCATCACACAAAATGGTGACGGCACCACTGATGAAATTTAGGACTTGAGGGCTGTCTAAAAGGGCATCTTTACCGCTGTTTAGGCGTTGGCTGGCAGCACTGTCTGGTTTTGCTAGCTCAAGCATGAGCGAATGGGCAATGGTTTCAATTTCCTGTCGCCATGGGTGTTCAGGGTCTGCCAACATTGATTCTACTTTTTCAACGAGTGAGTCGATGGTGCGTTGTTGAACATCAATGCCAATCCAGCTTGCACCTTTTGCAAGGGACCAGACACCCAGCGCTTTAAACATTTTTCGGGTTAACTCACGGGTTTTATCTGGGTTTTGTACCACCCACTCATGGGCGATATCGAGACCACGCTGTAAAACGTCTTGGTGGAAATCATTTTCCAATACTGCGCGGAGCATTTCACTTGCGAGTTTATTGACTTCGGTATTACGCACCCATTGCACACTATTGTTTTGCACAAAGTTGGCAATTTGATCTTGGCTAACAAACTCAAAAATTTTCGGAACAGTTTGCTGAATAAGCTGTACCACTTGCGTATTGTTTTGTGGACTTGCTAACCATTGACCAATTGCGAGGCTTAAGTCAGTTTTTTCTAAGCTTCGTTCTACCACTTGAGGCGAAAGAAAATTTTCCTGTACAAAACGGCCCATTGACTCTGCAATGCGTGCTTTGTTGCGTGGAATAATCTCGGTGTGGTCGCGTAAAAACTTAGGAATCGGTAACTTACCAAATGGGTTCCGAAACAGAACTGTAATCGCGTACCAGTCGGCTAAACCACCGACTACACCAGCTTCTGCCCCTAACATTAAAATATGAATAAAACCTGTGTACTCTGGCAGAAAACGGTCGGCTACCATCAGTGCAATCCACAGCACAACGACAATAATAAGCGCCAGAGTAGCAAAATATTTGCTACGTTTTAGACTGGGCACGTGGTGGACTTCTTCTGCCATGTTCATAAATTTATCCTATTCATTTTTGTTTTACTGGAGGCTCAGGCGGTGGCAACAGCTCTCCTGTCGGACTCAATCCATATTTTTGTCCGATTGATTTCAAGATCAAGGTTGCATCAAAAGCATCCTGAGGAGCCTGCTTCTGATCCCGATAACATTCAATAGTATACGACACTTGAACAGGATCGATATTGACCACTTGTGGGTAATCATAGAACGGATCATGCCAGAAACCTGGGTAGCGACGACCATAACCATATGGGTAAAAGCTTGGAGCTGATGGATAAACCACAGCCTGACGTGGTGGTTTCTGGCTTTGATTACTTGGGTCATTTTGCACTTTAAAAAAGCGGAAGCCTTTTTGTACCGTCGTTTGTGCTGATTTTATCAAAGTGATTTCTTCAGCTGCGCCATAACTCATATTCGGGTCGGCTTGAAAACTAATCCGAAAAGTTTGGGCATTTAAAGGATATGCTGAAAACTGACCAAGCTGATCAAAGGTTCTTGGTTTACTTGGCGTTGTTGCACAAGCAGTTAGAGTTAAGGCAGTACCTAAGGCTAAACAAAGAGAGAGATATTTCATGATGAACTCCCAGCTAAGCATTAAAAAATAAATGACTCAGCGTTAAAAATTAAGAAGTTTTAGAAACTACTGTTTGGTTCTAATAAAAATTCGGTTTCCTCTGGAGTAGAGACACGTCCTAGAATCGCATTGCGATGAGGATAGCGCCCAAAGCGATCAATAATGACTTTATGCTTTTTCTCAAAACTTAAATTAATTTCATTGCCGAGGCGTTGAAAGAGTTTCAAGGCAAACTCATGGATCAATTTTGATTCACTATGCATAAACGGCATATATAAAAAAGAGCGTTGCTCTGGATTAAGCTGTGCATCTAATTGCAAGCTAATGGCTTCTTGTGCCAAAGCTAATGCCAAGCTGTCGTAAGCAAAAGATTGTGGTTGATCACGATAAATGTTGCGAGAAAACTGGTCTAGTACAATAATCTCTGCCAGACGGCCTTCAGCCGTTTTTCGCCAAGACCAGAGTTCTGCTTGAGTTGCCTGTCGATGAACGTCAGAAAAATTTTCACAAATTTTTTTGTCAAAATCATCACTTTTTGCAAACCAAAGTGAACGGTGTTCAGGTGAAAACCAGAAGTTTAAAATGTCTTGATCGTTCATGATATTGACAACTCTTTAGCAATTATTCTTCAATAAAATCACAATTCTTTCGTGTCTTAAATAACAAGATTGTGATAAAAATTGCCAAACTGGAATGATGTGATTATATAAGTAACCGTATCATCTCACGATTTTGTATATAGTGATCTTTAATAAGCGAGCAAATGCATGAGTCAACCCACTACACCATCTCAATCAGTTATTCCTGCTTGGGTGGATTCGTCGCTACTACAAGGCATGTTACGTGGAATAGAGCGTGAAAGCCTACGTATGCAAAGTAATGGGTTCTTATCGCAAGAGTTACATCCAAAAGCATTAGGTTCAGCTTTAACACATCCGCAAATTACGACTGATTATTCAGAAGCATTGATGGAGTTTATTACCTCTCCAAAGCCAACGATTGGTGAAGCTTTACATGAGCTCACCGATATCCATGCGGTTGTGCATCGTCATTTAGAAAATGGTGAAAAACTTTGGCCCCTTTCTATGCCATGTATGTTAGATGACAATGAAGAACGAATTCGTCTAGCGCAATATGGCACTTCTAATATTGGTCGTTTTAAAACACTATACCGTCGTGGGTTAGGAATACGTTATGGTCGTCGTATGCAGACGATTTCAGGTGTGCATTACAATTTATCTTTTCCAGATACGCTTTTTGCTGAGTTGCAGGCTCATGAAACTGACGAACAATTAAAATCATTAAGTTTGCAGGATTATCGTAGCCATCGTTATTTTGGTCTTATTCGTAATTTTATCCGTTTAACGCCACTGGTTATGTTTTTGGTGGGTGCAAGCCCAACGGTATGTCGTTGTTTCTTGACCGGACATAAACATCAGTTGTTGCCTTTAATCAAAGGTTCATACTATTTACCGTATGCTACAGCTTTACGTATGGGGCGATTGGGCTATCAAAACTCAGCCCAAAAAAGCTTAGGTATTCATTACAACAATTTATGTGGCTATTTGGATGGTTTACAAAAAGCTGTTCATTCTCCTTACCCACCATTTAGCCGTTTAGGGTTAAATGATGCTGCTGGTGAGCCGTTGCAAATTAATGATCATGTTTTGCAGATCGAGAATGAATATTACAGTCTCGTACGTCCAAAACAGGTGCCTCAAGCGGGTGAAACGCCGTCTCAAGCCTTGAAAAATCGAGGAGTGGGTTATGTTGAACTACGTGCTGTTGATGTAAACCCATATTCGTCAATTGGCGTTGATGAAACGACAGCTGGCTTCCTTGAAGTGTTAGCACTTTATTGCTTGTTAAGTGATAGCCCAGAGCTGTTAGGCCCTGAGCAAGATTTGATTGAAAAGAACCAGACTGAAGTGGTGAATCGTGGCCGAGCGCCAAATGCAACTATTACAGATTTAAACGGGTCTTATCACATCGAAGATTGGGCACGTTTGTATATTGCTCAAATGCAAGATTGTGCGCAGTTACTCGATCAGACCTATGCAACAGAGCTGTATGGTTCTGCATTAGCGATCATGCAAGCCCGAATTGATGAAGTTGATGAAACTTTGTCAGCCCATGTGATTGACGATACGTTAAAGCATGGTGGAACTTGGAGTTTTGGTAGCCACATGGCCCAGTTACATGCTGAAAGTTATGAACAGCATGAGCTTAGTGTGGAAACCTTGAAACATTTTGAGCAATTGGCTGCACAATCTTTACAGCAGCAAGAACAACTTGAGCAAGATACTCAGGTCAGTTTTGACCAATATCTTGAACAATATCGATAATAAAATGAGGTTTTACATGCGATTAAGTTACCGTTTGGTGAGTGGACTACTTGTTTTAGCAAGTATTGTCGGCATGTCTTTTGCGTTGTATCTGGAACATGTAAAAGGTTTAGAGCCATGTCCGCTCTGTATTTTTCAACGTGTTGGCTTAATGGCAATGGGCCTTGTGGCACTGATTGCATTTTTGCATAACCCTGTTTCCAATGCAGTTAAACGCTTTTACGCATTTTTGGCTGGCATCGCAATTTTATGGTCAGTGGGTGTAGCAGGGCGTCATGTCTGGCTACAACATTTACCACCTGATCAAGTACCAAGCTGTGGTCCGGGTTTAAACTATTTAGTTGATGCCTTACCAATGAAAACAGTTTTGCAAGAAGTATTGTCAGGTTCAGGTGAATGTGCAGCAATTGACTGGACCTTTTTAGGCCAATCTTTACCAGTTTGGTCATTGGTCTATTTCATTTTGCTATTACTCGTATGTTTATGGCAATTGTTCCGCTTCTACCCAGTGTTTAATACCGCTAAAAAAAGAGTTTAAATAGATTAAAAAAAGCCCAACATAATGTTGGGCTTTTTTTATTGTTTTAGAATTAATCAAAATATAAAAAAATGAATTGAAAAAAAGCATAATGATATAGACAGATAGTTCTGTTTTTTATAAAGTGCAGCCGTTTATATATCCTTATGATTATAAAAAATGTTTTTTAATATCTTTAATGTTTTGGAAAAAATAGGATTAAGCGCACAGAAACGTGCGATCCACGTGCAATTTTCTAATGAATTGCTCAATCACCAAGTTTTTTTACAACGTATAGAAGGCCAACATCAGCTAAATGGGGGAATTGAAGCTGAGTTAATTTGCCTTTCGACGAGTGCCCAAATTGCATTGAAGCAGTTTATAGGCGTTCAGGTGGCTGTTGATCAGGTTACAGATTCTGGACAATTATTTCGAACTACAGGAATTGTGACTGAAGCCAGCTATGGCCAAAGTGATGGCGCTTTAACGCTTTATAAATTGACCTTAAAAGACGCGACAAATTTATGGCACAAACGCCGTAATAGTCGTGTTTTTATGAATAAAAGTATCGTAGAAGTCACGGAAGTTCTATTCAAAGAATGGCAAGAAAAAAGTCCACTTTTTGCGACAAGTTTAAGCCTAGACCTGAGTGGGTTAAGCCAGAGTTATGATACTCGTCCATTTATCATGCAGCATAATGAATCCGACTATGACTTTCTTACGCGTTTATGGCGAAGTGAAGGTGTCAGTTGGTTAATTGATGAATCAGAGCTTTTTGTTCCTCATTTTACTGCTCCGGTACAGGCCCAAAAGCTTAGATTAATTGATGATAATAGCCAGTACCAAGCTTTAGCACGTCGTAGCATTCGCTATCACCGAAGTAGTGCAACAGAATATCAAGATAGCATTACAGGTTTTGTTGCGGTGCGGAGTTTGCAACCGACTGCGGTACATGTGCAACGCTGGCAGCCCGATGCCTTAGCACAAGAAGAAGGCGCTGGTTCCGTCATCACTACCCATACACATTCAGATAACTTTGATTCGGCGAGTTTAAGCCTTGAGCAAGCATGGCACATGAGTCCAGCTTGGATGCAAGATTTAAAAGGTGAGGATCAAGCTACTGCTTCAACTAGTAATCAGCTAGAGAAATTGAATCAGCAGTTTAATGACATGTATGCGAGTCAGGCTAAATACTTTAAGGCTTATAGCAGTGTCAGAGATAGCCAAGTTGGCTATTGGTTTAATCTTCGAGAGCATCCTGAAATTGATCAGCATGAAGGGGTTGATCAAGAGTTCCTGATTATCGCTAAAAATTTCTACAACCAAAACAATTTACCAAAAGATTTGCATCAGCAAGTTAGTCAATTGCTCACCCAAAGTCGATGGGACAAACACGGTTATGATGATATTGAGCGACAAGGTAATGAGCTGACTTTAATTCGCCGTCAAATCAAAACGACACCTGAATATAATCCAGAACAGCATCGTCCGATTACCTACCCACAAAGAGCGAAAGTCGTGGGACCAGAGGGAGAAACCATTCATGTCGATGAATGGGGGCGTATTAAAGTACGTTTTCTATTTACCCGTAGTGATGATCATGGCCATGATGGTGGCGCAGGCAGCAATGACAATGATACCGACTCGGCTTGGGTCGATGTACTGACTCCGTGGGCGGGTGAAGGCTATGGAGCACGCTTCTTACCGCGTATTGGTGAAGTAGTGGTCATTGACTTCTTTGATGGCAATATCGATCGTCCATTTGTGACGGGACGAATCCATGAAGCGCAGCGTTCACCAACCAAGTTTGATGTGAAAGGACAGCTTCCTGATACTAAAAAACTCAGCGGTATTCGTAGTCAGGAAGTTAGTGGCAGTGGGTTTAATCAATTGCGATTTGACGACACAACAGGGCAAATCAGTACCCAACTACAAAGTAGCCATGCAGCGACGCAGCTGAATTTAGGTAATTTAAGCCATCCTAAAGAACAATCGACGAGCCAAGGTCGTGGTGAAGGCTTTGAGCTGAGAACCGATGCGTGGGGGGCAGTGCGTGCAGGTAAAGGCATGCTCATTAGTACCTATGCACAAGAGCAGGCAATTGCAGATCATTTAGAGGCTGCACAAGCACAATCCTTACTTTCACAAGGCTATGAGAGCATGAAAATGCTCAGTGAAGTTGCAGCCAAGCAACAAACTGATGCTTTGAACGTGATTAACCGGTTACCCAAATTCATCCAATCACTTGAGCTAAAAACCACAGGGCAGGCATTAAATAGTACGGTAAATCTATTTAAAGAAGGGATTAATAACGATCCTATTCATGCGTTAAAAGATTGTGGTGGCTTTATTGAAGACATGGGTGCACTAGGTGGCGATGCAAAAGGCGTTGTAGATGAATTTAATACTTTCTTTAGCGATGCTAAAGATTCGGTGGAAAATTTAAAAGCGTTCATCGAAAACGTTGAAGAACATGGTGCTGACATTGTTAAAGGCAAACTCGCAAGCATTAAAGATCGAATTCATCAAAATCCATTTGAAAGTCTTAAAGAGGTCAGCAAAGTCTTAGCTAATGTCGAGACTAAAGACTTTGATTTGATGAGTGTATGCGGAACTTTTAGTAAAGGTAGCAAATTGGAAGTGACACCTTCTAAAGCATTGGGTTCTTTACAAGGCTTTATGGAGGGTTATACCCAAGGTTTAGAAAGTAGCTCGGATGCGAAACAGCAAGAACAAGGCAAAATCTTTAGACAAGCCCTTATGTTATTAGCATCGCCAAATGGTATTGCTCTAACAACACCTGAAAATATTATTCTGCAAGCTTCGCAAGATATTGCCGAAAGTGCTAGTGGTTCAATTAATTTAAGCGCACAGAAAAACATCATTGGGCATGCACAAGACAAAATTAGTCTGTTTGCCGCACAAAAGGGTTTTCGTGCTTATGCAGCAAAAGGAAAGCTCGAGCTACAAGCGCAAGAAGATGCTATTGAAGCGATTGCCAAGAAGGTCATCAAGCTCATTTCTACTGAAGATAAAATCGAGCTTACCAGTCCAAAAGAAATTGTATTAACAGCGGGTGGGTCGCAGCTCAAAATTAATGCGGATGGTGTATTTTCAACAACAGGCGGTAAGTTTGAAAGTAAAGCTGGGCAGCATTTGTTTACGAGTGGGGCTAAGGTTTCTTATGAGGTTCCTGAGCTGCCAAAAATTGGGCCTTATGCTGTTGATTTTTTATTTGCTAGTTTAGCTGGAAATGGTATAGGAAATGCAAAAATACAGCTGTATGAACCAGACAAAAAAGAAATTATTTGGGAGGGTAAAACAGATCTAAGGGGGAAAAGTAATTTATCTCTCCAGAATGAAGCAAAACGATATAAAGCTCTGATTGGCTTTGATGATTGGTCAAGTATATTTGATGATGAAGATAATTATGAAGAAGAACATGAAGAAGAATTTGAAATAGGTGAGCATGGTATGCAAGCTGAAGAAAATAACTTAGAAGAATAGGTATAATTTATGTCAAAAATTTATATTGTTAAATCAGGTGATACTCTTTGGGGGATTTCACAAAAGCATCATACTTCAGTAAAAGAGTTAGCTAGAATTAATTCATTATCAGGTAGAATGATTCATAATCTTAAAATTGGGCAAAAGATTTATTTGCAAGATAATGTAAATAACGCTAAAAATTTTGAAACCCAATTAAAGATTATTTTAATGGATCTTTCTTTTAAGCCTATATCAAAAGCTACCATTCAATTAGAATTTGATGGGAAAAAAATTATTAGAAATACAAAAAATAGTATTTTTGAAGATATAAAAATTCTAGATCATTCAAAAGGATTGAAAGTTTTTTTCAAAAATTTAAATGGTGCTTTCGATTTAATTGCTGATCATAAAGCACTTCCATTAGGGAGAAAAGTACTAAAATTAACATCAAGGAAAATGAAAGTAGAAGGTTCTCATTATGCAAAAGATGGAGTATTAAATGAAACAGTTAATCAGATTATGATTAATTTAAAAAGGATTGGAAAACCTATAGTTGAAAGTATATCTACTACTACATCTAATAAAGATGAATTGAAAAATAAGCAACCACCACCAAGAATACCTGAAGAAAAAATAGAGCAAAAGCGGACCGATAATGGTAATAGTACCCATATAATTGCTGCACAATTTACAGAAGATAATTTTTTATTAAAACCTGTTAATAATAAATATCGAGCGTATATTGTGAACGCAGCTAAAAGACATAGTTTTACCCCCCACTCTTTAGCAGCTGTTATTGAAGCTGAAGCAGCAAAAATAAAAAAGACAGGCGAATGGAATACTAATAGTAAAGCAAATTCGAGTACTGCAGCAGGATTGACCCAATTCCTAGATGAAACATGGTTAGCTATGTGTAAGGATAAAAGTTCATTAGTTGGGCAATATGTAATGAATCATCCTAAACTAACTATACAGCAGAAATTAAATTTAAGATTTAATGCGGAAATGGCGATTGATGCTGCCGCTGCCTATGCAATTAGTAATTTTAAATCATCTGGTTTGCCCTATCAAAAACTAACAGAACCAAGTTCAATCGCTAAGCTTGCTTATTTGTTACATCATGAAGGAGCTACAGGAGGGAAAAATTTTGTACTAAACACTTTAAGTCAGGAACGTGCAAAAAAATTACTTTTTACTCAATTTGGAAAGAATGGCGCTAAGCAAGCTGCAGATTTTTTAAATCGGTATAAAGGTGATGCAAAAGCTGCTTATGGAGCATGGCTGAGAAATTATATTGATGGCCATATAAATATTTATCAATATGTTGTAGATAAAAGTAAGACTTCTGGAATAAACTTAAGTACGGATGAAACTATAAAGTTATTGAAAGGACAAACAATTTCTACTCCTGCTCCTAAAATATCAACTACTTCTAATAATCAAGAAACGACAAAAGTCAGTACTATTGAAAAATCTGAATCTAAAATTGGAATTAATACTTCACAAGCCCCAACAAATAATGTTGGAGGAGATAATAAGTGGCATAATCCTTTAGCAGATTGCAAATTAAGAACAGCAGGTTTAGCTAATGCTAAAGGTGCAACATTTGGTAAAGTAAGAAATAATGGTACTAAAAATCACCAGGGTGTTGATTTACAAGCTAACCCAGGTACAAAAATATATGCAGTCTGTGGTGGTATTATTGCATTTGCTGGGGCAACTGGTGGTGCATATGGTAAAGTCATTGTCTTAAAAGTTGATATAAATGATTTACCCGAAAAGCAAAAGAAATATGCTCAAACCAAACTTACAAAAAATAAATATGTCTACTTCTTTTATGCTCATTTATCGGTTATTGATGTAGATAAAGGTGATCCAGTTGATACTGGCGAAGTGATTGGAAAAACTGGTGCAACAGGTAATGCTAATAAAATGACCACTATATCCAAAGGTGCTCATCTTCATTTTGAAGCTAGAAGTGCTCCCTTATTAGGAGTAGGTTTAGATGGAAGAATTGATCCAATACCATTTATAAATGCAAATTTACCATATTAATTTTGAGGTACTTATGAAAGTTTTAAATTCTTTTGCAATGATGATAGCTTGTAGTGTTTCTTTCAATATCTGTTATGCAAAAGAAAATAGTGAGTGGAATGATTATTTACAAGATTCCACTCAAATAAATTCACCTATAGAATATATAGATTCTTATAATAAATATACAGTTATAAATCCTAATTTAAAAATTAAATTAGTGGATTTTGGCAACATTAATAAAACTAAAAAAGAGATTAAATATTCTTTAAAAAAATATGGAGTTCAAATTTTAAACAAAAAAGAAGTGTATAATATTTTTGAAAGTAAAGTTCCTTTAAAATCTGATGTTGATTTTACATTGTTGTACAATGATAAAAATATTGTGGCTTTTAGAATTCGGGAAAATAGTAATATAGATTATATGAAAGAACCATATAAAAATTTCACTGCAAATGCATACTTTTATAATTTGATAAATAATAAGTTTCTTGAGGTGCCAGTTTTAAATTCAGATAGTGAGGATAAAAGTAAGTCGACAGACATATTACAAGGAGATCAGTTAACATATGATTCAAAAAAAGGGCAATATATTTATTTAGCAAATATAAAATCTTATAAAACGGGGAAAATACAATCTGTCAAAACTATTTTTAATAGTAACTTAAAATGTATTTCCTCTACTTTAGGATGTGAAACAATAGGGGCTCTTCCTGCTATAAAAGCTAATTAATTAAAAAGCCCAACATAAGTTGGGCTTTTTTTACGTCTCTACAATCCCTTCTAAATCTTCGAGCGTATAGTTCGGCATATCAATAATATGAGTTTGAATACCTTCTTGCACATAATCATTAACATTAGGATATAGCCAGCGCGTAATCTGTTCCGCTACACTTGAGTGATACTGAATTTCAAAGTGATTTAAACCATAAAACACGGCTTTATGTGAGTCTGGAACTTTGAGCTGAAAACGTGGATTAGGATGTTCACCCAGCGCGCTTTTAACGCTCACCAAGTAGTCACCAATCACAGTAAGCGCTTTATTGCGTACTTTTTCAAATTCGAGTGTTCCTGCCACTAAAAAAGTATTGATATGGGAAGGTAGGGGAGCCGGAGCACGGTTATCATCCATCATGCCAATTCGGGCATCCATATATTCCCAGTCATCATCACGAACACTACCGTGGCGTAAGTCTAAAATACCGTTACTGCGAATATTAACCAGTTGACCAAGTAAGCCTACAAAAGGGAAAGCCCCAAGTTTATCTTGTATGGTAAAACCAAAGCGCTCCAACACTGCACCATGATGTGGAGAGCCAATGCACACTAGATTCTCGACCATATGAATCCATTGATACATGTTTTGTTTACCATAAAACAAGGCACTACGAGAAACCAGTCCGCCCATACTATGACCAATCACATCAATGCTAGTAATTCTTGGATTATTTTTTACGAGATCTTCTAATAAATTTGAGAAGCTGCGACCATTGGCCGAAATACGTCGACCTGTATTGTAATTTAAATACAGCATGGTGTTATGATCACGCTGGGCTAATAGACGCTCTCCAATTCCCCCGTAATGTGCATTTGACCAAGTAAGATGGTTCATACACAAACCATGAACCATAATTACAATACGACCTGCCAGCTCACCTTGCTGTATAGCTCCGTAGTGATCGTATAGCACTATTGGTAGGGCAAGTGGACTATGTTGTTTAAGTAGGTAATCCCCAAAAACACCATTCAAAATTCCCACCAAAAAATGTAGGCTTGGGGTGAGTGGTTTTTCGTGAAGTGTTGGATATTTTTCAATAATGCGACGCAAACCGGGGGCTAAAAAATAACGACCATATTTTTGTAAAGCGCCATAAGAAAATTGATATGCCTTTTGCACAAATGGTCGTTTTTGAAAGTTTTTAGCGTTTTGTGTGCTAATACCAAAAGCATTTTTTAAGACTTCAATATTAATAACTTGTATTAATTCATGTACACCATTTAAGCTGGTGCTGAACAGTTGAGCTAAACCTTCAAGTACGTCTGCCTGACTCGGTGGCGTACGATCCCATTTACAATAAGTTTCATGTAGTGGTGTTAAGCTCGGCATATCTTTTCCCCATATACGTTATAACCGACGTTTTAAGCTGTACTTTTTATCAACGGCAGTAAACGTTTCCATCTTAGTAGTTTAAATAACACATTTTTTTAAAATACTGATGAATGGTTAGTTGAGTGGTTTTTCTTGTCTAACAATTGTGCTTTTCTATACAAACTGAGAACAAAATTGTGAAATTAGTCTCAATTTAGAGGGAAATATATGAATATTATCTACCTCCATGGTTTTAATAGTAGCTCTCTTTCGATTAAAGGATTGAGCTTAAGGCAGTATTGTAGCGAATTAGGGATTAATGTGCATTTGCCAAACCTTAATAGATCTCCAGATCAGGTGGTTGAGCAAGTTTCAGAGCTTATTGAAAGTCTGGATGATGTTGCACTTGTAGGTAGTAGTTTAGGTGGTTTTTTTGCGACATACTTTGTCGCGAAATATAATATTCCGGCTGTACTGATTAACCCTGCTATGCAACCATGGAAGTTGTTTGATGAGTTATTTCAGGTTGAAAGCATGCCCTATGTGGTGAATGATCAATGGTCGATTGACCATGTTCAGCTGCGGCAGTTGCAACAACTGGAACTGAAACAACCTAAAAATGCCGACAAAATACTCGTCTTATTGCAACAAGGCGATGAAATTTTGGATTATCGTCAAGCACAACGCTATTATAGTGCTGCAACGCCATCCTCATTGATTTTGACGGATGCTCATGGCAATCATGCTATGGAAGATTTTGAAGAAAAATTACCGTTAGTGATCGAATTCTTTGCGCACACCATCAAATAAGGAAAACGTACAACGTGACACAATATACGGCTCAATCGCTTGAAGTCCTTTCCGGTTTAGACCCTGTTCGTCGTCGTCCAGGGATGTATACCGATACGACTCGACCTAACCATTTAGCTCAGGAAGTTATTGATAATGCTGTTGATGAAGCATTAGCGGGTCATGCCGACAAAATATGTGTCACGGTTTATAAAGATGGTTCATTGTCGGTTGAAGATAATGGTCGTGGCATGCCAGTCGATATTCATCCTGAATATGGTCAAAGTGGTATCGAAATCATTCTGACCAAGCTCCATGCTGGCGGTAAATTTAGTACCGATAACTACCAATTTTCTGGTGGTTTACATGGTGTGGGGATTTCAGTTGTAAATGCTTTATCAACGCGTGTTGAGGTCGAAGTACAACGTCAGGGTAATCTCTACCAAATGGCATTTGAGCAAGGTGAGCCTGTTGCGCCTTTAGCCGTGCTAGAGGGTAAGGCACCAAAACGTGCGACAGGTACAACCGTACATTTTTGGCCTGAAACTAAATATTTTGATAGTCCGAAATTTGCTTTAAAAGCCCTTAAACATAATTTAAAAGCCAAAGCTGTTTTAGCCGCAGGCTTAAAAATTATCTATATTGATCAAATTAACGATGAAAAAATTGAATGGCAATTTGAAAATGGCCTCGTCGATTATTTGATGGATGAATTGCAAGATCGTGAAATCTTGCCAAATCCGGCTTTTGTAAGTAGTGGACAAGCCGATCGTGCGGCATGTGAATTTGCAATTTGTTGGAATGTAGAAGGCGGCGAGCAGGTTCAAGAAAGTTATGTAAACCTGATTCCAACTGCACAAGGCGGAACTCATGTGAACGGTTTACGTTCAGGGGTAACAGAAGCATTACGTGAGTTCTGTGAGCTGCGTAACTTATTGCCACGTAACCTCAAACTATCAGCAGAAGATGTCTGGGATGGCGTGAACTATATTTTGTCACTCAAGTTCCAAGAACCACAGTTTTCAGGTCAAACTAAAGAGCGTCTTTCTAGTCGAGAGGCATCCAATATTGTTTTAAATATTGCTAAAGATGCTTTTTCACTTTGGCTCAATCAACATGCTGAAATTGCCATGCAACTGGCAGAAATGGCGATTTCTAAAGCGGGTCGTCGTTTAAAAGCAGCGAAAAAGGTCGAGCGTAAAAAGATTGTTTCAGGGCCTGCATTGCCAGGTAAATTGGCTGACTGTGTTGGGCAAACGCGTGAAGACACTGAGCTATTTATTGTCGAGGGTGATTCAGCAGGTGGTAGTGCTAAGCAAGCGCGAGATAAAAACTTTCAGGCCATCATGCCAATTCGTGGAAAAATTTTAAATACGTGGGAAGTTTCTTCAGATGAAGTTTTGGCTTCTCAAGAAGTTCACGATATTGCGATCGCAATTGGGGTAGACCCAGGTAGCGATGATTTATCCGAGCTACGTTATGGCAAAGTTTGTATTTTGGCCGATGCGGACTCAGATGGTTTACACATTGCCACATTGCTATGTGCGCTATTCGTTAAACACTTTCCGACATTGGTTGAAGAAGGCCATTTGTTTGTCGCAATGCCACCATTGTTCCGTATCGACATTGGCAAAGATGTCTACTACGCCTTAGATGATGATGAGCTTGAAGTCATCTTGAAAAATGTGAAAGGCAATCGTAATCCGCAAATTACCCGATTCAAAGGATTAGGTGAGATGAACGCGATTCAGCTACGTGAAACGACTATGGATCCAAATACTCGTCGTTTAGTGCAGCTCGACCTTGATGATGCTCATTTTACGGCAGGTTTACTCGATAAATTACTTGCCAAAAAACGTTCAGCAGATCGTAAGCAGTGGCTTGAGCAGAAAGGTAACTTAGCCGATATCACCGTTTAAAATAGAATTAAAAAAATCCCCGCTTAATAGGCGGGGATTTTATGTAAACCTAGATTATTGGAAATCACCACAACGATTGCTGCCATTAAACTAAAATAGACAGATCTGTATATTATAATTTAGACCGTAATTTTTATAGCGTGTGGAAATTGAAAAACATCGCAATTCGCTCCACCTCCAATTCGATCTACCACTGCAAAATCACTCGGTGCTTCAAAGGTAAGCAAAGGATGATGCCATGTACCTGCTCGATAATTTATGCTTTGCTTTCCATTTGAAACAAATGCACATAACTTTGAAATATCGGGAGTATTCTCGTCCAAAGAAGGTGCCACAATAATTAAAAACTTTTGCTGTTGTAAGGGAATAAATGCCTGAGAGCCTTTCGGATGACGCTCTAGCATTGAAATTTCTAAAGGTAAAACGCTGGCCTTAATATTACGAAAAATACTAATTCCTGCCTTTGCTTCCCCTTCAATTTCTGTTTCAACGAGCGCATGGTAGCGCTCGGTGTGTGTATCATTAATATGGAAAAAGTCATGCCCGTCACAACAAATGACTTCTCCAAAGGGTTGAAAGCTCTCAATCGTTAAGGGTTGAATCTGCACATTCTTCATAATCATGACTTGGCAATTTTTCCCCATAAACGGACACGGCTAATGCCGCCATCTGGAATCATATTAATACGAATATGCGAGATTTTTTCATGCTGTAAAATCTCATTCACATATTCATGAATATGGTCCATTTGCATAGGTTGAGCTTCAAGTAAATAAGCCCAGAACATACTCTGTGGAATCAATTGTGCATCGGTTGCATTCTCAAGGTAAACCGCCTGAATGGATACTTGGGCAGGGAAATTCCCTTTAAAGTGAGCTGTATCAATTTCAAGCTTATCAATTTTCCCGCCTTTACCTAGAGCGAGAATACACCAGTCATAACCTGGGGCACGGCGGCGTTTGGTTTCCCATCCATCACCCATGTTGATGCCACGACCGGGATTAATCAAATTGCGCGGATGTCCAAAATGAGCATCGCTATAGGCAACTACGCGACCACCATTTTCGAGGGCTAATAAATCGAGAGTTTGCTCGCTATCAGTCACCTGAATATGAACATCGCCATAGACACGTAAACGGGCAATACCACCATCTGGGAAAATATTGAGGCGTATATGGGTGAAAAGTGCATCATTATTGACCATAAAAATATGATGCTGGCTTGGGCCGAGTTCAGTATTTTCTAAAATACTTTCCCATTTTGCCCCTGTTAGGTCCCCATTTGGTGCATAACAAGCTTCTAATGATGCAGAAGCGGGATAATTTCCTGTAAAAAAGCTGGTATCAATATCAAGTGCACTGATTTTCCCACTTACACCTAGTTTTACGATGCACCAGTCATAGCCCGCATGACGCTTACGACGCGTTTCCCAACCGTCCATCCATTTGCCGTTGTCATCAAATTTATCTTCAACAAAAACAGGTGCTTCAAATTGCAGCATACGCTTTGCTTCTGCAAAGAAATCATCTGAACACTCAATGACTTGTGCACCAATTCGGGTATCTGCCAAATTGGTTTTCATATTCAAAATTTCAGGAAGTTCAAAAGCTGGAGCGTGCAATGTTGCCATAATGGGGTATCCGTATTTCTTGTTAAAAACATGATTTTTCATTTAAAACTGCCCTAACACTGAGCGTGCTAAGACGAGTTTTATACTTAAATATATAAGCATGGTGCATGCCAGTTTTGTGGAAAAGCCAAATAAATTTTGAATGATGGCATGTTTTTAGCATAAGCACCCTATAGGTGAATATCTATAGGAGAGTGTTATGAATGTGGTGATTATTGGTGCGGGAATGGGAGGTCTAACCACAGGCATTGCATTAAAAAAATTTGGTCACCAAGTTCACATTTTTGAGCAAACAGAAAAGATTCTTCCAGTCGGTGCTGCAATTTCGCTGTGGTCAAATGGTGTGAAATGTCTAAACTATCTGGGATTAACAGAGAAAATCGCCAAACTTGGTGGACAAATGGACGACTTGGCCTACGTAGATGGCTTAACTGGAGATGTGATGACACAATTCAGTTTATTGCCATTAATTGAAGAAGTCGGTCAACGGCCTTATCCAGTTGCACGCGCTGATTTACAAAACATGCTGATGGATGAGTTTGGCCGAGATCAGATTTATTTAGGCAAAAAAATGGTGCGCCTCGAAGACAACGCTGATTATGTTGAAGTGCATTTTGCTGATGGTAGCTCTACACAAGCCGATTTAGTAATTGGGGCAGATGGCACTCACTCAATTACACGGGCCTATGTGTTGGGCCAGCAAGTACAGCGCCGTTATGCCGGTTATGTGAACTGGAATGGTCTGGTTGAAATATCTGAAGACTTAGCTCCAGCTCAGCAATGGACCACCTATGTTGGGGAAGGTAAGCGTGCTTCTCTGATGCCGGTTGCGGATGGCAAATTCTATTTCTTTTTAGATGTGCCTTTACCAGCAGGTTTAGAAAATAATCGAGATGAATATAAAAAACTTTTAAAACAATATTTTGCTGATTGGTGTTTACCAGTACAGCAGCTCATTGAACGTTTAGACCCGCAAAAGACCAATCGGGTAGAAATACATGATATTGAGCCGTTTACCCAGTTTTATAAAGGTCGCGTGGTGATTTTAGGTGATGCTGCGCACAGCACCACACCTGATATTGGACAAGGTGGCTGCCAAGCCATGGAAGATGCGATTTATTTAGCGCGTTCTTTGCAAATTAATACTTTAGGTGTCGAAGACGCTTTACGTCGCTATCAAAACAAGCGCAACGAACGTGCAAATGAGATGGTACTTCGTGCGCGCAAACGCTGCGATGTGACCCATATGAAAGATAAAACGGTTACACAAGCGTGGTATGCAGAATTACGCCGTGAACAAGGTGGACATATTATGCAGGGGATTATTAGTAATATTGTGGGTAATCCACTCGATTAAAACAAAAACAGCAAGGAATTCTCCTTGCTGTTTTATATTCTAAATAATGATTTTAGAAGTGGTATTTAACCAATGCACTGACGTTGTTTTCGTCTCGGCCTTGCAGACCAAATTTGTTATTCCACACTGAGTGCTCAATACCTAAGTATAGACGTGTATCAGGAGAAATGTGTTTACCTACATTCCATTTCCATTGAGTTGTCCAGTTCAACTCGCTGGCATGGTCGCCTTCAGCAGTTGACCAGTCAAGGAAACCGTCTACCAAGAAATCTTCAGAGCCTAATTTTAATGGAATACCATAAACAAATGTCATTTGGTAATCGTCGTCAGTGTTCTCATTATTTGCACGGTAGAAGTTTAAATTCGCATATTGGAAATATGGGATATTTAAGTCGACAGCAAAACCATAAAGGAAATTATCGAAGTTGTTGCCGTCTTCACTATTGCCTTCCCAAGTGGTACTAATTAACACATCTTTGATTGGGCCATACGCCAGTTTTTTACCTGATATTTCACCTAAGCTTAAACGTGGTGATAACTCGAAGTAAGTACTCTTGTGGTCATTTTCACCACGCATACGGTCCATAAAGAAAAATACATCAGCGTATTTAACTTTCGCTGCATATTCCAAAGTAAGGGTTGTTTCTTTCTCATCTACAACTTCATAGTTTTCACCATAAAGTCCAGTCACGCTAAAATCTTGCCAGATTGGTTTTGCCTGAACCATGGCAGTTGCAGATAACAAGGCACAAGTCGCCGCAAGTTGCTTTAATTGCATTTAAATGATCTCCCCCCAAATAAAGCACGCTAAGGATACAGTGTCTTAAGCAAAAATGAAGCCAAATTTGATCAACGGTTAAAAAAAGGCCCACCGAAGTGGGGCGCTAAAAACTAAATCTTTAATGTGTATTTCTGGTATTTATTGTTTGGCTTAAATGAGGGGTACGCGAGCTGCGAAATGTAGGTAAATGATTAAATAACAAATTCAACAAGATAGCAAAGATACAAGCTGAACTAATGCCTGAATGGAACAAAGTTTGTACCCAAACTGGGAAATGAGCATAAAATTCATGGTTAATAATTGGGATCATACCTGCCGATAAAGCGGTCGCGACAATAATTAAATTTTTCTGATCGTTATAATCTATTTTTGCCAAAGTGCGAATTCCACTGGCTGCAACCGATCCAAATAAGACCAAACCTGCACCACCAAGTACGGGCATTGGAATTGCTGCAATCAAACGACCCATAATAGGGAGTAGACCCAAAATAATCAGAATCACACCGCCTGCTGCTACTACGAAGCGGCTTTTTATACCTGTAATCGCAACCAGTCCAACATTTTGGGCAAAAGCACTTTGCATAAACGAACCAAAGATAGGCGCAAAAGCACTTGAAAACATATCCGCACGTACACCATTGGCGATACGTTTAGCATCTACTTCAGTTCCTACAATATCTCCGACAGCAATAATATCGGCTGTGGTTTCCGTCATAATGACTAAAGTCACAATCAACATCGACAAGATTGCGCTGAGCTCGAAAGTCGGTAAGCCAAATGCAAATAAGTGTGGAAATTGCAGCCATGCGCCTGAGCTTACCTGACTAAAATCACCAAAACCCATGAAGTAGGCCAGTATGGTACCTGCAACAATGGCTAATAAAATTGATAAACGACGAATGTTGGCTTGCGGCAGAATATTTAAAACAATCACAATGCCTAAGGTTAGTAAGGCCAAAGAGATATTTTCTACACTTCCCCAGTCGGGTGCTTTATTGTTACCACCCATCATCCAGCGAACTGCGACGGGTAACAGAGATAAACCAATAATTGTGATGACGCATCCCGTTACAACAGGCGGGAAAAAACGAATAATTTTAGAAAAATAAGGCGCAAGACATAGGCCAATCAGAGATGCGGCAATGACCGCACCGTATACAGCAGGTAAGCCACCGCCCGTGGTAATAATGGCAACCATGGTTGCAACACCTGCAAAAGACACGCCCTGAACTAAAGGTAATTTTGCACCTAGATATTTGGTCCCAATTGTTTGAATCAGTGTTGCCAATCCACCTACAAATAGGGCCGCTGCAATTAGCATTCCGACTTGTGCTGAGCTTAATCCAGCCGCTGTTCCAATAATAAGGGGCGGTGCAACAATGCCACCATACATGGTAAGCACGTGCTGTAACCCATAAGCAAAACTTTTGGATATTCCTAAATATTCATGCTCTGGAGAAATCGCATTCTTTTGCCGATGATTCATATTTTTCTCCTCGTTATATTTGAGTTAGCTACCGCGATAAGTGGAGTAAGCAAACGGGCTAATCAGTAAGGGAATGTGGTAATGCTGATTAATGTCTTCTATAAAAAATTGAATGCAAACACGCGGGAAAAAAGTTTTGATTTTTAGTGATGAAAAATAAGGGGCGATTTCGAACTCAAGTTGATAAGCACCCTCTGCAAACTCTTTTATTCCAAAATCACTCACACGCCCATCTTGGTTCGTGGTTGCGGTCGCAATCAGCTCATGGGTTTCTGCATGAAACAACTTCACTTCTACGTGTGCAGCTGGTTTGCCTAAATTCGTATCTAAAATATGAGTGCTGATCATGCTTGTATTTCCTGAGATAGACGTAATAGAGCAATCGCTGCGAGTTGCTCATGTACAATTATTTTTTCGATAGCTAAGTCATGTTGTAAACGTTCATGTAGCTTTTTTAAAATCTGATCGCTACTGAGTCCTGCCGCTTTAATTAAAAAAATAAAGCCAAACTTTTGTTCATAATCGAGATTGCCTTGCAGCAGAGCTTGCTGCGTTTTTTCATCTAGAGAAATGCCAGCTTGTTCTTGATTTGAAAAATCTTGCTCTTTTGCATTGAGTTGCTTTTTTGCCTGCCGTTCACCAATTTTTGGGTGAGTTGCTAATGCTGCTTGAATCTCTTGCCATGACCACATTTGACTTAAATTTTCTGCATATTCCAAAAGAGATGTTTTTGATGAATAAGGCCGTTCTAAGATGATTTTTTCGGCCCATGTTGGAATGTGGACACAGTTTTTTAACAAAGTCTTGAGTTGTTCGGGGGGGGCTTGATTAAACTCGGCTAAAAACACTGTTATTCCTAAACTCATTGTCGTGATATAGAGTTTTAGCAATAACAGTGCCAATAGCTGTTAATCAACAGTTTAAGAATTTAAAAATCAATTATTCAGTTATGTGATTTTTATACCAATGTTCAGCGATATCCTGACGACGACATACCCAGACACGATCGTGCATTTGAATGTAGTCGAGAAATTTTTGTAAGGCTTTAAAACGACCCGGATGCCCTAAAATACGGCAATGCATTCCAATTGACATCATTTTTGGTGCAGTTTCACCTTCTGCGTACAGCACATCAAAACTATCTTTTAAATATTGAAAAAACTGTTCTGAATTATTAAATCCACCCGGTGAACAGAACTTCATGTCGTTACATTCTAAAGTATAAGGAATAATTAAATGGGGGCGGGATGCACCCGCAGCATCGGTAAGTGTGTTCCAAAAAGGCAGGTCATCACCATAATAATCAGAGTCATATTGTATTTGTGGGAACTCTGCAAGTAACTGACGAGTATTGGGGCTGTCACGTCCTGTGTACCAACCTATCACTTTATTTTCAAACAAGTTTTCTAAAACAGATAAAGCTTGTTCCATGTGCTGTTTTTCTACTTCAATATCGGTATCTTGATAGTGAAGCCAGCGGTAGCCATGAGACACTACATCATAATCAGCTTGCTTAATGGCTTCCACAATATAAGGATTGCGGGCAAGCGCCATTGCAACTCCAAAAATGGTCATTGGAAGCTTGCGCCGTTCAAACTCACTATGAATGCGCCAAAATCCAGCACGTGAACCATATTCGTACATAGAGTCCATCGACATGTGTTTAGCAGGGTAGCTTGCAGCACCAATAATCTCTGATAAAAACTGTTCCGAACCCTCATCGCCGTGCTCAATATGTTTTTCGCCACCTTCTTCATAATTAAGCACAAATTGCACAGCAACCTTGGCATTATTAGGCCATTTAACCTGTGGAGGCTGTCCGTGATAACCGATTAAATCACGTGAATAAGGAGACTTTTGAATTTGCTCAATGAGCGCGGCACCAGATAGATAAAATTCGGTCACGATTGCTCTCCTTTTGTTCAATTTTTCATAAATATTTAAAAAATCAGCTTGCATATTTTTATAGATGGACTGATATTGAAGATATGAAGATCTTCAAAATAAATTAAAAGCAGTACGTTTAAGTCAGGAGATAACAAACCATTACACCATCAAAATGTACAATTGAAGTCAGTTCATGCATGCTTAAAACATGCCAACATAAAAAAGTTTTGCATAGAAAAGATCCACAGTAAGAAAGAGAGGATGGTATTTATGAATATAGAAATCCGCACAGATAAAAACATCCATAATAGCGAACGTTTAATTACTTATGTACGTGCAGAACTTACTCAAGAATTCCAACGTCATAGCGAACGTATTACGCATTTCTCGGTTCATTTTAGTGATGAAAATGGGGACAAAAGTGGTGACAAAGATATCCACTGTATGATTGAAGCACGTCCTTCAGGTTTGAAACCAGTTGCAGTGCACCATAAAGCAGGAAATATTGATGCTTCAATTCATGGTGCAATTGAAAAATTAAAACGTAGCCTCGAACATACTTTTGAGAAAAAAGAACACCCGAGAGGTGGGCAACCAGAATTCATTGATGATGAAGTTTAATTGAAAACGGTAAAAAGCCCTTCGGGGCTTTTTTTATATCTGATGAAAATAAAACTATTCACAACATTAGGTTTGCAATGCAATGCAATCAACCTCTAAAATCTGGAGAAGAGATTAGGCATAATAGCCCTAATATATTTTTGAGAGATGGTCATGTTAACCACCCAGCAGCAAGCTTTAATTAAAGCCATAGAAGAATTAGAACTCGCGCAAGTGCAAAAATTACTTGCTGAAGGACTTGATCCGAACTTTATTGATCCGGAACAGGGGCCACCTATATCAATTATCTGTGACGGAATTTTTAAATGGTGGGAAAATGTATCGGAAGCTTATGAAGCAGGTACACCATTATCAAAAGAAGAAAAGCAACAAGCATTGCAAGTTTACCTCGATATTCTTGAAGCTTTGATTCAGGCCAAAGCCAATGTACATCTTTGGGATGCAGAAGAGTTTTACGGTCCATTATGGGATGCTGCAAGCTCGGCATGTGCTCCAGCTGTTCAACGTTTACTCGATGAAAAAGTTGATCCAAACTCGCGTGATGAAGAAGGACTTACTATTTTATCTTCAATCAGTCAGTTGTTCTTTGATTGTGAATTTGATGAAATAGATTGGTCAGAATCACTTGAAGAAGAGCGCGAAACATTAGAATTATTGCGCCGTCACGGGGCAAAGATGTCAAAAGAATTAACTACTTAATTGGATATTAGAATGAAAATAGTACAAGTCTTAACTTTTGCTTTATCTACTGTTGCTGCTGGAAGTACTTTTGCAGCTGAGTTCTCGTTTGACCGCCCAGGGGCAGGAATGGGGACGGGTATTACCCCTGTAGGCAATTTGGCTTGGGAGCAAGGTTTACCAAGCGTAACTTATACTGAAGCAACTGTTGATGGTGTTAAAGAAAAGACCGTAACCTTAAATCAAGATATGTTGTTCCGTACAGGTTTAGGTCGTGACTTAGAATTACAGTTAGGATGGCAGGGTCCAGCGTGGACTCAAACTAAACGTGCTGGCAAAAAAAATGATACTTCGGGCTTTGGTGACGTAAGCATCGGTTTAAAAAAAGCGATTGATTTAAAAGATGACAGATTGTCTATGGCAGTGTTGGCTGAGGCGATCATTGCAACCGGAAATGATGAATTTACGGCACATGACGACATTTATAGTCTTACCTCTGCGGTAGCTTACCAATATAGTGATTTAGTAGGTACTTCAATTACCATGCGCTATGAAGTGCAAAATAGTGATTGGGCAGTGACAGCAGTACCAACCATTGACTATAAAATTGCAGGTAAGCTCTCAGGTTATTCAGAGTTCATTTACCGTAAAGCTGAAAGCCAAGACTATGAATATGGTCTAGGTACAGGTCTAGTTTATGCGGTAAATAATCGTACCCAGCTTGATGCAAGCATAGGCGTCGATTTAAATGGTCAAGATAAGAGCTACAACGGTGGCTTAGGCGTGTCATTCTTGTTCTAATCGAAGCAATTTAAATTTATGTTAATGAAAAAGCTTATTCATCAGGGAATTCTTTATTTTCTAGCAGTTGCTGTTTGTGTGTTTAGCCAGTTGGTTTCTGCGCAAGACAAGTTGCTGTCACCCGAACAAGCTTTTTCATTTTCGGTTGAATCTTCTGAACCGCATACTGCAAGTTTATCTTGGCAGATTCAGCCAAATTACTATCTATATCAGCATAAATTTACCGTACAACAAGGTACTCAACCTTTAGCTTTAAAGTTACCAAAAGCTATTGCTCAATATGATGAAAATTATGGGCAAAGTCAGGTTTACTACAATCAAGTTAATTTTCAAATTAAGACAAAGCCCTCAGAACACTACAGTGTGACTTGGCAGGGTTGTGCCAAAGACCGTATTTGCTACCCACCTCAAACAATTGAGTTTCAAACTGATGCCGATGGTTTGGTCGGTGTGCAAAACCAAGCAGGAACCGCACCAAAACGATTGTTGGATTTAGCAAATACACAAACAGACGCTTCTTCAGAAACTCTAGAAAAAGAGCAGGGCACAGCACAGGCAGCTGATACAACTACTCCGCAAGTTGCGCAAGATCAGATTTGGTCAGCTAAACTGATCGAACACTCTCTTTGGTATGGGATTTTATTATTTTTAGGTTTAGGC
Source organism: Acinetobacter sp. GW821-FHT09D10 (assembly GCF_059416285.1). NCBI lineage: Bacteria > Pseudomonadati > Pseudomonadota > Gammaproteobacteria > Moraxellales > Moraxellaceae > Acinetobacter > Acinetobacter sp. GW821-FHT09D10. Next base: position 121,893 of record NZ_JBWKOW010000002.1, read on the forward strand.
ATGTTGCTCGCATTTACGCCATGCTCTTTACCAATGCTTCCTATTTTAACTTCATTAATTATTCGAGAGCATAAAGGTTTAAAAGCTTGGGTCATTGCTTTGACCTTTGTTTGTAGTATGGCATTGGTTTATGCAGGGTTAGGTTTAATTGCTTCTTCAGCAGGCTTAAATTTCCAACGCTGGTTACAACAGCCTGCTACTTTAATTGCTTTTAGTTTGCTGTTTATTGTATTTGCTCTGAATCTATTTGGCTTGTTTGAGCTTCGTTTGCCGCAAACATGGTTAAATCGACTTGACCGCATTCAGTCCATGCAACAAGGTGGAACTTTAGTAGGTGCTGGCATCATGGGTGTGGTTTCTGCGCTCTTGGTGGGTCCTTGTATGACTGCACCTCTGGCTGGAACATTATTATTTATTTCTCAAACACAAAATCAATGGCAAGGGGCTTTGCTTTTATTCTGCCTAGGTTTTGGAATGGGAATTCCCTTATTGCTCGCGAGCATATTAGGTGCAAAATTTTTACCTAAAGCTGGCGACTGGATGCATCAGATTAAAGTGATTTTTGCTTTCCTGATGTTGGGTTTAAGCCTCTACTTTATTCGTCCTTTATTGCCTGATTGGGGCATGCAAGTACTTAGTCTAGTATTAGGACTCGCTTTTATAGCTTATGCTGTTTATCAGTTTTTCTGGAAAAAAGGGCAGCTACAATGGCTCTATGCGATTTTATTGTTAATCGTTACACCTTTTGTAGCCTATAACCAGTATCAACATATTCATAATCGAAATTTGCAAAGTTCTGATCACATGGCCGAGTGGCATATTGCAACTACAGCAGCAGATTTTCAGAAAATTTTAGCGGCTGCTCCAGCTGATCGGGCTATTGTAGTTGATGTTTATGCAGACTGGTGTGTTGCCTGCCAACCGATTGAGCACCGTATTTTAAAAGCACCCGAGGTTCAATCTGCTCTTGCGCCATATTATTTAATTAAGCTTGATTTGAGCCATTATGATCAGTCGCATGAGGCTCTACTCAAACAATGGAATATTTTAGGGCCACCGACCTATTTATTCTTAAGCCCAGAGCAAAAAGAAATTCGTGCGTTGCGTTTAACGGGTGCCTTTAGCCAGCAAGAACTTTTACAGCAACTCGCGAGTTTGGCAAAACTAAAAGAATCATAGCGTATTAATAGCCTCGGTCTGATGAAATGTACGTACCTGATTACGTCCTGATGCTTTTACGGCATAAAGCGCTTGGTCTGCTTGTCTAATCACAAGATAAGGGTCTTGTGCAAAAGCTGAACTGCTTATTCCAAAACTCGCGCTAATATGAATAGGATTATTTTGAGTGCTAAAAACTGGCAGTTCTTCTAAAGCATGGCGGCAGCGCTCAGCAATTTTTTCTGCTTGAATAATATCGGTATGGGGGAGCAATAAAATAAACTCCTCGCCACCAAATCGACCAATAATATCTTCACTACGCACGTTGTTTGACAGGCATTGGGCAATTTCAATTAAAACCTGATCGCCTTGATGATGTCCGTATATATCATTAATTTTTTTAAAGTGATCAATATCCAGAAGTATGACCGCATAATCAAATTGCTGTTGGTGTAGTGACTCTAAATGCGTGTTTAAACTACGTCTATTTAATACGTTGGTTAATGGGTCGAGTTGACTTAGGCGTTGAATATAAGTTTCCCGTTGGCGCCATTGGGTGAGTAATATCTCAAATAAAATAAAACAGGCTAATAAAATCGGCATAATAAAAAATGCCATACTTCCTAACCAAAAGGGATTGGTTTGAGCACGTTGCATAGCAATAAGATTAAATAACGGCGCATAAGGCAAAGTACCTTTCATACTCAAATAAGTACATACGGTTAAAATAACGGTCGCAGGCACGAGGGCGCTATAAACAATTTTTCTATCAAATAACACCAAACCCACACCAATGGTGCCGACATAACCCACCATGGTTGCAGGGCTAATACTGCCAATTAAATATCCATCGTGACATAGCATGAGTGCAAAGAATTGCACGCTAATAAACGGAATAATTTTTTGTGCCCACTCATGATTTTTGTAGCGATAGCAGGGAATAATCAATGAAGCTAATAAAAATAAGGTAAATAGATTTAACCAGATTTGCGATTCAACTAAAGGTAAATGTGCCCATTGCCAGACACTTGGTGTAATTAAAATATAGCCTTTCCATAAAATCCAACTGAAATTCATTGCACAGGCAAGTGTGAGCATGAGGGCGCTTTTTTGTAATGGCGTCCAGTTAATGATGTGATTATTGTGGATGAAATCGATTATCACCTGTTTTGTTCTATGTATTGGATGAGTGATTAAACGACTTTTCATAATAAGTAAGGGCTCCTAAATATAGATGCCTCTTTGTTGGACCATCCTAAAATTGAATTATCTAAATAATTTATTTTTTAAACATAACATGATTTTCAATTTATACATGATGACTTTTTATAAAGAAAATGATGTGAAAAGTTTTATTCACTGTTCACATCATTCATAGATAAATTAAGTTTTATCGAGTTCATGGGCAAATTCAGCAATATCTGCCAACGCTTGTTTTGCTTCATCAAACCATGCATTAAACATCTGGAAGTTATGCCACATACCTGTATAAAGTTTGAATTGAACTTTAACACCTGCATCTTCGGCTTTTTCTCTAAAACGCTTGGCATCGTCTAATAATATTTCTTTAGAACCTACTTGAACCAAAGTCGGCGGTAGGCCATGCAAGTCATCGAAAATAGGCGAAACACGTGGGTCATCGGCTGCAATCTGATTGCCAATATAATGTTGGATCCCTGTTTGCAGGGCTTTAAGCGAAAGCAGGGCATCATGTTTCTGGTTAAATCTTAATGATTCGCTTGTCAGCGTTAAATCTAAAAAAGGCGACAATAAGATCAGGCCACTCGGCATGAGTTCAGGTTGTTCTTTTAAGCGTAAACAAAGTGCTAATGCTAAATTGGCTCCGCACGAATCACCCGATAAAATAATATCTTTTGGCTGAACACCTTGTACTACTAAAGATTGATAGATGTCATATAGAGCTTCGGTTGCCTCAGGGTAGGGATGCTCTGGTGCAAGCGGATAATCCACATGAATAACTTGCATTTGGGTGCGAGCAGCCAAATCTGTCATAAAAGCATGGTGTGTTTTGATACTGCCAAGAAAAAAAGCACCGCCGTGAATATGAAAAATCAGTTGAGTAGAATGATCTTGCGGTTTGATTTCTTCACCTTTAATGCCTGCCAGCCGAATTGGGCGAACAGAGACATTTTTTTGTCGTGGAAAAGCACGACACATTTGATCTAAAACAGGACGTAAGGCAGTAGGCGGTAAATTTAGCTGACTTGGCTTGCGAATTGTTGTTTTAAGAAAAGTTTCTGTAAAGTAATATTTCCAAACATTTGATATATTCATAGAGCATCCATTTTTATGCTAGTTTCTTGTTTTCTTGTAAATTTTATTTTGCAAGATTACAAGGTTACACGAAACAGTCACATTCAAAAATTGCAATATCTTTGCGACTTCTGAATACTAAAATCTTGAAAGACCCAAGGATATTACAAAAATGAAAAAGATTGCTTTAGCTTTAGGACTCATTGGTATGGCTGCATTTGCCAATGCGGCTGATACACTCAATGGAACGGTATGGAAAACAATTGATGATCAGACCAATAAGCCAAAAGCCGTAGTTAAATTTACGGAACAGAAGGATGGAACCTTAACTGCAACCATTCAAAACATTTTGACACCGGGCGAAGAAAACGCTTGTACAAAATGTGAAGGTCCGTACAAAAACAAACCACTTAAAGGTGTCACCATTGTACATAATTTAAAAAATGTAGGTGGCAACAGTTATGAAAACGGTACGATTTTAGATCCTAAATCTGGCAAAACTTACAAATTGAAAGGTGAGTTAACAGATGGCGGTAAGAAGCTTAAATTGCGTGGCTATATCGGTGTTTCTGCACTTGGTCGTAACCAAACATGGATTCGCGCTAACTAAAAGTTTTAATAAAAAAACGAGCCAAATGGCTCGTTTTTTTATGCTTGGATATTTTGATAGGTTGCTTCATCAAAACCGACGATAAAACCTTGGGAGGTTTGTAAAACTGGTCTTTTAATTAAACTTGGTTGAGCAATAAGTGCTTCAATAAGATGGTCTTCACTGCTTAACGCATGCGTTTGTTCTTCTTCTGATAGCTTGCGCCAAGTGGTTCCTTTTTTGTTTAGAACTGTGTCTTGCCCAATTTCTTTTAACCAGATCTTTAGAGTATCTGCATCAATGCCTTGTTTTTTATAATCGTGAAAATCATAGTTAAGCGATTTGGCTTGCAAAGCATCAAATGCTTTTTTCATTGAATTACAGTTTTTAATTCCATAAATTTTTAACATTTTATCGGACCATGTCAAAAAGAGAGAGCACACAGCCTAACCCAAAAAGCTTTTAAGCACTACTTTATACCGATACTTTTAAAACAAATGAAAAATTATGATTAATCGAAAGAGAAATGTCATGTTATTGTCATAAGACAAGGCGATAATGAGCTTAATAAGAAGAAGTTAAAACTAAAAGAACTTAGCGCAAAAAATAAGAGATTGAAAAGAGAAAACCCGCATTTAATCATCCTGATCATGCGGGTCTCATTTCAACGTCCAATGTCACATCCTTGCAAATAAACTTATCATAAGTTTATTTTATCTTCCTACGGCGTCCTATCCTTTTGCGTCATCCTGACTGCTTCCCTGTGCCGTGGGGCTATAATGCCGTTAAAGCTGTGTAAGAAAAATACTCAAAAACGACATATGCTGTAAGCGAAAACGACAATGTAAGTGAACGAGTGTTCACTTATTCTTGAATTTTATAGTCGATAATAACTGGTGCATGGTCACTAAACCATTGATCTTTAAAGACCCATGCATTGGTTGTGCGTGTTTTCCAGTCTGGTGAGCAGGCTTGATAGTCAATACGCCATCCTACATTTTTTGCACGAGCTTGACCGCGATTTGACCACCATGAATAAAGTTCTGCTTCTGCTCGAACTACACGGAAGGTATCGACATAGCCAAGTTCATCGTAAATATGGTCAAGCCATGCACGCTCATGCGGTAAACAGCCAGATGATTTTTGGTTACCTGACCAGTTCTTAATATCAATGCGTTTATGAACAATGTTGTAGTCACCACAAATGATCACTGACTTATTTTCATCACGCCATTGTTTCAAGATTCTCGCGTATTCACCTAAAAATAAATCTTTACGTGCTTGCGCTTCTTCACCACTTGAGCCTGAAGGTAAGTATAATGATGCAATATGTACCGGATGTGACAAACCTAAATCGAATTCAGCAGAAATAAAGCGACCTTGACTGTCAGCCAGTTCAAACCCTAAACCATCTTTAACAGAGACAAAGGGTAAACGGCTATATATGGCAGTTCCTGCATAACCTGCACGCTCTGCTGGAAATAGATGGGTATGCCATCCTTCGGGTCTAAATTTTTCAGTCCATTGTTCATGGGTAATGCGGCTTTCCTGCATGCATACGACATCGGCATCTGATTGTTCTAACCATTCAAGTAAGCCTTTCGTCACCGAAGAACGCAAGCCATTTACGTTAATGGAAACGACTCGAAGAATTTTTACATCACTTGGATACTGATCCTTTGGTATCATGCGAAAATTTAACCTCAATTGTGAATTTGGAGCACCTCATGACAACGCCTGTGTCATTTAACCCGCAAGCATTTATCGAACTCGCATTATCACGCGGTGTGCTTAAATTTGGTGAGTTTACTTTAAAATCTGGACGTGTGAGTCCTTATTTTTTTAATGCAGGCCTACTCAACGATGGTGAAGCTTTATCTCTTTTAGCGCAAGGCTATGCTGATAAATTAACACAATGCCAAAATGTTGATGTTATTTTTGGGCCAGCTTACAAAGGCATTCCGTTTGTAGCAGCGACTGCTGTTGCCTTGTCGCAAGTACATAACAAAAGTGTGCCATGGGGCTTTAACCGTAAAGAAGCGAAAGATCATGGTGAAGGCGGTGTTTTAGTTGGTGCTGCGGTTGAAGGTAAAAAAGTCTGGATTATTGATGACGTAATTACCGCAGGTACAGCAATCCGTGAAGTCGTAACGATTTTGAAAAATGCTGGTGCAACTATCGCTGGTGTTTTAGTAGCGCTAGATCGTCAAGAACGTGGTCAAGGTGAGCTTTCTGCAATTCAAGAAGTTCAAAAAGAATTAGAAATTCCTGTGCACGCGCTGATTACCATGAAAGATTTAATGGATTATTTAGATGCGAAAGGCGAAAAAGAAGCGCTAGCAAATATGCAAGCTTATCGCGAGAAATATGGTATCTAAAAATAAAAGGGCATACCTCTAAATAGGGGTATGCCAGTTTAATATTTTATTTAGAATTGATAATTCAAACGCAATAACACATTACGTGGCGTGCCTGGCATGCTGTCTGAGCGCCAATACTCTTTATTGGTTAGGTTATTCACCGCAATAGTGACATTCCAAGGATCTGCACTATAACCAATTGCAGCGTCGACACGATTAAAGCCTTCCATTTTTACTTCATTGTTAATATTCGGGTAATAAGAGCCGACATAAGTCACACCCATTTCGGTATACCACTGTTCAGTTGGTAAATAGCGAATAAATAAATTACCCGTATTTTTTGATGTGTTAGCTAAATAGTTGCCTTCTCGTTCAGGATTTTGTTTATCTTCTTTTACTTTTGCATCTGTATAGCCATAACCACCGCGAACAAAGACATTATCAAGTACACGCCCAATAAAGCTAAATTCGAGACCGCGTGATTGATGCTGACCAGCAGTTGCCCATACCTCTGGTTCACTGTCAGGATTCGGTTTATAGCGAATATTATTTTTACGAATATCAAAAACAGAAAATTGAGTATTTAAACGATTGTCTAACCATTCGCTTTTTACCCCAACTTCATATTGCTCATTATATTGAGGCTCTTTGTCCATTTTTTCGACATCGGTGCCGCCTGTAACTTGATTAACACCCATTTGCCCGCCAAACGGTGCAAAGCTCTTAGAGTAAGAGGTGTAAAAGCTATGTTCAGGAAGCGGTTGCCATACCAAGCCAACATTTGGGCTAACAGTACTGTCTTTTACATTACGATGTGCATTAGTGAGTTTATTGGTGGTTGAAAAGTCAAAGTAATCATAACGTAAGCCCAACATGAGTTTAAGTTGGTCATTTAGACCAATTAAATCCTGAATGAATACACCATAAGTTGTGCCTTCATTGTAGTTATGCTGACTAATTAAGAGTGGGCCATTGCCACGACTTGATTCTCGTTCACCTGTGAATGGATTGACGTAACCATAAATGGCTGAACCATTTTGAGTCTTATTGGCTAGGCGTGGTTCTCGTTGTTCATAGGTCCAGTCAGTACCTAGCATAATTTGGTGTTCAAGTTGGCCTGTTTTGAACTTACCTTTAATATCAAATGTATTCGTCGTTGTTTTATTGCTGGTTTGTTGCCAGTAGTAAATCTGGTTGATGTAGCCTTTTTTAGTGGTGCATGTTTCACCTTTCAAATTTTTTCCATCTAGCCCACAATAAGTTCCAAAATAAAAGTGGTCAAAGTTCTGTTCTGCTTGTCGGTAACTCGCTGCCCAGTGAAAGTTCCAATCAGGCGCATATTGATAATTCACATCGGTGCGGAGCACCTGCAAAATATCATCAACATAATCTCCGTCTTGGGCAAATCCTGTTTTGATCGAAGTTCCCTCAGGTAAGTTGTCTTGTGTTGGCCCGCGATCAGGTACACGACCTAATTTGTCATACGTATATTGTGTGGTCCAAGTAAGCGTTCCATCATCATTTTTATACGTAAAACTTGGTGAAAACATCTCAATTTTATTTTCAATACCAGAGCGGAAGCTACCTGACTCGCCATATTCTCCCGTAAGGCGTACTGCTAAATTGTCATTAATGACTTGGTTGATGTCAGCAGTGGTTCCATAGTTATCGTATGAGCCTGCATAAGCGCCAACTGAACTTTTAGAGTCGAAATTGGCGAATTTACTCACCATATTCACAACCCCACCACCAGCGCTACGGCCATATAAAACAGAAGCGGGGCCTTTTAAAATTTCAATACGCTCAATATTGGCAGTACTACGGCGTACTTGCCCACTTTCACGTATACCATCACGGTAAATATCGCCTGTGTCAGCACCAAAACCACGAATGGTAATGCCATCACCACGCATGTCGTAATTGGTAGATACCCCAGGTGTGCCTTGCAGCATAACGCTTAAATCATTTGATCCATAAATTTTATATTTCTGAACATCAATGGTATCAACGGTTTGAGGGATATCTTTTTTATCTAAGCCATTACGTGTGACATTGGCTTTGTCATAGTCGATATAGCTTTTGATTGGGTCGAGTTCACTCATGGCCTCAATTTTTATGGTTGGCATGGTCGCTGCAACTTTCGAGGATGAGTTACTAGAGTCTTCAGCGTATACACCTTGAATATTAAGGATCATTAAACTGAGTAAGCTGAGCGGGAACAAACGCTTAATTTGGGGAGATGATGTAGAAATTCTTAACATAAAATAAAATCAATTAACAAAAATAAAAGTATAAATGATAATTATAATCATTTATTTGTTTAGAATAAAAGAACTATTGTCTTAAAAATGACATATTTATTTTTTAATAACTATTCTTTAGGAGTGTAATAAGTAAATTAAACAAACTATGTGAATTAACTCATTAGTTTTTCTTGTTAATTGAGTTTTAGAGAGGGGCTTTTACCAATAAAAGCTCCCCCTTGGGGTTAAGCATTATTTTTCAGAACATCTAAAATATCCATTTCTGGATCATAACTCTCGTCAATTGTTTTGCAAATTGCTTGTCCAACAATCACATGCGTGCCATTAAAGGTCATGCTGGGTGCTTCATATAATTCCCAGCCGTGATTTAGTGCTTTAGTGACTCGTGCACAAAAAGCAGAGTCATCAGGGCCGGTTAAATAGCGATAAAGTTTCATCTTTAGCCTTTAAAAATAATATTTTATGGTCATAGTTTAACTGAATTTACTTGAGTTCTAGTTAATGGAATAACAGATAACGATTTACTGAAATTAAGAAAAACGAGTGAAAAATCTCAGCTATACTCATGCTAATTTAAATTTTATGAAGAGCTTGAGCATGCGTGTACTTGTCGTCATGGATCCGATTGAAACCGTAAATCTTAAAAAGGATTCAACCATGGCAATGTTGTGGGCGGCGAGCCGTCGTGGACATGAATTGGGTTATGCATTACAACAAGATTTATATATCGATCAAGGTAAGGCTTACGGTCTAATCTCGCCATTAAAAGTATTTGAAGATTACAATCATTATTACGAGTTGGGTGAAAAGAAAAAAGAATCTATCGCGGCTTACGATGTGGTATTGATGCGTAAAGATCCACCGTTTGATATGAATTTTGTCTATACAACTTACGTGCTTGAGCAAGCTGAACGCGAAGGTTCATGGATTATCAATAAACCTCAGTCATTGCGTGATTGCAATGAAAAGCTATTTGCAACGCAATTCCCAGAGCTGCAAGTACCTACACTTGTGACATCGCAACAAAGTTTAATTCGTGAATTTCTTAAAGAACATGGCGATGTCATTGTGAAACCACTTGATGGTATGGGCGGTACGGGAATTTTCCGTTTATATCAAGATGGTGTAAACATTGGTTCAACGTTGGAAATGCTTACAGAGTTAGGTACTCGTCCAATTATGGCTCAGCGTTATATTCCTGAAATCGTAGAAGGGGATAAGCGTATTTTGATGGTAAATGGCGAGCCTATTCCTTACTGTCTAGCTCGTATTCCACAAAATGGTGAAGTGCGCGGTAACTTAGCGGCAGGTGGCTTAGGTCAAGCGCGTCCGCTCACTGAAAACGATAAGCTGATCGCAGCTAAAATTGGCCCTTTCTTGCGCGAAAAAGGTTTGATTTTTGTTGGTTTAGATGTAATTGGCAATTATGTCACTGAAATTAATGTCACCAGCCCAACATGTATTCGTGAAATTGATGCTCAATTTGGCACATCAATTGCCGATGATCTATTTGATGTATTAGAAGCTGGTCGTACGGCTTAATTATTTATTTCAGGTGATTTTCAGCGGTATTTATGGGAAATCACCTGAAAATATATGAATTAATAAAATCACAATATGAAATACGCTAGTGCTTTGTAGGCATATTTTCAAAAAAGCACATCTTTCTGTTATAAACGAGTGAAATTAGCTTTTCGTTAATGAAGCTTTAGGATTAAAATAAACGGCTACAAAAATAGATGACAATTTCCATTGTTTTTTGAGTTGAAGAATTAGACCGTGACCGATTCACAGCAAAGCAAACCCAAACATGTCATGATGATGGCTGCCGGTACAGGTGGACATGTTTTTCCAGCCCTCGCCGTAGCCAAACAACTTCAACAACAAGGTTGTCAGGTTTCGTGGTTAGCCACGCCAACAGGTATGGAAAATCGTTTATTAAAAGATCAAAATATTCCAATTTATCAAATTGATATTCAAGGTGTTCGTGGGAACGGTGTGATCCGTAAACTTGCTGCGCCTTTTAAAATTTTAAAAGCGACTTTAAGCGCAATGCGCTATATGAAACAGCTTAAAGTTGATGCTGTTGCTGGATTTGGCGGTTATGTTGCGGGGCCTGGTGGTTTAGCAGCACGATTGTTAGGTATTCCAGTACTTATTCACGAGCAAAATGCGGTTGCTGGTTTTACCAATGCACAGCTAGCGCGTGTTGCTAAAGTCGTGTGTGAAGCATTTCCAAATACTTTTCCTGTTAGCGAAAAAGTTGTTACAACCGGAAATCCGGTACGTCGTGAAATCACCGATATTTTAAGCTCTAAGTGGCGTTATGATGCACGTGAGCAAGCGGGACAACCTTTAAATATTTTAATTGTTGGAGGTTCTTTAGGTGCAAAAGCGCTTAATGAACATTTACCGCCAGCGCTAAAAAAAATACAAGTTCCACTCAATATTTTTCATCAAAGTGGTCAACAACAAGTTGAAGCAACTCAAGCACTTTATGCACATGCGCCAGCCAACTTAAAGGTGCAGGTTTTGCCGTTTATTGAAGATATGGCAAAGGCTTATAGTGAAGCTGATTTAATTATTTGCCGAGCTGGAGCATTAACGGTGACGGAAGTTGCAACAGCAGGCGTTGCTGCGGTTTTTGTACCACTTCCGATAGCAGTTGATGACCATCAAACTGCGAATGCCAAATTTCTGGCTGATATTGGTGCTGCAAAAATTTGCCAGCAATCGACTATGACACCAGATGTTTTAAATGAATTGTTCACTTCGCTGATGAACCGCCAATTACTTACAGAAATGGCAGTGAAAGCGCGTCAACATGCCCAACCCAATGCGACTCAGCATGTGGTTGATCTTATCCAAAAAATGTAATCGGATTTACTATGTCTCCATCAACAGCTGCGAACCAAGCAAAAAAACTGATTAAAGTGCCTGAAATGCGCCGTATCAAACACATTCATTTTGTGGGGATCGGTGGTGCTGGGATGTGTGGCATTGCAGAGGTATTGGGTAACCAAGGTTATAAAATTTCCGGTTCAGACATTAAAGCATCTAAGACTACAGAACAATTAGAGCAAAATGGCATCAAGGTTTATATCGGCCATCAGGCGGAAAATATTAAAAATGCCAATGTGCTTGTAGTTTCTACAGCGATTGATCCAGAAAATCCGGAAATTAAAGCAGCGATTGAACAACGTACTCCAATCGTACGCCGCGCAGAGATGCTAGGTGAGCTTATGCGTTACCGTCATGGTATTGCTGTAGCTGGTACACATGGTAAAACCACAACGACTAGTCTTTTAACCACCATGTTGGCTGAAGAAAACCTTGATCCAACCTATGTCATTGGTGGTTTACTTAACAGTACAGGTGTAAATGCTGCACTTGGTGAAAGTCGTTTTATCGTGGCTGAAGCTGATGAGTCAGATGCGTCTTTCCTTTATTTACAACCTATGGCAGCGATTGTAACGAATATCGATGCTGACCATATGGATACCTATGAAGGTAGCTTTGATAAATTAAAAGATACGTTCGTACAATTCCTTCATAACTTACCATTTTATGGTTTGGCTGTAGTTTGTGGTGATGACGCCAACATTCGTGAAATTATGCCACGTGTAGGCCGTCCAGTTATTACTTATGGTTTTAATGAAGATAACGACATTCGCGCAATTGATGTTGAACAAGATGGTATGCGTTCACACTTCACCGTGTTACGTAAAAGTCGTGAGCCGCTACGTTTAACGATTAATCAACCAGGCATGCATAATATTTTGAATGCTTTGGCTGCTATTGGTGTTGCGACTGATGAAGGTGTTTCTGATGACGCAATTAGCCGTGCTTTAGCAGGCTTTAGCGGTGTTGGTCGTCGCTTCCAAGTACAAGGTGAGTTTGAACTTGCTGATGGCAACGTTAAGCTAGTTGATGACTATGGTCACCATCCGAAAGAAGTAGAAGCAACTATTAAAGCGGCGCGTCAGAGCCATCCAGATCGTCGTTTGGTTATGCTATTCCAGCCACATCGTTACTCTCGTACCCGCGATTGTTTTGATGACTTTATTGAAGTGCTCTCTCAAGTCGATCAATTATTATTATTGGAAGTTTATCCTGCCGGTGAGAAGCCTATTGTCGGTGCAGACAGCCGTACTTTGGCGCGTAGTATTCGTTTACGTGGACAGGTGGAACCGATTTTGGTCGATCCGGTTGAAGGTAATTTGCAAAACATCATGCAAAATGTGTTACAACCAAATGACTTGTTATTAACGCAGGGTGCGGGTAACGTTGGAGCAATTTCAGTAGAACTTGCACAACACCATTTGTATGTGAAATAAACAAAAATATTGAATTATCGGGTTAAGGATTTAAACGTGTCAAATGCTACAAAATTCGGCAAAGTTGCCGTGCTATTTGGTGGGAAATCGGCTGAGCGTGCTGTGTCTTTAGATAGTGGTCAGGCAGTTCTGGATGCTTTGTTACGTTCAGGTATTCAGGCTGAAGCATTTGATCCGCAAGACCGCAGTGTGACTGAACTTGTAAATTATGATCGTGCATTTATTGTATTGCATGGTCGTGGTGGTGAAGATGGCCAGATTCAAGGTGTACTTGAATGGTTAAATCTGCCTTATACCGGAACAGGTGTACAAGGTTCTGCCATTGGCATGGATAAAGTCAAAACTAAGCAAATCTGGCAAGGTAGCGATTTACCTACAGCGCCATATCGCATTATTACTAAAGAGACAGATTTAGATGCGGTGATTGCTGAGTTGGGCTTGCCTGTCATTATCAAACCTGTACATGAAGGCTCAAGCGTGGGCATGAGTAAGGTTGAAAAAGCAGAAGACTTTGCTGCTGCAATTGAAAAGGCGACTCAGCACGATGCTGTTGTGATGGCAGAAAAATGGATCACAGGTCGTGAATTCACAATCTCGTTCTTAAATGGACAGCCTTTGCCGGTTATTCGTTTACAACCACCAGCAGACGTTGCTTTTTATGACTATGAAGCAAAATATGAACGTAATGATGTTGAGTATGGTATTCCTTGTGGTCTAAGTGAGACAGAAGAGAAAAACCTACAAGCATTGTGCTTACGTGCTTTTCAAGCAGTCGGTGCAGAAGGCTGGGGTCGTATTGATGCGATGCAGGATGAGCAGGGTAATTTCTGGCTTTTAGAAGTAAACACTGTGCCAGGTATGACCAGCCACTCTTTAGTTCCAAAAGCTGCTCAAGCTGTTGGCTATAGTTTTGATGAATTGTGTGTTGCCATTCTTGAGCAAACATTGGAAGGTACGGCTTAAATATGGCACAACTTCCGGCTTCCATGCGCCGTAAACGTGCGGCCATCACCTCTATTCATGATAAACCGCCTACACGTAAGCAGAAGCTTGCGAATGCTGGTGGATGGGTGCTGTTGGTTATTGCTTTTGTAGTGCTGGCAGTCGGAATTTATGGGCTATATAAAGTTATTACAGATGCAAAAGTTGCAAAGCTAGAGGTTGTAGGGTCGACGTCTTCAGTTGAAACACAACAAGTGATGCAGCATGTTGCTCCAATTATAAAAGCGAATTATTTCACATCTGATTTAGAACAGATTCGTGATAAAACATTAGAAATTTCATGGGTAGACCGAGTTGTTGTATCTCGTGCCTGGCCCAATGGTATTCGTGTTCGTGTTATGCCTCGACATGCCATCGCCCGTTGGGGAACAGGTCGCTTGTTAAGCGATGGAGGCGATGTATTCAGTGAGGCAGAGCAGACAATTCATCCTGAGCTTCCGTTACTACATGGTCCGGTAAGCCAGTCGAAAATGATGATGCGACGCTATAATGAAATCAATCAATTATTCCATCCCGCCAATTTGCGCCTAAAAGAGTTATATCTGACGGAGCGAATGACTTGGTTTATGCAGTTTGATACAGGTTTACGAATTATTGTTGACCAAGATCAAACAATGAATAAGTTGCAACGTTTAAGTCATCTGGCACAATCTGACTTAAAACCGGTGTGGTCGAAAATCTCAGCCATTGATTTGCGATATCGTAATGGATTATCTATTCAATGGAAGAACGCAACACCACCTAAAATTGTGAATGGTCAGTTTGTTGTAACGATTGATGACACAAGCATTGCAGGTGGAACAAAAGCAAAGCCATAATACGTGGCTTTAAAATAGGCAATTTGCCTGGTATTAAACAACAAAGAAATGGTATGAGTGATGAATGAAGCTGTTCCCTCAGTTGTTGCGATTGACATTGGGACGCATAAAGTTTCAGTTTTGATTGGAAAAATTCATGCGCCGGATAACATTCAAGTTATCGGTATGGCAACTGCTCGCAATCGAGGCATGAATAAAGGAAAAATCGTCAGCCTCGATAAAGTCATCGCTGCGATTAAAAATGCTGTTGCTGAAGCGGAAAATATGGCCGAATGTCGCATTCATAGCGCATGGGTATCGATTCCGAGTACCGAGTTGCAAAGTTTTTATGCCTCTGGTCGCACACCAGTCGCTAATCCAGCACATGTTATTACAACAAATGAAGTCGTGCGCGCGTTAGAATTGGCAAAAGCAAGTCATGTGACTTCTGATTACTATTTAGCAAGTGCAGTGCCGTTAGGCTTTGAATTGGGTGATTCTGCTGAATGGGTGCAGAATCCAATTAACATGACTGCCCATAGTATGACAGGACATTATCAGCTCATGATGATGCCTATAGCGACTATGCAAAACCTTGATCGTGCCATGAAAGGTGCAAATATCGGGGTTGAAAAAATGGTGGTATCTTGCTTGGCAACCGCCGAGGCAAGTTTGCTTAAAGATGAAAAAGAATATGGTGTTTGTCTGGTCGATGTTGGCGCAGGCATTACCAATCTTGCGGTTTATCTAGATGGACGTTTAGCTCTGGCACGTACATTGCAGCGCGGTGGTGAACACGTTACACGTGATATTGCTGCCGTACTGCAAACTACGACAGAAGAAGCTGAACGCATTAAAATTCTGTATGGTTGTGTCGATTTAAGTGCTGTTAAGCCAGATCACATGATTCAGGTAGAAGGAATTGATGGCCCTCAAACCATTAGTCGAATTGAGTTGTCAGAAATTATTATTGCCCGTTATGAAGAGATCTTTAGCCAGATTCGCGATGAGCTCGAACACAGCGGCGCAATTCATGGTTTATACCATGGTGTAGTGCTGACAGGTGATGCTTGTCAAATCGAAGGTATGGTGAGTTTGGCTCGCCGTATGTTGGGGGTATCTGCACATTTGGGCAATCCACCGTTACAGGTTTATGCTGATGATCAGCATCAAGCCGCGTTACGTCGTTCGATGTATGCAACAGCAGCTGGTTTGCTCATGTTTAGCCAAAGTGAGTTGCAAGAAGCTGTTGAAGAGCCTGAAGAGGCAAATGACCGTTCGGTATGGGAACGAATGGTAAATGGCTGGAATGCGTTTAATAGCAAGCTAAAAGCCATTTTTTAGGATGTATGGATTTATTGGTAGAATTGTTAGGAAGTTGTAAGAGAAAACCACTGTACTTGACAAGGTTTGTATTGCACAGCATTCTTAAAATTAGTTATTTTTGAAAATCAAGGCAGTATACGGGCTGAAGTGACTGCCATAATGTATTAGGAACCCTAAAGGTCATGGCCTCATTTGAATTTATAGAAGATGAACTAAACGATGGCAACGGTCAAGCCCGTTTCACTGTATTTGGTGTAGGTGGTGGTGGCGGTAATGCCGTTCAACATATGGTGCAGTCTGATATTCAAGGTGTTAAATTCGTTTGTGCCAATACAGACAAACAAGCACTGGACTGTATGAATGCACCTTTCAAAATTCAGTTAGGCGAGCAAAGTACACGTGGTCTAGGTGCTGGTGCTAACCCTGAAGTAGGGCAAGTTGCAGCAGAAGAAAGCCGTGAAATCATTCGTCACCATCTTGAAGGTACGGATATGGTATTCGTTACTGCTGGTATGGGTGGTGGTACGGGTACAGGTGCGGCACCTGTCGTGGCTGAAGTTGCCAAAGAAATGGGTATTTTGACTGTTGGTGTTGTGACAACCCCATTTAACTTTGAAGGCCGTCGCCGTTTAAAGTCTGCTGAACGTGGTATTGAAGCGCTTGAAGCACATGTTGACTCATTGATTATTATCCCTAACCAGCGCTTACTCAGTGTATATGGCGATATTTCAATGAAAGATGCTTATAAAAAAGCTGATGATGTATTGTTAAACGCTGTGCGTAGTATCTTTGACCTTGTTGTAAACCGTGGTCATATTAACCTTGACTTCGCCGATTTGAAAACTGCAATGAGTACACGTGGTTATGCCATGATGGGTGCTGGTTTAGGCCGTGGTGAAGATCGTGCACGTCAAGCTGCTGAACAGGCTATCCGTAGTCCATTGCTTGATAACGTAAATATTATTAATGCTAAAGGTGTGTTGATTAACATTACTGGCGGTGATGATATTACTTTACGCGAAACTGAAATCATTACTGATGTCGTGAACCAGATTGTTGACCTTGATGAAGGTGAAATCTTCTACGGTACTGTATTTGATCCAGATGCGCGTGATGAATTACGCGTAACAGTGATTGCAACTGGTTTAACACGTAATGCAGCAGATGCGGAACCGAGAAAACGCAATACGGTAAGTCATGCATCGGCTCAATCAGCTCAATCTGTTGATGAAGATGATGTTCCTGCTATTAATAAGCGTCAAAATGCTGACAATGAAGTGAGTAGTACTGCAAGTTCTTCTCCGCGCTCTTCTCCGATGAGCATTCAAGATTACTTGAAAAATCAGCAACGTAAGTAAAATATTGTTAGATTTAAAAAAAGGTAGTGTTTAAACACTGCCTTTTTTATTTTTGATCAATGACTAAATATGCTAACGTATAGCGGTTTTAAAAAAGAAGTTACAAAGCATGGTGAAACAACGTACTCTCAATCGTGTGGTAAAAGCGAGTGGAATAGGTCTTCATAGCGGTCAAAAAGTGATGATCAATTTCATTCCACATACCGTGGATGGAGGTATTGTATTTCGTCGTATCGATTTAGATCCACCTGTGGAAATCCATGCGAATGCTTTGCTGATTCAAGAAGCTTTCATGTGCTCCAATTTAGTAATTGGAGATATAAAAGTTGGAACAATTGAGCATGTGATGAGCGCAATTGCAGGTTTAGGAATTGATAACCTTATTGTTGAGGTATCTGCGTCCGAAGTTCCGATTATGGATGGAAGTGCTGGCCCATTTATTTACCTGTTAATGCAAGGTGGATTGCGTGAGTTGGATGCGCCGAAAAAATTTATAAGAATATTAAAGCCAGTTGAAGCATTAATAGATGATAAAAAAGCAATTTTTAGCCCGCATAATGGTTTTCAGTTAAATTTTACGATTGATTTTGACCATCCGGCATTTGCTAAAGAATATCAATCTGCGACTATCGACTTTTCTACTGAAACTTTTGTGTATGAAGTGAGTGAAGCTCGTACTTTTGGTTTTATGAAAGATCTGGATTATCTCAAAGCAAATAACTTAGCTTTAGGTGCAAGTTTAGATAATGCGATTGGTGTAGATGATACGGGCGTTGTTAACGAAGAAGGCTTACGTTTCGCCGATGAATTTGTGAGACATAAGATTTTAGATGCAGTAGGTGATTTGTATTTGCTTGGTCATCAAATTATTGCCAAGTTTGATGGCTATAAATCGGGACATGCTTTAAATAATCAGTTGTTACGCAATGTTCAAAGTGATCCGAGTAATTATGAAATTGTAACATTTAATGACGAGAATGAATGTCCAATTCCATATGTGAGTGTGACATAAGTCATTGTCTTTATTTGATCATGTTATAATGTAACATTTTAAAGTGTGAATTTTGTCACATAAATATGGCTGAACTTTTCATTAAATATAGAGCCCGTCATTTTTTATTGCTTGCCAAACGTAGTAAAGCTTGGCTAAGCTTAGGGTCGCTCACAAAGTCGGCTGCACTACGTAACATTTCTTGTGTTTCCGGGGGAATGGGTTTAGATGGCTCAGATGAGGGTGGGTTTGGAATGTTTTTATTTCTCAAGCGAACCTGAATTCTTTGTAGGTCTTTTAACCCTTCAAGTTGAGATAATTTAGATACATATTGGTTCTGTAAATAACTGAGTTGACTAATCATCGCCTGATTTTCACCAGTAATGATCAAAGAACCATTTTGATAACACACGACCTGCCATTGTTCCGGTTGGGGCAATAAGGGTTGGATAATTTTCGTAAGTCTTTGCCATTGCGCGACTTGCGTTGTTAGAAACGTAAGGTTTCCTGTTTTTATGTGTTTTCCGGATTGTTGAAAAACGTTATCGGGTTTAGACATGGGTCATTCTCGGATAGATTCTTGTCTTCATCTTAAGCGTTCATTTCAATCGATATCAAGGAAGAGATCATAAGGAACTTAAGTAAGAACAGTTTCAAGAGGTTTTTATGCACACGCGTCGTATTTTATTAGCGTTTTCACTTGCCGCTTCGGCAGCATCAGTTGCTTTTGCAGATTATCAAACAATTAACCAATCTACTGATTCAGATCGATTGGAACAACTATCAAAAACATTATCTCAAGGTTCATATACTCATCCTGATGATTTAGATCTTCCAGCGAGTGCGAAAGTTTCAGTGACCTTACGCCAAAAAACGGTTGAGCTCAACAATGAGTCACTCGCTAAAAAATATGGCAATACGACAGCTAAGAACTCTTTCAATACCTCTTCTTCAAATGCTTATTCGTGGTTAGTTTCTCATCCTCTTCCTGATACAGTGCGTGTTTCTTCCAACTTTGGTGGCCGTACGATGAGCGGTCGTGCCGAACATCATGGCGGATTGGATATGGCTGCTCCAAGTGGTACGCCAATTTATGCTACAGGCCCAGGTATTGTAACTAAATCTGGTTGGGGCACTGGCTATGGTCAATATGTTGAAATTAACCATGGTAATGGCTATTTAACACGCTATGCGCATGCTTCGCGTTTAATGGTACGTGTAGGTGAACAAGTTTCGGCAGGTGAACATATTGCCAATGTAGGTTGTACTGGTCGCTGTACTGGTCCACATTTGCACTATGAAGTAGTAAAAGATGGTCAACGTAAGAACCCAACAACTTACTTAGCGATGCTTCCTTAAAAGCATAGTGAAAAAGGTTAAGGTTATTGAATTTATGAATCTGAAATTAACTTAAACCTTTTTTAACGTAAAGATTGTATAAAAAAACGCCATTATTGGCGTTTTTTTGTTATTTTGTTTAATGCTCGGTCAATGACTATTCATTCAGAAAATAATAGGCCCCCCTCACATTCACCCGTGGCAATAACTAGAGAGGGGTAAAACGTGGTAAAAATACAAAGTAGATTAAAGAACAAGGAACAGGTGAATTATGGCGTTTTACGGTGACTCCGATGCACAAGAAACCCAAGAGTGGCAAGATGCATTCGATTCAGTTTTACAACATATGGGAACTGAGCGCGCGGCATTCTTATTGGAAAAACTTTACCAACAAGCAATTGCCAAGCATGTTCCCATTCAACGTCTCAATACACCTTACTTAAATACAATTTCTGTTGAAGAACAACCTGCAATGCCAGGCGACCAAGATATGGAACGCCGTATTCGTGCATTGATTCGTTGGAATGCCTTAGCAATGGTACTTCGTGCGAATAAAACAGGTGATGATTTAGGTGGACACTTGGCGAGCTTCGCATCAAGTGCAACATTATATGACGTAGGTTTTAACCATTTCTTCCGCGCAAACAGCAATAACTTTGGCGGAGATATGATTTATTACCAAGGACACTGTGCTCCTGGTATTTATGCACGTTCATTCCTCGAAGGACGTTTAACTGAAGAACAGTTAAGTAATTTCCGCCGTGAAGTTGGCGGTAACGGTTTACCAAGCTATCCACATCCATATTTAATGCCGGACTATTGGCAATTCCCAACTGTATCAATGGGTCTTGGTCCAATCATGTCGATTTATCAAGCGCACATTCAGAAATATTTGATGAATCGTGGCTTGATCAAAGAAGAAGATCGTAAAGTCTGGGCTTATCTTGGCGATGGTGAAATGGATGAGCCAGAAAGTACTGGTGCAATTTCACTTGCTGGTCGTGAAAAGCTTGATAACCTCATCTGGGTGGTTAACTGTAACTTACAGCGTCTAGATGGTCCTGTACGTGGTAACGGTAAAATTATTCAAGAATTAGAATCTTTATTCCGTGGCGCAGGCTGGCGTGTCATTAAAGTAGTATGGGGTCGTCATTGGGATCCGCTACTTGCAAAAGACAGCACTGGCGCTTTAAAAGCGGTAATGGGCGAAACAGTTGATGGTGAGTATCAACGCTATCAAGTGAAAGGTGGTGCATATACACGTGAGAAATTCTTTGGCAAGTACCCAGAAGCTGCGGAACTTGTAAAAGATTTAAGCGATGAAGACATCGATAATCTTAACCGTGGTGGTCATGACCCGTACAAAGTTTTTGCTGCCTATGCAGAAGCAATGAAAGCTAAAGGTCAACCAACAGTTATTCTTGCGAAAACTGTTAAAGGTTATGGTTTGTCTGAAGAAATTGAAGCGGTGAACAAAACTCACCAAATCAAAAAAATGCAGATTGACTCTTTGAAATATGTACGTGACCGTTTCAACCTGCCATTTACAGATGATAAGTTAGAAGAGCTTCCATTCTACCGCCCAAGTGAAAACTCTCCAGAAATGAAGTATATGAAGGCGCGTCGTGAAGCTTTAGGTGGCTATTTACCTGCACGTCGTAAAGAGAGTGAAATTTTAGCGATTCCTGAATTATCTGTATTTGATGCAGTATTAAAAGGTTCTGCAGGCAAAGAACAATCAACTACCATGGTAATGGTTCGTTTAATTGCTTCTTTACTTAAAGAAAAAGCAATTAAAGACCGCGTAGTGCCAATCGTTCCAGATGAAGCGCGTACGTTTGGTCTAGAAGGTATGTTCCGTCAGCTTGGTATTTATGCTGCTCACGGTCAAAAATATACCCCAGAAGACCAAGAACAGTTAATGCATTACCGTGAAGCAAGTGACGGTCACATGCTTCAAGAAGGGATTAACGAAGCTGGTGCGATGAGCGCATGGGCTGCGTTGGCAACGAGTTATTCAACCAATAACTTGCCAATGATTCCAATGTACATGTACTACTCAATGTTTGGTTTCCAACGTATTGGCGACATTGCATGGGCTGCTGGCGATGCACAGGCACAAGGTTTCTTGTTAGGTGCTACTGCTGGTCGTACCACCTTGAACGGTGAAGGTTTACAGCACCAAGATGGTCATTCACATATCTTGGCGAACACGATTCCAAACTGTGTATCTTACGATCCATGTTTTGGTTATGAGTTAGCTGTAATCGTGCATGATGGTTTACAACGTATGTATGTGAACCAAGAGCGTGTGTTCTATTATCTAACTGTAATGAACGAAAACTACGAGCATCCTGCAATGCCTGAAGGCGCTGAGGAAGGCATTAAACGTGGTATGTACTTGTTCGAAAAAGATGAAAAAGCAACTGTTCAGTTACTTGGTTCAGGTGTAATTCTTCGTGAAGTGATCAAAGCTGCGAAAATCTTACGTGATGAATACCAAATCCATTCAAACGTTTGGAGTGTAACAAGCTTCAATGAGTTGTCGCGTGATGGTATGGCATGTGAAGAATACAACCGTTTACACCCACTTACTGAAGAAGTGAAAGAGTCTTGGGTATCTAAACAATTACGCGGTACAGAAGGTATTGTTGTTTCAGCAACAGATCATATGCGTGCGTATAGCGAACAAATCCGTGCCTATCTTCCAGATGGTCGCCCATTTGTTGCATTAGGTACAGATGGATACGGTCGCTCAGATACACGTGCTAACTTGCGTAGTTTCTTTGGTGTTGATGCTGCACATATCGTTGTTGCTACTTTGAAAAAATTAGCTGACGAAGGTGAAGTAGATGCACGTTTAGTTAAAGATGCAATTTCTAACTTTGAGTTAGACACTGATCGTCCAGTGGCATGGGCTCCACAAGCACATCCAGAAGTTCAAGCAGTTGCTGAATACCATGAAGCGCAAACAGGTGAGGGGAACTAAGCATGCAAATTAAGACCCCTGATATTGGCGTAGATAAAGCAGTTGTTGCTGAAATTTTGGTAAAAGTTGGCGATAGCATTGCTGAAAATGACAGCCTTGTTTTGCTTGAGTCAGATAAAGCCTCTGTTGAAGTGCCTAGCACTTCAGCAGGTGTAGTGAAAAGCATATTGATCAAAGAAGGCGATAGCGTAACTGAAGGTACGGTATTGTTTGAACTTGAAGCTGAGGGTGCTGCACCTGTAGCTCAAGCAGAAGAAGTTGCAAAACCTGCACCAGCAGCTGAAAAAGAAGTACCTGCTACAGCGCCACAAGTTGCTGCACAACCAGCAGCTGCAACCACTAGCCAAGTAGTTGAAGTTCAAGTTCCAGATATTGGTGTTGAAAAAGCACTAGTTGGTGAAATTTTAGTAAAAGTTGGCGAGCAAATCGATGTTGAACAAAGCATCGTTGTTGTTGAATCTGACAAAGCAACTGTAGAAGTGCCAAGCAGTGTTGCTGGTACTGTAGAAAGCATTCAAGTTAAAGAAGGCGATACAGTTAAAGAAGGTGTTGTGCTCATTAAAGTGAAAACAACGTCTGCATCAAGTGCGCCAGTTGAAGCTCCTGCTTCTACAGCAGCTCCAGCGGCAGCGCCTGCACCAGTTCAACAAGAAACTGTAGCTGCGGCTGCTACTCAATCTGGACCAGTTGATATTAACGTTCCTGATCTGGGCGTAGACAAAGCAGTTGTTGCTGAAATTTTGGTACAAGTTGGCGATAAAGTTGATGTAGACCAAAGCCTTGTTGTGGTTGAGTCAGATAAAGCGACTGTTGAAGTTCCAAGTACTGTTGCGGGCGTTGTGAAAGCGATTCACTTGCAAGCAGGTCAACAAGTTTCACAAGGTATTTTGCTTGCAACAATTGAAGCGGAAGGCCAAGCACCTGCTCCAGCGCCAAAAGCAGAAGTAGCGGCTGCGGCAGCACAAGCTTCAGCACCTAAAGCGGCAGCTCCTGCTGCTACTCAGTCAGCACCTGTCGCTGCTTCTGGTAGTGATAAGTTAACGAAAGAGCAAGAAGCTGAAAACGCTAAAGTTTATGCTGGCCCTGCTGTTCGTAAGCTTGCTCGTGAACTTGGTGTGGTTTTATCACAAGTTAAAACTTCTGGTGAACATGGTCGTGTGATTAAAGAAGATATCTTTGCTTATGTGAAGACTCGTTTAACTGCACCACAAGCGGCTCCAGTAGCTGCGGCTGCACCAGCAGTTTCGGGTTTGCCAAAGCTTCCTGACTTCACTGCATTTGGTGGCGTGGAACAAAAAGTACTGACGCGTTTGCAGCAAGTATCAATTCCGCAATTGTCATTGAACAATTTTATTCCGCAAGTCACCCAGTTTGATTTGGCTGATATTACTGAGTTAGAAGATTGGCGTAATGAACTGAAAGGCAACTTCAAAAAAGAAGGTGTCAGCCTGACGATTATGGCATTCATTATTAAAGCGGTTGCGTATTTGTTGAAAGAAGAGCGTGAGTTTGCAGGTCATCTATCTGATGACGGTAAATCAGTGCTCTTGCGCAATGAAATCCATATGGGAATTGCGGTAGCAACACCTGATGGTTTAACTGTGCCAGTACTTCGTAACCCAGACCAAAAATCAATTAAGCAAATTGCAGTTGAATTGGGTGTATTAGGTCAAAAAGCACGTGATAAGAAATTAACACCGAAAGACTTGCAAGGTGCGAATTTCACCATTTCAAGTTTAGGCGCAATAGGTGGTACAGCATTTACACCACTTGTGAACTGGCCGCAAGTTGCGATTTTGGGTATTTCACCTGCAACGATGCAACCGGTTTGGAATGGTAAAGACTTTGACCCACGCTTAATGTTGCCGTTGTCATTGTCTTATGACCACCGTGTAATTAATGGTGCAGACGCTGCTCGCTTTACCAATAAACTTACGAAACTTCTTAAAGATATTCGTACTTTATTAATCTAATATTTTTTAAATGAATCCTTAAAACCTCGCTTCGGCGGGGTTTTATTTTGGTATTTAATTTAATTGGTTTTAGGTTAATCTAAAGATTAGATATGAATTATCGAGAGAGAGGAGAAATTTCTCGTTATTAGGTAAAGGAGAAATAATAAATGGTGGGTTTTTTAAAAATCATGTCGCCGATTCTGTTGGTTGTATTTTTACTGATGGGGCTGTGGGTTAGTGTTTTGCACTTTCCTTGGGAGTGGATGACTTACGTTGCAATGGGCTTAGAGGTATTTGTGGCAACGCTTATTTTGCCATTTGAATTTCAATCACAGCATGTAGCAGGCATTAACAATTTTGGGTTTATTAACTTAAGTATTTGTTTAGCCTTACTATTGGGCTTAGGTCGGTTATTAGTGTGGGCATGGGTAAAATTTTTTGTTTGAAAAATAGAACTGCTCGAATATAATAAGCACATACTTCATTGGGGAGTAGCCGCTATTCATTTCTGAATGAATAGGTGATGATCAACATAATTGTTCAACAGAACATGGTCATCATAGCTTAAACGTCTCATCGTTTCCGAGTTGGCAAGACCTTTGATTTACCACTCTGCAGATATTTGGCTAGCAGGAGCGGTAGGTCATGGGCATTTATGCTAGCCAGAGAAACGATATGCAAGAATTTCTGATTTCTACCTCAATTGTTGCCCTAGCTGAAATGGGCGATAAAACTCAATTACTCGCCCTTTTACTGTCTGCACGTTTCCGTAAGCCAATCCCTATTCTCATTGCGATTCTTTTAGCAACTTTAATTAACCATGGTATCTCTGCTGTGCTTGGACAGTGGATTACGACGGTCTTGAGCCCCGAAATATTAGTTTGGGTTCTTGCGGGTGGCTTTATTGGTATGGCGTTCTGGATGCTTATTCCAGATAAGTTAGATGATGAAACAGATAGCATTAATAGATGGCAAAAATTTGGTGTTTTTGGCGCAACCTTTATCTTGTTTTTCTTGGCTGAAATTGGCGATAAAACGCAGATTGCAACAGTGGCCTTAGCTGCTCGTTACGACAGTATTTTCTGGGTTATGCTGGGTACAACGTTAGGTATGATGATTGCCAATGCACCAGCTGTATTTATTGGTAATAAATTAGCTGAACGTTTATCTATCTCGCTCATTCATAAAATTGGTGCGGCTATTTTCTTAATTGTAGGTATCTCTACTTTAGTGCAGCATTATTTCTTCTAAAACATTTAAAGCTGCCATAAAAAAACGCACTCAATTCGAGTGCGTTTTTTGTCGGTCGTTTTAGTAGTTAAATTTCACTGTAAAGTTAATTTGGCGTGGGTTACCGAGCGTCACTAAATTCTCATTCAGCGCACCTGCATAGTAATCTTTATCAAATAGATTGCGGATAGCAAGTTGAGCGCCCCAATGCCCAGCGTCATAGCCAGCTTCAGTGTCAAAGACTGTATAGCCTGGAACATGAACATCTAAGCCATCGACAGTTTTATACGTTTCACCGCGGAAACCGCCGCCTACATACCAACCAAGTTTTGATGCAGGGTCAAATTTATAGCGTGCTGACAAGCTATATGCATGCTCAGGAATATTGTCGAGTGCTTTTCCTACATTGCTCGTGTTTGCATCTTTACTAATTTCCGCATCAATTGTGTAGGTATATGCAGCCGTTAATTTTAAGCCTTCTAAAATTTCTGCGCTGAGTTCAGTTTCAATACCACGTGTTAACTGTTCGCCGCGTTGTACTTTATAGCCACTATTCACGGTATCAGTGACTAAAACATTTTGACGTTTTAAATCATACCAAGCGATAGCACCTTGAATTCGTTGATCAGGACTTTGTAATTTCATTCCGACTTCAACCTGTTTCCCTTCTTCAGGTTTGAACGGATTGTTATTTACATCAGTACCACTGTTAGGTGTAAATGAAGTGGCATAGCTGACATAAGGAGCAACAATGTCATTAAGGGTATACATGACAGAGGCGCTACCCGTAAATGCATTGTCTGATTGTTTGCTGACATTACTTGTAACTAAGCTTGTGCTTTGGGTTTGTGCCCAGTCTTGGCGTCCAGACAAGCTTAAAAGCAATTGGTCATTAAGTTGAATACGGTCACGTAAATAGAGCCCTAAATATTTGAGGCGATTAATATCACGAACATTTTGCGTCAATGTCACGTTTTGACCATAAACGGGGTTATAAATATTTAAATCGCCAATGTCATATTTATCATTGGTGTAGTCACTTTTTTCCTGAAAAGCATCTACGCCAATATTAACGTCGTGTTGCATGCCATATAAATCAAACTGTTTATTTAAACGGTTATCGATGGCAAAACTTAAGTTATCAATAATTTGATGGCGGCTATTATTTTTACGGCTAATGGTCGTGTAGTCGATTTCACCTTGTTTGTTTTTTGCCCAGAAATTTGTGCCTGTTCGAGCAAAAACAGCTGTGCCATCCATTTCAGTTTTTTGTACGGCAAAATTCTGATTGAAGTTCCAGCCATTATCAAAAGCATGTTTAAACGTATAACCAGTACGGTAAACATCGGCCTCATATTTACCAAAATTAGGATCGCCAATATACAAGCTTCGGTCTATAGCGCCGTTAGGGTTATCTTTTAGAGTACCAATGACGGGTAAACCTTGCTGACGAATATATTCGCGATGTTGATAGCTTGCGATGACAGAAAGGTCGGTGTTATCCCCTAAGTCAAAGTTGTAAGAAGGGGAAATATAGTAATTTTTAAAATACACATAATCTGTTGGGTCATCTTGGTCAGAGATACGACCATTTAAACGGAAAGCACCTTTTTCACTATTATTAGGACTATAGTTTAAATCGAATGTGCCTTCTTTAAGGCTGTAACTGCCATAAGTCATGCTAGCACGTGCAAAGTTTTCTGCTTCAGGGCGTTTAGTGACTAGATTCACCATGCCGCCTGGAGCAACCAAACCAAAATTAATAGATGCAGGGCCTTTTAAAACTTGTACCTGATCCATACCTGATATTTCAGCTGCTACAGATGGAGTTGGTGAGCTTTGTCCAACTCTTAAGCCATCTACATAAACTGAATCAGAAGATGTCTGCCCTCGAATAACGAAATCATCCCAACCACGACGACCTAGTTTTCCAGCTTCTACTCCTGCAACACCTTCAAGTGCATCTGCTAAGGTTCTTGCTTGTTTCTGATCGAGCTGTTCACGTGTTACTACCGAAACCGATTGAGCAGTTTTAAACAAGGGCGCATCTGATTTTAAGGCAGAGGTTGCTTTCGTTGCGACATACGGGGAGGTGGTTTCTTTTTGCGCCTGAATAGAAATTGTGGGTAGCACACTGGTCGAATTTTGTTGTTCTGCTGTTTCATCAGCATGACTTGCTGTCATCGAACTAAAAATAGCAACTGCTAACAATGTTTTGGAGCTTGAAAAATAAGGTGCTTGGTTCATGGGAGGCCTAGACAGCGCAAAAGACAAAAAACTGATAATGAGAATTATTTTAATTTATTGTGAGTTAATTTTAAATAACATTATGATTCATTTATAAAATAAGAAAAGCAAAAGCTATTTTAAAATATTATGAGAAAAATAAAGCAATTCATTGCAAGAATTATCGAATCCCTTTATTTTAGTATGGATATAAAAATATCTAATATTTAAAGTTTTTTTGGGGAATTGTATGGGGTTTGAAAAAACAACATCGCAGATATTATTTGATAATGGCGTGCATAAATGTATTAGTTTTACCAGTTTGGTCAAAGGGGAAGGCATACAAGCCAATCAATTTTTAATTATTGATCATGAACGAGCTGCGGTGATCGATCCAGGTGGCGATTTGACCTATGTTCCGTTGACCATGGAACTTAATAAATATACGCGATTGAAAAATCTGGATTATGTGATGGCTTCTCATCAGGATCCAGACATTATAACTTCAATGCCACGCTGGTTGGTCTATACCGATGCCAAAGTGGTCGCTTCTAAATTATGGGCACGATTTTTACCGCACCTCAATTCTGCATTCATGAGTGAACGTATGAAAGGGAATTGGGAAGATCGCCTTATTGAACTACCAGATCGTGGTCAAGTGATTCAATTGGGGGAATCAAAACTTGTGGTGGTTCCAGCCCATTTTCTACATTCGGTGGGTAATTTTCAGTTCTATGATCCAGTCGCTAAAATTTTATTTTCTGGTGATATGGGAGCTTCGATTGTTGAGGATGCTAGTCAACCTTTGAAAGATTTCGATACGCATGTTCTGAAAATGAAAGCTTTTCATCAACGCTATATGTGTTCCAATAAGGTCATCCGTTTATGGGTCAACATGGTCCGTCAGATGGATATTGAAATGATTGTTCCACAGCATGGCAGCCCATTTATTGGTAAAGAAATGATTAATCAGTTTTTAGACTGGATTGAGGTTTTACCTTGTGGTGTCGATTTAATGTCAGAACAAATTTTTAGTTGCCCTGCATAAATCTAAATATTATTTCTAATAATTAACCCAGATGAAGTTCTGGGTTATAAAAAGATAAGAGCTAAAAAATAGAGCTAAAAGTATAATTAAGTGAGAATTATTTAGAGCAGGCCAATATCTATTGCTGAAAAAGGCAAAGATAATATGAAAATTGCATTGAAATTTGTTTATAATAGCTCACGGAATTTACCAGTGAGATTGTTATGCTGACCATCGTTCAAGAAGCGCTAACCTTCGATGATGTCTTATTACTTCCTGCCTACTCTACTGTTCTCCCAAAAGATGTCTCTCTAAAGACACGTTTAACTCGCGGCATTCATTTAAATATCCCATTAGTTTCTGCTGCAATGGATACAGTGACTGAGTCACGTATGGCGATTGCGATGTCACAAAATGGTGGTATCGGGATTTTGCACAAAAACATGGATATTGCTGCTCAAGCTGCAGAAGTACGCCGTGTAAAGAAATTCGAAGCGGGTATGGTGAAAGACCCTATCACTGTAACGCCTGAAACTACAGTACGTGAACTGATTGCAATTACCACTGCTAATAACATTAGCGGTGTACCTGTTGTTAAAGACGGCAAGGTTGTTGGTATTGTGACAGGCCGTGATACGCGTTTTGAAACCAATTTAGAACAACCAGTTAGCAACATCATGACAGGCCAAGATCGTTTGGTGACTGTACGTGAAGGTGAGTCTAAAGAAAATATTCAAGCATTATTACAAAAACACCGTATCGAAAAAGTCTTGGTCGTTGGCGAGAGCAACGAACTTAAAGGCTTAATTACAGTGACTGACTTCCGTAAAGCTGAGAGTTATCCAAACAGTTGTAAAGATGATCTTGGTCGTTTACGTGTTGGTGCTGCGGTAGGTACAGGTGCGGATACTCCAAGTCGTGTAGAAGCATTGGTTGAAGCTGGTGTTGACGTAATTGTTGTTGATACAGCACATGGTCATTCAGCTGGTGTAATTGAACGTGTACGTTGGGTGAAACAAAACTTCCCTCAAGTACAAGTAATTGGCGGAAACATCGCAACTGGTGATGCTGCATTAGCATTATTAGATGCAGGTGCAGATGCAGTCAAAGTCGGTATTGGTCCTGGTTCTATCTGTACGACACGTATTGTGGCAGGTATTGGTATGCCACAAATTTCTGCTATTGATAGCGTTGCTAACGCACTGAAAGATCAAATTCCTTTAATTGCAGATGGCGGTATTCGTTTCTCTGGCGATATGGCAAAAGCGATCGGTGCGGGTGCAAGTACGATCATGGTTGGTTCACTTTTAGCTGGTACTGAAGAAGCGCCTGGCGAAGTTGAGTTTTTCCAAGGTCGTTACTACAAAGCATATCGTGGTATGGGTTCATTAGGTGCAATGGCGGGAGCAACCGGTTCGGCTGACCGTTATTTCCAAGACTCAAAAGCGGGTGCTGAGAAGTTAGTACCAGAAGGCATTGAAGGCCGTGTTCCATATAAAGGCCCAATGGGTAACATCGTTCATCAAATGATGGGTGGTTTACGTTCATCGATGGGTTATACAGGTTCATCTGTGATTGAAGATCTTCGTCAAAATGCGAAATTTGTGAAAATTACTTCAGCAGGTATGTCTGAGTCACATGTTCATGATGTAACGATTACTAAAGAAGCTCCAAACTATCGTGTTGGTTAGATTTTGGTAACCAAAACAATGAAGAAAGCCGTCATTACACTGACGGCTTTTTGTTTTTGGTGTAAAGTAAATCTAACGAAAAGAAATATGGCGGAATTGCCATATATGAAGTGAGCCACCGCTGAAGTGGCGTAAGAATGAGATAAGCTATGAGTTATTTTGGAACGGATGGTATTCGTGGAAAATTTGGGCAGATGCCTATTACTCCAGAGTTTGCTTTAAAACTCGGTTTTGCTGCAGGGAAGGTATTAAAACGAACGAGTCCAAAAAATAAACCGCTCGTTGTATTAGGAAAAGACACACGTTTATCTGGTTATATTTTAGAATCTGCTTTACAGGCAGGCTTAAACGCTGCTGGCGTATATGTTCATTTACTTGGTCCATTACCAACACCAGCAATTGCACACCTTACTCGTGCTTTGCATGCACATGCAGGTATTGTTATTTCAGCATCACATAATCCATATTATGATAATGGGATTAAATTCTTCTCAAGTGAAGGCAAAAAATTACCTGATTCATTACAAGAAGAAATTAACCTTGAATTAGAAAAAGACTTATTCATTGAGGACACTGCAAACTTAGGTAAAAGTGTTCGTGTAAATGATGCAAACGGTCGTTATATCGAATTTTGTAAATCTACTTTCCCTTACCACTTTGATTTAAATAATTTAAAGATTGTGTTGGACTGTGCTCATGGTGCTGCATATAGCGTTGGCCCTTCAGTTTTTCGTGAGCTAGGAGCAAAAGTTGTTGCTTTATATAATGAACCAGATGGCTTAAATATTAATGAAAGCTGTGGTTCAACACATCCTGAACACTTGCAAAAAGCAGTGGTTGAGCACCAAGCAGATTTAGGCATTGCCTTTGATGGCGATGCTGACCGTGTTGTGATGGTTGATAAGTTTGGTAACTTAATTGATGGTGACCATATCCTATATATCTTGGCGACTCAGGCGCAAAATAAGCCAGCTGGTATTGTTGGTACTGTCATGAGTAATATGGCACTTGAAGTTGCACTTGAAAAAGAAAATGTTAATTTTGTTCGTGCAAAAGTTGGTGACCGCTATGTATTACAGGCTTTAGAAGAAAATGGTTGGGTGACAGGTGGCGAACCTTCTGGTCATATTCTAACTCTAGACAAGAGTACGACTGGTGATGCCATTATCGCTGCACTTCAAGTGTTAACGGTGATGGTCGAGCAAAATAAGGCTCTTCATGAATTGGTTCAAGACTTTAAACTATTCCCACAAGTTCTTTTAAATGTACGTTTAGAACAAATGCTTGATCCATATTCTATTCCAGCATTGGTTACTGAATTTGATAAAGCAGAAGCACAACTCAAAGGCCGTGGACGTATCTTAATTCGTAAGTCAGGAACAGAGCCAGTAATTCGTGTCATGGTTGAAGGTGACGATGAGCAAGAAGTAAATGCTTTAGCTCAGCATTTAGCAGATTCAGTTCGTTCACAAGCACAAGTCGCATAAGGTGCATGACATGAGTGATGTCATTAAAGATTTAAGCGAATTACGCTTGAGCTATCAGCAAGGCGAGTTGTATGAGGGGCAGGTTGAATCAAACCCTCATCAGCAGTTTCTTGGTTGGTTTAACCATGCTCTAGCAGCCAATTTGCATGAACCCTATGCCATGTCGTTAGCAACAGCTGCTGCTAATGGCAGACCACATGTTCGAACAGTTTTGTTGCGTGGTGCTACAGAAGCTGGGTATGATTTTTATACTAACTATGACAGTCAGAAAGGTATAGATTTGGCAGAAAACCCATATGCTGAATTATTATTTTACTGGCCGAGTCTAGAGCGTCAGGTGAGAGTTGGTGGTCATGTAGTAAAAATTTCTGAACAGGAATCTACAGATTACTATCGTAAACGCCCACGTGATAGCCAGATTGCAGCGCATATCAGTACTCCACAAAGTGGCAAAATTGAAAGCCGAGAGCTGTTACAGCAGCGCTTTCAAGACTTACAACAGCAAGTCGAAAGTCGTGAAGTGCTTGATAAGCCAGAGTTCTGGGGAGGCTATCGTCTGCAACCGGATTATTATGAATTCTGGCAAGGGCGACCAAATCGTTTACATGACCGCTTGAGTTATGAAAAAATCGACGGTCAATGGATGTTGCACCGGCTGATGCCTTAAATGACAAAAATACAAATCAAACAAAGACCTTTATTGACACGCCCTGAACAGTTTCAGGGCGTGCCGCCGTTTATTGCCGAGATTTTGGCAAGACGTGGAGTCCAATCTGAACAGGAATTAGAGCTCAAGCTTAAGAATTTGCTTGCTCCAGAGCTCAAAGGTCTAGAAACCGCTGTAGCATTAATGGATCAAGCCATTGATGAGCAGAAAAAGATTGTTATTGTCGGGGACTATGATGCCGATGGAGCAACCAGCACTGCGTTAATGGTATTGGTGCTTCGCGATATGGGGGCACAAGTCGATTATTTGGTTCCCGATCGGTTTAAGTACGGTTATGGGCTTACGCCTGCAATTGCAGAGCTTGCTCATCAAACTTATCAACCAGATCTATTAATTACTGTTGATAATGGTATTTCCAGCCATGCAGGTGTAGAAACTGCTCAGGCCTTGGATATGCAAGTCATTATTACCGACCACCATTTAACAACTAAAGAAACACCTCCAGCACAAGCAGTTGTTAACCCAAATCAGTTGGGTTGTGATTTTCCAAGTAAAGCGCTTGCCGGTGTTGGCGTTGCATTTTATGTGCTGGCAAATTTGGCAAGTTTACGTAACAAGCAAGGCAAAAGCACAAGTAAAGTCACTCAATATCTAGATTTAGTGGCTTTAGGAACTTATGCCGATGTTGCTGTATTAGATTATAACAACCGTATATTGGTGGATGCAGGCGTAAAGCGAATCCAACAACACCAATGCCGAGTTGGAATTTTAGCGCTATTGGATATTGCGGGTAGAGAGGCGAGTTCATTACGTGCACAAGATCTAGGATTTGTTATAGGACCCCGTATTAATGCTGCTGGACGTATGGAAAGCATGCGTATAGGGATTGAATGTTTACTTGCAGAGAATATGGAAGCTGCCTATCCAATTGCTCAGCAATTAAATCAATTAAATATAGAGCGGCGGCAGATAGAAGGGGAGATGAAGCAACAAGCTTTGTCTGCTTTAGATAGTTTGCAACTCTCAAAAGAAGATATTCCACAAGCCCTTGTACTCTTTGAAGAGAGTTGGCATCAAGGTGTGATTGGGATTGTAGCAGGGCGTTTAAAAGAACAGTTCCATCGCCCAACTATTGTTTTTGCACCAGATGAAGATGGTATCCATATTAAAGGCTCTGCGCGTTCAATTGATGGCGTGCATATTCGAGATACAATTGAACAAGTTGCTGAAAAACATCCAGAACTGGTGAGCCATTTTGGTGGACATGCGGCAGCGGCTGGCTTAACGATTCGAAAAGAAAACTTTGATGCTTTTAAAACGCTTTTTACTGGCTGTGTTGCAGCCATGGAAGAATCTCTATTCCAAGCAACACTATGGACGGATGGAGAGTTACCAGCTTCTGCTTTGCAACTAGACACATTGGACTGGATAGAGCAGCTTGGACCATGGGGGCAAAAATTCCCTTTTCCTCAGTTTGAAGGGAACTTTAAAGTTGTTGATTATCGCTGGCTTAAAGAAACACATCTAAAACTTAGATTAGCCCTAGATCAATATACGTTTGATGCGATTGCATTTAATGCAGCTGGTCGTTTTGAATTTAATCCTATGCGAGATGAAGTTCATTTAGTATATGAAATGGATCGTAATGTATTTAATGGCAATGTAAATTTACAATTGCGTATTGTGCATTTAAACCAATAAAAAAATCCGCTCATTAGAGCGGATTTTTTTATGTGCTTTTAAGCGATATTAGAAGCGGTATCCTGCACGAACACCATAAGTGTTGTCGTTGTCACCGAAACCAATACGACCTTCAAGACTTACTTGTTGATTTAAGAATTTTTTAGCATTAATACCAAATTCATCTTTATCAGTTAAGTCGTTATTGTAGTAATCCACACCAAGACTTAAAGTTTTATCGATGTAGTAGTCACCACGAACTTTATATTCGTCAAGGTCACCAAACGCACCAAACGCTTCAAGGTTTACGTCATGTTGACCTACTTGAGTTACGTATTTAGCACGAACTGTTGGATCAGCGCCGTCTTTACCGTCTTTTTCGTCGTAACCTTTAACACCTAGAGCAAGTAATAAACCAGGAGCTGGTAAATAACCTACTTCAGCAGCATAAGTCGTAACTTTACTATCAATATTGGTGTTGTCGATTTCACGTTCACTTCGACCTACATCACCGCTAAGGTAGAAATCTGAGTTAGGAACGTAGTATTCAACACCTACGCCATACTGAGTGTCTTTAGTACCGCTGTTATCGCCATAGTTGATAAGAGCGTTAACATTACTTGCACGGCTTAAGAAAGCTGCTTCAGCAAGTGGAGCGTTACGAGTTTGAACAGGATTAAAGTAATAAGTCCCGTCAACACCGAATTTGCTTACACTGCTGCCATCATCTGGATCAAGATAATTGTAAGAACCACCAACTTCAGCTTGGTAAGCGTTTGCTGCGCCACTTACTGCCAGTGCAGATAAAAGAGCTGATGCAATTGCTAGTTTTTTCATGGAATCTCTCCCCTCTAAAAAGCGATTTTATAAATGTTTTGTTACAACTTTTAGTCTAGACCAAAATGCTTATGCGTCAATCTTGCTCAAGTAACCATACTGTAACTACGTGTTTTTTTTGTAAACATGATCTATTTAAGTTATTGATTATTAAGTAAAAATTAAGAATGTTTTATTTTATTAAAATTGAGGAGATTTTGTGTAGATCATAAAAAATGCTGTAAAAATACCCAATTTTGTATGAGGATGTTACTGGTTAAACTTAAAATGAACTGAAGAACGCTCAGATAAATCTATCCAAGCGTTTATATCTTTAATTAATAAATTCTTATGAATTAGAAACGGAATGTTCCATTAATACCAAAAGAATCAGCATCCTCAACAGTCGTATAAGTTAAGCCTACTGCTACTTGTGGTGTAAAGAATTTTTGTGCGCGAAGACTAAAAATTGTATCTGAATCTTCTGCTGTTGAATCTGCAAAAGATGCTCCAATACTTAAAGTTGGATCAAGATAAAGATCTGCACCTAAACGATAAGTAGTTTCATCTCCAATATAAGTTTGGCCTTCAAAATTAGTATAAAAACCAGAAATTTGAGTTACATACTTCGCACGTAGAGTTACGGCTGTATCATCATCTTCACCAGTTACGGCTGCGGAATTTGAGAACGAAGTAATAAAGCCATATTTTGCTGCTTGCATTGGATCAAAACTTTCAGACAAATCTGTTACACCAGCAGCCAATAATAAGCCATCGGTTGGTAAGAAACCGACCTCTACAGCATAGCCGTTACCACTATCATCAACCGAACCAAAATCATTTGCAGTGACTTCGGTTTTTGTACGGTTAAATGCTCCTGATAAATAGAGTGGGGTATTTGGAATAAAGTATTCACCTGTAATGCCTACAGAACTAAATTCGAGTTTTCCAGAATCTTCATCATCTTCTAGTTTGCTATATGCATATCCTAGTCCAATATTTGAAGATTTATTTAAAAAAGCAGCTTCAGCTAAAGGGAAAGTTTTTGCTTCTACTGGATTAAAATAATATTTGCCGTTAATACCGAAGCTATTATTTTCTCCCCCATCCATATCTGTAAATTCGTACATTGTACCAACTTCAGTTTGGTAGGCATTTGCATTGAAAGCACATGCGGCAGTGAGGATTGCTAATAAAATATTTGATTTTTTCATGAGAAAAACTCTAGTAATGAATGTTATAAAGTTATTAAGATTTTAAGTTGTTAATTTTAATATGTTTTTATAATATTAATCAATATTATTATATTTATTTATCACGATTAAAATAATAAAAAACAATAAGTTTTAGTCCTTTTGTTTGAGAATGACAAGCTATGCTAAAATAATCGACTGTTTATCTGCTTTTATGGGAACACTCGCGTGGAAATTAATCCTTATCTAAACCAATTGAAAGACTTAACTGATCGTAGCCAAACACTACGGGGGTATCTTTGACTACGATCTGAAAAAGGAACGTTTAGAAGAAGTTTTACGTGAGTTAGAAGACCCTGCGATCTGGAATGACCAAAGCCGTGCTCAGGCAATGGCAAAAGAAAAGGGCGAACTAGAAAACGTTATTAATGTGTTAGATGGTTTATCAACACAACTTGAAGATGCAAAAGCAATGCTAGATTTGGCCGTAGAAGCCGATGATGAAAGCCTTCTTGAAGATGTTCAGTCTGAGCTTGGCGCTGCCGAAGATGAACTGGCTAAACTTGAATTCCGTCGTATGTTTAGCAACCCGATGGACCCGAATCCTTGCTATGTTGAGATTCAATCAGGTTCGGGTGGTACTGAAGCGCAAGACTGGGCATCTATGCTATTACGTATGTATATGCGCTGGATCGAACGTCATGGCTTCAAAGCTGAACTCATGGAAGTATCTGATGGCGATGTAGCAGGCATTAAGTCTGCAACGATTCGTGTTGAAGGTGAATATGCCTATGGCTGGTTACGCACTGAATCAGGTGTACACCGTTTAGTTCGTAAATCCCCATTTGACAGTGGTAACCGTCGTCATACCTCATTCTCTGCGGTGTTTATTTCACCAGAAGTTGATGACAATATTGAAATTGATATTAATCCTTCTGATGTTCGTACAGATACTTACCGTGCATCGGGTGCTGGTGGTCAGCATATTAACAAAACCGATTCGGCAGTTCGTTTGACTCACACTCCAACAGGTATTGTGGTGGCGTGTCAGAACCAACGTTCACAACATGCTAACCGTGACCATGCATGGAAACAGTTACGTGCGAAACTGTATGAGTTGGAAATGCAAAAACGTAATGAAGCGGCTCAAGCCTTAGAAGACTCAAAGTCTGATATTGGTTGGGGAAGCCAGATTCGTTCGTATGTATTAGATGATTCGCGTATTAAAGACTTACGTACGGGTGTTGAAAACTCTAATACGGGTGCTGTTCTTGATGGTGACCTTGATCGCTTTATTGAGGCGAGCTTAAAACAAGGTTTATAAGAGTCTGCTGAACTTTTAGTTTAAATACAGTTCATCTATGAATATGTAGAACTCTTGGATTTTTAGCGATTAAAACGGCAAAGCAGTTCAGCCTTCAAATGTTAATCGAAAAAATGCGATATGAATATCGGAAAAAATAGATATGAATATCGCAAAAATGCGATATGATGTTTTCGAAATGCTGAATAAAGCTTTGTTCGTTTAAAAGACGTGTTGAGCCTATGGATATTGATGCAATTAGCAAAGCCCTTTCCAATCCGCTACGTCGGCAAATTTTGCAATGGTTGAAAGAACCTGCGCATTATTTACCGGTGGAAGAGTGCGGTGGTAGTTTTGAGAAGGGTGTTTGTGCAGGTCATATTGAACGATTGGGCAAAGTAGCGCAGTCTACAATGTCGAATCATTTGTCTGTTTTACAACAGGCGGGCCTAATTCAGGTCCAAAAATATGGTCAATGGTCTTATTTTTCACGTAACGAAGCTTTGATTCAGCAATATATCGAACATTTAAAACAAACACTTTAACTCTTTAAATTAAAGTGTAAGTCGAGGCGACTATGGCTGAACTCAATACTCCTTTAACGGTTGGTGATTTTGAAATTAAAAATCGATTGGTAATGGCTCCATTAACACGTGCGCGTAGTGGTGAAAGCCGAGTACCGAATGATTTAATGGTTGAATATTATCAACAGCGTGCAAATGCTGGTCTTATTTTGACTGAAGCAACAGTGATTGGTTCAAAAACTGTGGGTTATGCAGAAACTCCAGGATTATGGTCACAAGAGCAGGCACAGGCTTGGAATAAAATTATTGAGGCAGTTCATGCTCAAGGTTCAAAAATTGTAGCTCAACTATGGCATGTGGGGCGTATTTCGCATCCTGAGCTTTTAGATGGCGATATTCCTGTTGCACCAAGTGCGATTCAACCTGCGGGTGAAGTGAGTTTATTACGCCCTAAACGTCCATATGTAACGCCACGCGCGCTTTCAATTGAAGAAATTAAAGAAGTTGTAGCTCAATATAAACATTCAGCAGAATTGGCTAAAGCAGCTGGTTTTGATGGTGTTGAGTTACACGCGGCAAATGGTTATTTAATTGACCAGTTCCTTCAAAGTAACACCAACCAACGTAATGATGAGTATGGTGGTCCAGTTGAAAACCGCGCACGTTTATTATTAGAAGTGATTGACGCGTTTATTGAAGTGTGGGGCGCTGGCCGAGTTGGTGTTCATATTGCACCGCGTGGTGATTCGCATGATATTGGCGATGAAAATCCGTTAGCGACATTTGGTTATGTCGTTGAGCAGTTGAACCAACGTAATGTTGCTTTCATTTTCTCTCGTGAATATGAAGCTGCCGATAGTATTAGTCCACAACTTCGTGAAAAATTTAACGGTGTATGGATTGCTAATGAAAATCTAACACCAGAGTCTGCAAAACGTATTTTGCGTGATGGTGAAGCTGACGCAGTATCTTTTGGTAAAGCATATATTGCCAACCCAGATCTTTTACAGCGTTTAGAGCAGGACTTGCCTTTAAATGAACTTCAACCAACGACTTTATATGCTAAAGGCGCTGAAGGTTATACAGACTATCCAACGCTAGAAGCTTCGTAAATTTTTTGAAATGACTGTTTGCTGACCTAGTTCATTTATGAGCTCAGTAAATCGCTTTTCTTGTAATGGTAGAGTTTAGGTATCGAAACTCTGCCATTTTTTCTATCTATGTTATATTTTCCCCAGTTTTTAAATTTTGACTATTTGAGGCAAACCGCTTGGCGACCCCTTTTTGGTACAACACCGCACTTCATTTATTAAAACCCTTTTACCGCTGGCGGATAAAAAAACGTGCAGAAAGCCAGGAATTATATAATCAGGAATGTCTTGAAAGATTTGGGCCGTTTGAATCTCCGAAGAATGTGAGAGCAATCTGGTTCCATGCTGTCTCGGTTGGAGAAACTAACGCCGCGCAGCCTTTAATCGAGCATTATCTTAAACTTGGACAACCTGTTTTAGTGACCAATACGACTAAAACGGGGCAGGCACGTGCCAAATCATTATTTTTAAAAGCTCCTTATTTAGACTTGTTTCAAGCAGTTTATTTGCCTGTTGATCAGAAGCATCTTTTAAAACAATTTTTTGAGTTGTATCACCCAAAACTTTTAGCATTGGTTGAAACAGAACTTTGGCCAAATTTAATTGATCAGGCCAAACAGCAGCATGTTCCATGTTTATTATTAAATGCACGTTTATCAGAAAAATCAGCTAAAGGTTATGGGCGAGTTGCAGGTCTAACGGCAGGAATGCTGAAAAAAATTGACTGGGTGTTGGCACAAGATAATGCGACTCGACAACGTTATGTAGAACTTGGCTTAGATCAACAAAAAAGTCAGGTGGTTGGAAATATTAAATTTGATATTCACGCCCCTGAAGCATTTGTAAATCAGGCTGCAAAGCTACACCAGTTATGGTATTTGGGGCAACGGAAAGTTCTGACAATTGCCAGTACACATGCACCCGAAGAACAACAAATTTTGCAGGCACTTCAGCCTTATTTAAAGTCAGATCCAGATTTAGTTTGTATTGTTGTACCTCGACATCCTGAACGTTTCGATGAAGTATTTGAAATTTGCCAAAACTTAGATTTAATTACTCATCGTAGAAGTTTGAACCAAAGTATTCATACCAGTACACAGGTTTATCTAGCCGATAGCATGGGTGAACTTTGGTTATGGTACGCCTTAAGTCAAGTGTGTTTTGTGGGTGGTTCTTTAAATGAGCCGGGTGGCGGGCACAATATTTTAGAGCCTATGGTTTTAAATGTTCCAACAGTGATTGGACCTCGTTATTTTAACTTCCAAACCATTGTTGATGAGTTTATTGATGAAAATGGTGTATTGATTGCTCAAAATGCAGAACAGGTTGTGGCAATCTGGATGGCTTGTTTAGCCGAACCTGATCAGACCCAACAAGTGGTAGAGCAAGCGCATAAAGTCTTACAACGTAATCAAGGCTCATTGCAAAAACATATTGGAGTAATTAACCGGTATTTGGCCGATAAACCATGAATATCGTTTTACTAGAACCAAAAGATGCTCAGTCAGACATGTGGTCAATTCACTCAAAGCGCCAATTACAGCATTTACGTGAACATCTTGATATTACGGTTGGTCAAAATCTAAAAATTGGTATCCGTAACGGCGCACGTTATATCACGGAAATTGTTTCGATTAACGAGCAAGAAGTCTGTCTTCGGCCTATCAGTGAAGAAGCTGTACCTGCAAAAATTCCGGTTCATTTAATTGTGGCATTACCCAGACCTAAAGTTTTACGCCGTTTAATGATGGATAGTGTCACCTTGGGTGTACAAAAAATTAGTCTGATTCATAGTTATCGGGTCGATAAAAGTTACTGGCAGACTCCCTTTTTACAGCAGATCGACAACTACGTTACTTTGGGACTTGAGCAAGCAGGGGACACGATTGTTCCTGAAATTCAAATGTATAAACGCTTTAAGCCTTTTGTTGAAGATGTCTTACCTACATTTATTTCAGAAGAGTGCCCTGCCTATGTGGCCCATCCATATGCAGGGCAAAGTATGCCAATTAATATTGATCACGCCTGTAGCATTGTGGTCGGACCCGAAGGTGGTTTTATCCCTTACGAGGTTGATTTGCTCACAAAAAACGGCTGCCAAGCAGTGAGCTTAGGCAACCGTATTTTAAGAACAGAAACGTCTATTTCTTATATTTTAGGACGCTTATTTGCAGCTTAAGCATTTGGCTTAACAGTTTCTTCAGTTGGTTGATCACCACGATATACTTTTACTTCTTGTACCGGATATGGAATTGAGATGTTGTTTTCATCAAACGCATCTAC
Organism: Acinetobacter sp. GW821-FHT09D10; assembly: GCF_059416285.1. Lineage (NCBI taxonomy): Bacteria > Pseudomonadati > Pseudomonadota > Gammaproteobacteria > Moraxellales > Moraxellaceae > Acinetobacter > Acinetobacter sp. GW821-FHT09D10. The sequence goes on from NZ_JBWKOW010000002.1 coordinate 163,849, forward strand.
AACCATTTCCTGAATTTCACTAATCGAGGCAGAGGTGGTTGTTTCCGTTGTGTCTACCCACCAACGAACGGTTAGATTGACCGAGAAATCTGCAAGAGCCGTTACGTTGACCGAAAATGCAGGTTGGCTAAGCACATTACGGCTGTTGTCGAGTAGTTTAAGAATGACAGCTTTTGCCTTTTGGACATCGTCTTCATAGCCAATTCCGACTACAAATTCACAGCGGCGACGTTGATAGGCAGTATTTACAGTTACTGCACTGGTGTAAACAGTCGCGTTAGGAATAACAATACGACGGCCATCGGGTGAACGTAAAAAGGTCGCACGGATTTGAATATCTTCTACGGTTCCTTCCATGTTGTTGACAATAATGTCATCGCCAATACGGAAAGGTTCGCTGAGTAAAATTAAAATACCAGAGAGTAAGTTCTGGAAAATATCTTTAAATGCAAAACCAATTGCGACAGAACCGATTCCAAGTGCACTCATTAATTGGCCCGGTGTAAACCCAGGAATCGAGATAACTAAAGCAATTAAGAAACCAAAGAATAAAATCGCTGTACTGCCTACACGGTTTAAGACCAAAACGAGGTTTTGACGAGTGTAAGAGCGGTTTTCTAATGTTTTACGAACAAAGAACTTAAATAATTTGGTGAGAAGCCAAAAAATAATAAAGACGAGAATCGCAATACAAATATAAGGCACACGTTCCCAGAAGCTATCCACAATTTTATCGATTGTGGTGTAGGCATCATGATACTTTTCAGTATGGGCTAAAACCGTTTGAGTGGTTTTAGTACCCGCCTCTTGCAAAAGTTCGCCTGTATTTTTTGCGACATCTGTTAAGGATTTTTGTTCATCAGCCACGACAAGTCTCAATTAAAAAATTTATGAAAGCGATTTTCAGCTTTCATCATAGTAGGAGATAAAATGTGCGCCTACTATAATGAGTTCATCTGAATAATAAAGTGTTTTTTAATTAAAAGTATTCCGTTCCTTTTTGTAAGATTTGTGTCGGCGTTTCTAGGGTATCGGTCCCTGAGAAATAATAAAAAATTCCTGCTGTGGAAATCAGGCTAATTAAAATAGCCACTAAAATAAGCCAAGCCATGAGTTTTTCTATAAATGTTGAAGGCCGAACGGGACCATATTGATTGGTACCTGCTGTACCTGAGGCAAGCAGTAAGTAAATCATAAAAAAGAATTGAACAACCGGAATGAGCAACAGTAACCCCATCCAGCCGCTCTTATTTAAATCATGCAAACGTCGAACAACGAGAACAATATTTAAATAAATTAAAAACAGCGAAAAAGCCCAGACCACTAAGGCGCTGACTCCAGAAAGAGAGCTATAAAATTCAAAATTAAATAGATTGCTTGAAAGCTGAAAACTTCCAAGAAATGAGGCCAAAATGAGATAACCCACGAGGGTGACTAAATAAATTAGTCCATATCCACCTAAATAGCTCATACGATTAAAGCGCCCATGAATCGAAAAAGGACTATCTTTAAACGGGAGCTGTGGTGGGCGTGAAGAGGTTGTTTGGGCAAACATATTATTTTATTCCTGTGCTCGATATGAGAGACAAAATAATCTTTGTTGATGATCAAAACCATCAAATCTTGAAAAAATTATAAAAGTAAAAGCTATAGACAAATGTTTTAAATCAACTTAATTTTATAAAAATGTTCACAATTTCGTATGCTTGAGTAAGTGGTTAATATATGACCAAAGTCGCATTGTTTGGACTTTGAAAGAGTCATCATACTGCAAAGGCATGCAAATAAGATCCAGTAAAATAATAGCCACAGTCTCGAGATGGGATGCACAAGATCAAGGAAGTTGCGTATGAATGAGATCTATCCAGTACCAGAGGAATTTAAAAAAACAGCTCGTACTGTTGAAGCAGACTACTTTAAACGTTATCAACACTCTATCGAAAAGCCAGATGAGTTCTGGGCAGAGCAAGCTAAAATTGTCGATTGGATAAAGCCATTTACCCAAGTTAAAAATACGAGTTTTGACAAAGACAATTTCAAAATTGAATGGTTTGCTGATGGTGAGTTGAATGTGTCAGCAAACTGCCTAGACAGGCATCTTAAAGAACATCCTCATAAACCTGCAATTATTTGGGAAGGTGATCATCCTTCTCGCCATAAAATTGTTTCTTATAAAGAATTACACGATGAAGTCTGCCGCTTTGCTAACGTTTTAAAGAAATATGGCATTGGTAAAGGTGACCGCGTTGTGCTCTATATGCCAATGGTCACTGAAGCTGCAATTGCCATGTTAGCGTGTGCTCGTATTGGTGCGGTTCACTGTGTAGTATTTGGTGGTTTCTCACCAGACTCTTTAGCAAGCCGTATTGAAGATAGCCAAGCTAAACTTGTGATTACAGCAGACTCAAGTCTACGTGCTGGTAAGTTATTACCACTCAAAGAAAATGTCGATTTGGCCCTAGAGTTGCCGGGTACAGAGTGTGTTGAAAATGTAGTTGTGGTTTACCGTAATGCGAACCCGATTGAAATGAAGCCGGGTCGTGATTTGTGGTATCACCTTATTATTATGGAGGTTGATGCAAACTGTCCTCCAGAGCCTATGAAGGCAGAAGACCCATTATTTATTCTTTATACTTCAGGCTCGACAGGTAAACCTAAAGGGGTCTTGCATACCACAGGCGGTTATTTGGTCTATGTTACAAGTACTTTTAAAGAAGTATTTGATTTGAAACAAGATGACGTGTACTGGTGTACGGCTGATGTCGGCTGGATTACAGGCCATAGTTATCTCGTTTATGGACCACTTGCAAATGGCACCACAACCTTAATGTTTGAAGGTGTGCCTCAATATCCAACGTGGGCACGTCTTGGTCATGTGGTCGATAAGCACAAAGTTTCTATTTTATATACGGCTCCTACCGCAATTCGCGCCATGATGCGTGAGGGCGACACTTATGTGCGCGAAAGTAATCGTAGTAGCTTGCGTTTACTCGGTTCGGTTGGTGAACCTATTAACCCTGAGGCTTGGAACTGGTACTACAATGTAGTTGGTGAAGGCCGTTGCCCAATTGTTGATACATGGTGGCAAACCGAAACTGGCGGTATTTTAATTGCGCCATTGCCGGGAGCAACAGCTTTAAAACCGGGTTCCGCAACACGTCCGTTATTTGGTATTCAACCCGCCATTGTAGATGGTGAAGGTAATGAGCTAGAAGGTGTAGCAGAAGGCAATCTAGTCATTAAAGATTCATGGCCAGGCCAAATGCGTACCATTTGGGGTGATCCAGATCGCTTCATCGAGGCTTATTTCTCGACCTTTAAAAATAACTACTTTACAGGTGATGGTGCTCGCCGTGATGAAGATGGCTATTACTGGATCACAGGTCGAGTTGATGACGTCTTAAACGTTTCAGGTCACCGTCTAGGTACTGCGGAAATTGAAAGTGCTTTGGTGTCGCATGAATCAGTAGCCGAAGCTGCGGTGGTGGGAATGCCACATGATATTAAAGGGCAGGGTATTTGTACTTTTGTGACCTTACAAGCGGGTGTTCCAGAGTCGGAAGAGCTGCGTAAAGAATTAATTAACTGGGTACGTAAAGTACTTGGACCAGTTGCATCTCCTGATGCACTACACTGGGCACCAGCATTACCTAAAACCCGTTCTGGTAAAATCATGCGCCGTATTTTAAGAAAAATCGCAGCAAACGAGCTTGATAGTTTGGGCGATACTTCAACCCTAGCTGAACCAGCAGTGGTTGATCAACTTATTGCAACGGTTTATCCAGACAAGCAAAACTAATTTAAAAAAGCCCCACATGGGGCTTTTTTATTGAAACGTATTAAGAATTTGCCAAGAAATCAGAAGTACTGTGTACAGGGGCAAACATGCTAAGCGCAGCTAAAAAGGCAGTTTGTACATCTTCAGCTTTTACCGTTTTTCCGTCATAGCTGAGATCACAAGTTGCAGTGGCATCTCCAATTAGGATTGGTTGATAGCCAAGTTCTTTTGCAGCACGAGTTCCTGAATCGATACAAATATGCGTCATCATGCCTGTGATCACGAGTTGCTCAATTTGATGTGCTTTTAAAAGTTCATCTAAATTGGTTTCTAAAAAACTGTTTGGATAATGCTTTATCACAATTAATGCATCGTTTTGAGCGTTGAGTTCAGGGTGAAGCAAAACACCGTCGGTATTTTCTTGAAAGAAGCTGGCCTGTGATGGATTAATGTGTTGTACATAAATAATTGGAAGGTTTTTCTCACTGAAATATTGTTCGAGCTGTTTTATTTTTTCTAGTGCTTGATCTGGCCCAACCAATTCCATTTTGCCATTTTTAAAATAATCATTTTGTACATCGATAATTAATAGTGCTTGTTTCATGAGATTACTCTTGTTGATATGAGATAAAACAAGGTTATTCTCTGCCCGCAAAATCAGCTATAGTCAGATGAAAGCATTACCGCCAGTTTTCTTTCGCCATGAAAAATGAATATTGAATTAGACCCGATTGATCTAAAAATTATTGCATTACTCAAGCAAGATTCCCGTTTAACAAATAAAGAGATTGGGCAGCGTGTTCACCGGACAGGGCAGGCTGTAGGGGCGCGCATAGCTCAGTTGATGGATGCAGGGGTTATCAAGAATTACACCATTGCTGTTCAATACAGCCATAAACAATTTATTCATTTGCATTTAAATGAACAACGCTCATTTGAAGAAATTGAAAATTTAGTCAAGCAATATGAACAAATAGATGAATGCTTTAAAGTCATGGGAAATGCATGTTATATGATCGTTAGCCATTTCGAATTTTCAGAATTAAATGAATTTATTGAAAAACTTTCAAAATGGTGTCGTTATTCGGTTGAAACAGTTGTAAGGGAAATTGAGAAATCTTAAAAAATAAAAGCTCCAAGCCGAGTCTTGGAGCCAATAAGTCTTTATTTTTAATTTATTGTTTTTATTGTCTTGCGCTGCTTTAACTGAAGTTTTTTAGGCTGATTTCGCTTGAATTTCTATCTCCTTTTCTTGTTGAAGTTCTAATTGACGCACGAGCGGTAGAACTTTTCCCCCAAAATATTCTACTTCTTCAATGAAATGTAAGAATCCAGAAAGAATCAAATCAACACCAACCTCTTTAAGCGCCACAATACGCTCTGCAATTTGCTGGGGTGTACCAATTAAATTGGTTTTAAAACCATCGTTATATTGCACTAGATCTTCAAAACTTGATTTCGCCCAGTTACCTTGTTGCTCTGGTGAGGCTGCACCTGCTTCACGTGTTGCATCGCCAAACGCATTTACGGCTTCCGTATTGGCTTTATCAATAATTTCTTGAAGTACTGCTTTTGCTTCTTTTTCGGTATCTCTGGCAATAATGAAGGCATTCACCCCAATTTTGACATGATGGTTATTGGCTTTCGCTTTAGTGCGAATGTCTTCGACTTGTTTTTGAATCTCTTCTACCGTATTACCATTGGTGAAATACCAATCAGATACACGAGAAGCCATGTCACGTGCAGCACGTGAGCTACCACCCTGAAACACTTCGATATAAGGTTTTTGCAGAGGTTTCGGTTTAAGAGTGTAGTTTTGGAATTGGTAGTATTTACCATCGAAACTATAGTTATCGGTGGTCCAGATTCCTTTTAGAGTGCGAATGAATTCTTCAGAGCGGACGTAGCGCTGGTCATGCTCTGGCCATTCTTCACCAATCGCATCGAATTCCCCTCTAAACCAGCCACTCACCACATTAATGGCAATACGGCCTTCGGTTAAATAATCAATTGTTGCAAGTTGCTTAGCTGCGAGTGCCGGTTTCCATGGGCCGGGCAGAATAGCAGCAATGACCTTAAGTTTTTCAGTTTTTGCTAATAATGCATGACTGAAACTCACTGACTCATGCTGATTTTCTGCCCCATAGCCCGCCGTAAAACGAATTTGGGTGAGCGCATATTCAAAACCATTTTTTTCGGCAGCCTGTGCAAGTCGAACATTGTAGTCATAACTCCAGTCTGTACGCTGCTCGATGTTACTTACTACAAGGCCACCGCTTACATTTGGTACCCAATAAGCAAATTTAATCGGTTGTTGTAATTGCGTCATGGTGCGCTCTCCCAAATTCGTTATTTTTATTCAAGCATGCTGCAGTTAGGCAACATGCGTTAATGATTTGCCAGACTTGTGATGCAAGCGAGACTCTGCCGCATCAAGATCTGGGACAGCTGCTGAAGGTAAGACTTCTTCTTGCTCAATCTGTTTATTAATCCCAAGCTCTTGGTTCGCTTGCTGAGATTTAGATTTGATCACTTCAGCACGCTTACCTTTGGCTGGTGCCCATTCTAAAATTGGTAATGCGCGAGCTACTGCTAGTGTAATACGATCTGCTAATTGCTCACTTTTCACTGTATATTCAGGGGTAAAGTCGCGATCTGTTGCATATACGCCAATTGGTAAAGTTTGTGCTTGGAAGAAACTAAACAATGGACGTAGCTGATGCTCAAGTACAAGCGCATGACGATCGCTACCGCCTGATGCTGCTAAAAGTACAGGCACATCGACCAAGGCAGTTTGTTCAACAAAATCGAAGAAATGTTTAAACAGACCTGTGAAAGAAGCACGGTAAACAGGTGTACCTACAATTAAAGCATCTGCTGCTTCAACCGCTGCAAGGTCATCTTGTACACGCTGTGGAAGTTGGTTGCGATAAAATGCGCCGCCTAATAAAGGCCCAATTTCGCTTAATTTAATGAAATGAACTTTAATATCGATTGCTTCAGATAATTCATCAAGAATGGCTTGAACCAGACTTTCCGTTTTAGATGGGGTATTTAAGCCACCAGAAACAGCAACAATATTCAAAGGTTTTGGTGATGTGATACCAGTCATAATTTGGTTCCTAAGCCTAAAAAAGGTAATTGGACCTATTAATCAACAACGACGGTAAACTGTAAAATAACGAAATTGGTCAACCTTATCTGTTTTAAATATAAAAGATAAATAGTGGATTTTTATACTTTATATTTTTATTAAGTAGTTGTTTTTATTTTATATAATTATTGGTGATATATTTTTTATAATAAAAAGGAAGCTTATATAAAAAACAGATTAATTTTGATTAAAAGTTAAAAAACATTTGAAAATTTTAGCTAAGTTCTGCATTTATCAACATTTTGCATAAAAATGGATAAGATGAACGTATCTTTCATCTAAATAGTAGGGTTACAATAGGCCATAATTATGCTCAAGATTACTTTAATCGCTTATGAACATTTTAATCGTTGATGATCATCCTTTGTTTCGTCATGCTTTAATTCAAGCAGTACGTTATAGCCTGCCACAGGCACAAATTCATGAAACAGCTTCGGTTGATGAGTTTTATGAGCGTTTGGAAAATGGGGCAGAACCTGATCTGGTATTGCTCGATTTAAATTTACCTGGTGCTTCAGGCTTTTCTGCTTTGGTTTATGTGCGAGCACAGTATCCAGCTATTCCAATTATTGTGGTTTCTGCACATGAAGAAACTTCAATCATTCAGCGTGCGATTGCACATGGTGCGATGGGTTATATTCCTAAATCTGCGCATCCAAGTCATATTGGTGAAGCGATTCGTCAGGTCTTAGAAGGTGATATCTGGTTACCACCTAACTTGCCATCTAACCTTAATCTTGACCCGAGAGCGGCAGATGAAACTGCATTGGCAGAACGTATTCAGTCATTAACACCACAGCAGTTCCGTGTTTTGATGATGGTTGCAGAAGGCTTATTAAATAAACAGATTGCCTACGAACTCGATGTTTCAGAAGCAACGATTAAAGCCCATGTGACAGCCATCTTTAGAAAACTAGGTGTACAAAACCGGACACAGGCGGTACTGGCAATTAGTGCATTAAATATTGAAGATAGAAAAATCTAAAAATTAAAAAAAAGACCTCGATTGAGGTCTTTTTTATATGTGTGAATTAAGCAAGGCAATCCTGTTTTGGGGTTAGGCTGTCGCAATACAATGGGTTGAGTGCAGATTGCAAATCATCGATCTGTTCTTGCGTCACATAGCGTTTCATTTTTAAATATTCCGCGACACGGTCATCACGCAAGCTTAAGAAAGCAGCATCATAAACACCTAAATCCACAAATAGTGCAGCTGTTTCAAGACTATTGAATCGATCTAGAAAAATATCGTTGCCATACATTAAGAAGATATGGTCGAGTTTTGCTTTTTCATCAACATGCAGACGTTCAGCAAGTTGATCTGGATGAGTCTTAATAAAGAGTAAGTCAGAGAGCTCATCAAACTGAGTCATGTCTAACTGATTTTCTCCAAGTTTGACATGACCAAGCCAAGCTTTGAAAACAAGCACAGCGCCACCGCGAAGCAGCATGCTCCAGATTTGATGACGGGTATCGTGATCTAGATTTTCACTTTCCGTAGTGAGGACTTGTAAGAAGTTTTCTTCTTGTTGACCTAATTTATCAAATAGACCCAAACCTTGTGGATGGTAAGCAGCTGGAGCAAATACATCAAAATTCAAATCATGAAAAATATTGAGCGCGAGCGGAACGGCACACTGATAAATGGTATTTAATGCTTTGATATGTGCTTCATTGAGTTTGCTATTGGGAAAAATGCTTTGCCAATCTAATTCCGGAAGTAAAGCATTGGCACTGTATTGACGATAAAACTGTTGAGATGAGAGTTGCCCTTGTGGGGAGGTATCAAAAGTATTCATGGCAATTGTCCTTTGCATTAATAAGTTGGTATGGATGTTTTATAAATTAGAAATGGGTTTCGAAATTTTGAAGCATATAAAATGCACATCGATTATTTATGGAACATGAAGAATGCAAGTGATATACGACTAAAGTTTTATATGGGGTTTTATGTTTTATTTTCTTTTAAAAAATATAAGCTTATTAAATTGTAACTAGGTGTACACGTGTTCACTTACAAAAAAGGTGCGCTTTGCCATAGGAAAAGGGGCATTGGAAAGTTTGGTCAATTATTTCTTGGGTAAAAGTAGACTTTTTGAGCAGTTCTGCCTATTGGCTTAAATTCAGCCATTAATTTTTGCCAACAATTTCTCCCAAACCCCTAAAATGCTTGGGAGAGACAAATCATTAGTCTGCTGTGCTGGCAATTTTAAGCCCAGATAACCAAGCTCTTAATGAAGCTGGTTTAAGCGGCTTCTTAAGTAAAACAATATTCAACTCTTTAAGCTGCTGAGGTAACTCTGGATGAGAGTCAGCGGTAATTAAAGCAACTGGAATATCGTCCTGTCGATTTTGCATAATAAAATCGACGCCGAGTTGGTTGTGATTCAAGTGTTGGTCAATGAGCCAGACTTGAATATTTTCCTTTTGAATAATCTCAAGCGCCTGTTCTGGCTCGGTGGCTTTAAAGACCTGATAGCCCCATTTACCTAGTAAACTACTCATACCTTCTAAAATAGTTTCATCGTTGTCCAGACATAAAATGCGGTAGGCCTTAGTTTTTAAAGGTACTGTCTGCACGGTTGGGGTAATCACTTTTGGCGGCTCTACGACTGGAACTTCAATCATAAAGCATGAGCCTTTATTGAGCTCTGAGTAGACATGAACAGGATAATTCAACAAACCTGTCATACGCTGCACAATAGCAAGCCCTAAGCCTAGACCTTGTTCACCCCAAGGTGATAAATGCCCACAGCGTTCAAATTCTTGAAACAGTTTAATTCTCTGTTCTTCGGCAATTCCTGGACCTGTATCCCACACGCCGATACGAATATGATCCGACTTTTGCGCCGAGCGTAGAACACCCACAACTACTCGGCCTTTTGCCGTATAGCGTAAAGCATTGCTGACAAAGTTCTGAATAATACGTCGAATCCACTGTGGATCTGTATCAATCCAAAAAGATACATCATGAACTTTGAGTGAAATATTTCGCTGAGCAGCAATCGATTTAAACTGTAGTTCAAGATCGCTGAGTAAATCATGTAGTGGATAAGGTTGTCTTTTTGGCTGTATGCTGCCACCTTCTAAACGGGCAATATCGAGTAGGGCAGAGAGCATGCTTTCTGCACCATATAGAGCACGATCAAGTTGCTGCAAAGTCTGACGGTCTTCTTCGGTTGCGATGCTCTGTTCAAGAACGGTGCTAAACAGGCGAGCGGCATGCATTGGCTGTAATAAGTCATGGCTTGCCGCAGCGATAAAGCGGCTTTTTGACATATTTGCCATATCGGCTTGTTCACGTGCAAGTTGCTGTTCGGTTAATGCATCGGCAAGCTGCTGGGTTCTGTTTTTTACACGGGCTTCGAGTATTGCCTCATTTGTACGGAAAGGAGTAATGTCGGCGAATGTTGTCACAAAGCCTCCACCTGAAATAGGATTACCGCGCATTTGAATTACCCGACCATCTTTACGGATTCGTTCAAATTCATGAGCACTTCCAACTTTCATCCAGTGCAAACGTTTGCGTACATGCTCTTCGACTGAACCAGGGCCACATTCACCGCGTTCAGCGTTATAACGAATTAAGTCTGCAATTGGACAGCCGACGTACACCAAGTCTTTGGGGTAACCAAACAGTTTTAAATATTGGTTGTTCCAAGCGACCAGACACATATTTTTATCAACCACACTTACCCCTTGGGTCATGTGGTCAATCATGGTCATGAGCAGGTTTTGGTTAAAACGTTGCCACTGTGAGGCTTGGTCCAGAATATTAGCAACTTGGCCTAAAGCCAGACCATTATTAATCATTGCTGTAGTGAGCAAAGTACGTGCAGAGGCTGCCCCAATAATGCCGGCTAGATATTGCTCGGTAAACCGCCACCACATACCATTCGCAATACTATTTTCATTAAGTATTAAATGATTTTGTTCACAGAAATTTTCAAAGGCTTGTGTTGTTGGTTGCTCACCAGTAATTCTTTTGGCAAGTGCAAAGAGATCACCTACTTTTAAACGTGCTGCATCATGCGGTAAATAGGTTAAATCGGTAGAAGTGTGCGGTGATGGCAATGGTTTTGTTTCATAATAGAAGAAACTTTCAGCCTGAATTTGCTCTGCCACACTTGGGCGGTAGAGTTTAGAAATCCAGATATATAAAACAATATTTAAACCAAGCGACCAAATTACACCATGTGTAAGTGGTGCAAATGATTCAAAACCAAATAATGATTCAGGACGTAGCGCATTGATTCCAAAAGGGCCAAAAAGCAAAATACTCTGAGCCGCTTCCTGATAGGCTTCAGGCAAACTACGTAAGATCGTTGGAAATAGTAAAGTATAACTCCACATTAAAAATCCAATGATGAGTCCCGCATATACGCCCTGACGACTTCCACCACGCCAGTACAAACCCCCAATAAGAGCAGGGGCAAATTGAGCGACAGCACTAAAAGCCAATAAGCCAAATACTGAAAGCTGGTTAATATCATTAAAGAAATGGAAGAATAAAAAACCAAGTAGCATCACTGCAACAATACTAATGCGGCGACTAAACTTAAGAACTTTAGGGAGATGCTTATCATGGCGCGAGAGCACTTTAAAACGCCAGAGCGCAGGCATAATTAAGTCATTACTCAGCATGATAGACAGGGCAACTGATGAAACCAGTAACATGCCTGTTGATGCAGAGAACCCACCTAAAAAAGCCAGTAAAGCCAGCCCTTCTTGGTTATAGCTAAGGGGTAATGACAACACGGCAACATCGGGTACAGTCAAGAACTTTGGTGCAGCATGCAACGCCCAGCTTGCGATCGGAATAATGGCTAAAATTGTTAAAATGAGATAAACCGCAAACCATTTACGCGCACCGCGAATATGCTTTTCGTCACGCAGCTCGACCACTGCTACATGAAACTGACGTGGCAGGCAGATAATTGCTAAGCCTGCCAATAAGGTCTGAATCCAGAATGTTTCAGGTACTCCAAATAACTGAACTTCCTGAAAAGTTTGGTTCACATCGGCTGTAACTTGGACTAGGTTCGCTGGTGTTTCAAAAATAAAAAATAAAGCGACGCAAATGAGTGCGAATAATTTTACAAAGGATTCAAATGCGACGGCGAGCATGAGGCCGCCATGTTGCTCGGTATTGGCGATTTGTCTTGTACCAAAAATCATGGCCAAAATAGCCAGTACACTGGTTAAAAGCAAAACACTATTGGTGGTTGTATGGATATGAGCATTCTGTTCCATAATGACAGACGTACTTAAAGCAATCGCACGTAGCTGTAAGGCCAGATAGGGAATAATCGCGATTACGGCCAAAATGGTAACCAGTGATGCCAAGACACCGCTTTTTCCGTAACGTGCAGCAATAAAGTCGGCAATTGATGAAATAGCATGGTGTTGGCGTACTCGACCTAAACGTCGCCAAATGTCATAGCCGAACCAGACAAATAAGAGTGGACCTAAGTAAATCGGTAAGAAAATCACGCCTTCGCGAACAGCGGCTCCAGTCGCGCCGTAAAATGTCCATGATGAGCAGTAAACGCCTAGGGTTAAGCTGAACAAGAACATGCGGCCACGTGTACTCAGACGGCTGGCATGCTTTTCACCAAAAAAAGCACAAATAAATAAGAGTGCTATATAAAGGGTGAGTACCCCAATAATCAGCCAGCTGTTCATATGACTCACATGATTAAAACCTTGTGCCTATCATACCCCAAGCAGAAACAAAGCTATAAATTGATTAAATTTTAACGACCAAAGTCTAAGTTACGAATTACACGGAATTTTGCTAACTTAAATCCTGAGAAACTACTATTAAAAAAGTGGCCAAGGCTGGACACAGGGCAAGGAGTTTGGTTATGGATCAGAACCAAGTAGAACAGATTCTACGCAATCCAAAGTTTCAAAAGATGGTCAAGAAAAAAAGTGCATTAAGTTGGACGCTAACAATCATTATGTTAATTCTTTATGTGGGTTTTATGCTGCTTGTAGGCTACAACAAAGAATTTTTGATGAGTTCATTTAGTGGTGGTGTAACGACATGGGGAATCCCGCTAGGTTTAGGAATTATCGTTTTATCTTTCCTTCTGTGTGGCGTGTATTCTTTTATCGCAAATAGGACCCTTGACCAGTTGAGTGCAGAAGCGTTGAAGGAAGTTGAAGCCATCACGCATGAGAAAGGACTACACTAATATGAAATGGAATTCATTAAAGGCGAAAGCTTTATTGGCAGCAGCATCGCTATATTCAACAGTGGCTATGGCGAGTCCAGATCTGGGAGAAGCTGAACAACAAGCAACCAACTGGCATGCCATCATCATGTTCTTAATTTTTGTTGGTTTCACTTTGTTCATTACTAAGTGGGCTGCCAAGCAAACCCAATCAACACAAGACTTCTATACAGCCGGTGGTGGTATCAGCGGTTTCCAGAATGGTCTGGCAATTGCGGGTGACTATATGTCTGCTGCATCTTTCCTTGGTATTTCTGCACTTGTGTTTAGTTCGGGCTTTGATGGCTTACTTTACTCGCTTGGGTTCATGGTAGGTTGGCCAATCGTTTTATTCTTGGTTGCAGAACGTTTACGTAACCTTGGTAAATATAACCTTTCAGATGTGGTTTCATTCCGTCTTGAAGAAAAACCGGTACGTACTTTAGCTGCAATCAGTTCACTTGTTGTTGTGGCATTTTATTTGATTGCTCAAATGGTAGGTGCGGGTCAGCTCATCAAATTACTATTTGGTTTGAATTACAATATTGCTGTAGTCATCGTTGGTCTATTGATGATGGCTTACGTAATTTTTGGTGGCATGTTGGCAACGACATGGGTACAAATTATCAAAGCGGTAATGTTACTCAGTGGTGCAACCTTCATGGCATTCATGGTGATGAAAGCAGTCGGTTTCAGCTTCAGCAACATGTTTACCCAATCAATTGAAGTTTTCAGCAAAGTACATGATATAAGCTTGGCCGATGCTTCAAAAATTATGGGACCGGGTAAACTTGCGGCAAATCCGATTGATGCCTTGTCTCTTGGTCTGGCATTGATGTTTGGTACAGCAGGTCTTCCACACATCCTTATGCGTTTCTTCACTGTAAAAGATGCAAAAGAAGCGCGTAAATCGGTTGTGGTTGCAACAGGTTTTATTGGTTACTTCTACCTTTTAACTTTCATTATTGGTTTCGGTGCGATTCTTTTTGTATCAAATAATCCGCAATTCCTTGATGTTGCAAAAATGGCAGTAACAGGCAAACTTGAGCTTGTTGGTGGTAACAATATGGCAGCCGTGCATTTAAGTGACGCTTTAGGCGGTGACTTGTTCATGGGCTTCATTTCAGCAGTAGCGTTCGCAACCATTCTTGCTGTTGTTGCTGGTTTAACACTTTCAGGTGCATCTGCAATCTCTCACGACTTATACGCTAACGTATTCAAAAAAGGTCAAACAACCCCAGCTTCAGAGCTTCGCATGTCAAAAATTGCGACACTTGGTTTGGCTATTTTTGCCATGATTTTGGGTATCTTGTTTGAAAAGCAAAACGTGGCGTTCATGGTAGGCTTGGCATTCTCTGTAGCTTGCTGTGCAAACTTCCCAGTTCTTGTTCTTTCAATGTTCTGGAAAGGTTTAACGACTCGTGGCGCAGTTATTGGTGGTGTGGTTGGTCTTGTAACAGCGGTAGTATTGATTGTGCTATCTAAAGCAGTTTGGGTAGATACTTTAAAAATCTCTGATACACCAATCAATCCATTCAATGGCCCTGCATTATTCGCAATGCCGTTGTCTTTCCTTTGCTGTTGGTTGTTCTCGGTTACCGATAACTCTGCACGTGCTAAAAAAGAGCGTGCTGCTTTCGATGCTCAATATGTTCGTTCAATGACAGGTATTGGGGCATCTGGTGCATCGGATCACTAAGTGCAATATTGTTAGCTAATTCTTAAAAAAGCCCTACGGGGCTTTTTTTATACTTATTTAATTTTCAATTTAGTGCTTAGATATTAATAAAGAACAACTTGTTTGCCCTGTTTTGTGTACAGTATGATTTGCTAGACCTCAAAAAGCATAATGAAACAAGGAAAATAATAATGCGATCTATCATCGAGTTCTGGGCGGGCTTTCGATTGTTACCTTCTGCATGGTTGCTGCTTGTGCAATTTATCTTACTCATTTTGGCCATGCTGACGTTTCATGATGTATTTTACCGCACCCTAACATGGGCTTTAGGCGTGCTGGCCTTACTTATTATTGCCAAGGTTATTCGTCAAACCCCAATGTTTACTTTTCTCGGGTTAACATTTGTGAGTGGGGCGATTATATCCTCTGTATTTATTTTATTGAGTTATGGCAATTTATACGTTCAGGTTTTTGCACATGGCTGTGAAGCGCTAGCCTACTTTTCAGCAGCTTATGGCTTATTTCGTTATATGTTTGCCGATCAGTATTTAACAAGAGATGAGTTGTTTGCAGCAGCAGCAGTCTTTACGCTTATTGCATGGGGTTTTGCATTTTTATATAACATTTGTCAGCTTATTTTTCCGTCTAGCTTTCAAAATCCAAATAACGTTCACCATTTACAGACTTGGTTAGATTTATTATTTCTCAGCTTTAGCTTGCAATCGGCTACAGGTTTATCTGATTTAATGCCTCTGAGCCCACCAGCGCGCGTTTTAGCCATGCTTCAAATGTTCTGTGGAGTCATGTATTTAACTTTAATCGTAACTCGATTAATTGCTTTACAATATATTACCCACCTCCCTAAAAAAAATTCAGATAAATAATGTAGAAGGTGTTTTAATTTATTTACACCTTTGTAACTGCAATATTCTTTAAGTTTATTTAGAGTGTTATCGGCTTTCTCTATTGAAAGCCTTAGCTTTGTTCATTCTATGAATATCTTATTGGCATTTAAGCCTGTCACTCGTCATTAAAATAACATGGAGGATTTATGCCTTCCAAACAGTCCAGTTGGTTCGCAAACGTTAATCCTAACGTATTTTTTGGTACCGTCATTATTATTGCTTTGTTTTTAGCAGTAGTGGTGATTGCTCCGAGTTCTTTTGAGCTTCTAACGCAACAATTAAAACAATGGATCACTGATTCATTTAGCTGGTTTTATGTTTTATCTGTTGCTTTCTTTCTCATCTTATTGATTTATATCGCCTGTTCATCGATTGGACGTATTAAATTAGGGCCTGATCATAGCCAGCCTGATTATAATAATGGGTCCTGGTTCGCCATGCTGTTTACAGCAGGGATGGGGATTGGTTTGATGTTCTTCGGTGTTGCTGAACCCGTCATGCATTACGTTAACCCCCCAAGTGGTGAGGCTCAAACGATTGATGCAGCACAGCAAGCACTAAGAGTAACCTTTTTCCACTGGGGGTTACATGCGTGGGCGATTTACGCTGTAGTCGGACTGGCTTTAGCTTATTTTGCCTATAGACATAATTTACCTTTGAAGACCCGTTCCGCACTTTATCCTCTGATTGGAAAAAAGATTTATGGCCCATTGGGCGATAGCATTGATATTTTTGCAACGATTGGAACTGTATTTGGTGTCGCGACATCTCTTGGCTTTGGGGTAACCCAGATCAATTCTGGTTTGCATTATTTGTTTGGCATAGAGCAAAGTACTCATGTTCAAGTTCTACTTATTATTTTCGTGAGTATTTTGGCCTCTTTATCTGTATTTTTAGGTCTAGATAAAGGTGTAAAACGTTTATCAGAAATAAACTTAGTTCTAGCTGTAATTCTATTAGTATTCATTTTTATTGCCGGCCCTAGCATTTATTTACTCCAAACCACTATTCAAAATACTGGGCAATACCTCTCTAACCTTTTTACCATGACATTCAATTTATATGCCTATCAGCCAAATGGATGGATTGGGGGGTGGACGATCTTGTATTGGGCATGGTGGATTTCGTGGTCACCATTTGTGGGAATGTTTATTGCCCGCGTGTCACGTGGTCGTACCATTCGAGAATTTATTGTTGGGGTTTTGCTTATCCCAACAGGCTTTACCATTATCTGGATGGGCTTTTTAGGAAATGCTGCATTATTTAGCATTATCCATGAGCATCAAACCACCTTAATTCAGGCGGTTCAACAAGATTCATCAGTCGCATTATTTGAATTTCTAAATCATTTACCTTTCTCTGGGGTAATGAATGTCTTGGCAACTGTTTTAGTGGTTTTATTTTTTGTGACCTCGGCCGATTCAGGTGCATTAGTCACCGACTATTTAACTGCAAAAACAGAAAACTCACCGACTTGGCAACGTCTGTTCTGGACAGTGCTTATGGCTGTACTCGCCATTATTTTATTATTGGTGGGTGGGTTGGCTGCACTTCAGTCCTCAATCATTATGAGTGCATTACCATTTACTGTCGTCATGCTGTTAATGAGTTGGGGATTAATCAAAGCGTTGCATCTTGATGTCACTAAAATGACTGCTATTCAAGAAGCACGAATCACGCCGCGTGCTATTCATAATCCACGAAGCTGGCAACAGCGTCTAGGATTAATCATGCACTATCCTCATAGTGAAGACGAAGTAAAGCAATATATTGAAAATCAGGTGAGCCGCGCTTTTGAAAATATTAAGCATGAATTGAAACGCCGTCATTTAGAAGTTTCAATTAGTCAACTTGAAGATGGTATGCAGCTTAGGGTAGACCATCACAATGAAATTAATTTTATTTATAAAGTTGTTTCACGTGAAACATTGCCACCAAGTTTTCTTATGGGGCGTATAGAAGCAGAAGATGGGCAATATTTTCAGGCCGAAGTCTTTTTACGAGAAGGTGGCCAGAACTATGATGTAATGGATTGGACGCAAGAAGATTTAATTCAAGACATTATTGATCAATATGAACGTCATTTGTATTTCTTAAATATTGTACGAAGCTAATATTTAAGTATTAAAAAAGGACTCAATAAGAGTCCTTTTTTTAATTCGATTTCTAAATTAAATTAGAAACGGAATTTAGTATTCAAGCCGATAGTTTGTGTATCGTAGCTAGTAGACGCATTTTTAACGTCAGCTTTCATATACGATGCACCAACTGCCAAAGCTGGAGTAATGAAGTAGTTTACGTTACCACCCCAAGCTTGACGGAATTCACCAAGTTCATTACCTTTGATGTCAGCTACGCCATCGTTACCCACGAAAGATGCACCAACACTTAACTTAGGAGTTAAGTAAAGGTCAGTTTTTAAACCGTATTGGTTTTCTTCACCGAAAGCACCAGCAGCTTCAAAACCGATTGCCATGTTAGTTCCATCGATTGGACCTACATATTTAGCACGTGCAGTAATAGCATCTTGGTCATTTTTGATCGCAGCAGTTTGGTTTACAGCAGAGTAGATACCGTTGCTGATGATGCCAAAGTTGTCTAAAGCGAATTGGTTAGCAACACTTGTATAACCAACAGTCATCAAGAAGTTAGGTAACAACATAGCACCAACTTCTAATGCATAACGGTCACCGTTGTCATCTTTAGAGAAGTTGTTTTTACCATCAACATCAGTGTGGTTGTAGGTTGCACTAGCATATACAGGAAGGTAAGGAGTAGGAACATAAGCCTCACCTTTAACGCCATATGTACCAACGTGGTAGTTTAAACCATTGTTTTGGTCATACTGTTGGTAGCTATAACCTAAAGATACGCTAGAAGCTTGATTCAAGAAAGCTGCTTCAGCTAATGGACCTTTAGCGGTATCAACATTTTTTAAATAGAATGTACCAGCAACGTCACCAGTGAAGTTTTTATCGTTTGCAGTTGTGTCAACATATTCAGATTGACCTTGAACTTCAAATTGATAAGCATGAGCACCGGTCATGGCTAATAATACAGCAGTGGCTAAACCAAGTTTTTTCATAATCATTTCCAGCAATAACAAGAGATAAAGCTGGGGCCATTGTATTGTAACAATTTATGAAGTCAATAATGAAAAAAAGGAATGTTAAAGATATTTGACACTTATGTTAAAATTGGTGAAAAACTAATCAAATGAAAAGTAAATTGTCAACCTGATAAAAAAATGAACATTTACAAGAAGCTAATAATTATATTTCATAGGGAATTTAGAAGTAAATGTTTAAAAGTTATTACAATTGTGATTGGAAAAACAGATTATATTAATCGGTTTTAACATTAGCAAAAGTATAATATTGTTTACAATGCGAATAAAAAATCATCGTTTTTTTATCGAATTTGTAATATTTTGAGGAATAGTTAACAATATTTAGATTAGTTTAACTAAAAAATTTAACTATTTTTAATTATTATATAAGTGAATAAGATAAAAGAGATCTCTATTTTAAGTTGAAAAATCGATTAAATTTTAAATTCTGATTAATTTAATCGACTTTACAAAATTAGAGATAAGTCACATAATTCAATTGCAAAGTTCACTACCTAACGTTTTTAGGATTTAAAGTGCTTTCCCAGATACGATGTGTGTAGCACATCAGGTTTTACGAGCTCAGCTTTCCCCAAGGTTGAGCTTTTTTTTATCTATAAGAAAATCTTAAAATTATAAGAAAAGTTATATGAAATTTATTAGAAAATAATAGATCAAAAAGAACCCAGCTTAAAGCTGGGCAGTGGATGCTGGGAGAAGTGCATCCAAGAGGATAACTAAATATGTTTTACTATCATTGCTAAATTTTTTTAATCTGTAAAATAGAGTTTTTTTATAAATATCATTTAATTTTTCGATCCCTTTTATTATTTAAGCTTACTAAAATGTAGGAAACGTATAATTATTAAAAGATAAATGAAGGGTTTATTGATGAAATTCTAGTTATTAAAATGCTAGGATGGATTTAAGCCTAATTTATATCGTAGTAAAAATGGCAGGACATTTACGGAGTATCAGCTAGAAATGTCAGGGTTACGTTCAGAGCACATTAGTAATCGACTGTTCTTTTTTATGCTGATTATTATTTTGTCCTTATTATTCATGGCGATTCCCCTCATTGTGGGAAGCTATCAGGATTATATAAAAACTAGACAAGCCTTAGCCGAAATAAAAAGTTTAAGAGCTGTAGCCGATATTGCCTATAAAATTTCTAAGGAGCGTGCTCCAGCCAACAAAATGATGTCGAGCAGTCCTCATGATTTATTAAAGAGTCAGCAAGAATTAAAAAAATTTCGTTTAATTGTCGATGAGCAAATTGATACAAGTATTCTTATCTTAAAACAAGCAGGTTATGTTTCATTAGCAAATGAGCTGCAAACCAACTTCAAAGAAAATCTTAGACAAGCTCGGCATGTAGTCGACTATTATGGTGAAATTCCATATGGAGCGCGAACTTCCGTCCAAATGGATAATGCCATTCTAGGGATGTTTGGCGCATGGGATAATTGTAGGGAAATACTGCAAAAACTGATGTTGCAGCTAAAAAGTAAAGATAGCCGTATTTCTAATTATTTTACGCTGATTATAGTTCTCACCGATATGCGAGATCAGGCCGGACGTATGGCATCTAATATTATTGCTCCTGTGAGCTTTAATGAAGAAATTCCAAGTAATAATCGTGCGCGTTCTCTACAAACTCAGCATCAGTCTAGATATTTATGGATTTTGGTTGATACCTTGCAGCCTGAACAGGCAAAGACCACAGAATACCGTCGGCTATATTCCCGAGTGAAATCAGAATTTATAGACAAGGGTATTCCGATTGTAGAAAAGTTATTAGACGAAAGCGAAAAGGGAGAGCCATATTATTTAAATGGCACTCAATTGACAGAAGCAATCGTGGGTAAATTTACCACCGTGGTTGATTTACAAAGTTATATTCTTGATGAAAGTGTTGTAATTGCCACTCAAGAAAATGTAATTGCTCGAAATGATTTTCTCTTAACTTTATTAATTTCTTTAATTTCTCTAGCCACCGCGTTACTTACGCTTAATTATGCGCAAAGAAGGGTGTTTTCTCCTTTAATAAAAGCGAGGACTTTAATTTTAGATTTATCGCATAGTTCTGATCATTGCACAGATGAGATGAATGTAACTACAAAAGGTGAATTTTTTTCTCTATTTGAGGCGATTGATCGATTACAGCGTATGTTGCAACAACGTGATGCTTTTGAATTTCAATTAAAGAATATAGCCAATACAGACCCATTAACTGGTGTGTCCAACCGTTTAGCTTTATCTGAATATTTAAAAATTGTTGAAAGTTACCCTCAAAAATTTACGCAGACTTGTTTAATGATTATAGATATTGATCGTTTTAAACAGGTGAATGACCAATATGGGCATATTGTAGGTGATCATGTCATTGTTAATATTGCCGAGCAATTAAAGCAAAATATACGAAGTTCAGATTTAATTGTTCGTTATGGCGGAGATGAATTTTTAATATTGTTAGAGCAGGTGCAATTTGTAGATGCTCGCCTTTTGGCAGAAAAAATTCGGATTGCGATTTCTTTACAAGAAATTGATTTGTCAGGTTCAGATGAAAAATTGCATGTGTCTGTCAGTATTGGTTTTGCGATAGGAGCGGCGAGTTGGATAGAGCTCTTAGAGAAAGCTGACCGTTCGCTATTAAGAGCTAAAGCCCGAGGACGAAATGCAGTAGAGGGGTAAAAAAAGCCGGAAATGATTTCCGGCTTTTTCATTCAATAAATTACTTCAACATCGGTTTTAAGAAACGGCCCGTATGTGAAACCTCAACCTCAGCCACTTGTTCAGGTGTGCCTTCGGCAATGATCATACCACCGCCTGAACCACCTTCAGGGCCCAAGTCGACAACCCAGTCCGCTGTTTTAATCACATCAAGGTTATGTTCAATCACCACAATGGTATTACCCTTGTTGCGTAGCTCGTACAAAATGTCGAGTAGCTTGGCAATATCATGGAAATGTAAGCCTGTCGTCGGCTCATCCAAGATATATAAGGTTTTACCCGTATCACGTTTTGCTAACTCTCGAGCTAATTTAACGCGTTGCGCTTCACCGCCTGAAAGTGTCGTTGCAGCTTGACCTAAACGAATATATCCCAGACCTACTTGCATTAAAGTATCTAAACGACGATGAATCACAGGAATTGCATTAAAAAACTCAGCTGCATCTTCAACGGTCATTTCTAATACGTCTGAAATGTTCTTGCCTTTATAACCAACTTCTAAAGTTTCACGGTTATAACGCTTGCCATGACAAGCATCACAAGGCACATACATATCAGGTAAGAAATGCATCGCGACCTTGATCATGCCATCGCCTTCACAAGCTTCACAACGTCCACCTTTCACGTTAAACGAGAAACGACCTGCGCTATAACCACGCGCTTTGGCTTCAGGCGTTTGCGCAAATAACTCACGAATAGGCGTAAATAAACCTGTATACGTGGCAGGATTGGAACGTGGGGTACGACCAATTGGACTTTGGTCAATATCAACCACTTTATCTAAATGCTGTAAGCCATCAATTGAGTCAAATTTTTCAGCCGTTAACGTGGTTGCACCATTGAGTTGTGTTGCTGCCAATGGAAGCAAAGTACGGTTAATCAGTGTTGATTTACCGGAACCCGAAACGCCAGTCACACAGGTCATGATGCCAAGTGGAATGGTGAGATCGACATTCTGTAGGTTATGACCACTTGCACCAGAAAGTTTGATGAATTCATCTGGGCGTGGTGATTGGGTACGTTGTGTAGGTATCGCAATTTTTAGGCTACCTGAAAGATATTGACCTGTAAGAGAGTCTTTATTGCTTGCAATCTCGTCATAGCTACCTTCTCCGATAATGACACCGCCATGAATCCCTGCACCAGGTCCGATATCAATAATATGATCCGCAGCACGAATAGCATCTTCATCGTGTTCAACCACAAGCACGGTGTTACCCAAATCACGTAAGCGAATTAAGGTTTGTAGTAGGCGATCATTATCACGTTGATGCAGACCGATCGATGGTTCATCGAGTACATACATCACGCCCATCAAACCTGCACCAATTTGCGAAGCGAGACGAATACGCTGAGCTTCACCGCCTGACAAGGTTTCTGCCGAACGAGCGAGACTGAGATAATTTAAGCCGACACTAACGAGGAAGTGTAAACGCTCGCGAATCTCTTTAAAGATTTTATCGGCGATTTCACCTTTAGCGCCTTCAAGATTGAGATCTTGATAATAGTTTTCAGCATCACCAATCGACATCTTGGTGATTTGTGCAATGGTCTTATCTTTGACCCGAACGTTGCGTGAAATTTCATTTAGACGTGAACCGTCGCAGGCATCGCAAGCGGCATTCGATAAATATTGAGCTAAATCGTCTCGTACATAGTTACTTTCAGTTTCACGGTAACGACGTTCAAGGTGCGGCAAAATTCCTTCAAAAGGTTGTACGCGTGTGTGTTTGCGGCCACGTTCATCGATATAACTTAAATCGACTTTTTCTTTACCTGTACCTTGTAAAAATTTCTTTTGAGTATCTTTATCTAACTGGTTCCAAGGCGTATCAAGTTGGAAACCAAAATGGTCGGCAACTTTTTGCAGCATCGAATAATAATAAGGACGTTGACGATCCCAACCGCGGATAGCACCTTCACTAATCGCAAGCTCAGGATTTGGAATGAGCTTTTCAGAGCTAAAATGACTGCGTGTACCTAAACCATCACAAACAGGGCAGGCACCAAACGGGTTGTTAAATGAAAATAAGCGAGGCTCAAGCTCTGCCACAGCACGATCACATTTAGGACATGAGTGTTTTGCAGAAAAAACGCGGTCTGGGTGTTCGCCATTCATCCATGACAAAACCGCAATATCACCACCTAAACGTAAAGCAGTTTCAAATGATTCGGCAATACGGTTACCTAAATCTTCGCGTACTTTAAAACGGTCAACAACAACTTCAATGGTGTGCTTTTTCTTTTTATCGAGTTCAGGTGGCGTATCAATATCAATGATTTCGCCATCGACACGCGCACGAACAAAACCTTGACCTTGTAGCTGTTCGAATAAGTTGCTGTATTCACCTTTACGCTCACGAACTACAGGGGCAAGCAACATCAGTGCTGTGCCTTCTTCAAGTGTTTTTACTGCATCGACCATTTCAGAAACAGTTTGCGCGACCATCGGCAAGTCGTGTTCAGGGCAGTAAGGTGTACCGACACGCGCATAGAGCAAGCGTAAATAGTCATAAATTTCGGTAATGGTACCAACGGTTGAACGTGGGTTATGACTGGTAGATTTTTGCTCAATTGCAATCGCTGGAGATAAACCTTCAATCGAGTCTACTTCAGGCTTTTCCATTTGCGATAAAAACTGACGGGCATAGGCCGAAAGTGATTCGACATAGCGGCGTTGTCCTTCGGCATAGAGGGTATCGAAGGCAAGAGAAGATTTTCCTGAACCTGATAACCCCGTAATTACCACAAATTTATCGCGTGGAATATCGAGAGACACATTTTTTAAATTATGGGTACGTGCGCCTCGAATACGGATATGACTTTGGCTCATAAAACATCTCAATTATGTATTAATGAAAATTTAGGTGTTGATTGATCAGTCTTGTGTAGTGTGACTGGTTATAAACAACAGACCCTATATATGATAACGATTTAAAATTGTTCAAGTGGTACAAAATGATTTAAAGCGACAAATTGTGACGGTTAAACGACAATCGACAAAATTTGTTTAATTAAGCAGGTTGTATTTTTAACATTCCTCTCTTTTGATTTCTACTCTTAGCAAATTTTAATGAGCAACATAATTTTACTAGACGACTGGTCTAATAGTGGGGTATTGTGTATGCATGAAACGACTAAATAAAAGTGAAACCACGCGACAACACATTTTGGATACCAGTTTTGAGCTGGTATTACACAAAGGGTTTGTCGGCGTTGGTTTACAAGAAATCTTAAAGGCTTGTGACGTACCTAAAGGTTCGTTCTATCACTACTTTGCTTCGAAAGAGGCGTTTGGCTGTGCGTTGCTAGAGCAATACATGGCTGACTATAAAGTTCGTATGGAACAGCTTTGGCAGCACAGTGAACAAAGTGCCCACGCCCGTTTAATGGCGTTATGGCAGGCATGGATTGATGACCCAGTAAATGGTAGCTGGGCTGAAAATTGCCTGATTGTGAAACTGGCAGCCGAGGTTTCCGATTTATCGGAAGATATGCGCCAAATTCTCAATGACGGTGTGTACAAATTAACGCAACGTTTGGCTTTGCTACTCAAAGAAGGCCAACAAGAAGGATCAATTCCAAAACACATTGACCCTTTAAAAACTGCGCAAGTCATGTATCAGTTATGGTTAGGTGCTGCTTTACTCACAAAATTGTCGCAAGACAAAGCACATCTACATCTAGCTTTAGAAACGACCCAACAACTCTTAAAACCGATAGAGGAATAAAGCATGCGAAGTATTATCCATGGTAATTTTGGCGAACCTGTAGACGTTTTAGAGCAGGCGGATATGCCAAAGCCAGAACCAAAAGCAGGCGAAGTTCGTATTAAAACAATCATGTCTCCAATCCATAACCATGATGTATGGACGGTACGTGGAAGTTATGGCTACAAGCCTACTTTACCTGCTATTGGTGGTAGTGAAGCCGTAGGTATTGTAGATGCGCTGGGTGAAGGCGTTACTCATGTACAGGTAGGACAACGTATTGCAGTTGCAGCTGTGCATGGTAGTTGGGCTGAATACTTTATCGCACCAGCTCAAGGGCTTATTCCATTAAATAATGAAATTGATGACGAAACAGCAGCACAGCTGATTGGTATGCCAATTAGTGCCCTCATGCTGTTGGACTTTGTAAATGTTCAACAGGGTCAATGGTTAATTCAAAACACGGCGAATGGTGCAGTAGGTAAAACGGTTGCGATGATTGCACAGGCACGTGGTTTACCTGTAATTAATTTAGTTCGTCGTACTGATGCAATTGCAGAGATGCAAGCATTAGGCATTCAACATGTTGTAGCAACCGATCAGCCTAATTGGAAAGACCAAGTTAAACAGCTTCATGGTGACCAACCTTTAATTGCTGGCGTGGACTCGATTGGCGGAAGTGCAAGTGGTGAAATGCTGAACTTGCTTAGTGAAAATAGCCTATTGGTTTCGTTTGGCAGTATGACAGGTGAAACCATGCAAATTTCATCTGGTGATCTCATCTTTAAACAAGCAACTGTAAAAGGTTTCTGGGCGAGTGTGGTCAACAAAGAAATGCCAGCAGAACGCAAAAAAGAGCTTATTGTCGAGTTATTAACGCTGGCAACTCAGAAAAAATTAATCCTTCCTGTAGAAGGCGTATTTAGTTTCGATGAGATTAAAACTGCTGCCCAAAAAGCAACCCAAGGTGCTCGTCAAGGCAAAGTATTGTTAAAGCCGTAAAACATTAAAAGATCAGTCGAGAGACTGATCTTTTTTCATATCTTTAAAATAAAAAGGAAAATTGTATGATCGGACAAGTTTTAGTGGGTTTAATTGCAATATTACATGTCTATATTTTAGTGTTAGAGATGTTTTTGTGGGACAAACCCTATGGCATGAAAGCCTTTGGAAATAATGCAGAAAAAGCAAAACTCACCAAAGTCATGGCACAAAACCAAGGTCTTTATAATGGCTTTTTGGCTGCTGGTTTATTCTGGGCTTTATTTGCAGATGCACCGTTTGCGACATCAATTGCCAACTTCTTTTTAGGTTGCGTGCTCATTGCAGGTATCTATGGTGGACTGACAGCCAGTAAAAAGATTATTTATATTCAGGCAGTTCCAGCACTGATTGCTTTGGTCGCTGTTAATTTTCTCTGAAAAGCGCACAATACAGCGTTTTGATATGGAAATGACCAGATAGGATAAGCGCATGTGGGCGTTATTTTTAAAATGTATGTTGGGGGCTGGGGTTGTTCTCATCATTTCGGTTTTATCGAAAAGTAAGGCATTTTATATTGCAGGTTTAGTCCCGCTTTTTCCTACCTTTGCTTTGATTGCTCATGTGATTGTTTATCAGCAAAAAGGAGCTGAGGCTTTACAGAAAACAGCTCTGTTTGGCCTATGGTCACTTATTCCTTACGCCATTTATTTAGTGGCGGTCTATGTACTTGCAACGCGTCTGTCGATGTGGTCGTGTCTAGGTTTGGCAACATTGTGTTGGGTAGTTGCCGCGGCAGGTTTAATTTATGGCTGGCAACTATTTCAGCATTAAAAGATTAAGAGATAGCCCTTAATCTTTTAAATTGAACTAGCTTTATGACGGATCGATAACGCGGGTTCTGAGCATCCCTTCAACTAAATTGATCATCTTTTTGCGAGAAAGAATTCGAGGCAGCTGAGACGTTAAATAGTTGCTACAACCTACAACAAGAGTTGGTTTATTTTTATCTAATGCTGCAACTGTTGCAGATACAACATCGTCTACTGTAGAGCTTTTCATACCGCTGGTATCGGCATTTGCGACCTGAGTAAAATTGGTTTCCGTATTGCCCGGACAAACCGCTAGAAATTTAACACCTGAAGATGAATATTCTCCTGCCAACGCCTCAGTAAATTGTAATACGTAAGATTTACTTGCCCCATAGACAGCAATATAGGGGAGAGGCTGGAATGCACCTGTCGATGAAATATTAATCATGATGCCTTTTTTGTTAGCAAGCATGTGAGGCAAGAATAAATAACATAAAGACGTCACGCTGCTGATATTCAGCGTTATCATTTCTTGATAGGTAGATACAGATTCATCTAGGAATTTAGTCCATTTTCCAAATCCTGCGTTGTTAATTAAAATCTCTACCGATAATTTTCTAGCCCGCACTTCATCAAATAAGGTTTGAGCTGAATTGGATCGAGCTAAATCTAAAACGATAACCTCAACATTTACGTTATATTTTTTTCTAAGTTCATCAGCTAAATCATTCAACTTTTGTTCGGAGCGTGCAGTCAAAATTAAATGAATCCCTAAAGATGCAAGTTTTTGAGCATAGGCTTTGCCTATTCCTGAAGATGCTCCTGTAATTAATGCTGTTAAATTTTTAAATGTAGAAAGATGAGCGCTCATTTTATTTATCCGTAATAAACGAAGTCATTACGATAAACCTTTACCCTAAGGTCAGAGTCAAGCGCTAATTTTGAAAGCTATTTCAAAATTTAATGAGCTGTTTTAAGCCGAAATCTTATGGGTAATATAAGTATCAATAATCTCATTCTCAAGTTGCTTTAAATCTTGTTGTAAACGGGTTAACGCTGCTTTTTGCTCAATAATTTGTTGATTCTTTTTCTGAATGAGCTGTTGTGCAACTTCTACAGGAAATCGATTATTTTTATATTTTAAAGCAGACAAGTCATACAGTTCTGAAAGGCTAAATCCGACAGTTTGCGCGAGGCGAATCATCTTAACCGATTGAACATCAATCGCTTCATAAATACGATAATTTCCCTTTCTTTTTGCCACAGGTAGCAAGCCTAATTTCTCATAATGCCGAATGGCTTTAGGAGTAGCTCCAGTTAAAGATGCTAATTCGCCGATATACATATCTGTCTCGCATTTTATTGAAAATCGATCAGAGTATTGAACCATCTGACCGATTCTTTTGAAGTTTTAAATATGATCTAAACCTAACCATTGTCTTTTGTGGTAGGCGCTATCCCAAAATAACCACTCAAGTTTTGCACCCATGGTGTACGCGGCATGCATTTTATCTAAAGTATCAGCATCACAACGTGCTGCAACTTTATCAACTGTCGCAATGACATTACGAACGGCAGTATGGAACTCTTCGCCTGCATAGGTATCAATCCATGCTTGGTAAGGATTATTAGAAATTGATTTATCTACAATGTCTTTACCGACTTCGGCATAAATCCAGAAGCACGGTAAAAGTGCTGCCAGCACAACAGGATAACTTTCAGACCAAGCAGTTGCGGTTAAAAATGAAGTGTAATGGTGGCCAGCCAAAGTTAATGGCGTATTTTTAAATTCTTCTTTGGTCACACCAAAATTTTTCATGAAGTCATCATGCAAACTGCGTTCAACCACAATCGCAATTTTGGCTGCATCTGAAAATTGCATAATATCGTCAGCTTCAAAAGCCTTAGCTGCTGCAACGGCTAAAACGCGGCCATAAGCAACGAGATATTGAGCATCTTGAATCACATAATGACAAAACGCTTCTTTATCTAAAGTTCCACTGGCAAGTTCCTGATTAAAAGGCAGGTCTAGAATTTTTTGATATAAATTTAAATTACGTTGCCAGAGTTCTTGAGAAAAAAGCATAAAATCATTCCATTTAAAATAAGACAGCTGAACAGGATTTTAAATCAATTTTAAAATACAAAAATAATAATGATAGATATATCTTAGAAAAATATTTAATACGATTAATAAGTTAATTAAAAAATATAAATTTCTTTATTAAACAGAGAGATAAAGTAAAGGGAATAACGGCACAAAACAACATCGTTTTGTGGTTAATTATCGATATAATAGCCACGGTTTTAAGAAAGATTAAATTTAGTTCTTGGTATAGGTCTGATCCATGAAGCATTTCCGATTTTCGATATTTTTTACGGTGGTGTGTTTAGCGCTATCCGCTTATTGGGGTTTTACCCATGGACCTGAAGCAGGCGTGTCTACCATGCTTAAAGCTTTAACGATTACAGCCATTTTAGCTGTAATGGAGGTCTCTTTATCTTTTGACAATGCTGTCGTGAATGCATCGGTTCTACGTAATTGGGATCCTTTCTGGAAAATGCTGTTTTTGACGGTTGGTATTTTAATCGCCGTTTTTGGTATGCGTTTAATTTTCCCAGTGGCGATTGTTGCCGTGACTGCGGATATGGGAATGATTGAAGTGGCTAAATTGGCACTCAACGATCCAAAAACGTATTCTGAACGTTTAATGGCCCACCACGCCGAGATTTCAGCTTTTGGTGGAACATTCCTATTATTGGTTTTCTTAAACTTCTTCTTTGATGAGGAAAAAGAAACGCATTGGTTCAGATGGCTTGAAGCTAAACTTTCTAGCTTAGCTAGCGTACCGGCAATGTCTGTTTTTATTGCTCTCATTGCCATGTTAATTATGGCAGCAAATGTTGATGAGTCGCAGCGCCTTGTTGTGACTATGGCAGGTATTTGGGGCATTGTGGTTTATATCGGTGTAGAAGTATTAAGCCATATGTTAGGCGGTGAACCTGAAATTGATGAAGATGGCAACGCCGTTATGAAAGATGGATCAGGTGCTGCTTCTGGTGTGGTTAAAGCAGGTATCGGTGGCTTCTTATATCTAGAAGTGTTAGATGCATCTTTTAGTTTTGACGGTGTGATTGGTGCATTTGCAATTACCAGCGATGTTGTCGTGATTATGCTTGGTCTTGCTATTGGTGCTATTTTTGTCCGTTCAATGACAGTTTATCTTGTTGAAAAAGGCACGCTAGATGCTTATGTGTTCTTAGAACATGGTGCACATTATGCAATTGGTGCTTTAGCATTCATTATGATTGCAAGTGGTACAGGCGTACACGTACCGGAAGTGGTAACAGGTTTAATAGGTGTAGCATTTATTGTTTGGGCTGTATTTGCTTCAATTCAATATAGTAAACGCCATCCACACTCGTCTTAAGCTAATTTTCAGTAAAGATGTTTAGAATAAAGAGGCTAAATGCCTCTTTATTTTTTTAAGCTGAAATCGTTAATTTAAATAAGGTGTCCCGTATTTTTAGAAACGAATCGGCTTATAATTTGCCTAGTTTGATAAACGTGTATTGATATGATGAATGCTTTGGAACGTCGCTCAACTTTTGCCTTAAGTAGTATTTTTGCGCTACGCATGTTGGGTTTGTTCATGATTATTCCTGTCTTTTCTGTAGTCGGGCAGTCATATCAATATGCAACTCCAGCACTCATTGGTTTGGCTGTGGGTGTCTATGGCTTAAGTCAGGCGATTTTACAGATTCCATTTAGCTTACTTGCTGACCGTTTTAGCCGTAAACCTCTCGTGGTGCTTGGCTTATTACTCTTTGCTCTTGGCGGTGCAATTGCCGGTTTATCTGACACCATTTATGGCGTGATTATTGGTCGTGCCATAGCGGGTGCAGGTGCTGTTTCAGCAGTTGTGATGGCGCTTTTAGCCGATGTCACGCGTGAAGAGCAGCGCACTAAAGCCATGGCTGCCATGGGCATGAGTATTGGTCTGTCTTTTGTGGTGGCTTTTAGTCTTGGACCTTGGCTTACAAGCATTGTGGGTATTTCAGGCCTATTCTTTGTCACGACCATTATGGGCTTAATCGCGATTTTGATGCTATTGCTTGTACCTAAAGTGACTCGTCATCATCGTAATTATCAGCAAGGCTACATGGCACAGCTTAAGCAAGTCATCCAAATGGGTGATTTAAACCGTTTGCATGTCTCGGTTTTTGCATTGCACTTACTGCTTACCGCCATGTTTATTTATGTGCCTTCACAGCTCATCGAGTTTGCACATATTCCTTTAGCAAGTCATGGCCTGGTGTATCTGCCGCTGTTAGTAATTAGTCTGTTCTTTGCATTTCCAAGCATTATCGTGGCTGAAAAATATCGCAAAATGCGAGGAATTTTCTTAACGGCAATTACAGGAATTATTGCAGGTTTGCTGTTACTCATATTTGGCTATCAATCAAAATATGTATTACTCGCAGGCCTAGGTATTTTCTTTATTGCATTTAATGTGATGGAAGCATTATTGCCATCGTGGTTATCAAAATGTGCTCCAATCCAGTCAAAAGCAACTGCTATGGGTGTAAATGCCAGTAGTCAGTTTTTAGGTGCTTTTTTTGGTGGCACACTAGGTGGTCAATTATTGATGTTACATAATACTGCGATTGGATGGAGTGTCTTAACAGGGATTGCTATAATATGGTTGCTAATTAGTTTTGGTTTAGCTCAGCCGCGGTATTTGTCATCGATTGTGTTGCCATTGCCGCAAGTGCAACAGGTGAATGAGTGGACCACACAGCTATTGGCAATTCGTGGTATAGAAGAAGTTGTGGTAATGCCTGACCAGCAAGTTGCTTATATTAAAGTCGATAAACAGTCACTTGATGAGGCTGCGCGACGTGATTTAACGCAGTTGTTCGGTAAAGAGGTAGCCATTTAAGCATAACTCTTATAAAGTAAAACATAGAAATGTATAGGATGAAGACAGCTAATGCGTGGTGTAAATAAGGTTATTTTGGTTGGTACTTTGGGTCGTGATCCTGAAACAAAAACTTTTCCAAATGGGGGTTCGCTGACTCAATTTTCAATCGCGACAAGTGAAGCTTGGACCGATAAAACTTCAGGTGAGCGTAAAGAACAAACAGAATGGCACCGTATTGTTTTGCATAACCGTTTAGGGGAAATTGCTCAGCAGTTCTTACGTAAAGGTTCTAAGGTTTATATTGAAGGTTCATTACGCACGCGTCAGTGGACTGATCAAAATGGTCAAGAGCGCTATACAACAGAAATTCGTGGCGAACAGATGCAAATGTTAGATGGTCGTCAACAAGGTGAACAAGGGTTCGCTGGCGGTAATGATTTTAATCAACCACGTTTTAACGCACCTCAACAAGGTGGTAATGGTTATCAAAATAATAATAACCAAGGTGGTGGTTATAACCAAAATAGTGGTGGCGGCTATGGCAGCAACCCAGCTGGTTTTGGTAATGGTGGCAACAGCCCGCAAGGTGGTGGTTTTGCTCCAAAAGCTCCACAGCAACCAGCTTCTGCACCAGCAGATTTAGACGACGATTTACCGTTCTAAACAAAATTTTAAAAAAGGCGAGTTTATCTCGCCTTTTTTATTACTCAATTCCAAGTAAACGTAACAGTGCTGTACCAGCTGCTGCTAAGCAAATTACCAATAACAGCGGTACTTTTTTCCAAACTAATAAAAGCGCAAATCCAACACCCAATATACGCGCGAATCCAGCGAAGTGCTGGCCTTCAAAAAATGTAGTCGTCACCGCAATAGCGCACAGTAAAACAGTTGCACCATTTGACAATAAAACTTGGTATTTTTCAGAAAAAGTAAATTTGGCACCTAAGTGAAAACCCGCAAAACGGATCCCATATGTTCCAAGTGCTAGCAAGCCTATACCCAAAATAATCAGTAATTGTTGATTCATTTTTTTCTACCAAATATTAAGCCAAAAAGTGAAAGCAGAATTGGAAGTCCTGAGGCCAAAAAAGGTGTGGTAATCAGTGCCAAAGTTGATCCAGCAAATGCAGCTTTTCGAGTAGATTTATTCTTTAAAGCATTAAAAGTAAGTGCAATTAAAATGGCAGGGAAAATGGCATCTAGACCAAATGTTTTTGGGTCTGGAATAGCGGTTCCAATAAAATAACCCGCAGTGACACCGAGTGGCCAACTGAGCATAATGCCTATGCCACATAACCAATAAGCAGCTTTTTTAGTCTCAAAATCAGGCTGTGCCATACCAAACAAAACACTTTCATCGTTCATGATATGGGCCCCGAAATATCGAGAGAATTTACCTCTGATTAATTCATTGACCGCAATACCAAAAGGTAAATGCCGTAAATTGACCAATAGTCCTGCAATTGCAGCAGCAATCGGGCTACCACCTACCGCTAAAAAACCAATAAAGATAAATTCAGCAGTTCCTGCAAGCACAAATATGGATAGGCAAAGCGGGATCCAGAGTGCTAAGCCATAACTTGCAGCGAGTGAACCTAAAGACATACCAACGACACTCGTCGCTAGACACACAAAGAAAATCGAGCGGGTAGTGTCTTTACTAAGTTTCTTAATGAGAGAGTATGTGGTCATAGTCTGATATAACGAACGATTTTCCATTATAATGAATAAGTCTGATTGTTTTGTCAAAACGAACGATCGTTTTTTTTATAGAACGGATGTGGTGAATGTCTCAGCCAATTGAAATTATTGCTAAAGGTTTAAACCGTGAACGCCAAAGAGCAGGGCTTTCTTTGGCAGAGGTTGCTCGTCGTGCAGGCGTTGCAAAATCTACACTTTCACAATTAGAGGCAGGGCAAGGTAACCCAAGCATTGAAACCTTATGGGCACTTTGTGTTGCACTAAATATTCCTTTTGCACGTTTGATGGAAGAACCAAGCAATCAGGTACAAGTGATTCGTTGTGGAGATGGCCCAACCGTTAGCTCTGAGATTGCCAATTACAAGGCAATTTTGTTGGCGACTTGTCCGCCACATGCGCGTCGAGATGTTTATTTACTCATTGTTGAGCCAGGTGAAGACCGTCTTTCAGAGCCACACCCCGTTGGTTCTGTGGAGCATATTATTGTGGTGGAAGGTAAGGCCCTGGTTGGTCTAATTGATGAGGCCGTTGAACTCAGTGTTGGAGACTATATTTGTTACCCTGCTGACCAGAAACATATATTCAGAGCTTTAGAAAAAGGGACAAAAGCTTTATTAATTTCTGAGCAAAACTAAATAATTCCAATCTAATTAAAGTAAAACTTATTCATTTTTAAAATAAAAAATAAAAACCAATTACCCACATGCAATCTAAAAAGAGCCAATTTTGCGTATAAATTTTGCAATTGGCTCTCTCTTTTATTACAAAAATGGCTCTCGTTTCTTCAGGGCCGAAACGACAAATTAAAGCCATTGGAAGTATGCATACGGAAGCGCCGGATAAGCTCAGTGAATTTTCTGTTTTAGGAATTGGGCAAAACGGCTAAATTTTTAGGGGATATAGTTGGCTTCGGAGGATTTCCGAGATTGGCCGATATCCTCCATATATTAAGGAAAATGATATGGCAGCTCATCAAAGTGGTTCTGAAGCCAATCACTCCCAAAGTTTAAAACATGGACTTAAATCACGCCACCTAACGATGATCTCAATTGCAGGGGTTATTGGTGGTTCTCTATTCGTGGGCTCAGGTAGCATTATTTACAATACGGGCCCTGTTGTTTTTCTAACTTATGCTTTGGGTGGTCTACTCGTTTGGTTCATCATGCGTATGTTAGGCGAGATGGCCGTTTTAAACCCAGACAGTGGCTCTTTCTCAACTTATGCAGACCGCGCGATTGGTCGTTGGGCAGGCTTTTCAATTGGCTGGTTGTACTGGTGTACACTCGCAATGCTCATGGGATGGGAAGCTTATGTGGCAGGTAAAATTCTAAACAATTGGTTCCCATTTATACCAATCTGGGCCTATATGGTCGTGGTCATTGTCGCATTGGTCGCAGTCAATTTACAAAACGTGAAAAATTATGGTGAATTTGAGTTCTGGTTTGCGCTCATTAAAGTCATCGCGATTGTTATTTTTCTTGTGATTGGTAGTTTGGCCATCATGCATTTATGGCCTTGGGGTAATCCGGCTGCTTCTGGTATTAGTAACTTAACCTCTCAAGGCTTTATGCCAAATGGAGGGTCATCCGTCATCACTGCATTACTTGGTGTAATGTTTGCCTATATTGGGGCAGAAATTGTCACAGTAGCAGCAGCTGAATCGGCAAATCCCTCTAAAGAAATTCGTAAAGCTTCTAACTCAGTGGTTTGGCGAATTATTTTATTCTATGTGGGATCAATGTTTGTCGCGGTATGCTTAATTCCTCACAACAATGAACTTTTGAAAGATTCGACTTGGGGAACTTATAGCGTAACGTTAAGTGCACTTGGGATTCCAGGGGCTCGCCATATTGTGAATTTTGTGGTGTTAACGTCGGTGTGTAGTTGTTTTAACTCAGCACTTTATACGTGTTCACGTATGTTGTTCTCATTAGCTAAACGTGGTGATGCACCGAAAAGTTTTGGTTCTGTGAACAGTAAAAGCAGCCCGTGGGTTGGCGTAATTGTGTCATGCTTTTTCTCTGTAATTGCCGTGATTTTAACTGCAACCAAGAGTATGGATGTTTATGACTTTTTCATGCTAACGACTGGCGCGGCAACACTGTATGTGTATTTGACCATTGCTTATTCGCAGCTTCGTATGCGTAAAAAACTAGAAGCCGAAGGGGTGAAAATTGACTTTAAAATGTGGATGTTCCCTTATCTGACTTATGTGGTGATCTTTGCAATTATTGGAGCAATTCTCACCATGCTAATTGAAGGCACATATTTCAAAGAAGTAATTTACACCACAGCATTGTTCGGCATTATTGTGTTCTTTGGAATATTGTCGGAAAAACTAGGTTGGGGTAGAGATCGTAGAGAGACCCATCTCACTCATACTCAAGAAGAAAAATTAGTTTAGTATTTTAGAAACTAAAAGAGCCTCACAATGAGGCTCTTTTTTTATTCAGCATGGTGAGATAAAAGAATCAATTCAGGGTTGATACACCTGCTTCACGTAAGCATTGGAGTAGCACACCAAAAGCCATCACCATGTCTTTTTCATTGACGCAGGCAAAGCCCATGAGCAAACCACGTTGTGCGTGGGCATGTGATTGCATGTAATACTGTGAAAGTGGGCGAACTTTGACACCACGTTCAAGTGCAGTGGCTGCAATCGCGACATCATCGCAAGAGTTTGGTAGTTTTAAAACCAGATGTAACCCTGCTGCTTCATCGTATTCGTGGATAAATTCAGGCCCTAGATAGCGTTTAATCAGGCTCACCAAGTAATCACGCCGTTTGCCATAGAGCAGACGCATACGACGAATATGTGCTTCATAATGACCTTCACGAATAAATTCTGCTAAAGCTTTTTGTTCGAGCAAATGCCCACCACGATAGAGTTCAGCTGCCACAATCCGTAGGGGTGAAAAGAGCGGCTTAGGCACTACCAAATAGCCAATTCTTAAAGATGGATAAATGGTTTTGCTGAACGTGCCCATATATAAAACTGGTGCATCATTTTCTAAACCTTGTAAAGATGGATAGGGCTGGCCTGAGAAACGGAATTCACTATCGTAATCATCTTCTACAATCCAGCTATTGTGCTGGCGGGCAATCTCAATCAATTTGCGTCGGCGATCTAGGCTTAAATGTGAACCAAGTGGATATTGATGTGAGGGAGTGACAAAAATGAGTTTAGGTGGTTTAACCGGATTTTCTTCGGGGATAATGCCTTCGGCATCGACTGGCATTGGTTGAATATCAACGCCATTAATACGTAAAGTATTACGCATTCCCCAATAGCCTGGATCTTCAATCCAGATCCGGTCACCAATGTCACTGAGCGCACGTGAGACTAAATCAATCGCTTGGTGAATACCTTCGGTAATAATAATCTGGTCGGCATCGCACTGGACTGAACGGGCAACCCGTAAGTAGTCTGCCAATGCACTTCGAAGTTCAATACATCCGCCCGCGTTGCTATAGATAAGGCGGTTAATGTCTGGCTCACGGCTTAATTTTGCTTGAATACGGCTAAAAATATGATGTGGAAACTCGGTAACGTCCGGAGCTCCTGGTACAAATGCACCCCATTGATGTGGAGACGCTGCGGCATAGCCTAATAAATTTGAACCGCGTTGAGACAAGGCATATGAGTTTTGAACCTTATGAATATTTGTGTTCTTCTTTTCATTTTTTGTATTTAAAAAGCTTTCGGGTAGTTTCTCTGCAACCCATGTGCCATGGCCTGTACGTGCTTCTAAATAGCCTTCAGCCTGTAGTTGTTCGTAGGCAGTAAGAACTGTATTTCTCGAAACATGAATTTCACTGGCCAAATCCCGTGAAGCGGGCAAACGCGTTTTTGGTTGAACCACTCCATCAATAATGGCAGCGCGTAGACAACGAAAAAGTCGCTGATGGAGTTTACCCTCGATGTCCTGTTGGAGCCGTTGTAACAAATGATCTCCAAGTAAACTACGCAATTGGCTCTCTCCTACAGTTAAAAAATGGCTCTCGTCAGTTGCCGCCAGACGAGCGAAATTACATGCATAGGCAGTTGTTGTAAAGCACCCTGAAAATTAAGCACAGGATGTAAAAACTAAAGCTGCAACTGATGATGAAAATATGAGGGAATCAAATGGATAATCAACATTCTGCACTTAACGCACGTAAACAGCAAGCAACTCCACGTGGCGTAGGCGTGATGTGTCAGTGGTATGCGGAAAAAGCTGAAAATGCCACGCTTTGGGACAAGGAAGGCAAC
Source organism: Acinetobacter sp. GW821-FHT09D10 (assembly GCF_059416285.1). Lineage (NCBI taxonomy): Bacteria > Pseudomonadati > Pseudomonadota > Gammaproteobacteria > Moraxellales > Moraxellaceae > Acinetobacter > Acinetobacter sp. GW821-FHT09D10. The sequence continues at coordinate 201,805 of NZ_JBWKOW010000002.1, forward strand.
CAATTTATCGACTTTGCTGGTGGTATTGCGGTTTTAAATACAGGCCATCGCCACCCTAAAGTGATTGCAGCGGTAACTGAACAACTCACTAAATTTACTCATACTGCCTATCAAGTAACTCCTTATGAGAGCTATGTATCTTTAGCTGAGCGTATTAATGAACGTGCGCCAATTGCAGGCCCTGCCAAGTCAGCTTTTTTCACAACTGGTGCAGAAGCAGTTGAAAATGCGGTGAAGATTGCTCGTTGTTACACTGGTCGTCACGGCATTATCACTTTTGGTAACGGTTTCCACGGTCGTTCATTCATGACGATGGCAATGACAGGTAAAACAGCGCCTTACAAACGTGATTTTGGTGTGATGCCAGCTGGTGTGTTCCACGCACGTTACCCTGTGCCTGCAAAAGGTATTTCGGTTGATGCAGCGATTGAAAGTGTTGAAGATATTTTCAGTGAAGATATTGCACCGCATGATGTTGCAGCGATTGTGCTTGAGCCAGTACAAGGTGAAGGCGGCTTTCATGTTGTACCAGCCGAGTTCTTAAAACGTTTACGCGCAATTTGTGATAAGCACGGTATTTTATTGGTAGCTGACGAAGTTCAGTCTGGTTTTGCACGTACTGGTAAATTGTTTGCAATGAACCATTACGAGACTAAAGCTGACTTGATCACGATGGCGAAAAGCTTAGGTGGTGGTTTCCCAATTTCGGGTGTAGTTGGTCGTGCAGAAGTGATGGATGCACCAAACCCAGGTGGATTAGGTGGTACTTATGCAGGTAGCCCGATTGCGGTTGCTGCTGCGCACGCAGTGATTGATGCGATTGAAGAAGAAAACTTATGCGACCGTGCAAATGAGCTAGGCGCTGAGTTAGTTGTTGCGCTTAAAGAAATTCAGCAAGCAACAGGCAATGTAGTGACGGATATTCGTGCATTAGGTTCAATGGTTGCAGTAGAACTAGAAACTGCTGAGCAAGCAAAAGTTGTACAAAACTATGCAATGGAAAACGGGTTGTTACTTCTTACTTGTGGTAAATACGGTAATGTAATTCGTTTCTTATATCCATTAACCATTCCTGCTGAGCAATTCCGTCAAGGCCTTGATATCCTGAAACAAGGTTTTGCGACACTCAAGGCGGGTAGTGCAAAAGCAATGGAGCAATCTGCATGATTCAAAACAATTTGCAGTATTTATTAAAACATCCTGATATTTCATTAGAAGCGCCTGCATCAAATGATTATATCGAGGTAAATGATGCTGCTACGGGTGAAACTTTGGCATGGGTGAAAACCTATGACCGCGCAGGGGTTGAAGCCGCAATTAACCGTTCAGCAAAAGCGCAAGCTGCTTGGAAAAAGCAAACTGCCTTGGTTCGTGCTGATGTGTTATTGGCATGGTATAACCTCATGCTTGAGCACAAACAAAATCTGGCTCAAATTTTAACAGCCGAACAAGGCAAGCCCTTGGCTGAAGCACGCGGTGAAATTGGTTATGCAGCATCATTTATCCGCTGGTTTGCTGAGCAGGCTCGCCGTGTTGATGGTGAAGTGTTAACACCAACCTTGCCAAACCAACGTCTTTTAGTGATTAAACAAGCGATTGGTGTCACTGCTGCAATTACGCCGTGGAATTTCCCGGCTGCCATGATTACGCGTAAAGCAGGTCCAGCTATTGCCGCGGGTTGTTCAATGTTGGTTAAGCCAGCAGAGCAAACGCCGTTAACAGCTTATGCGCTTGAAGTTTTGGCATTACAAGCAGGCTTACCAGCAGATGTTTTAATTAACATTAGCGGTGATGCGGCTGAAGTGGGCAAAACTTTATGCGAAAGCGATATTGTTCGTAAGTTAAGCTTTACAGGTTCAACCCAAGTTGGTCGTATCTTGATGCAACAATGTGCGCCAACCATTAAAAAGCTTTCACTCGAGCTAGGTGGTAATGCACCAGTTGTGGTGTTTGACGATGCCAATCTTGAACAAGCTGTTCAGGGCATTATGGCAAGTAAATATCGCAACAGCGGTCAAACCTGTGTTTGCGCTAACCGTATTTATGTTCAAGACGGTATTTACGATGCATTGGCTGAGCGTTTGGTTGAAGCGGTGTCTAAGCTTAAAGTTGGCGATGGACGTCAAGAAGGTTCAACTCAAGGGCCTTTAATTGACGAAGATGCGATTGCAAAAGTCCAGTCTCATATTGCAGATGCAACTGAGAAAGGCGCAACAATTCGTATTGGTGGTCAACGCTCGGCACTTGGCGGTACTTTCTTTGAGCCAACAGTTTTAACTGGCGTAACGCAAGACATGAAAGTGTCAAAAGAAGAAACCTTTGGTCCACTTGCACCACTCTTCCGCTTTAAAACTGAAGATGAAGCAGTAGCAATGGCGAACGATACCGAGTTCGGTTTAGCTGCTTATTTGTTTACTCAAAGCACCGCTCGTCAATGGCGCGTTGGTGAAGCACTTGAGTACGGTATGGTCGGCATTAACACGGGCGCGATTTCAAATGAAGTTGCTCCGTTTGGTGGCGTAAAACAGTCTGGTCTAGGCCGCGAAGGTTCAAAATTCGGCATTGAAGAATATGTTGAAATGAAATATCTCTGCGTAGACTTATCTGAGTAAGGAACAAAGCGAGTGCGTTTTGTTCTGAACGAAAACATGCAGCTATGCTGTATGTGATGTTTCACAAAAACCGGTCATGCCCATTCATGACCGGTTTTTTTTAGATAAGATCTGGACTTAGCGTGCTGAATCTAAAACTTCGCTATTTTTAATCACTTCTTGAGCTTTGGTATAGCTTTCAATCAGTAGCTGATAGGCAGGGAAAATTTGAGTATAAACTTGTGCCCATTCAAGTGCGTCATCTGGATTCCATGTTTTTTGAATTTCAGAAGCAACTGCTGCCGTATCCATAGGAACTACACCAGCTTGCACAACACGCGCTAACGTAATTTCTTCCGCCATTTTGCTATAAGTTCCTGAAGCATCAACCACTGCAAAAACTTTATATCCTTCTGCAACCGCACTAATTGCTGGAAAAGCCATACAAACGCTGGTAATTGTCCCTGCAATAATAAGAGTCTTACGACCAGTAGCCTTTACTGCGGCTACAAATTCAGGATTGTCCCAAGCATTGATTTCACCTTTACGGGCGACATATTGTGCATGAGGTGCATTTGCGTGAATTTCTGGAATAAGGGGGCCATTTGGACCTTGTGGAACAGAAGCAGTTGTAATCACTGGAATATTCGACAAGCTTGCGATTTTAGCCAATGCTGCTGCACGGGCACGTAATTCGGTCATTGGCATGTCTGCTACAGTTTGAAATAGACCACTTTGATGATCGATCAAAAGCATGACTGAATCATCTGGATCGATGACTGGACGCTGACCATTGAAGTTTGCTGGAGTTGTCATTGTTATATGCGCTTTGATGAGGGTGTAATTCATATTACAAATAGGATAAATGGCGAAAAATATCTAAAATAGAAATCATTGTCATGCATAAAGAACAACATGGTATGTTTTATATTCAGCTTGCTGAAATACACTGTGATTAATATGAGGATTGCAAAATGAAAGACTTAAATGACCTCTTTTTTTTCGTAAAGATTATTGATTGCGGTGGTTTTTCGGCTGCGAGTCACGAGTTGATGGTGACCAAGTCTTTATTAAGCCGACGTATGGCAGAGCTAGAAAATCGGCTTGGCGTGAAGTTACTCAATAGAACAACCCGCCAAGTCTCGATTACAGAGGTCGGCAAGATTTATTACCAGCACTGTAAGGCAATGCTGATTGAAGCAGAGGCAGCAGAAGAGGCGATTGAATATTTAACATCGGAACCACGTGGCCTAATTAAATTGTCTTGTCCAACAAACTTACTGCACATTAATGTAAGTGCAATGCTCAATGAATTTCTGGCGCTTTATCCTAAAATTAAACTACATGTAGAGGCGACAAACAGAAGAGTCGACCTGATTGATGAAAGATTTGATTTAGCCATTCGAATTCGGCCTTTGCCTTTGCCTGATAGTGATTCTATTGTTCGTGAGCTGGCTTTGGCGCGGCAGTTTGTTGTTGCTAGCCCTAACTTAACCAGTCGATATTTTTCAATCTCACGACCTGAGCAATTAGCCGATTGGCCTATTTTAATGATGGAATCTTTTGCACCCGAATATGCATGGCATCTTTATTCTCAAGACCAACAAGAAGCCACAGTCAAATGTCATCCTCGGTTCACCACTACAGATTTAACAGCTTTAAGAAACGCCACATTACAAGGATTAGGAGTAGCAAAATTACCAGAACTTGTGGTCTATGAAGATCTGGCTAAAGGAACACTCGTGAATGTATTGCCTGAATGGCAATTTCCTCCTGAAATGATTCATTTGGTGTATACAAGCAGGCGTGGATTGTTGCCTTCAGTAAAGTTGTTAATTGATTTTCTTGTAGAAAAGTTTAAAGGACTTAAACAGAATGCATCTGTGCTCTACTAAAAGAAGTACTCAATGCATTATGAAAATGAATAACCTTGAGTGCTTTCAGGCAAACGTCGCAGTTCATCAATCAGCGTTTCAATGAGTTTCTCGACCACAAGACGCTGGCCTTTTCTAGACACATAAACCAGTTGTAGCATGCCAATATTCGATTTCCAGTCAGGAAGAATATGAATAAGTTTGCCTTTACGAATTTCAGATTCAACGGTTAAAAAGGGAAGGTCTGCAATTCCTAAACCATCCATAACGGCATAGTAGACACCTGCCAAGTCATTACTTTTTATTCGTGGTTGATAAGGCACATCAACCGATTCGCCATTGCGAATATTGCATAAATGCCAGATATAATTTTGCTTTTGGGTTCCCAAACTAATACTTGGAAAGTCCTGTAGCTCTGAACAATGTTCAATCGTGCGGCCTTGGAGTAATTCAGGCGAAGCCACTAGACAGTGGTCAGTTTTAATCACATCGCGAACAATTAAATTCGAGTCTTCATTAGGTTCGAAATTGGTCCGAATAGCAAGGTCGATATCATCATGTAAAATATCTACTCGACGGCTTGTAAGCTCAAGAGATATTTCAACTTTAGGATAGGTTTTTAAGAACTGATTTAAAATTTTTCTAATTTGAAAATGCATCATAAGCGGTGGGCAACTCACTTTTATCAACCCTTGAGGTTCGCTTTTTTGCTTTAACAAAACGTTTTCTGCACATTCAACTTGAGCAATAACTTTGCAGCATTCCTCATAAAACTCTTGGCCCAAATCGGTCACTTTAAAATGGCGAGTCGTTCTTTGAATCAGGCTGACATTAAATTTATTTTCAAGGTCAATAATGCGTCTGCTGAGCTTTGATTTACTAATGTTTTCGGCTTCGCTGGCCGCACTAAAGCCGCCGTGTTTTACGACCAAATAGAAATAATAAAAATCATCAAAAGAGCTTATCAATTTCAGATCAATCCATTTAAATGCAAGATTAGAATGCTTAAGCACTCTAATCTTGGTTATGTCATTATTTTTGCGATGTATTAAAGCTGTAGCTAGTCATCAGGTTACGATAATCAGGAATATGATTTGAGAATAATGCACCTAAACCTTCTACATCATTACGCCAGTCACGGTGTAACTCACATGCCATACCGAACCAAGTCATGAGCTGAGCACCTGCTTTTGACATACGGTCCCAAGCAGCATCACGTGTTAATTCATTAAAAGTACCAGAAGCATCGGTAATCACAAACACTTCAAAGCCTTCTGCGAGTGCGGCTAAAGCAGGGAATGCCACACAAACTTCGGTCACAACACCTGCAATAATCAGTTGTTTTTTACCGGTTGCTTTTACGGCTTTTACAAAATCTTCATTGTCCCATGCATTGATTTGACCAGGACGTGGAATAAAAGGAGCATCTGGGAAGAGTTCTTTTAACTCTGGAACTAAAGGACCATTTGGGCCATTTTCGAAACTGGTAGTCAGAATAGTCGGTAAATTGAAATATTTCGCAGCATCGGCAAGTGCTAATACATTATTTTTAAATTTATCTGGATCGATATCTCGAACTAAAGAAAGTAAACCTGCTTGGTGGTCAACTAAAAGAACTGCGGCATTATCCTTGTCTAAACGCACGTAATCTTGAGCCATTTTTTATTTCCTCATGTTATCAAAATGAATGATGAAAAATTATTGAGTAGGTCATCATTGCCTAAAATTATGCTAGTTGAGTTTTATGTTGTGATTAAGTCTAAAAAATAGGATTAAGAATTTTAAAAATAGGACGATAGCCGAGACATATTCTGAAAAGGCACGATTGTCTCATAGATGAAATAATGTGTTGCTAATCCTGATCTATAAACTGCAATTATTGAGGCGTAAAATCAATCCCAGTTCAAGAAAATCCTACATATATAGGAGAGATCAGATGAAGAAATTTCTTGGTGCATATCAAAATAACCAGATGCATTGGGTGGGTGATGGTTTCCCTGTATATAACGTGTTCTCTTATGACCGTTTAGGCCAAACCCTAAGCCCATTTTTGCTACTGGATTATGCAGCGCCTTATACCTTCTCACCAACGACTGAGCAGCAAGGTGTAGGTTCACATCCTCACCGCGGTTTTGAAACGGTAACGATTGCCTACCAAGGTGAAGTGACGCATAAAGACTCAAGCGGTGGCGGCGGAACCATTAAAACTGGTGATGTGCAATGGATGACGGCAGGTGCAGGCGTGTTACATGAAGAGTTCCATTCTCCTGAATTTGCAGAGCATGGCGGTCTTTTTGAGATGGTGCAATTGTGGGTAAATTTACCTGCCAATTCAAAAATGACTCCTGGAAAATACCAAGCGATTGAAGCCAAAGATATTCCAGACATTGCACTAGACGAGCACGGTAGTCACTTGCGTGTTATTGCAGGTGAATATGCAGATGCACAAGGTGCAGCAACTACTTTTAGTCCATTAAATGTATGGGATGGTAAATTGGTTAAAGGCCAAAAACATACCCTTTATGTGCCTGAAGGTCATACCACGCTTGTTGTGGTGTTGGATGGGGCAGTTGTGGTTAATGACTCAAACCGTCTTGAAGGTAAAACCGTTGCGATTTTATCTCGTGAAGGCGTTGAGTTTAGCCTAAATGCAGAAGAAGACACTAAATTTTTGGTGTTAACAGGTCAACCGCTTAATGAGCCAATTGAAGGTTATGGACCATTTGTCATGAATACCAAAGCCGAGATTATGGAAGCGATTAATGATTTTAATCGTGGAAAATTTGGTTCACTCATGCAAGAAGGATAAATTGCTCTCGATTAGCCGTTAAAGCAAAGTAATAAAAAGCCCGCTATCAAGTGTGAATAGCGGGCTTTTTCGCTGTAAAGGTTCTGTTTTTATGATGGTTGTCATTGTTGTCTTGGCATTGTTTTATGTGACTTGCTTCTCATTATTATGGGGTAATGATATCCAAAAAAATAACAGTTGTAAAACGAATGATATAAATATAGTTAAATTATCTTATTTTATTTAAAAGATTTTTTTAAATTTTCAAAAAATATAAGGTCTTATGTGTTTCATTGTTATTGTAAGAAAATATAAAAAATGAGTGGGACGAAAAACTAAATATTTTCTATATAAATTGATGCAAAAAATAAAAATCTGGTAGTTTTTAATACGGTGTTTTTTTAGGGTATGAGTGATAATCAAAAAAATTCTCAAAGAATGGGACATCATTTTGAATATCGCAATTATTGGCAGTGGAATGGCAGGTCTTGCGGCAGCAAGAATTCTGAAAGATGCAGGGCATACGATCACGATATTTGAAGCACTTCCTGGCCGGGGAATGGATAGCCATAGCATTGAGTTCGACGGTGGAATTATTGATGCACCATTGCGTGTGATGAATCCACATTTGTGGAAGAACACGCTCAGTCTTGCTGCTCATTTAGGCATTAAAACTTTCCCAGTTCGTACTTATATGTCATGTAGCTGGTTATTCGAAGATCGTACGGAAACATGGTTAACCACATCTCGTAGCCGTATTGGTAATTTCCCAATTATCAATAACCGTAAAGGCATCCAGCAATATGGCTGGCGTCTTGTAAAAGGGATGTTGCAATTAAAAACTGCGATTCATCAGTTTTTCAAATCTAAAAATCAAGATATTACTCTCGCTGAATTTATTAATCAGAACGATATAGAAGAAGTATTCTGGCATGGTGTTGTAATGCCAGTGCTATATACCATTTGTACCTGTAATCCAAAAACAATTGGCGACTGGCCTGCAAAAAATCTACTTGAGTTTTTACGTCACTTAACTGATGGCGACATGCTGTTACGTATGAAAGGTGGTACACCTGCATTTGTAGATAGTTTAATTAAAGATATCGACATCCATAGCGGATCAGCGATTAAGAAAGTTGAATTACAAGGTGAAAAAGTACTGGTTGAAAACAGCCAAGGTGAACAGAACTTATTTGATCGGGTGATTGTTGCAACGCCAACATCTAAGATCGATGAGTTTTTAAACCCTGAACAATTTGCTGAAGATATGAAGCTGCTGAAGCAATTCCGTTTTGAGCAAGGTGATCTTGTGATTCATACAGATGCCACAGTAATGCCACCACGCCGTAAAGACTGGTCAGTGCTTAGCTATATGATGGATCGTAAGTTTACGCGTCAGCAATTCACAGTTTGGATGAATGCAGTTGAACCAACACTGGTTGGTAAAAATCCTGTATTCCAGACTTGGCGTCCAGTCACTGATATTGACCCTAAAAAAGTCATTTCAAAAGTGACACTAACGCGTGCAGTTGTAGACTCGCAAACAATTGCTTTAAATAAAGAATTGCAACAACGTCATTTAGACTTAAACCGTAAAGTATTCTACTGTGGTTCATGGTCATGTGATGGCTTGCCAATTTTAGAGTCAGCAGTGACTTCTGCAATGCACATTGCTGAAATTTTAGGCGCACCTTTACCATTTGTAGGTTTAAAACCTCAAGTTGAAGTTGCTCCTGAGCTCGGTTACTAAAATTGTGAAAACAAAAGTTCGAGCAGCTCTTTCTCGATTGATTCCCCATAAATATGCAATTGATGCATCAAGCTTGGGAGATGATGGAGAGCTTGCTTGGACAAATTTGGGTTTTTGGAAAAATACCCAAAACTACCGTGAAGCTTGTTGCCAATTGGCTGACCATTTGGCACAAGCTGTCAATTTAAATTCAAAAGATCATCTCTTAGATTTAGGCTGTGGACAGGGTGCAAGTTTATTGCACTGGTTACAACACTATCAGCCCAAAAGCCTTAGTGCAGTTGACCTACAAGCTAAATGCGTTAATAAAATTCAAAAACTTATTCCTGAAATAAACCAGATTTACATGGGTTCATTTTTAAATTTAAAACAATTTGAATTTAAACAACGCTTCGATGTGGTGTTGTGTATCGACGCGGCTTATCACAGCAATTTAAATTCATTTCTAGATTCAGTCACTCCAGTTTTAAATTCAAAAGGCCGATTAGGTTTTCATTACTTAATGAAAGCTGATTCATGTCAAAACATGACAGTCTTACAAGAACAAAAGTATCGCTATCTGCTTAAAGCGGCAGACGTGGTTTGGGACAATGTGCCAAACGAGAAAACGCTAAGAAATGCTTTAGAACAACAAGGTTTTGTCGATATTCAAATTGAAGATTTATCAGAACCTGTATTACTCGGTTTTTCGCAATATATTCAAAATCAACAAGGCCAAAACCAAAGCGGCGGGTTGGCAAATTTTAAAATTCAAATGACTGCAAAGTTATGCCAACAACTCTACCAAGCTGGATATGTACGTTATATTCAAATCACAGCAATAAAAAAATAGGATGAGCTATGTCAGCCAAATATCAGGGATCGTGTTTGTGTGGAGCTGTAAGTTATCAAAGTGAAGCGGAGCCACGTTATAGCTTTAATTGTCACTGTCGAGATTGCCAGAAGGCGACGGGTTCGGCATATGCACCAATCGCTTTTTTTCACCAATCTGAATTGAAAGTAAGTGGCGAGCTTAAATATTTTGAGACTTTAGGATCTTCTGGCCGACCTATTAAACGAGCGTTTTGCCCGACTTGTGGTTCTCAGCTTTTTGGCTTACCTGAAATTGCGCCTGAAATGATTTCAATACGTGCAGGTACTTTGGATGATCCGAGTCTCTATCAGCCTAGGGCGGAAGTCTTTGTGAGCCAAGCCTATAATTGGGATACGCTCAACCCAAACCTTAGGCACTTTGAAAAAATGATAGAGAAGAGCAAGAAATAAAACTTAATTAAAGAAGCCAAATATTCCTAAAATACAGATTAAAATAACGCTACTCATCGCTAGAAATAATATAGTTTTTCTAAATTTTAGCTGAGGCATTTTACTTACAATGAAAATAAGGCATGTAAGTATGATCACTAAAGGTTGAAAAAGATTTGATGGTAGAGTAGACATCTCGTTCCTTGTTGTTTTTAAATTTATTTTAGAAATAAAGTGAAAGGTTCATTATATATTTTTCTTATCTAATTGACGAACTGAACTTTTTGAAAATTCATATTTTCAGTTTTTTTTAATAGGTAAATCGAGTTTTAAATTTAAAAGAACCATGTACGCTTTTTCGTACATTCATTCGGGAAATTTGCGTCTTTCTATGACTTCATAAATTACCTATGATGCACTTAACGGGAACAGGAAGTTCCAAAACGTAAAACAACAACAATAAGTTTAAGCATCAGGACGTGAGGTATTACAGGAAGTGTACCTAGTAACGAAATACGAAAAAAGCCCAACAGGATGTTGGGCTTTTTTCATTTTGTATTAACGAATTTCTTTTCCACCTAAGGCTGCACAATCAACAGGTGTATTCCATTTCACAGCAGTTCCTGTGAGTACAGGACGAACAATACGCCACGGCCAGAAACCAATTCTTTGGCTTTGATGATAATTAATCACCACATCTGCACCATATTTACGGGCAACAATGGCTAATTTAGGTTTTATTTCTTCAAACCCACCATATGTTCCTTTCGCGACTTTGACTCGTTTAATTAATTTATAGTGTTCTGCTGAAGGAGTACCCTCAATTAAGCAAATTGGTGGGTTTGCAACATTTTGAATTTGAGATGTGGTGTCTTGGGCATATGTTGTTAAAGGCAACGTTAGAAATAAAGCAGGTAAAATAAAACGGAGTTTCATATTTTTCCTTGTTGGTATCTTAATGAATTAAAGTTTATAAAATAGGTCTTATTAACATGACCTTATTTGGGGGCGCATTATAATCTTATCTTTTTTAATATTTCTTATTTTAATCCTATATTTTTTAATAAATTAGCGGCATCATATTTCGCTTTTAAAAGAATAAATTAGTTTTAGAAAGTTATTTTGAAGCTCAGATTTATAATAAGTGTTTATCGAATTTAAAAAACAAAGTTTTTGACAAGAGTTTTTTCTCGAAAAGATATTCTTTAAAACTATTATTAATATGTTTTGCCTAAAATTATAGCAGCGGCAAAAGAGATGGTTACTGAATTAGAGAAATATGAAAAATAATTTGAGGTGGTGTAGATCACTAGGTCTGCACTCAATTTTTTGGAAATACTTATAAGTATTTGTGTATTTCAAAACCTACAGACAACAAAAAACCCCATAAATTAAATATTCATGAGGTTTAATGATGGTGCCGGCACACGGATTCGAACTGTGGACCTACTGATTACAAGTCAGTTGCTCTACCAACTGAGCTATGCCGGCGATGTGGAATGAATTTTACAGTTTCTTAAAAAAAATACAAGCCAAAAAATGAGCAGTTAGATGATTTTTCACATCTGATAATGAAAGATAGTTTAAAGAATTGGATGGGAAGGAATGAGTCGTTGTTCACGTGCTAAGTCAATGAAAGCACGCAATGCGGCACTCGGGTGTTTTCCTTGTGGGTAATATAAGCATAAACCAGCATAGAGAGGCGTCCAGTCCTCCAAAACCCTTACCAGTTTACCTTGTTCGATGAGCGGAGCTACAAACCAATGTCCTGTGTAGGCCAAGCCAATACCAGATAAAGCACTGTCAATGGCTAACATATAGGTGTCAATTGAGAGAGGTCCTGAAACATCCACAGTTAAAGATTCATTGTGTTGGGAAAACTCCCATTTATAAATTTTACCGCTAGGCAATCGTAGACGGATGCATTGATGTTTTAACAAATCAGAAGGTATGTGGGGGATGCCATGTGTATTTAGATAAGTTGGGGCTGCAACTACGGCCATGGATTGCTTTGGGCCTATTTCAATAGCAACCATATCTTGTGGGACGGTACTTGAGAAACGTATGCCAGCATCAAAACCTTCTTTTACAATGTCAATAAACTCTCCATCAGAAACGAGATCAACTCGTACATCTGGATAGCGACGTATATATTCAATGATTACAGAATGAAGAATTTGCCGAGACATGCCTTCTTCCGCATTGATTCTTAATGTTCCTGAGGGAGTGGCACGACGGTCTAATGTCTCTTGCACAGCAAGATCAATTTGTTCTAAGGCGGGTGTAATACGCGTTAAAAACTGTAGACCTGCTTCGGTCAGTGAAACACTACGGGTTGTACGGTTAAATAATCGTATCCCTAAATTATGTTCTAGCTGAGCAATATTTCGGCTGAGTGCTGAAGATGACATATCTAATTCAACGGCGGCTGACCGAAAATTACGGTGGTTGGCCAGAGCGATCACAGCTTTTAGGTCCGTTAGACTTGTGTTATTCATTGTCCCGATTTATGCATTAATTCATCCCATATTATCCCTCTTATAACAAGAATATTGTGAAGCTACAATCAAAAGCATCAACTCACATAAGGCTTAAAGATATGGTTCATCAAATTTTATTGCCATCAATAATTCAATACTATTTTGAATCAGATCGGCAGACGGCAGAAGCTGTAGTTGCTTGTTTTACAGAGCATGGCGTTGTACGCGATGAAGGTCGTGAATATGTTGGTCACAAGGCCATCTTAGGCTGGAAGCAGCAGGCTTCAACTCAATATGAATATCATGTGGAACCCCTGAGCATTGATGTGCAAGATGGGCAGCATCTGGTTGTAGCACGTGTGGAAGGTAACTTCCCTGGCAGCCCGATCAATTTACATTATGCCTTCCAACTAAACGATGAAAAAATTGAAGTATTGGAGATTACAGTATGAATTTTCCTTTACAACTATTGGGAAAAACGGCGTTGGTTACAGGTGGCAGCAAAGGAACTGGAGCCGCTGTTGTAAGAGCACTACATCAGGTTGGTGTGGATGTCATGACTGTTGCTCGCCATCCTGTACGGGATTTACCACAAAATGTACATTTTATTGAAGCTGATTTAACTACAGCTAAAGGATGCAATGATGTAACGCAGGCTGTGCAGAAACACTGGGGAAAAATTGATATTGTTGTACATGTCTTAGGTGGTTCATCTGCTCCGGCAGGCGGGTTTGCTGTATTGGGTGATGAAGAGTGGGAGCGAGAAATCAATTTAAATTTGATGCCTGCCATTCGTCTAGATCGGGCATTGATACCTCTGATGCTAGAGCAAGGTTCCGGCGTTATTATTCATGTAACATCTATTCAGAGAGAACTACCTTTACCAGAATCAACAACTGCATACGCAGCAGCAAAAGCGGCGTTATCTACATATAGTAAAAGTTTATCTAAAGAGATTTCTCCAAAGGGAATTCGTGTTGTGCGTGTGGCGCCGGGATGGATTGAAACCGAAGCTGCTGTGGCTTTGGCAGAACGTCTTGCACTTGAAGCGGAAACAAATTATGAAGGTGGGAAGCAAATCATTATGAATGCTTTGGGTGGAATTCCGTTAGGGCGCCCAAATAGACCAGAGGAGGTTGCCGATTTGATCACTTATTTGGTCTCTGAACGCGCTTCGGCAATTACTGGTACTGAGTTTGTGATTGATGGTGGAACTGTGCCTACCGTGTAAAATACGCAAATGCGTGCGGTCTGCTTTTGTGAAGAAAGACAGCACGCTATCATATTTAGTTGGTTTTCAAAATATAAATAAAAGAATCAACACGTTCGCCACTATTTAAAGTGACTTGAACAGGTACTCTTTCATATTCTCCACCTTCAAAATCATCAAGCAATTTCCAGTTCGTATCTAAATGCTCCGAGCTAAAAACAAAACCTTGAACTTGATTCGCACTATCATCAAGCACAATTCCTGGATAGCCTAAATCTGCGCCCCAACCTTCGTTACGTAAGGTTCCATTTACCCAGCCTTCCGCCCATTGTCCGCCAATATTTTCAAGGATATGAGCGTTAGGTCGGCCCGGGCCTAAAGTGCCATAAACAAATAAACTCGACATATGAGGTTCCTTTAAATTAAAAATTAATGAGCTTTTGCGTGTGAGGTATAAACCGCTAAAAATATTCCAAGTAATGAAAGTACAACGGTTAAACCGACTATGGCGCTCCATCCGCCGTGTAACCAGAACCAGCCACCTGCTGAACCGACAATGCTCGAACCCATATAGTAAAAAAGTAAATACAGTGAACTGGCATGGGCTTTAGCTTGTTTGCTTTCAGCACCGACTGAGCTACTTGTGAGTGAGTGGGTAATAAAGAAACCCGTTGTAATAAATGCAATACCGATGATAATGCCGAAAAGAGAGGTGAGCAGCGTCATGAGGCTGCCCACAATCATTAAGGCAAAGCCACTCATCATCATAGTTTTTTTACCGAAGCGTTCGGCTAGGCCACCTGCTAATGAGGAAGACACCATACCGAAGCTATACGACAAGAAAATAAGGCTAATTTGCGTTTGACTCAGTGAATAAGGCGCACCACTTAAACGGAAAGTAGCGTAGTTAAATAGAGTCACAAACACACTGGTCAGCAGGAATCCAATTGCAAACAGACGTAGCAATTTGAAATTACTTAAATGGGTACTCCACATTTGTATGTGAAAATCTAAATTCAAACCTTTTTTTTGTACGAAATTACGCGAAGCAGGAAGTAAGTTCAAAAAAGCAATTGAGCAGATAAAACAGATTGCCCCAAGTAAGCCTAAAGCAGTGCGCCAAGAAAAATATTCAATCAAAACGCCCATGCCAACACGGCCCATCATTCCACCAAAAGCCGTACCTGCAATATATAAACCCATGGTTTTACCAAGGTGTTCAGGTGCGATTTCTTCAGCAATCCAAGCCATGGTTACGGCAGGTACTCCACCAAGTAAGAGACCTTCTAGTGCTCGAGCTATCAGTAAACTGTGCCAGTTAGGCGTAAACATCGCCACAATATTAAGAATAGCTGCACACAGCATTGAGCTAAAGATCACACCACGACGACCAATCGCTTGTGAAAAAGCGCTCGATAGTACAATTGAAATCGCTAAAAAGGCAGTCGTTAAAGACAAAGCTAAAGAGCTGCTCGCAGGGCTAATCTGGAAGCTTTGGCTAAATGCTGGCAGAAGCGGCTGTACGCAATAAATCAGAGAGAAACTGGCAAAACCCACCAAGAATAAAGCGAAGCCTGCATGTTTATAGGCTTTAGTACCTTTGTGAATCCACTCGCGGGAAAGAACAGAAGTTGCTTCAGTGCTTAAGGTACTGGGTGTAGATGAAGAGCTCATATCATGACCATGACAGAAAAGAGGTGCAGCGCCTTTAAGTGTGCTGCATCGAGAAAATTCGATAAATTAAAATTAGCAATTTAGATGGTATTTTTCTAATATATTTAACAAGGGATCATGATATGTTTTATATATAGCGATGGAACTCAGACATATACGCTACTTTTTAGCAGTAGCAGAAGAAAAAAACTTTACCAGAGCGGCGCATCGCTTAAACATGAGCCAGCCGCCTTTAAGCATGCAAATACGAGACTTAGAAGAAGAGTTAGGTGCAGATTTATTTATTCGTTCTCCGCATGGGGTGGAACTGACCGAAGCTGGGCTTGCCTTTTTAAATGCCATTCAGCCTGTACAGCAGCGTGTAGAAGATGCAGCGAACTTGGTCAAACAAGTGGCAAATGGTGAAGTCGGCCAATTACGACTAGGTTTTACAGGCACTTCAATGTTGAATCCTCTAATTCCTAAATGCGTTCGCTATTTTCAGCAGCAATATCCTAAAGTGAATTTAAAGCTTGAAGAAGCTAACACCTTACTGCTTATCGATTTACTGCTTGAAGATCGTTTAGATGTCGCGATTATTCGGCCTCCAAGTCACATTCCAGAGAGCTTAATCCTTCAAGAGTTATTGGCTGAACCTTTAATTGCAGCCTTACCTTCAGAGTCTTTTAAACTAGACGAGTCATCAAAAGAAATTGATTTAGCTTCCCTACGAGAGCTTGATTTTATTGTCTCTCCACCTTCAATTAGTGCAGGACTTTTTGATGCGATTAGACAAGCATGCCAAAATTGTGGCTTTGAACCTAGAATTGGACAAAATGCTCCGCAAATTGTGTCAATTTTATCGTTAGTGTCTGCAAACTTGGGGGTATCTTTGGTTCCAGAGTCGACCAAACAATTGCAAATACAGGGTGTGGCTTATCGGTCGTTACAAGCGCCAGTACCTACGGTGGGTTTAGCGCTTGCATATAAAAAACATGCCCCTTCACAAATGGCGATTAATTTTGCCAGTGTGGTGCAAGTGGCTTGCCACCACGCAGAGCAATATAAATGAAATTGGCTCAGTTATGATTTAGGTGCTTTATTCATTAAGAAGATGCCTAAAATAATGAAAATCGCGCCATATAAAAAAGATAAAGTCGGTTGTTCATGAATGAAGACCCAAGCCATGAGTGCCGCAAAAATTGGCTCAGAAAGCTCAGTCACTTGTACTTTTGCCGCACTCATGTAAGACAAAGCTTTGGTGGTACAGAAAAAGCCAAGAATGGTAGGCAAGACTGCTAAGCCAACCAAACCTAAAATAATGTCAGTGTTAAAGTTTATTGTGTGAAAGTTGATTAAAAAGGGAACAGCAAGATAAACACTACCAAAAAGTAATAAGTATTTGGTTAGAAATAAACCACCGTTTAATCTGAATTTTTTAATTAATACTGAAAATAAACCATATCCAATACCTGCAATAGAAGCATTGATAAGCATTAATAAACTATTTTCACCTTTCCATGAAATTACACTAATACCCGTTACAGCTAATAATGTTCCAATAATTGAATGAATATAAATACTTTCTTTTAAAACTAATCTGCCAAAAAATAAAGCTGAAATAGCTGCTGAAGCCATTAATACTACGACCACATTGGCCGCAGCGCCGTGGTTGTAGGCAATGGTCTCGAAAAAGAATAGAGAGAAAATGCCTAAAAAGGCACATATCGCAATTTGAGCAAAAACACTGAGCTTGCTCGGAATACTACTAATGTAGGCAATCTTTTGGCGGACAGGGACTTTAAATAAAAAAACACTTAAAAAGAAAAAGGCAATAATGGTTTTTAAAAAGGCAATATCTTGTGGGTTTAAACCACTATGCATGAGTAATTTGCTAATCACACCAATAGAGGCATTGAGTGCAGCTGCACAGAGCGCAAATAGGGTTCCGATAATTAAATTATTCACTTTTCTAATTTTTCCATATATTTAGCACAAGGATTCTACATTATTTTTTGTAATAATATAGCCCTGTTAAATTCCTTCTTTTCCATGAAGTATAAGTTATTTAAATTTTATTGGTGATGGATATTAATAGGAATTTATTCATTTGTTTTAAAGTATTTGTTGTTTGATTGTTAATTTAATTTATTAATTTTATTATTGATTAATAATGCTTCTTTTAATTAGAAATTCTAAAAAATAATATTTTGTTGACATTTTATAAAATATATTTAAACATAATATTTGCTTGTTTTAAGTTTAATTAATAACAATCTTAATTCTAGCTAAATAAGTATTTAATACTTGGATAATAATTTAAATATAACGGAGATAAAACGTGTTTTTTTCACAGGAAAGTCTGAAAAAATTAGAAAGTGCGGTTGATCATGCTATGCATAGCGAGTTTAAAAAAGATGAAATTATGCATAAATTTCATAATGAAGACTGGTTCGATGAAAAATATTATAAACGACATATTTTAGAGTGCGTTATTCGCATTCATATGAATAATGAGTTAGATGCAAATGCTGTACGCGTTGCTGCAATCAATAATATTTCTGCTGCAAAACAGCTTTCATATTATTTATATGATGAATTTGGACACGATGAAATGTTTGGTCAAGACTTGACTAAATATGGATATTCTTCAGATCAGATTATTTCAAAAAATGCATTTCCTGAAACATGGAAACTGATGGGGTATTTAAACTTTTGTGTAGAGAAATTTGGTGCATTGCCAGCAGTCGTTTGGGACTGGTTCCTCGAATATTATGGCGACAAATTTAATAATTTTATTACGCAAAAAGCGGGTGTCCATATGGGGAATCAGGCTGTATCGGGCGCAGCTTCGCATGTTGCATTTGATGAAGCTGAAGACCATAGCGGCATGATGACAGATATGCTTTCTTCTGTAATTAAAACACAAGAAGACTTTGATCTTGCAATCAAGCATATCAATAGCTTTGTTCCGATGGTGGGAGAATATTTTCAGGCTGTGCGTGCTGAAACCCTTTCATAGCAATGGAATTAGAATATGCCAATGGTGAATGTTCGCATTAAAGAGCATATTTTCATTGCTGATTCTGAGCAGCCTCTTATCAATGCAGTGCCTGATAGCACGGTGATGAAAGGCTGTTTAAAAGGTGTGTGCCGAGTTTGTCGATGTAAACTAAAAGGTGGAGTCGTATATGAATCGGGAAACCAAGTTGCCATAGATAAAGAGTTCTTACCTTGTATTAGCTATGCTCAGAGCGATGTCGAAATCGCACCATTGGTTAATAATTTTAGTGTGGCTCAATTAATAACTCGAAATTTTCTTTCGGAAAATATTGTTGAGCTCACATTTAAAATTAAAAGGACCTTTTTTAGTTCTAAAGCAATTGTAAATATCAAACACCCATCAGAATCTTTAATTCGAAGTTACTCTGTGGTTTCACTGGGTGTGAAAAATTATGATTTTTTTGTTTTGCACATAAAATTAAGACCAAATGGAATATTTTCTAACTTATTTCAAAAGCTAGCGATTGGTGACCAATTAGAATATAACCTGAATAATCATATAGAGCCTGAATACGAGAAGGCCATATCTACGCTTAATATTGTAAGTGGTGGAAGTGGCATGGGTGCTGCACTTACTCGGGGATTGGATCTCATCCGAAAAAATCCTATTTCTAAAGTGAATATCTATGCGATTAATCGGTCAGTTTTAAGTCATTATCATCAACATTGCGTCAATGTTTTTCGAGAGCAAGTTGAAGCTGAGGTCAATATTATAAATATCCCGTTTTGTACGTGGACGAATAATGGATTTGATTTTTCAAATTATTTGGACTCTCACGAGTTAACAGTGGGTGTCGGTTCTACCCCAATAATTAATAAAATTTTAAATCAGCCTCTGTGTGAGTTGGAAAGTTTTGGTCCCTAACGGAGACTGTAACAATGACTGTAGTAGTTATAGAACCTATTTCTTCGGGCATCACTTATTTAAATGCCGCTCAAGAATTAGGTATAGATTTATATGTTTTTTCTACTGACGAAGGAGAGTGCAGCATTGATGGAACAATGCGACAAAAAGCAAAAGAGATAATAAAAATAGATACCAGTGATTTTCATAGTCAACTCTCTAAAATTAATGAGTTAAAGACAGTAAGAGCGATATTACCGGGGGTTGAATATGCTGTACCTATGGCAGCACAGCTAGGCAATTCATTTGCTAAAAACTCTCTTGAATATACGACAGCTCAAACGGTTCGAAATAAATTCAAATTTCGTGACAAGCTGACCAAGTCAGGTTTAAGCGATATTAAATATGCTTTGATTTCACAGGGTAAAGAGATTCGCTTACCTCAAGATTTTAAATTTCCTGCTGTAGTGAAGCCGGTTGATATGGCGGGCAGTATGTCTGTTAAAAAAGTTGCAGATTTTGAGGAACTTTTACGAACAGTTGAGGCGATCTGGAAATCTAAACCGAATGATATTGGCTTCTTTGCAAGTGGTGATTTAATTGTTGAAGAATATATCGTTGGGAAGGAATACAGTGTTGAAGGAATTGTCCATACAGATGGAAAAATAACGTTTGCTTCACTGACAGAAAAACTACTAGGCCCTGAACCTTACTTTGTTGAAATTGGACATATTGTTGGAAATAAGTATGACGGCCAATTTTCGGAACATGTTTTTGATTATGCCGCAAAAGTCATTCAAACCTTAGAATTAAACATCGGACCTTTTCACCTAGAACTGAGAGTAACGCCTCAGGGGAAAGCCGTAGCGATCGAGTTAGCTGCACGTTTACCGGGTGACAATATTGTTGAGTTAATCAAACTGGCGACTAATTTTGACCTCGCACAAGCTGTACTGAGCGAATACCTCGACCTGCCATATTCACCTTCAATAGAAAAAAATATGGTCTCTGCAATTGCGTTTATTCCACAAGGCAATCACCGCCTTTTTAAAGGTTTTAGTGGGCTAGAGCAATTATTAGAAGCACCTGAATGTGTACACCATCACTTCTACTACGAAGCAGACGATGAACTCGCGTGTAACCATGATTGGACCTCACGATTAGGCTACATCATCCTCCGTTCTGAAAGCGAAGATAAGATCCGTGGTTTAGTCACACATATACATGAGCAGGTGAAAGTCATATGAAACATGTATTAATCATCAATAGATATGACGATGAATTGTCTGACTTTAATAAATATATAGATCACGATGCTGTCCATGTATCTTATATTTCATTAACAGAAACGATGCGTTATATCACCTCTTCAAACTGTTACTACATAGCGGGTTTAGAACGATTAAATGAAGAGGATGTATTAAAAGAAGCCGTAAAAATCTATGAAAAAAAGCCAATAGATTACGTGATTGCCATCTCTGAATATGATCTGGACGCAGCCGCTCGCATTCGAACTGAATTGAATATTGTGGGTGCAACGGTTGAAGACAATTTGTTGTGTCGTAACAAGAAAAAAATGAAGGATGCCTTAGCTCATTCTACTGTCCGTTATCCAAAATATGCAGAAGTGTCTTCATACCAAGATATTGAAAAGTTTTTGGTGCAAAGTGGCTCAGCGATTATTTTGAAACCTCAGGTAGGTGC
Source organism: Acinetobacter sp. GW821-FHT09D10 (assembly GCF_059416285.1). Taxonomy (NCBI): domain Bacteria; kingdom Pseudomonadati; phylum Pseudomonadota; class Gammaproteobacteria; order Moraxellales; family Moraxellaceae; genus Acinetobacter; species Acinetobacter sp. GW821-FHT09D10. The sequence continues at coordinate 223,004 of NZ_JBWKOW010000002.1, forward strand.
AGCTTCTGAAGGTGTGATCAAAATTAGTGAGTTGGCCGATATACCACGGTTGTCTTCCTATGCTGGATATGAAGTCGAGGAGTTTATTGAGGGAGATATCTATCACGTCGATGCGATTATTTCTGACAATAAAATGCCTTACTTTAAGGTCTCAAAATATATTAATACCTGTTTAGACTTTAGAAACGGTGCGCCATTAGGCTCAGTCACGATTGATAATTCTGAATTTATTCAAAAAGTAGAAAAATTCACTTTAGACGTATGTAAATTCTTAAAATTAAAAGATCAGGCAATTCATCTCGAATTTATTGAGTCTAAAGGTGAGCTGGTCTTTTTAGAGGTTGGCGGGCGAGTCGGAGGAGGGGAAATTCCGTTCATTACATTACGCAATGAGTCAGTCGACTTGTACGAAATGTGGATTAAGGCGGCAATGAATATTCCACAAGAGCCAGTGAATACGAAGATTACTGGTTTTCTGATGATGCCTAATCCTTATAGTTCTGGTTTTTTATTTAATGGCATTAAAGAATTAGAGAATGAAACGATTACCTATCAGTTAATTCAAGAAAGCGGCGACCATAATAATTTTAGTTATGAAAATATCCCTGCAAAAATTCATTTCATGGGAGATAGCCAGATACAGGTCGAAGATGCGATTAAAAATAGTATGAAAATTTTACAAAGCGCAATTTGTCAAAATCATCATTCTAACTTGAGTCTAAGTGAGTCTTCTTAGTTGAGATTTGGTTAAACTCTAAAATCAAAAAGGCTTGAACTTAAATGTTCAGGCCTTTTTATATAAGTTGATAAATGAATCATGGACATACATTTTAATAAGCCATTCTAATGGACTTTTGTTGCAGAGAATTGTGATTTGTCGAACTAGCTCATATTATATAATTAGTTAATTATTAAAGAATTTTAAAAATGATTAAATCTGTTATTTCAGGTTGCGCGGTTCTCACACTTTCGGCTTTGTCAGTTACCCATGCAGAGTTTTCTTTTGCACAAGAGCTACAACAAAGCTGTAATAAAGTGAAGCAATACGCGAGTTTAGGTAAGAAAAACTACGACCAAAAACAATATAAAAAAGCGCTAGAAAATTTTCAGAATCAAGCCTCTTGGACAGCATTTTGTAAAGCCAATGCAGATGAAACCACGGTTAAATTTACTGACCGAGATGTTGAAGTTGCTAACAATAACGTGGGTTTAGCCTATGCCAAACTGGGTCAGCCACTTTGGGCAAGATCGTGGTTTATGCTCGATGAAAAATCAAAATCTAGCCAATTTAACCTTAAGCAATTACCAAAACCTAAAGCGTCAAATGACTTGTCGGGTGAATATGTACGTTACTCAGGTTTTGGCGAATGGGACCACATCACGGTAAGCCGTGAGAAGGGGCAATATGCAATCAGCTATGCTGGCTTATATATGGGCCTTAGAGGCTTAATTTACGGCCCGAACATGGGTGAGTTTGGCACCACAATGCCAAGCAATAAAAAGCAAATCGTCTATAAAGATCAAGACTGCCGCATTCAGCTTGATTTTAAAACCAATGCGAAATTAGGAAACTACATTCAGGCAAAACAAGACAGCGGTGATTCAGGTTGTGGCTTTGGACACAATGTGTATGCAGATGGAACTTATTTAAAAGTTGAGTCTGGAAAATAAGTCTAAATATAGGGAATTAAATGATGAATATATTTGCACGGTTGTTACTACTTTCTACGATTGCGATTTCATCTCAAATTTATGCAGAGCCAACCAGCACATGCAAAGAAGTGAAATTTCAGCAAGCTGATCAGGCTTGGAGTGGGCACTATTATTTAAATGGTGTGATGGAAGTTGGTTCAGAACTTTTACTTCAGCCAGACGGCAAGTTTAAATGGATGTTAGCTTATGGTGCTTTAGACCAATATGCCGAAGGGACATGGTGGAAAAATGGAAACTGTATTGGTTTAAAACCAGACTCTAAATTTAAAAAGAATTTAAGTATTTTTCCAGAAAGCCTGACTATTTCTGAAAAATCATTAGACGTAACTTGGAACGATGGACGCCAACAGGGCAGTTATAGCAAAGACTAAATAAAAAAAGTCCGACACTAAGTCGGACTTTTTTATAGATTATATTTTAATGATTGACCGCAGCAAGTTGCTCAGCGTTATAGCGTGCGCCCATGTTTGGATATCTCGCAATAATTGCGTCGATTTCTGCCAAATCTGCCGCTGTTAAATCAAGGTCTACAGCCCCCGCATTTTCTACAAGTCGCTCGATTTTACGCGTGCCTGGAATTGGAATAATGTCTTCACCTTGTGCCAAAATCCAAGCCAAAGCCAGTTGAGCCGCTGTCGCGTTTTTGCTTTGGGCAAATTCGCTAAATGCTTGCGCCAAGCTTTGGTTATTTTTCCAGTTATCGCCCTGATAACGCGGTAACTGGCGACGGAAATCGTTTTCGTCTAGGTTGCCGACATTGAGCGTGTTAGTAATTAAACCACGTGATAGCGGTGAATACGGCACAAGGCTAATACCTAACTCACGAATAGTTTGCAAATGGGTTTGCTCAAAATCACGGGTGAGGAGCGAATATTCATGTTGAACTGCTGCAATTGGGTGAATCGCATGTGCTTTACGAATGGTTTCAGCCGAAGCTTCACTAAGTCCTAAGTAGCGAACTTTACCTTGTTGGACCAAGTCTGCCATAGCACCAATCGTGTCTTCAACTGGAATATTTGGGTCTATGCGGTGTGCATAATACAAATCAATCACGTCTGTATTTAAGCGTTTTAAACTGTTTTCGACCGCAACTTTAATCCACTCTGGAGAACCGTCGATATAAGACTCTAAAGAGTTTTGTGGGTTGAGGTTATCTTCTTTGTAGCGGAAGCCAAATTTGGTCGCCAAGAATACTTTGTCGCGGTGTTTTTCTAACACTTTTGAGAGCAAAACTTCATTTGCGCCGTTGCCATACATGTCGGCAGTGTCCCAAAAGTTAATACCGAGGTCTAAGGCTTTTTCTAGGGTTGCAATGCTTTGTGTATCGTCTGAGGCACCATAGGCAAAGCTCATTCCCATGCAACCTAAACCAAGTGCTGATACTTTTTCGCCTGTTTTTCCTAAAGTTCTATATTTCATTTTTCACACTCTTTTTGCAAAATCACTTGAGTAGAAAAACTATAAAATGCTTTGGCTCAAACTGACGTATAACATTCAAACCAATAATTATAAAATTCAAACAATCTGTTTTTAGGCCACACAGTCTTCACGGAACTTTTTAGGTGAAAATCCCGTATTTTTCTTAAAGAAATTGGTGAAATACGCTGAATATTCAAAGCCTAAGCTATAGGCAATTTCGGAAATATTCCAACTGGTGTGTTGCAACAGTGCTTTGGCTTCTTGCGTAATGCGCGAGCTAATATGCTCAGACGTGGTTTTACCTGTGGCTTCTTTTACAGCTCGGTTTAAATGGTTGACATGTACCGACAAACCATAGGCATAGTCATTTGCAGTTTTGAGTTTAAGCTGAAAATGAGGCGAGTCGATTGGGAACTGGCGCTCTAATAACTCAAAGAATAAATGGCAAATCCGAACCGCAGCATTGCTATGTTTTTCAAACTGTTGGGTCGGTTGCATTTTCATAGCTTCATGCACAATCAGGTGCAAATAGTTTCTTAAAACGTTGTATTTATGGATGTAGTCTGAATTTATTTCAGTCATCATCTTTTTGAAAATAAATGAAATTTCATCAACCTGTTGGTCATTTAAAAAATATAGTGGGTCGCCGTCGACTTTAAACAGCGGTGAGTCTTTTAAAAAACTTTGTCTTGATTCTTGGTTTACAAACTCTTCGGTAAATAAACAAAACCAGCCTGCCTGTTCGGGCGAATTAATTTCCCAAGCGTAGGGAACCATTGGGTTTGAAAAAAGTAAAGCAGGGCGGTCTACCCGAATCCAGCGGTTGGCGTAGTGAAGGTCACCTGTGCCCAAAACCAGTGAAATTTTATAATAATCGCGGCGACTGTAAGGCGTGAGAAACGAGCAGGCATCACGTTGGAACACGTTAAAATGTCCAAACGAAGTCGATGGAACCGAGTAATCGCTATCTCTGGTTAAAGAAAAGCGGCGATAAAAATCATGTATGGTTTCCATGTCTTTGCCTGCATGCGTTATCAATTTATTTAAAGTTATAAAATTCAAACTTTATTTACTGTAGCTTTTATTTATAGCGCGATCAATCGGTTCATTTAAGCAGTTTTGAAAATGAATGATTTTCTATAAATACTCTGGGTAGGCAATGTAAGAGGACTCTACGCATTCGAAGCCCATTTGACGGTAAAGCGTAACCGCTGGGGTGTTATCAATATCGACAATTAAGTGAGCAATCCGTCCAGTTGCAACAATTCGATTGACCGCGAATTGTAAGATGCGTTCGGCAAAACCTTTTCGACGATAAGCAGGGAAGGTGTATGTGCCACCAATAGAAATGAGCCGATCGGTTTCTATTCCCAAACGTACAACAGAAACGATTTGGTCGTCTGCTTCAAGCACAATAATCTTTTCTTGCTGAATCAGAGATTCCCAATCAGTTGTTTCATTCACTGAACGCTCATGATTATATTGATGTTGATATTCAATAAGACGAGCAATATCAGAAAGTTCAGCCAAGCGGCCTTGAGCTTGAGAAAATTGGCGTGAGCAAACCATGATCCATTGATCATATTCTCTTAAAATATGCCCTTTTTGTTTGATCTCGGCATGCAATAAATCACGTCCAATTGCGGTGGTTACAATCCGACGCGGTTGAAGCTGCAAAATTGAAGTGCAGAGCAATGCTCCAGATGAAGATTTCTCTGATGGAACCCAGAAGCAGGTGCCGCCAGCAAGGATGACCGCGACACCTAAAAGTTGCTCGGCGTTATGTGGGTCATACAACCGCATGAGTTGCCATTCGGCATCGAGAGCTTGTGTTTGATCAAGAAAGGCCATAGCCCCAATAGAATAATAAAACCGTTCATCAAGCCATTGAAAGATAAGTTGGTATTCTTCTGAACTGGTGGGAGGTCCCTTTATTATCATTATTAATTACCTATTCAAATGATGAACTCAATCATAATTCACTATCCTACATTTTTATTATTACCATGATATCGTTAAATTTAAGTTGAATGACTCTTTAGCTTAAATATCTAATTGAATAAACAACAATAATTATTTAACTAATTTCTATTCAACCTTACATTGACACTCAAAAACGCGCGGATTATCCTTTGCCTGCTGGCCTACATTGCCAGTCGGTTTTAGCAGACCGTCTACAAAAGGCGCACAACAATGCTGTTTTGGTTTTTGTGCGTTCTCTTAAGTCACGCCTTTATGGTGAGGCTAGGAGGGACACCTTCGGGTGTGCTGGTTTCCTTTTGTACCAGTCTGCTAACCCTTCTAGTCTTGCCACCATTATTTAGCAGTAATTGGTAAGACTCTTCTAAATCAAAAGGAGTTCGCCGTTATGCGTACTAATTCATCTCTCTCATTGGCAACCTTTGCCAAAATCTTTAGTTCTATACCCAACTGGTCTTTGAAACGGTTTAACCGACTCTAGGTTTTAAACCATAGGTCATTACGACTAAAAAATCATAGCAACAATAAAACCCGAGATAGGCGAACACACCATTTTTGTGCGGCTTTTGCATGCCTGTTTTTAGCGCTCAATTTAAGAGTGACGGCATTTCTATCTCTTTTACATACAACAAAAAATTATTTTAAACGGTATAAAAATGCCAAATTTAGAAGCATCATTTAAAGCATTACGCGTGCTCCACGCGGCAAAAGATTTATTTAATCAAAATGGGTTTTACATCGGGATAGATCGAATTATTGAGGAAGCCAAAATTCCCAAAGCCACTTTTTATAACTATTTTCACTCCAAAGAAAGACTCATTCAGATGAGCTTAACCTTTCAAATAGATGCATTAAAACATGAAGTATTTTCAATTATTCATTCGTATCGTGAACTCATGGCGTTCGATAAACTCAAGAAAATTTATCTCTTACATGCAAACTTAGAGGGCTTTTATCGATTGCCATTTAAAGCTATTTTTGAAATTGAAAAGATCTATCCAGCAGCTTATAAATTCGTCATTGACTACCGAAACTGGTTCATTAAAGAAATTCATAAATTGCTTTTAACCGTAAAGCCTACCTCTACAGTTGCAGATGCGCACATGTTTTTATTTGTGATTGATGGGGCGATGGTTCAGCTTTTGGGAACCAATAACACCGATGAAAGGGATGCATTACTTGAATATTTTTTAAGTCGAGTTTGATGAGAATAGGAGGAAAGGCCTGACGGAAGTTGGGCTTTTTGCTTGTTAATATTGAAATGCTGAGAATATTAGTAATATTTTTTTATCTTTAGCTATAATAATTTGGATATTATATTTAAATATTAATTTCATGTTTCTTTATTAAATTTATGTCTAATATTAAAAAATTTTTCTTAATATTTTCCATATACGTAATTTCACACTCTATTTATGCACAGGAAATTAGGACTCTTAATATGAATAATGCTCTAATTGAAGACATTAAAAATATGGCGCAACAAGAAGATACAGATGCTCAAGTAAAATTGGGCCTTTTTTATATTCAAGGTTTGGGTGTTCCTCAAGATTATATCTTAGCAAGACAATGGTTCGAAAAAGCTGCCAAACAAGGTAATAGAGATGCTGAATATAATCTTGGAGTCATCTATGAAAATGGGAATGGTATACCTCAGAATTATAAATTAGCAGCTGAGTGGTATCAAAAAGCAGCTGAAAAAGGACGATCTAATGCTCAATACAATTTAGGTAATTTATACGCAAATGGGGTAGGAGTTGCACAGGATTATAAAATAGCAAAGCAATGGTTTGAAAAGGCAGCGGAACAAGGAAACGCCGATGGTGAATATAGTCTGGGCGTTATGTATGAGTATGGAGATGGTACTGCTCAAGATTATAAGATAGCAGTAGAGTGGTATCAAAAAGCGGCAACCCAAGGTAATGCGAATGCTCAGTTTAACCTAGGTATTTTATATGCTAAAGGTTTAGGCGTTTCTAAGAATTATGAAATAGCTAAACAATGGATTGAGAAAGCAGCTGAACAGGGCCATGAGAACGCTAAAATAATTATCACCCAATTAGCTTCTTAATAACTCTTAACCAAATAGAAGACTTAAACCATTTGGCTTAAGTCTTCTAAATAATAGTCTATCTTTCTAGTAATCTTGCTCAACTATTTTTGCTAATGAATAAAATAAGTGGTAAAAAAAGGAAGTTAATCTCTATTTTTCAATAAAATTTATTAAATATGAACACAAAAATTCCTTGTATTAAATCAAATAAATTAAGTGAACTAAATAATTGTAATGTATGGCTAAAAATGGAATCTTCACAGCCAACTGGTTCTTTTAAGCAAAGAAGTATTGGTAATGCTTGTCAGCAATATGTAAAAAGAGGTGCAAAAAAATTTATTAGTTCTTCTGGGGGGAATGCTGGGATTTCAGCTGCTTACATGGGAAATAAATTAAGTATTCCTGTAACTGTTGTTGTTCCTGAAACAACTTCATCACAAGCCATAAATCTCATGCAGCAAGAAAATGCAGAAGTCATTGTTCATGGGAAATCTTGGGTTGAAGCCAATGATCTCGCTCTAACTTATGTAAATTCAGAAGCTGTATATATTCATCCTTTTGATGACCAATATTTATGGGAGGGTGTTGCTCATATTATTGATGAAGTAATTTCAGACGGTGTAAGACCAGATGCAGTTATTTTATCTGTTGGCGGTGGAAGTTTACTCTCAGGAATTAGCCAAGGTTTAATAAAAAATTTACTTAATATTCCTATCTATGCTGTAGAAACAGAGGGAACAGCTTCTCTAAATGCTTCTATAAGGGCTGGGAAGCATGCGAAGTTGGATGAAGTAACTGGAATTGCTACAACACTCGCTGCTAAACAAGTATGCGAAAATGCTTTTAAAGTTTCGCAGGTTGAACAGGTTATGAGTTTGACTGTTTCCGATAAAGAAGCTCTAGCAGCTTGTTTTAATTTTTTAGATGACCATAGAACATTAGTTGAGCCAGCTTGCGGTGCGACTTTATCCACCTTGTACAATAAAAAGTTATCCTTTTCTCCAACTGATAATATTTTAGTTATCGTGTGTGGAGGGGCAACGGTCACTTTGGAACAGCTGTTCAAATATTCGAAAGATTTAGCATTAGAAATATGAAATTTCTAATATATTTTAGAATAGATGCAAAATATTTTTAGTCTTATTCCCCGATAAGTAAAGGTTCTAATGAAGCATAAATTAATATTTATTTTCTCCATTATTCTCATAATTACAGGTTGCGGTAAAAAATATAAGATTACTCCAGAGGACTTGCCAGTTGCACATATTAATCAAGAATATCAACAAATTATTAAGATCTCTGGTGGAAAAGTTATTGATAAATATGCTGAATTAGAAACAAATATTCCAGAAGCCTTAGGTGTGACAGTTAAACCTGTTAATGATTTAGATGGCTACAATGTTATACAAATCAAAGGCACTCCAAAGTCCAAAGGAAAATATACCATCCATATAAGAGCTGATTTCTATGCCGGGGGAAGTGCTGAAATCGATAAGACATATAGCTTTATCGTCCAAGATTAATTTAAAAGGCTTAAACTATTTAAATTTAAGCCTTTTAAGTAATTCTATTTTTAGCTTTCACTCAAAACCAATTGTTTAATCTTCACAGCTTTCTCAAAGTGATCTAGCTTATGCTCCATAATCCACCAATGCGCTGCTTCCATCAGTAACTCAGGATTATCATTCTTATTTTTAAAAAAAGCATAAAAAGATAGACCGACATTATCTCCCTTCTTTTCAATTTTCTCGTCGCATCCCTTAATAAAAATTTCTCTTAATTCATTTCTCATATTTAGTATCACTTCAAGTCTATAAAACTAAGACGGCTTATTGTGCTCGCCCCAATCACACATCATATCTAACAAAGGAATCAAAGACTGTCCTCTTTCTGAAAGACGGTACTCAACTTTCGGCGGAATTTGAGGATATTCCTTGCGATGAATTAGTCCATCTCTTTCCAATTCTTTAAGTGTATTGCTGAGCGTTCTAAACGAAATATTGCCAATGCAGCGTTGCAGCTCATTAAAACGCATGACGGTTTTTCCATAAAGCCAATACATAATAATCATTTTATATTTGCCATTAATCAAAGAAAGGGTGTAGCCAAAACCCGTATCTTCTAATGGCGTATAAGTTGGAATGCAGTCGTCCATTTTTAAAATCCATACTATCTTTTAGTATAGTATATAACACAAATTACCGTACTTATATTTAGGAAAGCACACTTCTATAATCGTTTTATCTACTTTTCGATAAGAGTGTTTTCATAATGAAAAAGACATTAGTCATTGTTACGCATCCTCACATAGACCAGTCTGTTGTAAATAAAAGATGGATTGAGGAACTAGAAAAACATCCCGATCAATTTACGGTTCATCAAATTTATCAAGCCTACCCAGACGGGGTGATTGATGTTGCCAAAGAGCAAGCACTTGTCGAAGAACATGAAAATTTAGTCTTTCAATTTCCTGTGTATTGGTTTAACTGTCCACCGTTATTGAAACAATGGTTAGATGAAGTTTTGGCGTATGGTTGGGCATATGGTTCACAAGGCGACAAGCTCAAAAATAAAAAGTTTATGTTGGCTTTGTCTGCTGGTGGGCAAGAACAAGTTTATTCAGAAACTGGTGACTATCAAATTTCTTTGGAGAAGATTTTTATTCCATTTGAACTAACAGCTCTTTATGTCGGGGCAGTGTATCAACCACTTCATGCATTTTATGGTTTAGACACGAATCCTTCTGAAGACGACGTTGTTCCGACTCACCAAGACATAGATAATAATGCGATTCAGTATGTTCAGAAGTTATTAGAGTTGTCTAAGTAAGTTTAAAGGTAGGAAGGCCTGAACGTGAAGTTTGGGTCTTTAATATAGAAGATTTTTTTAAGGGTGAGAGTAGGGATTTTAAGTTAAATATACGATTTATTTATGATATAAATATTAGTTAAATATAGATTAAATTTAAAAACTTATGACCATTCTTCGTATTAAAGAAAAAGAAAATTCCCTTATAGCTGATGATGCTCATGAATTAATATGCTACGCAACAATAAGTAAAATAAACTCATGGAAGGATGTTCTTAACTTTTATTCAGAAATTAAGCAGAAGCACTTACCTAAAAAAGTATTATTACTTTTAGAAGATATTGGACAATGCCAATACACTTGCATGCATGCTTCAATGGGAGATGGGCTTTATTTCGATACTTCAGAACTCGTTGAAGATGACAGTGAAGCAAGTTGGGATAATACTCGACCTTTAGAACTTCAATATCATATTGAACAATTATTAAAGCCAGAAAATTATATAGACTTTAATAACTTGCCTAAAAAGCTTAGTTATTGTGATGAAGATCAAGCGATTCTGCTACAGATTAATGCTGAACCCGAAAAAATTTTAGATGACGTTATTCAAGTAAAGTTAGTAAATACTCAAACTGAGACTCAAAAATTTGCAGCATGCCTCAATGGATACTTTACTTGTGATTTGAATCCTTTTGAGTCTTTTAGCTTAATTCAGCATTTAGATCAGAACTATGGCTTAGAGTATGTTGGCTTAGGTGCAAGCTTATTATTCTTTATTAAAACACCAGAATTTGATGTAAATAAAACAACTCAGTTGATTAATGAGTTGAGCAACTTTTATCAATTCAATCAAACAACGCATACCCAATTAGAACAGTATTTATCTAAGCATGAATATCTTATTTTGCCTTATGTAGAGTCATTAGAAGTGTTCGTTTTAGATTAAGGTTGATTAGAGAAGTCTAAATTTTATTTAAAATAAAAAAGGCCTAAATCAAAACGATTTAGGCCTTTCTGTAAATTAATTTTGATCAGACTATTTTTTAACGTGGCATTTTAAAAATTAGAAAGGAAGCCAAATGCTAAAGTCTAGAATCTTTATAGCTATAGGGCTACTTCTTGCTGGATTATGTTTGTTTGCAGCCTTTAACTCATATGAGAAAAAGGCTAATTCTGAAAAAGAACAGGCTAGAAAAACTGTCATTTCCTTTTTTAATTCACTTTCTCACGGAGATTCAGCCACAGCATATAAATATGTTTGGTCAGGCGAGAACTTAAATATTCGAAGTGCTGAAATAGCCCAAATTTATAAAGATTCAAAAGTTCTAGAAGTCATCAAAATTCGTTACGACTCGGCAAAAAATAGACCTGACTACTATCAACAATTTTATAAGATGATTTCACTTACCATAAAGATAAAAACAGTACATGCAGATATTGCTGGTAATCCTGCGGGAACCTATATTTTGTTTGTAACTGTTGTACAAAAAGATCCGAAATCTAATTGGCTCGTTACTGAGTTAGGCAGTGGACCTTAAGAAATAATATTTTTAAATCGTTTGCAAAAGTTAGATTTGTCTATAAGTTGAAAATACAACAAAACATACTGTGGAATAAAAAATGAATATCGTGCCTTTTCCATTTCAAATTACAAATTGGGAAGAAATTGAAGTCACTGAATATAGTGGTGAAACTGGAAAAGCTTATTGGAAAACTCAATTTTTTGGTGAAGAGAATAATAAAATTAGAGTAAGACTTGTGGAGTACTCAGCAAATTATTTAGCAGACCACTGGTGTGAAAAAGGGCACATATTATTCTGCCTAGAAGGCGAGTTAGAAAGTAGGTTGAAGGATGGCCGAACATTTACTTTAACTTCTGGAATGAGTTATCAAGTAGGAGATAATTCGGAGCCACACCAGTCTTTTAGCCTGAATGGTGCGAAGTTACTTATAGTTGATTAGATTCATACAAAGAACACAATAAAATAGAGGGATAGAAATCTCTATCCCTCATAAAAAATTTTAATTTGCCAAAATTGTCATCGCCTCAACCAAGCTTGTAATCCCTGCATACATATCTTTTAAATGAGCTTTATCATCCATATAAGCAGGAGTAGTAACAAATAGGTTTTGTTTATCTACCACGCAGTCTGAGGTTTGACAGACATGATGAATTGCACCAGTTTTTTCAATTTCCTTAGCAATGTTTGTGTCAGATCCTAAAGTGATATTTGGGTGTAAGTTTCCAAAAGTCAGTGCCAATAGTGCAGGGGAGATACATATTGCCCCGATCGGTTTCTTACTTTGATGAAACGCTTTTAGAATTGAGGCGACTGTAGAATGTACTCTTGCTTCTGCTCCTTTAAAGGCAAAAGTTGATAAATTTTTTGCTACTCCAAACCCACCGGGAATAATAAGTCCATCAAATTCATTTTCATCAAGTTTATCGAGTGTGGAAATTTCACCTCGGGCAATTCGTCCCGCTTCTTGTAAAATATTTCTGTTCTCACCTTCGCTTATTTCGCCACTCACATGGTCAATGACATGAAACAAAGGCTCATCGGGTGCAAAAATTTGATATTCAATATTTGCTGTGTCTAAAGCTAAGAGGGTTAAAACAGATTCTCTAATTTCAGAACCATCTAAATAACCACAACCCGATAAAATCACCGCTACTTTTTTCATCTGCTTTCTTAAGATCCTTTTTTAGTGTGCAAAAGATCTTAAGTTTTCTTCTTAAATTTTTTTATACGCAGATTTGCCATAAATTCGCCTTAACTGAGCATTTTGGTTTTACGTAGTTCACGAGGGGTAATCCCAAACAAATTTTTAAATTGTTCAGTAAATCTAGATTGAGACTGATAGCCACACTCAAATGCAATATTTCCAATGCTGTTATTGGTGGTTTGAATTAAGTGCAATCCATGTCCCAGCCTTACTCTATTACGAATGTCTTGAATGCTATTTCCTTCACTTTTAAGCTTTCTTCTTAACGTCGATGAACTCATGAAAAGTTGGGAAGCAATAAATTCAGCTGTGAGTTCTGTAGATAAATGATCAGAAATTAATGTCTGAACTTTTTCACTCAAGCTTATAGTCATATTCAGGCTCGAGATATCGGTATAACCAGAATGATAAATAAGCTCTAAAAGTTCTCTTCTTCTAAATTTAAAAACAGAAGGCGGGGCAATGAGAGAAAAATCTATAAATTGAGAAAGTGCATTTTCGAGTAAGGAGGTGAGTTGGCCTTGTACAAATTTTTTAGAAGTTCCTGAAGGATTAGGAAGGTCTTTAAAGTCATCAAAGTCGAACTCGATGAGGAGCGCGAAATATTCTTCTTGATTTGGAATATTGCGCATATCAATGCTGGCGCTATTTGATAAAAATATAAAAGAGCCAGTTCCACATACAATGTTTTCAGTTTTCCCTAACTCTTTAATGCCACTTAAAATAGCGATGAGTAACGGTTTTGTAATCGGAACATTTCTAATTTTTTGTTCTTTATAAGCTGAATAAATTGAAAAGGGTAAATTTAAATTGTTATGGGAGTGAATTGCTTTCTTAGCTAAAGAAGTGAGATTTTTCATTGAGTTGAAATATTTAATTTAATCTGGGGCTTAAATAAGATGAGAAAGTTATCGGTCTTTTTGAAGCTGTTTTTAATTTTTGGGCTAATAAAAAAGCCTAAACCCATTAGGTTTAAGCCTCTTTAAATTTCAATTCTGGCGGTGAGAGAGGGATTCGAACCCTCGATACGCGCAAACGTATACACACTTTCCAGGCGTGCTCCTTAAGCCACTCGGACACCTCACCAAGGCGTGCGATAGTAACTAAAAAAACAAGTTCTGCCAAGATTTAAGATGAGCTTTACAGAAAAAAAATAATAGAGGTGATAAGATTGCGATAAAAATCATATTGGTTTAATTACACAATGCAAAATACGGCCAAAAAAGCAACCTTGCCTGCCACGGCTTTGGCAGCTCTTGGGGTGGTCTTTGGAGATATTGGTACAAGTCCACTCTACGCCTTAAAAGAGTCCTTCCATGCCGCGCATGGGTTGGGAATTAAGCCTGAAAACGTATTAGGAATTTTATCTATTATTTTTTGGTGCTTAATGCTGATCATCAGTATTAAGTATGTCGCTATCGTCATGCGTGCAGACAATAATGGCGAAGGCGGAATCATGGCCTTACTCGCATTGAACTTACGTAAAGCCAAAATTGCCGATAATAAGAAAATCTACATGATTGCCATTGGCTTTATTGGTGCATCGCTGTTTTTTGGTGACGGTATTATTACCCCTGCCATTTCGGTACTCTCGGCAGTCGAAGGATTGTCGATTGCAACCGATGTGTTTGACCCGTACATCATGCCCATTGCAATTACCATTATTATCGCGTTGTTTTTAGTACAAAAACACGGTACGGCCTTTGTCGGAAAGTTTTTTGGTCCGATTACGATGGTGTGGTTCCTATCTTTAGGATTATTAGGTCTTCACAGCGTCATTCAAACTCCTGTGGTATTAGGCATGTTTAGTCCGCATTGGGCGATTCAGTTTATCTATCACAATCCGGTGATGACCTTTTTCGTTATGGGCGCTGTCGTTTTAACAGTGACTGGTGGTGAAGCACTTTATGCCGATATGGGACATTTCGGACCAGTTCCGATTCGTCTAGCATGGTTCTTTGTGGTGTTGCCGTGTTTGGTTTTAAACTATGCAGGGCAGGGTGCATTGTTGCTCAGAGACCCAGCGGCGATTCAAAACCCGTTCTATTTATTGGTGCCACAGTGGGCACTTTACCCCATGATTATTATGGCGACTATGGCAACCGTAATTGCCTCTCAAGCCGTAATTTCTGGGGTGTTTTCACTGGCACGTCAAGCGATTCAATTGGGTTATTTACCCCGTTTAAGCATTAAACATACCTCTGAGTCTGAAGAAGGCCAAATTTATGTTCCTTTCTTAAACTGGTTACTTTTAATCGCAATTATTATCTTAATTTTGATTTTCAAAACCAGCTCAAACTTGGCAAGTGCTTATGGTCTTGCTGTAACCTTAACGATGCTGTGTGACACGATTTTGGTTGCTGTGTTCATCTATTCGGCTTGGAAGTGGAGCATGCCAAAAGTGCTACTCCTGATTATTCCATTCTTTGTTTTAGAGTCGGTTTTAGTCGCAGCAACTTCACTTAAAATCTTGTCGGGCGGTTGGGTGCCATTACTGATTGGTGCGATTGCAGTGACCATCTTAATGACATGGAAACGTGGTCGTGAGCTTACTTTTGCCAAGCTCGAACACGATACGTTATCACTCGATTTGTTTGTGAAAAGTATTGGTAATAGCGTGCACTGGGTTCCTGGCGATGCCGTCTTTATGACAGGTACACCGAACGTTGTACCACATGCCATGTTGCATAACATTAAGCACAATAAAGTGTTGCATCAGCGCAATATCTTGGTCACTGTGGTGATTGAAGATGTGCCTTATGTTGAACCAGAAGACCGTATTTCAACAGAAACCTTAGCTGAACATTTCTTCCGTATTAAGATTTTCTACGGCTTTAAAGATGAAATGAATGTACCAAAAGCACTCATGCAAGCTTACGAGCAGTTAGGTCTTGAATATGACTTAATGCATATCAGCTTCTTTATTTCCCGCGATCGTATTGTTCATTCGGTGGGTGATGGCATGTCTCCATGGAGAGAGAAACTGTTTATCTCTATGCAGCGTAATACCAGTCCGGTGAGTGATTTCTACCAAATTCCAACCAACCGTGTGGTTGAGTTAGGTAGTCAAATCGAGATATAAAATATTGATGTATAAAAAAAACCAAGACAAATGTCTTGGTTTTTTTATGGCTCAAATTATTGAGCTTGAACAGGTGCATCTGCTGGCAAAGCACCATCTTTTGCCATCGGGTCTGCCGACTGAGTTGAATCTGCCGCAGATGGTGCAGCATTCGGATCTTGTGGCGCTGGAGACGCTTGGTCTGGTGCAGGTGGTATTGCATCAGTTGGTGCTGCCGGAGGTGCCATTTCACCGCCTGCTGGAGGTGCTGGTGGAACGTCTGCCGGAATAGGAGCGCCTGTAGGAGCAGCATTTGTTGGTGCAGCAGAAACTTGTTGTACTTGTCCGCTATTGACTAAATCGCTAATAGAACCAGGTTGGCCATTTACCGTTGTAGTAACTTTTACTTTAGACAAACTTTCTAAAGTATCTCCTGGCTGGACTGCTGGTTCAGCCAAAGCTGCCATACTACACAATCCTGTGATTACGCCAATACCAATAATCTTTGAATGGATCATTAAGTGGACTCCGATTATATTTTTATCCAAATTTGTGGAGCTAACCATGTCATAAGCAATCAGTGTTTTTCAACGAAAGATACGCAATTGGCGTAATTCAATAGCCAAAGCCTCTCATAATTCCAACAGATTGTTACGTAATGGGGAATGGAGTTACAAAAAAGATGACCATGTTTTAACCATTTGAAAGATAAGAGATATACTTAAAAAAGCAGGGTTGTTAAGCTGCGTGTGGACAGTGGTATTGATAGAAACATGGCAAGTAAAAAACGTAGTAAAGGTACAAACTCTTTTTCTCTAAGTGAGCATTTTGGCAAGATTATTCTTGCTTGTATTGCTGCGGGAAGTTTTGCAATTGCTTTTGGTAGTGAAAAGATTTCGCAGTGGTTTTCGCCTTTAAGTACTAACTCGACTTGTTTAAATCAGTTCTATCGTGAAGTTCCTCCTGCTTTAAATAAAGAAAGTTTAAAAAAAGACAGTTATCCGCTGTGCTTTAACGGCTTTAACGTTTTGTATTCAGGCATCTCTAAAACGCCGTTATGGTCGGCTGAGCATTTAAATGCAGAACGTTTAAGTGTCAAAATTAAACGTGAAGACAACTTCCATGAAGAAACTCGTGTTGATCAAAAGCATCGGGCACTGTTAAGTGACTATCGTGGTTCAGGCTATGACCGTGGTCATATGGCACCGAATGGTGACATGCCAAATAAAAACTCACAGTCTGATAGCTTCTCGTTAAGCAACATGGTGCCGCAAGCGCCTAAAAATAATCAGGAAGTTTGGCGTAAACTTGAAGAAGCCACACGTGCCCTTGCGACCAAACAAAAACAAGATGTATATGTTGTTACTGGCCCTGTTTTTGAGGGCAAACGCCTTAAAACCATTGGGAAGGGTGTCATTGTTCCAACAGCCGTTTATAAAGCGGTATATATGCCAAAAACAGGCGCTATTGGGGCTTACTACGCACCCAACAATAACTCTTTGCAAGTGAAAGTAGTGAGTGTTTGCTACCTTGAAGAACGCTTAGGCGTTAACCTGTTTCCGCAGTTAACTGAGCAGCAAAAGCGTAATGTCTATCGTCTACCTTTAACAGCAACGTCGGTTAAGCCAAATCAGAAGTTAGACTATTTACATTGGGATGGCGAGAGCCAATGTGAGCAGGACTTAAATGCTGATCAAATTAAAGCGTTACAAGATCAGTTTAAAAAGCAAAAAAGTGGCTCCTCAGAACCGATGGAAGCAAAAGTTCCAAGCATTGATGAAGAAACACGCCAAGCCATTGTGAAACAATTGGTGGAAGCCTTGGTGAACTATTTCTTGCAAATATTGAAGTAAGCAATTTTATAGTAGTTATTGCATTGTCTTAAATTCATACAATAAAATGAGTATACAGATCTGTATACTCATTTTATTTTAATAAGGACAATAACAATGTTTGCCTCGATGTTTCTTTTTTCATTTGCAATGTCTATTACCCCCGGTCCCGTAAATACCGTAATTTTATCGACCAGTTTAAATCATGGTTTAAAAAGGTCGCTTCCTTACATTTCAGGCGCGACCATTGGTTTTACCTTACTTTTGATTTTTATGGCATTTGGTCTCCAGAGTTTATTAACTCAGTTTCCGATCGTATTAAAAATCCTTGCAGTTTGTGGAACGTTATTTGTTTGCTATATCGGTATAAAAATTATTCTTTCTGCTGCCAATATTTCCATTTCAAGTGCTCCAGCAGAACAGATGATTATTCCCAATTTTAAAGATGGTTTTTTACTACAATGGCTTAATCCGAAAGCGTGGTTAGCTTGTGTATCGGGCATTACCATGTTTTCAAGCATAGAAAATCCGCAGTCTTTACCCATCTTTATCATTATTTATTTTTTCACTTGCTATGCTTGTTTATTCTTTTGGGGACTATGTGGCGATAAATTTTCAGTGGTGCTTAACCATGGCAACCGTTTGAAATATTTTAATATCTTGATGGGAGCATTTCTAATTTTATCGGCACTTTTAATTTTGATTGATTTTTTTTAAATTGGTCGTATTACACTGTGAAGATATAACAACGAGATAACACTTATGTTTAAGCCATTTGAAAAGGGTACAGAGTCTTCTTCAATTGAAGATTTAACATTAGAAAATGATGTCGATTGCATCAGCATTTATGGCAACTTACAAATCACCAAAGACAAAGTCGGGTTAGAACAAGCGAAAGCTTTACAGAGCTTTTTAAACGATGTGGTTGCGGCTTTGGAAAAAGAAGAATTGCCTGAGAAAATTGAACGTCCAGCTGAAAAAGAAATTAATAATCCGTTTTTATAGATGATTCATTAATAGGGTTTGATCTGGTCAAAGTTCTATGGTTATTGAATAATGCGTGAAATCTGATTCGTGATAAAGCCATTCACAACCTGCCCATTTTAAGATCAGGATTGTTACTGTGTGGGATCAGATAAATGATCCCATAGAACAGGTTTTGTGAATGGCAATGGTTTTGGTTACTTTTGCCGAAACAAAAGTAATGAGAATTAGCTGATTACTTTCGATTTTACGAAGTAGAACTCCGTCGTGTTAATCCTTCTCCCCAGCAACTACCTTATAAATAAGCGCACCAATCACAGCACCTAAAATCGGTGCCACCCAGAACAACCACAACTGACTTAAAGCAGCAGTTTCAGCAAAGAACGCAACGCCTGTACTACGTGCAGGGTTCACAGAGGTGTTCGTGACTGGAATACTGATTAAGTGAATAAGCGTTAAGCCTAAACCAATCGCAATAGGAGCGAAGCCGGCAGGTGCGCGGCGGTCAGTTGCACCTAAAATAATGATTAAGAAGAAAGCAGTAAGTACAACTTCAATAATGAAAGCAGAACCTAAGCCAAACTTGTTTGGTGATAAATCACCGAAACCATTTGAAGCAAAACCACCAACACCGCTAAAGCCAGCTTGACCTTGAGCAATAATGTAAAGAACAAATGCAGCAGCAGTCGCACCGACCACTTGAGCAACAATATAGGGAATGAGATCTTTAACATCGAAGCGGCCGCCGACCCAAAGGCCAACACTTACCGCGGGATTAAAATGTCCACCTGAGATATGCCCTAGAGCATAGGCACCTGTGAGTACGGTTAAACCAAAGGCAAGGGCTACACCTGCAAAGCCAATACCAAGTTCAGGGAAAGCTGCGGCTAATACTGCGCTACCACAACCACCAAAGACTAGCCAAAACGTACCTAGAAATTCAGCAAAATATTTATTCATTCTGATTACTCATTTATTTAATCTATTTTAATTAATGTGAATTACGTCACATAAATTTGAAGCATGTGACTATATGAAATTTTTGTTTTCAGTGTTGTTTTAATCAAGAAAAGATTTGTAAGTTTTGGTTGGTTATTCTTTGTCTAAAAAATGTTCTCTCCACTGCTGTGGTGTTTGATCGGTCCAATGTTTAAATGCTCTTTGAAAAGCACTTTGTTCTGAATAACAAAGCAAAAGAGCAATTTCTTGTAAGCTTAAGTGCGGGTCCTTTAAATATTCAGTTGCGAGCATGAATCGCACTTGCTGAACACGTTCCTGAAAGGTGGTGTTTTGTTGTTGTAAGTGGCGCTGGAGTTGTCGAACCGAGAGGCCTAGCTGAGCTGCAATATATTCAATTTGATATTGATCCTTTTGTAATCCCGTCAAAATTGAATGCTGTAAACGCTGATCTAGTTGTGTCGAATTTGGTAATTGTTCTAAAAGCGCTTGGGCTTGTTGAACCAGTAATTGTTGGAGCGTGTGGTCAGCACTGCTCAGAGGCTTATTAATTTCAGAACTTGGAATGAGTAATTGGGTACGGGGCTGATTAAAACGAACCGGACATTGAAAGTATTGTTCATAGACCCTGATGTTTTTAGGTGGGGCATTTAAAAAATGTACTTCATGCAAATGCACATCTTGGTGAGACATAAAAAGGCGTAAAAATTGAATAACCAGAGCAATCGCAATTTCATCGGTAAGTTGGGTAGGATGCAACTCTGTAGCTTCCCAGCGAATAGAAGCATATTGCCCATAGAGCTCAACCACTAACGGACTTCCGTCATAAATCAGACGGTGAAAGTCATGATAACGAATTAAAGCTTCACCTAAGTTATCGCAAGAGAGGGCAAGGTAGGCAATAATTCCTAAGTGTTTGGGTTGTACATATTTGGCAATTTCTAAGCCTAATCCCGGCTTGGGGTCTAACTTATAAATAACTTCTAATAAATCACGCCAAACCACATAGTCAAAGCGTTCCAGATTTTGAATTTGCTCTAGTTGCTCAGGAATAGTTAACTGATTGGCTTCACAGTAAGCTTTTAATAGGTGTCCAAGTCCTCCATAGACCGAACCCGTATAATTTTTTAGTTGTGGCATTCCTGACCACCTCTTTCTTGTCGTGATTTGTCAATGAAACCATAAATTCTGGTCAATACATAGCATATCGAATTTTATATTCTCAATAAAAAGAAAAAGGAGTAAAGCGATGTTAAAAGGGTTTATTGCCGGAATTGCGGTTGCTAACGCATTTGAATGGGTAGCTCATAAATATATTTTGCATGGAGTACATCGTGCTGGACAACCGCGTTACAGTCCTGTGCCAAAAAGCATGGAGTCACATTGGGCACACCATCGTGAAGTACGTAAACAGCAATTTCATGATGATTGCTATGTGGAAGGCATGGGAAACTGGCGGACTAAAAATGAGTTAGTTTCACTAGCAGTCGTAGCAACTGTTTCAAGTGCAATTTTCTATCCATTTTCAAAAGGGATGGCGCTTGCAGCTTGGTACAGTGCAGGAAATTATTATTATATTCATCGCCGTGCACATCTTGAGCCTGAATGGGCGAAGCGTAAAATTCCATGGCATTACGACCACCACATGAACTCTAATCAAGATGCTAATTGGTGTGTAACCAAGCCTTGGTTTGATTATGTGATGGGAACACGTGTGGTGTCTTCGGCAGATTTAAAAGAACAAAATCCTTTGGGTGTGCGGTTACCGACAGTGATTGCTAAACCATTATCTCAAGTTGTAGAAAAAATCTTTCCTGCAAAATGGGTCGAGAAAAAAGAAAAGCCTAAACTCATCGATGATGTAGATGTTGTAGATGGTGCTGCATAAAAAATTAAAGGGGCATATCGCCCCTTTAAATATCAATAAATTTACAAACGCATTTCAATGCCTTGTTCAGCTAAATATTGTTTAGCTTCTGGAATGGTATATTGGCCAAAGTGGAAAATACTTGCTGCCAATACTGCATCGGCACCACCTTGTAAAATACCGTCTGCAAGATGTTGTAAGTTACCTACGCCGCCAGAAGCAATGGTTGGAACGGTAACACGGTCATTAATCGCACGCATTAGTGCAATATCGTAACCTGCTTTAGTACCGTCAGCATCCATACTGGTAATAAGTAATTCACCTGCACCGAAGTCAGCCATTTTTACGGCCCATTCAATCGCATCAATACCAGTTGGTTTACGGCCACCGTGGGTAAAGATTTCCCATTTGTTTTCGCCAGTTTTTTTGGCATCAATTGCAACCACAATACATTGCGCGCCAAAGTGCTGTGAAGCTTCCTGAACAAATTCTGGGTTAAATACGGCTGCGGAGTTAATACTCACTTTATCCGCACCTGCATTTAATAACGAACGAATATCTTCAACTTTACGTACACCACCACCAACAGTTAATGGCACAAATACAGTCTCGGCCATACGTTCAACAGTACGGTAAGTGGTATCGCGTCCATGATGTGTAGCGGTAATGTCTAAGAAGGTAATTTCATCTGCACCTTGTTCGTTATAGCGACGTGCCACTTCAACAGGGTCGCCAGCATCACGAATATCGAGGAATTGAACGCCTTTAACTACGCGTCCGTTATCAACGTCTAGGCAAGGAATAATACGTTTAGCAAGCATAGCTTTTTCCAAAAATAATCGCCGTTGGTGAAAGTTCCTACACAGGCGCTACACCTTCATGGAGGGAAGAGGTATTCTATCAAACTTCACAGATGTTTTTTGCAGGTTTTCCATGTCGGTTTATACCCCGTTGAGTTTAGATGAAGTTCGCACCTTTGCTGCACCTTATGGATTAGAGGTGTTGGAGCTGAACCCAATTCAGGGAGGTATTCAAAACACCAATTATTTTCTGGTTGATGTAAACCGCAAACAATATGTACTCACCGTATTTGAAGAGTTAGATGCACAAGGAGCGGGTGAACTTATTCCAGTTCTTGAACAATTAGGGACTCATGATGTACCAGTCGCTGTGCCGTTAAAACATAGTGGCCAAGCGGTTCACGTTATTGCAGAAAAGCCTGCACAGATTGCTCCACGTCTAATGGGTCACCATCCCATGCAAACGACAGTTGCACAAGTTGCCGCGATTGCAGACGCACAGGCAAAACTGCATGTTACTTTACAAGATTTTCCGCTTGAGCGTGAATATCGACGTGATCATCAATACTGGACAGGCGTTGCAGAGCAGCTTAAACCAAGCATGACTCAAGATGACCAAAATTTACTTGAACAGGTCTATCAAGCATTTAATGCTAAAACAGCACAGTACTCAAATCGACCAACAGGTTTTATTCATTCAGATTTGTTCCGCGACAATACTTTGTTTGAAGGCGAGCAATTACAAGGTATTTTAGATTTTTACGAGCTCAATCAAGACGAATTACTTTTTGATATTGCGATTACCATCAATGATTTCTGTACCGAATATCCAGAAGCGCATTTAAACTCAGAGAAAGTAGAAGCTTACTTAGAGGCTTACCAAAAAGTTCGTGCGCTTACTTCAGATGAACTTGAATGTTTAGATGTATTCTTGGCAATGGCTGCATGCCGTTTTTGGTCGATGCGTTTGCAAGTCGCTCAAAAAAATAAAGAAGAAGGACGTACAGGTGATGACATCTTGCAAAAAGACCCGCTAGAAATGCGAGCAATGATGCAAGATCGTTTGAACCATGTAAAAGGATAAAAGGAATTAAGATGCGAGATCAGGGGCGATTAGTCGAATGGTTCGACGAAAAAGGTTATGGCTTTATTCAGCCAGATGATGCTGAAAAAGAACGAGTCTTTTTGCATATCAAAGATTTTGCACGCCCCGGTCCTCGGCCAATTATTGGCTGTGCACTGGAATATCTGGTTATTCTTGATGAACGTGGTCGCTTCCGTGCCCAGCAGGTGACTTACTTAAAAGCTTCTCAAACTCGTAAAGCTTCAAAGCCAACAAAACCAGAATCTTCTTTTCAAGCTAAACCATGGTCTGCCATGCAAATGGGGATCGTATTTTATTTTGTTTTAATGGGCATTATGAGCTTTATGCATACTTTGCCAGCTTACACCTTGTTGTTTGTTTTAATGATGAATGTGCTGAGTTATTGGCTCTATTCACAAGACAAAGAAGCTGCACAATTGGGTAATCGCCGTGTACCTGAGCAGACGTTGCATATTGTCAGCTTTTTAGGGGGCTGGCCTACTGCATGGTGGGCACAACAAAAACTGAGACATAAAACACAAAAACAACCCTTTCGTAAGATTTATTTTTGTACCATATTCCTTCATTTACTTTTGATTTTGTGGCTAATTTCTCCCTTAAACGTATTGCGGGGCTCATAAAAGTAAATCGTTTTATTAAACTCGAGAGGTATAAAAATGAATAGTTCTATCGACCAAGATTCAAATCGTACTTTAACGCTTATTTTATATGTACTTTATATTGTTGCCATTTTTACAGGCGGCTTACTTGCGGTTATTGCTCTAATTATTAACTATGTAAAACGTTCTGATGTGCAAGGTTCAATTTTTGCGAGTCACTTTACATGGCAAATCAGAACATTCTGGTGGTATCTGGCTTGGAATATTATCGCCTTTTTGCCGTTTATTTTCTTGTTCTTTACCGGTGAAAATACCGATCTGTTTGCAGGGGTTGCAGTCTCATCGACCGTATTCTGTGTAGGCGTGATTGCAGCAGCATGGATCTGGATTGTATATCGTGCAATTCGCGGTTTGATTGCCTTAAATGATAACCGTCCGATGTATCAATAAATCATGATTATTGAACATGTACATTTGAGCATAAAGGCTGGGCAAAGTGAGGCGTTTCTTGAGGTATTTGAGCAAGCTAAACATATTGTCTATCCAATGGAAGGCTTTAATGCTGTCCAGCTGATTAGACATGCAACTGATCCCCATCATTATATTTTAATGATTTTTTGGGATGAGATTGAAAATCATACCGAAGGGTTTAGAAAGTCTGAGGCTTATCAGGAATGGAAGGCAGTGCTCCATCCATTTTATGATCCAATGCCGACAGTTGAGTATTATCAACCCTGCATATTATTGAAGAAAAAATAATTGATAAAAAAGAAAGCATTTCGCTCTCTTTTTTATTCTTGAATTCTTTTGACTTTTTTGGTCGGTAACTTAATTTTTAACTCACTAACTAAAACACCTAATACCACTAAAGCACCACCCAAAAGAGCAATGACTGGTAAACGCTCACCAGCAATTCGACCAATAATGCCCGCCCAAACGGGTTCTCCTGCATAAATAATTGCAGCACGTGAAGGGTCAACCACACGTTGAGCCCAGTTCATCACAAATTGAATGAGTGCACTGGCTAAGCCTAATGCAACCGCAATCAGTACCAGAGGCCATGAGAATGCTGGAATCGTATGTTCACCAACCACAGGCATAATGGCAAAAGAAATTAGAGATGCGACAGCGAGTTGAATGATGGTGACACGGCGTAAATTTACTTTTCCAGCAAAGTAGCTAATAAAAATAATCTCTAAAGCAATCGCAAATGCGCCAAGCACTGTTAAAAGCTGTCCAAAACTTAATGAAATTTGCTCAAAGCCATTTCCTGTCAACAAAACAAGACCAGCAAACGCAAGGGCGGCTCCAACCCAAGTCATGATGTGTGGAGTTTTTCTAAAGATGAGCCACATTAAAAGAGGGACAAGCGGCACATAAAGTGACGTTAAAAATGCGGATTCACTACTTGGAATGGTTTGAAGACCAATCGTCTGTGTGCCATAGCCTGCCGCAATTACAAGGCCAATCGCGCTCCCTGCCCCTAAATCTTTTAACGTTATGCCTTTCATACTCTTTAATGAAATAAGCAGTAAAGTAAGCGCCGCTACAGCAAAGCGACAACCTACGAAAAACATAGGTGAAGAAAAATTCAGTGCATACTGCACAGTAAGGAATGTTCCGCCCCAAATAACGGTAATTAGGATAAGAGCTAGCTGTGGGGCTTTGCTTGAGCTCAGAGAAATTGGTGACATATCTGATCAGGAGAAATTGTGCAATATACTGCACATATTGCAGTATTCCTATGTTTTGTGCAATATATTGCTCATATTTTCTTTGTTACTTATTTTATGACCCAGTCCAGCACCGTTTTACAGCACGTCGGTACAAATATTCGTTCATTAAGAGATGAGCGAGGTTTAAGCCAACAGGACTTGGCCGATCAGGCTGGTGTGAGTAGACGAACAATTGCTGCTTTGGAAACAGGACAGGTCAATATTAGCTTGGCTAAACTCGATGCGATTGCGGTAGTGTTGGGCGTAGATTTTAGAACAATTGTGAGTGCGCCTGAGCTCAAAGAACAAGCCTTAGTGAATGTACTTGCTTGGCAGGGAAACAAAGAAGAAAGCAGCGCAACTTTACTGGCTTCAGTTCCATCTCGTTCTCAAGTTGAGCTTTGGACATGGTCATTGGCAGTGGGTGAATCTTATATTGCCGAAGCAGATGCAGAAGGATGGCAAGAACTGATTTATGTATTAGAAGGTGAGTTGACCATACAATTTACCGATAGCATAAAAATAATTCCTGCTGGTTCAACTTTTAGTTTTGCTAGTTCAGTGACTTATACCTATATCAATAGTGGAAATCAGGTACTTAAATTTATGCGTAATGTAGTTTATTGATTGAAAATATATCTTTCATATCAGCAATAAAAAAGAGCCTAAAGCGGCTCTTTTTTTACATCTTAAAAATTAAAGACGATTTTCATCTAACAAAAGCTGAGCTTCACGAAGGCTCAGTGTGCCTTCATAAATTGCGCGGCCTGTAATCGCACCTAAAATGCCTGGTTGGCCTATTAAGTTACGAACGTCATCAAGGTTAGTTACGCCACCAGAAGCAATTACTGGTAAGCCTGAGTATTGAGCCAAGTTTACAGTTTGCTCAACGTTTACACCTTGCATCATGCCATCACGAGCAATGTCTGTGTAAACAATGCTAGATACGCCTGCATCTGCAAAACGTTTTGCTAAATCAGTTGCTTTAACATCAGTTACATTAGCCCAACCGTCAGTAGCAACCATGCCATTCATGGCATCAATACCAACAATGATGTGGCCTGCAAAGCGTTTACAAGCTTCTTCTACAAATTCAGGCTCTTGAACTGCTTTAGTGCCGATAATGACAAAAGTCACGCCAGCTTCTAAATAGTGCTCAATTGTTTCTAAAGAACGAATACCACCACCAATTTGAATTGGTAATTCTGGCTGAGCTTTAGCAATTGCTTCAACAATAGGTTTATGAATTGGAGTGCCTGCGAAAGCGCCATTCAAATCGACCAAATGCAAACGACGTGCGCCTTCATTTACCCAATGCTGGGCAGTTGCAACTGGATCGTCAGAGAAAACTGTATCGTCTTCCATACGCCCTTGTTTTAAACGCACACATTTACCATCTTTCAGGTCAATTGCAGGAATGATTAGCATGCTTCCGCTCCTTGCTTCATCATGATTATGAAATTTTGCACATCTTAGCAAAGTATTGATCAATCGCTAAGCCTTAGAAAAGACTTTTATAACTTTACGCTTGAAGTGCGGTTTGAATAGTTTGAGAAATGTGAGTGGGTAATAGTTTTTGTTTTCTGAGCTCTTGAAATACCAATAAAGCAGCATATGCATCGGCAGCAGCGTAGCTGATTTGTTGAGAGCTAAGCGGCTTTCGTGCCCAGTTTGACGTTCCGATTTTTTTCGACTTTGCAAGATATTGCTCAAATAACAGCGCCACTGCTTTTTGTACTCCAAGTTGCTGTTTAAAACCAAAATGGCTAAAGCCTTTTGCGAGGTCGACACAACCTTCGAGTTCAAT
This sequence comes from Acinetobacter sp. GW821-FHT09D10, assembly GCF_059416285.1. Classification (NCBI taxonomy): domain Bacteria; kingdom Pseudomonadati; phylum Pseudomonadota; class Gammaproteobacteria; order Moraxellales; family Moraxellaceae; genus Acinetobacter; species Acinetobacter sp. GW821-FHT09D10. The sequence continues at coordinate 250,431 of NZ_JBWKOW010000002.1, forward strand.
CCCTTTTTTATGAAAAATATGCTTATCGTTTTTTAGGCCAAAACCGACTTTGATTTGTTTTGGGTTAGATAAAATAGGCTGTAAAAATTTTAAAGTCGATGAATTTACATGAAACAGATATGCTTTTTGTTCAGTCGCTAACTGAATCAGATGTGGACCAGTTGAGACTTCGCCCACCCGAAACGTGGGTTTTGATTCGGAATCAAATCCTAGAAAATGGGCTGCTTTTAATTCATTCTCAATGATTTTACATTGCTCAATATTTTCAATCACCACAATATTTTGGTGGGTAAGATTTTCGAAAGGAGGAAGCTGCTGAATAGAGGCTTTATCAAGAAGGGGGGAAGCTTCAGACATATTTATAGCGTACAAAAGAATTGAGCTATTAGCTTTATATATGAATAAAGCCTAGAGAACTAGGCTTTATAAAGGGCTACAATAAATTATTGCGACTGAGATGGTGTACCAATGACAACGCTTTCGCTTTTCTCAACATAACCTTCATAGGTTGGAGCCATGATTGTGGCAACAATAGCAAAAACAAAAGCTAGTGGAATCAGGACAATATAAATCCAGCCTAAAACGCGTTCCCAGCCAAGAGTTGGGCGCTGTGGACCATAGTCATTAGTGCCCTCAGTACCTTTTGCAGCAAATAGATAAATCATAAAAATAAAGTTTACAGCAGGGATGAGCATCAGTAATGACAGCCATCCCGTATTATTACGATCATGTAAACGGCGGATAGTAAATATAAAGCTGACATAGATACAGGCAATATAGACAATACCTAAAACAATCATTCCTGCGGCAGAAAGACCGCTTAAATCTTCACTATTTGTTAGTCCAAAAGTAAAGGCCACAACAAGAATGGCAATCACAATTACGAGTGAAAATAAGAGGGTCCATGCCGCATAAGAGAGTCGTCCAAAACGACCACTTGCTTTAAAGGGGGAATCTTGTTGAATCGGTTGATTTTCAAAAGGTGAATTCATTTTGTTTTCCTGATCATTTGGTTTTATTTAAAAGTATAAATATTCAATATTTTGTTGAATAAAATATCATTCTATAAATGATTGGTTGTTATTATAAATAAAAAAATAGATCAGGCCATCTCGACCTGATCTTTTTCAGTTTTAAATGAGATTAAATATTCCATTCCACAAAGTTTTTAAGTAACTGCAAACCGGCAGTATGGCTTTTCTCTGGGTGGAATTGAGTCGCAAATAAATTCTCTTTGTGAATTGCTGTGCAGAAGTTCACGCCATAGTCACAGGTCGCAGCCACAACGCTTTCATCTTTTGGCTCGACATAATAGCTATGTACAAAGTAGAAACGTGCATCTTGTTCGATGTTGTTCCACATTGGGTGGCTTGGGTCCAATTGATGAACCTGATTCCAGCCCATATGAGGCACTTTTAACCCTTCCATTTGAGGGAAGTGTTTTACTACACCGTCAAAAATACCTAGTGCGTCTACACCGCCATTTTCTTCAGAGCTTTGTAGTAGGGCTTGCATGCCGACACAAATTGCAAGAACTGGTTTGTTAAAAGCGGCTTGACGTACAACTTCATCAATACCTGCTTCACGCATACCTTGCATACAGTCGCGCATTGCGCCAACGCCCGGAAAAACAATTTTGTCGGCTTGTGCAATTAATTTTGGATCATTGGTCACATCGACTGTAGCGCCCACATACTCAAGTGCTTTAGCTGCTGAGTGTAGATTGCCCATGCCATAATCAAGTAACGCGATACGTGTCATTAGAGGCTACCTTTTGTCGATGCAATCGTGTTTTCTGCACGTGGATCAACTTCACATGCCATACGTAAAGCACGAGCTAATGCTTTGAAGACACTTTCAATTTGATGGTGGCTATTTTTACCTTTCAAATTATCGATGTGTAAGGTCATAAGCGCATGGTTTACGAAACCTTGGAAAAACTCAGAAAATAAATCGACATCAAACGTACCGATACGTGCGCGGGTAAATGGAATATCCATAAATAAGCCCGGACGACCAGATAAATCTACAACAACACGAGACAAAGCTTCGTCTAATGGTGCATAAAAATGACCATAGCGTTTTAAACCTTTTTTATCGCCTAAAGCTTGTGCAAAAGCTTGTCCAAGCGTGATTCCACAATCTTCTACGGTGTGGTGATCGTCAATATCGAGGTCTCCGTCACAATGAATATCGATATCAAATAAGCCATGTCGCTTGATTTGATCAATCATATGGTCTAAAAATGGAACTCCAGTGTTTAGTGTGCCTTGACCAGTACCGTCGAGATTTAATCGAACTCGAATTTTGGTTTCATTGGTATTTCTAACCACTTCACTGATACGTTGCGTCATGGACACGTTCCTCAAAAAAACGTCAAAAATGATTGGATGTAACGATAATTTCGCTGTGACGAATTCGTGACAGCATCATAGTTTGCTCAGGAGGGTTAATCAATGCCTATTACCGTACATGCTTATAGTTCTCTAGATAATTCAGAGATTCGCGATCAGCTTGAGCGACTGTATGATACAAGTCCGGAGTTTGGTGACGGGCACGATGCGATTGAACAACTTGAACAAGATTTACAACAGTATACCACGCTATACACTGCTGAATTTAACACCAAAATTATAGGGGCAATGTGGTCTTCAGGACAAGGCGAAAGCAAGGTTCTTGAATATATTGTTGTGCATCCTGCTAACCGTGGTCGTGGGGTAGCAGAGCGTTTAGTTGAAGAAGCTTGTCGTATAGAAGAGTCAAAAGGCGTGAAAATTTTTGAGCCGGGTTGTGGCGCTATTCATCGTTGTTTGGCTCATATTGGTAAATTACATCATTAAAAGCCCAGTTCGTATTTGATGGTGATTTAAAAATAATCACTTGTTACAAAAAAGACGGAAGTTGCTTGACGTGGTCATATAAACATTGTTTAATATGCCCACTTCGGCGTGATAGCTCAGTAGGTAGAGCAACGGATTGAAAATCCGTGTGTCCCCAGTTCGATCCTGGGTCTCGCCACCATTATATGTGTTTTCAATCCCTGATCCCATCAGGGATTTTTTTTAAGTATAAAAAATACTCATTTAAATCAAAAACTCAGGATAATAGTTGACTATTGTTCTGAGATACGGCTTAATACAGGCCATCGGCGTGATAGCTCAGTAGGTAGAGCAACGGATTGAAAATCCGTGTGTCCCCAGTTCGATCCTGGGTCTCGCCACC
>NZ_JBWKOW010000002.1:253751-476630 GCF_059416285.1 Acinetobacter sp. GW821-FHT09D10
CATATTCGAAAAAGCCTCATACATAACGTATGAGGCTTTTTTCATGCTTATGATTTTATTTGAATAATTCATTTCCTTACTTGTGGGTAAAATGAGATTTATCCACAAGCACTGTCACTTATCCCCAAGCTCAAATGGTTTTTCTTATTATGTCAAAGCTATAATAAGTAAGGGCCTAATCATGTGAACTATCGCTAATTAAACGTTTCCCTAGACACACCGCTTCTACTTCGTCATAACCGAGCTGTTCATAAAAATTCAGTACATTTAGGTTATCTTTACGCACCAATAATTGTAGTTTTGGACAGCCCCGAGCAATCAGTCGCTTTTCAAGCTGCTGAACGAGCGCTGTAGCTATTCCTAAGCGTTGTTGGTGAGGGTGAACAGCTAAATAATTAATCCAGCCTCTATGGCCGTCGTAGCCGCCCATAAGCGTGCCAATGAGTTGCTCATCTTTAATCGCAACTAGAAATAAATCATCTTGTTGTGAGACTTTTCTGAAAATATCGGTTTCAGGATTATTCCAAGGACGAGTCAGGCCACAGCTTTCCCATAAAATAACGACATCTTCCAGATCCGCATTTGTAAATTGACGAATAATAAACATATGGATTTCTACTTTTTGTTTTGATGTGCTGAAAAGATAAAATAAAAATTGGGGCTTGAGCAGTATTTTATGAAAAATTTAAACAAATAAAAAAGCACCCCCGTAGGAGTGCTTGAATTAAACCAGTTATTTAAGCTGATTTTGCAACTGGTGCTGCTTGAAGCATTTGACCTGTTTCTTCGAAGTTTGCATGCCAAGACAATGCTTCACGAAGTAAATGAGGCGTATGTCCACCTTTAGCACATGCACGATCAAAGTAATCATTTAATGCATCACGGTAAAGTGGGTGTACACAGTTGTCGATAACAACGCGAGCACGTTCACGAGGTGCTAAACCGCGTAAGTCTGCTAAACCTTGCTCTGTCACTAAAATATCAACATCGTGCTCACTGTGGTCAACGTGACTCACCATTGGCACGATAGAAGAGATATCACCGCCTTTAGCAATTGATTTAGTTACAAAGATCGCCAAGTGAGCGTTACGAGCGAAGTCACCTGAACCACCAATACCGTTCATCATTTTAGTACCACACACATGAGTCGAGTTCACGTTACCGTAAATATCAAACTCAAGTGCAGTATTAATGCCGATAATACCTAAACGGCGAACCAGTTCAGGGTGGTTAGAAATTTCTTGTGGACGAAGTACTAATTTGTCTTTGTACGCTTCAATGTTGCCAAAAACTTTTTCACCACATTTTGCAGAAAGCGTAATTGAGCTACCAGAAGCAAATTTCATTTTGCCTGCATCAATTAATTCAAAAGTACAGTCTTGTAATACTTCTGAATACATGATGAGGTCTTCAAAGTCAGAATCTTTTAAGCCAGTCAATACAGCATTGGCAATAGAGCCGATACCTGCTTGTAATGGGCCAAGGCTTTTCGGTAAGCGACCTTCTGCAACTTCTTTATTAAAGAAAGCGATCAGGTGGTTTGCAATGCCTTGAGTTTCATCATCTGGCGGAGTTACTGTTGATGGTGAATCGTGAGTATCGTTAAATACAATACCAACAATCTTTGCAGGATCGATTTGGATTGCTGATGTACCAATGCGTTCATCCACTTTTGTTAATGGAATTGGAGTACGTGTTGGACGATAAGTTGGAATGTAGATGTCGTGCAAACCTTCAAAGCTTTCGCTTAAAGATGTGTTGATTTCAACAATAACTTTCTCGGCAAAGATAGCAAAACTTGCAGAGTTACCCACAGAAGTCGTTGGAATAATGCCGCCATCTTCAGTAATTGCAATTGCTTCAATCACTGCAACATCAGGACGTTTAAGCTGTTGGTTACGCATTTGCTCAACAGTTTCAGACAAATGTTGGTCAATAAACATAACTTCGCCATTGTTAATGGCACGACGTAAAGTGTTATCCACTTGGAATGGCATACGACGAGATAAAACACCTGCTTCCGTGAGTTGTTTGTCTAAGTCGTTACCTAAGCTGGCACCCGTAATTAACGTGATTTTTAACGGATTTTTCTTTGCAAGTTCTACAAGTGCTTGTGGAACAGCTTTAGCTTCACCAGCACGAGTAAAACCACTCATACCTACGGTCATTCCATCTTCGATGAATTGTGCAGCTTGTTCAGCACTGATGACCTTGTCATGAAGAGAAGCTAGACGAATACGACTTAAAGACATTGGACATCCTCAGAATTGTCAAAACATAGGGGATTTTAGCTATGAAAAATTGAAAAGTGCATAGGTGTTAGGCTAAGGTCTAATTTTGTAAATAAATGGTGGTATAAAATATATTTATAGTTTTTATTTTATTGATTTTTAATTATTTTATTTGTCTTTAAAATGAGGCTTTTAATAACTAACTGATTAAATTAAAAGCGCTCACTCAAAGTTTGTTTTATTTTTTCTAATGGATTGATCGAGCTGTTTTCTTCAGTGCTTGGTTTTGGGATAGGTAAAGAAATAATAACTTCTAAACCGCCTTGTTCACGGTTATGAATTTGAATTTCACCATGATGAATATCAACAATACGTTTGACAATCGCTAGGCCAAGACCACTTCCTTGAACTGTTCTTGCCGAATTTCCTCTAACAAAAGGTTGCATTAACTCTTCTATTTGATCTGCTGGAATACCTTCACCATGATCGGCAACAGTAATTAAAATATGTTCATTTTCAACTTTTGCACTGAGTTCTATCGGTTCAGCACCATAGCGTTTTGCATTATTAATCAGGTTGGCAATAAGTCGCTTTAAAGAAAGGCTACGTGCTGGAATAATTGGCACATCCTGCATCTCGAAGTGAATATCAAGTGGCTTAAACTGGATAACAAGTTCTTGTAAAAGCATATTGATATTGGTGTCTTTCAATTCTTCATCTGAGCCATCACGCATATAGGAAATGAACTGATTAAGAATCGCATCCATATCATCTACATCATAAACCAGACCTTCACGTAAAAACTCATCAGGTAACATTTCCGCCGTTAAGCGAATACGCGTAAGAGGAGTTCTTAGATCATGTGAAATGCCGGCCAACATAATACGTCGTTCACGCTCAGTTTGGTCAAGCGTATAAACCATGCGGTTAAAGGCTTGGTTCACCTGACGAATTTCTAAGGGGCCATGATTGGTATCTAAGTAAGGTGCCGTTCCAGCTTTACTATATTCATTGGCAGCATTTTGCAAACGACGTAAAGGGCGGTTCATCTGCCTAACTAAAATCAGAATAATAATCGCGGAAAGTAATGGAACACCAACGATCCAACCAATTAACAGCTCAGGGCTATAATTGGCATAGGTTTTTAAAGGCTCACGGACCCAGTTCCCGTGCATTTCAGGTGTTTGAATCCAGATGCGTGGGCTAGGTTTGAATTGGAAGTAAACCGTAACATCCTTCGTCCCAATCTCATTTGCCAGTTTTTGTTCGATCTGATTGGTAAAAAATTCAGCAATAACTTTATCGCGGACGCTTGGATATTCTTTGGGGTTGGTAACGTATTCAATACCAACCCGATTACGTAACCACGCATCAACATCAACTTCGTTGTCACGATGAAAAATTCGTATATCTGGATTGTTGACGAGTTCAAGTTCAACTGCGAGATAACGGGCATGTTGTTGAATTTCAGGTAAATAGAGAGTGCGCCAAAAGAACCATAACGACATAAATAAGCTAAAAAACACCACCAGCAGTACCAGAATGGTGGTACGCATGGCAGCAGAGCGTGGCTTAATTTTGTCGAGAAAACGTTCCCACCGAGTTCGTTTCCGTTCAGAGTAGGTGGTGTAGTCAGTAAAGTTTTGTGGCGCGATTGGTTCTAAACTCACTCTATCTTATCTCAATCTTATTCCGCACCATCTGGAACAAATACATAACCCACGCCCCATACAGTTTGGATATAACGTGCACGTGCAGGATTATCTTCAATTAAACGACGTAGACGAGAGACTTGAACGTCAATTGAACGTTCCATTGCACCCCATTCACGACCACGAGCCAAATTCATGAGTTTGTCGCGCGTTAATGGTTCACGTGGGTGTTGTACCAAGGCTTTTAATACTGCAAATTCACCAGTCGTTAAGGTAACGATTTGTCCTTCACGTGTCAGCGTGCGGGTAGACAAGTCTAAAGACCATGGTCCAAAGCTTACAACTTCAACTTGTTGGCTTGGAGCGCCAGGAACTTCACGAACTTGGCGACGCAATACAGCGCGGATACGGGCTAAAAGTTCATTTGGATTAAATGGTTTTGGCAAGTAATCGTCTGCACCAGCTTCCAGACCTGCAATACGGTCTGAATCGCTACCACGCGCTGTTAACATGATAATAGGCGTATCTATATTTGATTGGCGTAAACGACGGCAAATACTCAAACCATCTTCAACTGGCAACATAAAGTCGAGTACGATAAGTGAAAATAACTCACGTTGTAATAAACGGTCCATTTGTGAAGCATCGTGGGCAGTTTTTACAACAAAGCCTTTATCTTCCAAAAAACGTTGCAAGAGGGTACGTAAACGCACATCGTCATCGACCACTAAAATACGTTCGACACGATCCGTTTCGTTGTGTACGGTTTCAGGATGTTCAGCAGGTACAACTAAACTCATGATGTACTCCCTTTTAAAGTCATAATTTATATATTATTGGGTCGGTGAGGCTTATTGCCAGCAAGCCCTCAGTATAATGCTGATGTTCTCGTTAAGACTATGTATCAATTTGCTCAAAATTACAATTTTCAAGGTGGTTTGAAACCAAAAAACAACATCTTAAGCCCCTAATTTAGCAAAGACTGATCTAAAAAAACAAATACTTAAATATTTGATAAATTTTTAATAATTAAATAGTAATAACTAATTGTTTCAAATAAGTTATTTTAGGTAAGCCAACTTGGTTGTTATAGAGCTTTTAATTGTTGAAGTAAGCAGATAGATGGGTTGGTTAAAAGATTGGACGTATAAAACCTTGTTGAATCGCTATGTTTTTAGCTTTTGAGGAATGTATCAATATGATCATTTTCTCATAATTTATAATAAAATTTTGTCACTTTCATGACACAAGGCCTACGTTTATATTTTATAAAGATTAAAAAACAGAGCTCAGCCTCAACTTTTTCATAGTTGAACTCCTGTTTTTATGTGCTCTAGTAGTCGTAAAAACTATAAATATTCAGAGTCAATACAAAAAAACGTTTTGAATACGCAAACAAGTGTGGATTTTATGGGCTTGGTCTTTATAATCAGTGCTTTTAAACTTTATCCTTGTGGGATCAAACACGATGACTGACTTAGTTCAGCAGTTGGCAAGTGAGCTTGCCGTACGTCCAAACCAAGTAGAAGCTGCCATCCGCTTAATTGATGAAGGTGCCAGTGTTCCATTTATTGCCCGTTACCGTAAAGAAGTAACACAAGGTTTAGATGATACGCAGTTACGCCAATTAGATACTCGTTTAGCGTATTTACGTGATTTATATGAGCGCCGTGAAAAAGTTATTCAGTCATTGCAAGAACAGAATAAATTGAGTGATGACTTGTTGGCGCGGGTGAATGCAGCCGAAACAAAAAATGCTTTAGAAGAAATTTATGCACCGTATCGCCCTAAGCGTACAAGTAAGTCTTTTAAAGCAAAAGAAGCAGGTTTAGGACCAATTGCTGAAAAAATTATTGCAGAACAAGTTGACCCGACAGAAGCATTAGCTGGGTTTAGTCACGAAGACTACCCAGATGTTGAAAGTCAGTTAGATGCAATTCAGCATATTCTGATTGATGACTGGGCACAAAATATTTCACTGACTACAGAATTAAAAACAACTTTTGCAAAAACTGCGGTTTTAAAAAGTGCAGTTGCATCTGAAGAAAAGAAAGAAGTTGGTAAAAAGTTCCGTGATTACTTTGAATTCTCTGAAGGTCTAAACAAATTACCTTCTCATCGTTTATTGGCGATGTTACGTGGTCGTCAAGAAAACGTATTGGGTTTGAAAGTAGATGGTGAAGATGATGCACCATTGGCGCGTATTGAAACTGAATACAACCTTGAGCAAGTTCAACCTCAAGCACGTCAGGACTTCTTGAAGCAAACTGCAAAATTATTCTGGTTAGGTAAGATTCGCCCGCAAATCGAGCATTCATTGCTGACAGAAAAACGTCTTACTGCCGAAGCAGAAGCAATGCAGGTATTTGCTGAAAATCTTCGTCATTTATTATTGTCAGCGCCAGCTGGTAGCCGTACTACTTTGGGTGTTGACCCTGGTATTCGTACTGGTGTGAAACTGGCAGTAATCAGCGATGCAGGTGATGTACTCGCTCACAGCACGATTTATCCATTTGCTCCAAAAGAAGATAAAGAAGGCTCAATTGCTGAACTTGCACGCCTATGCCGTGAATATAATGTAGAGCTCATTGCAATTGGTAATGGTACAGCTAGCCGTGAAACAGAAGCTGTAGTCGCTGAAATGATGGCTGCGAATACTGATTTGAATTTAACACGAATCACTGTAAGTGAAGCGGGTGCATCTGTTTACTCTGCAAGTGAACTTGCGTCGGCAGAACTTCCAGAACTTGACGTTTCAATTCGTGGTGCAGTTTCTATTGCTCGCCGTTTACAAGATCCACTTGCTGAACTTGTTAAGATAGATCCGAAATCAATCGGTGTGGGCCAATATCAACACGATGTGAACCAGACCGGTTTGGCAAAAACACTTGATGCAGTGGTAGAAGACTGTGTGAATGCTGTAGGCGTTGATGTAAATACCGCTTCACCAGCAATCTTGGCTTATATCGCAGGTTTAAACAAAGCAATTGCTCAACAAATTGTTGAATACCGCAAAGAGCATGGCCGTTTTGATAACCGTCAAGCGTTGAAAAGTGTCCCACGTTTAGGCGAGCGTACTTTTGAGCAGGCAGCTGGTTTCTTACGTATTCAAAATGGTTCTGAACCTTTAGATGCTTCTTCAGTTCACCCTGAAAGTTATGGTCTTGTTGAGAAAATTGTTGCAGCAAAAGCAACAACTGTTAAAGACATCATTGGTAATACTGAAATCATTCGCCAAGTAAAAGCTGATGAATTTGTTGATGACAAATTTGGTTTACCAACAATTCAAGACGTTTTAGCTGAACTTGAAAAACCGGGTCGTGACCCACGTCCAGAGTTCCGTACTGCTAAATTCCGTGAAGATATTACTGAAGTTGGTCAATTGACAGAAGGTATGCAACTTGAAGGTGTGATCACTAATGTCACAAACTTTGGTGCCTTTGTTGATATCGGTGTGCATCAGGATGGCTTAGTTCATATTTCTGAATTAGCAAATGAATTCGTATCTGATCCGCATAAAGTTGTAAAACCTGGCCAAATCGTACAAGTGCGTGTTATGCAGGTTGATGTTGAACGTAACCGCGTGAACTTAAGTATGCGTGCTGAAGGTTCTGCACCTGTTAAAGCGCCGCGTCCACCACGTCGTGAGCAAAATACAGAACAGCGTTTTGAGCGTAAACCTCAAGCTAAACGTCCTCAACCGCGTAAAGATCAAGCTGAACGTCCTCAGCGTAGCAAGCAAGATAAACCACAAGAACAAAAGATTGGCGGTTTAGGTGCATTGTTACTACAAGCAGGGATTAAAGGCTCTAAATAAGAGTTTTTAATTGATAAAAAGGCCTCCAATCGGAGGCCTTTTTTTTTATGGGTTAAGAATTATTTTTTAACAATGATAATTATATAAAAGCAGTTAAGAAAAAAATCGCAGTCGTAAAGATGAGGTGAATCTTAAGATCAACAAAACTTTGTGAAACCTACAATCAAATATACAACGTTATAGCATAACTCAACTTTAACGATATTCAGTTGTCCGACACCATCAACCAAGCCTTGAAGCTTTTACTCACTTTCAGGCTGTAATAGTACAACTTTGCTTATTTCTTTATATTATAAATGGTTGTTTTATGTCGGTTTTAAACCTGAAGAATAGATTTCATTTAAAAGACCTCCTGTCCGGAGTTGTCGTATTCCTTGTGGCATTACCGCTGTGTTTGGGTATCGCTTTAGCCTCAGGAGCTCCCATTATCTCTGGCATTATTGCTGGTATTGTTGGTGGTATTATTGTAGGTCTACTGAGTGGTTCTCACATTAGCGTTGCAGGACCAGCAGCAGGACTAACTGCTGTAATTCTTGTACAGTTAGAACAATTAGGCGGCAATTATGCCGCCTTTTTATTGTGTATTATTTTCGCCGGTGTTCTACAAATTCTATTTGGATTATTCAAGTTAGGTTTTTTTGCCAACTTTATTCCAAATAATGTCATTTTAGGACTATTAGCCGCTATTGGCGTCATCCTGATTGCAACACAATTACCTTACCTGTTCGGACTTTCTGATTTTTCATGGAAACAGGTTTGGACTTCAACGCCAGATGCATTTCTTCAGCGTTTTGATGGAGGAGCTGCACTCATTGGTTTGCTCAGTTTATTCTTAATTTTAGCGTGGGATAGTAGTCCACTCAAAAAACTGGCTTTACCTTCTGCTCTGATTGCAGTTGTGTTGGCAGCGGGTTTAAATTTTATTTTGGTGAGTATTGGCTCCCCATGGGCAGTACAAATTGATAACCTCATTCAATTGCCGAATATATTGCAAGCACCCGAAGAAGTATTAATTTTCCCTGATTTTAGCTATTTAGCTGAGCCTATGATTTACACAGGAGCAATTACGCTTGCTGTCGTTGCATCGTTAGAAACATTATTGAATCTGGAAGCGGCAGATAAAATTGATCCTCAAAAACGCTCTTCTCCTCCTAACCGTGAACTCTGGGCACAAGGTACAGGTAACATCATTTCTGGCTTAATTGGTGGAATGCCTGTGACCTCAGTAATTGTACGTAGTTCGGTGAATGCAAATACAGGCGCGCGTAGCAAATGCTCTACCATTATTCATGGCGTATTGTTGCTATTAGCGGTTTTGTTCTTCGTGCCATTAATGAACATGATTCCACTGTCGGCATTGGCTGCGATCTTAATCGTGACAGGCTTTAAGCTTACTCACCCAAGATTATTTAGACAGCTCTATCAAAAGGGTTGGAAACAATTTTTACCTTTTATTATTACCTTGGTTGCAATTTTACTGACTGATCTTTTAATGGGAATTTTAATTGGTCTATTTACCAGCAGTGCTTTTATTCTCTATGGCAATTTTAATAAGGGTATTCGTGTTTATAGAGAGAAGCGTTTACATGGTGTAGTTACTCGTATTGAACTTCCGTCACAAGTAACCTTTCTAAATCGTTCTGCGCTTATTTCTGCATTGGAACATGTACATAAACATCAACAACTCATTATTGATGCAACCCAATGTGATTCGATTGATCCTGATATCTATCAAGTTATTCAAGATTATCAAAGTGAAACTGCTATTAAACGGCAGGTAAATCTTAAACTGGTCGGGTTCAAACAACACTATCAAGATGTTGATGATGCGGTACTTGATATTGATATTAGTACAAGGGATTTACAACAAAAACTGAGTCCACAGCAAGTCGTGAATTTGCTTAAAGAAGGTAATGAACGTTTTGTAAGAAACGAACGCCTACAACGCGATATTTATCGACAAATTCGAGTTACCGCAGATGAAGGGCAACATCCGATAGCAGCAGTCCTTGGTTGTATGGACTCACGTGCACCTACCGAAATGATTTTTGACGTGGGTATCGGTGATCTATTTAGCTTACGAATCGCAGGTAATATTGCTGGGCAAAAAGTACTGGGTTCTCTTGAGTTTGCTTGTCAGGCTAAAGGCTCTAAAGTAATCGTTGTTTTGGGACATACCGATTGCGGTGCGGTGACGAGCGCATGTCAATTACGCTTAGAGCATAAGCAAGTGGCTGACGTTAAGGAAATGCCACATATTCAATATGTGCTTGGGCCGTTAATGCATTCAGTTGATAGTGTATATGACATTATGCAGCCACGTGATCTAAGTAAAGCCTTTATCAATCAGGTGACTGCCATGAATGTTCACTACAACATTCAATACATCATTAACCAGAGTAACGTCTTAAAAGATATGGTTGAGCGAGGTGAGATTGCAGTTGTGGGTGCAATTTATGATGTAAAAACAGGACATGTTCAGTTTCTTGATGGGTAATATTTCCAGTTAAAAAAAGCGCCTCACTTGAGGCGCTTTTTTATTCACTATGATATTAATTCAAAATTACCAGTGTTCACCTGGGAAAATTCGTGCATATGCTTTTTGTGCCCAATTCAGTTTTTCAGCTTTTTCACCTTTTGCTGCATCCGAACTTGGGAATAAGCGGAAGCCAATCGACATAAACATATTGTTGATACCAGGCGCAACTGAATAAGTCATTGAGGCTAAACGCCCTAAGTTGGTTGCCATACGTTTTGGACGTTTCACAATTGCATAAGCAATTAAGTCAGCAGCCTGCTCAGGTGAAAGTGTTGGTACATATTTATAAATTTTAGTTGGTGCAATCATCGGAGTGCGAACCAACGGCATATAGATTGAAGTAATTGCGATTTTATGTGCATGAACCTCAGCTGATAGGCAGCGGCTAAATGCATCGAGAGCAGCTTTAGATGCCACATAGGCAGAGAAGCGAGTCGCATTTGCTAACACACCAATCGAGCTAATATTAATAATTTGCCCATCTTGACGTTGAATCATATGAGGCAAAATATTGAGAACTAAGCGCACTGCGCCAAAATAATTTAACTGCATCGTGCGTTCAAAGTCATGGAAACGATCATAAGACTCATGTACGGCACGGCGAATAGAACGACCGGCGTTATTAATTAAAATATCAATGTGATCAACCGTAGCTAAAATTTCTTTAGATACTTGATCAATCGTATCCATATCGTTGAGATCACATGGGAAAATTGATGCCTTACCGCCACGACTTTCAATACCTGCTTTCACTTCTTCCAAAGTTTCTTGAGTACGGGCAACAAGTAAAACATGAGCACCAGCATCAGCAAGTTTGTTTGAAATCGTTAATCCGATTCCACTCGAGGCGCCTGTCACTAAAATGACTTTATCTTGTACCTTTTCCTGGAACAGAGCTTCTAATTTTTTATTCACAGCATTTTACCTAAGTAGGGGCAGGGACTATTTATTCCGGTATGTAATTTTTATTTTTTACAACCGTAGGTTCATCCAAATGAACTCATAAATATAGCTCTTATCTTAATAGATGTTTAAAAATTGTCTAGTCTGTAAATATATGAAATTTAACAATTTATTTAGAGTAAAAACTCTAAAATAGTATCTTAATCCATTAATTGTTTTTAGTCCTATCATGAGCAGAAAATAAAAAAGCCTCTGTTTCCAGAGGCTTGTTAGATAGTTTAAAAGTTATACAGCTGAAAGCGCTTGTTCTAAATCGGCGATTAAGTCATCGATATGCTCAATACCAATCGAAAGACGCACCATATCTTCACTTACGCCCGCAGCTTTAAGTTCTTGTTCGTTGAGCTGGCGGTGAGTTGTCGTTGCAGGGTGGCAAGCTAAACTTTTGGCATCGCCAATATTTACGAGACGAGTAAACAGTTGTAGTGCATCGATGAAACGAGTACCACCTTCGAGACCATCTTGCACGCCAAAAGACAAAATTGCAGAAGGCTTGCCTTTTACATATTTTTGAGCCAGTTGGTGCTGTGGGTGGTCTTTGAGGCCTGCATAATTCACCCATTTTACTTTTGGGTGATTTTGCAAATATTCCGCAATTTTTTGAGCATTTTCAGTATGGCGTTCCATTCTTAAATTTAGAGTCTCTAGACCCTGTAAAATTAAGAACACACTTAAAGGGCTAATTGCTGCACCTGTATTGCGTAATGGAACTACGCGAGCTCGTGCAATATAAGCTGCTTCACCTAATGCTTCAACATAATTAACCCCGTGATAACTCGGATCTGGTGTGTTCAAAACTTTAAAGCGTTCCGGATATTTACCCCAAGGGAATTTACCGCTATCTACAATCGCACCGCCGATGCTATTGCCATGACCACCGATATATTTTGTAAGAGAATGAATGACGATATCGGCACCATATTCAAAAGGTTTTAATAAAGCAGGGGTGGCAACGGTATTGTCTACAACGACTGGAACCCCATATTCATGAGCAATTTTAGCAATCGCCTCTAGATCAATAATATTGCCGAGTGGGTTACCAATCGACTCAACAAAAACCAGTTTGGTTTTATCATCAATTAAGTTACGTAAGCTTTCAGGCTTTTGGTAATCAAAAAAACGAACTTCGATACCTTGTTTCGGTAAGGTGTGGGCAAATAAGTTATAGGTTCCACCATACAATGTTGAGACCGAGGCAATGTTGTCTCCTGCTTCAGTAATCGTTTGAATAGCATAAGTAATTGCGGCCATACCAGATGCTAATGCTAAAGCTCCAATACCACCTTCAAGCGCGGCAAGACGCTGTTCAAGCACAGAGGTCGTTGGGTTCATAATACGGGTATAAATATTACCTTGAACTTTTAAATCGAAAAGATCGGCACCGTGCTGGGTATTATCAAATGCATAAGATGTGGTTTGATAAATAGGAACCGCAACAGCTTTTGTGGTCGCCTCTGGTGAATAGCCTGCATGAATGGCTAAGGTTTCATCTTTATAAGTCATTATTACTTCATCTTCGTGAGTTAAATATTGAGCGAGTCTAGCCTAAAACGAATAGAGAAAATTGCAGAAATTCTGGTTTGTTTTCCAATTTTAGGAATAAAGATAGAAAAATATACGCTGAAACCTTGTATAAATCTTATACATAAACATTTTGCAACTTATTGAAAAAGAAAATTGTTTGATAAATCCGTACGATGGAAATCATAACTTCAAGTCAAAGAGGTTTTCAGCGTATAATACGCGCGATTATTTATCGCTTATTGCGATGTACTGGTTTTTCAATTGAGGAGTCCTGCGTGGCCCAATATATTTATACGATGAACCGAGTGTCTAAGATGGTTCCGCCAAAGCGCGAAATCTTAAAAGACATCTCTTTATCATTTTTCCCGGGTGCCAAAATTGGTGTACTCGGTTTGAACGGTGCAGGTAAATCTACCTTGCTTCGTATTATGGCTGGCGTAGATAAAGATTTCTCTGGTGAGGCTCGTGCACAACCTGGAATTAAAATCGGCTATTTAGAGCAAGAACCACCGCTAGATCCGACTAAAGACGTTCGTGGTAACGTTGAAGATGGCGTGCGTGAAGCTTTAGATGCATTAGAACGTCTTGATCAAGTTTTTGCAGAGTATGCAGATCCAGATGCAGATTTTGATGCACTTGCAAAAGAGCAGGAAAAATTAGAATCAATTATCCATGCTTGGGATGCACACAACCTAAACAACCAGCTTGAAATTGCTGCGGATGCTTTGAATCTTCCAGCTTGGGATGCAGACGTATCATTACTTTCAGGTGGTGAGCGCCGTCGTGTTGCACTTTGCCGCTTATTGCTTTCTAAACCAGATATGTTACTTCTGGACGAACCGACGAACCATTTGGATGCAGAATCTGTAACTTGGTTAGAACGTTTCTTGAAAGATTTCCCTGGTACTATCGTTGCGATTACGCATGACCGTTATTTCTTGGATAACGTAGCTGAGTGGATTCTTGAACTTGACCGTGGTATGGGTATTCCTTATCAAGGGAACTATTCTTCTTGGTTAGAACAAAAGAATGCTCGTTTAGAGCAGGAAAATAAACAAGAAGAATCTTTTGCTAAAGCATTGAAAAAAGAACTTGAATGGGTTCGTTCAAATGCTAAAGGTCAGCAAAAGAAAAACAAAGCGCGTATGGAACGTTTTGAAGAGCTTAACTCTAAAGAATTCCAGCAACGTAATGAAACGTCTGAAATCTATATTCCACCTGGTCCACGTTTGGGTAACAAAGTTGTGGAAGTGGAAGGCATCAGCAAATCATTTGATGGTCGCTTGTTGTACGAAAACTTAACGTTTACCGTACCTCCAACAGCGATTGTTGGTATCGTTGGTCCAAACGGTGCAGGTAAAACGACTTTATTCCGTATGATGACCGGCGAACAGCAACCTGATACAGGTACTGTGACCTTAGGTGAGTCGGTTAAAGTTGCTTATGTTGGTCAGATCCGTGACACTCTAGATAATAATAAAACTGTTTGGGAAGAAGTTTCTGGCGGTTTAGATATCTTAAAAATCGGTGATTACGAAATCGCGTCACGTGCTTATATCGGCCGTTTTAACTTTAAAGGTCAAGATCAGCAAAAACGTGTAGGTGAATTGTCTGGTGGTGAGCGTAACCGTTTACAACTGGCGAAGATTTTACAGTTAGGTGCAAACGTAATCTTACTGGATGAGCCATCAAACGACTTGGATATTGAAACTTTACGTGCGCTTGAGGATGCAATTCTTGTATTCCCTGGTACGGTAATGGTGGTATCGCATGACCGTTGGTTCCTTGACCGTATTGCGACACATATCTTGTCATTTGAAAATGAACAGCCAGAATTCTACGCAGGTAACTATGCTGAATATGAAGCATATCGCCAGTCACGTTTGGGTGATGATGCTGCTCAAAAACGTACGAAATACAAAAAAATTAGCGGTTAATTACTGCTAAATTTAAAAACCAGCCTAAGGGCTGGTTTTTTGTTTTAGGAATCTTAGTGCTTTATTTATTAAAGTCACCATGTAAATCTGCCCATATTAAAGATGGGGCAATAACAATTACATCAAAGGTCATTGCTAAAGGGTATAAAACCTTGCGGGTAGCACGTTTGAATGGATGTTTTTTAGTTGTTTCAATTTTTTCCTGTAATTCAACTACGTAAGGAGTTGCTAGTTTTTGTTGAATATCTTTTAGGTCTTTAGCTTCATAAAGCTGGCCTTTGAAAGAAATATTAATATAGGGATATGGGGTATTTTCTTGAGCTTGGAGCATGGCAAAATTCTGTTTAAAATCCAAATCCGTTAACATATCTTTTTGCTTTTTATTTAGATTCCCCATGCGTGTATTATAGCGAATCTGTATTACTCCATGAAAATGATTTGGATCATCCATAGTGAGTACAAGTGGAGAGGGGATATTAAGTGTTCTTTCGGTGGATGGAATGGTTTTAATAATTTTTAGAAACTCTGCGCTACCATCGGTCATTAAATAATTATAGTCTTGACCTATAAATACCAATCCTTGTTCCTGCTGATTTTTAACTGCCTGTCCTAGGGCAATAATTTGATCTGTTTTTAAAGTATTCGTCTGAACTTGAGTTGTTTCATCGGGCAAGGCTGATGATAGTATTGACGTTGCACAGCCAGTTAAGCCAAAGCAAATTGTTAATATAGATACAGAAAAAAGCTTGTACATAATGATTACTCAATAATAAGTTATTTTTGTCTCGTCTAACGTGAGATAAGTTCTAAATTAAAAGGTGAGGATTCGTGATTCGAGGTTTTGTAATTTTATTACATGCCTAGTGCCTGTTATAGTGGCTTTGTTCAACTTTTTAGTTTAATGGTGCGCTTTTGCCACGTTCCACAATTTTTGTGTCCGTCTTGTTTAGTTTGCTCATATTCCAGAGTTTATGGAATGTGGCAGCGGCATTTTGCGCGCATGAAAACCAGGAAAAATCATTGCATCATTTCGGGCATCATGCGGCTTTGAATATAGATCAAGGCACACATCGTAGTCATACTGAACAGAACGATGCCGGAAGCACCTCTCATAAAGCTCCCTTAAATTTGCAAGATCACCATGATCATTTACCTTCATGTTTTCATGTTGTGATGACTGAAGTTGCAAAACAAGCTGAAGCACCTGTAGTACATGTGCAGGAACTCTCACAAATTTATCACTGGTCTAATTCTTACCAGTCACCCCATCTTACTGCTTTAAAACCTCCTCCTGTTTTAACCCCGCTATAGGTGGGGTAGCCAAAAAAAGCCCACCGCATCTCTTATTTATTGCGGGGCAAAAACATGTCTTCTATTTTTTCAAATCGAGTGAGTTCTACTTATCACTTAGAGAGTAACGTTAAGATAACGTTAAAAAAAGTTTTAACGATTTCAAGCCTGTCTATTGCCATGCTATTGGCTGGGCAAGCAGTGATAGCTCAGTCTGATATTCAACAAGAACGTTATATTCAAAAAGCAGCGTTTACTTTTGAGCAAGCGTTAGAACAGGTACAAAACTATCAAAATCAGCAAGGTGTTTGGAAAGCACAGCAGCAAATGGCTGAGGCTAATTTAAAGCAAAGTCGTTTATGGGCAAACCCAAGTCTTTCCATTGAGCAAACAGGTTTCCAGAGTGATCAAGAAAAAGAACTCGCGATTGGAATCTCTCAGCCTTTGGATATTTTTGGGCAGCGTAAGGCTGCACAAAATTTGGCAAAAGTAGAAATATCAAAAATTGATTTGGCTGAGCAGCGTTATACCGCTGAGCTTGGATTAATCGTTAAATATTTTTGGTCGCAAGTGGCTTTGCTTGAGCTTGAAAAATTTCTCATTGGAGAGCAGCTATCCGTTAGCCAAGAAAATTTACTAGCATCGGAAAAACGTTATCAGGCAGGAAGTATTGCGCAAGTTGATGTAGACCGAGTGCGTATGTCTCACTTGGAAAATCAGCGCTTATACCAACAAGTCGATTTAAAACTCCAAGTTGCGAAACAGCAACTAGTGAATTTATGGGGTGGTGGTTCAAGTCAGTTTCAGCTCTTTCAAAGTCCAAACCAGTTATGGGCGCTGGCAGCGAATATAGAACCAAACCAAGATTCACAAAATAATTTATTGGAGCGCTCTTTCCAGTTGGATTCTCTTGCGCAGCAAGCCAATATTCAACAGCTTAAAGCAAAAGCAAGACCACAACCTACCGTAACTTTGGGTGTTAATAACACTCGCTCTCCAGAGCAGAGTACAGATAACCAAATTCGTTTAGGCGTAGAAATTCCTTTAAATCTTTTTAATCGCCAACAGTATGGAATCAAGATTGCTCAAGCCAAGCAAGAGCTGACTCAACGCCAACAAAGCTTTTATCGACAGCAGAATCAAGCAGATATTGAGACTTTGATGTCAGAGTTAAAGGGTTTGCGCATCCAGTTTAAACAACTCAATGATCAGCAAGTTCCTCTTGCGGCTCAAGTTCAACAAAAAACATTACAAGGTTTCCGTTTGGGTAAGTTCGCAGTTACCGATGTTCAGCAAGCCACCATGCAATTGCAAGATGTCCGTTTACGTAAAGTCGAGCTATTAAAACAGGCTTGGCAAAATTCAATTGAAATTCAAAGTTTGCGTTTCGGTTTAGAGCCGGAACAAATCATGGCGAAAGATGCCTTAATGCAATTGAATCAACGTGCTTGGCAACAAAGCCAATCATTCCCAACTCAGGCAGGAGAATAAAAATGTCGACAAATTTAAAGAAAAATTCTCAGTGGCTTTGGGTGGGAGTGATTGCAGCAGTCACTGCAATATTAATCGGCTTGCTCGTTTTAAATTCAAAAAATAAACCTGCCTCTTCTGAAGCCTCAGAAGGCCATGGGCATGCTGAGGAAGAGGGTGAAGGACATCATGACGAAGGTGAAAAACCATTGATGCTCACTGCTCAACAAATGCAGGAACAAAATTTAAAAATTGAACAGGTTGAAGTGGGGGAAGTTGCTCAACTTCAAACTTATCCAGCCAAACTGGTTGTAAATACAGACCGTCAAGCCCATGTCTCACCAAGTTTTAGTGGTCGTGTCGAAGCAGTCTATGTTGAATTGGGACAACAGGTTAAAAAGGGTCAGGCTCTCGCAAGCTTATTGGTTCCAGATCTAGTCGATCAACAAGCGAATTTACAAATTGCACAGTCTAATCTTGATTTAACGCGTCAGGACTATGAACGTGAACGTAGCTTATGGTCTCAGGGAATTTCTGCTAAACAAGATTATCAACGAGCTTATAACGCTTACCAGCAAGCCCAAATTCAGGTTAAAGCAGCTCGCTCACGCTTAAGTGCATTCGGCGCAGGTTCCGGTTCAGGCGGACGCTACACCTTAACAGCTCCAATTGCTGGCACGGTGAGTAATAAAGATATTGTGGTGGGTGAAAACGTACAGCTTGCAGATCAGCTTTTTATTATTAATCAACTTGATCAGTTGTGGCTGGAGTTTATTTTACCAAGCACCGCAAATATGAATGTACAGCCAAATCAGCAGATTGAATTTAAATCTTTGCAAACTGGGAATGTATTTACTGCACAGGTTCAAAGCTTAACAACAGAGGCTGATGCTCAGACAGGGCGCTTACAAGTTCGTGCTAAGGTTTTAGCAAATAATAGTGAATTACGTCCAAACCTAATGGTTAACGTTGAGCTAAATTCAGGTTCAACGCAAAAAGTAACACGTGTAAAAGCTCAAGCGATCCAGCAAGTTGAAGGTAAAGACGTTATCTTTACTCCAAAAATGGTCAAAACAGGCTTTGAGTTTGAACCTGTCACTGTACAGTTGGGGCAACGTTCTAAAGATGGTCAGTGGGTCGAAGTTGTAAAAGGTATTAATCCAAGCCAGCGCTATGTTGCAGAAGGCAGCTTCTTGCTGAAATCCGAACTGGAAAAAGGAGAGGCGGAGCATGGACATTAATAAACCCGAACTGCCCAAACCCGAAGGACTATTTGACAGAGTTATTCAGTTTGCTATTCAAAATGCTATTTGGGTCATGCTATTTGTGCTGACGTGGATTGGAGTCGGAATCTGGAGTTATCAAAAGCTTCCTATTGATGCGGTTCCAGACATTACCAATGCTCAGGTGCAGATTAATACTCAAGCAAATGGATATACGGCTTTAGAGGTCGAACAGCGGATTACCTATCCTATTGAAAATGCGATGGCCGGAATTCCTAATCTGGAACAGACTCGCTCTATTTCCCGCTATGGACTTTCCCAAGTCACCATCATTTTTAAAGATGGAACAGATATTTATTGGGCAAGGCAACTGATTAACCAGCGTTTACAAGAGGCGGACGGACAACTACCTGAAACGGTTGATCCTGTCATGTCTCCTGTTTCAACGGGATTGGGTGAAATTTACCAATGGGTTGTGAAAGCAAAAGCTGGTGCTAAAAAAGCTGATGGTACAGCCTATACAGCCATGGACTTGCGTGAAATTCAGGACTGGATTGTACGTCCTCAATTACAGCGAGTGAAAGGTGTAGCCGAAATTAACAGTATTGGTGGTTACAATAAAACCTATATTGTTTCTCCTGATTTAAAACGTTTGCAGCAGCTTCAGATTTCAATTAATGAATTTCAAACTGCTCTGCAAGAAAACAATGAAAATCGCGGTGCAGGTTTTATTGAAGAGAATGGCGAGCAGCTCACTGTTCGTGTTCCGGGCATGTTAAGTAGTGTTGAGGATATTCAAAACATTACTGTAAGCACTAAAAATGGTTTACCAATTCGTGTGGCAGATGTGGCGAATGTCTCTATTGGGCATGATTTAAGAACGGGTGCTGCAACTTACAATGGTGGAGAAACTGTTCTTGGCATTGCCATGATGATGATGGGGGAAAACAGCCGTACAGTTGCTCAGGCGGTCGATAGCAAAATTAAGGAAATTCAATCTACTTTACCTAAAGGTGTAGAAATCGAAACGGTTTATGACCGGACGAGTTTGGTAAACAAAGCAATTGCAACAGTACAGAAGAACCTTGTAGAAGGGGCGATTCTGGTTATTGTGATTTTGTTTATTTTCCTCGGAAATTTCCGAGCAGCTTTAATTACTGCCTGTATTATCCCGCTTTCGATGTTATTTACCCTGACAGGTATGGCTGAACAAAACATTAGTGCCAATCTGATGAGCCTAGGAGCGCTTGATTTCGGGATTATTGTAGATGGTGCAGTTGTTATCGTAGAGAACTGTATTCGACGTCTAGCAGAAGCACAGCATGCTTTACAACGGCCACTTACGAGAACTGAGCGATTCAAAGAAGTTTTTCTCGCAGCGAAACAGGCCCGTCGACCGCTTATTTTTGGGCAAATGATTATTTTAGTGGTCTATTTACCTATTTTTGCTTTATCTGGCGTTGAAGCCAAAATGTTCCATCCGATGGCAATGACCGTGGTTATGGCGTTATTGGGTGCCATGATTCTTTCTGTGACATTTGTACCTGCGGCAGTTGCTCTTTTTGTTACGGGTGAAGTGAAAGAAAAAGAAACACGTTGGATGCTGCTTTTAAAGCAGAAATATCGAGATATTCTCGATCAGGCTTATCAACTTAAGATTGTTGTTCTTAGTTTTGCATTAAGTATTTTAGTGTTCACAGGTGTTTTAGCGACCCAAATGGGCAGTGAATTTGCTCCGCAACTCAGTGAAGGTGATTTCGCCTTGCAGCAAATGCGTTCACCTAGTACTGGACTCGAGCAGTCTCTGCGAATGCAAGAAAATACTGAAAAGCTCATTTTGAAAAATTTTCCAGAGGTAAAGGCTGTTTTTGCACGAACAGGGACGGCTGAGGTTGCAACTGACGTGATGCCACCTAATATCTCTGATGCGGTTATTTTGCTTAAACCTCATGATCAATGGCCAAACTCTAAAGAAACGTTAGATGAACTGCGTTCTCGTATGCAAGTTTTCTTGGCGACATTACCGGGCAATAACAGCGAGTTCTCTCAACCGATTGAGCTGCGTTTTAATGAGCTGATTTCAGGTATCCGGAGCGATATTGGCGTCAAGATTTTTGGCGATGATATGCAGGTGCTTAATGAGCAGGCTCAGGCATTTGCTCAAAAGATACAGACAATTTCTGGTGCTACGGCTGTTAAGGTTGAACAAACGAGCGGTTTGCCTGTGCTAAGTATCGAAATTAATCGTCCTTTGGCTGCGCAATATGGATTATCTGCTAAAGCCATTCAAGATATTGTGGCAGCAAGTGTCGGTGGACAAAATGTAGGGCAGATTTTACAAGGTGATAGACGATTCGATTTTGAAATTCGCTTAGAGGATCAGCAACGTACCATTCAAAACTTAGCCCAACTTCCAATTCAATTACCAAATGGTGGTCTAATCCAGCTTCAAGATGTCGCTAAAGTTGAACGTACATCAGGCTTAAATCAGGTAGGACGTGAAAATGGTAAGCGCCGTGTCATTATTACCGCTAACGTAGAAGGCCGTGATTTAGGGTCATTTGTTCAAGAGTTAAGAACAACGCTCGCAAAAGAACAACTACCAGCGGGGTATTGGTTGGAATATGGTGGTCAGTTTGAAAATCTAGCTTCAGCTGCTGCACGAATGAAAATTGTTGTTCCATTGGCGCTTGCTATGATTTTCATTTTACTCATGGCTGTATTCCATAACATTAAAGAAAGCCTGTTGGTGTTTAGCGGCGTTCCGTTTGCTTTGTCGGGTGGCATTATCGCACTTTGGCTAAGGGATATTCCACTTTCAATGTCGGCTGGCGTTGGATTTATTGCCTTGTCTGGTGTTGCTGTTTTGAATGGTCTGGTGATGCTGAGTTTTATTAAAGAGCTTAGAGAAAACTTTGATATTCAAACTGCAACTTGGAATGGGGCGATCTTACGCTTAAGACCCGTTCTAATGACGGCTTGTGTTGCTTCGCTTGGTTTTATTCCAATGGCTTTGGCAACAGGAACCGGTGCAGAAGTGCAACGACCTTTGGCAACGGTTGTTATTGGTGGCATTATTTCATCTACGATATTAACTCTGGTCTTATTACCAGTCATTTATCGATGGATGAATGAAAGCAAGGTGAAAAGCGCTGAGCATTCATAATGTCATCGATTTGAGATATCTTTTTTGATTACAGAACTTGAGTCAAAAAAGTGTTTGAAAGAGGTAAAAATAATAATGCATTCATTGTTACTTTTACCTCACCATAAAGATAAATAATAAGGAGTCCGCAACATGGGTGGACAACATGATCATAGTCATGCGGTAGTGACTGAAGGTAATGCTAAAAAATTAACAATTGCCTTAGCTCTTACTACAACGTTTTTAATTGTTGAGGTCATTGCAGGTTTAATCACGCAAAGTTTGGCATTGCTCTCTGACGCTGCACATATGTTTACAGATGCAGCTGCTTTGGCAATTGCTTTGGTTGCCATTCAAATTTCAAAACGTCCCGCTGATAATAAGCGTACTTTTGGCTATCAGCGCTTTGAAATTTTGGCAGCTTTATTTAATGCGCTCATGCTCTTTGTGGTGGCAGTTTATATTTTATATGAGGCCTATATCCGGTTCTCTAAGCCACCTGAAATCCAAAGTGTGGGGATGCTTATTGTGGCAACGGTTGGCTTAGTAATTAACCTCATTTCAATGAAAATTTTAATGTCGGGCGCTAACTCTAGTCTAAATGTTAAAGGTGCTTATCTAGAGGTCTTAAGCGATGCATTCGGTTCGGTAGGAGTGATCATCGCGGCAATAACGATTTATTTCACCAACTGGTACTGGATTGACACACTTATTGCCGTACTCATTGGCTTTTGGGTGTTACCAAGAACATGGATTTTGCTTAAACAGAGCATTAATATTTTGCTCGAAGGTGTGCCAGAAGAAGTGGATATTGAGAAATTACGTACAGATCTACTTTCTTTAAATGGCGTTGAAAGTATTCATCAACTTAAAGTCTGGGCCATTACGTCTAAAAATATTCATTTAACGGTGCACTTGTTTGCGCCAGAAGCAGAGCGTACAAGGCTTTATAATGAAGCAGTTGAAATGCTATCTCATGAACATGGGATTGCAGAGGTTACTTTGCAAATTGAAGATGACGAGGAGATTAACTGTCAGCACACTGCCCAGCATGCTCCCCATGAACATGCTGACGAAGCACATTCACATCAGCATTAAACTGATGTGAATAATTGATTAGATTTCCCACTCGTTATTGCAGTCACGGCATTTCCAATGTTTTTGTGACTGCATAAATGCTTGCATAGACAGTTTAAAGTCTGGTAAATCACGCCAGAACATAAAACCTGCCCCTACAGTCACAACAAAAACAACTACTGTTGCAATTTGAAGAGAGCTGCTTGCACCATTGCCAAAAATCCACATAAAAATGCTAATAATAACCAAGAGTAAAAGCATAAAAATTGCAGGAATTAAGATAGCAAGGCTTTTAGGAACAGTTGGTTTTGCGCTGTTAATGCCTTGGCTTACAGGCATAATTTTAACACTTTGACATTGAGGGCAACGGTATTGCATAGGAACTCCACATTCAGTTTGAATCTATTCTAACGGAAATGTCGAAAAAGAAAAAAATTTGTAAGATATCGATGAAGTGCTTTGAGCTAGCAAAAAATTAATTTTGAATAAACAAGGAAATACAAAAAGCAGATGATTTATGCGTACACATAAAAATTAAAATAATATTGTAGAGCATGCTAATCTACAGAAAAATGAAGTGTGATTAGCACTATAAATGAGCTTAAATACTCATAAATAGGATGTGAAATAAATATAAAAAGGAGAGAGGGACTTGGGTCAACAAGATGACAATGAGTCGAAGCCTACAACAACAGCATCGGCTGTAGATACCCCAGATACCGCAAAACAGTCATTATCTCGTCGATTACTGCATAAGACATTGCAACATGCCCAAGATGCGGTCGGGTTCGCTAGTGATACGACACGTAATATTGCAGGGGTCGCGGATGCTGCATTAGATGCGCTCGACCAAGTGACCACTCACACCAGACGTGGAGTTGTCGGAATGACAAATCTGGCAGCAGGTACTGTAAGAGGTATGGTGTCTGAAACCAGTGAAACTGCACGTCAAGTCGCGTTGATCATGGCACGTACATTTTTGGGGAAGAGCACTTTAACGCTGTATTTACCGGAAATGCTATTAAACAATCAAATTCGTAAGCGCATAGATCGTTCTGAAATTGATGATATTAAAATCAAGTGTGGCAATGATAGTTTCCAAGTCGAGATCGATGGGCATTACCATCGTTTCATGTATCGTTTAAGTTTAGATTTTAAAGTATTGGAATGTCGTATTGGGCAGGAAAAATTTTTGCGCCTACGTCAAATGGATGAGAGCCTTGATGTTCAGATCCGCCATGGGGGAACACTATCAAACTGGGTTGTGCGCCGTATTGGTCGAGTTGGTTTTGAAGTGGTGAATATGTTACCGATTCCATCACTCATTAATCACTTGATTGGTGATATTCCTGGCATCCAGCGTGATGGTCACCGTATGTGGTTTATTGACCTAGAGCAAGCAGGATTTATCGACTTTATTAATAACCGTTCATGGATGGTTGAAAAGCTTTTAAGTTTGACTGATTTTAGTATTTTACCGGGTTTGAATATTTTGAGAGAAAGTCGAGAGTTGGTCCAGCAATTGGTAGATCAATTTGAAATTAGAGGACTACGGGTACAATCGGGTCGCCTTGAAGTACAAGTGGGCATTGCGAGTTAATGGAGCATATGAAAAGCTAATCATGATTGGCTTTTCATTTTTTAAGGCAAGAAAAAAGCCACTGACGTTATGCAGTGGCTTTTTAGAATTTGGCGTCCCTACGGGGATTCGAACCCCGGTTACCGCCGTGAAAGGGCGATGTCCTAGGCCTCTAGACGATAGGGACATATGTGAGGCATACATCTGAAAAAATTACTGGCGTCCCTACGGGGATTCGAACCCCGGTTACCGCCGTGAAAGGGCGATGTCCTAGGCCTCTAGACGATAGGGACGTTTCAGAGGTGGGCGTATATTAGGTCGATTTAATAAAAGTGTCAAATAGTTTTCTGAATAAATATTAAAAAAAGCTATCAAGCGCTTAAAAATAACTCAAATTGTAGAAAATATATACATTTAGCCCTCTTTTTTCTGAAAAGGTTCAATAATTGCCTTTATCACGGAGGGATGTTGTAAATATCCTAAAATCTCATGTGGCTGGTTAGCGAAGGTAAAAATTTTCTGATTAATAATGGGTGGATCAAAGTTAAAAGGAGCCTCACATAATGGAAATGCAGTCAGAAAATCATCTTGGGAATAAAAATTAAACCATTCGCCGTCAATATGGGGTGGCCTAGAAATTGGACTTGGGAGCTTACTTTGAATGACGCGAAAAGATAAAGGAGACGCTAATGTTATAAATCGGTTAATCGAAAACCGATATGAAGGGTTTGAAAGTAGATTAAAAGCAATGACTGAGCCGAGAGAGTGTGCAACGACGATATAATCATCATCCTCTCGCATTTTTTGTAAAATCCGCTCATTAACTTCCTGCATAAATTCAGGATTAGATAAGTACATATAAGTTTCAATCAGAAACTGCTGTATCAAGCTCTCATGCAATTTTGGAAAGTTGTTTAAAAGAACAACCAATTCTTTGAGTACTCGATCCTTTACGAGCTGAGAGGTGAGATAAAGTCGTTCTGAGAAGCTTTTTTCAGCTGGGTCAGTTGCTGGTAGTAATAAAGGAACAAATGGAGTGTGTTCTTTAGCTGGAGGATTGTTGCGATGTAATTGAATGGGTAAATAATTATTTAAAAAAGACTTAGGTAATAAAGTATTAGGGTTTAATTGATTGCTTAATTGATATTTAGTCATCAGATCGCCATAAAATGGCATATGAATATGAAGATCGCGCACGTTAACTTTGCAAGGCATCTGTTTTAGACCGAGCTTAAATACTTTTAACCAATGCTCTTTCAAGCGATGTGCTGTGTAATTCTGTTGATTCATCCCGTGGATAAATATAATTTTCATTCTATACAAGGAATTGTTTTTAATATAAATTTTAATCTACAACGGTATGTTATATAAAACCAGTATGCAGACAAAAAAAAGTGTAGTTTTTTGCTACACTTTCATTGAATAAGAGTGGTTTAGACTTTATTGCGGTAAAAAATAAAATAGCTGACATAACATAAAGCTGTAAAAATAAGGCAGCCTACGAAACCAGCACGCATTTCAGGGTCTGCTGCCATACTTAAACACGTAATAAAGCAGAAAATAAAACCTAAAATCGGGACGATAGGAAATAATGGGGCAGCATATTGTAAGTCTTTAACTGTATGGCCAGATTTGTACCATTGGCGACGGAAATTAAATTGACTTAAACAAATGCTCATCCAGACAATAACCATAGTAAATGCTGCAACGCCAAGCAGATTTTTAAAAATAGTCTCTGGGGCAAATTGCTCTGATAACAAGCCTGGAATTGCTCCAAACATTGTTACAACTAAGGCAACAATAGGTGTTCCACTTTTTGAGAGCGTAGCAAATACGCTAGGTAATAATTTTTGTTCTGACAGTGACCACATCATACGTGAAGCGGCATAAAGGCCTGAGTTTGCTGCCGAAAGTAGGGCTGTAATAATTACAAATCTAATAATATCATCCGCATATGGAATGCCAATATAATTAAATACGGTAACGAAAGGGCTACTACTTACGCTTTCACCGCCTAAACCTGCAAGCTGGAAAGGAAGTAAAGCACTAATAACAATAATGGTCCCTACAAAGAAAATAAGAAGACGCCAAATCGCTGCATTAATTGCTTTGGGTACATTTTGAGCCGGATCTTTGGTTTCACCTGCTGCTACGCCAATTAATTCGGTTCCTGAGAAAGCAAAGTTAACAATCAGCATGGTGGTGAAAATAGGAATTAAACCATGCGGGAACCAGCCTTGAGCTGTAAGATTGCTAAATAGTGGTGCAGTTTGGCTACCATGAAAAGGAATTAAACCAAAAATTGCTAATAGGCCCAGTACAATAAAAGCAATAACGGTAATTACTTTAATAAGAGCTAGCCAAAACTCAGACTCAGCAAAAATGCGAGTTGAACTAATATTTAAACCAAAAATAGTGATTGCAAAAACAATTGTCCAGATCCACATTGAAATATGTGGGAACCATTCCTGCATGAGTAATGCTGCGGCTGTGAATTCAGTTCCAAGCGTTGCAGTCCAGGTCAACCAGTACATCCAAGAAATCATATAGCCTGTACTGGGGCTGATATATTTTTTGGCATAGGCACCAAAAGAGCCTGAAACAGGCATATGTACAGCAAGTTCTCCTAGGCAGAGCATGACCATATAAGCGATCGCGCCACCAAGAATATAGGCAATAATTGCGCCAATAGCTCCAGTTTGTGAAATGACTTCCCCTGAACCTAAAAATAAACCAGTTCCGATTGCCCCGCCTAGTGATAGCATAACAAGATGGCGAGTACTCATGGCTCTTTTTAAAGGTGCAGTACTGTTCTGATGCTGATGAGCATCTAGTTGATTGTCAGATGGCTGCATATTACACATTGAGAGAATTAAGAAAGACGCTATTTTAGATAAAATAGACAAATGTGCAATCTAGAAAGAGATAAAGAATAAACAGTAAGGTGACGATAGAGTCTTTTAATAATTTTTAAAGCAGAATATGGCGTCCCTACGGGGATTCGAACCCCGGTTACCGCCGTGAAAGGGCGATGTCCTAGGCCTCTAGACGATAGGGACTTGATGAGGCAAACACAAAGGAGCGTGGTGGAGTCAAGCGGGATCGAACCGCTGACCTCTACAATGCCATTGTAGCGCTCTACCAACTGAGCTATGACCCCAGTTTGTGTGAGCGCAATATTAGGTTGAATGCGCTCACACGTCAACTAAAAAATGAATTAAACTTCGCTAGTTGCTTCATTTTTCGGCAATTTTAAGCTCTCATTGAGTTTTTCCCAATTTTTAACTTCTTTCTTGCTTGGTCCACCCACAATTTCTAAAGCGCGACGTAAACGAGCAAAAGTTAAATCAGGTCCAAGGGTGACCATTGACTGCATTACAGGTGTTGAGCTGGTTGAACCCGCAATTGCGATAAAGAACGCAGGCATGAAATCGCGTAATTTAATCTCCATCTGGTTCGCAAGATCCATCAGAGTTTGGCTAACAGTGTCATTGTTCCATGTAAATTGGCCTTCAAGACGCCATATTGCAAATTGAAGACTTTGACGAACCTGTTCAGAAGTCAATTTTTTACTTTCAAACATTTCTGCTGTGATTTGTGGCATATGGTTAAAATAGAAACCAGCCCAATTTACTGCTTCTGAAAGCAAATTAATACGCGGTTGAATGGCAGCAGCAATATCTTCTAAAGTGCTGCGATCACTCTTCCATGTTAATAAACGGTCTAATAGTTGGCCGGGAGTTAAACCTTTAATCCATTGACCGTTAAGCCAGTTTAATTTTTCAACATCAAAAATCGGACCACCAAGTGATACACGTTGAATATCAAAGTTATCCATCATGTCTTGTAGCGTAAATACTTCTTTTTCGTCCGGCATTGACCAACCCATACGGCCTAAATAGTTTAACAAGGCTTCTGGTAATACACCGATATCGCGGTAGTAGTTAATTGATGTCGGGTTTTTACGTTTAGATAATTTTGATTTATCTGGATTACGCAATAATGGCATGTGGCAGAGTGTTGGCATTTCCCAGCCAAAATATTGGTAAAGCAACTGATGCTTTGGTGCAGATGGAAGCCATTCTTCACCGCGCAATACATGAGTGATTTCCATTAAATGGTCATCAACGACATTGGCTAAATGATAAGTTGGTAATCCATCATTTTTAAGAAGAACTTGCATATCGACTTGCGCCCAAGGAATTTCAACTTCCCCGCGTAATAAGTCATTAAATTTACAAATACCTTCTTCAGGTACTTTCATACGGATAACATGTGGTTCGCCCGCTTCCAAGCGACGTGTCACTTCTTCTTGAGAAAGTTTTAACCCACGACCGTCATATTTTGGTGTTTCACCACGTGCTTGTTGTTCTGCACGCATCTGGTCTAGTTCTTCGGCTGTAGCAAAACAATAAAAAGCATGACCTTTTTCAACAAGTTCTAACGCGTATTGCTTATAAATTCCCATACGTTCAGATTGGCGATACGGTGCATGTGGCCCCCCCACATCTGGACCTTCAGACCAATTTAGGCCTAACCAACGCAATGAATCCAAAATCATTTTTTCAGACTCTGGTGTAGAGCGAAGTTGGTCTGTATCTTCAATCCTTAAAATAAATTCTCCGCCATGTTGTTTCGCAAAACACATGTTAAATAAGGCGATGTAGGCGGTGCCGACATGAGGAAAACCAGTAGGGGAAGGTGCAATACGAGTACGAACTTTCATAGGTAATGGGTCAAAATAAAAATTGAAACTATTATAACGAAAAAGCCCAGTATTCTGACGTTTTATTTAACATCAGACTGGGCTAAAACTGAAACGGTGAGGGGGAGTTTCAGAATTTAAGATGCATGTGGCTGGAAGATCGCCTGAACAAAACGTGAAAAACGTTCGTGCTGAGCAGCAAGAAAGTTTTGAGTGGGGGTAACGCGAATTGAATTGAGTACTTTAAGTTCATCATTTGTAGAAGGTAATACAATAGGATTACGTTTCTGCTGATCTAAAGCTTTTTCAATAAGCGAAGTCTGCTTATCTGCCCCAGTTTTGTTTGGAGTATCTTTAAGTACTGCAGCTGCAGAAAACTGTGATGCCAAACCCAGCACCAAACTTAAGCTTAACGCTTTTCCATAATGAATTTTCATTATTAATCATCCCCTCTGTTCATTACATTTCATCTATTTTTTGAGTTTAACGAAATGTAAAATTACGGTAATGCTACGATTTAAACATAAATCTTAATAAAAAAGTGGAACTGTGTCACACTTTTTACAAAAATTATCTATATTTTAATCTGGTCGGCCCAAATGTAGGCCATATGTATCCTTTGCGCTTCATTATTTAACAAATTAATGTGTAGATAAAGTGAAGGCCCTCATTAAGTTGTAAGAATAATTACAAAATTTTTCAAAAATGAAATAACTTAGACATCTTAATCTATATATTTTAAAGAGATTAATAAAAAATATATTAATATAAGTAATTGATTGTAAATTATAAAATTAAAAATATAGTAAAACTAAAACCAATGATGGATTTTGTAAATGAAAAAAATATCAATAATGGCTGTAGCGGTGTACTTGGGAATGGCAACAGCAGCTCAGGCAGCTACTTCTTTTTTAAACGTTTCTTATGACCCGACTCGAGAATTTTATCAAGAATATAATCAGGCCTTTGGTAAGTTCTGGAAACAACGCACAGGGCAGGATGTTGAATTTAAACAGTCGCATGGTGGATCTGGTAAACAAGCTCGGGCGGTTGCTACTGGTTTAGAAGCTGATGTTGTAACGTTAGCGTTAGCTAATGATATTGATGAGATTGTGAAAGCAGGCTTTATCCAGCCGAATTGGCAAAAAGAATTTCCGAATAATTCTGCGCCTTATACTTCTACTGTTGTATTTCTAGTACGGAAAGGTAATCCGAAAAATATACGTGACTGGAATGATCTAACAAAACCGGGTGTTGAAATTATCACCCCTAACCCTAAAACAGGTGGCGCACCTCGTTGGATTTATTTGTCTGCATGGGGTTATGCCTTAAAACAACCGGGTGGTAATGATGCCAAGGCTCGTGAGTTAGTTAAAAAACTTTATCACAATGTAAAAGTACTTGATTCGGGAGCACGCGGTTCACTAACAACATTTGCCGAACGTGGAATTGGTGATGTTTTATTATCATGGGAAAACGAAGCTTTATTGGCAACGAAAGGACCTGATAAAGATAAATATGAAATTGTTTACCCATCAATTTCAATTTTGGCAGAGCCATCAGTCGCAATTGTAGATAAAACCGTTGATAAAGATGGGAATCGAACTTTAGCAAAAGGCTATTTGAACTTTTTATATTCACCGTTAGGGCAAGAGCTTGCTGCTAAACATTATTTCCGACCGCGTAATGCTCAAGTGGCTGCTAAATATGCAGCCCAATTCCCA
The DNA here is from genome assembly GCF_059416285.1 of Acinetobacter sp. GW821-FHT09D10. Taxonomy (NCBI): domain Bacteria; kingdom Pseudomonadati; phylum Pseudomonadota; class Gammaproteobacteria; order Moraxellales; family Moraxellaceae; genus Acinetobacter; species Acinetobacter sp. GW821-FHT09D10. The sequence goes on from NZ_JBWKOW010000002.1 coordinate 284,628, forward strand.
AAAATTAAATTATTTACCATTAATGATGTTTTTGGTGGTTGGGCGAAAGCTCAAAAAACTCACTTTGCTAATGGTGCGATTTTTGATCAGATTTATGATGGTAAACAATAAGAAAACTATTGAAATAGATTATCGTTTTTTAGATTAAAACTGCATTCAATTTATTTATAAGTCGGCAAGCGTGCCCTAAAAGTACGTTTGCCTTTTTATTTTGCTTAAAAAATGCTAACAAAACGGTTTTATCTATGAAAAATTAATATTTTCCTACAAAAAGCCGTTTGGCGTTGCCCATAAACAAGGTGATAATGTGCAGTTACATTTTCACGCTATGATTTAACACCTATGTCGCATATTTCTGTCTTACTTTCCGAGACCATTGAGAGCTTATTGGCAGATCGCACAACTGGGGTGTATATCGATGCAACCTTTGGAAGAGGTGGGCATACCCGTTTATTGCTTTCTAAACTTGATGAAAATGCGCGAGTGTACGCATTTGATAAAGACCCTCAAGCATTGGAAGTTGCTGCTACTTTGGCACAAGAAGATTCAAGATTTACCATCATTCATGCCAGTTTTGCTGATATCAAAGAGAAGATGCAGGAAATTGGTGTGATGAGTGTTGATGGAATTATGGCTGATCTAGGGGTTTCATCTCCTCAACTTGATCAGGCAGAGCGTGGTTTTAGTTTTATGCAAGATGGTCCGTTGGACATGCGAATGGATAATTCTAAGGGCTTAACTGCTGCCGAGTGGTTACTTAAAATTGAAGAAGAACAATTAGCAAATATTATTTATCAATATGGTGAAGAGCGTTATAGTCGACGTATTGCTAAAGCCATTAAACTAGCTGGAAAACTAGAAACGACCGCTCAATTGGCGGAAGTTATTAAAACTGCTCATCCAAAATGGGAAAAACATAAACATCCAGCGACACGTGCATTTCAGGCTATTCGAATTGCTATTAATAAAGAGCTAGAAGATATTGAACTGTTTTTGCCGCAAGCTGTAGACTTACTAAAACCGGAAGGACGTTTGTCTGTTATTAGTTTCCATTCTCTTGAAGATCGACTGATTAAGCAGTTTATTCAAAAAGAATCTACGTTAGCAGAAGATTTCGGTTGGGGAATGCCTGAGCAGCGGGTAGATACAAGAAGATTAAAGAAAATTTCGCGGGTTCGTGCGAGTGAAGAAGAAGTAAAAGCGAACCCTCGTTCACGTAGTGCATGGCTTCGGGTTGCTGAACGCTTGGAAGAAAAAGGCGCGTAATGAAAAGCAGTGATGAAATCGCAACCACAGAAAACAAAGTGGTGAAAAAAGTTGTTGTGTATACAGTATTGGTGGCGCTTGTTTTTATAAGTGCCATGATGGTGGTATTTCAAGTATTTGAATATCGTCATGATTATAGAGAGCTTAGCTCTTATATGCGTGAACGTGATGATCTCAATGCTGAATGGGGGCGTTTGCTCATTGAGCAACAAACCTTTGGTGCAACGGCACAGATTGGTACGCGTGCTGTAACTCAGCTACGGATGTTTTCTCCACCGGCTGCAGAAACGGTGGTAATTTCTTTACCAATGACCTCAGAGCAAAATAAGTAAGGCCTTGCTGTATGGTAGATAAGCGAACAAAACAAACACGGAAAAAACAGCAGTCTATTTCGGAAAAACCAACTCTTGCATTTGATATGTGGCGATTTTATCTGCTCTGGGCAGTAGTGCTGCTCTGTTTTGTTGTTTTAATTGCACGTGCATTTTATGTACAAGTAATTAATAAGGATTTTTTACAAAACAAGGCCAATGCCAATATTTTGCGTACTGAGCGTGTGGAAGCCATGCGTGGCGTGATTAGTGATCGCCACGGGGTACCTTTGGCAATTAGTACACCGATCATGAAAATCGTAATGGATCCACGTGATTATTTCGATACGAAGCACTTATATGATCAAATTACAGAAGAATTAAAGAAAGATCCGAATAATCGTAAATTAAAACGACAATTACCCGATAAAAATTTGAATCTTGATGAGTTGGCAGATGTCGTTGGTTTAGACCGTGCCGATCTTAAAAAACAGATGAATGCACGACCGCGTTCTCGTTATCTGGTTTTGAAGAAAGAAATACCACCGCAACAGGCAGACCTGATTACGAAGGGTAACTTTCAAGGGGTATATGCCGAGAAAACGTATAAGCGTTATTATCCTCAACCACAGCCAAATGCCCAGATTATTGGTTTAACCAACAGTGAAGGCCAAGGGATTGAAGGCTTGGAAATGCAGCTCAATAAACAGCTGTCGGGTGTGGATGGTGAGCAAAAAATTATTCGTGATAAGCGCGGAAACCGTTTAAAAGTTTCAGAGGTTATTCGTGAGGGCGAACCAGGCGAAAACATCACTTTAAGTATTGACTCCCGTTTGCAGTACATTATGTACCGTGAATTAACAGCTGCTGGTGTTGCAAATAACGCCCGCTCGGCAACAGCTATTGCTGTAGATGTTAAAACTGGCGAAATTTTGGCAATGACCAGTTGGCCGTCATATAACCCAAATGACAAAAACGGTTTATCTAATAAAGATGCCATGCGTAACCGCGGTGCGATTGATATGTTCGAACCGGGTTCAACCATGAAGCCATTTACTGTTTCTGCGGCACTGGAAACTGGACAATATACGCCAAATACGATTGTAAATACTTCTCCAGGTTCAATGCGTTTAGGTTGGCATACGATTCGTGATACTCATAATTATGGTGCATTAACTGTAAGTGGCGTAATTATCAAGTCTTCAAACGTGGGTTCTGCAAAAATTGCATTGTCACTTCCAAAGCAAACACTGCCAAGCTTCTTTAATCGCGCTGGCTTTGGTAAACGTTCGGCTGTGAAGTTCCCGGGTGAAAGCTCAGGTTTAGTGTTACCGGTAAGTAAATTAAATTCTTCCCAAATTGGTACCATGGCTTATGGTTATGGTCTAAATGCAACTATTCTCCAGTTGGCGCAAGGCTATGCAATGCTTGCAAATCATGGCGAGAAAATGCCTTTAAGCCTGCATAAGTTAGATCAGGCACCTAAAGGCGAACAAGTTCTAGCTCCAAAAATTGCCGATCAGGTTTTGCTCATGCTAGAGCAGGTGACTATGCCTGGTGGTACTGCAAAACAAGCTAATATTCCGGGTTATCGCGTGGGTGGTAAAACTGGTACGGCGCATAAACTTCGTGCAGACCGTAAAGGTTATTCAAATAATGAATACCGTGCTTTATTTGCTGGTGTAGCTCCAATTAGTGACCCGCGTTTAGCCGTTATTGTTGTGGTTGAAAACCCGCAAGGCCGTTATTACGGTGGTTTGGTTGCTGCCCCTGTTTTTGCACGCATTATGCAAGAATCATTGCGCTTAATGAATGTACCGCTTGATAAGCCCCTTGATACTCCAGAAAACCCTATTCGCAGGTAAGCTATGTCTGTTTCTTTTCAAGAAATTAATCCAGTCGAGATCGATGCACAGTGGTCTAAGCAGCCTTTTCATGGCTTTAGTTTAGATAGCCGTAAAGTTGAGTCAGGCCAAATCTTTATCGCCTTGACTAGTTATAGCCAACCTGAAAAAACGCGTATATTTGCTGAGTCAGCTTTAGCTAATGGTGCACTTACTATCATTAGCGAGACTGAGTTGGGGTTGGAAAATGAGTGGGTATGTCCTGATGTACGTCAGCGCATGGGTGAGTGGCAACAGCGTTATTTGCAGCAGATAGATCCAGTTGCACCAGCACGTATTGTTGCAGTGACAGGCACAAACGGTAAAACGACAATTTCACGTCTAATTGCTGAGTTAATTAGTTCACAACAACAGCAATGTGCAGTGATGGGAACTACGGGTAATGGTATTTTGCCAGACTTAACACCATCAACGCATACCACACTTGATGCTTTACAATTACAAAATGCGTTACATGACTATGCTAAACAAGGTGCAACTTTTGCGTCTTTGGAAGCAAGCTCACATGGTTTAGAGCAGGGCCGTTTAAATGGTTGTGCTATTGAAATTGCCGTTTATAGCAATTTGAGCCGTGATCATCTAGATTATCATGGCACTTTAGAGGCTTATGCTGAAGCTAAGGCTCTTTTATTCCGCTTCAGCTCTTTAAAAGTGGCTGTTATTAATCTGGATGATGAGTATGCTGCTCTAATGATAAATGCAGCAAAACAAAATCCTGCTCAACCAAAAATTTTAACGTATTCGCTTACTCAAAATACAGCAGATTATTATATTAGTGACCTAAGTTACAGTTTGGCAGGGGCTACTTTTAATTTAGTCAGCCAGCAAGGTTCTTTTGCTGTTCAAAGTCCATTATTGGGACATTTCAATGTCGAAAACTTGATTGCAGCACTTATTGCTGCTGAGCAAGCAGGTTTTGATTTAGAAGCATTAGTCGCTTTTGTCCCTCAATTGATTGGTGCACCAGGACGAATGCAGGTCATTCGTGATGGTGAGCGTTTATTTGTTGTGGATTATGCGCACACACCTGATGCTTTGATTCAGGTACTTAAAACTTTAAAACGTCATGTATCTAATCAGCTTTGGGCGGTATTTGGATGCGGGGGAGATCGGGATCGAGGCAAACGTCCACTGATGACTCAAGCAGCTTTAGACGGCGCAAATCCGATTATTTTGACTTCGGATAACCCAAGAACCGAAGACCCTGAACAAATTTTTGCTGATATGAAGCAAGGAATCGATTTTTCAGGGCACCGTATGCATGAAATTCATGACCGCCGTGAAGCAATTAAATTTGTTGCAGAGCAGGCTCAGGCTGGTGATATTGTTGTTATTGCTGGTAAAGGTCATGAAAACTACCAAGAAATTAATGGTGTGCGTCACTGGTTTGATGATGTTGTTGAAGTTCAATCAGCGATTGCTGCGCAACACCATACTGTAGACGCTGCTTACCCTGCACAATAGGACAAATTATGCATACTTCAACCACCAGTACCGTGCCTTTGGAACCGTGGACAGCTCAGCAATTACAACAGGCAACACAGGGCTACTGGCATAAAGACCAGATCCCTCAAACTGAAATTAAACGTATTTTGACGGACTCGCGTCATGCGGAAACTGGGGATGTTTTTTTAGCACTTAAGGGTGAACGTTTTGATGCGCATGACTTTGTAGCTCAGGTTGCAGCGAATGGTTGTCAAATCGCAATTGTTGAACGCCCTTTAGATGTAGATATTGCCCAACTAGTTGTTGCCGACACTCGCTTGGCTCTCGGGCAACTTGGCGCTTATCGCCGTGAGCAAAATACACAACTAAAAGTGATTGCCTTAACAGGAAGTAGTGGCAAAACTACAACCAAAGAAATGCTGGGTAGTATTTTATCGCGCTTAGCACCGACACTAATCACTCGAGGCAATTTAAATAATGACCTCGGTGTACCCATGATGTTGCTTGAACTGAGAAAAGAGCATCAGTTTGCTGTCATGGAGCTGGGTGCAAGTCATCAGGGTGAAATTGATTATACTTCTAAGTTGGTGCAGCCGCATGTTGCAGGCATTTTAAATATTGGGACAGCTCATTTGGGTGAATTTGGTGGACGTGAAGGTATTTGCCGCGCTAAATCAGAAATTTATCGCCATATTTTGCCCAATGGTGTTGCAATCGTTCCACAACAAGATGACTTTACTACTGAAATTCATAAAGCTGCGCAAGCACATCGCATTTCTACATTTGGTGTAGGGGGCGATATTTATGCAACAGATATTGAATTATTGCCTCAATCAACAAATTTTACCCTACATACGCCGCAAGGGGCGAGTACCGTTAAACTCCCTTTTGCAGGTGAGCATAATGTGCAAAATGCCACAGCAGCTGTAGCCTTTGCTTTGGCGCTTGGTATTGGACTTGAAGATATTGTCCAAGGCTTAGAGCAAGCTCAGGGTGCTAAAGGTCGTCTAAACTTTATTCAAAAATCTCCTTACTTATTTATTGATGATACTTACAACGCCAACCCAAATTCTATGCGTGCTGCTGCGCAAGTATTGTTGCAGCAACAAGGCATAAAAGTGATGGTAATGGGTGATATTGGTGAATTGGGAGATAGCAGTTGGCAAGAGCATCACGATTTAGGCCATGATCTTGCTCAGCTTCCTTTAGATCATATTATTGCAGTTGGGCAGTTTGCTTCAGCCGCTCTCGAGGGTGCAGACTCTCATTCCAATAAAGTGAAAGCATTTCAGACACAAGCTGAGGCGCTTCCATTTCTAATCAATCTAATCCAAACACATCAACCCCAGTCCATGAGTTTCCTGTTTAAAGGTTCTCGCTTTACTCATATGGAAACGTTGATGGCTGATTTGATGGAGAAACTTTAAATGCTGTTATGGTTGTTTGAACAACTTGCGGGCTATCACAGTTCGTTTCAGGTCGTTCGTTATTTAACATTACGTTCTTTACTTAGTGTATTAACGTCCCTGACCATTGGTTTGGTCCTTGGACCGATCATGATTCGTAAATTACAAGCGTTAAAATACGGTCAGGCAGTAAGTTCATTTGCTCCTGAAAATCATGCTAAAAAGATGGGTACACCAACGATGGGCGGGATTTTAATTCTGCTTTCAATTGGGATTAGTACTTTACTCTGGGCTGATTTATCTAACCCTTATGTCTGGATTGTGCTTGGTGTAATGGTTGTGTTCGGTGCTGTAGGCTGGGCAGACGACTGGATTAAAATTCGCTATAAAGACAATGCAGGTTTACCTGCACGTAAGAAGTTTTTCTGGACTTCTGTTGCATCCCTTGGTGCTGGTATTGCGTTATATTTAATTGCAACTCAACAGTCTAATGCAGAACATACTGCAAATATGCTGGATTTATTGATTCCTTTCTTTAAGAATCTTTCAATTCCACTCTCAATTGTTCCATTAGGCTTGGCATTTATTGTATTTACTTATCTGGTTATTAATGGTGCCTCTAACGCAGTTAACTTAACCGATGGTTTAGATGGCTTGGCAATCATGCCGGTTGTAATGGTGGCTACAGGCTTAGGTGTATTTGCTTACTTGTCTGGTGACATCCGTTTTGCTAACTATTTACATATTCCATATGTGAAATATACCTCTGAGCTTGTTGTGATCTGTTCTGCCATGATTGGCGCAGGTTTGGCATTTCTTTGGTATAACGCGCACCCTGCCCAAATCTTTATGGGTGATGTTGGCGCTTTAGCTTTAGGGGCGATGCTTGGAACAATTGCTGTCATGGTACGCCAAGAAATCGTATTTGCGATTATGGGTGGTGTGTTTGTAATGGAGGCAGTATCTGTCTTCTTGCAAATTGGATCGTTGCGAATGCGTAATAAACGCGTATTCTTAATGGCGCCGTTGCATCATCACTATGAAAAGCAGGGCTGGAAAGAAACCCAAGTTGTGATTCGTTTTTGGATTATTACAATTATATTAGTAGTTTTAGGTCTAATGACTTTAAAATTGCGATAGATCTTATTTTAGTGTCAATATAAAGCCAGTTCTACTGGCTTTTTTTATTGGAGAGATGAATGACAAAAGTTGCTGGTCTAGACCAATTATCTGTAATTAATCAAAAAGTGGTTGGTGAGGGTGAGGTGTTACCTCAGGTCGTACTTAAAGATGGAAGTCAGGTACAAACAGGAACTGTCGCTACAATGTTGCATAATATTGAATTATATAATGCAGGGCAAAGAGGACAGATTGAAGAGGAATTAAAGATCGCAATTCCCACTTTAGTCAAGGTTGGTCTATTTGATTTATTTCAGGTAGATGAATGGATTAACGGAACAAATGCGGGGCGTACATTTGTGGGAATGCAGGCAAAGACTTATTTACAGCAAAAAGAACAAGAGAATAATTAAAAGTGACTAAGCAAATTTTAATGTGTCCTGTGTGTCGTCAATCTCTGGATTTAAATGAAAAAACTTGGCGATGTGCACTAGGGCATGCTTATGATGTGGCTAAACAAGGTTATGTCAATTTACATGTTGTGCAGCATAAACATAGTAAAAATCCGGGAGATACACCAGAGTCAGTCGATGCCAGACGAGCTTTTTTACAAGGCGGTTATTATCAGCCTTTACAACTAGCTGTAGTCGCTTTATTAAAACAACTCGATGTAAAAACTGTACTTGATATTGGGTGTGGTGAAGGCTATTACACAAGTGCCATGCAGCAAGTGGTTGAGCAGTGTGTTGGCGTTGATATTGCAAAAAATGCGGTGCAGCGTGCAGCAAAGCTGAATAATGAGGTGACTTGGGTCGTGGGAACAGGTGCGACTTTACCTGTGCTTGATCAAAGCATGGATGCTTGTACCAGTTTATTTAGCCCGATTCCACAAGCAGAAATTGCGCGTGTTTTAAAAAATGATGGCCATTTAATTGTTGTTACACCTGCTTCTGAACATTTATATGCAATGCGTGAAGCTTTATTTGAACAAGTTAATCCTCACACGCCAGAAAAGTTTGTGGAGCAGTTGCAAGATTTGTTTGAGCTCAAGCAAGAGCAAATTATTGATGCTCCTTTTGTGCTTGATCAGCAGTCCTTAAAAAATCTAATTGCTATGACGCCTTATGCTTATAAGGCTTCTCCCGAACGTCGTTTGCAGTTAGAGCAGCAGTCGCAATTAGAAGTAACAGCCTCTTTTCAAATTTATGTCTTTCAGAAGCGTAATAAAGAAGCTAGCTAATAGACTATTTTTAAAGCGTAAAAAAAGCCATCTAACGATGGCTTTTTTATTATTTATTCAATCTGATTAATCAGATTTTCTAGTTCGTCTTTTTCTCGCTTAGGCGCAGGTTCCTGTGAAGGTCTCATGGCAGGAGGTGCAGCTTTTGATGGAATAACAATTTCTTCGCCAGGTAAATCGGCAAAGTCATTGTTATTGTTGAGCTTCGGTTGCGGTGGTGCTGGACGATATAGCGGACGTGCTAATGGTGGGGCTGCACGATAAGTTTTTTTATCGCTAACTTCTACTACTGCTTGATTTTTGTCACGTGAAATAGGTGCTTGAGCATCTTTGTCGAGGCGAACCCAAGCTGATGGTGTACCTTGCAAAGCTTGACCCATAAAGTTGATCCAGATCGGTAATGCAGCAATACCACCATACTCACGACGACCTAGTGTCGTCGGTTGGTCAAATCCAACCCACGTCACAGTAACTAACTTGCCGTTGAAGCCAGCAAACCATGCGTCTTTTGCATCGTTGGTTGTACCTGTTTTACCGCCTAAGTCATTACGACCAATTTTAAGCGCGGCACGGCCTGTACCGTGTTCAATAACGTCTCTTAAAATATTAGCCATGTCATAAGCAGAACTTGATTTTAAAATACGCTGTGCCTGACGATATTCACTGTTCGCTTTATCAGTCTGTTTAAGATTAAGTTGCTTAGCTGCCTTTTCTTTCTGCTCTACATCTTTATTAGTAACTTCAACCACTTCATCATCTGTTGTCGTAGCTTTCTGCTCGTCATCAGTTGTGTCAGGCGCGTTAATACATGGAATACATGCATATTCTGGTTTAGCTTCATAAATCACTTTACCGTATGCATCTTCAATACGTTGAATAAAGTGCGGTTGAATGCGATAGCCGCCATTGGCAAAAGTCGAATATCCAGTTGCCATTTGAATTGGCAAGACTTGAGGAGTACCTAAGGCAATGGTGTAGTTACGTGGAATTTGATCTTCTTGTAAACCAAAATCCATAAATAACTGGCGAGTACGTTCAATTCCGACTGTCTGTAAAAGACGTACAGATACGGTGTTACGAGATAAATACAACGCACGACGTAATGGAATCATTCCTAAATAACGACCGTCTGAGTTTCTCGGTGTCCACTTACCAATCGTGATAGGACTATCATTCACCATACTGTACGGCGTCATACCGCGCTCTAGTGCCAATGCATAGACAAAAGGTTTAATCGTCGAACCTGGTTGGCGCCAGCCTTGCAAAGCACGGTTAAATTTCGATTGATAGAAGTTATAACCACCTACAATTGCTTCAATTGAGCCATCGTTAGGATTGATTGCAATGAGTTGGCCTTGAACTTTTGGAACCTGAACTAAAGACCATGCTGTTTTTGCTTCATTTGGACGTAAGCGAACAATATCTTTAACTTGAACAATTTGAGATGCACGGGAAGGAGCACCACCTACACTATTCGCATTGCGATAGGGGCGGGCCCATGACATACCTGACCACTGTACAGTAACTGTTGTGCCATCTTGCATTAATGCTTCAAAAGAGCTGCTATTTACCTTGGTAACTTGTGCAGGGTAGGTGTTGGCATATGCTCTAAATTCACTTAATGGTTTGTCGTGTGCTTCCGCACCGCGCCAGCCATGACGACGGTCATAAGCTTCAAGACCATCTTGCACAGATTTCTCTGCAATCGCTTGGCGTTTAGCATTGATAGTTGTATAGACTTTATAGCCAGAATCAATTGCTTGTTCGCCAAAATGTTTTACGAGTTCTGAACGAACCATTTCACCTGCATAAGGGTGAATATTATTTAGATCCCGATTGGGCATGTTGAGGTTGATCGGTTCTGCTACGGCTTTTTGATATTCTGCTTGAGAGATATAGCCCAGCTGTAACATACGACCTAAAATCCAGTTACGTCTTTCAAGTGCACGCTCTGGATTAACCACAGGGTTGTATTTAGAAGGCGCTTTTGGCAAACCTGCGATCATTGCCATTTGAGCAATGCTGAGTTCATTAATACTTTTGTTGTAATAAATTTTGGCTGCTGCTGCGATACCGTAAGCATTTTTTCCTAAAAAGATTTTATTCACATAAAGACTGAGAATTTCTTCTTTGGATAAATTTTGCTCAATTTTTCGAGCCAAAAAGATCTCGGTTATTTTGCGTTTTAATGTTCTTTCTGGACTCAAATAATAGTTCTTTGCAACCTGCATAGTGATGGTTGAGCCACCAGTTTGCACATCAGAACCAGTCACACTTTCACTTAAAGCACGCCCTAAGCCCTTAAAACTGATCCCGCTATGTTCAAAGAAAGAAGAGTCTTCTGCTGCTAAAAATGCATGAATAAAAGCAGGAGGAATTTGTTTGTATTCAACCGGAATAGACAGCTTACCACCATACTCGGCAATCAGTTGATTATCTGATGTGTAGACCTGTAGTGGTTTTAAAAGCGGAGCTTTTTTTAGTGAACTCATTTCTGGGAGCGATGGGGCGATATAGAGATACATGCCATAAAAGCCCATCGGAAGTGAGACTAAGATAATAATAATGATCAAAAAAATTGGACGCACGAAGCCCAAACTGGATAGCTTTTTCATGATAAGTAAGCTTTAATAAGATCGAATACAAACTAATTGTGGTCAGTATAGCCTTTAGACATGCGGATTGTTAGATGAGATATTGTATCCGTGTAAAAATAAAGACCTAGATTATTGGTTTGTAATTTTTTTTGGGGATAAAAAAATAATAGGACAATAGTGTGCTCAGGTTATATCGTAAACCGAATAAGGGGTTAATGGGTGTCGATATTAGTTCGACTTCTGTTAAGTTGTTAGAGCTCTCTGTTAAGAACGGTAAATATTGGGTAGAAAGCTATGCTTTGATGCCTTTACCCGAGAACAGTGTAGTTGAAAAAAATATCTTGAATCCAGAGGCAGTTGCAGAAGCTTTGGAGCGGGCGATGAATTTAGCAAATCCCCAAACCAGTAACGCTGCAATTGCTGTTCCAACATCGACGGTTATTCATAAAACCATCGAAATGGATGCAGATATGAATGATGATGAACGAGAAGTTCAGATTCGATTAGATGCGGAGCAGTATATACCGTTCCCTTTGGATGAAGTGAGCCTTGATTTTGAGGTTTTACCAGATCGACTGCCTAATCCAAACCGCGTGAATGTACTTTTAGTTGCAACAAGAACAGAAAATGTTGAAACACGAGTAGAAGTACTGGAACTGGTGGACTTAACTCCTAAGCTTGCTGATGTAGAAAGTTATGCTGTCGAGCGCGCTTTTAGTGTATTTGCGGATAGCTTGCCAATGGGTGCAAATACCATTGGTATTTTAGATATCGGCCATACCCTGACCACATTATCGGTTATGCAAAGTGGCAAAATCATTTATACCCGTGAACAAGTCTTCGGTGGTAAACAGCTGACTTTGGAAATTCAAAGTCGTTATGGTTTGTCATTAGAGGAAGCGGGACGAGCAAAAAAAGAGCGCTCTTTACCAGATGATTATGACATCGAAATCTTAGAGCCATTTCTTGATGCTGTCGTGCAGCAAGCAGCTAGATCTCTACAATTTTTCTTCTCTTCATCACAATTTAATGAAATTGACCATATTTTACTCGCTGGTGGGAATGCCAATATTCCTGGGCTTGCTAAATTGTTGCAGCAAAAACTTGGTTACCGTGTGACCATTGCCAATCCGTTTTTACAAATGGGTTTTTCTCCTCAAGTCGACGTTCAAAAAATTGAAAATGATGCCTCATCGTTAATGGTGGCATGTGGCTTGGCTTTAAGGAGTTTTGATTAATGGCAACAATTAATTTACTCCCTTGGCGTGATGGGCTTAGGGAACAGCGCAAAAAACAATTTATTATTTTCTGTTTTGGGGTAGTTGTTCTGGGGATCACCACTGTATTTTCTGGGTGGTTTTATTTGAATCAAAAATTAAGTGATCAAGAGCAAGCTAATCAACTCATCACCAGTACAAACCAGAGTCTAGATCAACAACTTAAAACCTTAAATGGTCTGCAAGAACAGCGTGACGCTATTATCGAGCGTATGAAACTTATTCAGGGATTGCAAAGTCAGCGCCCTGTTGTTGTACGTTTGGTAGATGAATTGGTACGTGTTACTCCTGCTGCGATGTATTTGACTAAATTTAGTCGAACTGGAGATAAATTTACCATTGAAGGTAAAGCGGAAAGTCCAAATACGGTCGCAGAGTTATTACGTAATCTCGAAGCATCACCATGGTATCGCAACGCTTTTATGAACTCTTTCTTAGCGACTGAAGAGAAAAAAGATAAGACTGCGAGTTCGCTGCTTCCTCGAGTGGAAGATAGCTATGGCAGTTTTGTTGTGACTGTTGATTTAGGCGAAATGGGGGTGACTACAACAGATGATACCGCCAATACGTCTGTAAGTACGGATAAGGGGGCGGTTAAATGAGTCCGGATGAACTTCATGAGTTGTCGTTAGAACAAGCTCCATCTAAGAAAAAAAAGATCACCTTAGAAAAATTTCTTCAGCAATTTAACACACTAGATATGAACAGCTATGGTAGCTGGCCATTATCTGTGAAAATTACTTGCTGGGTTTTTATTTTCTTTGCTGTGTTGGCTTTGGGATATTTTGTTGTTATTCAGCCAAAGCTACAAGCAATTGATAATGCACAGGCACAAGAAAGTAATTTGTTGAATGAGTTTCGAGAAAAAGATTCAAAATTGCGTAACTTGCAGCAATATCAGCTTCAACTTCAAGAGATGCAAGCAAACTTTAATCAGCAGTTAGAGCAACTGCCAAAAGAAACCGAAATTCCAAGTTTGGTTGAAGATATTAATTTAACTGGGGTGAATTCTGGCCTGAAGTTTAAAAATATCCGTTTAGAAGATGAAGTGAAACAAGAAATCTTTATTGAACAGCCTATTACGATGGAAGCAACCGGCGATTATCACGCTTTTGGTGCTTTTGTCAGTAGTATTGCGGCATTACCACGTATTGTGACAATGCATGACTTTGTTGTAGAAGCTGCACCTGTTAATAAAGATAGTAAGTCAGATATTCCTGTACTTAATTATTCTATTAAAGCAAAAACTTATCGCTATATGGGCGCTGTAGAAAATGCTGAACATCCGGAAAACAACGCTTCGGCTTCAGTAGCACCTGTTTCCTCTACTGCTAATACACAGTCGAAATAGGAGCATTACAATGAAACTTAAGCAAATTTCTTTTTCTATTTTGGCATGTTTAGTTTTAGTCGGATGTGACTCGAGAATTGACGCTGTAAATCAGCAAATGGCAGATATACGTAACCAGCCACCACAGCAGATAGATCCAGCACCTGTTTTCACACCTGTGCCACAGTTTAATTATGCGGCTCATCAGCTAAAGAGTCCATTTTTACCAAGCTCTCTTGCTGCTGAGCTCAAAATTATGGCAGGAAAACGGGTATATCCGAATTTCTCACGTGCACCTCAGCCTCTAGAAAGTTATGCATTAGAATCCTTAAATATGAAAGGAAGCATACGTAATAACCGTGGGCAAGTACTGGCTCTTATCCAATCACCTGATCAGCAAATTGAGCGAGTGCAGGTGGGGAACTATATCGGGATGAATCAAGGGCGTATTACCCATATTGGTCCAACCCAGATTGATCTGGTAGAAATTGTCCCCGATGGGCGCGAAGGCTATGTGGAGAGACCAAGAACCTTAGTGTTAATTGGACCCGCACCCTAAAATTTAGGGAATAACAAAGAAAAAGTATTTTTAAAGATTATTTAATTGGGGATGGTCAGACAATGAATCACGTATTCCGTCAGTTTTCTATGGGGGCTGTAACCATTGCAGTTATGCAAGTTGCATCTGCACAGGTCAGCATGACCAATATTGTACCGACACAAATTGCAGGTCAGGGTACAGAAATTAGAGTTATGTTTAATGGTTTGCCGCCACAACCACAGGCATATCAACTTGAAAATCCTTCACGTTTGATTTTGGATTTTAATAAAGCTCAGCAGACTTTAACACAGTCAAAAGTGGCAATTGGTACAAATGAAGCGAGCTCGGTCGATGTAAGTTCTGACGATCAGCGCTCACGTTTAACTATAAATTTAAAAGAGGCGGGTGCATTTACAACGCGCATAGAAGGCAATACTTTTATTTTAAAGATTAATTCAGCTCAAGCAGCTATTAAACCTTTATCAACAAATACAATGCAACCCCAAGGCGTTTCAAATATTGGCTTTCAGCGTGGTGGTCAAGGTGAAGGGTTAATTGTTATTGATTTGTTGGGAAGTAATACTCCTGTTGATGTTCAACAACAAGGCAGCAAAGTCGTAGTGAGGACATTGGGCTCTAAAATTCCCACTCATTTAGCTAAACGTTTAAATGTGAACGATTTTGCGACTCCTGTTTCTACCATCGAATCTTATAATGAAAAAGGCAATGGTGTTATTACGATTCAATCTACTGGTAGCTATGAATATATGGCTTATCAAGCGGAAAATAAACTCACTATTAGCTTAAAGCGTCCACAAGATAAAAACGTAACTTCTTTATATAAGACGCCTAATTACTCTGGTAATAAGCTTTCTCTTGATTTCCAAGATATTGAAGTTCGTAGGGTTCTACAGTTACTTGCCGATTTTACGGGCATTAATATGGTGGCCGCAGATAGTGTTCAGGGTAATATTACTTTGCGCTTGAAAGATGTTCCGTGGGATCAGGCGCTTGATATTATTTTAAAGACCAAAAATCTTGATAAACGCAGAAATGGTAACGTTATTTGGATTGCGCCTGTTACAGAGTTGATCAAGGCTGAAGAAGAAGAAGCTAAGGCTGTTGCTCAAAGTGTCAAGCTAGCCCCGTTACAGACTGAGTATATTCAACTTAAATATGCGCAAGCTCAGGATATTATGGGCTTAATTACTCAAGGTTCAAATAATAGTAATGGTTTACAGCGGACTTCTGCTGGCGGAACATCAACTTCTACTAATTTAAATACGGGTGTTGATAGTTTAGGCAATAACGTAGGGAGTTTGTTGAGTCCACGTGGAACAATTACTCAAGATGATCGAACCAATACCTTAATTATTAATGATACAGCACAGTCGATTGATCAAATTCGTAAAATGATTGATTTGTTGGATGTGCAAGTTAAACAGGTCATGGTTGAAGCGCGAATTGTAAGAGCATCTACTTCATTCACCAAAGAGCTTGGCGTTAAGTGGGGAATATTATCGCAAGGGGTGAACAGTAATAACAGTTTGTTGGTGGGGGGGAGTGATACGACGCTTTGGAATTTAAGAGAACCAGATGATGAAGGTAAATACACGATTGAACGGCCAGATAATTTAAACGTTGATTTGGGTGTTACATCAGCTGGAGCCAGTAGCATAGCTTTTAGCTTAATTAGTATGTCTGATTTTATGTTGGATTTAGAGTTATCAGCATTGCAGGCAGATGGCTATGGTGAGGTTATTTCAACACCAAAAGTCATGACTGCAGATAAACAACGAGCTAGAGTGGCAACAGGTCAGCAAGTTCCATATCAAACTACAACTAATTCTGCTTCTGGTTCAACGGCCACAACTTCTTTTAAAGATGCGCTGTTAAGTTTAGATGTTACGCCAAGTATTACACCTGACGGTAAAATTCAAATGAAATTGGATATTTCAAAAGACTCGGTTGCCGATAGTGCTCCTAATGGCGAGTTAATTTTGAATAAAAATCAGATTAACACCAATGTATTGGTGAATAATGGGGAAACCGTTATTTTAGGTGGAGTATTTGAACAGGCAACTTCTAATTCACAAACCAAAGTTCCTTTCTTGGGAGACCTGCCTGTAGTTGGCCGTTTATTTAGAAAAGATGTGAAATCTGATGATAAACAAGAGTTACTGATTTTCGTTACGCCACGAATTGTTAATGACACTTTGGTGAGAAATCATTAATATATTTTTCAATGAAAGCAATTGAAATAGGTGGCGCCTTGCCAAGCAAAGCGTTTGAAACCCTGCCAAATATTTATTTGGTAGGGCCCATGGGGGCAGGAAAAACAACCGTTGGACGCCATTTAGCCGAACTATTGGGGCGTGAATTTTTAGATAGTGATCATGAAATTGAGCGCAAAACGGGTGCTACTATTCCTTGGATTTTCGAAAAAGAAGGGGAAATTGGATTTCGTACTCGTGAAACCATTGTTTTGAATGAGTTGACTTCCCGTAATGCCTTGGTATTAGCAACTGGGGGCGGTGCCATCACTCAAGCGCCAAACCGTGAGTTTTTAAAGCAGCGCGGTATTGTTGTTTACCTCTACACTCCTGTGGAACTTCAATTACAACGAACGTATCGCGATAAAAACAGACCTCTATTACAAGTTGAAAACCCTGAACAAAAATTGCGTGATTTGTTAAAAACACGTGATCCTTTATATCGTGAAGTTGCTCATTATACGATTGAAACTAATCAGGGCGCTGCTCGTGATCTTGCTCAAAAGATTTTGCAACTTATTTTGTCTAACACGCTAATATAGCCAAACTTACTCGTGGTTTTATAAATTCATGCAAACTTTACATGTTGAATTAGGCGAACGCCGTTACCCTATTTTTATTGGCAGTCAACTTGATCCTAAACAGTTGCTTGAGCCTTATATTCATGGTCAACAGGTCATGATCGTGAGTAACGAAACGGTCGCTCCTTTATATTTATCTCATTATCAAGAAGCGTTAAAAAGTTTGGGTAAAACTATAGCTACTTGTATTTTGCCTGATGGTGAAAAATATAAAGATATTCAACATTTAAATTTAATTTTTGATGCATTGCTCGAAGCTGGTTTTAACCGAGATTGTACGGTTTTAGCTTTAGGCGGTGGTGTTATTGGTGATATGGCTGGCTTTGCCTCAGCATGTTTCCAGCGTGGTGTATATTTTGTTCAGGTTCCTACCACACTTCTTTCACAGGTAGATTCAAGTGTGGGTGGTAAAACTGGAATTAACCATCCACTAGGTAAGAACATGCTTGGTGCATTTCAGCAGCCTCAAGTTGTTTTGGCTGATATGGCTCAACTCAACACTTTACCAGATCGTGAGTTGTCTGCTGGATTGTCTGAAGTCATTAAGTATGCCTTGTTAGGTGATGCAGATTTTCTAGTTTGGTTAGAACAAAATATGGATGGCTTGGTTGGTCGAGATGCCAATCTTTTAGCAGAAGCAGTCTATCGTTCATGTGCTCATAAAGCCCGTATTGTTGCAAACGATGAAAAAGAGCAAGGCGAAAGAGCTTTACTCAACTTAGGTCATACGTTTGGTCATGCTATAGAATCTTACCTTGGTTATGGCACTTGGTTGCATGGTGAAGCAGTTGCTACCGGCATGGTCATGGCAGCTGATTTATCGCAGCGTTTAGGCTGGATTTCAAGCGATGATGTAGAGCGTACAAAAAAAATTATTCAACGCGCTAATTTGCCGATATCATGTCCAAAAATTCCATTGGAAGAATTCCTTGGATATATGGCACATGATAAAAAAGTCCTCAATGGTCAATTACGTTTAGTGTTGTTAAAGCAACTTGGACAAGCGGTAATTACTAAAGACTTTGATGTTGAACTCATGAAACAAGCTATTTTGGCAAATCAACACGGATAATAAATTAAGGTAACACATGACTGTATCACGTACACTTTGGCAGAATGTTCAACAATATATCTGGTTGGTGGGTGGTATCGTCTGCTTGTTTCTGGCTTTTATTTTCTGGGTAATGACTGATAGTAAGAAGCTTGTCGAAGTTGAAAAAGCAGCCGATTCAGATACACCAGTGCAAATTCAGCCAGAAAAAGTGGCAACAACGGCTAACTTGGGGGCTTTAGCTGATGAAGTTAGGCCTCTTGATTTAACTACTCGGACGGTTGTATCTGGTCAACATGAGGCAGAGTTCCGCGGTACAAAGTTTATTAACGAAAACAAGAAACAATGGACGCTTGAGCTGTTCCGTGCATCTGACGAAGATATTATTAAAAACTTTTTAAAGAATCGTTCAGACCGAAATAAATTTATCTACTTCCGATTAAGTGGAGAAAAGCAATCTGAACAATATGTTTTGACATATGGCGTATTTAAACGTTCTGAAGATGCAATTCAGCAGTTAACACAACTGAATCTTAATTTGCCTGAATCAATTAAGCCGCAACCTCAACAATTTTCGACTTATGTGCCACTCGTCAATGACTTAGGTGCGGATGAAATGAAAGGTGGGATTAGCCAAACTTATGAAGTGCGGTTACGCCCAGCTGCCTTACCTAAAATTGATGAGTCTTTGCTTATGGGCGCAGGTGTAAATGGGGCTATCAGTACGCAACCTAAAGTGGCTGCTCCAGCAACGAACTCTACAACTCGGACAACCATTATTCGTCGAGATGCCGAGGGAAATGTTGTAGATGTACACCAGTCTAATTCTGCTGTTGATACTGCTAAAAACGCTCAACAAAATCGTGCAACTGAAGCTCCTCCAAAAAATGCAACAAATGAGGGCACAAGAGGGAACTAACGGTAAGAATAATATGCACAAATATAGTGCAATAATAAGAAATACATATACTCTTTGACCAAGTGTGGTGCATATTTGGTCATTTATTAAAATGATAGCCTGAATAAAACTGATCTATTTTTAATAAATATAAACACTTAAGTTGCAAATTTTATATTGGCATAGTTTTTGCTTTATTCTTGTGCTTATTAATGTACTGCTAACTATTTTGGCGCTCTAAAGAGTGAAGTCTATGCAGAGTCGTGGGGTCGAACTGCTTTAAAAGAGTGCGAAATAAGTCAAAACATTTTTCTAGCAAAAACCAGTGTACGCATTTATGGAACAGCGTATATTGGCTTATCAGCCCAAAATTTTTTTTTGCGAAACATTGAGCTAACTATCGTCCGTAGGCAATATCGCAGAAATAAGTTGTTTGTTTGACGCTCGAAAGAGCCTTATTGAAAGAAGGGTACGCTATGCACATGCCATCGCCTAATACTGTAGCTCCCGCTCAAGGTTTATATCAGCCTGATGAGTTTAAGGATAACTGTGGTTTTGGACTGATTGCCCATATGAAGGGTGAATCAAGTCATCATCTTGTAGAAACCGCGATTCACAGTTTAAGTTGCATGACGCACCGTGGTGGTATTGCCGCAGATGGCAAGACGGGAGATGGGTGCGGCTTATTATTGGCGATGCCAAAGCAATTTTTTCGTGATGAAGCAAAAAAACTGAGTGATATTACACTGAGCGAAGTTTTTGCTGTGGGTACGGTATTTCTAAATATTGATCCAGCATTAGCGCAACATTCTAAAAATATTTTAAATAAAGAAATTGAAGCAGAAGGCTTACGCGTACTGGCTTGGCGTGTTGTGCCTACCAATAACGATGCACTAGGTGAAATTGCACTTCAATCTTTACCTGCTTTTGAACAGGTCATTGTGAACTGTCCAATGGGTGTAACCGAAGTTGAGTTCAACCGTAAGCTATTTTTGGCGCGTCGCCGTGCGGAACAACAATTACAAAAAGATCCGTTATTCTATGTGACTACGCTTTGCTCTACAGTGATCACCTATAAAGGCTTGATGATGCCTGCTGCGATTGCTGAGTTCTATACAGACTTGGCAGACGAACGTTTAAAATCACACATCGTCGTGTTCCATCAACGTTTCTCGACCAACACTTTACCACGTTGGCCGTTGGCTCAGCCTTTCCGTTATCTTGCTCATAATGGTGAAATTAACACCATTACTGCAAACCGTAACTGGTCATTAGCACGTACTCCTAAATTTGAAAATCCATTGTTGCCGGGCTTAACGGAACTTAACCCGATGGTGAACCGTACTGGTTCCGACTCATCAAGCTTAGATAATATGCTTGAGATATTGGTCGGTGGCGGTATGGATTTATTCCGTGCGTTACGTATGCTCGTACCACCAGCTTGGCAAAACGTAGAGACTCTAGATGCGGACTTACGCGCATTCTATGAGTTTAACTCTAAGCACATGGAAGCTTGGGATGGTCCTGCGGGCTTGGTAATTCAAGATGGCCGTCATGCAATCTGTATGCTTGACCGTAATGGTTTACGTCCTGCACGTTGGGTCATTACTAAAAATGATTACATTACCTTAGCATCTGAAATTGGTGTTTGGGGCTATGAACCTGAAGACGTGGTTTCTAAAGGCCGTGTAGGTCCAGGCCAAATTTTGGTAGTTGATACCTTAACGGGCAAAGTGCTTGATACTAAAGATGTAAATACTCATCTTAAAAACATGCGTCCGTACCGTGAATGGTTGCGTGATCATGCAATTCGCTTAAAGGCTAATCCTGAACTTGAAGAACAATTAGTTGATCAAGGTTTAACTGGCGATGCTTTAAAAGCAGCTCAAAAAATGTTTATGGTAACATTTGAAGAGCGTGACCAGTTATTGCGTCCAATTGCTGAAAGTGGTCAGGAAGCTGTAGGTTCTATGGGTGATGATACTCCAATGGCTGTATTGTCTCGTCAAGTACGTCATGTGACTGATTATTTCCGTCAACAATTTGCACAGGTGACTAACCCTCCAATCGATCCATTACGTGAATCGATTGTAATGTCCCTTGAGACGTGTTTAGGTCGTGAGCAGAATGTATTTGAGCAAGGTCCAGAGCACGCAGATCGAATCATTATTTCGAGCCCTGTTCTGTCTAACTCAAAAATACAGCAAATCCGTAGTATTGATCGTGCAGGCTATGAGTCTGTTGATATCAATTTGAACTATGCTGAAGAAGAAGGTTTGCAAGCTGCGATTACACGTATTTGTGAAGAAGCGGCACAAGCAGTTCGTGATGGTAAAACTTTAATTGTTTTAACTGATAAAAATATTCGCCAAGGTTTCTTGCCTGCAAATGCAGCCCTTGCAACAGGTGCGGTACACCATTACCTCATTAAAACTGGTTTACGTACTGATGCTAACATCATGGTTGAAACTGGTTTTGCACGTGATCCGCACCAATTTGCGGTATTACTTGGTTTCGGTGCAACCGCAGTTTACCCATACCTTGCATATGACGTGATTAATGACTTGATTGCTAAAGGTGAGCTTTTAGGTGATCCAATCCATGCGCAAGCGAACTTCCGTAAAGGGATTGAGAAAGGCTTATTAAAAGTTCTTTCAAAAATGGGTATCTCTACAGTTGCTTCGTATCGTGGCGGTCAGCTTTTTGAAGCAGTAGGTTTGTCATCTGAAGTTGTAGACCAGTGCTTCTTGGGTGTTCCAAGCCGTATTCAGGGTGCAACATTTGCTGACCTTGAAAAAGACCAGAAAAAATTAGCAGCTACAGCATGGTCAAATCGTAAACCGATTGATCAGGGTGGTTTGCTTAAATTTGTATTTGATAAAGAGTACCACGCGTTCAACCCAGATGTGATTAACTCATTACATACGGCTGTTCGCTCTGGTAAGTATGAAGACTTTAAAGTATATGCTGAGTTGGTTAACAACCGTCCGGTTGCAACTATTCGTGACTTATTCAAGTTAAAAACAACAAATTCGATTCCAGTTGACCAAGTAGAGTCAGTTGCAGATATCTTGCCTCGTTTTGACTCGGCAGGTATGTCTTTAGGTGCTCTTTCTCCAGAAGCACATGAAGCAATTGCAATTGCGATGAATACGATTGGTGGTCGTTCAAACTCTGGTGAGGGGGGTGAAGATCCTGTTCGCTACGGCACAATTCGTAACTCGAAAATCAAACAGATCGCATCTGGTCGTTTTGGTGTAACACCTGCTTACTTAACTTCTGCTGAAGTATTGCAAATTAAAGTTGCTCAAGGTGCAAAACCAGGTGAAGGCGGTCAGTTACCAGGCGGTAAAGTAAATGGCTTAATTGCACGTTTACGTTACTCTGTACCGGGTGTAACGCTGATTTCACCTCCACCACATCACGATATTTACTCAATTGAAGATTTGTCTCAGTTAATTTTTGACTTGAAACAAGTTAACCCGAAAGCAATGGTGTCAGTAAAACTGGTATCTGAACCGGGTGTGGGTACAATTGCCGCAGGTGTTGCTAAGGCATATGCAGACTTCATTACCATTTCTGGTTATGACGGTGGTACAGCAGCATCTCCACTTTCATCAATTCACCATGCGGGTTCTCCATGGGAATTAGGTCTTAGTGAGGCGCATCAAGCACTTCGCGTTAATGACTTACGTGGCAAAGTACGCGTACAAACTGATGGTGGTTTAAAAACAGGTCTTGATGTGATCAAGGCAGCAATTTTAGGTGCTGAGAGCTTTGGTTTCGGTTCAACACCAATGATTGCTTTAGGTTGTAAATATCTACGTATTTGTCACTTGAACAACTGTGCAACAGGTGTTGCAACTCAACAAGACCACTTACGTCAAGAGCACTATATTGGCGAGCCAGAAATGCTCATCAATTTCTTCCACTTTATTGCGGAAGAGACTCGTGAATGGTTAGCAGCATTAGGTGTTTCTTCATTGAAAGACTTAATTGGTCGTGTTGATTTACTTGAAGTATTACCGGGTGAAACTGAAAAACATGCTCACCTTGATTTAAGTGCATTGTTAACGTCTCATCCATCTGCTGACGGTAAAGCACAGTACTGTGAAGTACAAGGTAATGCACCATTTGATAAAGGTGTATTGGCTGAGAAAATGGTCGTAGAAATGCTTCCTGCAATTGAATCAAGTGTAGGCGGTCAGTTCAACTTCAAAGTTGTGAACTGTGACCGTTCGATCGGTGCTCGTGTGTCAGGTGAAATTGCTCGTCGCTACGGCAACTTAGGCATGGAAGTGCATCCTGTTGTAATGAACTTAACTGGTACTGCTGGTCAGTCGCTTGGTGTGTGGAACGCTGGTGGTTTACACATCCGTCTTGAAGGTGATGCAAACGACTATGTGGGTAAAGGTATGGCAGGTGGTCGTATCTCAATCTTCCCACCACAAGGTTCGCCTTTCCAAACACAAAACACAGCAATTATTGGTAATACCTGTTTGTATGGTGCAACTGGCGGTAAGCTTTTTGCAGCGGGTACAGCGGGTGAGCGTTTTGCAGTTCGTAACTCTGGTGCATTTGCTGTAATTGAAGGCGCTGGTGATCACTGCTGTGAATATATGACAGGTGGTGTTGTGACTGTACTTGGTAAAGTAGGGCATAACTTTGGTGCGGGCATGACTGGTGGTTTTGCTTATGTACTTGACCTTGATAATGACTTTGTAGATTACTACAACCACGAATTGATTGATTTAAATCGTATTTCAACAGAATCTATGGAAGATCATAAAGAGTTCTTGTTGCGTATTATCGATGAGCATATCAAAGAAACAGGTAGTGCTTGGGCTTATAAAATCCGCAATGAGTTCGATTTCTACAGCCGTAAATTCTGGCTTGTGAAACCAAAGGCTGCTAATTTGCAAACGCTTTTGAAAACAACACAAGCTGATCCACAATAATTCCACGACTGCAACGACATAGGCAGGTGCGGGCAACAGTGAAATCCGCGCCTACCCACGGAGAGAGACATGGCAGAACGCCTAAATAATGACTTTCAATTTCTGGATGTAGCACGCCAAGATCCAGAGAAAAAAGATATTACTGTCCGCAAAGCAGAATTTGTGGAAATTTATAAACCTTTTACATCGGAAACTGTCGCTAATCAGACTCACCGTTGTTTAGGTTGTGGTAACCCATATTGCGAATGGAAATGTCCTGTACATAACTACATTCCAAACTGGTTAAAATTAATCGCTGAAGGCCAAATTTTCCAAGCTGCTGAGCTTTGCCATCAAACCAACACATTACCTGAGGTATGTGGTCGCGTATGTCCACAAGACCGTTTATGTGAAGGTGCTTGTACTTTAAATGATGGTTTTGGTGCAGTGACTATTGGTAATGCTGAAAAATATATTAACGACACAGCCTTCGCTTTAGGTTGGCGTCCAGATATGTCAGGCGTGAAATGGACTGACAAAAAAGTTGCAATCATTGGTGCCGGTCCGGCAGGCCTAGGTTGCGCGGATATTTTAGCTCGTGGTGGTGTTAAGCCAGTTGTATTCGATAAGCGTCCTGAAATTGGTGGCTTACTTACATTCGGTATTCCAGAATTTAAAATGGAAAAAGATGTAATGAAGCGCCGTCGTGAAATTTTCACAGGTATGGGCATCGAATTCCGCTTAAATACTGAAATTGGTACAGATGTCACCATTGATGAATTACTTGCAGAATATGATGCTGTATTCATGGGTATGGGAACTTATACCTACATGAAGGGTGGCTTCCCAGGTGAAGATCTTGCAGGTGTTTATGATGCACTTGATTTCTTGATCTCTAACGTAAATCGTTGTCAAGGTTGGGAAAAAGACCCAAGTGAGTACATTAGCTTAGATGGTAAAAAAGTGATTGTACTTGGTGGTGGCGACACTGCGATGGACTGTAACCGTACTTCATTACGTCAAGGCGCTCATGATGTAACGTGTGCATACCGTCGTGATGAAAGCAACATGCCAGGATCTGCACGTGAAGTAAAAAATGCCTATGAAGAAGGTGTGAAATTCTTGTTCAATCGTCAACCGATCGAAATCGTAGGCGAAAATGGCAAAGTGACAGGCGTTAAAGTGGTGACGACTCAAATGGGTGAACCAGATAGTCGTGGCCGTCGTAGCCCTGAACCAGTTCCAGGTTCTGAAGAAGTATTACCAGCTGATGCGGTTTTACTTGCATTCGGTTTCCGCCCAAGCCCAGCTGACTGGTTTGGTAACGCGAATATTAATCTTGATGGTTCGGGCCGTGTTGTGGCAGCTGAAAAGCAAGAATTCAAATTCCAGACATCAAACCCGAAAATCTTTGCTGGTGGCGATATGGTCCGTGGTTCAGACCTTGTCGTGACTGCGATTTGGGAAGGCCGTCAAGCTGCTGAAGGCATTTTAGACTACCTCGGTGTTTAATCTAAAAAACTATTTTTAAAGTTTTTAACAAAGCCTGCTTGATGCAGGCTTTGTTTTTACCGTTAGTCACTTTGACGTTTTTGGCAAATATAATAAGCTTTTTTGCCCTTTTTAGCCTTTTAAGCTCACGACATACTCAAAGCTTCCTTCTTCAATACAATAGGTGTTGAATATGAACATCGCAGGTATGACGGCAGAAAAATCATATTTAAATCGTCGAAAAGCGTTGGGTATTACTGTGCGTCGCCTTGAATTTAATCCTAAGGCGATCAAGCGGCACTATTTTGCCAATTCTCCTCTTATGTCTCACTTTTTAACTGCACTTTCCTCAACTTTTCCTGTAGGAGAGCAGTTTTTTGTAAATAGCGTGCGCAATGTACGTGATAAGGTTTCCGATCCACAATTACAGGCTCAAATTGCCGCTTTTATTGGACAAGAGGCAATGCATTCTAAAGCTCATGATGAGTTTAATGAAGCTTGGCGGCGTGATGATTATAATCTAGACAGCTTTCAAAACTGGCTAAATCAGCGTGATAAATATTTAAGAACGATTCCTCCTAAACTGCAATTGGCACTTACCTGTGCTTTTGAGCATTTTACTGCTCTGCTTGGAGGATATGTTTTACAACATCCAGAGTTATTAAAAACGTTAGATCAAGATGCACTAAAACTTTGGGTATGGCATGCGATTGAAGAAATTGAGCATCGTTCAGTGGCATTTGATGTCTATCAGCATGTGTATGGGGATGATCGTATTCGCCGCTTACTCATGCGGAGTGTCACGACAGGATTTGCCAGTATCGCTTTTTATGGAACAACCCGCTTATTTTGGCAAGATAAATGGAATAGCTTACCTAAAATCGGAGGTAATTTATTTGGTTTATATTTGCTGGTTAAAATGCTTGTTCAGCTCATGCCGGAATATTTCGCATATTACAAAAAAGATTTCCATCCAAGTCAAAAGGATTATGCTCGTATGGTCGATTATTGGAAAAGTTCTTTGGCAGATGAATATCAAATGGCAAGTTTTCAACAAGAAAAAGACCAACTATTAAGTTAATAAAAAACCGGATTGAAAAATCCGGTTTTTAAATCAATAAAATAAAAGCAACACAATAATGCCAAAATCATCATACAATCGAGGAAAGAGGTTAAAAATATAAAGAAAAACTTGAGGATAATGTGACGATGAAAACATTGAAACAACTCGCGATCGCGACGACACTTGCCAGTACCTTATTGTTTTCAGGGTGTGGCTATAACACTTTACAAGTCAAAGATGAAGCAGTAACGGCAGCTTGGTCTGAAGTTCAAAACCAATATCAACGTCGATCAGATTTAGTACCAAACCTTGTGAATGTTGTAAAAGGTTATGCTAAGCATGAAGAACAAGTATTAACCGAGGTTACACAGGCACGTTCGAATGTTGCTGGTTTGAAGGTTGATAAAGAAGTTCTAGAAGACCCAGCTTTACTTGAAAAATACCAACAGGCTCAAAGTCAATTAACAGGGGCTTTATCTCGTCTAATTGCTGTTTCTGAAAATTATCCAGATTTAAAAGCCAATACCCAATTCCAAGAACTGCAAGTTCAACTTGAAGGAACAGAAAACCGTATTGCGGTGGCTCGTAATCGTTATATTACAACAGTGCAAGATTACAACGGATATGTACGCCAGTTCCCGCAAGCAGTGACTGCAAAAGTAATTGGTATGCATCCAAAAGCCAATTTCTCTGCAGAAGCATCTGCACAGCAGGCACCAAAAGTTTCTTTTGATTAATTTTAAGAATCAAAGGAGTGCTGCATGAGAAATAATATATTGCTTCAGCTTAAGCAAATTAAGGTATTTGTTATTACCTTAATTTTGCTCTGTTGCGGTGTTCTTTTTCAGAATGCGGCATGGAGTGAAACTAATATTGCAACCGCTACTGATGAAACTGACACCATCGTAACGGGCAAAATTATTCAGAAGCAGCAGGCTCAAGCTTCCGCTTCTAAAAGTGAGCAGTCTGCTTCTGGCGTAGCTCCCCAAGCTCAAGTCGCCAACGATATGGCAGATGGTGAATCGATTCGTGGTTTGCCAACCTTAAATCAGCCTGTTATTGATCAAGCAAATATATTAAGCGAAGCAGAGAAGCAGCAGCTCGACCAAAAAATTCTAAGTTTATATCAACAAGGCAAAGCACAAATCGGTATTGTTATTGTTCCTACAACAGGGCAAGAAGATATCTTTGATTATGCATTGCGTGTAGGTGAAAAATGGCAACTTGGTTCAGCGAAGCGCGATAATGGATTGCTCATTGCGGTTGCGGTAAATGACCGCCGTATACAAATTTTAACCGGATATGGCTTAGAGGGCGTATTACCAGATATTGTCTCGAGTCGAATTATTAGAAACCAAATTACACCCTATTTTAAACAAGCCCAATATGCTAAAGGTTTAAATGCAGGCGTTGATGAAATCGGAAGAATTCTTAATCTTGATCCAGAAGTTGCTCAGCAAGCTGCTCAAGATTTAAAAGAACGACAACACCAAGCCGCAGAAGAACAACAGGCCAAACAGACAACGCTCACAATGGCTCTATTTATTCTTGTTGCCGGAATTGTGGGGTCATTTATTGTAGGGCGACCTCTTAGTGCATCTACTGCGGGCGTTGCTGCTGCGGTAGCAGGTTTTGTAAATGGTGCAGGTCTAGTGACTAGCTTATTACTTGGTTTTGGAATCTTCTTTTTACTCATTACCTCAATTGCTCAACTTATTTTACAGGCCATTCTGAGTGGCTCTGGTGGTGGTGGACGTGGAGGAGGCTTCGGTGGTGGCGGCGGAGGCTATGGAGGCGGTGGAGGTCGTTTTGGCGGTGGAGGTGCTTCAGGCTCATGGTAACAACATCAGAAACAACACAAATTATTACTCAGCCAAAAATTGAGGAATCTGTAGAGCCAAGTCTAAAACGCTGGTTTAAACATTTCTGTTACTTGCCAGCCAGTAGCCGTTATTTTTCAAAACAAGATAAGCAGACGATTGCTGATGCGGTACAACAAGCAGAACATGGACATGTTGGTGAAATACAGGTTGTAATTGAAGGCCATATTCCATGTTCACAGGCCTATAGACAAAATACCCGATTGAGAGCGCAACAATTGTTTGCAGAGTTAGGGGTCTGGGACACCGCGTTAAATAGTGGAGTACTACTTTATTTAAACTTATGTGAACGTACAGTAGAAATTATATTTGACCGCGGTATTAGAAATGCCACTAATGATCAAGTCTGGCAACAGATTTGTGATTCTATCGTGCAACAACTTAAACAAAAACAATATCAGCAAGCTGTAGTGATTGGTGTTCATCAAATTGGAGAGGTAATGTCACATTTTTATGATGAAAACATGCCAGATCAATCCAATGAATTGGGAAATGCTCCAATTATTATAAATTAAGTTATTGTCTAAAATTTCTATATCTCATAGTTTTTATTTTTTAAAGGTGATTGACAAAAAATGTCACCTATTTATTTATTTTTAAAGAGAATTTGTTCACAAAAACAAATATAAACTTTGATAAGTTTGGTTTACTTTTTTTGATGTGTGATGTGTTGTAGTGAAAAGATATATGACAATTTTTGTCAGTTATTTACAGCGATTTTATATTTATTAAATTGAAAAATTAATATAAGTTTTTGTTTTATAAGTAAAATAAAAGTTGGCATGGTTGCTGCAATATAGTTGATAGCTGAAAAAGCTTATATAAAAACATACATACAATCTTTGGGGAAAAGGCTATGAATGCACAAAAAGGTTTTACATTAATTGAACTTATGATCGTGGTTGCGATTATTGGTATTTTGGCGGCAGTTGCTTTACCTGCATATCAAAACTATACAGTTAAAGCGCGTGTTTCTGAGGTTATTTTAGCTGCATCATCATGCCGTAGTACAATTACAGATATTGTTCAAAATTCACCAGTTGCAAACTTGGGTACAGCTTTATCTACAAGTTGTACAATTTCTCCGACTAAAATGGTGACAGGTGGTTCCGCTGATGCTAATGGTGTTATCACTGTTGTTGGAAATGCAACAAGTTTAGGCGGGGAGACATCTGATACTGCGAATTCTATTATTTTAACCCCTATGATGAGCGCTACTGCTGAATTAACAGCGAATAATGCTGGTGGTCAAACGATTCAAGGTTGGAAATGTGGTCCTAAGACTGGTACTAACCCTATGCCAAACAAATATTTGCCAGGTTCTTGCCAAGGTACTTATTAATAAATAGGTAATTTAAAAAAGACTGGTTAGCCAGTCTTTTTTATTTAAACTATAAAAATCAGCATGAGTTTCTCAAGATGAACAAACGCTTTATATTTTTTTTAAGTCATTTCTCTATTTCTATTTTACTGGCTTTAATAATTATTGCTTGGGTTTTTCTTATTTGGTATCCGCAACCATTAGCTCAAGCGGTTGGTGTTACTCATATTTTTTTAATGATGGTTGCCATAGATGTTGTATTGGGTCCTATTCTTGGATTTTTTGTCTATAAAGAAGGCAAAAAAACACTTAAATTTGATCTCTCGGTTATCATTTTAATTCAACTTTCTGCATTGGGTTATGGTTTGTATAGTATTGCACAAGGCCGTCCTGTATGGTTGGTGTATAATGTAGATCGATTTGAACTAGTGCGCAATAATGAAATTATTGATACTAATACTCAAAAAGTTCAAGCACAATTTAGGAATCCTTCATGGTTTAAACCAAAGTTTGCAGCTGTCCAAATAGCTAAAAATAGTGAAGAGCGTAGCAAGAACATGTTTGAAGAGCTACTTGGTGGTGTTTCTTTAGCACAACGACCAGAGCGTTACGTAGGCTTAGCTCAAGTTAAACCACAAATACAAAAACGTGCTCAAAACTTAAATGAACTAGAAAAATATAATTCTAAGCAGCAAGTAAAAACAGTCCTAAAAGAATATCCATCAGCCGATGCATGGGTTCCTTTAAAAGCGAATGCTATAGATATGGTCGTGTTGATGAATAAGAACTCAGCTCAGGTTGTTAAAATTGTAGATTTAAGACCTTGGAAGTAAAAGTCAGAGATGTGGTGAGAGGATACAGATAGAACTTAATTCTTATTATCCTCTTCCATGTATAATTCTCTCAAGTTCTAGTCTCTAACCTTTTACTATGCAAGTATTCTTCCTATTCCTCGCTGCAATCCTGTTAGGTTTTGCATGGTTGTCTCCATTTCACTATAGCCCTTGGGTCATGTTTTCGAGTGAAGTGAGTACTTTTGGGGCTGGATTATGCGTATTAGCTGCTCTAATTCAGCAAAATATTAAAATTCCTAGGGCGCAACTATTGTTGCTGCCATTTACTTTAATTCCAATAGTGCAGTGGGGTTTTGGTTTAGTTTTTGATTTGAGCACAGCCTTATTGAGTTCATTTTACTTATTAGGTTTTTGGTTTATGGTATTGGCTGGCTACAACCTGTCTTTAGATCAACAAAAGCGAGATCAAATCTTTTCTGGTTTTAGCCTACTTGTAATTATTGTATCGCTTATTACTAGTTTCATTGCAATTTGCCAATGGTTGAATATCGAGTCTCATATTCCTTATGTGCTTAAGTTGCTGGGTAATCGTCCTTACGGTAATTTTGGTCAACCCAATAATATGGCGACCTTTTTAATTATTGGATTATTAGGGTGTTTGTATTTATATGAAAAGAACAAAGTAACTATCTGGTTGTTATTACCTTCAGCGCTCATTATTTTATTTACGGTCGCATTGAGTCAGTCAAGAACTTCATGGATAGTTTTTCCATTTTTACTCATCTATTGGGTGATTAAGCAGTTTAAAAAGCAAAAAAGATTTGGACTTGCTCAAGGCTTTTTGTGGTGCTTAACATTTTTTTTAATTGCTGGCTTAATCTTACCCTATATCACTCAATTCATCGAATTCTCTACAAATACAGAGATTACTGAAACGAGTACGTTTGTTGCTCGGGCAGGTTCAGGGCATGAGCGTGTAGGTATGTGGATACAAATATTGCATGCTATAGCTCAGCAACCATGGGCTGGGTATGGGTGGAGCCAAACTAGTGTTGCTGTAGTCGATAGTATTCAATATGGAACTGTACATGTATGGTTTAATAGCGCCCATAATGTATTGCTTGATTTAATTATCTGGAATGGTATTCCATTAGCTGCTGTAATCATTGCTTACTTTGCGTGTTGGTTCCTTTGGTTAAATCAACAGGCTAAAGAAACCATCTCAATTATAGCGATTATGATGGTGTGTGCGGTGTTTATTCATGCCATGTTCGAGTTCCCACAACGCTATGCTTATTTCTTGCTTACCTGTGGTTTTTTACTTGGTATTGTTCAGGCGCAGACTCCAGTACTCAAAGGAGTTGTACTTAATAAGCAACTTTTTCGCTTAATATGGATAGTTAGTTTACTGCTTATTATTGCGATTTTACGTGATTACAATGTCTATGTTCTGAATAGTAATTTACTTTATAAGAATAAAAAGCCAAATGCAGAGTTCATGGGAAGCAGTAAAATTTTTGTTTTAACGCAGTTTGAAGAGCGTTTAAAATGGATTGAACTTAATCCAGAAACTAAATTACCTGAAGCTGATTTAGTTGAGTGGGGAAATTCAGTAAAGAATAAAGCGACTCCCTATAATTTACGTAAATATGCAAAATTGCTGGCTTATAATGGAAAAATAGAGCAGGCGCAGCGCCAAATATTAATTTTAAAGCATCTCTATAAGCAAAAAATAACGCTACCAGATTTATTAAAAGAAAAGTAATAAAAAAATCCCCTTATACTTAAGGGGATTTTTTTTATGAGAAATTACATCTGACTCTGGATGTAATTTTCAATGCCAACGTTGCCGATAAGGTCAATCTGAGTATCTAACCAGTCCCAATATTCTTCTTCTTTTTCTAAAATTTCTTGAACGAGATCACGAGTCACATAGTCTTGCTCAGTTTCAGCTAAAGCTACTGCTTGCTGAATCGCTTCTATATTTTCTTTCACTTTACGAATGTCACAGTGTAGAACTTCTTCTGTGTGTTGACCAATGTAAAGTTTACCTAAATGCTGAAGATTAGGTAGGCCTTCTAAAAACAAAATACGTTCAATAATTTTGTCTGCATGCTTCATTTGACGAATTGATTCTTTATATTCGGCAGAACCTAGCTGCTCAATTCCCCAATCATTAAACATGCGTGAATGCAAAAAGTATTGATTAATTGCAGTTAAATGATGATACAGCACTTGGTTAAGCTGATTAATGACATCACGATTGCCTTTCATTGTAGCTACTCCAAAACAATTTCTGCCTTAATCCAATTAAGGCAATCTATAAAAACATTTTAGTGAACAATCATGGATATGGCGAGTAGTTTATGGAACAGCAAATGAAAATCGCAATCAAAAACAACACAATATTAGGAAAGAAGAGTTTCTAACCAAAAAAAACCGCTTGAATGAGGAACTATTAACGTTCCGCAAAAAGCGGTGGAGGAGCTAATAAATACGGTTAAATGTTTATAATTCTTTTACGCAGCTACGGAAATACGAGCAGCGATTTCTGATAATTCTTCACTAATAATAGCACGTGCTTCTGGTGCACAGCGTCCACAGCAAGTACCGAGATCAAGCAAGTCGCGAATTTCGCGATAGCTTTCAGCGCCATTTTCAACAGCGTCTTTAATATCTTGATCGGTAATGCCACGACACAAGCAAACGTACATGGGAGTGATCCCCAAATATAAATGCGATAATTGATATTATTGATAATTATTATCGTTTGTCAATGAAATTCATTTAAAATCTTATTTATTATTATTGGGATTTTGGATAAAAAAATACCACCTAAGCGGAAATCTGAGTGGTGTTCAGATTTTACGCAAGGGTGGTACCTAATTTAGAGCTAAATATTTTTTAATTTCGAGTGTTTAATATTTTGTATCTTATTGATTGATAATAACAATACCATCCATTTCTACTAGTGCACCTTTAGGTAGACTAGCTACACCTAATGCTGCACGGGCTGGGTAGGGTTGAGCAAAATATTCACCCATAATTTGGTTTACAAGTTGGAAATTTGATAAATCGGTTAGGAAAATATTAAGTTTGGCAATGTCTGCAAGTGAACCACCAGCAGCTTCACAAACCGCTTTTAAATTATCAAATACACGGCGAATTTGAGCTTCGATACCTTCTACAAGTTCCATACTGTATGGGTCTAAACCAATCTGCCCTGAGAGATATAGCGTATTGTCTACTAAAATAGCTTGAGAGTATGTGCCGATAGCAGCAGGGGCATTTTCAGTATGAATCACTTGGCGGGACATTTGGTTCTCCTTGATTAAATCTCTTTCCATCATAATCGATGATAGGTTTGGACAAAAGTATCATCGATTTAATTGATTAAGTGAATTTGGAAAGTTTGATTTTGTTAAAGAAACATAAACCTGACCAATAGCTCTTGTAAAGATTAGCTTACTTTTGAAACTTCCATTTGGGGATTAGGAGCA
Organism: Acinetobacter sp. GW821-FHT09D10; assembly: GCF_059416285.1. Classification (NCBI taxonomy): domain Bacteria; kingdom Pseudomonadati; phylum Pseudomonadota; class Gammaproteobacteria; order Moraxellales; family Moraxellaceae; genus Acinetobacter; species Acinetobacter sp. GW821-FHT09D10. The sequence continues at coordinate 318,854 of NZ_JBWKOW010000002.1, forward strand.
TCCAAACGTTCAATACGCGGGAAACCATAATGCATACGTAAGTCACGGATGACTTTTGCAATATGTTTACGGTTGTTGACTACAATATTAACAAAAGTTCTTTGCTCATTTGAATGAACCATCTCTACCCCAGCATTATTTTTACGACATTGATAGATCAGGTCTGATACCTGTTCATCATTCATTGCCATATCTATAGCGAGGTAGGCGGTAAAACGTACATCATCTACATCATCTGCTTTCCATTGAAGCGGCATAATATTTTCAGGATGTAGATGTTGTTCATGTAGCAAGTTATGGCAGCGGATGCGATGCACAATTAACCCACGACGTGTTAAGTGTCCCTGAATTGGGTCACCTAAAACTGGATTGCAGCAATGCGCATATTTAACGTCGATCCCTTCGGTACTCTGAATAAGTCGATCTGAGTTTTCTACTTGAGGGTGTTTGTCATGAGCAAATAGGTGATTAGCCACAAGTTGAGGAAGTAAGTCACCAACCGCAATTTGTTCAAACAATGTATTCTTGTTATCGATGTGACGCCACTGCAGTAAATCTAACCAGTCAGCATCAGAGAGATCACTGATTGAACGATTGAAAAGTTTTAATGCACGGGAAAGTGCTTGCTCACCGACAAGACGCTGTTCTTCAATTTCTTGATCTTTAAGAACATGTTGTAAAGCACGACGGGCTTTTTGCGTATTAATAAAGCTTAACCAGTCTGGATTTGGTGTTGCTAAAACATCCGTAATAACTTCGATAACCTGACCGCTAATTAATGGTGTAGATAATGGTTTAATCTCACCGTCCACTTTTGCACCAACTGCATGGTTACCTAAAAATAAACTTGCTGAATAAGCAAAATCAACTACGGTAGCACCTTGTGGTAACTCATGGAGTTGACCATGTGGTGTGTAAACCCAAATTTTTTCTTGATGTAAGTAATCTAATAAATCATTGAAGGTTGTTTTTGCACATTCTCCATCGATAAGCGTATTCAGGTTTTGCATAGAGGCTTGAATGGCTGAGCGACAAGTTTGTGGTGCATTTTCACCGAGCACTACCCCGAAACGGGCGGCTTTACGCATAAGTTCGGTTTGAATAGTAAGGGATAGTGTGGTTTTTTCGCCTTTAAGTTTAATCAGTAAAGATTGGTTGCCTCCAGGTAACGGACGACGGATATGGTCCTGATATTGAATCACCTGAAAATTTTCTCTTAAGGCATCAACTAAGCGGTCACAGTCAGCAATTGTTTGTAAAACGATTTCAAAGGCATGACTATGGGTAAGCTCTTGTAGATCCATCTCATTTTTAACGAAATGTCGTAATAATTCGATATTGTTATTTTTCTTTTTAATGCGGCCTTGAATATGATAGTTGTGGAGAAGTTCAGCGAGGTTTTGTTCCCAGATACTTTGATATTTACATCGCTCTGGTTTGGTTTGACGTAGTGCATTTTGCACATTATCAAACATATCGAGATCAAGATTTTGATAACAAAGATTTTCTAGATTATCACCCATTTCATTCATGCCGACTAATCTTGCCATTGGCACAAAGATATCAAGAGTTTCTTGAGCAATGCGGGCTCGTTTATCTGGACGTAAAGCACCTAGAGTTGTCATATTATGATAGCGATCGGCTAATTTAATAATAATGACACGTGGGTCCTGTAGGGTCGCTTGCAAGATTTTTCGGAATGAGGCGGCCTTGTTATATTCTTTATCACTTGACTGGCTAAGTTTGGTTACACCGTCAACCAGCTCAGCAACTGTCAGACCGAACTTTTCAGTAATATCTTCTTTTGTATATTGAGTGTCTTCAATAACATCATGCAAAAGTGCTGCCATTAAAGTTTCAGCATCTAAACGCATGTTCGCAAGAATGCAGCTGACAGCGATTGGATGCAGAATGTAGGGTTCACCACTTTTACGTGTAATGCCAGTATGCGCTAGATCGGCAAAATCACAGGCAGCAAGCACTTTCTCGACCTCACTTACCGATAAGTAAGGGTCGATAATCAATTTAAGCTGTTGCTTGGCTTGGCTGACCTCTTCGCCTGGCATAAATCACCCTTTTTCCTAATGCTGAGAAACTAAATCTATCTACTTCTTAATGAAAAGCATATTGCGGAACTTGTCAATTTTTTCATTTGAAAAAGTGTATTTTTTTTTCAATGAAAATAATTGCTTTTTTCAATATCTTTAAATTCAAGACAAAGCCAAATAAAAAACCACCGCAGAAAAACGATGGTTTTTTTATGGAACAGAGTTAATTAGAAAGAAAAACCTTCTAAATTCAAGCTGTTTGTAGAAAGAGCAAGATCAAGACTAGAAGTTTGATAATCTTGTTCACGTTGTTTAAGAATTTCTTTCGTAACGTGTCCTGCCGCGATTTCGCGCAAAGAAACTACAGTCGGTTTGTCGTTATCCCATTCTACAGTTGGCTCCATGCCTTGACGTGCCAATTGACGAGCACGTTTACTTGCAACGAGCACAAGCTCAAAACGGTTGTCTACATGATCTAAACAATCTTCAACGGTGACGCGTGCCATAAAAGTTCTCGTTTTGGAATGGTGAATTTGAACAGACTAAACAGTATAAAAGGCTTTCGATCCAGACTCAAGTTATTCCTGTTTTGGTTGAGGAGTAATCAAGTCTTGAATTAATGTTTGATGACGTTTTGCTTGCTGGGATAACACTAAACGGTTTGCTGTAATCACAGCTTCAAGCTCATGTAAGGCTTTATTAAAATCATCATTAATAATGATGTAATCAAAGTTCGTGTAATGCTGCATATCTTCAACTGCACAGCTTAAACGATGTTCAATGACGTCAACTGAGTCAGTGCCGCGATTAGATAAACGCTGACGTAGGTCAAACTGTGTTGGCGGTAAAATAAATATTTGCTTGGATTCAGGAAAAAGTTTGCGTACTTGCTCTGCACCTTGCCAATCAATTTCAAGTAGAACATCGTGTCCTTGAGCTAACTGTTGTTTTACAGTTGCTTGAGAAGTGCCATAGTAATTACCAAATACTTCAGCGTATTCGATAAAGCCTTCATGGTTTACTTGGTCTAGAAAGTCATCTTTAGTAGTGAAGTGATAGTGAACACCATCTAACTCACCAGGACGTTGACCTCGGGTAGTATGCGAGACTGAAACATGTAAATTGCTTACACGGTCAAGCAAGGCTTTCACCAAAGATGTTTTGCCTGTTCCTGATGCAGCAGAAACGACAAACAATAGACCCGACATGATATTTTTCCTGATATGATAAAATATCTTCGCTATTGTAGTGTACCGTGCGTTTAAACTGAATAGTTTTAATTGCAAATATTCAAGAGAAATTCCCCTGTTTTATTAATTTTGAGGCTGTTATGGAAATTGTGTTAGCTAATCCGCGTGGTTTTTGTGCCGGTGTTGATCGAGCCATAGCAATCGTCAATCGGGCTTTAGAATGTTTTAATCCTCCTATTTATGTACGTCATGAAGTTGTACACAATAAATTTGTGGTAGATGACTTACGTCAAAGAGGGGCAGTTTTTGTTGATGAACTAGATCAGGTTCCGGATGACTCAATTGTAATTTTTAGTGCGCACGGTGTTTCAAAAGCCGTTCAACAAGAAGCGGAGCGCCGAGGCTTAAAAGTGTTTGATGCGACTTGCCCTTTAGTTACCAAAGTTCATATTGAAGTGACTAAATATGCGCGTGAAGGTACTGAAGCAATTTTAATTGGTCATGAAGGACACCCTGAAGTTGAAGGAACAATGGGCCAATATGACAAATTGAAAGGTGGGGATATTTATTTGGTTGAGGATGAAGCTGATGTTGCTGCACTTGCAGTAAGACATCCTGAAAAACTTGCATTTGTAACTCAAACAACTTTATCAATTGATGATACGGCTAAGGTTATTGATGCTTTGCGTGCAAAATTTCCTCATATTCAAGGGCCACGTAAAGACGATATTTGCTACGCAACTCAAAACAGACAAGATGCTGTACGTGATTTGGCCGAACAGTGTGATGTGGTATTGGTCGTAGGTTCACCTAACTCATCAAATTCAAATCGTTTACGCGAGCTTGCAGAGCGTATGGGCAAAGCCGCTTACCTTGTAGATAATGCTGATCAGTTAGAACAGTCATGGTTCAATGATACTTGCAAAATTGGTGTGACAGCGGGTGCGTCAGCGCCAGAAATTCTAATTAAGCAAGTGATTCAACGTTTACAAGACTGGGGCGCGCAAGCACCTAAAGAATTAGATGGACGTGAAGAGAACATAACCTTTAGTCTTCCTAAAGAATTACGCATTCACGTGACTCAAGCATAAAGTGTGACTTATTTAACATACTGATTTTAAAATAGTAAAACAGATAATTGTTGACATGACAGTTATCTGTTTTTTTATACCCTTTATCTGCTTTGTGTTTTTTTTGTAAATATAAAAAGTAAAATTTAAATAATAAATAAAAATTTTTAAGTTTATTTGGGGTTTCTGGGGATGAGGGGAATTATTCCGCAAGACGGGTTCACCTTGGTTGAGCTCATGGTGACGATTGCGGTAATGGCTATTATCGCAATGATGGCTGCGCCGTCTTTTACTCAACTCATGGCAAAACAAAGATTAAATGCGAATACGAGAGAGTTGATCTCAACCTTATCTCAAGGGCGTAGCCAAGCTGTTTTATTAAGAAGAAATGTTACCGTTCATTTAGTTGATGGAACCAATACAAATACAGATTTTTATTGGGAACTCACTTCAGGAAATCGAGTAACTGCTCCAACATCAATAAGTAGTATTACTTTTGGTAGAGATGGAGCGTTAGTTTTAGGTATTTCTGCTGACACGGATTTTGTAATTTGTAACTCAATAGCTAAAACTCAAAAATCCTTTGCGTTAACTCGGATGGGAACTGTTTATTTAAAAAATGACGGAACTTGCTCATGAATAAATACAATCAAAAGGGCATAGGGATGATGGAAGTATTAGTTGCTTTACTGATTCTTGCGATAGGAGTTCTAGGATTTACTGCATTGCAGTTAAGAGCCGTTGATGCCACAGATGAGGCTATGAGCAAAATTCAAGCTATGAATCTTGCAAGGGATTTAGCTGAACGTATTCGTGTAAATAGGGCTGCATTTAGTACTTATGACAATAATTTAAATGCAACCACACAAAGTACAACAGCGACTCCAGAATGTATTCAAACTACAAATACGACACCATGTACTACGTCTGTTCAAATGGGAAATTATGATACTGCGCAGGTTGTTAGTCAGGCAAATGATCTAGGAATGAAGATTCGCTTACCCGACTGTCAAGTGAGTGGTACTCAAAGCCGCAAGTGTGTCTATGTCGCATGGGGGAAAACAAAAGCAATAAATAGTTCTACCGACTCAGATGCTTGTACGAATGGTGGTGCATATTTGCCCCAAGCTAAATGTGTCGTCATGGAGTTATATTGAGATGAATAAAATATATATTCAGCAGGGATTCACACTTGTCGAATTCATGATAGCAATTGTTTTGGGGCTATTGATTACAGCTGCTGCAACCCAGCTATTTCTTACGGGGCAAATTTCTTTAAATACTCAACGAGCGATGGCTGATCTGCAGGAAAGTGGAAACTTCGGATTACGCTATATCTCGAATGATATTCGCAAGAGTAATTATGGAAATAATAACATCATAAATGATCGACTAGCTAACGGTGGAATTGTAATAACAACAAGACAAACTTCCCGCTTTCCAACAGTAGCAGGCCCAACTTATACGGCAGATACGATTCCAACGAATATCCCAGACACGATTCCTTCAACAGTAGCTGTACCAGTCACAAGTTTTGCTACCAATGCAAGTAATGTGCAGGTTTCGGCTGTACCTCCTGCCACAGGAAAAACAAATCAAGGCAGCGATCAATTGGTTGTTCAATTCTTTGCAGAGCAGGCAGGCATCGATTGTGAAGGCAATAATTATGAGGCCAATAGATACATTGTAGAGCGTTTCTTTTTGAGATCAGATTCAAATGCCATATCAAATGAACCTAATACTGCATTAGCACTTGCATGTGAAGCAGGTTCATATGTATCGGATGACACCACGATTTTAAAAAATCCTTCAACATCTACGGCTGTATTTGGTACGACAGCAGGAGAAATCTTGGTAAGACGTGTAGATCATTTGCACTTCCTGTTAGGCATTTCCGATGATACCAATACAACAAATTTTCGTTATATCTCGATTGGACAATATCTTGCTTTGAATGCAAATCCGCGTCCGCGAGTTAATTCTATTCAAGTAGGTTTGCTTGTACGTTCTAATGAAAGCATTCGTGAGAATGGTTTGGTTTCAAATAGCCAAACTTATAAAGTGCTTGATCAAAATGTATCTATTAAGGTGCCGACGGGAAACCCTCCAAAATATTTGCGTACAGTTATTACTCAAACTATCGCCTTGCGTAATGGTTTGTTTTCTCAAGATACGGCGGTAATGTAATGAAAGTACAAAAGGGTTCAACATTAATCGTTGTTTTAATTTTACTGCTAGTGATTACAGTAATTGGGACGTTGGCTGTTCGTCAGAGTCTAACAAGTTTAAATATTGCAACAAACAGTCAAGCGCAACAGTTACTCATGCAGTCATCTGATTCTGTACTTTACCGATTAGGTGCCGAAGGCTTCGCTAGTACGAGTGGTAATCCCACAAGTTTGCTTGGCTTTGCATTGCAAAATCAGGGAAAAGAAGTAGTTTTTTGTTTTAGAAGCCAGACCTCTCCTGCAACGTCTTTTTCTGTCGCAAATACAAGTACCTTGCAGTGGAATGAAGCAAATACAGACATTACTGTAAATGGTGTATCTGGGTTTTGTGATTTAAGTGCAGTTAATGATTATGCTAGCCGTCGTAAAGCACAAATGACACAAGTTGCTATTATTGTAAATCCACCGCTAAGCACACCTGCACGCCCATTACAAATTGTCACTTTAGGGAGCGATCTTGAAAGTTTGGGGAAATTGGATAATGAGCAAACAAAAAGAATAAGAGTATATGTGACATCTATTTTACCCAATTTATCCGATGCTTCTCAGGCTGATATTACAAATTGTCTGAAACGTCCAAATAGCCAGCCATTATCCGGTTCAAACTCAACAGTATCGAGTTGTTTACAAGATTTGAATGTTCCATTTAATACGCAGTTTCAGGATTTTATGTTGAGTACATATCAACGTCAGAACTCGGTTTAATTGGATTATTGGGGAATAGATGAAATGAAAATATTAAAGACAAAAAAAGCTAAAGTTTTAAAGTATAAACTACTCGTCATGGCGCTATCTGCCATTATGACTGGTACAGTAACAACATCAGTTGTTCGTGCAAGTGATGTGCAAATTTATCAAAATCCAACAGCGACAAACTATCCAATTATTATGTTGGCGATTGATAACTCACCAAGTATGACTGCTCAAGATGTCCAATATAATGGCATTAATACATCACGTATTAATGCTTTAAAAAGTTCACTAAAAGATGCCTTAACTGCTAAAAATGTGGATGGAACTTATAAGATTCCTGATAGAACTTATATTGGTTTAGCTGTTTTTGCAGATGCGGGAAGATCTAAAATTTTAGTGGCAGCAAAACGTTTAGATTCAATTGTCAGTGGTACAACAACACATAGACAAGATTTAGTAAATACAAAAATTGATTCCATTTCTACAAGTGGAACTAGTACCCCAACAGTTACTTTATTTGCCGAGGCTTATGCTTATTTATTAGGAAGCAGAACAGATAGTACAAATAATGTAAGTACAATGACTGATTATACTCAATCAAATATACAAGGAATGGATTTAGCATCCTCCGATATTATGGATAGTTCTACCAAACGGTATAAAGCACCTATTGAAAAACTATCTACAGAATCAGATAAACAATGTTCTACTCAGGGCGTTTTCTTTCTGACCGATGGTGCCCCAACTAGGATTGTTCCACCACAAAGTGCGTTATTACTTAAAAACGTTATTTCAAATGCTAATTTACCCAATTCAGATAATACAGCTATTTTAACTTCAAATATAATTAATGGAATAGATAGTGATATTCCTGCAGTTTATTACAATTATGACAATGCATATAACAAGGATGTAGGAAATGGTGAATTTTATGAAATGAAATTAGGATCTGCTTTAAGGCAATCAGATATTTCGACAAATTATACAATAGCAGAAAAATATCAGGATCGAAGTAGTTGGCCTTATATTGCTAATTTAGTTAGAGCTACAGCAAATGCGCCTAAAACATCCAAAAAAAGAATTTATCTCTCAACAGTAGGGTATAGTCCAATGCTGACTGGCTCAACTGGTGAGATTTGCACTAAGGATGGAAGTGGTCGTGAAGAGGCTTGTATTATTCCTCAATTAATTAAAAATGCAGATAGTTCAAAAACACAATATTTTAAAAGATATGCAAATACTTTAAATGCAAATGCATTAAAAATGTTGGGAGATAAAGTTGGTGAAGGAGATACTTATGGAACCGATAAACCTATTGGTGGCTATACCTATGCAGATACAGGTGAAAAAGTACAAAATGCTTTGTTAAGGTTTGTTGGAGCAATTAACCAAGGTTCTTTTGAGGCAGCTAGCTTCGGCACCTATGTGGTACCTGCTGATCCAATGGCAACCAGTGCATCTTATTCTTATGTTTTTGCACCACAATTTCAACCTAAAGTAAGTGGATCGGGTGGGACAATAGTCTCTACGCAACAGTTATGGTTAGGTAACCTTAAAAAATATACCTTAAACTCATCTGGTACTATGGTTGATGTGAGTGGTAATACCGTATTAAAAAATACAGGTGGTATTAATACTTTAACTCAGGATTTTTGGAATGCTGAGAATATTAATGATGGAGACGATGCTCTCAAAGGTGGGGCGTGGTCACAACTATCAGTTCCAAATACGACTTCAGGTACGCTGAGCACGGTAACTAATGCTTCAGATATTCAAACCCGGCCTCTCTACATTAATGCAACTATTCCGACAGCTTTAACTGATACAAATAAAAATAAAGTTGTAGCTGCAAATAGTTTAACTCAACTGAGTACGCAAAATGTTCTGACTGCTAGCTATATTGACAGTACAGCAGGTTCAGGAACGACGGCATGGCGACAAAACGTTTACCAACCTTATCTATTATCTGCACTAGGTTATAAGCTTACAAAAACTGAATTAGAAGCCAAAACAGCAGGCTATAAGTGGGATACTGTTGATAAAGTAAAAAACTTAAACGTTATGCAGCAAATGGGTGGCGTATTACATTCTGACCCATTACTAGTGACTTTAGAAGCCAAATATGACCCAACTACAGGTGCAATTTTAAGTAATACTCAAAGTACAGTAAACCGTAAAGATTATATTGTGATGGGATCAATACAAGGTTTACTACATATACTGAATCAAGCCACTGGTAAAGAAGAAATGGCTTTTCTTCCCAATGAAATTCTTCAGGATGTTAATCGTCGAGATGCTTTATTAGATGTGAGTAATACAACAACATCTACAACAAATCCATTTTATGGTATCGATGCTCAATGGGGTTCATGGATCGAATATAATGTTGATGCGACGAATAATAAATTTAAAGCCAATATTGCCAATATTTATGGTGGTATGCGTATGGGTGGAAAAAGTTATTATGGCTTAAATATTAAAAATCCAGCAGATCCAAAATTTTTGTTTCAGATTGACCCTGTAAATGGGGTAATTAATAGTGGCACCAGTGGGGTGTCTGCTACAGGGAACCAAGTAACTGCACTTCAGGCAATGGGGCAGAGTTGGTCCAAACCAACACTTGCAAAAATTCGTCTCAATAATCAAGTTAAAAATGTCATGATTGTAGGAGGTGGATATGATCCAGCTTATGAGACGGATGGTTATCAGCCGACTTCAACCACTGTAAATGCTGGCGCTGGTATTTATATTTTTGATGCGACTACAGGTGCTTTATTGTGGGATGCTCGTTACGGTAATAGTAATAGCACTAGTACGGTTGATGTCAAGGATAGTAATTTAAAATATAGCGTAGTGAGCCAAATCAAAGCTTTTGATCGAGATGCAGATGGTTTGGTTGATAATTTATATTTTGGTGATTTAGGTGGGCAAATCTTTCGCGTTGACTTGAATAATGGTTATGGAACATCAACAACAAATTTTGGTCGAGTAAATCGACTCGCGAACTTTTCAGCACTTAACCAGCGTTTCTATGAAATGCCGACTTTAAGTATTCATGATCGTAACGGTAGCCGTTTTGGTGTGCTTGGCATTGCTTCTGGTAATCGAAGTTTTCCTTTGAACAAAGCCAATAGCAATGATAATCGAATTTATGCCTTATATGATTATGATATTGCTTCATCTAATTTATACAGTTCAACATTCTCTAAAACCAGTAATTTAACAGAATCAGATTTATATGATTGGAGTGCTATTGCCAGTACAAATGTAGCAAATCTGATGAACAATACTAAAAAGGGTTGGTACTATGTTTTGCGTGAAACTGATGGAACAGCCCAAACTGCAAATACGGGTACAGTAAAAGCACTTAATGGATACCTTGTGGTTGCAAATACCGCTCAATTTTCAGATTTCTACGTATCTTTATATAACCCCAATCATGCTTCAACCAAACAGCCAAATGCGTGTACAGGGGGCATTACAGGTTCAAGTGTAATCCGCCGTTTATGTTTACCTTATGGGGTTTGCGGGGATGCAACCGATGCTACTAATTTTAATGCAAATAAGATTGGTGGCAATGTCGGTAATGCTTCTGATGGCATTAGTAAAATTAATGCGGGAGGATTTTCAAATGGCGTAAATAATTTGATTAAACTCCTACCAGAAGTTGGGCGAAATTATAAAACGACAAAAATATTTCAAAGTACAAATTGGTATGAACGACAATAGGAGATCTCTATGAAAAAAAATACGGGATTTACCCTGATTGAGCTAATGGTTGTCGTCATGATTATCGCTATTTTTGCAGCAATTGCGATTCCATCTTATCAAGCCCAAATTCGTCGTGCAGATACCGCAGCAGTACAGCAGGAATTGTTAAAACTTGCTGGACAATTAGAAAGATATAAAAGCCAGAATTTTTCTTATCATGGTTTTGATCCTAAATACTTATATGGACAATCCTTAGCAATGAGTAGTGTAGATTTTCCAAGCAGTACCAATAAAAAGTACACGATTACTTTAGTCGATATTAGTGAAACAGGACGCACTACTTTATTAGCGAGTAGTGCTGGATTAGGCCAAAGATGGGCTATTAGCGCAATACCAGAAACGACTGGGTATGATGCGCTGTTAGTTACCAGTACAGGGATTAAATGTAAATCTAAGTATTTAGTGGCAAATGATCTAACTAATATCAACAATTACACAGGGTGTGCTACAAATGCTGAAAAATGGTAGTCATCAAGGATTTACCTTAATTGAGCTGATGATTGTGGTGGTGATCATTGCCATTTTGGCAGCAATTGCTTATCCGTCTTATACCCAATATAAAATTCGTACTAACCGTACTGATGTACAAGCTGAGATGCTGCGTATTAATCAACGATTACAAAGCTATAAAGTGGTTAATCATAGTTTTAATAATGCTACTTTAGATAATGGTACAGCATTACAAAGTTATCCTTTAACAGGAACTGCTTTTTATACTGTAACTTTAGCCATTGATGCTGATAATCAGGGATATTTACTCAAAGCTACTCCAATTATTACATCTATACAAAATGGTAATGGTGAGGTCTGCGTAAATCAGGATCAACAGCGCTATTGGTTTAAAGGTGGAATCTGCTCATCAGCAAACTTGTCAAATACTTCAAATTGGGATGGACGCTAAATTAAATTCAAAACTGCGGATAACTCAAAATTTAATCTTTCTTTCATGGTGAAAATCACGTAGAATGTTGCCCTCTATGAAAGGGGTTTGAAGTGTTGCCGATGGTCGGCGCAGGGATAATCCGTAAGAATTATAAGGCTTTTATCATGGTTGTTATTCGTTTAGCACGTGGCGGCGCAAAAAAACGTCCATTCTATCAAATCGTTGTGACTGATAGCCGCAATGCACGTGATGGTCGTTTCATCGAGCGTATCGGTTTCTTTAACCCGACTGCACAAGGTCAAGCAGAAAAACTTCGTTTAGATGCAGACCGTTTTGCTCACTGGGTTTCTCAAGGTGCTCAACCTTCTGAACGTGTTGCTTCTTTAGCTGCTCAAGCTAAAAAAGCTACTGCATAATTTTTTTGTAGTAGGTAACCCATGACATCAACACAGAATGTTCCCGAAGATCGTATTCAGATTGGACAGTTACGTTCAGCTTATGGATTGAATGGGTGGCTCTGGGTGTATTCAAATACAGAACCTATGAGCAATATGTTTGACTACCTGCCTTGGTACATTGAGACCAAGGCCGGTTGGCAAACAATAGATGTAAAACGTTGGAAACCACATGGCAAAGGTTTAGTTGTTGCTTTGAAAGGTGTGAGTGATCGCACTGGAGCAGAAAACTTGGTTGGCGCTAATATCTGGGTTGCTAAGTCTCAACTGCCAAAAGCAGATGTAGATGAGTACTACTGGTCAGATTTAAAAGGCTTAACAGTGTTAGGTCTGGATGATGAAGAACAGGAAGTAAACTTAGGTAAAATTCATGAGTTGTTTGAAACTGGAGCCAATGATGTAATGGTGGTACATGCTACCCCAGACAGTATTGATTCAGAAGAACGCATGATTCCTTGGCATAAAGATGTAGTACAACGTGTTGATCTTGAAGCTGGTCGTATTTACGTCAATTGGGGCGTAGATTATTAATCCTTTTAGGATTAATACAGCAGGAAAATAGAGGAGTCTGTGATGTTTTTTGCAGTCATTACGCTTTTTCCTGAAATGTTTGAAGCGATTACAGCCTACGGCATCAGCGGACGTGCGGCAAAACGAGATATTGTGCAAGTTACTTGTATTAATCCTCGTGATTTTGCCGAGGGAAACTACAGAAGAGTGGATGAACGTCCATTTGGTGGTGGCCCTGGAATGGTGATGATGGCTGAGCCTTTGGCGAAAGCAATTGCACATGCCAAACAGCTTGCCTCACAAGCAGGACATGTTCATGTTCCTGTGGTGTATATGTCTCCACAAGGCAAAACCTTAAATGAACAGGCAGTACAGCAGTTTGTTGATTACGACGGCTTAATTGTACTGTGTGGACGTTATGAAGGAGTGGATGAACGTTTGATCCAGCAATATGTTGATCAGGAATGGTCAATTGGTGATTATGTTTTATCTGGTGGTGAACTGCCCGCTATGGTGTTACTTGACAGTATTATTCGCCGTTTGCCGAATGTAATGTCAGATGAACAGTCAGCAGTACAAGATTCTTTTGTTGATGGTCTTTTAGATTGTCCACAATATACAAAGCCAGACCATTTTGAGGGGCTGGATGTACCAGAAGTTTTAAAATCTGGACATCATGGCAATATCGAAAAATGGCGCTTTTTGCAGCGGTATCAACGAACTTTAGAACGTCGACCAGAGTTGGCTGAAAAAGTAGAGTTGAATAAGCAGCAGAAAAAATGGCTAAAAGATGCAAAAGGGAATGGTAGTACTTCTTAACCGCTATTCTCAGGAACGAAAGTTCTGCAAAAATACGAGAAGCAATGCTTCGAGTTAAAGCATGATTCTATTTAATTAATAGTTTTATGTATATTCTAAGGCTCTTTATAGACATATTGTCATAAAGGGAAAGATAAACGGGTTGATATGCGTTTTAGCCTCTATCCCCAGCGGAACCTCAGACCTCTTCTGACTCCGCACATATTGGAGATTCCCACAATGAGTGGTAAACATCCTTTAGTTCAAATTATTGAAAATGCACAGTTAAAAACTGATATTCCTGCTTTTGCTCCTGGTGACACTGTTATTGTCCAAGTTAAAGTAAAAGAAGGTGAGCGTGAGCGTCTTCAGGCATTTGAAGGTGTTGTAATCGCGAAGAAAAACCGTGGTTTAAACTCTGCATTTACAGTTCGTAAAATTTCTAGCGGTGTTGGTGTTGAGCGTGTATTCCAAACTCACTCTCCAATCGTTGCTAAAATCGAAGTGAAACGTCGTGGTGACGTTCGTCGTGCTAAACTTTACTACCTCCGTGACTTGTCTGGTAAAGCTGCACGTATTCGTGAAAAATTACCAGCTCGTAAAGCGTAAGCTTATACCGAGTAAAAAAATGCGCCTTTTGGCGCATTTTTTGTTTAAAAATTATAGTCCTTGAAGTTTTAATCGGTTTGCATGTTGACGGTAAACCGAGACAGGATCTGAAGCAAAAATAGAGCGTATCCCAAGCACTTGGTTCACCTCATCTAAATGATTCCAGTTGTAATCATCACGAATGGTTTTACCAAATTTGGCGCTGCATCGTGAAACAAGCCCATCATTATCACCAAACGGATCGACTACTAGACTACTGCCTGTAAGGGCAATATCAAATGGATCTAATGGATTTGTTAAAGCTTTATTTCCAGAGAAAGAATACATATAAATGCCCTTCTCTTGATATGCCCCCTCACCACAAGAAGTAGTTGGCATACCCATAGGAAATTGAGTATTAAACTGAGCTGAACCTTTAGTTGATAAGCTATGAGCACCTGCTAAAGAGTCATGCGGATAGCTTGTCGGATCTAGACCTCCTGCCCAAGTAATGGCTGCTGAAAACCAGTTTACTAAAGTTGCCACGCCTGCTAGAGGAGTACCCTCAACATTCAGAATGACATCTGCCATTGGTGATCCCTTGTGAGGTGCGCCAATCGTCGTGAGTGATGCCACTTTTTCTGGCATGATACCAGCCACATAGCGAACTGTTGGCCCCCCGTGGCTATGACCGATTAAATTGACTTTGGGCTTACCGGTAATGGCAATAATCTCTTCAACTTGCTGTGCAAGTTGTTCTCCACGCACTTCTGTTGAGTTAAATGGTGAGACTCTTGTTGCCCAGACATTTCCTCCATTACGGGCAAGATCAGGAAGAATTTGGTACCAATAATCAAGACCAAGCGTATCTGTTCCAACTCGGCTAAAGCCTGCCATACCGTGGTTAAAAACCAGTGGGTATTTTGTTTGTGCGTAAGATGAATATACGAACGAGCTTTTAACTTGTTCAGCATTTGTTGCATGGGCCACTGAAATACTCAGTCCTGAGAGCATTGCAGCGCAGAAAAACATTAACTTCCTTTTCATTTTTTACTCACTATTTTTATTTTGTATGAAAAGCAGCTTCTTGCTGCTAGTAAATGTTAGCCAGTTCCCAAAAAGGAAAGGCTTAGTAATTAAATGGTAGTTCACCTCCCTGATCATGGACCGTTTCAAAAGTTCGAAGTCTTAGTTGTTCTTGTGATGAATTGAATTGTTGTTGGCGTAACTGCTGAATCGCTTGGTTTTTGGCACTATCGCTCATGTTACTTTTAATAATTTCATCTCGACCATCGAGGTAACTTGTGACCCTTTGTTGCCAAGCATTCCGTTGAGTATCTAAAGTTTCTAATCTTTGAGTTGCCTCGGCTCCAACAAGTGCTGTACGCATCTGCCGAAGTTCTTCTGCTGAACCATTGCGTGCTTTAATTTGTTTGGTTAGCGTATGTAAATCATCAAGTTTGGAGAGTTCTTGTAGGTTTTGTTGCCAGTCTTCTGGAAGTTCTTCAAAACGCTCTTTAAGCTTTCGTGCTTTTTCAATTTCGCTTAAAGAAGAGTCCTCAAGTATTTGCATTCGATCTAGCGTATAGTTCTGATAGATATCTTCGCTAGAGAAGAGTCCTTCAATTTCAGAAGCAGAAAAGAAGCGTTTTCTTATATCTTGGATCGAGTTAAAAATCTTTTGAAAATAATTTTTATCTTGTTGTTTTGCTGAAGGTGCTTGGATTTGAGCAAGCTGTTCACGATATTTTAAATAACGAGTCCATAAGCCCATAATCTGTGAGCGAGCTGGCTCTAGATATTGTCCTTGAATAAATTTCCCAAAGTGAGTTTTGATTTGTTCTAAATCATTTTCCCCATATTGGGTAATAAAATATTCAAAGCAGTCACGGGTTTGACTATTCACGACCAAATGTTGAGAACTATCAATTTTTAACTGACAGTTAACTTCGGTGTCTTGCTGACTTTTACTATGGTACGCATCTTCGTTTAGCGACGAATGATGTGTATGAGGAGATGATGCTAAGTTTTGAGCTTTATTTTCACTCATCTGAGCTGATGTGTTTTTTGAGTCAGGACTTAACCAATATACACATGCAATGAGGCCCAAAATAAAAAATCCGAGCACACACCACAATACCTTCTTCTGCATCCCTTGCATAAAGATATCTTCCTTAAGTTTTAATTTGTTGTTTTTTTACTCGATTATTAATGTGCCATAAAATAAGTGAAAAGGCACCTAAATATTGTGAAAATATCTTGCCGAATTTGCTAACATGTCGGCACTTTTTTCTAGCTTTGTGTTCCAGTAAAAATGACGACAAAAAATCAAAAAATTTCTCGTCGCCATATCAGTGGTGTATTTCTATTAAATAAACCATTAGGGCTCAGTTCAAATGCGGCTTTGCAAAAAGTGCGTTGGTTATATCGCGCCCAAAAAGCAGGTCATACTGGAGCTTTAGATCCTTTGGCGACAGGGTTGCTTCCTATTTGTTTAGGAGAGGCCACCAAGTTCTCACATTATTTGCTGGACTCAACAAAGCGCTACCAAACCACTGTTCGGTTGGGGCAAACCACAACGACAGGTGATGTGGAAGGGGAGATTCTACAAGAACGCCCTATTCCTGTTCTGAACCGAGAGCTTATTGAACAAACCTTAGAAAAATTTAGAGGTGATATTCAACAAATTCCGCCAATGTACTCGGCTTTGAAAAAAGAAGGCAGGCCGTTATATGAGCTTGCTCGAAAAGGTATTGAGATTGAGCGTGAAGCACGTCCAATCACGATTTATGCTTTGGAGCTCATTGAATTTACCGAAAATAGTATCACTCTGGATGTAACTTGTTCTAAAGGAACATACATTCGGGTATTGGGTGAAGATATTGGCGAAGCACTTGGCTGTGGTGGGCATTTAACGATGCTAAACCGGACTCAAACTGGACATTTTGAGCTTATTCCGAGTTATACAATTGAATATCTGGAAAGTCTGACAGAAGAGCAAAGAGAAGCTTTGTTACTTCCAGTTTATGCTCCCGTTGACCATTTCTTAAAAATTCAGGTTCCAGAAGGGCGTGAAAAATATTTTTGCAACGGTTTAGAAAGCAATATTGAGCATTCTGCAGAAGCAGAAGTTTTAGTTTTTTCGGAAGAGCGCTGTCTAGGCCTAGCCGAGATTACCGATAAAAAACGGTTGGTACCTAAACGTATCTTAAATTTGTAGTAAATGTAGAGTATAGAGCATGGGTATGGAATGGGATGTTATCCTGAGTTTGATCTTTTTTGCATTTACTGCGGGAGCAATTGATGCTGCTGTTGGGGGCGGCGGACTTATCCAGATTCCAGGCCTTATGAGTACTTTCCCGACCATGCAGACTGCAACGGTGATTGGTACTAATAAGCTTTCTTCAATTTTTGGTACAGCATCGGCTGCTTATACTTTTGCGAAAAGAGTGAAGTTGCAATGGAAGCTTTTAGCAGTCATTGCCATTTGTGCTTTGATTAGCTCTTTTGCTGGTGCTGCTTGTTTATCCTTAATTCCTCAATCTGTATTGCGTCCTTTCATATTTGTGATGTTGATTGTGATAGCAGTTTATACCTTGGTTAAAAAGAACTTTGGACAGGTTCATACTGAACAAAAAATTACTAACAAAATGCTAATTTTGGCAGGGATTGGTAGTTTGGCGATTGGTTTTTACGACGGAATTTTTGGGCCGGGAACGGGAAGTTTCTTTATCTTTTTCTTTATCCGCTTTTTACAAGTCGACTTCTTGCATGCTTCTGCCTTATCCAAAATTGGTAATTTTATGACCAACTTGGCAGCATTGAGTTTCTTCATTCCGACAGGACACGCTATTTTGCACATTGGCTTAATGATGGCAGTCGCGAATGTATTGGGTTCTATTGTTGGGGTGCGTACCGCGCTTAAATACGGTAGTGGTTTTGTCCGTATTATCTTTTTAATTTTAGTCAGTGTTTTAATTTGCCGTTTGGGCTATCAAATGTTTGTAACAGGCTAAATATTTCGAAAAGTATGAACTGATTAGGAGGCGAAGTTCATACTTTTATGTGAGCATTTAAAATCATAAATATAAAAATAATTACAGAAGTTTACTAGAAAGAAAACTGTGTAAAAAATAGTCTCATTTTAAGCTACTTAAACATTATAAATTTCAACGTATGATAAGCCTTGAAATAAAAAAGATTTTTTAGCTAAAAAATGAGGAAGAGAATGAATATTTTCGAAGCATTAAGAGAAAGCCATGAAAATCAACGAAACCTTTCTGAACAATTAGTTCAGACACATGGTTTAACCGAAGAAAGAAAAGAATTATTTGATGCATTAAAAAATGAACTTTATGCTCACTCTGTTGCCGAAGACCGTTATTTATATATCCCTTTAATGTTTGATGATGTTGGTTTAGATATTACGAGACATGCTTTATCTGAGCACCATGAAATGGATGAGTTGGTCGAACAGCTCGAAAAAACAGATATGAGTAGCCCAAGCTGGTTAGCAACCGCCAAACAGTTGAGTGAAAAAGTCCATCATCATTTAAAGGAAGAAGAGCATAAGTTTTTTCAACAGGCGGGAAAAATTCTTAAAGACAGTGAAAAAGAAACGCTGGGTAATAAATATTTAAAGGAATATAAAAAGTATAAAAAGCAGCAATAGGATTTAACTATGCTACTTTTTTAGTACTTCTTAAAGTAACCCCAATCGACGCTAGCATTACACAAGCTAAAGCTACCCATTGCAGCATGCTGATTTCTTCGTGAAGTAATAAGAAACCCGTTAATGCTGCCAATGCGGGTGCTAAACTCGTGAGTGTACCGTAAGTTAATTTATTAAGTTGTTTGAGTGCCATCAAATCAAGAGCGTATGGAATAGCGGTCGCTAAAATAGCAATGAGTAATGCTTTACCCCAGTACTGCGTTTCAAGTAATGCGGGAGCATTATGCCAGATGCCAATTGGTAGTAAGGTCAGTGCAGATAATCCAATTCCGATAGTTAAAGCATGCATACCGATATTCTGGGTCACAACTTTCTGACCAAAATAAATATAGAAGGCCCAGCAAAATCCAGCACCTAGCGCACATGCCGCACCTACATAGGAAAAGTGGTGTTGCGTTGGGTCTTGCCAAGGTACCATCAGCGCAATACCTAACATCGCAAGTGCGACCCAAATGTAGTCACTCTTTTGTTTAATAGAAAGTAGAGCAAGACCTAATGGTCCAATAAATTCTAAGCCAACTGCGATGCCTTGAGGTAATTTTCCAAGCGACGTATAAAATAAAATATTCATGAGACCTAAAGATGCGCAGTACATCAATAAATCACGCCATTTTAAATAGGGTAAACGCGACCAGATTTTCCACGAACGGAACATGATAGCGACAATAACCGTTGCAAAGCTCAGCCTTAAAATTGTAACGGTCAGAGGGTCTAATATTGCAATGAGCTGCTTAGCAAATGAAGCACTGATTTGATATGAGACCATCGACAGAATCATATAGAGCACAGCAATAATGGGAATATTCTGCATGGAAAATACCCGAGGGCCTCATCTAATATTACTTAAAATAACAATGTTCAATTATAGCGAATACCATGTTCCAACTCGCAGATTGAGTCGATTTAACTGACTGTTTTTTCACGTTCCTGACGTGCTTTTTGGGTGGTTATGGTACAACCAACGGAAGCTGCAATAATTGTTGCAAGTGCTAGCCATTGATTCCATAACAAATATTCACCTAAAAAGATAAAGCCAGAAAGTGCAGCAACTGCGGGTTCTAGGCTCATCAATGTTCCAAAACTTAACGGCGTTAAATTACGTAGTGCTAGCATTTCTAAAGAGAATGGTAAGGCACTGGCTAAAATTGCTAAGCCAATAAAATAAAAAAGATAGGGGAGCTCTATAACTTGGCCCATTGACCCTGAAAAAAAAGTAATCGGCAGTAATACACATGCCCCTACAGTCATTCCTAAACACACTGTGTGGTTACCTGAAATGCCAGAAGGTTTTTGACCCGCAATAATATAAAGCGCCCAACATGCACCCGCACTAACCGCAAATAATACTCCGATCCAATCCAGACTATGAGCCTGATTGAAAGGGAAAAGTAAAATGAGACCAATAATTGCGAAACTGACCCAGACAAAATCATATTTTTGGCGTGCATGATATAGGGCCACACTTAAGGGACCAATAAATTCAAAAGCAACTGCAATACCAATCGGTAAGCGTTCAATCGACAGGTAAAAAAGTGCATTCATTCCTGCAAGAGCAAATCCATAAGCCAAGATTGCTTTCCAACGAACCTGACTAAAATTAATTCGCCAAATTTGGAAAATAAAGGCAAGAATCATTGCACCTAAACATAGGCGCATTGCGGAGACAGTGAGCACAGGAAAGTTCTGAAACAGAATTTTAGCTAAAGATGCACTGCTTTGTACGCTTAGCATAGCGAGAATGAGAAAGCCCAAAGCATGTAGCTGAGATTTCTGGTTCGAACTGGACATTTTATTATTTGATCGATTGGTATACTTTTCACATGATAATGTAAATGCCCATAAAAAAGCCACAGACAATGCTGTGGCTTTTAAATTTACAGTTCGTATTAGAACAATACGCGCACGCGAATTGTACCTTCAACTTCATGCAACATATCTAAAGCTTCATGAGAAGCAGAAGCGTCAACGTCCATTACGAGGTAACCGATGTCACCTTTAGTCATGAGTGATTGACCAGAAATGTTGATGCCTTGTTCAGCAAACAAGTTGTTGATTTTAGACAATACGCCCGGTACGTTTTTGTGGATGTGCAATAAACGGTGTTGGCCAGCAGTAAGTGGTAACGCGATTTCTGGGAAGTTCACCGCAGAAAGCGTCATACCCTTGTCAGAGTAAGCAACAAATTTCTCTGCAACTTCTAAACCGATGTTTGCTTGCGCTTCCATGGTTGAACCGCCAACGTGAGGAGTTAAAATCACATTGTCTAAGCCACGAAGTGGAGAAACAAACTCTTCACCATTTGCTTTTGGTTCTTTAGGAAATACGTCAACTGCTGCACCAGCAATATGACCAGATTTGATTGCATCTGCTAAATCTTCAATTACTACACATGTACCACGTGCAGCATTTAGGAAGATTGCGCCTTCTTTCATTTTTGCAAATTGTGCTTTAGTGAAGAAGTTGCGTGTAGATGGAACATCAGGCACATGTAATGTAACTACATCAGCAGTCGCTAAGAGTTCGTCTAACGAACCAACTTGGCGAGCATTACCCATTGGTAATTTAGTCACTGCATCGTAATAAATCACATGCATACCTAAGCTTTCAGCAAGAACAGAAAGCTGAGAACCGATGGAACCGTAACCTACAATACCTAAAGTTTTGCCACGAGTTTCGAAAGAACCGACAGCAGACTTATCCCAACCACCACGATGACAAGCCGCTGACTTTTCAGGAACACGGCGAAGAAGAAGAATCGTTTGAGCAAGTACAAGTTCTGCAACCGAACGCGTATTTGAATACGGTGCGTTAAATACAGGAATACCACGTGCCATTGCTGCTTTAAGATCAACTTGGTTTGTTCCGATACAGAAACAGCCCACTGCGATCAATTTATTTGCAGCTTCGAAAATTTCTTCAGTCAATTGGGTACGCGAACGAATACCAATAAAGTGAGCATCTTTAACAGCTTCTTTTAGCGCTTCGCCTTCAAGAGCAGTTTTACGATAGTCAATATTGGTGTAACCCGCAGCGTTTAAAGTATCGACTGCGTTTTGGTGAACGCCTTCTAACAAAAGGAAACGGATTTTATCTTTAGGTAGTGAAAGATGTTGGCTCATTACGGCTCCGCTACAAAGGCCAAATTTGGTGGCGCTATCATAACATAATGGGCGGTGCTATAGATATTTCGTTTACGCCATCATCTTATGGCAATTTTATCTATATCTAATCACTTCTGTTTATGGCTTGTTGACAGTTTTAAAATGTGCTTGTCATTTGAACTTAAAAAATATTGATGCTTTGACGGTTCATAAGTCATTTATGAAGGTTAAACATGTTTTGTAGTGGCAGTATCTCTATTCTGAACTTTATCGCTTGTGCGGTTACATGTAGAATATAGCTTATGGCTTTGCTCAGTGGAAAACTCTGAGAAATATTACGCCATAGTCCCACCACAGTTTACTTCTTGCTAGGTCTGCAAACGATGAATGCTCCAGTCGCTTTAACACCTGAGTTACTTACCCAATTAACGGCAATCGTCGGTGAAAACCGTATTAAAACCGATGCTGATAGTCTCGAAAACTGGGGTAAAGATCATACTAAGCATTTTAATCCGAACCCATCGGTCATCGTTTTTCCATCGACCACGGAGCAAGTTCAAGCTGTTGTGAAGCTTGCGAACCAGTTTAATATCGCAATTACCCCTTCAGGCGGCCGTACTGGTCTCTCTGCTGGTGCTGTAGCAACGAATGGTGAAATTGTCATTAGCATGGACAAGATGAACCAGATTCTTGAATTCTTTCCAGCAGATCGTATGGTTCGAGTGCAAGCTGGTGTTGTGACTGAACAATTGCAGAATTATGCTGAAGAACAGGGTATGTATTATCCGGTTGACTTTGCGTCAGCGGGTTCTAGCCAGATTGGCGGTAATATCGGAACCAATGCCGGTGGTATTAAAGTCATTAAATACGGCATGACACGTAATTGGGTGCTTGGTTTAACCGTTGTCACTGGTAAAGGTGATATTTTACGTTTAAACAAAGGCATGGTTAAAAATGCAACTGGTTATGCATTACAGCACTTGTTTATTGGTGGCGAAGGCACATTAGGTTTAGTGACTGAAGCGGAAATTAAACTTGAGCGTCAACCGCAAAACTTACAAGTTTTAGTTTTAGGTGTTCCTGATTTTGATGCAGTAATGCCTGTCTTACATGCTTTCCAAAAAGATATCGACTTGACTGCATTTGAGTTCTTTGGTGAACTTGCAATGCAAAAAGTTTTAGATCATGGACATGTACAACGCCCATTTGAAACTCAATGTCCGTTCTATGTATTACTTGAGTTTGAAGCACCATATGAGCCGATTCTCGATAAAGCAATGGAAATTTTCGAGCATTGTATGGAGCAGGGTTGGGTACTTGATGGTGTAATGAGCCAGAGCCTAGACCAAGTAGAAAGCTTGTGGCGCTTACGCGAGGATATTTCTGAATCAATCGCGCCGTTCACTCCATATAAAAATGATATTTCAGTATTAATTACTCACGTACCTGCATTTATTCGTGAGATTGATACAATTGTTCAAGAGAACTATCCTGACTTTGAAATTTGCTGGTTTGGTCATATTGGTGACGGTAACTTGCACTTAAATATTTTAAAACCTGAAAACTTAACCAAAGATGAGTTCTTTGCGAAGTGTCAGGTCGTCAATAAATATGTGTTCGATACCGTGAAAAAATATGATGGTTCAATCTCTGCCGAGCATGGCGTAGGCATGACGAAAAAACCGTATTTGGAATATTCACGTTCGCCTGAAGAAATTGAATATATGAAAGCTTTGAAGAAAGTATTCGACCCGAATGGTTTGATGAATCCAGGTAAATTATTTGATCTTTAATGCCTGATTAGACAAAAGAATCTCTGTTAAAAGCGTATCGAAAGATGCGCTTTTTTTAAATCTATTATTTTTTATAAGCTTTCCAACCCGTCAAAATATGATAAATCAGCGGTAAAAGACAAAGAGCAAAGAAGCTACAAAGTCCAATGGCCCACACAGGCAAATTACGTGGATTAGCTAAGAAAAAATAGGCAAAAATAGAATAAGACAACATTGCAAACATCGCCGTTGTAGCTAACGGAAGCACCACTCTAAAAATTAAAATGCTAGCAAAGGTTTTATAGGGTTCCATGTCGCGCTTTAGACTATAGGCAATAATCATGAGCAACACATAACCTAAAATAAACAGCATAAATAAAGCGGCTGCAAACAATAGAATTGTTCGCCAGCTTTTTTCTTGTGCGGTGTGATCACCAGATTCATAAACAACAGTAATATGTTCACCAACTATAGGTACATCACCAGAGAGAACTGAATTATCTAAAGTTAGAGTTCTGTTTTGATTATCTTTAAATTGAACCTGAGCAGTATGCATGAGTGTTTTAGTTTTATATTTACGCCCATTTGAGTCGGTACGTTCAGTATCGACCCATTCAGAAGTATAACTCACTACAGTTGCATCGTAAGTTGGTTTGGTTACTAAGCCGTAGACTGCTTGAGAAACCCAATAAGTAAATGGGAAAAATAAAGCACTAGTACTAAAAACCACGGCAAATAAATAAGCAAATTCAAACTTACTACTTTTACGATTTTTAGCTAAACGCTTGACCCAAAACTTGGTGAGTACAAATGACCAAATCATCAAAACTGCAACGACCACCAAGAAAACTTGCCCCGCATAAGTCAGTTGCATAACGATCCTATTTGTTATGTGCAATAGAAATTAATTTTATCAAACGATTGTCATTAAAGTTACGTGAGCAAGAACAATTATTTGGTCTGTAAAAGAGTAGCCATCCTTAGAACTACATAGTTTCTACAGAGTAACCGAGCAAGGCATAGCATCATAAAGCTATGCCTTTTGTTTTTTGGTGATAAAAATGCAACGTTTATTTTTAATTTCAGCTCTCTGTGCTGGACTTTTCACTGGGTGTGCGACAACCAGTAAATTCATACCTTTTGTGGGTTCAGAAACCCCAATGCAACAAGTACTCAAAGCTCAACCTGAGATTGCAAAAGAGCACAATAATACCTCAGTTCAGCAAGTGTTTAACCGTGTGGAATCACCAACTGTTTCTCGTATTACTGTCATTCAAACAGGTTTAATGGACGATTCTGTTTCTGCAATCCGAACAGAATATGCATTTAAATTGGTTGATGAAAAGTGGCAATTGCAAAATAAGCAAAAGAGCTATCAATGTGCGAGAGGTAAAGGCTCTAGAGGTTTCCAAACACAACTTTGTTCTTAAGCAAAAAAAAGACGATAAATATATCGTCTTTTTTTATGGGCTAAATTATACGCCACTTTCTAAAATTTTAATTTTCACATCAATTACATCATCTTTAACTGCTGCATGATGGGCTTGCATATGAGGTGTAGCCAAATGTGCTTCAAGATGGGTAACGCTTGCCCATTTTTCTAACATCACAATCGTATCGGGCTCTTTGGTTTGGAAACTGGCATTTGATATATGATCAATCAAAGGCTCATAGCCATGGCAACCATCTTCTGCTAAAACAGTTGGAATGATTTTTTGAAATGCATCCAATACGTTTTGGCGATGCTGTCCACCCGATTTAGTACGAATTTCCGCAATAATAGTAAGCATGGATTTTTCCTTATTAAGCTGCTGCAAATACAGAATTTAAGTGGGTTTTATATTCTTCAACATAACTATCAACGTCAGGCATTTTAATCACATCATTGACAATAAAAGTCGGAAGTGTGCTCATGCCTAAGAACTGATTCGCTTTATGAAATGGTAAATAAACACCATCAACACCTACCCCATGGAAAAACTGATCTGCATCATCAAATGCTTCCATTGGTGCATTCCATGTTAATGACAACATATATTTTTTGTCATGAATTAAACCGCCTGAACCGTATTTTTTTGATGTATCGGAACGGCTACGACCATCGTTTGCATAGAGTGAACCGTGACCCACAGTAAATACGTCATCAATATATTTTTTTACAGTCCAAGGAGCACCCATCCACCATCCCGGCATTTGATAGATCACCACGTCAGCCCATAAGAATTTTTCAACTTCATTTTCTGCATCGTAATCGCTATCGGCACGGGTCACTTGAACTTCATGTCCGAGTTCAGTGAGGTGTGAGGTTGCCAGTGTGGTTAATGTGTCATTTAATTCACCATTTGAATGTGCAAATTGTTTGGCGCCGTTAATGACTAAAATCTTACTCATGGGAGTTACTCTAATTAAATTCCTAAATTTGAAATCTACTCTACGGAATTTACTCTTATAGAAAAATGCATGAATTGGAAAAATATTCTTGATTAAAAATCAACAATTAAATAGGAATTCGAATTGTGAAATAAATTTAGATGAATAATATCAATAACTTTAATCTTATTTTACAAAGTGCTACGGAAAAACTTGTTGGTGAGCTTTAGCATTAAGTTTGAGTAGAGCTAAGAGATTACATATGAAAAAAATGAGTTTGCTGATTGTTTGTAGCTTAGCAGTGCTAACAGCTTGTGCTCCAGCTAAAAATTCTTCTGCTCAACTTGCTGATAGCCCGATTCAAGCAGTATTACTTGATCAACCAGATCTTCTAAATGATGCAAGTAATTTAGACATTTCACAGCAAATGAATGCTGCCGATGATCCCTCTAATGCTCAAGTTACTATTTTACAGATAGATCCTAGCGAAGATGCGATAACAAAAGTTCGTACGGAATATTTATTAAAGCGAGACCAGCAAGTCTGGAAAATTGTGAATAAAAAGCAAACTTATCAATGTACGAAAGGGCAGGAAACCCCAGATTTCCAAGTTAATCCTTGTCCTTAATGATTAATTTTTATTATAGATGTGGATAACTTTAAGGTTATTCACAATAAAAAAGCGTGACTATGGGTAAAAAAATAAGATTTAAACTTCTTATAATTGTCCGATTGCTGAGCAATTCAAAAAATGCTATTGTTGCGCTCGGTAATTATGCCAACTGGTAAAAATTATCAAATCTCACGCCATATAATTTTTCTATTCTTAGACACCCTGTGAATACGGTGTTTCACATTCTAAACATGCACTCTCACGGCATATAAAAACTTAATTAAAGATTGATTGACCATACTGTCATCATCATGACTACATCCTATTTTATATGTAGTTGTAGAGACATATGGCCGCTATTTTGAAGTGTACAACTCATGAAAAATATTCAAACGACAACGTTGAACCGTACAACGTTGATGTTTCCTTTGGCCTTAGTGCTATTTGAATTTGCGGTTTATATTGGTAATGACCTGATTCAGCCAGCAATGTTGGCAATCACTGAAGATTTTGGTGTAAGTGCAACTTGGGCACCGTCTTCAATGTCATTTTATCTATTAGGCGGTGCCTCGGTTGCATGGTTACTTGGGCCTTTGTCAGATCGTCTTGGGCGTAAAAAAGTACTTTTGACTGGTGTCTTATTTTTCGCCTTATGCTGTTTTTTAATTTTACTAACCCGACAAATGGAACACTTTCTGACATTACGCTTTTTACAAGGTATTGGTTTAAGTGTAATTTCAGCAGTGGGTTATGCTGCTATTCAAGAGAGTTTTGCTGAACGTGATGCAATTAAAGTCATGGCACTCATGGCAAATATTTCATTGCTTGCACCTTTGTTGGGACCCGTACTCGGTGCTTTCTTAATTGATTATGTGTCTTGGCACTGGGGCTTTGTAGCCATCGCTGTATTGGCATTACTCAGTTGGGTAGGTTTAAAAAAACAAATGCCAAATCAGCAGGTCAGTGTTACCAAGCAACCTTTTAGCTATCTTTTTGATGATTTTAAAAAGGTATTTGGTAATCACCGCTTTTTAGGTTTAAGCCTTGCTTTGCCTTTGGTGGGTATGCCTTTAATGCTTTGGATTGCCTTATCTCCAATTATTTTGGTAGATGAATTGAAGCTAACGAGTGTGCAATATGGTTTAGCTCAATTTCCGGTATTTCTAGGTCTAATTATCGGGAATATTGTTTTAATTAAAATTATTGATCGCCTGTCTTTAGGTAAAACGGTCATGATCGGTTTACCTATCATGCTGATTGGCACACTCATTTTAATATTAGGTGTAGTGTGGCAAACCTATTTAATTCCTTGTTTGCTTACAGGCATGACACTCATCTGTTTTGGTGAAGGAATTAGCTTTTCAGTCCTATACCGTTTTGCACTGATGTCATCTGAAGTATCAAAAGGAACTGTTGCGGCAGCCGTTTCGATGCTACTGATGATGAGTTTCTTTGCCATGATTGAGTTGGTACGTTATCTCTATACTCAATTTCATTTGTGGGCCTTTGCATTATCTGCCTTTACATTTATTGCGCTCTGGTTTACCCAACCACGAAATGTTTTAAAGCAAGAAATGCAAGAAAGAAAGCTCCAAGGAAATGATTAAATTAAAAATACCGGAATTTATATTCCGGTATTTTTTTAACTATTCTTTTAACATTTTTTCCATTTCTTCGCGGTCTGTTTCATAGGTACAACCTAATAATGTCATCGGACTTTTTCCGGTCATTTCTGATAAGTTGAGATTATGATAAACAGTAAAAGAATCTGCTGTTGCTGGTTCTGTCTTGACGGTGCGAAAACCTCTAAAAAAAGGTAATGTTTTAAAGTCTGGATGTTGAGGTATATCAAATTTTTTCGAAAGTTGATTAACATTTGCATTTCGGAAAACGGCTACTATGCCTTGACCTGCTAAAGCAATTTCATGAGTTTTAATACCAAATAATTGAATGGGCTGAGCTGCTTTATATAAATAGATGAACGGTTGCTCAGGATCATCAACTTTTTTAAAACCAAGTGCTGATAAATTTTCATCATATTCAGAAGCAAAATTGGTATAAGTTTCTTGATCTGATTGACACTCTATAATCTTTTTTAAATCATTTATTTCAAATGCATATGAAGTGCTACTTAGCAATAAAAAAGTGGCAGAAAGAAATTTATATATCTTTGGAAAGTACATTTTTATCCTCAATAAAGTGTTATAGCTATTTAATTTCTTGCTCTAAAAGTTTGTCTTTAAGCATCAGCAATTCTGGTAATGTTTCTAATAATAAACTGATTTGTTTCAAGACTAATGTATATTTCTCGGAAAGTTGTTCATGAGTGGTTAGTCCTCGAATTTCTTGCAATGTTTGCTCAATGTGTGTGTTGTCGGGTAGTGACTGCCCAAGTACGCTTTGACTAAGAATTTGCTGGCAACGCAGTAATAATTGTAAAACTTGTTCTTCATCAATTTTTTGTCGTTGACTGCCTAACGCTGCCACATAGCTGAGTTGACTGTGACTATAAACCAAATAACGAAAAGCATAATGAATGAGCTCGGGATTAGGATTGGGCTCGGCACTTAAGCTTGAAATCATGTTCGATAGCTCAATTTGAGCATTATGGGCCGCACGACGAATTCGACGGTACTCTATATCTTGATTTTTGCCATATTGGTATTGCTCAACAATTACATTGAAATAGTCGAGTGTCGCTTTGCTGCTTTTCTTAATATTGTTAGGAATATTGCGAAAATTCCAATCAGGCCATATAAAACTTACAGCAAGCCATGCAATAAAACAGCCTAATAGCGTATCTATCAGGCGAGGTAAAATAATGCTGTAGCCTGCACCCTTTAAATTAAAAATTAATAGCACCATGAGGGTAGCCATAAGAGTGGCCAAGGCATATTTCTTTTGCCGTAAGTAAAAAAAGCATACTCCACAAATAATCGTAATGATTAACTGGCCTTCAATACTCGGTACAAAATATAAGATTGGTATTCCTAATAAAACACCGATTAATGTCCCAATTGTTCGAAGCTTAAGGCGGCTTTTAGTCGCAAAATAAGTAATCTGACAAACAAATAAACTGGTCAGTAAAATCCAGTAGCCATGCTGAGCAAAGGGTAATAATGAAATGGCATAGCCCGCGGCGAAAACGACTGCAATTCTTATCGCATGTCTGAACAATGCAGATTGAGGGGTAAGCTGTTGCCGAAGTTTCAAGATCAGATCTGAAAATCCTTGAATATCATCATCAAGTAAATTTAAGTGCTCTTGCCTTGTCTGGGTATTATTTTCAGGGAAGGGCTGAGCATATTGCAGTTGTTCAAACTGTTCATGCATTCCTTTTAAATTATCAAAAATGAGTTTTAAATTTTTAACTTCAAAATTTTGTGGATGCTGTTGTATCCAGTCTTTTAAAGAACTCTCTAGGTGATTTAATCCTGTCTGGCTTTCTTGCGAAGGCTGAGATGGCCGATTATATAAAATACATTGGGCTAAGTCCTGACAAGCTTGTGCTTGTAGACGTAGATTTTTTTGGAAACGGAAAATAAGATCACTACGGCTAAAGTTCTGTTGAATATGTTCGTAATGTAAGTAATTAGAGGTGGCTTGTTCGTGAATATCTCGTGCAAAAAAATACAGGTTTAGCCAATAAATACTTTTATTACTCACTCGTGAAGCCTTTAGCCGAGTGAGTAGGGAGCTGCGTATTTGATTCAGACTTTGAGCAACTTGTGTATTTTGTAAGGACAGTTCATATAAGAGTTGTTCTACATTCTCTTTATTGTCTGGATCAAATAAACGTGCTTTTGCCTGTAGTAGAACAGAAATTTCTTTAAAAATTTGTGAGAGTTTATCTTGTAAGGGAAGTGTAGGTTTAATAATAAAAAATAAAATAGAGGTGAAACCGTACCACAAAGCTCCATAAACAAAGTAGGTGGGCTGCTGATACCAATGAGCATATTCTCCTAAACCAAACATGCTATAAATGGAAAGCAAAATAGTGCCAAACGAAATCGTGGCATAACGTTGCCCTAAGGCACCTAATAAAATGAAAAAAGCGCTAGAAATTGAGAGATAGAGAATAAAGAAAATTTTGTAGGGAGCGAGAAATCCAAGAATGCTACTGACTGTAAAAAATAGCAGGCAGACATAGACTAAGTTGCGTAATCGAATGCTTAAACGGTCATCAAAGTCGGTTAGCGCTGCTGCAATTGCCCCTAAAGTCACAGGAACAATCAGCTCGTTATGACCTAGTGAAAGCAAACCTAAAGTTGTGCCTGTGAGTACAATCAGAATTTGCAGGCAGTAAATTAAAATCGAGTTTGTCTTAAAACTATTAAATATCTGGGTCAAATAATTCACGGCTTTTGTTCTAAATTAGAGAATACGTGAGAAAGCAGTATGTAACTTTAAATTTTTATTACTTCAAAAATATTATTCTTTTTATCTACAAAAGTCAGTCACTTTTTAAGATTTTATTAGGCTTAAACCAAGTTATAGCGATCAATAAATTAACAAAATTGTGGATATCTTTTTAGATACCCACAATTTAATAAACAGATAAATTATTTAATCACGCCACATGCAATTCGTGCTCCGCCACCGCCGAGAGGCAGAGGAGAGTCTGAGTAATTGTCGCCACCCGCATGAATCATGATCGCTCGACCTTGAATATCAGCAAATTTCAATCGAGGTGCGATCACAGCAGTTATTGCAACACCAGTATTATCGACCACCAAAGCAGGTAGATCACCTAAATGGCCAGTCGTTGGTGTACCGTGATGAGGAGCTTGATTTGGGTTGTAGTGACTACCAGCAGCTAAAGCAGCACCAGGTTTTCCATCTTTCTCAGCAGGGGCACAAGAGGCATTTTCGTGAATATGGAAACCACGAGTACCGCTAGGTAAGTCAGCTAAAGCAGGAGTAATAATTAAACCTTTGTCGCTATCTTGAAAGCTAATGGTACCTATTTTTTTACCAATACCATTTGCGGTAACTTCATTTACATCAACCACTTTCTTCGTATGCATTGTGGTTAATGAGTGAGCCGTGTCGGATACAGTTTTTGTGACTGAACTACAGCCGACTGCAAAAAAAGCTGTAAGCGCAAAGACTGCGCCAATTTTATTAAAAGTCTGCATGGTTGGATGCCCTTATAAATATATATGTCTGATTATTAGATTCAAACAAAGGAAGGCTTAGCCTACAAGTTAATTTAAATAGTCACTTTGTATCTTGAAACATTTTTAAATTAAATACGTATGTCACTCTTTATGATTGGATGATTCATTATCAGAGTCATAAATCATGGAAGTTTTAGGCATAGGTTCAGGCTCAATAGTTTCATGTAACCATTCACGCCAAATCGCCAGTAAAATAGCCAAAATTACAGGTCCAATAAATAATCCCACCAAACCGAAACTCGCAATACCACCTAACACACCAAACATAATTAATAGGAATGGAATTTTAGTGGCACCGGAAATAACAAGCGGGCGAATCACATTATCTGAGCTACTAACAATCACCACACCCCATACAATTACACCAATTGCTTCCATGGTTTGTCCCTGAGAGAACAACCATAAGCCGACGCCTAAATAGGAGATTGGAGTACCAAATGGGATTAGAGCCAATAAGAAAGTAGCAATGGTGAGTACCATTGGGTTTGGTACACCCGCTACGAAATAACTTAATCCAGCTAAAACAGCTTGAGCAATTGCAGTTAAACCTACACCATAGACTACGGCACGAGTCGTTTCAGAAATCGTATCAAGATAGTGATGAACACGAAGGCCTATCACCATTTCTAAAGCTTTGCTCACCTGAGACAAAATCAGTTGTCCATCACGGTAGAAGAAAAAGAGGCTAAATACGGCAAAGCCAAGTTTGACAATATTTTTACTAATTTCACCGAGCAGCACACGGCCATAACTTAAATGGCTTTGTACCCAAGCTGCAATGTTCTGAATGGTACTATTAGGATCATTATTTAACTCATTGAGTGTGCGAGAAATTTCTTTTCCAACAAAAGGAAGATCGCGAATAAAATCAGGAACGCTTAAATGACCCGAAAAAACCTGACGTTGTAAATCAAAATATAAGTTGCGGCCTTCATGCTGCAAAATAAAGATAGCGCATGTAAAAGGTATGCCAACAACCAAAATGACCAGACTAATCATTAGTGTTGCATTTAAAGTATTACGGGTTTCTCCAAAAAAACGCTGAATTCTTAAATAAATAGGCCAAGTCATATAAGCAATGATGGCAGCCCAAAGAACAGGAACAATAAAGTATTTCAGGATATTAAATCCTAAAAAAATCAAAATAAAAAACAGCCCAAACAATAAAACGCGCTGTAAAGTAGGAGCGTATGGATGCACGAACAATATTTCTCTAATTTTCTACGTAGAATAAAGTCATATTAACTGAAAAATAACCTGAGGCAAATTTTAAGGTCGTAATGTAAAGAACCTTATACAACTCTTTTTAGAGGCTAAAATTCACTTAAAACCACTCAGCTTTGTCTTCAACTAACTTGTTTAGAACGGGTTGCCATTGATCTTGAATACTAATAAAGTTTTTTTGTGGTTTATCAAAAACACTTAAACCTTGCATAGCGAGGCTACCATAAGCACTGCGTTCAGAAATCCATGCAACAGGTTCTTGTTCAATTTTTTCAAAAAACTGTTGAATATCTTTTGAACTTGCACTGTTCGGTTTTACACGATTAGCAAGAAGTAAAATCTGTACTTTGCCTTTACGAATACGTTTAATATCTTGTAAATGCTTTAAAAAGCGGCGAGTACTGTCTATATCAAAAAATGAAGGCTGAAGTGGAGTAATAATGGCATGAGCTTCGCTGATGAGTTGTTCAGCGTGTTCACCTGAAAGTGCACCAGGTGCATCAATAATTAAATAGTCCAGATGTTTAGGCGCATCACCAATTGATTTTTCATGACGCCAGTCTAAGCTCTGAATCGTTGCGACGGTATCAGGGCGTTGTTTTAACCACTGTAAAGCCGATTTTTGGTTATCGGAATCTGCTAATGCTACTTTATATCCTTTTTGTGCCAATGCTGTTGCCAACGTAATGGCCGTCATGGTTTTTCCGCATCCGCCCTTTTGATTTGCAATAAGTATCGTTTTCATAAATCCAATTATTTTCAGCAGCACATTTTGTTTATGTTTTATACCTTAGCATCTTTTTATGTGAAGGAGATGACCGCATTTGACAAAAGTTTAAGCTGTTTCGTTATTTTAGATATGATTAGATCTGCAATGTTGATTTGTGCTTGTTAAGGAATGTTTATGTCTGTATGGCTTGCCATGCTAATTGGAGCGGGTATTGGTATTATTATCACTACTATTATTTTATCAAATACTCGCAATGGCCGAATTAAGGCTGAATATGAGCAATATATTGCTGAACTTGAATTGGAGCACCAACAAGCTCTGACTCAAGCACAAAAGAGAAGCGTGAATACAAGTCGTGCGGTGTTGAAAGGGAAAATGGCAGAACAATTCGCTCCAATTTTGCCAGAATTTCAGTATCTACCAAGCGATGCAAAATTCATGGGCGATCCGGTGGATTATATTATTTTTGATGGATACACCGATTTTCGAGATGGTGATGGAACGGCAGAAGATATTAATATTATTTTACTTGATGTAAAAAGCGGTGGGGCAAGGCTAACCAAAGGCCAACAGGCAATTGCACAAGCTGTGCAACAAGGAAAGGTTCGTTTTGAAACTTTAAGAGTGGATTTTGAAGATTAAATTTTAATTTTGAGTGCACAAAAATAGACGAAATTAATCTGTATTGTTACTAAATTCCGATATTTTTTTCATGGCTTGCGACTACTATAAATTGAAGATCTATTTAATTTGATCTAGCAATATTCGAGGTATAAAGCGATGAAAAAACAACGTTTAATGATGGGCTTGCTGGCTGCTATTAGTATGGGTTCAGCATTTGCATCGACCTCAAGTGAATATAATATTGCCCAAGGTTTGAACCCTGTTGAAAAGGACCAGTCTATTTCAGTATTACAGCCTTTTCAGGGGAATTTCAGAATCTTGGGTTCAAAAGTTTATCAAAATGATGAACAAGCTAAATTTTCACCTATTGACTATGCAGTAAGCTGGGGATTGTTTGCTCAGCCTGAAATTGCACGCCATATTTCAGTAAAACAATATGACCGTTATTTAAACTGGAAAATTCCTAAATTACCTGTTCCAGCAGAGCAGGCGATGCAAATGGTGTCTAATATGCACATCATTCCTGCGAACCCGCAAATCGCCCAACAAATTAAACAGGTAAAACGTGGAGATCTGGTCTATCTCAAAGGTGACCTTGTCGAAATTAAAGATAAAAACCTAGTCTGGAAATCGTCGCTTACACCAACTGATACAGGTGATGGTGCTTGTGAACTATTTCGTGTGCAATCTATTCATTGGGTTGAAAAGCAAAATATATAATTTAAAAAGCCTTCATAAATATGAAGGCTTTTTATTAAGGAATGTAGTACTTATTTCTGTTGCGATGCTTTCCAATATTTTAATTGATTTTGTGCTTGTAAATAGTCGGCAAGATCGTTGATCTGCTCATCTTTATTGGCTTGCTTATCACTCAAGTGTTTTTCTTGGTTTTCCCAATATTGGTAGAGTAGGCCTTGTACATAACGGCCTTGCTCAGTTTTTAAATCTAAATCTTTTAACATGGTCAGAGAAGAGCGCACATTATCAAGAGTACGTTGTTGCTCAAACTCTGTAGTGAGGGTTCCAGCTTCATGCATTTTTGCTAATTCGCTTTCCATCTCATCACTCATTTCTGTAAAGCGGCGGTCATAATCCTCTAGTAGCGCAATATCGTGTGCATCCTCAGCAGTTGCTGGAAAAGTCTTAATAGGTCTTTCATTCAGTTTTTCTAAAACCTGATCGGTAGATGAGGTAGCAGAAGGTTGCTCCGTCTTAGCAGGCTCATCCGCTTTTTTACAAGCAGTAAGAAATAGGCTAGAGCAAAGCAAAGACATTAATATGACCTGAGGTGTTTTCTTCTTCATAACTTTCAACCAAACCTATTCACTATTATTTAACGGGTAACGTACTTTTCTGAAAGTGATATGCATACGTAACATATGGAAAATCAATCTGATCTTGAGGACCTAATCCCGTAAAATCATAAACAATTTTTTCAAACTGTGCTTTGAGTTGCAATTGATCTTTTTCAGTCATTGCAGCAATAAAGCTCGTAGACAGTAAACGTTTACTTACGACTTGTTCGACGCTACCACGTTGTGACTGTGTAAACGTTTGTAGGCTATCAAACACAAATAAATCTTGTTGTTCAAATACACGTTTCCACTTTTCACTATGATAACGGGGTGTATCTCCTTCAAGTGGAAGTAGAAAATCAGCTAAAGCTTTGACCCAATCCGTACGCTCATCGCGTTGATTCCAAACCAGTCCTAAATGTCCTTGTGGTTTTAATATCCTATACATTTCTGTTAGGGTATCTATATTGTCAAACCAATGAAAAGATTGCGCACAAATAATGGCATCAATTTTATGATCTGCTACAGGAATAGAATGGCTAAAAGCCTGTAATGTTTTGATATCACGATAAGCGTGTTGAAGCTGCTGTAACATCTCGCCAATTGGCTCAACTGCAATAATATCTGCATGTGTTTGTTTTAAGTAGGGTAAGAATTTGCCAGTACCCGATCCAAGATCGATAACAGTAGAGTTTTCCTGTATTTGGAGGCAATTTTGCAGCCAACTCACTATTTCTGCGGGATAATTAGGCCTAACTTGCTGATACAGTTCAGCAGCTGAGCTGAAGCCTTTTTGAGCGGCAGGATGTAAGGATTGTGTCATATTTTGCGCTTTTTAATCTGACTGGCATCTATAAAATAAGATACTCCGCAATCATAAATTGGCAAAACACCTATTTTGTTTCATTTTTGACGTTGTATGTGGGAGCAAATTTTCTTTCGGTGTGAGCATGGATAAGCAAATTATTTTTGAAGACGAACACATTAGAGCCATTTTTTTACCAGGCGATTCTAATACATTGGTTCTCTCTTTTGGCGATTTGATTACCCGAGCGAGTGGCTTATCTATCAATGCTGAAAAGTCCCTAATTAAATACCAATACAATGTTATTGGGATAATGCCAAAACAAAAATCATGGTTTCCTCAAGCGAGCATGATTGAGCTGGCGAAAACAATTTCGCCTGTTCTTCAGGGTTTTAAAAATATTGTGGGTTATGGCGGTTCGATGGGCGGCTATGCAGCAATCAAATATTCTAATTTATTGAATATGAACCGTGTGATTGCATTTGTGCCTCAATATTCAATTGATCCTGACCATGTTGAAGATCGACGCTATGCTGAGTTTTTTGATGCGGTAGCAAACAAAGACATGCAGATCCAGCTGCAAGATGTGGATGCAGCGCGTGAATACGTCATTGTTTATGACCCTTATTTCTCGATTGACCGCGAACATTACTTAAAAATAAAAGAGCTATTGCCAAGCCTACATACGATTCATTTGCCATTTACTGGTCATGAAGCATTGTCAGTATTAGCAAGTTCAAGTTTATTACATGATTTTATTGAGCATGAGTTTGACGAAATTTATTTCTATCAACAGGTTCGTAAGGTCAAAAAACAAAGTAAATTTTATTTCCGTAATGTACTTGCACATGTTCTTTCGCATCATGACGACATGTTGTTAAAGATATTACGCCAAAATGATTTTCAGCTAGATGAACGTTATTTCGATAATCCACTTAAACAGGCTATTACCCGTAGCCTTATGAAAGCAAAGCAGGCAACTGAGTTAGACTTCCAAAAACTGGGTATTAAGGTACAACAAACTCAGCAAGAGGTGAGTTATAAAGAGGGATTACAGAATAGCTTTAATTCAATTTTGGTATTCAACCTCATTAATTCAAAGTTTGAGAGTTATGCTCTAGATGTTCTGTTGGCAAATAAATCTTATTTGATTCCAATTGTGGCTGAGCACACTGGTGTAGTGCACATTGAATTAAATAATGAAACTTATTTGTTAGGGATGAATGATCGCAAAGTCATTAAATTGTTCAAGAGCAAAGAGCCTTTAACATCTGACATGAGTCCGTTTGTAATCAAAAAATATTCCGACTTTTTTGCAATTAGCTATAAACAATTAAATTTATCTTGTGATGAACATGGCATATGTGAATTTATAGAAGGTTCAATCAAGCCTACTGAACAACTGATCTCAATCGCCTATTAAACCTTTCTGGTGGTTAAATAAAGCTCAAGTCTAAAGATTTGGGCTTTATTTTTTGCTTAAAAAATATTTTTTCATTAATTTATTTGTATATTAAATTCAAAGTCATTATTTAAATAAATGATGTGTTTGTTTTGTGAATATCTGGCGTATTAAATACAAGCATTATAAATTAGGTGAAAAAATATCATGCTTTAAAGTAAATGATCTTTGTATATATATAAAGTAAATAAATGATTGGAGGCTAATTAAAATACAACTATAACTTTAAATTTCAGTAAGTATTTGTTTTTTATTTATATGTTATTTATGTGGTGATGAGTTGTTTAAAATAAGTTCACTATTCAAAGATAATTGCATATTTATTTTTTTATCCTAAAATGATTTTTTACTAAATTGTCGTTACAGTTTTTTATATGCAATCATTAAATTATCGGAATAATGATGCATCGCAACATGGAAGTTCTGCACCTTTGAAACGAGCAATGAGTACTCGACATTTGGTGATGATCTCCCTTGGCGGTGCCATAGGTACAGGTCTTTTTTTAGGTTCTGGTGACGTAATTTCTCAAGCAGGCCCAATTGGCGCAATTATTTCTTATTTTTTGGGTGGTTTAATCGCCTACACCGTAATGCTATGTCTCGGTGAACTTGCAGTTCATGTACCTGAATCGGGTTCTTTTGGAGAATACGCCCGCCGTTATATCGGTCCCGGTACGGGCTATATGATTACTTGGCTGTACTGGTTAACTTGGACTGCCACTTTGGGGACTGAGTTTACTGCTGCGGCTTTACTGGTTCAGGAGTGGTTTCCAACTACTTCGGTTTGGGCTTGGACTCTGTGTTTTGGTGCTCTAGTTTTTATTCTGAATGTGAGTTCAACTCGATTGTTTGCCGAGTCTGAATTTTGGTTGGCACTTGTCAAAGTTATCACGATTATCTGTTTCATTGGTTTAGGGCTGTTGGCAATTTTTGGTTTTATCCCTTACCACGGGCATGAGACAGCGCCATTATTTAGTAATTTGATAGCACATGGTTGGTTCCCTCACGGTTTATTTCCAATTTTTGCAACTATGCTGATCGTTAATTTTGCATTTTCGGGTACAGAGTTAATTGGTGTGGCGGCTGGTGAGACTGAAAACCCTGCAAAGACCGTCCCAAAAGCGATTAATGCAGCCATTTGGCGTCTACTAATTTTCTTTGTTGGTACCATTGTTGTGATTACTTCACTATTGCCATTCGAGCTTGCAGGTTTGAATGCAAACGAAGTAAGTAATAGCCCCTTTGTGACTGTGTTTAATTACATTGGTATTCCTTATGCGGAAGATATTATCCGCTTTGTAATCATTACGGCTTTACTCTCAGCTGCCAATTCTGGTTTATTTGCTGCTTCACGTATGATGTGGTCACTTTCAGTAAAAAACCAATTACCAAAAATATTTTCAAAGCTTACTCCTTCAGGAACACCGATTGTTGCCATTACTGTGACGATGTTTGGTGCAATACCTGGGTTGCTTTCAGAGCAGTTTGCGCCTGAGACAATCTTTAAAAATTTATTGGGTGTTGCAGCATTTACCATGGTGGTTGTGTGGATTGCAATTTGCGTATCTCAATTTAATTTCCGTAGACAGTGGTATAAATCTGGGAAAACTGCAAAAGATTTACGTTTTGCTGCTCCTTTATTTCCTTTGACTCCAATTGTGGGTGGTCTGTTCTGTGCTGTTACTTGCATTAGTATGGTGGTTGATCCTTCGATGCAAGTTGGCTTTATCTGTTGTATTGTTTTTATTCTTTTATGTTATGCGAGCTACTTCATTTTTTATCACAAGAAAGATGTGGTACAGAGCTAAGCGTTGTATACTTTCACAAGCGTAGTCTAAAGGTCCCATTTGGGGCCTTTTTTATGGTTTGTAGGAAATTAAAAAGGATGGATTCTATATATTTTTTTTAAAAATGAATTTTTATTTTTAATCATGGAAACAAATGTTGTTTTGTAAATTCACCATTTATCGGATTTTTATTAATATTTATTTATTATAAATATTTGATTAAGTCTATGTTTAGTCTTGTTATTTAATAAGGTGGTGTTTTTAGTTTTTTGGAA
Organism: Acinetobacter sp. GW821-FHT09D10; assembly: GCF_059416285.1. Lineage (NCBI taxonomy): Bacteria > Pseudomonadati > Pseudomonadota > Gammaproteobacteria > Moraxellales > Moraxellaceae > Acinetobacter > Acinetobacter sp. GW821-FHT09D10. Next base: position 359,058 of record NZ_JBWKOW010000002.1, read on the forward strand.
TAGCGGGGTGGAATAGGATTAATATGGATTTAATGTGGAGAATAGATAATTTTTTGATGGTTTTGTAAAAAGTTAAATTTATTAAGTTGCTGTTATATAAAGTGAAAAATATTTACATTTTTTATATTTATGGAAGTTTATTTTCTATAAGTTTTTTTTATTAGAGTTAAGGTTTTTTTAATATTTGTTGTTTTTTTATTATAAAAGTCAGTGCGATTTGATTATTTTTTCTCTGCTTATTTATTTTAAAATGTTCTAAATGAGCGTGCTCTGTGCTATATTTATTGGAAGATTTTATATCTATGTTTCGGCTTAATTTTAAGCAGTATGTATGGAAATAATTAATCTGTAGCATTATTGAACAAAGTTTATTTTTAAAAAGACTAATGGAGGGATCTATCGATTAGTCAAAAATAATTTTATGGACTCATGATTTTTGTAAATCATGGTTCTTTTTAACTCCCAAACGGTTATGTCACTTCTTTTGTATTCATATTTCAGCCGGCTGGTTTTAGTAGGTTGTGGTTAGTTTTTGCTTTTATAAAGCTATCTTTATAAACAGTAATTTAGACAAAAGAAAACTTGTAAAAGATATCGATATATAAAAGTAGATCATACTTTTAGTATCAACAAATGGAATTTAAAAAGTCTGATGCTTTAGAAGGGCAGAAGATTTGGTAAATAAACTAAGACATTGTTATTGCAAAGTTTTAGTTGCTAAATAATAAAGATTGCAGATTTATCAAATCTGAATCTATGAAGGTATATAGGAAAAAAGATGGCAGATCTTTCATACGTAAATGAACACAGCGATGCTTGGCAAACTTACTTGGCACAAATTGACCGTGTTGCCCCATATTTAGGTCACTTGGAAGAGTATATCGATACTTTAAAACGCCCAAAACGTGCGCTTATTGTAGACGTGCCAATTGTAATGGACGACGGTTCTATCCAGCACTTTGAAGGCTACCGTGTACAACACAACTTGTCTCGTGGCCCTGGTAAAGGCGGTGTTCGTTACCATCCAAATGTTGATTTGAATGAAGTGATGGCGTTGTCTGCATGGATGACAATTAAAACTGCTGTTTTGAACTTGCCATTTGGCGGTGCAAAAGGTGGTATCCGTGTTGATCCGCGTAAATTATCAAATCGTGAATTAGAGCGTTTGACTCGTCGTTATACGACTGAAATCGGTCACATTATCGGGCCTCAAAAAGATATCCCTGCTCCAGACGTTGGTACAAATGCCAATATTATGGGATGGATGATGGATACTTATTCTACAAGCCAAGGTTACACAGTAACAGGTGTTGTAACTGGTAAACCAGTTCACTTAGGCGGTTCTTTAGGTCGCGTAAAAGCGACTGGTCGCGGTGTATTTGTTACAGGCCGCGAAGTAGCTGCAAAAATCAATTTACCAATTGAAGGTGCAAAAATCGCTATTCAAGGTTTTGGTAACGTTGGTAGTGAAGCTGCGTTCTTGTTTGTTGAATCAAAAGCGAAAGTTACACACGTTCAAGACCATACAGGCACTATTTTCAATGCTGACGGTATTGATCTTGAAGCGTTACGTGATCACGTAAATGCAAATCAAGGTGTTGGTGGCTTCGCTGGTGCGCAATCAATTGCTGATGAAGATTTCTGGACAGCAGAAGTTGACATTATTGTTCCTGCTGCATTGGAAGGTCAAATCACTGTTGAACGTGCTGAAAAACTTAAAGCTAAGTTGATTTTAGAAGGCGCAAACGGCCCGACTTATCCTAAAGCTGAAGATGTGTTAGTTGAGCGTGGCATTGTTGTAGTACCTGACGTTGTATGTAACGCCGGCGGTGTAACTGTAAGTTACTTCGAGTGGGTTCAAGACATGGCGAGCTACTTCTGGACCGAAGAAGAAATCAATGAGCGTTTAGACAAATTGATGGTTCAAGCTATGGATGACGTTTGGAATGCAGCGAACAGCAACGCTTGTACTTTACGTACAGCAGCTTACATCTTGGCATGTGAGCGTATTTTAAAAGCTCGTAAAGAGCGCGGTATTTTCCCAGGCTAATCTGCGGAAATTACTTTTAGAAAAGGTGGTCTGAGCAAATACAAAGGATGTTATAGGGTTTATTTGTTCAGTCCCTTTTTCTGAATTATTAAAATTTAAGTGATATCGAATATATTAAATAAATACTGAGGTAAGCATGGAACAGCCAATTTCTGTAACTCGAAGCAACTTTAACGACTGGATGGTTCCAGTTTTTGCACCGGCAAATTTCATTCCTGTACGTGGTGAAGGTTCACGTATCTGGGATCAAGAAAATAAAGAATATATTGATTTTGCAGGCGGGATTGCAGTAAACGCATTAGGTCATGCGCATCCAGTGGCAGTAAATGCTTTAACAGAACAAGCAAAAAAACTTTGGCATGTGGGCAATGGTTATACAAATGAACCAGTTCTACGTCTTGCAAAACAACTCACTGAAAATACATTTGCAGACAAGGTGTTCTTCTGTAACTCAGGTGCAGAAGCCAATGAAGCTGCATTAAAACTAGCACGTAAAGTGGGTTTAGACAGTGGTGTTGCTGGCAAAAGTGGCATTGTGGCATTTAAAAATGCTTTTCATGGTCGTACTTTATTTACCGTTTCAGCAGGCGGTCAACCTAAATATTCACAAGACTTTGCACCGCTTCCAAATGGAATTAACCATGTTGCCTTTAATGATTTAGAAGCAGCAAAAGCAGTTATTAATGAGCAAACATGTGCGGTTATTGTTGAGCCGATACAAGGTGAAGGCGGCGTTATTCCGGCTGACATTGAATTTTTAAAAGGGTTACGTGCGCTATGTGATGAGTTTGGTGCCTTACTTATTTTTGATGAAGTACAAACTGGTGTAGGCCGTACAGGTTCACTTTATGCCTACATGAACACTGGTGTTATTCCAGATGTTCTTACAACTGCAAAAGCACTAGGTGGTGGTTTTCCAGTTGGTGCAATGTTAACAACAGATAAGTTTGCGCCACATTTTTCAGTCGGTACCCACGGTACGACTTACGGTGGTAACCCGTTAGCAAGTGCAGTTGCGGGTGCAGTATTCGAATTTATTAATACGCCAGAAGTCCTTGAGGGTGTGAAGCATCGTCATCAGTATTTCCTTGATGCCTTGAATACTTTAAATGCTGAGCATCAGATTTTTGAAGAAATTCGTGGTCAAGGTTTACTCATTGGTTGCGTATTAAAAGCTGCATATGCAGGAAAAGCTAAAGATATTACGACTTGGGCTGGTGAGGAAGGATTACTTGCTTTAATTGCAGGTCCGGATGTCGTTCGTTTTACTCCGTCTCTCATTATTCCTGAACAAGATATTGATGAAGGGATTGCTCGTTTAAAAAGAGCATTGGCAAAATTGGCTAAATAAAAAAAAGGAAGCTAGCCATGATGATTGTCCGTCATGCCGAGTTTCGAGACCTTGAAGATATTTATAAGTTAGCAGGTAAGTCGGGTGTAGGCCTGACTTCCTTGCCACAAAATATGGATACACTTTCGGCTCGAATTTCACGTACTCGCAATACTTTAAATGGCAATGTCCATAAAAGTGAACAAGGCTATTTATTCGTTCTTGAAGATACAGAAGCTCAACGTGTTATTGGTTTAAGTGCAATTGAGGTTGCTGTAGGACTCATGGAACCTTGGTACAACTTTCATGTTGGAACACAAGTACACGCTTCAAAAGCATTAAATGTATATAAGTCATTACCAACCTTATTTTTAAGTAATGACAGAACAGGTAGCAGTGAACTCTGTACATTATTTTTAGATCCAGAGCGTCGTGAAAACCAAAACGGTAAATTCTTATCGAAAATCCGTTTTATGTTTATCGCTGCCTTTAAGCAATATTTCGAGAAAAAATTAATTGCCGAAATGCGTGGTTTCTCAGACGAAAATGGATGTTCTCCATTTTGGGATGCGATTGGTCACCATTTCTTTAATATGGATTTCTCAACTGCCGACTACTTAAGCGGAATTGGGCAAAAAGTATTTATTGCAGAGCTTATGCCACGTTTTCCGGTCTATGTAGATCTCTTGCCAAAAGATGCGCAAGAGGTGATTGGAAAAATGCATCCACAAACTTTGCCTGCCTATCATGTGCTTGAGTCGGAAGGTTTACGCTATCAAGGGTATGTCGATATTTTTGATGCTGGCCCAACGGTTGAAGCCAATATTGATGAATTACGCGCAGTAAAAGAAAGTCAGTTCTTAAACGTCAAAATTACAAGTGAAGCTGCGGTCGGTAAGACCCAATATCTCGTTGCCAATGATAATTATCATGACTATCGCGCAATGTTGATGAAGCTTGATCTTGTTGATAACACTATAAATTTAACGCATGAACAAGCTGAAAACCTCGGTGTACAAGAAGGTCATGTTGTTCGTGTGCTATCACTCAATCCAATGGAAGTATCCTGATGTCAAACTCTTTATTTATAAACGGTGTCTGGTTACAAGGCAGCGGCACAACATTTGAAAAAACAAATCCAGTTGATAACCAAACTGTCTGGTCGGGTGCTGAAGCTACTGCTGCTGATGTTGAGCAAGCTTGCCAAGCAGCACGCACTGCATTTCCAGCATGGGCACGTTTACCTTTTGTAGAGCGTGTAGCGATTGTTGAAAAATTTGCAGCTTTGCTTGAAGAAAATAAAAAGCACTTAGCGGAAGTCATTAGCCAAGAAACTAGTAAACCATTTTGGGAAACGTTAACTGAAGTTCAATCAATGATTGGCAAGGTTGCTATTTCAATTCGTGCTTATCACCAGCGTACAGGTGAAAGCTCAACTGAAATGGCTGATGGCGTGGCATCTTTACGCCACCGTCCGCATGGTGTGCTTGCAGTTTTCGGTCCATATAACTTTCCGGGCCATTTACCAAATGGACATATTGTTCCTGCATTACTTGCAGGGAATGCTGTGGTATTTAAGCCAAGTGAATTAACGCCTTGGACTGCTGAAGAAACTGTAAAACTTTGGCAACAAGCGGGTTTGCCAAATGGTGTGATGAACTTAGTGCAAGGTGGTCGTACCACGGGTGAAGCGTTAGCTGCTTCACATGAAATTGACGGTTTATTATTTACCGGAAGTGCGAACACAGGTTATCACTTGCATAAACAAATGGCGGGTGCTCCTGAGAAAATTCTTGCGCTTGAAATGGGCGGCAATAATGCATTGATTATTGATGAAATTATCGATATTGATGCTGTGGTTAATCTCACTATTCAATCTGCTTTTGTTTCGGCGGGTCAGCGTTGTACATGTGCACGTCGCATCTTGGTAAAAAATGGTCCAGAAGGCGATGCATTTATTCAACGTTTTGTTGAGGTTGCTAAAAACTTAAAAGTTGGTCGTTGGAACGACGAACAACAACCATTTATGGGTGGTGTGATCTCATCAGTTGCCGCATCAAACATGATGCTTGCTCAGCAAAAATTGCTTGAGCTTGGCACAAAAAGTTTATTGCCAATGACGCGTCCGCAAGAAGACAGTTCGCTACTTACGCCAGGTATTGTTGATGTAACAGGTGTGACAGATATTCCAGATGAAGAATATTTTGGTCCACTTACGACGATTCAACGTTATGACAACTTTGATGAAGCATTGAAAATTGCAAATGCAACTCGCTTTGGTTTGTCTGTTGGTCTGGTTTCTCCAAAACGTGAATTGTTTGATCAAGTACTTATTGAAGCGCGTGCCGGTATTGTGAACTGGAACAAACCATTAACAGGTGCTTCAAGTGCTGCGCCATTTGGTGGTGTAGGGGCATCGGGTAACCATCGTGCGAGCGCCTTTTATGCCGCTGATTATTGTGCTTGGCCAATGGCTTCACTTGAAAGTGAAAGCTTAACCTTACCAGAAAAATTATCTCCAGGGATTGTGTTGCCTTAAACACTAGGGAAAGAAAAATGAAAGGATATGAAGTAAATTTCGATGGTTTAGTGGGACCAACACATCACTACGCGGGCTTGTCGTTTGGTAATGAAGCATCGACAAAAAACCGTAATAATGCCTCTAATCCAAAATTAGCAGCCAAACAAGGTTTGCTAAAGATGAAAGCTTTAGCTGATTTGGGCATGAAACAAGGTGTACTTGTTCCCCATGAGCGTCCCCATGTTCCAATGTTACGCCGTTTGGGTTTTACAGGAGATGACATTAGTGTTGTTGCTCAAGCAATGCGTCATTCACCTGAACTCTTATCATCGTTAAGTTCAGCTTCGCCAATGTGGACTGCAAATGCGGCAACAGTTTCACCTTCGGCAGATAGCCAGGATGAACGTGTGCATTTTACCGCAGCGAACCTGAACAATAAGTTTCACCGTTCGATTGAAGCGGAAACAACAAGCCAAGTTCTACAAGCAATCTTTAAAAATGAACGTCATTTTGTACACCATGAAGCATTGCCGCAAGTGGCTTTGTTTGGTGATGAAGGCGCAGCAAATCACAATCGTTTAGGTGGTGATTATGCTAAGCGTGGGGTTCAAGTTTTTGTTTACGGTCAACAACATTTAAATAATGGGTTGCCGGGACCAAAACGTTATCCTGCTCGTCAGACGCGTGAGGCAAGTGAAGCAATCGCGCGTTTGCATCGTTTAGATGATGCACATACAGTTTTTGTTCAACAAAATCCGGATGTGATTGATCAAGGCGTTTTTCATAATGATGTAATCGCGGTCAGCAACCAACAGGTTTTATTCCATCATCAGCATGCCTTTTTAAATCAGGATCAGGCTTTTGCTGAAATTCGTCAAAAAATGGCAAGCATCGGTGAAGACTTTATCTCCATTGAAGTTCCTGAAAACCGCGTTACCGTTGATGATGCAGTAGCAACATATTTATTTAATAGCCAGATTTTGACTCGCCCAGATGGTGGAATGACCATTGTTGTACCAGAAGAGTCGCGCCAGAATAAGGCAGTGTGGGGTTATTTGAACGATATGGTTCAGATGGGTACACCAATTGATGCTATTCAGGTTTATGACTTACGTGAAAGTATGCGTAATGGCGGTGGGCCAGCATGTTTACGTTTACGCGTAGCTTTAAATGAAACCGAGTTAAATGCTGTAAATCCAAAAGTATTAATGAATGATCAATTGTTTGGCACACTCAATCAATGGGTAGATAAACATTATCGTGATCGTTTAGCTCAAGAAGATTTAGCTGATCCGCATTTATTGATGGAAAGCCGTATGGCGCTTGATGAGCTGACCAAAATTCTAGGTTTGGGTTCAGTTTATCCTTTCCAAAAATAAGGAGGAGGTGACATGCAAGATTTTCTAGCATTAACCTTACAAGGTGAGCAGCCTACAACACGTGAAGGAAAACAAGATAATTTTTCTTGGCGTTGGTTAGGTGAGGGAATTCTTGAATGTACGCCACATGCACAGTACGACAAAGCTGTCGTACTGTCAGCTGGGGTACATGGTAATGAAACAGCACCAATTGAATTGTTGTCTCATCTTTGCACAGATTTATTTGCTGGACGCTTAAACCTTGCTGTGAGGTTGCTGTTTGTATTGGGTAACCCATATGCAATGCGTCAATGTAAACGTTATGTGCATGACGATGTGAACCGAATGTTTTGTGGTGGATATAAAACTCTGTCAGTGACTGAAGAATCAAAGCGAGCTGAGGTTTTAGAGCAAGTTGTCACGACTTTCTTTCATGAAAGTTCTAGCCAAGCAAAACGTTATCACTATGATTTGCACACCGCAATTCGTGCTTCTTTATTGCCTACTTTCGCGTTATTTCCATATCAAACACATGCTTATGATGCTGATTTGACTGCAAGCCTTGAAGCGGCCGATTTAGATGCTTTGGTGTATCACAATGCGGTAGGTAAAACGTTTACGCATTTTACCAGTGAGAATTTTAAAGCAGCGAGTGCAACTTTAGAGTTGGGCAAAGCTTTGCCATTTGGACAAAATGACTTGAGCCAGTTTGCGGCAATTGATGAAGTCATTCGTCATGTCGTTTCTGAGCAAGCTTTACCAGCACGCAATAAAGCGAAAATTCGAGTGTTTAAAGTATCGGACTCTTTAATTAAAAAAGATGAAGATTTTCAGATGAACTTATCTGCTGAAGCTCCGAATTTTTCGACTTTTACAAAAGGTGAGATTATTGCGACACAACCTTCTGGTAATTATGTTGTTGAGCAAGATCAGGTCTGGATTTTATTTCCAAATCCAAATGTGAAGCTCGGTTTACGTGCAGGTTTAGTTTTAACTGAAACGAGCTGAATGATTGATTCTAAATAAATAAAAAAGGGCGATTAATCGCCCTTTTTTGTGCATCACGTATTAGTTAGTACCGAAAAGACCTTTAATCCAAGATTTCTTTTCTGCTTTTTGTGTAGACGCTTGCGCATCTGCATTTACACTTGCATTAATTCCGACAGGAGCAACGTTAACACCAACATTTACACCAGTATTAGCATTGATTGCCGCTGGTTGAGCTGCATTTAACTTTGCCTGAGCATCCGCTTTAGTGTCTGCAACAAACTCTTTTTGCTCAGCTTGAGTTTGAGCTACGCGAGTTTTTACAGCATCTACATGCGCTTGAGCATCAGCTTGTTTTTCAGCAGTAAATTCTTTTTGATCAGCTTGTTTTTCTGTAACTTTAGTCTTTACAGCATCAAAACCTGCTTTTGTATCGGCTTTAGCTTCAACTGCTAGGTTTTTAGTGCCATTTGCAGCTTTAGTTGCTACATTTTTAGTACCTGTTACTGCTTCGGTAGCAAAATGTTTAGTACCATTTGCAGCTTTAGTCGCTACATTTTTAGTTCCTGTCGCAGCTTCGGTAGCAAAGTGTTTGGTACCTGTTGCAGCTTCAGTCGCTAAGTGTTTAGTCCCTGTTGCTGCTTTAGAAGAAAGTTCAGTCACTTTACCAGTTGTTTTTTTAGTCGCTTTAACCGTAGTGTCAGCAGCAACATGGCCTGCATGTTTTGCTGTGCTACCTACAGTATGTGCAGTATTTTTGACTGTGTTGGCTACGCCACTAACAAGACCGCCTGGTTGTACATTTACTTGGGCAGAAGCACCTGCATTAACGCCCGCACTTTGTGCAAAAATAGAGGCAGAAGCAAGAACACTTGCAGTAACGATAGCTGTTTTCATCATTTTCATTGCGATATCCTTCAAAGAATATACCTTTTTAGTGAGGTATTTCATAAACGCAAACGAATCATAGCTAACGCACTATGGGTTGGGAACTGACTTCATCAAAACGTTACAACAGTGTTACGTTGAGTAAACAGACTAGGGATAAATTGTGAAGATTAATAAAAATTAATAATAAAGTGAAAAAGGATGTTTATTTGTTAGTTATTCTAATTAAGCTGGTCTAATTTTATCTTTTTATTTTCAAAAAATTAAATTTCAAATTTTCTGAAAGTTCCTCTTTTTTCCTTAGGTACTTATATCTCTAATTATGATTTGAGTCTCATTATTTGTTAGTGGAAACGGCATAGTTATTGCTTATTATGAGAATAAGATGCTTTTTAGCACTTTTTTGAACCACCTTCTGCCAGAAATATAAATGTACAGGGCAGAACAACATTTTTGCTTATTCGGGTGTGGATATTTCTACTTCTCTTGTGAGTATATATTTCATTAATTAGATTTTTCACATGAAATATATTTTAAGAAATACCTCTTTATTTCGAATAATCATAAATAAAAATAGATGTCTATAAACAAAAGAACAGAGATCTTAAATGATGAAAATTATTGCTTCCTTTCTTGTATTGGTCGGCTTGGTCGCCGTTGTTCTCTATTTTAAGCCAACAAGTAGTGCATCTGATGTGTTCAATTCGGTTTTACATGAATCGAATTCGCCACAACCAGACACTTCATCTTTTCTTTCTAAACTTAAGGAGCCTACTCAAGCTAAAAATCTATCTCAACATTCAAATCATCCTCAATCGGTATCAGCTGATACCGTTCCTTTTTACAACACAAAAAGTGATCTTTCTATTCAACCGATTGATCCAGAAAAAGATCCAGCAAATGAAATAAAAGCGAAATAAACAAATTGCTAGTTGAAAAACTACGGAGAAAAATAATGCAAAGTAAAACATTATTGCTATTAAGCCTAGGTGCGATATTAAGTACAACTGCATCCGCACTTCCTTTAGATTCTAAAGGGGCTAAACAGCAGTTAAATCAGGCAGCAAAACAAAAAGTATTTCAGGGTAGAATCGATTTGGATGCCTTGGTCACTAATGATTCGAATGATTTAATTGTTGAATACAATATTCCTTCGGTGAGCGTGCCTTCTGGTTTAGAACGGCGGAGTTATATTGCAACAAATAAAAAGAATATACAGGCAAGGTTTAACCGTGCTGGCGGTGTGCAGGTACTACGAGACTACAATAATTTACCTTTAGCTTTTTATCGGATTAGTAACCGCGAAGCATTAGTCTCTTTATTAAATGATCCGAATGTTAAAGCGGTTTACCCAAATCGTATTAATCAAACCACGACCAATGAAAGCTTACCTTTAATTAACCAACCACAAGCAAACACCAATGGTTTTACGGGTGAGGGCTCTAGTGTTGCGGTGATTGATACAGGTGTGAACTATCAGCATTCCGATTTTGGTTGTACAGCAGTCAATACACCATCAAGCACATGTCGGGTGGTTTATTCTTTTGATAGTGCACCAGATGATGGAGCATTAGATGATGACGGACATGGCAGTAATGTTTCAGGTATCGTATCTAAAGTCGCAACCAAAACTAAAATTATTGGTATTGATGTCTTTAGAAAGGTGCGGTCTCAAGGTAAATGGGTCAGTACAGCCTATGATAGTGATATTCTTGCGGGGATTAACTGGGCTGTAAACAATGCACAAACTTATAATATTAAAGCGGTTAATTTAAGTCTTGGCGTTCCTGGCGTTAAATATACTTCAGAGTGTAGTGATAGTAGTTATGGAACCGCATTTGCCAATGCGCGTGCTGCTGGCGTCGTGCCGGTTGTAGCTTCAGGTAATGATGCATTTGCAGATGGTATTTCATCTCCTGCATGTGTTTCGGGTGCAGTAAGAGTCGGCGCAGTTTATGACAGTAATATTGGTGGTGTGTCATGGGGGAATCCAGTGAAATGTTCTGACCCAACCACGGCAGCAGACAAAGTGGCATGTTTTAGTAATGGCGGTAGCCTTGTGACTTTATTAGCACCAGGTGCAATGATTACCGCAGGTGGTTACACCATGGGTGGTACGTCTCAAGCAACACCACATGTGGCAGGCGCGATTGCTTTATTACGAGCAAATAGTGTGAGTCCGACCGAAAGTATAGACCAGACCATTACTCGCCTCAGAACGACAGGTAAACCAATTACAGATTCGAGAACGGGTTTGGTTTTTCCACGGATTGATTTGCTAACGGCAACAAATGGCTTGATCGCTAACTAAATAGCTTATTTATAATTTTTAAATCAGGTCCAAGAAATTTAAATGGCTATAACTCGTTGCAAAAGAAAGCTTCTGCAACGAGTTTTTTTATGGACAAGCCTTAATTACACTTTGCTAAATTAGCTGCATTAAAATTATTTTGGAGTTTTTTGAAGTTATTTTGAATTTCAGGATCTTGAATATTAAAGGTAGTAGAACTCTTAGTCGTAGAGTTGGTTGCTTGATTTAATATGCCTGACTCATCAGGGTATTGTAGGGTCGATGATGTAGCTGAAATTAGACCTTTATCATTAAATACCCAGTGTTCAGTAACGTGCCCGCCTCCTAAATAACCTGTAAATTCAATCATACAAGCTTGATTATCTTGTTTAATGAGCTTGGCCACATTACCTGTCGTTGATGGATAAGCTTCGATATTGGTGTCTTGCTCTAAAACTTGAGCTTGAGAATAAGAAGAAAGGGGCGTTGATGTTGCACATGCAGTTAATGCTAAGCAGCATAGTGTTGAAAAGAGAAGTTTTTGACTATTCATAAGGCAGATTCCTAGCTCTTTATAGTGAATGGTATTTATGTCTAGATTGATATTTGTATTTTATATTAAAGCGCGAAGTTATCGCGCTATCCAAAAAATTTAGTTAACCGTAGTGCTAGATTTACTTAACTCACCCTGTTCTATTGGGATGTTTTCACCGTTTCGGCTACTGGTAATATTTTGCTTGGCTTGATCTATTTTTGTTTCAGTAAAAGCTTTTGCTGTATCTGCTTTTTGTTGAACGACTTCTGCCTTTTCAGCAGTAAATTCTTTGGTATTTTTCCACTTTTCACTAATTTTATTTGAGGTCTTTTCAGAAGCACCTTGAATATTGTCTCCTAAATTTTGTATGCCTTTTCCTGTTTTATATAACAGTACACGCCCTAGGCTTGGATTATCACCATAAGGTTGTGTTTTAGGAGCTATTTCATTCACTTGTTGAGGTTGCGTTGTTTCAGCAAATAAGCTTGATGAAGCCAATATAGAGGTCGCAATACATAGAGTTTTTAGGGTTTTCATTTTGGATAAAACCTCCTCGACCAGAATCAAAAGATGAAGTGCTGATCTTACTGATAAAAATACAGCTTGTACTGCAATGAGATAAAACCCATACGATTTGATTACGATAAATCATCATTTCAAATATAATTAAATACCGTATCTAAATTTCTAGAATGATCTGGAGCCTCAAGTGATACAAAACATTGAATTAAAATGGTTATATGATCTGATTGTTCTAGAAAAATACCGAAATTTTACAGTCGCTTCTGATATTAGAAATATTTCTCAGTCTTCGCTGAGTCGTCGTATTCAAGCCTTGGAAAATAGTCTTGGTTTTGAAGTGTTTGATCGAGAAACTTCTCCTTTACAGTTAACAGAGCAGGGGAAGCTTTTTATATTACATGCTAGAAATTTACTGGATGATTTTGAGTTTAATATAGATCAAATTAAAGGTGATAATCATGTGCGAAGCAAAGTCACGATTGCTTCTGCGCATTCTTTAGCGGGATATATTTTCCCCAAAATTTTAGGAAACTTAAAAAACTACCAAGAAAAGATTTTTCATGTTGAGGCAATCAATGTGAATGAAACCGTAGATTCTCTTAAAAATGGTCAATGTGACTTTATTGCATCTTTCTATGATGATGACTTAATGAATCCACAATTTTTGTGCCATAAGTTGTTTTCAGCAAAGCTTTATTTAGTCACGGCTCCAAATCATTTAGGTCGACCTAAATTTTCACTCGAAGATACTTCAATTCCGCTCATGAACTATACCGATGACAGTTACATGGGGAAAAAGGTAAATAAATTTCTACAAGATCATCATTCGGACAAGTTTGAGACAAATTTTGTGTCTTCAATGAGTCTATTACTTAAGGACATGATCAAAGGCGGTTATGGCGTAGGGTGGTTACCCGATTACAGCATTCAAGATGAATTAAAACAAAATCAGTTAATGATCATGCCAATGAAAGAGTCAGTACTGTCTATCGATATTTATTTATATCGCAGTAGTGCAAGGCTTAATGCAACTTCTGAAGGATTATGGAATTTTGTGAAGGCAATTGATTGGACCATTGCCTAAACGTAATTATGCATAATTTGCATTAAATTTTATTTAATCATGCGGCTGATGCTGTTAATGAGTTCTGATACCACGCAATCGCATTTTTAATGAGTAAATCGGTCGCATCAACAAACAGTTCAGGATTTTCTTGGATACTGTCTTGTAAGATGAGCGGAATTTCAGTACATGCTAATAAGAATTTTATACTTTTGATTTGTCTATAAAAATGAATAACCTCACTCATAAGTTGTTTTGATTTTTCGATATTTCCTGCTTTGTATTGATAAATACTTTGCATCACTTTGTGTTGCATCTCAACAGATGGGGTAGAAAAATGAATATTGTTTTGGATGAACTGGCTTTGATAAAGCTGAGTGCTTATGGTGGCAGACGTCGCAAGAATACAAACTTCAGCAATTTGGCTGTCTTGAATAAAATGAACCGCAGATTCAATAATACTAATCATTTTGGTTTGGGTACGTTGCTGTAACTGGTTAAACCAAAAGTGGGCAGTATTGCAGGGAATAATGATACAGCCGACCTGCGCCGCTTCTAAAATTTTAAGATATTCAGCCATTTTTTCGAGTGGTTTATCATCATGATTTATAATTGATTGCGTTCTATCTGGAATGTCTGGAATAGAAACCGTGATGACAGGAATATGCTCTTGATCGCAATGTGCTGGCGTATTTTTAATAATTTTATCCATGGCATCAATCGTGGCTTGTGGACCCATACCACCTAAAATTCCAATTGCTTTATTCATGCTGAATGACTCAAAAAATACGTTATGTACTTAGCATCTGCTTCTTTTGAGTGAGGTCGTTGCAAAAAACGGATGGATCATGCAGTTTATGTTTTTATAATTAATTTTTAAATAACATTAACATTTTGTTTTGTATAAATAAAATTAAAATATTTAAAATTTCGTGATGTGTTTTATGCATCATTATTTTATGTAAAGCATAGGGTTTTACATGGAAGATTTTATTTGAATGCAAAGTTAGGCTATAAATTCTGACTTAATCAATTCTAAAAACATATCTCGAGCTTTATGGTTACTCACATTCTTATGCCAGAAAAACTGGTTTTGCATAAAGGCAAGGTGTTCAAATTTATAGCCTCGAATATTGGTTAAATTTTTATATTGCTCAAAAAGACTCTTTGGTACTAAAGACACACCAGAGCCAGCACTCACACAACCAATAATAGTGGCGTAACTAGTAATGCTGGTAATTGGAAGCGAGATATTTTTGAGCTTAAGCCATTCTTCAAGTGCAGCGCGGTAAGGGCAACCTTCAGTCCACATAAAAATTTCTTTACCAATCAAGTCTTCTTGGCAGTGGATTTCACCGAAAGATTCTGGGGCAATTAAAATAATTTCTTCTTGATAAATACTGAGCCTATTTAACATTGGAAATTCAATATTACCAGCGACAATAGCTCCGTCGAGTTTATGTTGAGAAATATCAACTAATAGCTGTTTCCATGTGCCAGTAATAATTTGAATGGAAACTTCTGGATAGCGTTGATGATATTTCGCGAGTAAGTTAGGTAAACGGGTTGTGGCAGAAGATTCAATAGCTCCAATTTTTAATGGACCAGAGGGTGGTGCATCAGGATGAATGCTTCGTTTTGCTTCATCACAAAGCGCTAAAATTTTTTGGCAGTAATTAAGAAAGATTTCTCCAGATGGGGTGAGCTTTAAACTTTTCCCTTCCCGATAAAACAGAGGCGCGCCGAGTTCTTCTTCAAGTTGTTTAATGCGTGCCGTGATGTTAGATGGAACGCAATGCAACTGCAAAGATGCCTTGGCCATCGTGCCGCATTCAACCACCGTTTGAAACATTTTTAACTGAGCGATATCCATGTTTTATCGTTCACTTTTAATGAATATTAGACTCAATATAAGTTAATTTTATTCAACTATCTATGCGCATATGATGAAAGAGTTCCATTTCATTAGCGCAGATTTAACATGGCAATTTCTCTTGCTGCCGAAACTCAGCCTCCGGCATTTAAACTCTATTTATGTATTGCTGTGACTGTCTTTTGTTGGGGCTATTCACCTATTGGAGTACATAGCGCTTTGCATTCATATACACCGCAGCATATTGCCTTGCTTCGCTTTTTGATTGCATCGGTTTTCTTACTACTTTTGGTCATGAAAAAAGGCATTCAGCCGTTAAAGTGGAAAGATGTTCCTGCGCTTGGGGTGTTAGGATTTTTCTCTGTGACCTTGCATCACTTGCTTATAAATACGGGGCAGAAATATGTGAGTGCGGTTGCATCCAGCATTTTAAGTCAATCTATTCCGCTATTTACCTTTATAGTTTCAGCTTTGATTTTTAAAGAGCAAATCCGTTTCAAACAGTGGTTGTGTATTTTATTAGGTCTTTGTGGTGCCATTTTAGTGGTTAGTGGTGATCGAGGCTTTGGTGTGCCGAGCCCTTATAGTTTGTTGATTGTTTTGGCAGCAATTGCATGGGCGATTTACTTTAATTTATATAAAAAATTTGCCTTAAATTATGATGCCTTAAGCATGATGTGCTACATCATTTGGTTCGGAACCATTCCTTTACTGTTCTATAGCGCGCAGTTGTCTGCTGAAATTTTACATGCCACTTGGCAGGCCAATATGTCGATTGTGTTGTTGGGTATTTTCCCCAGTGCGATGGCTTATGTACTTTGGGGCTATGTACTTAAAAATATGCCGTTAACGATTGCATCGAACTTTTTGTATTGCTCGCCGATTGTCGCAATGAGTTTGGCAGTTGTTTTCTTAAATGAAAAACCATCAATGATTGTGCTATTAGGTGGTGTGATTATTGTAGGGAGTTTGGTGTGGATGAATTGGGGGAATAATTCTTTTACAAAGCTGAGTAGATAATAATGTGGTAGTTATTGAGCGCTGATTTAAAAATGAGGGTATTAATTTCATTAAAAAATAATTATTTAAATCAGCATGTCTCAATAGTTTTTAGAATTTTATTTAATTATTTCATCTTAAGAAAGTTGAGTCGTAGTCAGAAATTAATATTTGAAATTAAATTATTCTATTCTTTCAACCTTTTCTATATGACTAGAAGAATCATATGTAATCTCAATTACAACTTTCTCTTTGTTAAGTGCTGAGTCTGGGATTGATACCGTTTCGTCTACGGAATCGAGCGATAATTCACTAGGCATTACATTATGTAGTGTCGACACGATTGTATTCGCTATTAAGCCGTTATATAAAGCCACTCCATATGCTTTTGGTTTATTGTTGATTTTATAGGAAGTGATCGTATCTATTCTTTTATCACCAATGAGTCTACTTACTACAGGTGGATGGAATTTATTTAGAAATTCATTTCGAGACATTCCAATTACATTAATCTTTTCTATAGCAGGTGGATTTGTAGTGTCGGGTAAAGTGATCCGATGGGGATTTATAGAACAAGCCATCTGTCCAACTGATGAGATAGAAATAACAAGTAATAAAATATTCTTCTTCATTTATATAATCTTAATTAATAAAAGCTGCTAATTTATAACGATATTTTTTGAAAATATCAAATTATTATAAAGACTTATCTGTGAAAAACACTTACACCAATAAAAGTCGTAAACAACTTAGGTAATTGAATCAATTATTGTGCTGTTGGGTAGGCGAATTATTATAGAAAGTTTTGGTGTGGATGAATTGGGGGAATCGGCGTACCATCGAATAAACTATAGATAAGCTATCAGTAGTTTAACCCTCCTATGTCATGTGCTACTTCCTTTAAGAGAATGAAATGATTGTTGTTACCTTGACCTATAAAAAACCATTAGCCGAAGTTGATGCTGTACTGAAAGAGCATATTGCATTTTTAGACCGTTACTATGAGCAGAAGAAATTTTTGGCATCGGGGCGTCGAGAAAATAGGGTAGGTGGAGTGATTTTAGTTTTAAGCTCTTCGATTCAAGAAGCTGAAGAAATTATGAAAAATGATCCGTTTTATACTCATGACGTGGCTGATTATGATTTTATGTGGTTTGAGCCATCGAAAAGTTTAGAAGAAATTAAAGCATTTGTTTGATTTAAAAAATAAAGAGATCCCTTTACTTTTTTACTAATTATCTATCAGCATGTACCTAATAATTATTTTTTAGATTAGAGAGTACCAATCATTGTAAAAATTTTGGTGATGGTGAATGGATGAATACTATTAAATAATAGATATAATTTTAAGTATTGCCTTCTCTATAAAACCTATACCTTTAAATTTATTATGGATTTTTAGAAAATACCTTGAGTTGAAACTTGTACTTTAATAGTATGGAGATAAGTGTGAAATTTGGATAAAAAATGTACTTACGAAATATTCATATTAGAAACATTGGGCCAATTGAAAAATTAGATTTAGAACTAGAACTTAAAGAGGATCTAAATCCTAAGCCAGTAATTCTAATTGGTAAAAATGGGTCAGGTAAAACATATACTTTGTCTTATATCGTAGATGCTTTTTATGAGTTAGCTAAGCAAGAATATAATGATGTTGTGGTTAAATCTGGAAATATGAATTCCCCTTACTTTAGGGTGATTTCAGGTATCGACATAAACACAAATGCGGATGATAAAAGTGCATCTGCTTATTTACGTTTTTTTAATGATCAAGAGAATCAGGAAATACATTATTGCGAGAAAGTCGGAAATATACGCTCTACCCAAGAATTATTAAATTTATATGGAAACAAAATTCATGGTTTTGAGAATGAAAATAAAAATGGTAAAAAAACTTTAGCTTCTGAAAAGGGTATAGAAAAATTATTTTCAAATACTATTACCTTCTTTCCGAGTTTTCGTAAAATAATTCCACATTGGTTAAATTTGAAGGCCCAAACGCAAGAGATATTTGATATTGAATCAAAATATTCAGGAAAATTGAATAAAGAAATAATGTGTGTGGACACTTTTCAAAAAAATATTCAATGGATGTTAGATGTAGTTTTGGACTCTGCGATTCTACCAGCAGAATTAGAGTGTTTTGATACTGACGATGAAAGGAATCAAATAATTCAGAATAAACATGCTATTAACAATTCCTATAGGAATATCAATAAAATATTTAAAACAATTTTAGATAATAATGAATTATATTTAAAAATTGGTTGGCGGAATGATGCTCATTCTCGATTATCTTTGCATAGTAAAGGGAAGATTATTGTACCAACCTTAGAACAGCTTTCGACAGGTCAATTAGTCTTACTTAATTTATTCATTACAATAATTAGACATGCTGACTATAAAGATTTAAATAATAGTATTCGTTTAGAGAATATTGAGGGAATAGTTGTTGTTGATGAAATAGACACGCATTTGCATACTAAACATCAAAGTGAAATCTTACCAAAGCTTATTAAGTTATTTCCTAAAATACAATTTATCATGACTTCTCATGCACCACTTTTTGTTTTAGGTATGGAAAAAGAATTTGGAAAAGAAAATATTCAGTTAATTGATCTTCCATCTGGGATGAATATTACTTCTGAACGATTTGGTGAGTTTGAAGAATCGTTTAATTTTTATAAGGAAACAATAACATTTGAAGAAGCTCTGCATAAAAAAATTCAGGATCAACAAAAACCATTGATACTCGTTGAAGGTAAGACAGATATTAAATTTATGAAGAAAGCTTTTGAGCTAAAAGGGAAAAATGAATGGTTAGAAAATATAGAAATAGATGAAATTGGTGTTACTCAAGAAGGTGGGCAAGTTAAATTTGGTGGTGAAAGCAGTTTAGATAAAGGTTTTGATTTTCTAAAACATAATTTAAATGCAATAAACCGAAAAGTATTATTTCTATATGATTGTGATACAAAAATTTCGAGAGAAACAATAGGTTATATTACTAAAGATAAAGTTCCTATGAATTTTGAAAATACTAAAATTAAAAAGGGTTCTGAAAATCTGCTTAAAGAAGAATTATTTACAGAAAATTTTTATCCACCTCGTGAATCAGTAGATGATTATGGAGGTGTTATAATTAAGAAAAATTTTGATAAAAACGTATTCTGTAATTATATTTGTGACAATCTTACAGATCCAACCGTATTTGATAGATATGAAGAATTAGTCTTTCCAATTATTGAACAATTCTTAGCTTAATAAAATAAAAAACCCGCTTTAAAGCGGGTTTTTTATAATAAAAGGTTAAATTAACCCTGTAATACACTTACATCAGCTATAGCAGTAAACAAGCTACGTAGCTGAGCCAATAAACGTAAACGGTTTGCCTTTAGGTCAGCATCATCCGCCATTACCATGACACCATCAAAGAATGCATCAATCGGCGCGCGAAGTGCTGCAAGCTTAGAAAGGGCAGCGGTGTAGTCTTTTGCTGCAAGTAATGGCTCAACTACTGGAGTAACTGCTTGAAGCTCAGCAAATAATGCTTTTTCAGCATCTTCAACCAAGTTCGCTTCAACTACAGAACCTTCTGGTGCTGCTTCTTTTGCAAGAATGTTAGCAACACGTTTATTTGCAGCAGCAAGTGCAGCAGCTTCAGGCAGAGCACGGAAGTGGTTTACAGCATTTACACGCTTGTCAAAATCAAGTGGAGATTTTGGTGCAAGCGCTTGAACCGCTTGAAGCACATCAACAGCAACGCCTTGGTCTTCATACTTGGCACGGTAACGACCTTCCAAGAATGCAACAGCATCAGCACGCGTTTTGTCGTGGTCTTTCACGATGTCGCCATAACCTTGAAGTGCAAGATTTACCAGTTCTTCAATCGTTACGTCCAATTCATTTTCAATGATTAAACGTAAGATACCAATTGCTGAACGACGAAGAGCAAACGGGTCTTTAGAACCTGTAGGCGCTTGTCCAATACCGAAAATACCAACCAGCGTATCTAAACGGTCAGCAAGGGCAATCGTTGTACCAGTTTTGGTTTTTGGTAAAACATCGCCAGCGAATTTTGGTAAATATTGCTCGCCTAAAGCTTCTGAAACTTCAGTGTTTTCGCCTTCAATGCGTGCGTAGTAAGTACCCGCAATACCTTGAAGTTCTGGGAACTCACCTACAAGCTCAGAAGTTAAGTCGCATTTAGCAAGTAACGCAGCTTTTTCAGCGTCGGCTGGGTTTGCACCAGTGATTGCAGATAATGCGACAGCAAGTTTTGCAATACGTGTCGATTTATCCCAAAGCGTACCAAGTTGTGCTTGGAATACCATGTTTGCCAATTTTTCTTTACGAGATGCAAGCGGTTGCTTTTGATCTTGTAAGAAGAAGAATTCAGCATCAGACAAACGAGGGCGAACAACTTTTTCGTTACCTTCAATAATTTGAATCGGATCTTTAGACTCAATATTTGAAACAGTAATGAAGTAAGGCTGTAATTTACCTTCGTTATTGATCAAACAGAAATATTTCTGGTTGTCTTGCATTGTCGTAATAAGTGCTTCTTGAGGAACAGCAAGGAAGCGCTCTTCAAAATTAGCACGAAGGGCAACAGGCCATTCAACGAGGCTTGTTACTTCATCAAGTAAGTCATTTGGAACAATAGCAGTTGCGTTAACTTCATCAGCTAACTTTTTCACTTGTTCTTGAATGGTCGCTTGACGCTTTTCAAAGTTCGCAACGACATATGCTTTTTCTAAAGCAGCTAAGTAGTCATTTGCATGCGCTAAAGTCACAGCTTCAGGTGCATGGAAACGGTGACCATAAGTCACATTACCAGCTTTATGATCTTGAATAGTTGCGTCAACAATTTGATCATCTTTGAGTAAAAGAACCCATTTCACTGGACGTACAAATTCGGTACGGCTTGCAGCAGAACGCATACGTTTTGCAATTGGTAAGCTGTCTAGCGCAGTTTGTAAAATCTGTGGAAGTAAAGTATCAAGGCTTTGACCTTTCACATCTTTTAAATAGCAAACTTTTTCAACTTTACCAGCTTGGAATGTTGAAAGCTGATCAACAGTAATGCCTTGACCACGCATAAAGCCTTCGAGTGCTTTAGTCGGTTTACCTTCTGCATCGTAAGCCGCTTGAACAGCAGGGCCATCAAAACGTTTTTGTGTATCAGCTTGAGCGGCATCGATATCAACAATTTTAAGCGCTAAACGACGTGGAGCTGCATAAGCTTCGATAGATGCGAAATTTAAGCCAGCATCTTTTAAGCCTTTTACCGTTTCTGCCTGTAATGCATCACGTAAGTTTTTTAAACTTTTCGGTGGAAGCTCTTCACAGCCAAGTTCGAATAAAACAGTATGTTTGCTCATTAGTTTTTCTCCGCCTTTGCTGCTTCACTTTCAGCTTGTGCTTTTAGCTGTGCCAATACTTCATCACGCAAGTGTGGTTCTGCCATTGGGAAGCCAAGCTCTGCACGTGCTTGTACATAACTTTGTGCAATCGCACGAGCTAAAGTACGTACACGTAAAATGTAGCGCTGACGCTCAGTCACAGAAATTGCGCCACGTGCATCAAGCAAGTTAAAGGTATGAGATGTTTTAACAACTTGCTCATAAGCAGGAAGAGAAAGTTTTGCTTCAATTAAACGGTTTGCTTCTGACTCATAAAAGTCAAAGAGTTCAAATAGTTTTTCAACTGGAGCGTATTCAAAGTTATAAGTCGATTGCTCAACTTCATTTTGATGGAATACATCGCCGTACGTCACAGTACCAAATTGGCCTTTGGTCCAAACAAGGTCATAAACCGAATCTACACCTTGAAGGTACATCGCAAGACGTTCTAAGCCGTAAGTGATCTCACCTGTCACTGGGTAACATTCAACGCCACCCACTTGCTGGAAGTAAGTGAACTGAGTTACTTCCATGCCGTTAAGCCAAACTTCCCAGCCTAAGCCCCAAGCCCCAAGAGTTGGAGATTCCCAGTTGTCTTCTACGAAGCGGATGTCGTGAGTAAGCGTATCAATCCCGATTGCTTTTAAAGAATCAAGATAAAGCTGTTGGATGTTGTCTGGATTTGGCTTAAGTACTACTTGGAACTGGTAGTAGTGTTGCAAACGGTTCGGGTTTTCACCATAGCGGCCATCTTTTGGACGACGTGAAGGTTGAACGTACGCAGCATTCCAAGTCTCAGGCCCTAAAGCACGTAAGAATGTTGCGGTGTGGAATGTTCCAGCGCCCATTTCCATGTCGTAAGGTTGTAGTACGACGCAGCCTTGTTCGGCCCAATAGTTTTGTAGGGCAAGAATTAAGCCCTGAAATGTATCAATGTGCGAGATGGCGCGACTCATGTAGCATCCACGAATTTATGAGAAAAATTGCCCCTAAGTATAAGGATTTTGTGGGGGAGTGGCAAAGACTAGTTTCTATACCTATAAAAAATTATTGGCTGTCATTTAGCTGGGATTTTCCTGCATGTTTTGCTTTTAATCGAGGTTGAAATGATGCAAAAAACCAAAAAATGAGGCTAAGAATAAAACTTACAGTGAATGTAGAGGTTGAGATCAAAGTACGTCCAACAGTTGGGAATACATAATCAAATATTGGTAAATTATGAGAAATATTTTCATAGATCGCTAAGAAGAAATAAATCAAGCTAAATGATACATGTGCACCTAACCACATTAATGGAAAAATAAAGCGGTTTTTAGTAATGAGTACTTGGCATATCTTAAGTAGTAATGGGAATAAGATAATATAATAAGTACCAACAAAGATTCCAATAATATAGAGGAGATCAAGTGCAAACTTGCCAGTAAGTACGGACAATAAAATTAAGAGGCTGATCGGAATAAGAGGGGTAATAATAAGAGCAATTTTAGGTTGGTATTCGATATTTGGCGTTGTTGGATTCATCATAATCATAGTAGGTTATGTTTTTTTAAATTCTAAAATGATCTGTTGATAATGTCCATGAACCATTAAAATAAGATTATTATCTTTTGTATTTAATACATCTTTTGATAGGATGATTTCTCATAATTTAAATTAGATTATTTTAGAATGAATTTGAAAAAATATTATTTTGGAATTTTAATATTATTTTTAGGCTTTGTTGGTTTTTACTATTTAAAGAATAATTGGATTTATTATTCAGCTAAATATAACTACAATTTCAATAAGTTAAATGCAGATGAGCTGAATAATTATGCTGCATTATTATATTATAAAAATAGAAATGATTGGATTCAAAGTGAAGAGGGTGATGAGGCCACTGAAGCAAAAAAAGCCTTAGAAATTGAAAAGCTCTTTCAACAAGCAGCTGAACAAGGGAGTGCTTTAGCTAAATTGAATTTGACTACGCTTTATTATCGGAAAGAAGACTTAAGTGCTTTTGTACCTAAGATGTTCAAACTCTCTGAAGAGGCAGCGCAAGCAGGCAATGCTGATGCTCAGTTCAGGGTGGGTACGTTTTATCATCTAGGTTATGGTGTAGATACAGACTATAAAAAAGCAATGTATTGGTATACAAAAGCTGCTGAGCAGGATAATCCAGCAGGAATGAATAATATAGGGGTTCTTTATCAACAAGGCTTAGGGGTAACAGAAAATGGTAAGGTTTCAACAGAGTGGTATATTAAAGCCGCCAATCTTGGTTATGCAGATGGTCAAGAAAATATGTTTCAAAATTATTATTCTGGGTTAAATGGTCTACCTAAGGATAAAGAGGAAGCAATGAAATGGCGTGATATGTGCTCTTACCGTACAGAGGAGATACCAATACAACCAGTTTATAATATCGATCTTAAAGTTGATGAAACCTATCCGAACACCTGTAAAAATCAGTAAAGCTTTAAATTGCCACTATACGGAATGATTGGGACTATTTCATAAATAAAAGAAATGAATAGTTTTCTATTGCTGAAGAAAGTTCAACTTATAAAGATTTTATATTCAATTAGCAGAGCGTTCATTCAATGTTGATGTTCTGCTCTTTAGTCTTATTATCTTTATAGTTATACCAAGTCAATAATGCCCAAAAATTAAAAGCTGTAATTAGTGTAGAGATCCCAATCCAACTAAAAATAAGCTCGGAAAAAAAGGTCTTAAAGGATAAGTTAGCAAGCGTATTAAAGATGAGGAGTATACCTAGTGCTGTTAAAAATATTGTTATGAAATTTAGAAGCTTGAATTTATTTAGTAATATAGATGTTGCTATAAGGAATGGTAAAAAGAAGAGATATATAATGAATAAATAAGTAAGCATAGAACTCATTGAAGCTAAAATAATGAGCACTGGTATAGGAGCGAACAATAGACTCTTTATTATGTCTAAATACCGATAGGCAACCGTTACAGAATTTTTGTTATATTGAAGCATATTAAAAATTATAGAATCGAGAATAAATTATGCTGAAATTTTGCTGCAAACTCATTGTTTTATCCAGTCTTTTTTGTAGTCCATGGCTATACGCACAAACTGACACTGATGAGCAAGATGAATATAACCAATGTGTTGATCAGACGATTAAAGAAATGCAGCTTGAAAGCATTAATAACATGGTCGTGCATAGTTGCTCTGAACAAGCTAAAAAGACTTATGAAGAAAAAATTGTTGCTCTGATTGATCAAATTCGTACACAAAGCGAAGAATACAAACAGCCAGAACGTTATCAAGATATTTTAAAATCTCAGCGACTTTGGAAAGCTTATGTAGATCAGGAGTGTAACAATGCAGGCTCATACATTGGCTCGCCGATGTATTCGTATTGCCCTATGCAAGAGTATGCAGCGCGTGTAAAACAACTAGAAGAATACGTTAACTAAGGCGGATTATTTAAACGTCACCTCATGACGCTTAGCGTACTCCACTGGATTAAATTTAAGAATGAAAAATGATATTTTTTAAACGATGCCATAAATGAGTCGTTTGATATGTCTGATCGCATTCGAGAAAAACTACAGATTCTTGCTGATGCTGCTAAATATGATGTGTCTTGCTCATCAAGTGGCAGTGACCGTAAAAATAAAGATAAAGGTTTGGGTGATGCCAGTCATTCAGGTATTTGCCATAGCTATACCGAAGATGGCCGCTGTGTATCTCTCTTAAAAATTCTATTTAGCAACGTATGTATTTTTGACTGCGCTTATTGTGTTTCACGTCGTTCTAATGACGTTCAACGTGCAGCATTTACGGTACAAGAGGTGGTGGACTTAACCATTAATTTTTATCGACGTAATTATATTGAAGGCTTATTTTTAAGCTCAGGCATTTTTAAATCAGCCGATCATACGATGGAGCGTATGCTTCAAGTCGTGAAGAAGTTACGCCTTGAAGAAAACTTTAATGGCTATATTCACCTAAAAACCATTCCGGGGGCATCGCCTGAACTGATTCATGAAGCAGGTTTATATGCTGATCGTATGAGTATTAATTTAGAGATGCCGACCGAAATTGGGCTAAAGACTTTTGCACCAGAAAAGTCCCATCAGGAAGTGCAAAAAGATTTAGGGTTAGTGCGTGACAGACTTATTCAGCTTAAAGATGAGCGACAAATCATTAAGCATGTACCGAAATATGTACCAGCAGGGCAAACCACTCAAATGGTAGTGGGAGCACATCAAGAGTCAGACCAAGATGTCTTGTTTATGGCAGACAAGCACTATAAAGAATTTAAGCTCAAACGGGTCTATTTTTCGGGTTACATTCCAATTAATACCGAAAATAATTACTTACCAGCAGTCGGTTCTGCACCGCCGTTACTTCGGGAAAATCGACTCTATCAGAGTGATTGGCTGATGCGGTTTTACGGTTTTCAGGTCAATGAAATCGTAAATGAGAAATTCCCGAATTTGGACCTCGATGTTGATCCAAAATTGAGCTGGGCTTTAAGGCATCCTGAGCAGTTTCCAGTAGATCTAAACCGTGCAGATTATCAAATGATTTTACGTGTACCCGGCATTGGGGTGAAATCGGCCAAGAAAATTGTGCAGGCTCGCCGTTTTGGCAAAATCCACATCGATTTACTTAAAAAGTTAGGTGTCGCCTATCAGCGAGCAAAATTCTTTATTCGCTGTGAAGACAGTCCAAAATTCCAAAAAGAATTATCTTCAAGCTTTATCCGGCAGCAGATTTTAACGCAGGGTTCATCGAAATATGTGCAGCAGCTTTCGCCACAATTAAGCCTTGGGTTTTAGTCATGTTTAATTATGAGGTAGCTTACTATTTTGATGGTTCAATGGTTGGGCTGCTGAGCTGTGTTTTTCGTGCATTTCAATTTAAAGAATTGCAGGTCAGACTTTGTTTGAATGATGCGGCTCAACATGGCTTATTTGCCGATAAAATTGAGGTTTCAAATAACGAGCAACATGCCGAGCGTGTTTGGTCCGCACTACAAAAAAAGCTTACATCTTCATCATTAAAACAATTTTATTTTGCTTATTTATCTGAATCGTTAGATGCCTATCAGCATTTATTTAATTACTGTATTTACGTTTTTACTAGTCACTCATCGATAGAAAAAGATTATTCGCACCCAAGTGTTTTAGCAATTTCGCAGTGGACGAAAAAGGTCGGGCGAGAGAAGCATCGGATGGAAGCTTTTATTCGTTTTAAGAAAACCAAAGATGAGCTGTTTTTAAGTCTGGTACGTCCCGATTTTAATGTTTTACCGCTCATTCAGCCGCATTTTAAACGGCGTTATCAAGATCAGCGTTGGCTCATTTATGATGAGAAACGTAAGTTTGGACTTTATTATGATTTAAGGGAAATACATGAAGTTTCACTCGAAGCACCCAACATCGACCGTAATTTAAATAACGGAATGAGCCAAAGCTTTCAGCTGGAGTTAGATGAGCAAGAAGTCTTATATGACCAGCTTTGGAAAGATTATTTTAAGAGCGTAAACATTACGGAACGTCAGAATATAAAACTTCATGTGCAATATTTGCCGAAACGTTATTGGCGCTATTTAAATGAAAAACTAATTGAATATTAAAGTTTTAAAATAACAAAAGATAATTCAACAGAGTTTCTTATCTTTGAAAGATATAATTTAAATGCACTTTATGTGGCTTTGGGCGTATACTTTTGCCCGTTATAAATAACGGCATATCCCCAAAGGTGTTCTGTGAGTGTTATACAGCGAGAATGGTTACAGATTTTAAAACCAAATTTTAAGGTTTTACCCTTAAAAGAACGGTTGCTTTGCGGTGTTGGAGCACTGTGTGGTTTAGCAATTTCTTCTTTAATTAGCTGGTATGTTTTAGGTGGAATTAATGCCTGGTACATTGCACCCATGGGAGCTTCATCTGTTCTTTTATTTGCTGTGCCAACCAGTCCATTGGCTCAACCATGGAATGTGATTGTTGGTAATACGCTAGCCGGAATTATTGGGGTTGTCTGTGCACAGTGGATTCCTGATTTAACCACTGCTTTTAGTGTCGCAGTAGGCTTTGCCATATTTTTGATGATGACCACTGATTCTTTGCATCCACCGAGTGGTGCAGTTGCGATTACGGCTATATTGGGTGGTGCTGCAATTCATAAATTGGGATTTTATTTCGTTTTTTATCCGGTTCTACTCAACTCGTTACTTTTACTCGGTTTCGCCGTCTTTTTTAATAGATTAATTGGAAGACATTATCCAGTTACCGCACGTCTCAATGAGCGTAGCAAAGACCCAACACCAACTCAAAAAGTATCGATTCAGCCTAAAGATATTGAATACGCATTAGAGCACCACACTGAATTGCTAGATATTAGCCAATACGATTTAGAAAAAATTATTTTAGATGCACAGGAACATGCCAACGAACGCATAGTCAATCAATATACCTGTCAGGATATTATGAGCCGTGATGTGATTAAGTTGCATGAAGATGATGATATTCATCAGGCGCTGGATAAGTTCAAGCATATTAACCTTATGAGCTTACCGGTGGTCAATGCTGACAATCATCTAGTAGGAACTTTAGCGTTATATGAAGTTGTGGAATGGTTTAAAGGTGCAGCGGACCCAAGAAACTCTTGGCAGCATTATGTGAAACAGATTATGAGTCATAGAGTGGTGACAGTATTGCCAACACAGCCTATTCAAGATCTTGTGCCTTATTTTGTCGAAAAATCTTTTAATTATATTCCAGTGGTCGAGGAGCGGAAGTTAATCGGAATGATTAGCCGTGCAGATATGATTGCTGCTTTACAACAACAGTTAAATCGTAAGTTATAGTTTTTAAGAATAAAAAAAGCTACGGTTGATTAGGGGATGCAACCGTAGCGACCAAAATTAATTAACGTGTTTGCTCTTCATGTACAGTTCGGACGGATTGTCGATAGCCTTCAATATGTTCTGGCTGTTTTTTCGGAATGACTAACCACAAAACCAGATAAACTAAGATTCCGGGAAAGGCCGCACTCATAATTGAAATCACAACAAAAATAATGCGTAGTAAAGTTACGTTCCAACCAAAACGTTCAGCAATACCACCCATTACACCGGCGATCATGCTATGTCGGTTCGAGCGATATAAACCAGAACTGGCCATCTAATTCTCCTTAAAAATAAAAAGTTACAAGGAATTGCTTATTCTCTTGCTTAATAAAAATATGGAGACGAAATAACGGGTTTAAAGTCTTCTAACAAGTAAAATGGTTAAAATATGTAAAGGATTAGAATGAAGGAAACCAACATCAACTAAAATGCACCCTTTCAGGGCTTAACGGTTTATCGCATCAATTGGCTCGTGCCTGAAATGAATATAAACATGGCTGTTGCTGTTATCTGTGAATAATGTATATGTCTTTGAAGCGGTCTAGGTTTTTAGTTAAGCATTTGGTTGTAGGGACTATGATGTGCCTGACACTTAGTGCTTGCGACATAAACCACACCAACTCCAAAGATCACTCTAGTCTAAGTTCTAGTTCTACTAATGAAGAAAATTTAATAAAAAATAGTACATCTACAAAAACATTAGATTATGTGGCAGGTCGTACTTTTTTACCTGAAGAAAATTTAGATCAAACCAAAAAATTAAGCGCAATCTCATTGCAATATGTAGGGCGATATCACACCCGAATTTCATGTGAGGATGCATTTGCCGATTGTGAGTCTGGAGAGGCGGAGTACATTTTAAATTTATTACCCAATGGATCAGCTTATTGGAATGTTATTCATTTTGGCCGAGTGGGAAGTAAGGATGGAGCCAAAAGTACTGCTATAAATCAGTTGTGTCCTGATTTAAATTGGAAAGTACATGAAAGAGAGCATGAGTTAACCATTCACTGTCCTTTATCTAATGTTAATTTTTATTTTAATGTTGATTCAAACAAAAGATTGATCGTGAATCTAGAAAAACTGTTTTATAGCGACTACGGTAAAAACCGTGAGTTTTTGGAACAAAACTATTTTGTTCCGAAGCAAGCTTATGTTCTGACTAAAGAATAAATATTAAATTTTTACTTGAATAAAAAAGAGCGCAATATGAATTGCGCTCTTTTCATTTCACGATTTAAAAATCATTAGTAGTCGAAGCTAAAGTGTTCAACTGGTAATGATGTTAATGTGCGAGAGGTTGTCACCATTGATTCTGCATGACCTTGGGTGCGAGGTAACATACGGTCAAAGTAGAAGTCTGCAACTTTGATTTTTGCCTTATAGAATTCAGGCGTTTCTGCACCATCACCTGCTTCAAGCTTCTCAGACGCAATGACTGCTTGTTGCGCCCAGAAGTAAGCCATCATCACGTAACCTGAGAACATCAAGAAATCTACAGAAGCAGAAGATACGATGTCACGGTCTTTACGTGCAGCAAGCATAATACGAACTGTTAAAGTGTTCCACTGAGCACAAAGCTTAGTTAAATCCCAAGCAAAACGACGTAAGTACTTATTACGTGCGTGTGCAGCACAGAATTTTAAGATTTCAGCAGTGTAGTCACGAACCACTTTACCTTTTGAGCTAAGCAATACTTTACGACCAATCAAGTCAAGTGCTTGAATGCCTGTTGTACCTTCGTATAGCGTTGAGATACGAGCATCACGAGCGATTTGTTCCATGCCCCATTCTTTGATGTAGCCATGACCGCCGTAAACTTGCATACCGTTATTTGCAGCTTCTAAACCAAGTTCAGTCAAGAAACCTTTCAAAATTGGTGTGTAGAAACCAAGTTTGTCATCGTAGTCTTCGTAAGCAGCTTGGTCGCCACGTGTTAATGCATCTGTCATTTTGTCTGCAAGTTTTGCAGCATGATAGATCATTGAACGGCCACCTTCAGCAATTGCTTTTTGAGTCAACAACAGGCGACGTACGTCAGCATGATGAATGATGGCATCTGCAACTCTTTCAGGTTCTTTTTTACCAGAAAGTGCACGCATAGACATACGATCTTTCGCATAAGGTAATGCACCTTGGAACGATAACTCAGCGTGCGCAATACCTTGAACAGCAGTACCAATACGTGCTGTATTCATGAAGGTAAACATTGCATGTAAACCTTTGTTGACTTCACCGATTAAATAACCAGTGGCATTATCAAAGTTTAGTACAGCAGTTGCAGAAGCACGGATCCCCATTTTGTGTTCGATTGAACCACAGGTCACTGCATTACGTTCACCGATACCACTATCAGCAGTAGGGATGAATTTAGGTACGATAAATAATGAAATACCACGAGTACCAGCAGGCGCATCTGGAAGACGTGCGAGTACGATGTGAATAATATTTTCAGTTAAATCATGTTCACCGGCAGAAATGAAGATTTTTGTACCAGAGATTTTATAAGTGCCATCTGCTTGAGGTTCAGCTTTAGTTTTAACTTGTCCTAAGTCTGTACCACATTGAGGTTCGGTTAAGCACATTGTGCCGCTCCAAGTTCCTTCAACAAGTTTAGGCATATACGTTTGTTTTTGCTCATCGGTACCGAATTGCAAAATGGTGTTCATACAACCCGAGCTTAAGCCAGGGTACATTGTGAATGACCAGTTTGCAGTACCCATCATTTCTGATTTGATGAGGTTTAAAGACATTGGTAGGCCTTGACCACCAAATTCTTCTGGATAAGAAAGACCTTGCCAACCACCCATAACGAACTGGTCATAAGCTTCTTTAAAGCCTTTAGGTGTAGTTACTTCGCCGTTGTCAAAATGGCAACCTTCTTCATCACCAGACTGGTTAAGTGGCGATAATACGTTTTCACAATAATCTGCCGCACCTTCAAGAATCATATCAACGGTATCTGGATCTGCATTTTCACCATTTGATAAAGTTTTGTAGTGAGCAGGGTAATCTAATACTTCATTCATTAAGAAACGAATATCATGTAGCGGGGCTTTATATGCTGGCATGGCTTTAATCCTAATTTTGAATCATTGTGGGATTATCTGAATCGATGATTTGATTATTCACTCGCATGATAAAAATACAATGATAATCACATCCGAAAGAAATGTCAGAAAAGCGAATTTTGTCGAAAATAAATACACCTGAAAATACATTTTCTGCTACATTCAGGACTTATACTTTTATGTGAAAAAACAACTATTTTTATATTTTTAGCAAGTTTTGCTAAAAATATAAAGCGATAAGGTTTTAAAAAAGGTTATGCATTTAAAATATCTCAGTTTATGTTTATTCAGTTTGGGTTTGACCGCATGTGCGCAGCATAGCCTACGTCCATCAGTGGCATCTGCTCATTTAGATCAAAAAGTCATTCAGGGTATGAATGCAATGTATGAATACCCAAGCTATGACTACCGCGGGCATTTTAAAGTTAATGTTGATTCAAATCAGCCCAACAAAATAAGCACTGTAGAGAAGAGTGCTCAACTTGATGCTGAAGTGCAAAAAAAAGTAGATCAATATTTACGTGAACAAAAAATTAATTTGAATAAAAAACAGAAGCAGGCGCTCTATGCCGCAATTGCAAATGAGCAATCTGTTTCGGGTGTATCTGGCGAATCACGTTCAGAAAAAGTAAATGCCGTTTTAATCAATTTATTAAATGATCTCCAATTTAGTTACGATGGTTCAGTTCATTATCGTCAAAAAATGGGGTCTTTAAACCTTACGGCAAGATATGAAAAACCGACTTTGCTCGTGCAGGCAAAATTGCCAATGGTGCTTGATCTAAAGGATTATAAGTTTTACGTTAATTATTTCGGATTAATGCCTTATTTGGTGAATAAAGATAATCAAAACAACTTAGCCTATGTCGATTTTTCGAAATATAAAGATCTGTTTACGAACGTCGATATGAAGAAGTTCGTTGAATATGTGAAGGCTTCTGGCGCCGTGTCTTATCGTTTGGCTGATCCGCAAAATTTACAACGTTTACCAATTACAGACGCTGACCGTAAGGCAGGAGTTGTAGAAAAAATTCGTTTAAAAGATACGGTTGAAGAGTTGCTACTGCAAGTCGATCTATATGGTCAAGTCAATGAAAAATACCTGCAAAAAAGTGTTTTAGGATTTGATGACCAAAAGATTGCTGAATCTATAGCAACTGAACTTGCTGCTTCTGAAGCTAAGAAAAAGTCAGGTGGTGCCGAAGGGCAGAAGGTTTCTTCTGACGATGCAGCGGCAGTCAGTCAACAACTTTACTCACTCATTAACGCTCATTTTGGCGGTACATTGGCTTCTGAGGAAGGCGATGAAGAACAATCAAGTGCCGCTCAAGAAGCAACGGCAGCAGCAGACGAGGCTTCTGCTTCAGGCCAAGATGAGGATGCTGCTGATGTTGCGGTAGCGGATGCTGAACAAACTACCCAAGATGAAGAAGGCCCAACCCTTACAGAAGAACAATGTGTTGAGTTACAGACCCTTAAAAAACCAGTAGTTTTAGGGGATATTAATTACTGTCAAATATATGGTGTTGATGTTCTTGATCAAAGCGTAGAGAGTGCCCAAAAAACTCAGATCAAGTCTCGTCAAGCTGCTTTAAAACAAACTTTTGCTGCTTATGATCAGAACCAGTTTGTGAATGATGAAGCATTCAAAGCTTTATGGTTAAAGCATAAAGCAGAGATCGAACAAGCTTTACCAAAACAAAGAAATCCAATTACGATTGATGTTGGACTCGATGAAAAAGGCCGTGCAGTCAACGTAGATTACGATATTGCATATACACCAGCTGAATTTAACCATCGCTTTAATATTAAAGCAGACATGCAAATTCTAAATTATGGTAAAGCAACTTCAATTGACCAGCAGCAGCTTAAACAAGCTAAATCAGTTGCTGAAGCAAGTAAGGGTTCTTTATTTGAAAACTTTGTAAAAGGCTTTAGTGAAAAACTTGGGCAGAGTGATGTTTCTGAACATGCAGTTGGCCCACATAGCGATGTACAAGATTTAGATTCGAATCTGGCGCTGTTGGCTAACCAAACTTATGATGCAACACGTGCCTATGACAAAACGTATAAGGCTGTGTTTATTGCAAAATTGACTGCCGAAAAACCGTCATATATTAATTATTATTCAGTTCAACAGTTGCAAGAAATTGCTGAAGTTTATGCTTATTGGTTCTCTGAAGAAGAAACCTATAATCCTCAAGGTAAGGCTTTAGAGCGTATCGAGGCATTGCAGAAAAAGCATCATCTTGAACAAGAAGACCAGTTTGATAATGATTTAGGCCGTGCTGTAGACCATATTGTGATTACAACAATGCAAGGTAAGGCTGGGCGTGAAGCATGGCAAAAATTACAGAAACAATATAAGCAGCCTGAGCAGCTTTTCTCGAAACAATATCAATTAGAATTTGAACAACAAAATGGTGCTTCTGCTGAAGAAAAACAATTGTTGTCACAAACAGCTGATATTTTAGGGAAGGTGTATGTTGCTGCACGTAAACAGCAACTTACGGAAAAAACAATTCAGAATTTAAAACCTGAACATAATGAATTTATTGATTATGAGATTTTCCGAGATGTTTATCAGCAAATGGTTACGACCAAAAAATAATAAATGAAGTAAAAAAAGAACCTACTTAAAGTAGGTTCTTTTTTTATATTTATAGAAAATCTTTTAATTCAGGTCTTACGCCATTCCAGATAGAAAAGGATTCAATAGCCTGACCGACTAACATCCCAAAACCTTCAGAATAGGGCACATTGCGTTGTTTAGCTTGCTCAAGGAAGCTAGATGGCTTGCCATAAGCCATTTCATAGGCATATTTAAACTCTAAAGTTTCTGGGAGTTGTAATGCATCACCCGAGAGGCTTGCAGAAGTTGCATTAATTACAATATCAAATTTCCCTTCTAGCTCATTTAGAGAAATTGCTTCTAATTGAGCTTGCGGGACTGCTACTTTTAGGTCATCTACAAGTTGTTCGGCACGAGCTAGAGTACGGTTTGCAATCACAATCTTTTTTGCGCCAGCCTGAACTAGAGGGTAAATAACACCACGAGTTGCACCACCAGCCCCTAAAATTAAAATAGTGGTATTTTCTAGGTTCCAGTCTAAGGCTTGAATTGCGGCCACTAAGCCTTGGCCATCAGTATTATCGCCGTGCAATTTGCCATTTTGCATCCATAACGTATTCACTGCTTTTGCAATCTGAGCACGCTCAGTTAGCACATTGCACAAAGCGAAAGCCTGTTCTTTAAACGGTACAGTAACGTTCATGCCACTTCCGCCATTTGCAAAGAAACTACGCATACTCGGCTCAAAACCATCAAGAGGGGCAAGACGTTTTTGATAGTCGAGATCAACACCTGTTTTTTGAGCGAAATCATGATGCAATTCAGGAGAGCGTGATTGTTCGATTGGGTTGCCAATTACTGCAAACTGTTTGGTCATTCTTATATCCAAAATTTTAAAATGGCGTGAAGCAGTTAAAAACGTGTGCTGAATATTCAGCAGGCCTCACTATAAGCCAAATTGGAATCAGAAAAAATATTTGAATGATGTTCAGAAAAGTGAAAATAAAAAAGGAGATTCTCTAGGGTGGAAGCCAAAGAATCTCCAAAAAGCAAAAAATTAAGCGACTTTTTCTTTTAAATTTAGCCAGTCACGTGGTTTTAGGTAATAGTCAGTTAAACGTTTCTCTGGAGAGTCTTCATCCCATTCAGGACGATAAGACCAACCTGCAAGGTTAGGTAGACTGACTAAAATAGATTCGATACGTCCACCTGTTTGTAAACCAAACAATGTTCCGCGGTCATAGACTAAGTTGTATTCGACATATCTGCCGCGACGGTAAAGCTGAAACTCTCGTTGTGCTTCGGTGTAAGGTTGTTCACGGTGTTTTTCAAAAATTGGCAGAATGGCATTTAAATAGCCATTACCCACAGCTTGAATATATTTAAAGCAAGTTTCGAAATCCCAGCCATTTAGATCATCAAAGAATAAACCACCGACACCACGTTGCTCATCGCGATGTTTTAAATAGAAATAATCATCACACCATTTTTTATGTTCAGCATAGACACTGTCACCAAAAGGCTGACACAGGTCGTAAGCGGCTTGATGCCAATCGATAACATCTTGTTCATCTGGATAGAACGGTGTTAAGTCAAAACCACCGCCAAACCACCAAATTGGATCTTGTCCTTCAGGCTCTGCAACGAATAAACGTACATTGGCATGAGAAGTTGGAATATTGGGGTTTTTAGGATGAATTACTAATGAGACACCAAGTGCCTGCGCTTTAGCACCAGCAATTTGAGGGTGTCTTTCTGTAGCAGAAGCGGGGAGTTTACTAATGTTGATGTGAGAAAACATCACACCACCTTTTTCAATCACTGTACCATTTTGCAAAACTCGTGAACGACCACCACCACCTTCAGGACGCTCCCAATCATCAATAATAAATTCGCTCGTACCGCCGCCAGCTTTTTCTTGTTGTTCTAAACCAGCACATATACGGGCTTGTAAATCGAGGAGAAATTCGCGGACACGTTGAATATCTGTTGAAGTCGGATGTTGCATAGTGACCCTCAAAGATGATTGAGATAGGAGATAGATACATCAAAGCATAAAACCATAAAAAAAGTAAGGGATTTTTAAGAAATGTCTCAAAAATCCCTTCCAATTATTTTTAAATTTATAATTTTGGCTTAAAAATCATCTTTTTGATAAAGGTGATCCATACGTTCACGTTTGGTTTTTAAATATTGTTCATTAAAAGGGTTGCGTCCAACCGTTAATGGAACACGGCCAACGATATTAATTCCTTGATCTTTGAGTGCCTGAATTTTCAAAGGATTATTGGTAATTAATTTAACTTCTTTCACTGCTAAGTGATCGAGCATAATGCTACACATGTCATAACGACGTGCATCGGCAGGTAAATTTAAAAGCAAATTTGCATCTACGGTGTCATGCCCCTGATCTTGTAAGGCATAGGCACGAATTTTATTAGTCAGTCCAATGCCACGGCCTTCTTGACGTAAATATAAAATAACGCCTTGTCCTGCCTCGTTGATGAGCTTTTGAGTTGCCTGTAATTGAGGGCCACAGTCGCATTTTAATGACGCAAACGCATCACCTGTTAAGCATTCTGAATGCACACGAACCAAAACAGGACCTGTAGGTGGATTTTCTAACCCTTTAGAAAGTGCCACATGTTCTTCACCTGATACCGGATCTTGAAAAACAGAAATATTGAATTCACCAAAAGCGGTCGGAAGTTTTGATGTTGCAATGAACTCTATAGGCACAGATTAACTCATCTTTTAACCGAAAACGGTTTAAAGTATAGCGTAATGCTGGGAGATTGGTCGAATTGTCATAATCATTTTGCGTATGAAGGTTTTCTTTTTTGTATAAAGAAGACGATAATAGTTGATAAATAGTCAGATTATTCAGGATAATCTGCCAACCATACCCATGATGTATGAGAGACTGCTTTGCATGACCTCGTTCGCAAATGTGGCTGATTGAAGGTGACTTCATTCGATTGTATGATCGACCCATTTTGACCCAGCTTAGGATTTGCCAGGCTTATAAAGGCTTTGCCACATATGTTGTATACCGAAATTCCAACTCAACGCCCTGTTACGCCATTGTTAGATGCAATTGATCATCCTCAACAATTACGTCAGCTCGAGCATAGCCAATTGGTTCAAGTGGCTGATGAGTTGCGTCAATATATTTTATATGCAGCAGGCCAGAGTGGTGGCCATTTCGGTGCTAATCTCGGCGTGGTTGAGCTGACGGTTGCGCTGCATTATTGCTTTAATACTCCAAATGACCGATTAGTTTGGGATGTAGGACATCAGGCCTATCCGCACAAAGTCCTGACAGGTCGTCGTGAACAAATGACGACGATTCGTTCTAAAAATGGTTTAGCAGCATTTCCAGCTAGAGAAGAATCAGTTTTCGATACATTCGGCGTAGGACATTCATCAACAGCAATTTCAGCTGGTTTAGGAATGTCATTAGCACGTCGTTATCAAAACGACCCATGTGAAGTGGTTTGTATTGTAGGTGATGGTGCAATGACAGCGGGTATGGCATTTGAAGCCATGAACGATGCTGTTGCACATAATGCCGATTTAATTGTTGTGCTCAATGACAATGACATGTCAATTTCTTGTAGTACAGGTGGCTTTGCTAAACATTTGGCTGCAATTTGGGAAAAAGGCCATTTAGTTAACGTTAATGAAGATGGCGAAGCGTATATACAGCCACATCCAAAATGGACTTATAACTCTCGTTTGCATCAATCAGCAACAGACGCAGCCGATAATTTATTTAAAGCAATTGGTTTTGATTACTTTGGTCCATTTGATGGCCATGACGTAAATCAACTGGCCCAAGTATTTAATGCTCTGAAGAAGCGTAAAGGTCCACGTTTAGTTCACGTCTATACTAAAAAAGGTAAAGGTTTTACTCCCGCAGAAGCAGATCCGATTACTTATCATGCAATTAGCAAAATTAATGCAACCTCAGCAGGTAAAACACCACCTAAATATTCTGATGTATTTGGTCAGTGGTTATGTGATGAGGCGGCACAAGATGAGCGCCTACTCGCGATTACACCTGCGATGTGTGAAGGCTCAGGCATGGTTCAGTTTGCTAAAGAATTTCCACAGAGATTCTTTGATGTCGCGATTGCTGAACAGCATGCTGTAACACTTGCAGCAGGAATGGCTTGTGAAGGCTTAAAACCTGTTGTTGCAATCTATTCGACGTTCTTGCAGCGTGGTTACGATCAGTTTATTCATGATGTTGCATTACAAAACCTTGATGTGACTTTCGGGATTGACCGTGCTGGTTTGGTTGGTGAAGATGGTCCAACTCATGCAGGTGCATATGATTATGCATACATGCGTACAGTTCCAAACATAGTCATCATGGCGCCAAAAGATGAAAATGAATGTCGCCAGATGCTTCATACAGCCTATGTCTATAATGGACCAGCTGCGGTACGTTACCCACGTGGTGCTGGTATAGGTGTTGAAATTCAGCAAGAGTTGACCGCTATTGAATTAGGGAAAGCCGAAATCGTTGCTGAAATAAAAACTAGCTGTGAAGAGCAGATTACAATTTTGGCATTTGGTAGCAGAGTGATGGTTGCTATAGAGGCTGCTGAACAATTTGCACAAAAACATGATGTGGGCGTGCGTGTTGTAAATATGAGGTTTGTGAAGCCGCTTGATGAAAACATGATTCGTGATTTGGCTGAAAATACTCATTTATTTGTCACAGTTGAAGAGCATGCCGTTATGGGTGGTGCAGGTAGCGCTGTCAATGAGTTTATGGCGCAAGAACAAATTGTGAAACCTATCATTAATTTAGGCTTGCCTGATTTGTTCTTACAACAGGCTTCACACGGACAAATGTTACAAGACTGCGGGTTGGATGCTAAAGGTATTTTGAGCTCAATTGAGAGAGTTTGGCTTAAGCTCAATCAGGTGGTTTAGGCCTCCAATAAAATTTTTGAAACATTTTCCCCCTAAAAGCGCATATATTTGCTAAAATATCTGCGCTTTTATGCATTATTCTTTGTCAAAATCTTCAAATTTGTCTAGTGGGTGTTCAATGGAACCTATGGTGGTTATGGCTGCGCGTGCGGCTCAAACAGTTGGTCAAGAGCTTTTAAAAGCGCATCAAAATCGTCATAAACTCGATTTACAAGTTGAAGAGAAAGGCATTGATGGCCCGGTAACACGTGTAGATCGTTATTTAGAACAATTAGCGATTGATACGTTGCGTAAAAGTTATAAAAACCATAGCTTCTTAGGTGAAGAGTTTGGTTTGCAAGAAGGCAAAGGCCATGATGCAGAGTGGTGCTGGGTAATTGACCCGCTTGATGGCACACAAAACTTTATTAATGGTTTCCCTCATTTCTGTATTTCTATTGCAGTTCAACATAAAGGTGTTACTCAACACGGCGTAATCTACGATCCAGTACGTGATGAGTTGTTCTCTGCTAGCCGTGGTCGCGGTGCAGTTATGAATCAACGCCGTATTCGTGTAAATGTAAAAGATAGTTTAGAAAATACATTCTTGGCAGTAGGCCATCCTTACCGTGCTAAACGTGCTGGCGAAATCGTATCTTATGCAGAGCAGCATTTCGCATCGTTATTAGCGGTTACTCAAGCAGGTGCTCAAATCCGTCGTGGCGGTTCAGCTGCTCTAGATTTAGCATATGTAGCTGCTGGTCGTTTTGATGGTTTCTTTGAGCTTGGTTTAAAGCCATGGGATATTGCTGCTGGTGAACTTATTCTTAAAGAAGCGGGCGGTGTAGTTGTTGACGCACGTGGTGGTAATAACTCATTTGAAAATGGTCAAGTACTCGCATGTTCGCTTAAATTGTTAAAACCTTTAATGCAAACTGTTGTTCCAGCTTGGGATAAAGCTGCAAAATAATTTAGCTTATTATAAATAAAACCCTCTTTAATCAGAGGGTTTTGTGTTTTAAGTAAAGAGTAAAATTAAATTAATTCAAGAAATATAGATAAAGTTGATTAAAACAGGTGACTTTTAATTTATTTCTGCTATAATCCGCCAACGCACTTAAATTTCCGTTCATTACCTGAACATTCTGTTCTATTCATTGTAAGCGCACGCCGTCCATAGAGAGGACCATTTCTTGCGCCCCGATCGCTCAGCGATTCTTCAGGTTCGGCCGTAATCAAGCATGCGTTTAGTCCACATCGTCGTTACTCGGATTGCTGCTGAATAAAAGCTTTCAGCTAATTTTGCTTTGCCGCTTTTTGCCGATGTCTATTTTGTATTTATTAAAAATGGAGCACCCACAAGGGTGAAACTCTCTATGAGCAAATCTTTTGCCGAATTTTCTTTGCATGAAACCTTACAACAAGCGCTTGAAGGTTTAGGTTTTACTACCCCGACTGCTGTACAAGAACAAGCAATTCCTGCTGCTTTAGAAGGTAAAGACCTTCTCGTATCAAGCCAAACTGGTTCTGGTAAAACTGCAGCATTCTTACTCCCAACATTAAATGCTTTAGCTGGTCAAGAGTCTGTTGTACCGTTCAAAGACCGTATGAAAGCAGTGACTCAACCGAATATCTTGGTAATTTCACCAACTCGTGAATTGGCACAGCAAGTAAGTCAAGATGCAATTGCACTTGTACGTCACATGAAAGGTGTTCGTATTGCTGCCATTATGGGCGGTATGCCATTTGCAAAACAAATTCAACAATTAAAAGGCGCGCAAGTTGTTGTTGCAACACCTGGTCGTTTACTTGACTTGGTGAATCGTCGTCAAATTAAATTAGATCAAGTAGATGCTTTAATCGTTGATGAAGCGGACCGTATGCTTGACCTAGGTTTCTCTGAAGACTTAGAAGCAATTAGCGAATTAGCAGCTAACCGTAAACAAACATTAATGTTCTCTGCAACATTTGCTGATCGTATCATTCGTCTTGCATCATGCATGATGAAAGATCCTATGCGTATCGCAATTGAAACAGGTCATTCAACCAATACAGATATTACGCAAACATTGCATTGGACTGATGGCTTCGAACATAAGAAAAAATTACTTACACATTGGTTAAGTGATGAAAACTTAGATCAAGCTGTTGTTTTTGCTAGCACGCAAGAAGATACAGATATGTTGGCAGAAGAACTTGCTGAAGCAGGTCATTCTGTTGTTGCACTTCATGGTGCAATGCCACAAACAGTTCGTAACCGTCGTTTACGTAGTATTCGTGAAGGTCGTGCAAAAATCCTAGTTGCAACTGACGTTGCTGCTCGTGGTCTTGACGTTCCGACTATTTCTCACGTAATTAACTTCGGTCTTCCGATGAAGCATGAAGATTATGTACACCGTATTGGTCGTACTGGTCGTGCTGGTCGTACTGGTCAAGCAATTACTTTAGCGACTTATCGTGAACGCGGTAAGATTCGTGCACTTGAAGAATATTTAGAAGCACGTTTGAGTGTTTCTGAAATTGAAGGCTTAGAGCCATCTCCACCTCCTGCTCGTTCAGGTCGTGATGGCGGTGGTCGTGGCCGTAGTGGTAATGGCGGCGGTGGTCGTGATGGTCGTCGTAGTGGCGGCGGTGGTTTTGGTGGTGGTCGTCGTTTTGAAGGCGAAAGCAACTTTAAACGCCGTGAAGGTGGTCGTGATGACCGTCCACGTCGTAGCTTCGATGATAAACCACGTGGTGAGCGTCCAGCGTTCGGTGGTGAAGATCGTCCGCGTCGCGAATTCAATTCAGACCGTCCACGTCGTGAAGGTGGTTTTGAAGATCGTCCACGTCGTGAGTTCACTTCAGATCGTCCACGTCGCGAAGGTGGTTTCAATGATAAACCGCGTTTTGAATCGAATGATGACAACCGTGGTAATCGCGTAGATTATAAACCACGTCGCGAAGCTGGTTTTGGTGATCGTCCAAAACGTAGCTTTGGTGGTGAAGATCGTCCGCGTCGTAGTTTTGATGATAAACCACGCGGTGAGCGTCCAGCATTTGGTGGTGAAGATCGCCCACGTCGTAGTTTCGATGACAAACCACGTGGTGAGCGTCCAGCGTTCGGCGGTGGTGATGATCGTCCAAAACGTAGTTTTGGTGGTGAAGATCGTCCGCGTCGTAGCTTCGATGATAAACCACGCGGTGAGCGTCCAGCGTTTGGCGGTGAAGATCGTCCGCGTCGTAGTTTTGATGACAAACCACGTGGTGAACGTCCAGCGTTTGGCGGTGGTGATGATCGTCCAAAACGTAGCTTTGGTGGTGAAGATCGTCCACGTCGTAGCTTCGATGATAAACCACCGCGTCGTAAATTCGACCGCTAATCAATATTTAGTTTGAAAAAAAAGGCCAGTAAAAATACTGGCCTTTTTTATTTTTCAGTTTTGTTATAAACTAACAAAATGTGAATTGGTTCAATTTTTTATTAAATAATGCGTAAAAGTAAGCGAAAAGAAACAATAATGGCACAATTGAAGAACCTTTTGGTTCAGCATGGTTTGCCTTATCTCTTTATTGCACTCGTTTTGTGTAATGGTGTTTACTTCGCCTACGCTTTTATAAATGGAAGTTCTGTTGAGCAATTCCAAGCTTCTGAATTGACCTCTTTTTACGAACATACCTCTTCTATTTCTATAAAATAAGTTAGATTTGCTTTTGTCAAAATTACAACAAGTTTGCTAAT
Organism: Acinetobacter sp. GW821-FHT09D10; assembly: GCF_059416285.1. Lineage (NCBI taxonomy): Bacteria > Pseudomonadati > Pseudomonadota > Gammaproteobacteria > Moraxellales > Moraxellaceae > Acinetobacter > Acinetobacter sp. GW821-FHT09D10. The sequence goes on from NZ_JBWKOW010000002.1 coordinate 402,050, forward strand.
TTTCAGTGTTATAGTATGCGTGCATAAAAGTGCAGGAACGATTGCCATTATGAATAATAAAACTCCTCTCTCGACTCAACCACTTATTGAAGTGAAAAACTTGAGTTTTAATCGAGGGGAACGCGTCATTTATGACAATATTAGTTTAAATATACGTCGAGGCCAGATTACGGCCATTATGGGACCTTCTGGTACAGGTAAAACAACTTTATTACGTCTGATTGGTGGACAGCTTGTTCCAGATCAGGGGGAAGTTTTACTCGACACAAAAGATATTGCCAAAATGTCTCGTCAGGAACTTTTTTCCGCCCGTGCACGTATGGGAATGTTATTTCAGAGTGGCGCTTTATTTACGGATATGTCCGTTTATGAAAATGTGGCGTTTCCAATTCGAGCGCATACTAAGCTTCCTGAAAATCTCATTGCTGAACTGGTTGCGTTAAAACTTGAATCAGTGGGTCTACGTGGTTCTGAACAATTAATGCCGACAGAACTTTCAGGTGGTATGAATCGTCGTGTAGCATTGGCTCGCGCGATTGCACTTGATCCCGATTTAATCATGTACGATGAACCTTTTGCTGGTCAAGACCCAATTGTGAAAGGTGTTTTGACGCGTTTAATTCGTTCACTACGTGAAGCGTTAGATTTAACAACAATTATTGTTTCGCATGATGTTGCAGAAACATTATCGATTGCTGACTACATCTATGTGGTAGCTGAAGGAAAAATTCAGGGAGAGGGTACACCTGAAGAGTTGCAAAAACATGCTTCTCCATTTGTACACCAATTCTTAACAGGTTCGGCAGAAGGACCGGTTGAATATCAATTTAGTCATCAAGCTTATTTAAATAACGAGGTTCGTCCATGAATACGATTGCCTGGTTAGGTAGACTCGTTATTGAGCGGATTCGAGGCATTGGTGCTGCGGCACATATGCTCTTGCAGATTATTTTTTCATTTCCTACCAAGGGTGGTTTTGGTCGTTTTGGTTACCAAATGCACCGCGTAGGTGTGATGTCCTTACTTATTATTACCGTTTCTGGTTTGTTTATTGGTGCGGTTCTTGGCCTGCAGATGTATAGCATTTTGGTTACTTTCGGTGCTGAGTCGATGTTGGGTACAGCGATTTCGTTAACCCTACTCCGTGAGCTTGCTTCTGTGGTTGCTGCATTGCTATTTGCAGGACGGGCCGGTTCTGCATTGACTGCCGAAATTGGTTCAATGAAGCAAAGCGAACAGCTTGCCAGTATGGAAATGATCGGGGTTGACCCTTTAAAGCAAATCGTATCACCACGTCTTTGGGCAGGTATAGTCAGTTTGCCAATGTTAACTGTGATATTTGCTGCGATTGGTATTATTGGTGGCAAGATGGTCGGTGTTGACTTTTTGGGTGCTGATGAAGGCTCCTTCTGGAGTGGTATGCAAAATACAGTGCGTTTCTGGCATGACATTTTCAATGGCACGATTATTAAAAGTATTGTTTTTGCTTTGATTTGTACATGGGTCGCTGTTTATCAAGGCTATGCCTGTGATCCGACACCAGAAGGTATTGCAACGGCAATGACTCGGACGGTTGTGTATTCTTCATTATGTGTTTTAGGTTTTGATTTCGTGTTGACTGCGGTCATGTTCGGAGGGATTTAATGAAATCACGTAGTAGTGAACTGGCCGTTGGTATCTTTGTTATCATCTTCGGTATTGCGTTGTTTTTTTTAGCGATGAAAGTCAGTGGTCTTGTTGGTACGAACTTAAGTGATAGTTATACCATGAAGGCTCAGTTTGATAACGTCAATGGTCTAAAGCCTCGTGCTAAAGTAACAATGAGTGGTGTTACAATTGGTCGTGTTGATTCGATTACGCTTGATCCAGTTACGCGTTTGGCTACCGTAACATTTGGTTTAGATGGAAAATTGACAAGTTTTAATCCTGAACAATTAAAAGAAGTTCAGAAAAATGCACTGGAAGAGTTACGTTATAGCTCAGATTATACTCAGGCTTCTCCAGAGCAACAAAAAGCAATGGAACAGCAACTGACCAGTAACATGACCTCCATCACCAGTATTGATGAAGATGCTTATATAATGGTAGCAACGAATGGTTTGTTGGGTGAGAAATATTTGAAAGTTGTACCTGGTGGTGGTGTGAACTACTTAAAACGAGGTGACACGATTTCAAACACTCAAGGAACTATGGATTTAGAAGATTTAATTAGTAAATTTATTACTGGTGGCGGGGCTGGTAAAGTTGCTGCCGGTTCAGGCTCAACAGAAGCAGATGCTCCTGCAAGCACTAATAAAGATAGTGCACAAGCCTCATTTGTTGAGTAAAAGATTATTTGAAGGAGTGGTTCCTGGTGAATACGTTGTTTAAACAAACCCTGACAGCAAGTCTTTTGTCTACCATGATTGCAGGTACAGCTTTTGCTGCGCCTTCAGAAGCACCACCTGATTTTATCAAGCGTGTTGCTGATGGTTTGATTGCTCGTTTAAAAGCTGATCATGCTAAATTGCAAGCAAACCCTGCTTTAGTGAAGGCTATCGTACGTCAGAATTTAGACCCGTATGTTGATTCACAAGCATTTACACGTATTGTAATGGGTACTTATGCGACTAATCAGTATAGTACAGCTGCACAACGTGCTCAGTTTGAAACAAACTTCCGTAATACGTTAATTGAAAATTACGGCAGTGCATTTGCTAAGTATACGAACCAAAGCTATACAATGCGTCCTTATAAAGCAACTGCGGGTAAAAATCCTGTAGTGACATTGGACTTTAATCACAATGGTGAAAAAATTCCTGTGTCTTTCCAGTTAGCTGATAAAGGTACTCAGTGGAAAATCCGTAATATCAATGTTTCTGGTATTGATTTAGGATTGCAGTTCCGTAACCAGTTTGCTGCAACAGTGAAGCGTAATGGTGGCGATTTAAATAAAGCAATTGCAACCTTCCAACCGGATGCAGACGCTGCTGTTAATCAGAACAAACAGAAATAAGTAGGTGAATAGTGGTTCAGTATCTCAACCAACAATTGGTTGTTTCGGGAAAAATTGATTTTGAAAATGCCGAACAACAGTATAAAGCTGGGTTAGATATCATTAAGAAGCAACAAAGCTTTCCTTTAGTGGTAGATTTAACACAGCTTGAGCATGGTAGTACCTTGGCATTGGCTGTTTTAGTTCAATGGCTACGTATTACTCCGCAGAATACTGGTTTACATTTTAAAAATGTACCCGAAAAAATGCTGAAGATTATTCAAGCCTGCCATTTGCAGGAAGATCTACATCTGATTTGATCTGTAAAATATAAAAAAGCACCTAAATATAGGTGCTTTTTTATGCTTGGAATTAGCATTTTATTACAAAGCTTAGATCCATTTCTTCCATCGGAAGTAAATAATAGGACCAATAAAGAAGCCCATAATAATGAGTAAAACAATAAAGAAACTAGTCGTACCATGTGCGAAAGGTAATACATCTGTGTTCATACCATAGATACTGGCAATGAGCATAGGTGGAGCTAACATACTTGGTAAAATCGAGAATCGACGGATCGTGTCATTCTGCTCGGTATTAATGAATCCAGACGTTGTATCAAGCAAGAATCGTACTTTTTGGAATAAGAAGGCATCATGTTCTACGAGTGAGCGAACATCTTCACTAAGTTCGCGAATATCCGCATCGTAAATATGACTACCTAATGCGCGTGGACGTGATAAAAAAGTAAGTACACGTCGTAAATCAATTAAACAGAGCTGCGCTTTTCCTAGCATATCTTCTTGTTGAGCTAGGCGTGTAATCATGTCGTCAAGATCTAGAATTTGTTCACGCTGGTGGTTATTTAGAACTTCAGTAGAGTATTTTTCTAAATCTTTGTGGATATCTTCCAAGATATCCGCAAGCTCATCGAGTTTTGCCTCAAGAAGGCCTAATAAAATCCATGTTGGATCTTTATAGTCCATGTCATAGTCATTTCGACGGGCACGTGCACGGAAGGCACGAAAGGCAACTAATTTTTCTCCCCGCATCGTAAAGAGACGGTCTTTATGTAAGATAAATGCAACCGTTTGCACCATCGCTAAAATGTGTGATGAATCTTCTGCATCACCATCAACTTGATAATTTTTATTTTTCGTTAAAAAATAGGTGCTGATATGCAAAATACCGTCATCATCACGGTAAAATCGTGCTGAGGATGAAATATCTTCAAGCGACTTTAGTGTGGGTAAGTTTTGATCATAGGCATCTAAGACCCATTGTTGCTCTTCTTGCGAGGGGGCAATAAGATCAAGCCAGACTAATTCGGGATGTAGATCAAATCCACCATTGATGGTGGCATCTTCCAGACTTCCGCGTTCTGTGGCATAAAAGGCTTCAAGCATGTGTCTTTTTTCCTCACGCAGTCTGATGGAAATGGATGGGTGTATTTTAGACAAGGATTTGCCGAAAAACACTTGCTAATACGCTATTTTGCAAAAAAAAACTTTATCGATAGTTTAGTTTGTCAGCATGACAGTTCAATAAAACGGTTTTTTACACTATGAATTCAATTTGTATTTTCTGTGGTTCATCTCTTGGTTCAAACCCAATTTTCCAACAAGTTGCCCAAATTACAGGCGAGGCTATTGCAAAACAAGGTAAGACCTTGGTTTATGGTGGTGGTCGCTCAGGTTTGATGGGCGTTGTCGCTGATAGTGCCTTACGGGCAGGTGGACAAGTCATTGGAGTAATACCTCGTGCTTTGGTCGATCGTGAGTTAGCTCATCCGGGCTTAACCAAATTATATGTTGTCGAAAATATGCATGAGCGTAAGACCAAAATGGCAGATCTGTCCGATGGCTTTATTGCTTTACCAGGCGGTGCGGGTACATTGGAAGAAATCTTTGAACAATGGACGTGGGCGCAATTAGGTATTCATCAAAAGCCATGTGCTTTCTTAAATGTAGCTGGCTTTTATGAAGATTTACTTAAAATGATTCAAGGAACGGTAGATAATGGATTTAGCCAAGCACGGTTCGTTGATAAATTGATCGCATCAGACAAAATCGAAGATATTCTTCAACAATTTGAACAATATCAGGCTCCTGCTCCAAAATGGGCAAATGCTGATGTACAGCCATAAAGAGGTTAAATAGGTGAAAACAATTACGGTCGCTGCTGCAGTGATCTTGAACGAGCAAAATCAGTTATTGCTCGTAAGAAAGCGTAATACCCATGCTTTTATGCAAGTGGGCGGTAAGCTGGAACCTAATGAGGCGCCAGAGATCACCATGCAGCGAGAAATTCTAGAAGAAGTTGGAAGTTCTTGTGTAATTGAGCAATTTCTTGGTCGTTTCGAAACAGCAGCGGCGAATGAACCAGATCACATTCTGGTCAGTCATTTATATCTTGTTCAACTCGATCAGGCTCCTAAAATTGCTGCCGAAATTGCAGAAATGAAATGGGTGGATCTAAATGATTCAGAAACACACCTCGCACCATTAACCCGTGAAATTGTTATTCCTTGGTGTGAGCAGCATTTATCTATAGTTTAATCATCTTAGCTCGTTAAAGTTGCCGCTAAACAAGCGGCATGAATGGTTGTACATCCTAGTTGCTTTAATACCTGATTAAGGGCGTAAATTGAACTTCCGGTGGTAACGACATCATCAATAACGAGCACACGGCGATAACGCCGTTTTTCTTGAGTAAATGCAATAAATTGTTGCTCAATGTTCTCAAAGCGTTCCAGTCGAGAAAGCCCTTTTTGCGAATGCTCAGCAAGGCGTTGCACCGGCTGCCAAACAGGTATTTTTAACTGCTTGCTTAAGATCTTTGCGAGTAACAATGATTGATTAAAACCACGTTCAATTAAGCGTTGATTCGAAATCGGCATAGGTACAATAGCTTGTACTTTGGGAAATTTGAGTTGTTGTAAAATTTCACCTAACAAGATTTGATAGTGTAATTTTTGTTCATATTTAAACTGCTGAATGATTCGGTTGACTGGATATGCATAATCACAGGCCACAAGAACTGGTTGATCATTACGTTGAATTATTTGTTTAAGCCATGGTACCTGTTCCCAACAGTCCTTACAGAGCGAATGTTTTTCTCGCACACCTGACTCACACAACAAGCAAGGTGAGAGTGAGTGGATAAGATGCTGCGGATTTAAGAAACTAAACATATGCATAACGAGGCGCCTCAGGAAGCCAACGTTTTAATAGCGCATCTGCTTGTTCTGGATAATCTTTTAACACTTGCTGAGCTACATAATGAGCTTGACTCAGTAAGTGGTCATCTCGCTCTAGACGAGCAACTCTAAATCCCATATCTCCAGTTTGTTTAGTACCTAGTAATTCACCCGGCCCGCGTAACTCAAGATCTTTTTCTGCAATCACAAAGCCATCATTACTTTCTCTTAAAATAGAAAGTCTCTCTTGGCCATTTTGTGAAAGAGGTGTTTTATATAAAAGTACGCAAAAGCTGGCTTGAGCTCCTCGACCCACACGACCACGTAATTGGTGTAACTGAGAAAGCCCCAGACGTTCAGCATTTTCAATGACCATAATAGAGGAGTTGGGAACATCTACTCCAACTTCAATGACCGTGGTTGCGATAAGAAGCTGTAATTCATTATTCTTAAACGCTTGCATGACCGCTTGCTTTTCATCGGCTTTCATTTTGCCATGCACCAAGCCAATATTGAGCTCTGGAAAGCGCTCTTTCATTTCTTGATAAGTTGCCTCTGCTGCTTGAGCATCTAAAGTCTCAGACTGTTCAACCAGTGTACAAACCCAATATGCTTGTTTCCCATCTCTGCAATTTGAAGCAATTCGTTGAAGTACTTCCTCACGACGATCAAGAGGAATGGTAACTGTTTGAATTGGAGTACGCCCAGGTGGTAACTCATCAATAATTGATGTGTCTAAATCACCATAGGCACTCATTGCTAGAGTTCTTGGAATAGGAGTAGCCGTCATGACGAGTTGGTGCGGGGTGAACTGCTCAGCACCTTTATTACGTAGAGCTAGACGCTGATCTACGCCAAAACGATGTTGTTCATCAATAATCACTAGACCTAATTTTGCAAATCCAACGTTATCTTGAAATAAAGCATGTGTACCAATAATAAGTTCAGCATGGCCTTCTTTAATCTGTTGCTCTGCTTGAGCACGCGCTTTACCTTTTTGTTTTCCAGATAACCATGCGACAGTAATGCCTAATGGTTCAAACCAACGCTTAAAATTTAAGTAGTGCTGTTCTGCAAGAATTTCAGTAGGAGCCATTAATGCAACTTGCCAATCAGCTTCTAAAGCATGGCAAGCGGCTACAGCGGCAACCAAGGTCTTTCCAGCGCCTACATCGCCTTGCACTAATCGAAGCATTGGTTGGTTCTGCTTCAAATCATTCAAAATTTCTTTAGATACACGTTTTTGTGCATTGGTCATTTGAAAAGGTAAAGCTTCTAATAGTTTTTTGGCTAATATTTTGCTGCTTGAAAAAGCTGGAGAAGCAATTTGGCGAATATAAGCACGTCGATTAAGTAAACTAATTTGGTGTGCAACCAACTCTTCAAAAATAAGCCTTTGCTGTGCGGGGTGTGAACCTTGAGCCAATTGAACCATATTGGCATCAACTGGAGGCTCATGAATGTAATACAAAGCCTCTTTAAGCGCATAGCCATTGGTATATTGTTTGGGAAGCAACTCTGGTAAGGCATCACTATGGTGCTTTAAAGCTTGTTTTACATATTCGCGTAATTTGGGTTGAGTCAGCCCATCTGTACTGGGATAGATTGCTGTAAGCTGAGTTTTTGGTAGAGGCGTGTGTTCATTAATGAGCTGAATTTCAGGATGATACATCTCAAGGCCGCGTGCGCCTACGCGAACTTCACCAAAAATACGTAAGCGATGACCTGGTTTTATTTTGTCAGTCAGGTTTTTATAAATATGATAAAAGCGTAAGGTGACTTTACCGAATTCATCTTGAACCAAGGCTGCCATAGATTTTCGTTTTCCCGGAGGGAAATCAATTGATCTGACCTCACCTTCGAGTAAATAGCTACGCCCAACCACAAGTTGATTCATTGCAATAATCGTACTGCGGTCTTCATAATCACGTGGCAGATGAAACAGTAAATCATCTGTGGTAAAAATATTTAGTTTTTCGAGCAGGGCTGCTGAAGCCGATCCAACGCCTTGTAACTGATGGACTGAAGTCATGTCCCCTCAACGAGTTTTCTATGCATATATTATTTATCGGTTATGGTAAAACATCTCAGCGTGTTGCTAAACAACTATTTGAGAAAGAACATCAAATTACCACAATCAGCCGTAGTGTAAAAACAGATAGTTACGCAACCCATCTTGTTCAAGATATCTTTAAACTCGATTTAAGTAAAATTGAACCTGTAGATGTTGTATATATTTTACTTTCCCCAAACGAGAGTACGGTTGAGGGCTATCAGCATACTTATGTAGATAGTATTGAACCGATTCGAGAAGCATTAAAACCACATCCGGTACAAAAAATAATCGTAGTCTCTTCTACGCGGGTATATGGTGAAAATGCAGGGGAGATCATTGATGATTTTAGTGAAATTCAGCCAAGCGATGCACAAGGCCATATCTTACGGAATATGGAGTTACTTTGGCAGAAGCATTATCCAAACCAATGTGTAATTGTTCGTCCTACAGGTATTTATGGAACTTCCGTTGCCCGTTTGAAGAAAATGGCTGAAAATAGTCAAAGCTATCCAAATATTCATTATAGCAATCGAATACATATTGATGATTTAGCAAGATTTTTGGCTTTTATGGCTGATTATGAAACTCATCAAGCGAGCTATATTGTGACTAATAACCAACCATTGCCTTTGCATGAAGTTATCGTGTGGTTTCAAGAAAAATTGGGATTGCCAGAGTTAACTTTAGAATCGAACCAAACTTCAGGTAAAAGAATTTATGCTAAACATTTGCTTCAAACAGGTTTTCAATTAGAGCATCCAATTTGCTTTAATGACTATTTATTATGTTTAAATGTTCATAGTACTAAATAAAATTTTGATTAAACTTTAAATAAGAATAGAAATACCTGATGAGGCAGTCAAATTGCCGATAAAGATAAAAAGGTTGAAAGTGAAAAAAATTTGTTTAGCTCTTATTTTGAGCGTAACAGTTGTTGCGAGTTGGGCCGAGGATCAGGTGTGGTGTGCATATGATCCGATTGGTTCCCAAGGGGATATCACACGTCGTTTAAATGACATTCGATTATTTGCTCAGCAATATCAAGTCAAATTTAAAGTGGTTACCTATCAAAAAGAACAACAGGCCATACAAGCATTTGACGAGGGTAAATGTTCAGGTTTAGCGGCATCTAATTTTAATACTTATCGTTATAACCAGTTTATGGGGAGCACCGCAGGTATCGGGCTTATTCCTAATAATCGTACTGCTAAAAGCTTATTGCAGCTTTTGAATCATCCAACAATCGAGAAAAGGTTAATTTCTAAGGACTATGAAGCACTAGGGATGATTCCTGTTGGTACTGCCTATATGGTCCTAAAAAATAAAAAAATCTCTAGAGTTGCTCAATTAAGAAATCAGCGTATTGGGGTGTTACCAAACAATCCACCACAACAGGCATTGGTACGAAGTGTGGGTGCTCAGCCAGTTTATGTTGATTTATCTAATGCGATTGTTCAGTTTAAGCAAGACAAAATCGATATAGTTCCTGTCCCAATATATGGGCTATTGCCATATAATTTACAAAAAGAATTTGGACCAGATGTCCAAGTCATTAACTTCCCTTTGGCATATTTAGGCGTCAATTTAATTATTAAACCACAAGCTTATCCTGCTAATTTTGGCCGAAAAATTCGAGGATGGTTTGTTCAAAACAGCCAATTACTGACTAACCGTGCGACCCAGTGGGAAAACCATTTACCTGCCTATTACTGGGTAGATGTCTCTTTTTATGAAAAGCAGAGTTATGACGTTATGGTTGCAAAAATACGCAATCAGTACGTACTTTCAGGTTATTACGATGCTTATTTTGTTCAACTTATGAAGCGTCTGCGTTGTATGGATGATCCACGTTATTTTGAATGTCCAAGTCGCTAATAAAATAAAAGGCAACGAAAGTTGCCTTTTATTTTGACTCAAAATCTTAAGATTTTTTACGTTTTAAACGTCGTTTTGCTTGTTGAGATGCCATAGCTTCAAGCGCATCTTTTAACTCTTCGTCGGTAAAGGTCGTGATGTGTTGCAACATTTGTAAGGTTACTTCATCAAGAACCAACTGTGCACCAGCAGCCATTTGACGGAAATTATCATCAAACTCGATTTGGCCTTGGTCATTTGTTCGAATGTAATTTTGCTGTGTAAGTACTTTTAAGAAGCTTTGGAATAAAGCTTTGTCAAAGAACTCTGGCGAATTAAATTCATATAGAACTGACAAGCGTTGTCCGAGTAAATGACTTAATTCTTCAACTTGTTTAGCAGAAATATTACCCGAACCACGTTGAGTAATGAGCGCAAGCGTCATGTAGTAACGCTCAAGACTTTGCTTAACAGGTGTAGCTAAAACAACAAGTTGATTATGCTCTTCAGTATTTGGTGCAGAGCTAATCAAGTTACCTTCATCGTCTTGTTGAATCAGTTTCGATTGAACCAATGCATCTGCATATTGCTCAATTTGTTCTTTAAGCTCGCTACTCTTCCATTTAAGGAATAACTCAGCTTTCAAGAATGGATACAGGGTATAGATGACATTGGTTAAATCTGAACGGCTGATTTTTCCATTGTGTTCAACAAGTGATGCAACCAATGACGGTAAAACAAAGGCGTGCAAAATGTTATTACGGAAATAGGTCAGAAGAACAGCTTGATTGTCTTCAATCCCAATAATATCGCCGAGTGCATGCTGAACTCGTTTAATGAGTTTAAGCTTTAAACCATAAGCAATAATTTCTTTACCAGAAAGTGGCGTTACTTCCATACGTTGGTCATATGGGAAGTTTGATGCCAGATTGCGGTAAGCTTCAAGCTGCTTAATACAGATTTCTTCATCAAGCGTATGCTTAGGAGTTGCAAGCAAAATAATAGAAAGTAAAGAGACAGGGTTAATCACCACAGCTCGGTTAATATTTTCTAAAATTGCATGTGCAGAGCTATTTACTGCATCTGAAACCGCTTGAGGAATTGGGTCGTCATTTTTCTCGATATGAACATTTTCTGCATTATGTTGTTTAAGCAGATCATCAAGGAAAACAGGCTCACCAAAGTTCACGTGGACTTTACCGAAAATACGTTCAATTTTTCGTAAGGTTTTCACAATACCAAAAATTGATTCAGCTTCTTTCGGTTTACCTTGCATTTCGCCCACGTAAGTCGAGCCTTCCATCAGTCGTTCATAACCAATATAAGTTGGTAAAAAGACGATAGGTTTAGCACGGCCACGTAAATGGCTGTGAACTGTCATGGCAAGCATACCAGTCTTAGGCGGTAATAGGCGTCCTGTACGCGAACGTCCACCTTCAATAAAGTATTCAAGAGGGGTGTTGCGTGACAAAATACTATATAAATATTCTTTAAATACCGTTGTATAAAGACCATTTCCACGGAAAGAACGACGAATAAAGAATGCGCCACCTCCACGTAAAAGTTGCCCTACAAATGGTAGATTTAAGTTATCACCCGCAGCAATATACGGAACCATTAAGCCACGTTTATAAATCACGTAGGATAATAATAAATAGTCAATATGACTGCGGTGGCAAGGTGTATAAACCACTTCATAATCTTTTGCCAGTTCACGAACAGTACTGAAGTTATGCACTTCTACGCCGTCATAAAGCTGGGTCCATAAACGTGTTAAAGCAAGATCGGCAAAGCGGACTGCTGAGTGTGAATAATCTGATACGACTTCATTCACATAGCCAATCGCACGACGCTCAGCTTCGAGCATGCTGACTTTTCCGCGAATACTTTCACGGCGGATCGCTTCTTGCACATCGCGAGATTTTACAACTGACTGCATGACATTACGGCGATCCGATAAATCGGGGCCTAAGACCACTTCACGTTGACGATCTAAGTAATCATTTAACGTACTTACAATATATGTAGCTGGTGAAAGGTTTGGATAATGCTGTTGTGCATATTCAACCAGTTCACGTAGCGATTGCGGTTCATGAAATTCTAAATAGGATTGGCGGCCATGCAAGCCAATGTTGACCAATTGCTTAACGGTGCTTGGTGTAGCCCATGTATCTGAAAATAAGAGCTTAAACCAAGAATCTTCTTTATCTGGTGTACGGCCCCATAAAACGGTAACCGGAACAAGCTCTATATCAAGTTCAGGATTTTCTTGTAAGACTTCAATTAATTTTAGTAAGCGTGGTGGAAAAGCATGAGGAGGCGGATTCAGTAAATTATTTTCATCATTGTGCTGTAAAAATAAAACCGATGCTTTTTCCTGATGAGTGCCAACAACTAATGGGTCTAACGCGGGTTTTAAATTTAAACGACGCGTTTCTCCATCAACCACCAAAGCATTGCTTCGAGAATGGTTTTGTAAGACATAGCACACCACTTTCTGGCGGTCAGTCTTTGCTTCTGTTTCTGATACTGGTTCAGTAGGAACTTCCCCAAGAACATGTGGTGTTACCACGAGGTCAAGTAGTTTACTCGAAAGCCGACGATACATTTGACCAAACCCACTCTTGGACATAAGAACTCCTACTTCTTAAAGACAAATCCCAGCACCAAATGCGGAGGGTAATTATTTTGAGGCATTTATTGAAAAAAACAATATGCTAATAGCTTATAAATTATAATGCTTTTGGCATATTTTATCGTTAAAAATCGTATTTTTAGCTGTTATATGAGCAATGTTCGTCAGAAGTTGACTGATTGTTCCATGTGCAAATAGTTTTTTATGGCACAATAGATTCTACACATCTGTCCTTTAATACGATTTTTTTACCTGAAATATGAAGGTATCTCTCATGAATGCGTTAACCCAAGAACTTGTCGAGCTTTTGACTTTAGAAAAGCTAGAAGAAAATATTTACCGTGGTATCAGTCGGAATCTGGTCGGTAAACGTGTCTTTGGTGGACAGGTTTTGGGTCAGGCTTTACGTGCAGCATCTTATACAACTGATCGCCCAGCGCATTCTTTACATGCATATTTTTTGTATGGTGGCGATATTAATGCCCCAATTATCTATGAAGTAGACCGTTTACGGGATGGGAAGAGCTTTGTAAGTCGTCAAGTTCGTGCGATTCAGCATGGGCGAGTAATATTTTCAGCTATGGTTTCTTTTGCTAATCCGGAAGAAGGTTTGAACTATCAACATCAAGAACCCGAGTATCCTGCACCAGAAACGCTTAAATCTGAAAATGAGCTGAAACAAGGTATTCTAAACTTTGTACCTGAAAATGTTCGTGCTAGCTTTATGCGCGAGCGTCATGTAGAAATTCGTCCAATTGATCCAGTAAATCCATTTCAGCCGCAACCAGAAGCTCCATATAATGCGCACTATATCCGCACGCATGACCGTATTCCAAAACAATTAGATGATATTGCTTTACATCAAGCGATTGTTGCCTTTTATTCAGATTTTACCTTAATGACAACGGCTTTAAGACCGCATGGGCTGAGTTATATTTCTCCAAGTTTGCAATGTGCAAGCATTGATCATGCAATTTATTTCCACCGCCCACTGCGTGCAGATGAGTGGATGTTGTATGACATGGAAGCAACGGTAAGCGCAGCTTCACGCGGTTTAAACTTCGGTCGTATGTGGCAAAATGGTCAGCTTGTATGCAGTACAGTACAAGAGGGTTTAATCCGTTTGCGGGAAATTGAAACGCAATAGATTCCTCGAAAAAGCCATCTAACCAGATGGCTTTTTTCTTTTTAGGGAAACGATGTGACAAAAAATTGCTCGAATGAAAAGCAAGCTCATGTCATATTGTAAAAAGGTATGCCAACTGAAAAAAATAATGCTGATATGAACTTAAATACACAAATTCTGATTGCCGCCATTTTAGGTTTAGCCTTTGGTTTCCTACTCACAATGTATCCAGACACTGCTTTTGTAAAGCATAGTTTATATGGGCTTGGAATACTAAGTAGTGTTTTTATTGGGCTCCTTAAAATGCTTTTGGTACCTTTAATTTTTAGTTCGATTGTTGTAGGTGTATCCAATCTACAGGCAGGCGGACAGTTAGGGCCAGTCTGGAAAATCACATTTTTATGCTGTTTAACTACAACCACTTTAGCCTTAATTTTAGGCATCAGTTGTGCTCATTTATTTGAAGTTGGACGTGGCATAGATATTTCTATTTTCCAGACATCTATGCAAAATTATCAAGCGCCAGATAGTTTGAACCCTGCCAGTTTTTTCACGAATTTTATTCAAAATACTTTAATTAATCCATTTAAAGCGTTTAGTGATGGTAACGTTTTAGCTGTCGTAGTCTTTGCTTTATTCGTCGGTGTCGCTTTGGTGCAGGGTGGGGAACGTTTCAAAAGTATTCGTTTATTGAGTCACCAATTCTTTGAAATGATGATGCTGCTGGTTGGCTGGGTGATGAAATTAGCGCCGTTGGGTATTTTTGCTTTGTTAGCAAAGTTAATGGCAACAGAAGATATTTCAGTATTAAGTCGTTTGGCTGAATTCGCGGTCGTTGTAACAGGCACAACCATTTTTCATGGTGCTGTTGTTTTACCACTACTGCTTTGGATTTTCGGTCGCATGAGTCCTTGGACTTTTTTCAAAGGGACTCGTACAGCACTGATTACTGCATTTGCAACCAGTTCTAGCTCTGCCACTATGCCGCTTAGTATGAAGTGTGCGCAAGAAAACTTAGGCGTACGCCCGCAAACAGCAGGATTTGTTATCCCATTAGGCACACAGTTAAACATGGATGGTACTGCACTATATGAAGCGGCAGCTGCATTGTTTGTGGCAAATTTGGTGGGTCTAGATTTAAATCTGACACAACAAATTATAGTGTGCTTAACAGCAATGATTGCATCACTGGGAGCCCCAGGAATTCCAAGTGCGGGTATGGTCACCATGATTATGGTTTTACAGTCTGTGGGTTTGCCTGCTGAGGCAATTGCAATTTTACTTCCGATTGACCGTTTGTTAGATACAGTCAGAACGGTGGTAAATGTGCAGGGTGATATGATGATTAGTGTGGTTGTAGACCGTTATACGAAAGATAAAGATATCAGTGTCTAACTATCTATAGATCAAAAAAAGCAGGATTTTGAATCCTGCTTTTTTTATTTTAAGCAGCTTGAAGCTCTGCTCTTTTTGCTGCTGGAGATTGCGATAAATAGCTAACCGCATCTTCAGTGCTGCCTTCTTTGACTGGATCATACCAAGGCATGAGGTAATCAATTTGCTGAGCAATAAGCCAGAGTGGGTTAGGTAAAACCTGATTATCTTTTCGGCTAATTTTGTACCACTCTAAAGTAACCCACACTGGAAAAAATCTAGATTTAGCCGCATCTGCAAAACGTGGATCTTGTTTCATAATATGTGCAGCGCCATCTACCCATAATCCAAGTACAAGTGTGATAACAGCAAGACTCATATAGTAGCGTGGAATATAACCGCCACCAAGATGACGATATAAATCAAAGGCAACCGTGCGGTGTTCAATTTCTTCTGAACCGTGCCATTTAACCAGATCCACCATTTCTGGATCTGCGCCTAGTTCTTCCCATCGCTCGTTATATAACGCATATTTACCCAACACGCAGGTCATATGCTCAACAGTTGCAATAACTCCTAAACGGAATAGATCCCACTGTTTTTCTAAAATTTTTGGAACTACTCTATCAAAAGGTTTATCTGCCAAAGCGATAGTAAATAGATAATTCATAATGTCCAGATTTCTCTGGATATCAATATTACGTGCGCTTAAATATTCTTTGTTTGCAGAAGTGTGAGCATTGGCATGCATAGCTTCCTGACGGATAAATGCCTGTACATCCTGCTTGAGTTTTTCATCTGTAATTTGCGGTAAAACCTTATTATACAAACGGCAAAACCAGAACTCTCCAGCAGGCAAGATATTATTAATTTCATTAATAAAATAACTTGCGAAAGGTTGATTAGGAATCCAGTCGACAGGGGTATCTTTCCAGTCAAATTTTACTTTACGTGGAAGAATTTTATAATCAATAGAAGAACCTAAAGCCTTGTTCTTCAAAAAAGATAACAATTTCATCATTTATTCCTGATTTTTAACTCGATGAAGTTAAGAATGAGTATAAAAAAAGCCCCTACATTTGTGTTTAGCAATAGGGGACAATTGAGTATAAATTTAATGAAGAAATTGTATCTGTGAGGATAATTTAGCTTTCAGCATCCTCATCTGTCGCTTCAGGGATTGAATCGACATCAAATTCGGGCTGTTGATCAAGCGTAAAATGCAGGCGTCCACCCATGACACTTGCAAGCTCTTCCAAACCTAATTTATTAAGTGAAGAGAAAAGCTGAATAGAAAAATCAAGCTTCATTTTTTTAAGTTGCTGTTTAACTTCAAGTAATACTTTATTTGCAGGACCGCGATTAAGTTTGTCTGCTTTTGTTAATAGAATATGAACAAAGAGATGACGTGAATAAGCCCATTCCAGCATCATCATGTCAAAATGTTGTAGAGGATGGCGAATATCCATAAGTAGCACTAAGCCTTGTAAGCTTTGGCGATGGATCAGATAGTTTTCTAATTCCTTTTGCCACACCTTTTTCATATCTTCAGGTACAGCTGCATAACCGTAACCTGGAAGATCGACTAAACGCTGATCTGGGTTACCTAGACTGAAAAAGTTAATCATCTGGGTACGGCCTGGCTTTTTAGAAGCGCGGGCAAGTTGTTTCTGATTGGTTAATGCATTAATCGCACTAGACTTACCAGCATTTGAGCGCCCTGCAAAAGCAATCTCGTAGCCGCTATCTTCAACACAAAGTGCCAATTTAGGTGCACTCATTAGAAACTCAGCTTGGCGTAACCAGTTTAGTGATTGCACAGCATAGGCTGTGATCGCCGGATCTGGTGCTTTTTCATAGCTGATCTTTTGTTTGGGTGCGAGTCTGGCTTTGGTGTCTTTCGATTTTTCACTACGACGCATAAAAAATAACTTTTTAGATGAGAGGGCTCGTGCCTAGTATAAAGGAGCTTGGTTATTCTTGCTAATTTTCAATAAATCTACTTATGAAAATCAATAGAAGTCAGATTTGTAAAAAGGCAATAGGAGAGTCAGGTGGGGCAGACTTTGACTGTTGCAAAACCTCTCCAAGCGTGTATTGGTCTAGACTTTGGTAAAAGCTTTCTAAAGCTTGGTCAAGAATACCTTTTAAACCACAGTGACTTCGCAATACACAAGGTGGCGTATTGCATTCAACGATTTGATTGTCACCCTGTAATATTCGAACAATTGAACCTAAATTTGAGTTAAGTGCATCTGGATTTAAGCGAATTCCACCGCCTTTTCCACGAATGGTAATAATCCATTCCTGCTTACCCATGAAGTGAACAACTTTAACCAGATGGTTTTGTGAAACATGCAAATCTTTCGCGATTTCTGCAATCGTGTAGGGTGCATCACTTGGGCGTGCAACATACATTAATAGTCGTAATGCATAATCGGTAAATTTATTAAGCTGCATGATCACCAAAAATGGAAGAGATTAAAAGGATGATCATCTTAGCCTGAAAGTCTAAATATGAAAACTTTCAGGCAAGAGGTTTTTATATTAGAGCGTTAAAGGCGCTGAAACTTGAACTTGATCGCCAACTCTATAATGTTCAAGCAAGATATTCGCTACTGAGAACTCTGTATGGTTTTCTTCAGGCTGAACTTCAAAATGATATGAGTTGTTTTCCTGAGCTTCTGTAAATTTAAAAGCTTTCGGTTGTTCAAGCTGCTCATCTGGAACTTGTACTTTAACCGAAATAAAAGCATTTGCAGGTCCGCTAAGTACGTCTTCATGGTCAGTTGCTTTTAAGGTGAAACGTTTGCCAGATTCAAGAGGATCAATTTGAGTAATTTCAAATGAACGCCAGCCAGCCCATCCACCATTTAAGTTTTCAAGTTGTTCATATTTTTGTTTTTCAACGCCAATCAATATATCTGCCAATTGTAAATAAGCCTGTTTCCACGCCTCAATAAGTTCTGATTCAAATGGCACGTTGAGTACTTCACTAATTGAATGAAGTAAGTTGTCGCCAACAATTGCATATTGGTCTGGTTGAATATCTAAACTCACATGTTTCGTCGTAATACGCTCAACTGCTTTCGCTAAAACAGTAGGGTTCTCAATATTTTCTGCATAAGCAAGAACGGCAGCTGCAAGAGCACGAGGTTGACGTAAGCTAGTTTGGTCATCCAAGTTAAAAACATTTTTTAATTCAGGGTTGTTATTAAGCATACGCTTATAAAAGTATGTGGTCAGCGTAACGCCGTGTTCACGTAAAACAGGTACTGTAGATTTAACGAGTTCGATTTGTTGTGGAGTCATGGCTAGACCTTATTTATCTGGCTATATAAGATGTATTTAAAATACATCTTTAAAAAAACAATCGCAATAGATTTTTTATAAAAACCATAAAAAAATTAGGGAATATAAAATTCCCTAATTTAAAAGTGATATATCGAAGAAAGTTATTTACCAAATAGTGAACCTAGTAGGCCCCTTACTAATTTTTGACCTGTACTTCCCCCTAGACTGCGCGCGGCACTTTTTGCAAAAGTACCCACAATATCTTGCGTAAGCTTGGCCCGT
Organism: Acinetobacter sp. GW821-FHT09D10; assembly: GCF_059416285.1. Lineage (NCBI taxonomy): Bacteria > Pseudomonadati > Pseudomonadota > Gammaproteobacteria > Moraxellales > Moraxellaceae > Acinetobacter > Acinetobacter sp. GW821-FHT09D10. The sequence continues at coordinate 420,844 of NZ_JBWKOW010000002.1, forward strand.
TCACGTGCTGTTCGTTCTTCTTCTTTTTGCTGTTCACGTGCTAATCGCTCTTGTTCCTTTGCTTGCTGCTTTGCTAAAGTTTCTTGCTCTTTTTCTTGTTGTTTAGCAAGTTCAGTATTTTGTTGTTGTTGCTCACGTTCAGCGACTTTATTTTGTAGCATTTCATAAGCGCTATCACGATCTACAGCTTGTTCATAAATACCAGCAATAATACTTTGTGAGATTAGAGTTTGACGCTCTTCTGGAGTGATTGGTGTAAAAGCAGAGTAAGGAGGCATCACCCAGCCACGTTCTACAATTTGTGGCGTACCTTGCTCATCAAGACAACTAATGAGCGCCTCACCAACAGCCAGTTCGGTAATGGCTTCATCAACTTTAAAGTTTGGATTGGCACGGAACGTATCTGCTGCGGTTTTTACTGCTTTTTGATCTTTAGGCGTAAATGCACGTAACGCATGTTGAATGCGATTGCCAAGCTGGCCAAGAACACTTTCTGGTAAATCGAGTGGATTCTGAGTAATAAAATAGATGCCAATACCTTTAGAGCGAATTAAGCGTACAACTTGCTCAATCTTTTCTTGTAATGCTTGACTGGCATTGTCAAATAATAAGTGAGCCTCATCAAAGAAAAACACGAGTTTGGGTTTGTCCATATCGCCAACTTCTGGAAGCTGTTCAAACAACTCCGAAAGCATCCATAACAAGAAAGTGGCATATAGCTTAGGCGTATTCATCAGCTTGTCAGCAGCAAGAATATTGATATAACCATGTCCATTTGCATCGGTTTGTATAAAGTCCAGAATGTTTAAAGCCGGCTCACCAAAAAATTGTTCACCACCTTGGTCTGCAAGAGCAAGTAAGTTACGCTGAATAGCGCCTAAGCTAGCCGGAGATAAATTGCCATATTCTGCTTTAAACTCCGCTGCATGTTCACTAACGAAGGTGATCATGGCTTTTAGGTCTTTAAAGTCTACTAACAGTAGGCCCTGATCATCCGCAATTCGAAAAACTGCAGCTAATACACCTTCTTGAGTATCATTTAAATTGAGCATACGAGCCAATAAAATTGGCCCAATCTCAGAAATAGTAGTGCGAATAGGGTGGCCTTGCTGGCCGAACAGATCCCAGAAAACGACAGGGTTAGCAGCAAAAGGAACGCTATCAATCTGTAATAATTTTAGACGTTCATTAAACTTATCTGAAGCCTCACCTGATTTTGCGAGACTCGAAACATCGCCTTTAGCATCGGCAAGAAATACAGGAACGCCGATTCGAGAGAAACTTTCTGCTAGAACTTTTAAAGTAACTGTTTTACCTGTACCTGTTGCACCTGCAATTAGGCCATGGCGGTTAGCAAACTGAGAAAGCAAAACAATTTCTTTTGATGTGTCATTCAGATTTTTAGCAATAACAATCGGTGTACCCATATATTTTTATCCTTTGGTTCGAGCCACTATAATGTTGTCGTTTTTACAGTTGTTTCAGTGCATTTTCGATATCTTGGATTAAATCTTGCGGATCTTCCAGTCCTATACAGAAGCGAACTAATAAACCTTGTTGTAAATGTGTATTCTCAAGTTTTCTCATCATTTTTAAATCATAAAGCATGATCAGGCTAACTGGTCCTCCCCAGCTAAAACCGAGTTTAAATAACTCTAATGCATCACAGAAGCGACGTACTGCGGTAATGTCATAATCTGGTTTGAAAATAACGCTGACTAAGCCAGCACTTTGCCCATTTGTGCAGATTTCTTGCCAATATTGATGGCCTGGGGCGGTCTCATCACTTGGATGTAGAACTTGTGCAAATTGAGATTGGTCTTTTAGCCATTTAAGTAAAGTTTGAGCATTGGCTGATTGTTGTTCATAGCGTAAAGACATATGAGCTAGACTGCGTTGGACTTGAGCCGCATCGTCTCCTGAAACTGCAATACCTAAAATGGCATGCGTACGGAACAGACGATGATGGAGTTTATCATCACGAGTTACAATGCTACCCATTAAGATGTCACCGCCACCGCTCGGATATTTGGTTAGAGCATGGACGGTTAAGTCGACTGATAGGTGTTCATCTGAAAAATTAAAAGCATTAAACGCAAGCCCGGCTCCCCAGGTGTTATCTAATGCTGTTAATACACCATGTTTTTTAGCTTTTTTGACTAGATTTTTAAGATCGGGGAATTCTAAAGTAACCGAACCCGCAGCCTCCAACCATAATAGTTTACTTTTTTCAGTCGGTTGAAAACTTGAAGCGTCAATAGGGTTATATACTTTAACAATAACGCCATATTGATTTTGTAGATGATTTAAATGTTCTAGATTAGGCCCATAAATGTTGTCTGGGACCCATACCTCATCATTAGTGCTTAAAAATGCTGAGTTCACAACATTAATTGCTGATAGGCCACTCGGTGCAAGCAAACAATGCAGTCCACCTTCAATTTGTGCAATATTGTCGCCTAAGGTGAAGGTGGTCGGGGTGCCATGCGTGCCATAGCTATAGTCGTAATCATCAGTCCAATGGCGATCAAAAAGGTGCGAAGTTGATTTAAAAATAATAGTGGATGCACGAAATAAGGGTGGTTGCACTGTTTCGATAAATTGCGGAGCCTTTCTTGGTGCGTGAATGAGGCGAGTCTGGAAGTCGTTATGCTTTTTCATAGTGCGTTGCATTTTAGATAATAAAGTTAGATTAAGAGAAATTTAAGTTCTTCGCTAGATTTACGAAGTTTTATAAGACGTTTCGTTACAGTAGACCCATAAAATAAAAACTTGGCTTTATTTTTGCAAAGACCACTACAACATTCTAACAACAATAGGTTTAAGCGCATGAAGTCGCATTTACGAGTTCACTATTTTCAACACATTGCAGGTGAGGGATTTGGAAGTTGTTATTCATTTTTAAAAGCCCATCACGCGACCATTAGCTCTACGGAGTTTTTTGCACTTCCGGTTGATCGATCACTTGAAATAGAGGCTTTACCCAGAATCGAAGAAGTTGATTTGTTACTGGTCATGGGTGGAACGATGAGTGTAAATGATGAGGCAAATTTTCCATGGCTAAAGATAGAGAAAAGATGGTTGCGCCGTTATTTGGCAGCAGGAAAGCCTGCTATTGGTCTTTGTTTAGGGGGGCAACTGATTGCTAATGCATTGGGCGCGGCGGTGAGCCGTAATCGCTATCAGGAGCTTGGCTGGTCAACGGTCCAGAGAGTTGCAAATTTACCTCAAGAAAGCTTTCCGTTACCTGAAAAGATAAATGTTATGCAATGGCATAGTGAGACATTTGAAATACCTAAAGGCGCTATACATTTGGCGGAGAGCAGGGCTTGTCGCAATCAGATGTATCAGATTGGGAAAAATGTACTTGGCTTTCAGTTTCATCCAGAGATGACACCAGCAGCTTTGGCGCTGTTACTTGAAGATGAAGAGGAGTTGTCTATTTTTGACGGAGAATATGTTCAATCTACGCGTGAACTACAGTATTCAGAAGCACAAAAATTTGAGCAAGGCAATCAACTCCTAAATAAAGCTATTGAGTTTGTAATAAATGCCTAGATGAACTCTGAATGCTCGATCAAAGCAGGTTTTGTGGAGAAAATAGAAAAAGAGAATTGCATAAGACTTAAACAATCGTTATAATGAGCGACCCTCAATAGGAGGGGCATTTGCTGCGAAGAAAGTGGCAAATGTGCATTACAGTCGTGGCATCGATCATGACCTTAGTGATTTTCACTGCCTTTGACACTTACCAATGGGTGAGATGCGTCAAGGGTGATTCTTTATATGTTTGGCTTGGAGTTTACTGGTATGTCTAACCAGAGAATTCGTATCCGTTTGAAGTCTTTTGATCATCGTCTGATTGATCAATCTGCTCAAGAGATCGTAGAAACCGCTAAGCGTACTGGCGCACAAGTTTGTGGTCCAATTCCGATGCCTACTCGCATCGAACGCTTCAACGTTCTTACTTCACCGCACGTTAACAAAGATGCGCGTGACCAGTACGAAATCCGCACCTACAAACGTTTGATCGACATCGTTCAACCTACAGATAAAACTGTTGATGCATTGATGAAATTAGATCTTGCGGCTGGTGTTGATGTTCAGATCGCTTTGGGTTAAGGCTTTCGGTTGATTAACTTTTAAGTTAATTAGGCCGCTTTTTTAGAGGTTTATGCACATGGCTATTGGTTTAGTCGGTCGCAAATGTGGTATGACTCGCATCTTTACAGATGCAGGTGTTTCTGTACCTGTTACAGTCATCGAAGTCGATCCAAACCGCATTACGCAAATCAAAACACTTGAAACTGATGGTTATCAAGCTGTTCAAGTAACTACTGGTGAACGTCGCGAATCTCGCGTAACTAACGCTCAGAAAGGTCACTTTGCGAAAGCTGGTGTTGCTGCTGGTCGTTTAGTTAAAGAGTTCCGTGTTACTGAAGCTGAGCTTGAAGGTCGTGAAGTTGGCGGTACTATTGGTGTTGATTTGTTCACAGTTGGTCAAGTTGTTGACGTAACTGGTCAATCAAAAGGTAAAGGTTTCCAAGGTGGTGTTAAGCGTTGGAACTTCCGTACCCAAGACGCTACTCACGGTAACTCAGTTTCTCACCGTGTATTAGGTTCTACAGGTCAAAACCAAACTCCTGGTCGCGTGTTCAAAGGCAAAAAAATGGCTGGTCACTTAGGTGATGAACGCGTAACAGTACAAGGTCTTGAAATCGTATCTATTGACGCTGAACGTTCTGTTTTAGTTGTTAAAGGTGCAATTCCTGGTTCAACTGGCGGTGACGTGATTGTACGTCCTACCATCAAGGCCTGAGGGGAAATACCGTGAATTTGAAAACTGTTTCCGGCTCTGCTGTTGAATTGTCTGAAGTTGCTTTCGGACGTGAATTTAACGAAGCTCTTGTACACCAAGTTGTTACTGCTTATTTAGCAGGTGGTCGTCAAGGTACTCGTGCTCAGAAGTCACGTGCAGACGTTTCTGGCGGTGGTAAAAAACCATTCCGTCAAAAAGGTACTGGTCGTGCTCGTGCGGGTTCTACTCGTAGTCCTATCTGGGTTGGTGGTGGTAAAACTTTTGCTGCTCGTCCACAAGATTGGTCTCAAAAAGTAAACCGCAAAATGTACCGCGGTGCAATGCAATGTATCTTAGCTGAACTTGTTCGCCAAGATCGTCTTGTATTAGTTGAAGAGTTTGCTATTGCAGCTCCAAAAACTAAAGAATTGCTTGCTAAGCTTGGCGATTTAAATGCCGCTCGTGCATTGATCGTTACTGAAGCTGTAGATGAGAACTTATATCTTGCAGCACGCAACCTTCCGCATGTAGATGTGGTGGATGCAACTGCAATCGATCCTGTAAGCTTGATCGCGTTTGATAAAGTTGTTATGTCTGTAGCTGCTGCTAAGAAAATTGAGGTAGAACTCGGATGAACAACGAACGTATCTATCAAGTCCTTAAAGGACCAGTCTTCTCAGAAAAGGCACAAGTTTTAGGTGATACTGTTGGCGTTCAAGTATTTAAAGTAGATATTAATGCTACTAAACTTGAAGTTAAAAAAGCAGTTGAAAAACTTTTTGGTGTAGAAGTTGTTAAAGTTAACACTACTATTACTAAAGGTAAAACTAAGCGCTTTGGTAAAACATTGGGACGTCGTTCTGATGTTAAAAAAGCATACGTCACCCTGAAAGCCGGCCAAGATGTTGAAATGGCTGACTTGGGCGATACCGCTGAAAGCGCAGCGGAATAAGGACGAAAATTATGCCGATTCAAAAATGTAAGCCAACGTCTCCAGGACGTCGCTTTGTAGAGAAAGTGGTTCATGATCACCTTCACAAAGGCGCGCCTTACTCACCGTTGGTTGAAGCAAAAAAACGTACTGGTGGTCGTAATAATAACGGTCACATTACAACTCGTCACGTTGGTGGTGGTCATAAGCAACACTATCGTATCGTTGACTTTAAGCGTAATAAAGACAGCATCCCAGCTGTTGTAGAGCGCATTGAATACGATCCTAACCGTACAGCACATATTGCTTTGTTGAAATATGCTGATGGTGAGCGTCGTTATATCATTGCACCTAAAGGCTTACGTGCTGGCGATAAAGTACAATCTGGTAACGATGCTCCAATTCGTCCAGGTAACTGCTTGCCACTTCGTAACATGCCGATCGGTTCTACACTTCATAACGTTGAACTTAAAATTGGTAAGGGTGCGCAATTAGCGCGTTCTGCTGGTGCTTCTGTTCAGTTGTTGGGTCGTGATGGTTCTTACGCAATTGTTCGTCTTCGTTCAGGCGAAATGCGTAAAATTCATGTTGAATGCCGCGCTGTAATTGGTGAAGTTTCTAACCAAGAAAACAACCTTCGTTCATTGGGTAAAGCTGGTGCTGCGCGCTGGCGTGGTGTTCGTCCTACCGTACGTGGTATGGCGATGAACCCAGTTGATCACCCGCACGGTGGTGGTGAAGGGCGTAATAAAGGTATTCAACCTGTAAGCCCATGGGGTCAAAAAGCTAAAGGGTACAAGACACGTACCAATAAGCGTACGACTAAGATGATTATTCGCGACCGTCGCGTCAAGTAAAGGAATCTGACTAATGCCTCGTTCTCTGAAAAAAGGCCCATTCGTCGATGCGCACTTGTTCGCTAAGGTTGAAGCGGCTGTTGCTAGTAACTCTCGCAAGCCGATTAAAACTTGGTCTCGTCGTTCGATGATCCTTCCAGATTTTGTTGGTTTAACAATTTCTGTTCATAATGGTCGTAATCACGTTCCAGTAATTGTTACTGAGCATATGGTTGGTCATAAACTCGGTGAATTCGCGCCAACTCGTACCTATCGTGGTCACGGTGTTGACAAGAAGTCTAAACGTTAATAGGTGTCATGATGGAAGTAACTGCTAAATTACGCGGTGCCGCTATCTCGGCACAAAAGGCACGTTTGGTTGCAGATCTTATTCGCGGCAAATCTGTTGCGCATGCTTTAAATATTTTAAACTTCAGCAATAAAAAAGCTGCTGTTTTAGTAAAAAAAGCATTGGAATCTGCGATTGCAAACGCTGAACACAATAACAGTTTAGATGTTGATGATCTTAAAGTTTCTACGATTTACGTTGATGAAGGCGTTAGCCTTAAACGTATTATGCCACGTGCTAAAGGCCGTGCAGATCGTATTACTAAGCGTACTTGTCACATCACCGTTAAGGTAGGGGTTTGATATGGGTCAGAAGGTTCATCCAATCGGTATCCGCCTAGGTGTTGTGAAACGTCATAACGCTAACTGGTATGCGAGTCCGAAACAATACGCTGAATACTTGCTTAAAGATCTTCAAGTTCGTGAGTTTTTAAATAAAAAACTTAAGAATGCGATGATCAGCAACATTCTTATCGAACGTCCATCAGGCGCTGCTAAAGTAACAATTAGCACAGCTCGTCCTGGTATCGTAATCGGTAAAAAAGGCGAAGATATTGAGAAATTACAGCGCGAACTTACTAGCATTATGGGTGTTCCTGCGCAAGTAAGTATCAACGAAATTGATCGCCCAGACTTAGATGCGCGTTTAGTTGCTGAAGCAATTGCTTCTCAATTAGAAAAGCGTGTAATGTTCCGTCGTGCTATGAAGCGTGCGGTTCAAAACACTATGCGTGCTGGTGCTAAAGGTATCAAAGTTGAAGTGTCTGGCCGTTTAGGTGGTGCAGAGATTGCTCGTACTGAATGGTATCGTGAAGGTCGTGTACCTTTGCATACATTGCGTGCAGACATTGACTATGCAACTGTGCGTGCAGAAACAACTTACGGTACGATTGGTGTTAAAGTTTGGATTTTCCGTGGCGAGATTTTAGGTGGCATGAAACAAGTCATGAACCCTGCTCCTGCTGAAGATCGTCCAGCTAAACGTGGTCGTGGTCGTGGTGAAGGTCAAGAGCGTCGTGGTCGTCGCGGTGACCGTGCTGCTGACAAGGGAGAATAATCCATGTTGCAACCTAAACGTACCAAATTCCGTAAGGTGCACAAAGGCCGTAATACTGGTCTAGCGCATCGTGGTAGTACAGTATCATTTGGTTCGATTGCAATTAAAGCAACTGAACGTGGTCGTATGACTGCGCGTCAGATTGAAGCTGCACGTCGTACTATTAGCCGCCGTATTAAGCGTGGTGGTAAAATCTTTATTCGCGTATTCCCGGATAAGCCAATTACTCAAAAGCCTCTTGAAGTGCGTATGGGTAAAGGTAAGGGTAGCGTGGAATACTGGGTTTGCCAGATCCAACCAGGCAAGATCCTGTACGAAATTGAAGGTGTGAACGAAGAATTAGCGCGTGAAGCATTTGCTTTAGCTGCTGCTAAACTTCCGTTTAAAACCACTATCGTGACTCGGACGGTAATGTAATGAAAACTAAAGATTTACGTGAAAAGTCGGTAGAAGAGTTGAAAGCTTTGCTTGATGAGCAACAGCTTAACCAATTCCGTCTTCGTATGGCGAAAGCAACTGGTCAGTTGGGTAAATCGCACGAAGTGCAAGTTGCTCGTAAGACAATTGCTCGTATTAAGACACTCCTTACCGAAAAACAGGGGAACGGACAATGAGTGAAAAAACAGTCCGCACGTTAACCGGCAAAGTCGTAAGTGACAAAATGGATAAATCTATTGTTGTTCTTATTGAACGCCGCGTTCAACACCCGTTGTATGGCAAGTCAATTCGCCGTTCAACTAAGTTACACGCTCATGATGAGAATAACGTCGCTAAAATTGGTGATGTTGTGACCATTAAAGAAAGCCGCCCAATTTCTAAAACTAAAGCTTGGACTTTAGTGGAAGTAGTTGAAGCAGCTGCTGAGTAATTCGACGTTCTTGTTGCATCATCGGTCAATTTCGAGTACTCTTTGAGCCTTTCGAAATTGTGACCGGTGATGCTCGGTTTTGGAGTAGGGCAATGATTCAAACCGAAACTATGCTCGACGTAGCAGACAACAGTGGTGCTCGCCGCGTACAATGTATTAAAGTACTTGGTGGTTCACATCGTCGTTATGCTTCTGTTGGCGACATTATTAAAGTTACTGTAAAAGAAGCAATCCCACGCGCACGTGTTAAAAAAGGTGACGTGATGAATGCGGTTGTAGTTCGTACTAAATTCGGCATTCGTCGTCCAGATGGTTCTGTGATCCGTTTTGATGATAATGCTGCAGTTATCCTGAACAACAACAAAGCTCCGATTGCTACTCGTATCTTCGGACCAGTGACTCGTGAACTTCGTACTGAACAGTTCATGAAAATCATTTCATTGGCTCCTGAAGTTCTATAAGAGGCAATCATGGCTAAGATTAAAAAAGGCGATCAAGTTATTGTGATCGCAGGTAAAGAAAAAGGCAAACAGGGTACTGTATTGTCTGTTTCTGAAGACCGCGTTAAGGTTGAAGGCCTTAACTTAGTGAAGAAGCATCAAAAGCCGAATCGTGTAACTGGCGCTGAAGGCGGTATTGTTACTCAAGAAGCTTCGCTTCATATTTCAAACGTGGCAATTTTAAATGCTACAACCCAGAAGGCTGACCGTGTTGGTTACCAAGTGATTGATGGCGTGAAAACTCGCGTTTATAAATCAAATGGTGAATCAGTGGCGGTAGCGAAGTAATAGGTTGAAAAGGCGATGGCCAGACTTAAAGCACGTTACAATGATGAACTTAAAGCCAAGTTAAAAGAAGAACTTAGCGTTAAGAACGTGATGGAAATTCCACGCATCACAAAAATCACCCTAAACATGGGTGTAGGCGCAGCTGCAACTGATAAGAAATTATTAGACGGTGCTGTAGTCGACATGCAATTAATTGCTGGTCAAAAACCAGTAATTACACTTGCTCGTAAATCTATCGCAGGTTTTAAAATCCGTGATGGGTGGCCGATTGGTTGTAAAGTTACTTTACGTGGCGACCAAATGTACGAATTCTTGGATCGTTTGATCTCAATCGCAATCCCTCGTATCCGTGACTTCCGTGGTTTCTCTTCGAAATCATTTGATGGTCGTGGTAACTATTCAATGGGTTTGAAAGAGCAAATCGTTTTCCCTGAAATCGATTTCGATAAGATTGATCGTATTCGTGGTATGGATATTACTATTACTACGACTGCTCGCACCGATGACGAAGGCCGTGCGCTTATGCGTGCATTCGGCTTCCCGTTCAAATAAGAGGTCGATATGGCTAAGAAAGGTATGATTAATCGCGAATTGAAACGCGAAAAAACAGTTGCTAAATACGCTGCAAAACGTGCTGAATTAAAAGCTACAATTGCAAATGTAAACGCAACTGAAGAAGAGCGTTTCGAAGCGACGTTAAAGTTACAAGCATTGCCACGTAATGCATCTCCGGTACGTCTTCGTAACCGTTGTGGTTTAACTGGTCGTCCTCATGGTTACTTCCGTAAGTTCGGTTTAAGCCGTAACAAATTACGTGACACAGTAATGCAGGGTGATGTACCAGGCGTTGTTAAGGCAAGCTGGTAAGGAGCGACTAAATGAGTATGCAAGATACCGTTGCCGACATGCTAACACGTGTTCGTAACGCACAAATGGCTAAGAAACAAACTGTTTCTATGCCTTCTTCTAAGTTGAAAGTTGCAATTGCAAACGTTCTTCAACAAGAAGGTTATGTTTCAAATGTAGAAGTTGCTCAAGAAGAGACAAAATCTACTTTGACAATTACTTTAAAATATTTCGAAGGCAAACCAGTTATCGAAGTGGTTAAGCGCGTAAGCCGTCCAGGTCTTCGCCAATACCGCGGTAAAGATAAACTTCCAAGCGTTAAGCAAGGTTTAGGTATTGCAATTGTTTCTACAAGCAAAGGCATCATGACTGATCGCGCTGCACGTGCTGCGGGCGTTGGTGGTGAAGTTATTGCTTTTGTTTCTTAATAGGTGATTCCTCATGTCTCGTGTGGCTAAAGCCCCAGTAACTGTACCAAATGGTGTAACAGTTACTCAGAACGGCCGGCAGGTCGAAGTGAAAGGCAGCAAAGGTACGTTGTCTTTCAACCTGCATGCGCTGGTCGAGCTAAAACAGGAAGAAGGTAAACTTCAACTTGCTCCAGTTAAAGAATCGAAAGATGCTTGGATGCAAGCTGGTACTGCTCGCGCTGTATTGAATAACCTTGTAAAAGGGGTTAGTGAAGGCTTCGAACGTAAGTTGCAGCTAGTTGGTGTTGGTTATAAAGCTGCGGTTAAGGGTACTGTTGTAAACCTTAACCTTGGTTTTTCACACCCAATTGACTACGCTTTACCTGAAAGTGTAACAGCGGAAACTCCAACTGCAACTGAAATCATTTTGAAATCAGCAAACAAGCAGTTGTTAGGTCAAGTAGCGGCAGAAATCCGTGCGTATCGTTCTCCTGAACCATATAAAGGTAAAGGTGTTCGTTATTCGGATGAAGTCATTCTTCGTAAAGAAGCTAAGAAGAAATAAGGCGCGAGGTTCTTATGAACGAAAAGAAACAAACCCGTTTGCGTCGTGCGAAAAGCACACGCTTGCACATCCGTGCATTGGGTGCGACTCGTTTGTGTGTAAACCGCACTCCGCGTCACATCTATGCTCAAGTTATTTCAGCAGATGGTGGCAAAGTTTTAGCACAAGCTTCAACTTTGGATGCATCTTTACGTAGCGGTACTACAGGTAATGTAGGTGCGGCTACTAAAGTAGGTGCTTTAATCGCAGAGCGCGCGAAAGCAGCTGGTGTAACTAAAGTTGCATTTGACCGTTCTGGTTTTAAATATCATGGTCGTATCAAAGCCTTGGCTGATGCTGCTCGTGAAAACGGCTTGGAGTTCTAATCATGGCTAAAGTTGAACAAAACGAAGGTCTTGTTGAAAAGCTGGTTGCCGTTGATCGTGTAGCCAAAGTTGTTAAGGGCGGTCGTATCTTCTCTTTCACAGCATTAACTGTTGTGGGTGATGGTAATGGTCGTGTTGGTTTTGGTCGTGGTAAAGCACGTGAAGTTCCAGCTGCTATTTCTAAAGCACTTGAAGCTGCACGTCGCAACATGATTACTGTAGACCTTGCAGGTACTACTTTACAACACCCTGTGAATGCTCGTCATGGTGCAAGCCGTGTATATATGCAACCTGCTTCTGAAGGTACTGGCGTAATCGCTGGTGGCGCAATGCGTGCCGTTCTAGAAGCTGCAGGCGTGCATAACGTACTTGCTAAATGTTATGGTTCTACTAATGCTGCTAACGTAGTAAACGCAACTTTCAAAGGTTTGCGTGATATGACTTCTCCTGAGAAAGTCGCTGCGAAACGTGGTAAATCAGTAGCAGAAATTCAAGGGTAATCAATCATGAAAACGATTAAAGTTACCCAGACTAAATCTTCTTCACATCGCTTGAAAAATCACAAGCTTTGCTTACAAGGTTTAGGTCTGCGTCGTATTGGTCATACTGTAGAAGTGCAAGATACGCCTTCTAACCGCGGTATGGTCAACAAAGTCTACTATATGGTTAGTGTAGAGGAATAAGCCATGACTCTGCGTTTAAATGAGCTTGCGCCTGCAGAAGGTGCAAAACGTGAAAACCGTCGTTTAGGCCGTGGTATCGGTTCTGGCGTTGGTAAGACCGGTGGCCGTGGTGTCAAAGGTCAAAAATCACGTAAAAGTGGTGGCGTTCGTCCAGGCTTTGAAGGCGGTCAAACAGCGATTTATCGTCGTTTACCTAAATTCGGTTTCACTAGCCAAATCGCTTTAAAAACTGCTGAAGTACGTTTATCTGAGTTAAGCAAAGTTGAAGGCGACATCGTTAGCCTAGAAACTTTGAAAGCTGCGAATGTTGTTCGTCGTGACCAAATTCGTGCTCGTATCGTACTTTCTGGTGAAATCACTCGTGCATTCACTGTTCAAGGTGTTGCATTGACTAAAGGCGCTAAAGCTGCAATTGAAGCAGCTGGCGGCAAAGTCGAGGAGTAATCTCGAGTGTCTATGTCTCCTAGTTCTTCAGGTCATGTCAACATGATGAAAGGTCAGCCATTTCATGTGAAATATCGTGAAATTATTCGCCGGATGAGTTTTCTAATCGGTGCATTGCTGGTCTTTCGACTAGGAGCGCATATTCCAGTACCAGGCATTAATAATGCTGCGTTAGAAAATTTATTTCATGCGAACCAAGGAACTATTCTTGGGCTATTCAATATGTTTTCTGGCGGTGCTTTAGAGCGAATGTCTATTCTTGCTTTAGGAATTATGCCTTACATTTCTGCATCAATTATTGTGCAGTTAATGTCTACGGTGATTCCTTCACTAGAATCCTTGAAAAAGGAAGGTGAGCAAGGTAAGCGTAAAATTAATCAATATACGCGTCAGGGTACATTATTGCTTGCAGTGGTTCAGGCAGTTGGTATGTGCGCAGGTTTGATTGGTCAGGGTATTACTCTGTCAGTTGGTCTTGAGTTTTATATACCAGCAGTTACATCACTTGTCGCTGGAACTATGTTCTTAATGTGGCTAGGTGAACAAATCACTGAAAGAGGTATTGGTAACGGTATCTCAATGATTATTTTTGCTGGTATTGTTTCTGGTTTGCCTAAATTAATTATGCAATCAGTTTCATCAGTAGATAATGGTCAGACAAGTTTAATTGGTCTTGTGATCTTTGGTCTTTTGTCTTTAGGTGTGTTGGCTGCCATTGTGTTTATTGAAAAAGCACAACGTCGTATTCCAGTAAACTATGCACAAAAGCAGCAAGGTCGTCGTATATTTACGGCACAGCAGACACATTTGCCATTGAAAATTAATATGGCTGGTGTGATTCCTGCGATTTTTGCAAGTTCTTTACTATTGTTCCCAGCGAGTCTTGGTCAATGGGTAGGAAGTGCAGATGCAAATGCTGGATTAATTAAGCGTAGCTTACAAGATTTAGCTTTAGTATTGTCGCCTGGACAGCCTTTGTATTTGGTGCTCTTTGGTGCGTTAATTATCTTTTTCTGTTACTTTTATACGGCTTTAGTATTTAGCCCTAAGGAAGTATCAGAAAATCTAAAACGCAGCGGAGCTTATGTGCCTGGTATTCGCCCAGGTGAGCAAACTGCTCGTTACTTAGATCATATTCTTAATCGTTTGACGTTTATTGGTGCGATTTATATTACGGTCATTTGTTTAATGCCAATGATTCTACAAAGTTCTTTTGGGATCCCATTCTCTTTGGGTGGTACATCATTACTAATCGTAGTTGTCGTTGTTATGGACTTTATGGCTCAGCTACAAGCGCACTTAACATCTCATCAATATGATAATCAAACATTAATGAGAAAAACGACTGCTCATCCTAAGGGATAAGCGCACTTAGAGGTTTCATCATGAAAGTACAAGCTTCTGTAAAGAAAATTTGTGGTAGCTGTAAAGTTATCCGTCGTAATGGGGTTATTCGCGTAATTTGTAGCGCAGAACCTCGTCATAAGCAGCGTCAAGGTTAATCTAATCAAGACCTGTTGATTTCAGTAGGCGAATTGGGTTAATATCCGCCCCTCAAGATTTTGTGGGGCGGTTGATTATCTCTACTGCCTTTTTGGAGAAAGTGAATGGCTCGTATTGCCGGTGTAAACATTCCGGATAACAAGCATGCTGTTATCTCCCTCACTTACATCTTTGGTGTCGGTCGCCATACTGCTAAGAATATCTTAACAGCAGTTGGTATTACTGAAACTACTAAGATCCGTGAGTTGGACGATGCTCAGCTTGATGCGATTCGTGCAGAAGTTGCTAAGGTTCCTACCGAAGGTGACTTACGTCGCGAAATTTCCATGAACATTAAACGTTTAATGGATTTGGGTTGCTACCGCGGCCTTCGCCATCGTCGCAGCTTGCCTGTCCGTGGTCAACGCACCAAAACTAACGCACGTACCCGTAAAGGTCCGCGCAAACCGATTAAAAAGTAAGATTTCTGGAAGCTAAAAGATGGCTAAAGATACTCGCACACGCAAGAAGGTCACCCGTACCGTCTCTGAAGGTGTTGCACACATTCACGCGTCTTTTAATAACACCATTGTTACGATTACTGATCGTCAAGGTAATGCATTGGCTTGGGCCACCTCTGGTGGACAAGGCTTCCGTGGTTCACGTAAATCAACTCCGTTTGCTGCTCAGGTAGCTGCTGAAGTTGCTGGTAAAGCAGCTTTAGATTACGGTTTGAAAAATCTGGATGTCCTTGTAAAAGGTCCTGGTCCAGGTCGTGAGTCTGCGGTTCGTGCATTAGGCGCAGTGGGTTATAAAATTAACAGCATTACCGATGTGACGCCAATTCCTCACAACGGTTGCCGTCCACCTAAAAAACGTCGCGTGTAAGGAGAAACATTCATGGCTCGTTATATTGGTCCAAAATGCAAACTCTCTCGCCGCGAAGGGACAGACCTGCAACTTAAATCTGGCGTTAAACCTTTTGACGTCAAAACTAAAAAAGCTAACAAAGCACCTGGTCAACATGGTCAGGCACGCGGTGGTAAGCAATCTGAGTATTCACTACAATTACGTGAAAAACAAAAAGTCCGTCGTATTTACGGTGTGTTAGAACGTCAATTTAGTAACTACTATAAAGAAGCAGCTCGTGTTAAAGGCGCAACAGGTGAGAACTTGTTGAAATTGCTTGAAAGCCGTCTTGATAACGTTGTTTATCGCATGGGTTTTGGTTCTACACGTGCAGAAGCTCGTCAGTTAGTAAGTCACCGTAGCATTACTTTGAATGGTCGTCGTGTAAACATCGCATCTATTCAAGTTAAAGCTGGTGATGTAATTGCGGTTCACGAAGGTGCTAAACAACAATTGCGTATTAAAAACGCGATTGAGTTAGCTGCACAACGTGGTATTCCAGCTTGGATGGATGTTGATCATTCTAAGCTTGAAGGTACGTTTAAAGCTGCACCAGATCGTGCTGATTTACCTGCTGAAATCAATGAAAGCTTGATTGTAGAATTGTATTCTAAATAATCCTTGAGGTAGCAATAATGACGCGTACTGCAAACGAGTTTCTAACTCCGCAAGCGATCAAGGTCGAAGCGGTTAGCGGGACCTCGGCAAAAGTGATTCTAGAACCTTTAGAGCGTGGTTTTGGCCACACTCTAGGTAATGCTTTACGTCGCATTCTATTGTCTTCTTTACCTGGCGCTGCTGTGGTTGAAGTTGAGATAGAAGGTGTCGAGCACGAGTACAGTACTTTAGAAGGCTTGCAGCAGGACATCGTCGAGCTCTTGCTGAACCTAAAAGGATTGTCTATTAAGCTGTTCGATCAAAATGAAGCATATTTAACATTAGAGAAACAAGGTCCTGGCGAAATTACTGCTGCTGATCTTCGTTTACCTCATAATGTTGAAGTGGTTAATCCAGAACATTTAATAGGTACTTTGAGTGCTTCAGGCTCATTAAAAATGCGCTTGAAGGTTGCTCAAGGTCGTGGTTATGAAACATCTGATTCTCGTTTCCCTGAAGGTGAAACACGTCCTGTTGGTCGTTTGCAATTAGATGCTTCTTATAGCCCGATTAAGCGTGTTTCTTACACCGTTGAAAATGCGCGTGTAGAACAACGTACCGATTTAGATAAACTGGTAATCGACCTCGAGACAAATGGAACGGTTGATCCTGAAGAAGCAATCCGCAAAGCGGCAACAATCTTGCAACAACAAATTGCAATTTTTGTTGATCTTCAGAAAGACCAAACTCCAGTTGCTCAAGAGCCTCGTGAAGAAGTTGACCCAATCTTGCTTCGCCCAGTAGATGATCTAGAGCTTACTGTTCGTTCTGCTAACTGTTTGAAAGCAGAAAATATTTACTACATTGGTGATCTTGTTCAACGTACTGAAGTTGAGTTGTTAAAAACTCCTAACCTTGGTAAAAAATCGTTAACAGAGATCAAAGATGTTTTGGCATCGAAAGGCTTACAACTCGGTATGCGTCTTGAAAACTGGCCACCAGCTAGTCTTCGTATGGACGACCGTTTTGCCTATCGTAGCCGTTAATTAAGTAGGACTATCACCATGCGTCATCGTAATAGTGGTGTGAAATTAGGCCGTACAAGCAGCCATCGTAAAGCGATGTTCCAAAACTTGGCTAATTCTTTATTTGAACACGAGTTGATCAAAACAACTGTGCCTAAAGCTAAAGAATTACGTCGTGTTGCTGAGCCTTTAATCACTCTAGCAAAAAACGATACTGTAGCAAATCGTCGTTTAGCATTTGCTCGTACTCGTAATGCTGCAACTGTAGGTAAATTATTTACCGTACTCGGCCCTCGTTACAAAGAACGTAACGGCGGTTATCTACGTGTTCTTAAAGCGGGCTTCCGTGCTGGTGATGCAGCGCCGATGGCTTACGTTGAGCTTGTAGATCGTGAAGTGAATACTTCAGCTGAATAATTGATTTTATTCAAAAAAGACCGGTTTTATACCGGTCTTTTTTATTTCTGTTAATTAATAAAATTATAAAAATGTCCCCAAGTGACATAAAAAAACGGATAAACGGTCAAACTTGACATTGTGTATTGTCAAAATTGTGCTTTAATAAACTTATATTCTCAACAATGGGTATAAAAATAAAATGGAAAAGCAAGTTGATATTTTAATCATTGGCGCAGGTATCTCAGGAATTGGAATTGCTGCCCATTTATCAAAAAATTCTCCACAACGCCAATTTGAAATTTTAGAGCGTCGTGAATCTTTTGGTGGAACATGGGATCTTTTCCGTTATCCAGGCATTCGCTCAGACTCAGATATGTCCACATTTGGTTTTAACTTTAAACCATGGTGTAAAGCGAATGTATTAGCTGATGGTGCTTCTATTAAAGGGTATTTAGGCGAAGTAATTGATGAATATAAATTAAAAGAAAAAATTCACTTTGGTCATCGTGTGCTTTCTGCTAATTATGATTCTGAATCAAAGAAATGGCAGGTTGTAATTGAAGATGGTAAGAAAAAACAACAGACTTGGATTGCTAATTTTGTTGTAGGTTGTACCGGTTATTATAATTATGATCAGGGATATGCTCCTTCTTTTCCAAATCAAGAAGCTTTTAAAGGGCAGCTTATTCACCCACAGCATTGGCCTGAAAACTTAGATTATACAGGTAAAAAAGTCGTTATTATTGGTAGTGGCGCAACTGCAATTACTTTAGTACCAGCAATGGCTAAAGGTGGTGCTGGTCATGTAACGATGTTGCAGCGTTCACCAACGTATATTGCTAGTGTACCGTCTATCGACTTCGTTTATGAAAAAACGCGTAAATTTATGTCTGAAGAAACAGCTTATAAATTTACCCGTGCACGTAATATTGGTATGCAGCGCGCTATTTATGCATTATCGCAGAAACATCCAAAGACTGTACGTCGTTTACTCTTAAAAGCAATTGAAGTGCAGTTGAAGGGTAAGGTAGATATGAAGCATTTTACACCTTCGTATAACCCTTGGGATCAACGTTTGTGTGTGGTACCTGATGGCGATTTGTTTAAAATTTTGCGTGAAGGTAAAGCAAGCGTAGAAACTGATCAGATTGAGAAATTTACCGAAAAAGGTATTCTACTTAAATCTGGTAAACACCTTGATGCTGATATTATTGTTTCTGCAACAGGCTTACAAGTTCAGATTATGGGTGGTGTTCAGGCGACTATTGATGGGAAAGCAGTTAATTCATCTGAGCATATGCTTTATAACGGTGTGATGTTAAGTGATGTACCAAACATGGCTATGATTATTGGTTATGTAAATGCATCGTGGACCCTTAAAGTTGATATCGCTGCGGAATATATTTGTCGCTTGTTAAATTATATGGATAAAAATCACTATGATGAAGTGATTCCATCTGGTGATAAAACTGAAATGGAAGAAGATACTGTAATGGGTAAATTGTCTTCAGGTTATATTAGCCGTGCGGCACATGAACTTCCAAAACAGGGTAAGCACGCTCCATGGCAAGTGACTAATAACTATTTAGAAGATAGAAAGTCGCTGAAAAATTCAAAATTTGAAGATGGTGTTCTACATTTTCATAAACGTTCAGAAGCTAATGAGCGTAAGCCAAAATTAGTATCTTGATACATATTAGATAAATAAAAGGGGCGTAATGCCCCTTTTCTTATGAAGGTATTAAAGTGTTCTTGAAATTAACTCTTTCATGATTTCATTGGTACCTGCATAAATTCGATTTGCTCGATGATCAATGTATGCACGTGCAATTGGATATTCAAGCATATAGCCATAACCACCATGCAATTGAAGACACTCATCTACAATTTTTGAGAACATGTCTGAAATTTTATATTTAGCAGCTGCAGCAGCTTCCACACTCAATTTTTCTTCAAGTTGTAATTCCATACAACGATCTAAATAAGTACGGCAGAAATCTATTTCTGTTCTCAGTTCAGCAAGTTTAAAACGCGTATTTTGAAAAGCACCAATATGTTTGCCAAATGCTTTACGGTCTTTTGTGTATTGAACCGTATGTGCAAATGCCGCTTCAGCTCCTGCCTGACAAATAATAGCAACTAGCATTCGTTCCCAAGCTAACTCTTTCATGAGCATGATAAAACCCATGCCTTCCATACCTAAAAGATTTTCTTTAGGAACACGAACATTATCGAAAAACAATTCGCACGTATCTTGGCCTTTCATTCCAATTTTATTCAGAGGCTTACCTTTGCTAAAGCCAGCTCTGTCTGCTTCAACAATAATGAGTGATAAGTTCGCTGAACCTTTGTCATTATTGCCAGTTTTACAAACCACTACGACCATGTCACATAAGTAGCCATTAGTGATGAAAATCTTTGAACCATTAATCACATAATCATCACCATCAAGAACGGCTGTGGTTCTTACTGCTTGTAAATCAGAACCAGTGCCTGGTTCAGTCATGGCAATAGCTGTGACCACTTCTCCAGTGGCCATTTTAGGTAACCATTTTTGTTTTTGTTCTTCATTACCAAAGTTATTCACGTAATTGGCAACAATATCTGAATGCAAAGAGAAGCCCGTGCTAGAGTCCATAGCATAAGCTTGTTCTTCGATTAAGATCATACTGTACAAGCGGTCTACTCCGGATCCACCGTATTGTTCTGGCATTGTGGTACACAAGAGGCCTAATTCTCCAGCCTTATTCCAAAGATCGCGATCAACATGTTGCTGTTTTTCATATTTTTCAATATTGGGAACAACTTCTTTTTCATAAAATTTACGAACTGTTTCGCGGAATGCCTCATGTTCTTCGTTAAATAATTGTCTCGGTAACATATTTGGAATGGGACGGATAGCACCAGATTGCATTTGTATTTCTTCCTTGGTTCAGGTGTGATGTTATGAACTTAAACATACGGAAGCCTTGCTTATGTAACAATGTGATGAATGCTCAATTATGAGTACAAGATGATAAATTTGGTCAATTTGATATTTTTAGCGATCTTTGGAATGTGATCAGGTAAACTAAGCGCACTATCAACGCAGATGGGGAAATAAATGTCTGACGAAATGACCTTGGAAGAACGTAAAGTAATTTATCGAGCACGCCGCGGCTTAAAAGAAATTGACGTCTATTTTGACCCTTATGTAAAAAACTATTATCTAAAAGCAGATTCGGCAGAGAAGGCCTTATTTGCAGAGTTAGTTGAACAAGAAGATCCTGATTTACTCGATTGGTTCATGGAAGTTTCTGAACCTCCACGTACAGAGTTACGCGAATTTATTTATAAATTAAAACAGTACGTTCATGGCTAAACTGTTTTGATAAAAGAATTAAATTTTGAGCTGAAATATAGTCGTTTCTCGATAATATTTCAGCTTTTTATTGGCTTGAGTTTAGCCATCCTACTTTATCAATTGTTATCACCAATTTGGTGGTTGATTACTTTCATCCTTTTATCTATTAGTTTTCTATTTTTTTTAAGACAATCACGAATTTCTCAAATTGCATATTTAGACCAAAAATCGTGGTCAATTGCATACTCCTCACAAAAGATAATCTCTCGTGTCGAAATTTCTAAAATAATTGATTATCAGTTGTTTATGGTTATTTATCTTGAGGGGGCACCGATGAAAGTAGCCATAATTTGGTTTGATCAACTTCCTTTGCAGTATTGGAAAAAGCTAAAAGTCTTACAGAAACTTCATTAATTGTTAGACAATTCTACATTTGTATATTTATTTAAAAATTATAAAAAACAATAATTTAATCTTTATTTTCTTGCTTGAGTTTAGGATTGTCTAATTAAAAATTAGAAAAAAGCTAAGGAAATACAATTGTCTGACAATTTCACCTATGGGTATCTAGTTGATCGGTTAAAGTACAAACACCAACGTAAAGTGTGTCGGAGGTCTCAAAATGGAGATGCCAACATGGTCGTTCTTGGTCATTGCCATCATTTTGGCAGTGGTGATCGGAAGAGCAGGAACTTTACTCAGGGAACATCTTAACAAAGTTAATTTTAACAAAGTTAAGAGACAGAGGATGCAAGGTCGTCGATCAGTCAATTATTAAATTGGTTAGTCGATTAATTTCATCAAGTGTTCAGTTTATAACTGGGTGCGATTGTAGTAAAGGAGGTCTCTCATGGAGATTTCAATGTGGATGTTTCTGTTAATTGCAGTGCTTATGGCTGTAGTAGTAGGAAGAGCAGGAACTTTACTTAAGGATTATCTAGAACAAAAATAATATAAGCCGTTAAAAGCTTATCTCAGTTAATAAGTAGCATGTGCTGAACCGTCGCAATGCTACTTTTTTTTGCCTAAAATTTCTGTTTTCTGAAAAAACTGTCAATTTTATCTACTGTGAAGTGTGTCAAAGTATAAGCGCTACAATTAGAGTAATTACTCTTTTATTCAAGATATGCATCTGCTAATGTACATCTGAAAAGGAAAAAACAAATTACATAGAGGACAGGAAGATGTCTAAAGTCCAAAAAATAAGCCAAGGTTTGGCGGTAAGTTTGCTTGCAGCTTCAGTATTATCAGGTTGTTCATACGTCGTGAAAACCGGAGCAAATGTTGCTTTAGGTTTTACGGAAAAGCACGTCGTTCCACCTATTTTAGCAATGCAAGATGCTGAAATGGTTTGTAATACGGGTAGTGCATTAACACCTGCAATTATGTCTACCAAAGGTATGGGTGCAGATCCAACGCGTGTTGCTGTATTAATGTATGCCGCATCAGGTGTATGTGCTGAAAACCAAGCGTTAGAACAGGAATTACGTTATTTACGTGCATCAAAAGCAGGTCAAGTAACCGAAGCTCAAGATGCTCGTATTGCTCAGAAGCGTTGGGCAGCCATTGCTGCTGAGCGTCAATATACGGGCTATAAATTGTTCGCTGACCGTTGGGAATCTAAATATAAATATCATTTAGGTGATTCTTGCCCAACTATGCGTAGTGATACTGATCAAACTGTTTATTTACTTGGAATGATTAGTGGCCTTCAGGCTGTAACCAATGATATTAACTCTGGTGGTGCAGTCAATGTTCCAAAAGATATTGCTGCTATTGTAGAGCGCGGCATGGTTTGTCTGAATAATGAAAAATTCTGGGGCGCGCCTAATGCAACACGTGCTGTTATTTGGACTTTACTGCCTGGGGCTGATGAAGGGAAACCTGACCCATATCAAACTTTAAAACAGTCAGTTCAAATTGGTGAACAAAAGGGTGTTCGCCTGTCCCATGCTTTGTATGCGGTAGCTGCCCAAGCAAGTGGTGATGATGCAAAAATCCGTGATGCATTAAGATCATATGCCGCATCTCAAGCTGATGATAAGCCTGTCAATCCGAACTTTAAGTTAATCGATAGTATGGCTGGTCTGATTGTACGTGGTATTTCTGACCGTTACTGGACTGAGCATACTGGTGTGCGTACCGGAGATGATGGTATGTCACATTTCTGGGATGATAAAAATGAAGGTGCAGCAGAGTTAGATGAATTGTTTGATGGAGGGGCCGCATCTGAAGCTCCTGCAGACTCATCTGTTCCACCAGCAGCGCAGTAAAAATATTTGAAAGGTTAACTTCTTGCGAGACTGTTGTTAAGTTTTACAATGGTAGCAAGAAGTTTAATTTCAAGGAGTGTGCCATGAAGGATCATGTACTGAATCATAAAGTGCTTTTGGTCGCAGTGTGCATTTCTGTGTCTGCCTGTCTACAGGTGTTTCCTGATACATTTATTTATTGGCGTGAAAGCCTACTTGGCGAATTCTGGCGTTTATGGACTGCACATTGGGTACACGTTGGGTGGATTCATTTCCTTTTAAATATGATGGCATTCGCCTGTTTGCCTTTTATCTTCCCGCATACCAAGGCGTGGCATCTTTTAAGTCTGCTTTTTCTTTTGCCACCGTTCATTAGTCTGGTGTTCTATTTCTATTTGCCTTATATCGAAGCGTATGCAGGGCTATCTGGTGTATTACATGGGCTCTATACAGCAGTTGCTTTAGTTTATTTGCAATATCGTAAAGAACGGAATTTTGCTTTTCTGGTTTTAGGATTAATTATTGCAAAACTGATATGGGAAAATACCTTTGGGCAAACAGGAACGGCTCAGTTAATAGGAAGCCCAGTTTTAACTGAAGCTCATCTCTATGGCGCGATTGGTGGTGCAGTTTTTGGGGGATGCTATTGGCTGGTACAGAGATTAAAAAAGAAATATTGACAATACGAACTGTTAAAAAAGTGATTTTAGTCATTCTTTATTAATAAAGTTTGATGCAAATTTGATCGTTGAATAAAGGGATTGGTAGAAGGGGTATGGATTTAACCCCTGACCAAGAAAATTGCATGACTCAAGTCTTTATTTTTTAAGGACTTGAGAGAACAAAATTGGAATATTTATGCAAGAATATCAAGAAAAAAGATCTGGATTAGGTCTGCTGGGTTATATCTGGAACGAATGGATCTCAACATTCGTCATCCTCACTCTGCTATTAATGACTTTAATCATTGGTACCGGGGAAATGATCCACGGACAATTATTACGTATCGGGGAGCGTCTTTATGGTGACCCTGCTATAGGCATGCAATATTCATTTTTGCGTGCTGAACCTGAAAAGCCGACTTGTGATCGACATCCAAATATCGATGCCCAAGTAAAAGAACAAATGAAAGCGAATGCATCTGATGATTTTTCGAGTTTCTTTGGTGCAGCATCGGAAAGTGATGTCCGTGCATCGCTACTCGCCGCGCAGCAACAATGTGACGAGAAATATCAGGCCTATGACAAGACAATTAAATATATCGAAGCTAACCCAGGGGTGCGTACTTACCGTACCATCGAGACAGGTTTCTTTGGTATTTTTAAATTTGGTACAGAAAATCGTGCCATTTTACTGATTTTTATGGTTTTGATTTCTGCGATTACAGCATCGTTAAAATTTCACCATATTGGCTTACGTAATCCAGCAACAAAAATAGATTACAAAGTCTATTCCATCTTTATGGTAGTTGCTAATGCACTACTCAGTTTCTCTGTAATTAGCCAGTATCGTTCAGTTATTAATTCTGGGGTAACACCAACCTACGAAACAGTAACTATTTACTGGATATGGATGATTCTATTTGTTGTTCTGACTTTAATTAGTCTTTATCAACTATTTGTTTCACCTCCACCAAAACGTGAAGGCGGTAATATTGGCTTAGCCCTTCTAAGTGTACCTTTATATGCTTATATGGGTTTGATTACGGGTATCGTATTCACATTCTTTATGGATTATCCAATGGGGCAAGGGATTTACCTTGGTTTATTGGTTGAGTTTTCAGGTATTTTCCTAAACCTTGCCTTGTTTATTTGGGCAGGTATGCTCCTAACTCAAACACGTGTTATGGATTTATTCCTTAATGTGCTTCGTCCATGGAATTTGGCACCAGAAACCCTAACATGGTTAATCCTAATTGCAGCTGCGGTACCAACGGCTTATACAGGTGCATCAGGTATTTTCGTTATTGCGGCAGGTGCGATTATTTATAAAGAAGTTTGGAATGCAGGTGCTCGCCGTCAATATGCTTTGGCTGTGTCTGCAATGTCAGGTTCTTTAGGGGTCGTTGTACGTCCATGTCTATTGGTCGTTTTAATTGCCATGCTTGATAGTCGTCATGTAACGTCCGATGAATTGTTTGGTCATGGTATTTATGTATTTTGGCTAACAGCATTTATTTTCTTGGGTGTGTCATTACTATTGGCTGAAGAAAAATTCCGCGTGAATTCACCAAAAGTAGCGATTCCGGGTATGTTGCGTGCCTTTGTACCCGTGATTCCATACATTCTGATTACTGTTGTTGTTCTTGCGATCTATAAATATGCGCTAGACACAGGAATGAATGAATTTACTGCACCAGTAATTTTGCCATTAGTCCTGATAGCAATGATCTTGTATGACAAATTGGTGTCTACAAAAGAAGCCCCTGCAATCAATATTCATGAAGCAATTGTTCGTGAACATGAACAAAAATCACCATTCTTGCAGTCACATGATCCGCATAGTTCTCAATACCGTCTTGGTTTTGGTGGAGCACTTCGTTTTGCGACCTCAGAAACTGTAGGTCATATTGGTGCACTAATTATCTTGATGGCATTGTCTGCAAGTGTAGGTGGTTTAATTGAACGCTCTGAAGTGGTTGAATTATTGCCAACTCATTTAGGCAGTATCTATATATCACTGGCATGTATTGCACTGCTACTTGCGATTATTGGTATGTGTACCGATCCATTTGGTGCTGTAATTTTAGTTGCTGCAACCATTGCACCTGTGGCATACGAAAATGGTATTCATCCAATTCACTTCTGGATGATTGTGTTGGTTGCATTCGAATTTGGTTATGTAACTCCACCAGTTGCCTTGAACCATCTACTCACGCGGTTGTCCGTCGGAGATGATGAAGTTAATGCGGCGGATGCTGAAGCGAAAGAGAAATATACAAGTTTCTACTTCCGTTATGAGCGCTGGTTACTACCAATTATTGTCTTGTTCTCATCATTGGTATTGGTTACTTATGTACCGTATGTGTTCAAGTTATTCGATTGGTATAAATAACTTAAATTAAAGTATCTGTTATACAAAAAAGCCCTCCTAAATGGAGGGCTTTTTTGTATTAGAATTCAGTAATTTTTGGAAAAAAGATGACTAAAATTATTTTAATTAAAATAAAAAAGCTAAAGATGAATAACTTTAGCTTTTTAAGTTCCCATTGAAAAACTATTGATGCTTGAGTTGAGCTTCAAGCAATTTAACTTGTTCTTCTTTGAGTTTCGTTAATTGATCTGCATCTGCATGCTGAGCTTTTAATGAACTTTCTTGATCTTGCAACTGACGGTGGATGTCATCGAGTTTAGACACTTCTTCTTTAGCTAAAGATTCTTGAGCAGGTACAGGCTGTTTAAGCACATCTTCATTCACCAGTTGTTGTGAACTCGCAGCCTCTGCTTTCGGTTCAGAAGCTGATGATGGATCAGTGGCTTTAACAGGCGCAGGTGTCGAAACAGGATGAGGATCAACCATTGGTGTGGATGACTCGGTTTTTTTGAAAAACCATTGTGCAGCGAAAAAAAGCACTACGAGAATGCTTAAGCCCCCAATTAAAATCCACAATAGTTTTGAGTTTTGTTTTCTTTGTAGTGGCATCTCTAAGACCTTTAGTCAGGACGACGAGGCTTGAACTGTATTACTCCAACTTCATCAGGTACAGCAGGTGCTTCAGGCTCATCAATATGAGTCGGACGATTTTCGCTATAACCGCATTCGATACATTCAATCCATTCGTCTTCAGCGGTGGTTAGCATGACAATCCGATCTGTTGCTTCACATTTTGGACATTTAGCCCCAGCAATGAAACGTTTTTTCATCTTTATCACCCTAACCACACGATCAATTTAGGCCCATAGTTTAAGCGGTTTTGCTGTCATTCGTCCAACCTTGATGACGTAACAATGCATCAATTTTAGGTTCACGACCACGGAAATTAACAAATGCTTCAAGCGCAGTGTCTTTTCCGCCTACAGCTAAAATCGCCTGACGGAATTCTTTACCCGTTTGAGTATTGAAAATACCTTCATGTTCAAAACGGTCAAATGCATCGCTAGCTAACACTTCTGCCCATTTGTAAGAGTAATAACCTGCAGCATAGCCTCCTGCAAAAATATGACTAAAACTGTGTTGGAAACGGTTGTATCCGACAGTAGGAACGACAGCATATTGGCTACGTATTTCATTTAAAGTCTGCTGAATTTGCTCACTGTTCAGTGCTGGTGTTTTGGTGTGAATTGTTAAATCAAATAAGGCAAATTCAAGTTGACGTAAAGTCTGCATGCCAGACTGGAAGAAGCGGGCATTTAATAAAGCATCTAATAATTCTTGTGGTAAGGTTTGTTTACTCTCAATGTGCTCACTTAATACATCTAGACTTTCTTTATCCCAAGACCAGAATTCCATGAACTGACTTGGTAGTTCTACCGCATCCCAAGCGACACCATGAGTACCTGCAACCGAAATGTTATCTACTTCGGTCAGCATGTGATGTAAACCATGTCCAAACTCATGGAATAAGGTGATGACTTCATCATGAGTCAGTAAAGCAGGCTGATCACCTACTGGAGGTGTAAAGTTACATACCATGTAGCAAATTGGTTTTTGTAGACCGTGAAGAGTCTGCATGCGTGAGCGGAAACCATTCATCCATGCACCACCACGTTTACCCGTACGTGCATAGATGTCAAAGAAGAATCCACCAATAACTTGGCCTTGGTCTTCTAACTCAAAATAACGTGCATCTGGGTGCCAGACAGGTGCTTGTCGCTCAATGATGTTAATACCATATAAGCGCTGTACGATCTGGAATAATCCTTGAATGACTTTAGGTGCAGGGAAGTAAGGTTTTAACGCTTCTTGAGATAAGTTGAACTGTTGTTGTTTAAGCTTTTCAGAATAATAAGTGGTATCCCAAGGTTGAAGTTCATCGACACCATCTTGTTTGGCAATATCTCGAAGTTCAGCAACTTCTTGGAGAGCAGGGGCACGTGCATGTTCGGCTAGATCCACCAAAAACTCATGTACTGTTTTTACATCTGGCGCCATCTTGCTTGCAAGAGAATATTCAGCATAATTATTGAAACCGAGTAGCTTCGCCATTTCTTGACGAAGACTCAAAATTTCTTCCATAATTTTACTGTTATCAAATTCAGCTTGCTCAGCTTGATCAGAAGCACGAGTCACATACGCTCTGTAAAGCTCTTCACGTAATGAACGGTCATCTGCATAGGTCATAATGGCAAAGTAAGCAGGAAAGTCGAGTGTCGCTACTGCTTGATCTAATTCACGCTGTTTACCGTACTGTTTCAACAACTCAACATTACTTTCTGGAAGACCTTTTAGCTCAGCTTCTGTAAGGGGTTTAAAATAAGCTTGTGTTGCATCAAGTACATGATTAGAAAAATCAGAAGAAATTTGTGACAAACGTGCAGAAATCTCTGCATAACGTTTTTTCTCTTCACCCTCTAAAGCTACGCCTGAAAGTTTAAAATCACGTAAAGCAAGGCGAATAGCACTTTGTTGGGCTGGACTAAGAGACGTATAGCCCTGACCATCATGGATATGTTGATAAGTTTGATAGAGCGCCGTGTGTTGACCAAGCTGAGTATAGTACTCGCTCAACGCTGGTAATAACGATTGATAGACTTCTCTGGTTTCAGCATTGTTCATCACAGCATTTAAATGTGATAAAACACCCCATGATTCACTCAGATTATTTTCAAGTGTATCGACTTGTTCAAGTACGGCAAGTTGTTGAGCGGTATCGCTAGGTACAACTTTAAGCGTATTTAAAAATTCTTGACCTGCTTGAATCGCTTGTTGGATGTCTTCTTTTAAATTTTCTAATTCAATTTGATCAAAACGCGGAGTTGGTAAGGTCGCTTGTTGAAAAGTCATTGCTGTTAGCCACATTATTTTTTAAACATGGTATTAGATGTAGGTCCTGTCAGGTAGGAAATCAAGTTTAATTTGCAAAATAAGCTTTTTAAAAAGAAATAAGCTCCAAATCGGAGCTTATTTCTAAATTGGCAACATCTATTGTTTAATTATTCAGCCTTTGATTTTGCATTGGCCTTTTTCTTTTTAGGCTTAGACTTTTTCTTTACTTTTTCTGGTTTACTTTCTGCTTTTGCAGAAGTTTTTTTACCAGGCTTTTTAGTATAAGAACTAGGCTTGGCTTTCTCTTTCTTTTTGTGAACAGGCTTTTCGCCATCACTACTTGTTGGTTTGCTGAAAACTTCTTCAGTTGCCTGTGAAGATGTTTTGGTTGTGCGTGGAGCTCGGCTACGAACTACTCGTCCTGCATGTGTGACTTGTTGAAGAAGCTGGAAGTCAATTTTACGTTCTTCAAGATTTACGCCAGCAACCTGAATTTTAACTTCATCGCCTAAACCAAAAACTTGACCTCTATTTTGGCCTACAAGATTTTGACTCGCTTGGTCATAAATAAAGAAGTCATCACCGAGTTGGCTAATATGAATCATGCCATCGACATATAAGTCTTTCAGTGTCACGAACAAACCAAATTCAGTTACGGCACTTACAATACCAATGAATTCCTCACCTAAATGCTGTTGCATATAGTGACATTTCAACCAAGTCGTTACACTACGAGATGCTTCATCTGCACGGCGTTCAGTTTTAGAGAAATGTTCACCAGCATCATCTAGTGCAGCGCCAGAAAGTGGAGAAGGTTTTTGTTTTAGATGAGCTTTAATGGCACGGTGTAACAATAGATCTGGGTAACGACGGATTGGCGAAGTGAAATGCGTATAGGCTTCATAAGCCAAACCATAGTGCCCCGCATTTTTTGCGCCATAATAAGCTTGCATCATTGAACGTAATAAAACGGCATGAATGCTTGGTGCATCAATACGGTCTTTGGTTGCTTCAATAACTCTTTGATAGTCTGCTTGAGTTGGCTGGTCAGGGAAAGGTAGACCAAGTAATTTAACAAAGTCTTTTACTTTCTGAATACGTGAAAACTCAGGAGCTTCATGTACGCGATACAACATTGGGATATCATTTTCTAATGCATATTCCGCAGCCGCTACGTTAGCAAGCAACATACATTCTTCAATGAGCTTATGAGCTTCATTACGTGTACGTGGCAAAATTTCTTTAATCCCGCCTAGCTCATCAAAAGTCATGTACGTTTCAATGGTTTCAAATTCCATTGCATGACGATCGGCACGTAAGTTTTTCAAAATTTGATAAAGCTGGAAAAGCGTATTTAAGGATTTATGAACATCGCGATCTTTTGGAATCGCATCTGTTGCGCCTTCAAAATATTGTGCTACTTGAGTGTAGGTCAAACGCGCTTTTGAGTGCATGACCGATGGATAAAACTCAAAGCCAGTTACACGGCCTGTACGAGAGAGTTTAAGGTCACAGACCATACATAAGCGGTCTACATGAGGGTTCAGAGAGCACAGACCATTTGACAATGCCTCTGGTAGCATTGGTAATACAAAGTGAGGGAAGTATACAGAAGTACCTCGTTCCTCAGCTTCTTCATTGAGGGCTGAGTCTAAGCGTACATAATGACTTACGTCTGCAATTGCCACCACAACACGGTAACCACCACCAGGACGTTTTTCTGCATAAACTGCATCGTCAAAATCGCGAGCATCTTCACCATCAATCGTAACTAATGCTAAATCTCTTAAATCAATGCGGCCTTCACGGTCTTGAGCTGATGGCTCTTTAAAGCTTTCAGCTTCTTTTAATACCTGATCTGGAAACTCATATGGCAAACCAAATTCAAGAATGGTTTGTGGAATGATAATTTCTGTATCAGCTTTATCGGCCATAGACTGAATAATATGCGCCGTTGAAAACTCTTCGCGGGTTGGATAGCTATCAATTGCAACACGTAGCATATCGCCAACATTCGCTTCAGCGTGTTTTACGAGTTCTTTTTCTAAAGGAATAGGTTGGTGCTGATTAGGACTGTTGGGTTGAATAAAATATTCGCCATCATGAACTGACAATTTACCGATCATTTGTTTGACGCGATGTTGTAAAACTTCTGTAATAAAACCCCAAGGTTTACCTTTACGGTCTACTGAAGTCTGGCGCACTCTCACTCGGTCGCCATTAAATACTAAACGTAATTCACGTTCAGGAAGTAAGAGGTCAGTTTGACCATCAATATGTGCTGTACCTAAACCTTTACTATTAATATAAACAGTTGCTTCATATGTTGGTTGATCTGCCACCAACTGAAATTTAAAACCGTCTTTCATGATTTGACCATCACGAACCATAGCACTTAAACGATGACTTAACGCTTCGATACTTTTTTGGTCATGAATATTAAAATGATCGACAAGCTCTGCATGAGATTGTGGTGTTTGAACCTGCTCCAATGTATCTAAAATAAGAGTACGGCTTGGAATAGGATTGTCATAACGTTCAGCTTCAGCTTTCGCTTCAGGGTCAGCCCAGTTTTTTGTCATGTCGTTTGGTTTCACGCTTGGCAGATAAGTTTAGCATAAGCCATGCAGACCCGAACTGCACGTTTAGGTTTGCAATAATGTGTTATGCACTACAGTATTTTGATGAAGAAATAATATCTATCTTAACAAGCGTTTGATCGAAAAAGACGAAAATAATGAGTAAATTGCTTAAAAAGTAATTCATTGAACTAAAAAACAAGAAAATTTTAGTATGATGACTTGATCAATGTGGTTTTAGTTTGTATTATGGCGGCTCGTTCCGGTGAGGTGGATGAGTGGCTGAAATCACTTCCCTGCTAAGGAAGCATACCTATTACTGGTATCGAGGGTTCGAATCCCTCTCTCACCGCCATTACTTAATGCGCTCATAGCTCAGCTGGATAGAGCACTTGGCTACGAACTAAGGGGTCGGGAGTTCGAATCTCTCTGAGCGCACCAACTTGAAGAATTAACCGCTTTTATAGCGGTTTTTTTGTGCTTGTTTTTTAGTAATTTTAAAAAAAATCTAAATTTATAACTTTTTAATTATATTAGAGATAATCATAAATGAATCTAGCTTTATTTGATTTTGATGGCACGATCACTCACAACGACACATTTAGCTTATTTCTTAAGTTTTCGTTGAATAGAAAAACTCAAATCGTCGGTGGTATCCGACTTGCACCGTATATAGCAGGTTATAAACTTGGTTGGGTAACGGATAAAACTATTCGGACTAAGCTCTGTCAGGTAGGGTATGTAGGCTATGATGCGAATTCCTTAAAATATATGGGCCAAGAGTTTGCAAAAAAAGTACTTCCTAAATGTGTTCGTGAAAATGCTTTGGAGCGTATTCTCTGGCATAAACAGCAAGGTGATCAGATTGTTGTTGTCTCTGCATCATTAGGCGTTTATTTAGAAAGTTGGTGCCATTCTTTAGGTTTAGATGTTATATGCAATCAACTTGAAATACATAATGGTATTTTAACAGGTCATTTTATTGATGGTGATTGTGGTTATTTAGAAAAAGTAAATAGAATAAAAAATAAATATGATTTAAGCCAATATTCTACAATTTATGCTTATGGTGATACGCCTAATGATTATGCAATGTTAGAGTTGGCGCATAATAAATATTATAGATGGCAAGAAATGAATTAATATTTAAAAATATATTAATAAAGAAAGCCACTTACTATAAGTGGCTTTCTTTTGTTTAATTATATTAAACAGTATTGAAAGAATTATCTAAGAAGTTATCAGTAAGTAATGACTGAGGTACGATAGTATGCGTTGTATTTGTTACGCTAGATACTGTAGAAGTTACTCCACCGAGTAATCCACCGCTCGTTAATCCACCAAGTAAATTAGAAATAACATCTAAACCACTTCCACCCGTAACACCGCCAGTTAAGCTACCCACGATATCAGTTACGATACCAATTGGATTGTCGCCACCCACACCGCCGGTAATCCCACCAGTTAAGCCACCTACAAGGTCAGTTACTACACCAAGAGGACTGTCACCGCCAACGCTACCAGTTGCGCCACCAATAGTTCCTGTCACTCCGCCAAGGATTTCTGTTAATAAGCCCGTTGCAGTAGAGCCATTAGTAATAAGTGTACCTAGAATGCCAGTCGCTGATTCAGTTGCGCCTTGAATATCACCACCGACTAAATCAGATACAACTTCAAGTGCACCATTTACAGTGTCACGAGAAGTTTCGAAAGTTAATGTACCAAGGTCTGCAATTTCAGAAACAGGATGCTCTACTTGTGGAAGAATACCGATAATTGTATCTGCTACTGTATCAATACCAGTGTTGATGATTTCAGTTTTTAAGCTTTCTACACCCTGAAGAATATCAATACCGCTTTGAACTATGTCAATCACTGGAGAGATTGGAGATGTCCCACCACCAACGCCGCCAGTTACACCACCGATAATGTCAGTCACAACTTCAAGAGGGTTACCACCAACGCCGCCAGTTACACCACCGATAATATCAGTCACGACTTCAAGAGGATTGCCACCAACGCCGCCAGTTACACCACCGATAATATCAGTCACGACTTCAAGAGGGTTGCCGCCCACACCACCAGTTACGCCACCGATAATGTCAGTCACGACTTCAAGAGGGTTGCCGCCCACACCACCAGTTACACCACCGACTACATCTGTAACACTTCCAACAACACCAGTGATAATACCAGCAGCAGTTGTACCATTATTGATAAGCGTACCTAGAATGCCAGTCGCTGATTCAGTTGCGCCTTGAATATCACCACCGACTAAATCAGATACAACTTCAAGTGCACCATTTACAGTGTCACGAGAAGTTTCGAAAGTTAATGTACCAAGGTCTGCAATTTCAGAAACAGGATGCTCTACTTGTGGAAGAATACCGATAATTGTATCTGCTACTGTATCAATACCAGTGTTGATGATTTCAGTTTTTAAGCTTTCTACACCCTGAAGAATATCAATACCGCTTTGAACTATGTCAATCACTGGAGAGATTGGAGATGTCCCACCACCAACGCCGCCAGTTACACCACCGATAATGTCAGTAACAACTTCAAGAGGGTTACCACCAACGCCGCCAGTTACACCACCGATAATATCAGTCACGACTTCAAGAGGGTTACCGCCCACACCGCCAGTTACACCACCGATGATATCAGTCACGACTTCAAGAGGATTGCCACCAACGCCACCAGTTACGCCACCGATAATGTCAGTCACGACTTCAAGAGGGTTGCCGCCCACACCACCAGTTACACCACCGACTACATCTGTAACACTTCCAACAACACCAGTGATAATACCAGCAGCAGTTGTACCATTATTGATAAGCGTACCCAGAATACCAGTTGCTGATTCAGTTGCACCTTGAATATCACCACCGACTAAGTCAGAAACAGTTTCGAGAGCACCATTTACAGTGTCACGAGAAGTTTCGAAGGTTAATGTACCGAGGTCTGCAATTTCAGAAACAGGATGTTCGGTTTGTGGAAGGATGCTAATGATTGTGTCGGCAACAGTGTCGATACCTGTATTAATAATTTCAGTTTTTAAGCTTTCTACGCCCTGAAGAATATCAATACCGCCTTGAACCACATCAATGACTGGAGAAATTGGTGAAGTTCCACCAGTCACACCACCTGTTACGCCGCCGATAATACCAGTGACAACTTCAAGAGGATTGCCACCAGACACTCCACCAATCAAACCGCCAGTTATACCACCCACAACATTGGTTACAGTTTCTAAGGGATTTGTAGAACCGACAGTACCTGTTACTGTACCAACCACATCAGAAACCAAGCCTGTTGTTGTGTGGGTAACAGTATTAGTTACTGTTGAAATAACATTTGAAAGTAAGCCTGATGTTGAAACATTCGCATCAACAGAGGAACCCGTGTTTACAGTGGTACTTACCGATACAACATTACCCAAGTCTTGAGTAACTTTTGATATCGAAGATACGAGATTTTTTAGTAAAAACATGTTGGTCTATTTCCTATATAATTATGTATTTTTAAGTAAGTATTATTTATTGCGCTACATAATTAGTGAGATGTATATCTCAATAATTAAAATTTAGTATTGGTTAGATATCAAAAGCTGTCAATGTGTATTTTTAGTCACATTTTTTGATATTAAATGATATTTAATGAAATAATAATTTATTTAATTTAGACGTAAAAATAATAATAGTTTTTATATAATATTTTTTTGATGAATTATTTTTTAATCATATTTTCACTCATTTGAAGCATTATATTAGATAAATTTTACTGGTGCGTATAATGTTAAAGTTCAACTAGAAATATATTATTTCTATAATGTTGACTAAAACAGTAGCCTTTATCTTGTAGGTAGATGGCCAAATGCTTCAAAAAGCCTATAAAACTTATTTGAAAAAAAATATTTCAAATACATCTTAGATGAGAAAAACATCAATAATTTTAGCTCCCATTTTTTATAAAATAGGGGGTGGCTAAGAACTAGACGGTTGATGACAGAAAGATGAAAAAAGACTTCCTAAGCTTTGAAAAATGCGTATAATGCGCAACATCAAGTACGCGCTCATAGCTCAGCTGGATAGAGCACTTGGCTACGAACTAAGGGGTCGGGAGTTCGAATCTCTCTGAGCGCACCACTTGAAGAATTAACCGCTATTATATAGCGGTTTTTTTGTGTCTGATTTTTATCATCTTTATTAAAAGCCGGTGTTCATAGAAACCAGCTTTGAAAAGAATTAAAGGTGAAAAAGATTAATCAAATGTTTTAAAACGGCTTTCATCTTCAATAAAAGCTTTTTCACCTGCTTCGCTTTCGATTGAACCAAATACTAATTGAGCTCTTAATTTCCAGTGAGTAGGAACATTAAAAGCTGCATTAATTTTCTCATCAATGATTGGATTATAGTGTTGCAATGAAGCGCCAATGCCTTGTTCAGCTAGGACGTTCCATACTGCAAATTGTGCAATTGCTGTTGAATGCTCAGACCAGATTGGAAAGTTATCAGCATATAGCTCGAATTGCTCTTGTAGACCTTTAATCACATCTTGGTCTTCAAAAAATAAAACTGTACCTGCACCTGATGCAAAACTTTGAATTTTCTGTTCAGTTCCAGTTAGGGCTTCTGCCGGAATAATCGTTTTTAATACATCTAGAACTATATTCCAGAAATTTTGGTGTGATTGGTCAAATAAAACCACAACGCGAGAAGATTGGGAGTTAAAGGCAGATGGGCTATGTTTTACAGCTTCTTGAATTAGTTTTTCAATTTCAGTAGGAGAGAGTTTTAAGTTTTTTCCAATTGAATAAATAGAACGGCGTTTTTTAATTAATTCTAAAAAGCTTGGTTCATTGGAAGGATTCATCTTTTGAGTGGTTTGCGTAACCACATCTTTTGAGACAGTTGCTTTTTGATTTAAGCCAAATAATTTTGCAAAAAAAGACATGAGACATTCCACTAAGAAGGTGATGCTTTTATTGTAGAAATTTTAAAAAGTGAAATAAGCCCAATAAATATGAATCTACGTTCCATATATGCAACGAAAAATATTTTTAATCTCGTTACTAAGGCTACTTTTGAGCAAAACAAAAAATAGCCTTTGATTCATTTTAAAGCTGAAATGAATATGCTCTAATAGTTCCGATTTATTGAGTATCGATGCAGTGCAATGACCGAGCAAAAAACAGCTTTATCTTTACGTTACTATTTGAATTTAGAAGAGTCACAAGATGGATTTTCATTAGTGACATTTGGGAAAAAACAATTTACCCGTTTTCTAACACCTGCGATTAGTATCGCAATTATTATTTGGGGACTTTATTTAGGTTTCTCTGGGGTTGGTCGATATTATGTTGGGCTAGGTATTTTTTTTCTGGTGATGCAAGGGCTGATGCGTTATTGGCTTTTACCGATGTTATTTAAGCGTCAATTTGTTCGTTACCAGTTTGGAAAGAGCGAGCAGGGCATCGACCTCTATCAAGATTATTTTGAGCTTTATGCCAGCGGTCGTAAACAAGTGATGCAATATTCAGATGTGCAAACTTTTGCTAAAGGCAAGCTGACTTACATGCTTGAGCTAAAAAATAAAACTGTAATTATTGTGCCAAAGCGAGCATTTGCACAGGTTTCAGATCAAACTATATTTGAAAATACATTTAAGAAATAAATTATTGGACTTATTAGCCGCAACAACAAAGGAAGCCTCATGAATACACGTCCTTCAAAAATCGTTTGCGTAGGCAGAAGTTATGCCGATCATGTCAAAGAATTAAATAATGCTATGCCTGACAGACCTATATTATTTATTAAACCACCTAGTAGCTTGATTGGTTTAAATGACGGTATTTCATGGAATCCAGCTTGGGGCAGTTGTCATTTTGAGTGTGAATTAGTTTTACGTATTGACCAGCCTTTAAAAGGTGAAACGGACCCTGAAAAAGCATTGAAAGCGATTGGGGCAGTGACTTTAGGTCTTGATTTAACAATGCGTGATTTACAGAATGACCTGAAAACTAAAGGTCACCCATGGGAGCGTGCAAAAGCTTTTGATGGTGCTTGTGTTTTGGCAGACTGGGTCGATTTGAGCGAAATTACAGATTGGCAAGAAACTAAATTCACGTTCCATATTAATGATGAGTTACGTCAAGATGGGAATACTGAACTATTAATGTTTACGATTGGTGATCTGTTAACTGATATTAATCAGGTTTTTTCATTAGAACCAGGTGATGTAATTATGACAGGCTCACCTGCCGGTGTTGGACCATTACACTCGGGTGATCAGTTGAAAATGACATTAAAGGGTGCAACACAAGATTTTGTGTGGGAAACTTTTGTAAAAGCGTAATCCCATTTACGCTCCTACATATTTTTAACCCTATTATTTTTTAATAATAGGGTTTTTTATGAGCTAAGAATTAGAGTACAGATAATTAAATGAGAAGCTACTGTCTACTTATTTCTCTTCAAGAATTGTGGAGAGCGGAATAGAAAGTTTTGCAGCTAGATAGTCATTAGACTCTACTAAAGCTGGACCAATTTTTTCCATCCATTCATCGTCATCATGCACATTTTGGACATCTTGGCGTAAAGGGAGTGGATATGGAAGAGCCGTAAAAAAGCTCCAGAAGTCGACTTGAGACAAATTACGAACTAAGACATATTCATCTTTATCTGTACGCTTAATCAAATTTTGCTCTTCAAGTAAAAGTACATAAGAGGGCCAGCGTCCAATTTCTCCTCGGCCTAAAATTTCTAAGGCTTCTTTATCACTTACACTTTCACCCAGTTTTTGCTTTTTATAAAACAATTCAAGAATATCTAATAACATGAGCACAGGGTGTCGTTTTTGCTCTTTACCTGAATGAAAAGCAGTTAAGGCAAAACTGACTTCTACCCCCAGCAAAATAATATTCCATGAGAGAAAGATCCATAACAGGAAAATGGGTACTGCGGCAAATGCACCATAGATCAGTTCATAACTGGTGAAGTTTGACATTACGAAGCTAAATAAGTTTTTGAGTATTTCAAAAAGTGCAGCACTTAAGCAGGCAGCTATAGCGGCTGCATAAACTGGAACTGTTCGATTCGGAATAGTCCAATACAAAATAAAAAAGCCAACAATAGTCAATACAAACGAAATCATCCAGAGAATGAATGATCCATCAAGCTGATATCCTGCAAAATTATTGCTGAGAATGTTCATGGAGGCGACAGTCGAAGAAATGACGAATGCGCTTCCTAAAATAATTGGACCTAAAGAGATGATCGTCCAATAACGCATAAAGCCCATAATGCCACTACGAGTTTCTTTTACGCGCCAAATACGATTAAAGACAGTTTCAATTGATGTGAGCATTAAGACGGTTGTGACGAATAAAAACAGCACACCGATAACAGTTAAGTTGCTGGATTTTTCTGTAAAAGCATTTAGCGCTTTATCAAATGCGATAGTGCTCTTAGGTAAAAAATTACTATAAATTAAATGTTGGAGCTGTTGTCTTGCAGGTTCTAACGCTTTAATTGAAGAAATAATTACTAAAAAAACCGTTAACATCGGCACAACTGCGAATAGAGTTGTGTAAGTGAGAGAGCCCGCTTGTTCGCGGCACCGATCAGCTTCAAAACGCTTAAATACATATAAAACGAATTGAAACCAGGTTTTATTATAAAAAGGAAGCTTACTTAAAAAACGTTGTAACATGCGTCGTCTATCCCGATTTTTTTAATCATCATGTTGGGCGATTAATAGCTTATCAAAATATGAGCTTAACAACTCAAATCATAGATTAAAGCAAAATAATAACTTATAGAACTATAAGTCGTTCTGGAAGTTTACTATGCGCTATAGAAAAAATTGTAGCCCTAATCTTTTTCAAAAAAGTTGGCTTTCTGTTGTCTGAGCATAAAATTCAACAAAGTCGATAAACTTTTTACCCAACGAATTTGAGAAATTTGCTCGTGTTACCTTTCATGCTACACAATCAATCACCTCTAGAATTTCATAAGATTGGTTTCGCCAAAAAAATAAAAAATACCGTATAGTGTTCTTTTTAACAAAATTTATGAAACCGATGCAACCTTACATTCTTGTACTCTATTACAGTAAATATGGCTCTACAAAAGAAATGGCACATTTAATTGCCAATGGTGTTGAGTCTGCGGGTATGTCAGTGAAAATTCGGACAGTGCCAAATATTGCTCCAGTCGTCACAATAGCTGAGCCAAGCATTCCGGAAGAAGGTGATATTTACTGTACGTTAGATGATCTTGCGAATTGTGCGGGTCTGGCATTAGGTTCTCCAACTCGCTTCGGCAATATGGCAAGTGAAATGAAGTATTTTTGGGACCAAACGACTAGCCTTTGGCTCAATGGGGCATTACATAATAAACCAGCTTGTGTTTTTACTTCTTCTGGATCGATGCATGGTGGGCAGGAGAGTACTTTACTCACGATGCTGCCGCCGTTATTTCATCACGGGATGATGATTTTGGGATTACCAAATGCAATTCCTGCTTTATCTAATACTAAAACAGGTGGAACACCGTATGGGGCAAGTCATGTAAGCGGACCCCGCCATGACCAGAATTTAAGTCAGGATGAAAAGATTCTGTGTGAAGCACAAGGTAAGCGTCTAGGTGAGGTTGTTAAGAAGCTTTCAGGGGTACTTTAAAAACAAATAAAAAAAGAGCGGATATCCGCTCTTTTTTTATTTGTACAATTCATTCTTTTACAAAGGTAACTTTTCCATCTGTAAGAGAAAGAACACGTGCTAATGACTCAACTCGGTAGCCTTTTTCAAGCAATAAATCACGACCTGATTGGAATGATTTTTCAATCACAATACCTACACCGACAACTTCTGCATTTGCTTGGTGAATTAAATCAATTAGTCCTAATGCTGCTTGACCATTCGCCAAGAAGTCATCAATAACTAATGCTTTATCAGTTGAATGAAGGTGTTTGTTTGAGATCGCAATTGTGCTTTCAGTTTGTTTAGTAAAACTAAATACTTTAGAGCGATATAAGTCATCTTTTAACGTCAATGACTGATATTTACGAGCGAAAATTACAGGTACACCAAGTTCCAAACCTGCCATGATTGCAGGTGCAATACCTGATGCTTCAATGGTAATAATCTTGG
The DNA here is from genome assembly GCF_059416285.1 of Acinetobacter sp. GW821-FHT09D10. Taxonomy (NCBI): domain Bacteria; kingdom Pseudomonadati; phylum Pseudomonadota; class Gammaproteobacteria; order Moraxellales; family Moraxellaceae; genus Acinetobacter; species Acinetobacter sp. GW821-FHT09D10. The sequence goes on from NZ_JBWKOW010000002.1 coordinate 461,448, forward strand.
TAATCCCTGCATCTTTAAAGCGAGCGGCAAATTCTTTACCAATCTGCTGCATGAGTACAGGATCAATTTGGTGGTTTAAGAAAGCGTCGACTTTCAAGACTTGATCAGATAGAACGATACCTTCTGTTAAGATTTTCTGTTCTAGTGCGTGCACGGGAGAATCCTCTAGACGGATGCTTTTAAAGCAAATGCGTATTTTAAAAAGCATCCGAAAAAATGCAAGCTTTAATTCGTTTTACCCGTATAACTTGTTAATAACAGGCCATAAGAAGTTTTACCATCAATATGGCTGACTTTAACTGGTAAATAATCTAGTTTTGGGGCTAACCAAAAGACTGTACTGCGTTCAGGTTTGCTGTGTTGTAAAACGACTTTAATGGTATCGAATGTTCCATAAGATGTTTTAATTTTTTCATTGCCTTGTTTTACAAAGCGACGATTTTCAACTTCTTTTGCATCTGCAAGTGGATAAGAGGTTTTAAGTGAACCATTTTTTAGGTCTTCACGAAGTTGTAACTCTGCATTTAATTCGTCAAGTACGCCAGCCTGCCAAGCGAATGAACGAGCTTTATCATCTTTCTTGGTAGAAATAGTTTTGCTGTTTGGATTAAAGTTAATATTCATGGTGTTGTTATGAATCAAAATTTTGCTGGTACGGCTAAAACTTTGAGATCCAATTTTACCATTAGCAAAACTAAATTTACTTGTTTCACTTGCAGAAGCGATTCCACCTGCTTTTGCAGTGAAATTATAAGTCCAATTATTACCTTGCTGGCTTAAGGCACGTGTTGCTGAACCCATACCTTTATTATTATAAGTAAACTGATAATTTGCCTGAAATGGGCTCATGGCAAGTGCATGACTTGAGAAGCCTGCAAAAAGCAAAGTTGTTGAAATACCTGTTGCGATGCCAAATGATTTCAGAAATTTTGTTGCCATAAGTAAATATCCTTGTACAGACTGAAAAGTCAGTGCTGATGCATCTATAACTTAAACATATTATGCCTGTTGATCATGGAGAAAAAATCAGGATTTATGCTAAATGTGTAATCTATTTGTGTTTTTTGGCGGTTAATTCATTTTTATTCATTACAGCTTTATACATCTTTTTGCTGGATTGGCGTGATTTCAGAATCTTCTAATTCATCTTCATAATCATCGTCCTGATCACGGTAAAGCAGGGCGGCTAAATTAACATTTCCAAATACGACTAACTCAGCCTCACGAACTCGTGCGTAATTTACATGCACTTTACCTAGTGTCTCGATGATACTGGCTTTTTTACCAAACCAGCGGTTGAGATCAAGAAATATGAGTTCATCACGTTCTTCTGCTACATTAAAACGTTGAAGAATCATTCCCAAAGGATCTTTTTTCAAGATTTTATGGTAGTAAAAAACTGCGGCTTTTACGGCAATCTTTTGCCAAAAGTTTTTATATTTCGCTTCAATAATTTGTGTGTTGCTAATTTGCTCAAAAACTAATAGCTGTTGTTCTTTATTAAATTCCATCTGAATCAGTTTTAAATCAACAGATAATGTCGTCTCTAGGCCTTTTACATGCATGGTTGCATATAACCTTAACCAGTCATGATAAAGATCGGCATGGAGGTCGTCTAAAAATTCAACATTATTGGTGACATAACGCTGTAAAGTCGCATTCAGAAAGGTTTGTGATAGCGTAAAATCTCTTTCTTCTTCAATGAATGCTTCTGCTTTTTGGTAGACTTTTTGAAGGCGTCTGACTAATGAGGAAAATAGCGTTTGCATAAAAGAACTTCCAGAAGATAATTTACTTAAGAACCAACACAATCTTTATTATGATAAAAAACGAGTTTTGATATTGCAGTGTAACAAATTTAATTGATACATTTTGACAAAATGAAAATGGATAAAACTCTATACTTGAAGTGAATCACACTTTTATCCAAATTTGAATATCAGTTTATATTTTATTCGGTATTAAACCGTGGGGATAAGGCATTTATATGCTTTTAAAATTATGTTGAACAAAAGAAGTCTATCGATAGAGCCTTTTTATCATTGGTGGCAAGACCGAGTCTTTATTGCTGCGACAATATTGGCAGTCTTACTGCATATTTTTGTATTGCTCATTCACTTTTCGATGCCTAGTCCATCAGAGCAATCTACTAAAGAAATTGCAATTTCAATTCGATCAAGCAATGAGCCATTTCAGCAGGCAGACTTTTTGGCGCAAGCAGACCAGCAAGGTTCAGGTGCATTTCGAGAAGCCCACCGTACCTCTAGTGATACTCCAAATCCTATGCCTAATGATGCTTCAACTGGAGATGCGCAGTTAGAAAGTTTGCAAAAGGTTCAGCAGCAAAGAGAGCTTAAATTTGAAGAAAAAGTCTTAATGACTGTTTTGAGTTGGCAAAAACAAGCTGACGCCAGTCAAAGGAAAAAAGAATTAGAACAATTACAAAGTCAATTTCAGGCAAAAGCTGTGATGGTTGCGAGCCTTGAAGCACAATATTTACAACGCAGACAAGATTTCAGCCGCCAGCAAAAAATAAAAACAGTAGATGGAATTCAGGCGAAAAAAGATGCCTCGGCTGCTTATTTAGATAAGTTCCGTGAAAAAGTGGAGTTGTATGGTAATCGCTATTACCCAGAAGAAGCCAAACTGCAACAGTTAAAAGGCGAAGTCCGTTTAATGGTTATTTTAAATGCACAAGGAGGGATTCGTGCAATCCGGTTACTTGAGAGCTCAGGGCATTCGGTATTGGATGAAGCTGCAAAGTCTTCAGTACGTCGCGGCGCACCATTTGGGCATTTTGATACCAATATGAAAGATATTTCTGAATTGCGTATTGTACGTACTTGGCGTTTCGATCCTGCTCAAGCTGAATTTGAAGTGCATTAATAAAAAATGTGGATAAGTTTTAGCTTATCCACATTGATTTTAGTTCATTAAACAACAGCTCACCTGAAGGCAGACTATGTTTTTCATCTAATCAATAACGATTAGATCTGTTCTTGGTAGGGATTGTCTATATTCAGTTTTGCTAGAATTTCAACTTCAAGCCCTTCCATTTCTTCAGCTTCTTCGTCACTAGTTTCGTGGTCATAACCGAGTAAATGCAAAACACCATGTACTAATAAATGTGCAAAGTGTTCTTGAGCTGTTTTCTTTTGTTCAACCGCTTCTTGCAATACAACTGGAATACAAATGACTAAGTCACCCAGAGGAAAGGCATCGAGCATTGGTAAAACTTCTTCAGGAATATCACTTGGAAAAGATAAAACATTGGTTGGTTTATCTTTCTCTCGATATTGCAGATTAAGTTGTTGGCTTTCTGCTAAATCGACACAAGCGACGCCAATTTCGCAATCTTCTTTATAACCAACGTGGCGTAAGGTTGTTTCAATGATTTTTTTGAGTTGAGCTCGTTTGAGCTCTAACTCAGGTGATAGGAAGTCTTGTTGTAAACTTAAACTGATTTTCAAAATGAATCCTTAAGCATCCTGATGTTGCAAGTCTGCTGCTGTATCGTTTTCAGTCATTAACGCTTCTTGACGTGCTTTGCGTTCAGCACGAGCTTCAGCATTAAGACGATGTTGTTCTCCATCCCAACCTTCATACGCTTCAACAATTTTTTGAACAAGTTGATGACGTACAACATCGCGGGAATGGAAACGGGTAATATGAATTTCGGTAATATTCTCAAGTACACGAAGTGCGTGTGCCAGACCAGATTGTTGACCTTTAGGTAAATCGACTTGAGTAATGTCACCTGTAATCACTGCACGAGAGCCGAAACCTAAACGGGTCAAGAACATTTTCATTTGTTCAGGTGTTGTGTTTTGAGCTTCATCCAAAATTACAAATGAATGGTTAAGTGTACGACCACGCATATATGCAAGAGGCGCAACTTCAATTACTTGACGCTCAATTAACTTGGCAACTTTTTCAAAGCCAAGCATTTCGTAAAGGGCATCGTAAAGAGGGCGTAGATATGGGTCGATTTTCTGGGTTAAATCACCAGGTAAGAAACCCAGCTTTTCTCCAGCTTCTACAGCAGGACGTACAAGTAAAATCCGCTGGATTTCGTTACGTTCTAGCATATCTACGGCGGCGGCAACTGCTAAATAGGTTTTACCTGTACCAGCAGGGCCTACACCAAAAGAAATATCGCTTTGTAAAATACGTTGTACATAACGTTTTTGATTGGCACCACGTGGATTAATGCGGCCTTTTCGTGTCTGGAAATAGACATCGAGCGGCGCATCATTTTCATCCATTTCGTCACCAACCAACTCGAAATTGCGTTCAGTTTGTGAAGATTGAATGAGGAGGTGTAATAGATCGGCACTGATTTGCTGGGATAGCTCAGACTCTTCGTAGAGTCGTTGCAATAATGCTTCGGCTCTCCCAACAGCGTCAATTTCACCATCTATGTGAAAAACATCTCCACGATGAGTAATTTTGACATCTAAACGCTGTTCAATTTGCTTCAGGTGCCCATTATAGGCACCCAGAATGCTCTTTAAACGTTCCATTGAAATTTCAGGAAATGTTACGGTACGTCGAATCGCTGCAGTCAAGAGAAAACCTTTCAGTAGACTTTAGAATACCTCTACATTACGCCACGTCAGGTTCAAGATTCAAGAGCTCACCGTAAACAAAATTTAAAGTTTTAATTTCAGTAATCTCGATCTCTGCAAACCGACCAACCCAAGTCGCATCACCAACGAAAGTGACCAGACGTGTATTGTCAGCAGTACCAATTAAAATATTAGGGTCTTGATCAGATACTTTTTCAATAAGTACACGTTCAATTTTACCTAACATGGCATCTGTTTTTTCAATACTAGATTGCTTAATTACTTTTTGAACTTGAGCTAAACGTTCTTTTTTAACTTGCTCAGGTGTGGTGTCTGGCAAGTCTGATGCTGGTGTGCCTGGGCGTTTTGAATAAACAAAACTATACGAATGATCGAAGTCTAAATCATTGATAAATTGCAATGTTTCTGCAAAATTTTCATCGGTTTCACCAGGGAAGCCAATAATAAAGTCACTTGATAAATGCATATCTGGGCGAATTTTGCGGAGCTTCGCAATTTTATCGATATAAACATCAATCGTGTGATTTCGCTTCATTGCTTTTAAAACATCATTCGAACCACTTTGTACCGGCAAGTGTAAATGTGACACCATTTGAGGTAAATCTTCATAACACTGAATAAGCTCATCAGAGAACTCAAGTGGGTGCGAAGTCGTATAGCGTAAGCGTCCAATACCCGGAATTTCTGCAACGAGTCGTAACAATTCAGGGAAAGTACAGATGCCACCTTCAAAGGTTTCACCGCGGTAACCATTTACATTTTGTCCAAGAAGTGAAATTTCACGGACACCTTTTTCAGCAAGCCCTGCAATTTCTGCAAGTACATCATCTAAAGGTCGAGAAACTTCTTCACCGCGTGTATATGGAACTACACAGAAAGAACAGTATTTAGAACAGCCTTCCATAATAGAAACAAATGCCTTAAAGCCTTCTACACGTGGTTCTGGTAAAAAGTCGAACTTTTCAATATCTGGGAAAGAAATATCAACCAGTTTGATTTTATCTTTTTTAGGTTTTTCTACTTGAGCATTATGTTGATCAAGCATTTGCGGTAAACGGTGTAATGTTTGAGGGCCAAAAATCATGTCCACATAAGGCGCACGTTTTTGAATGTTGTCACCTTCTTGAGAGGCAACACACCCACCAACACCAATCACAAGATCAGGATTTTTGTCTTTTAGTTTGCGCCAGCGCCCTAATTCACTAAATACTTTTTCCTGTGCTTTTTCACGAATAGAACACGTATTCATGAGCAGGATGTCTGCTTCGCTAGGGTTGCTCGTTAAAATGTAACCGTGAGAGTCCCCTAAAAGGTCTGCCATACGGTGACTGTCATACTCATTCATCTGACACCCTTGAGTTTCAATATAAAGTTTTTTTATTGAAACATCAGTGGTGTGCGTTGGCTGGGTAACAGTGTTTTCTGAGGCAGCTTTGGCACCATTGGGAATGAAGGTTTGAACCGTCATGCAGGCTCCTAACAGATCGATCTAAAAAAGAATAAATTTGCCCAAAATGGGTCAAACCATTCATTATAGCAGTATTTGGACCGAACCGATAACAGTAAACCTTCAGAACATGACACGGTTTTTTTGAAGTAAATTATGTAAATTTTAATGATGTTGAATCAGAGAGTTACATAACACAACAAAAGAAAGCACGAAGACTAATTAAACTATGCTCTGAAGGTGAATAGTCAGGGTTTAACACATTTATGAGACCAAGTAGAAAGAGCTCATCAATCCATAGTCGTGTAATGAAAAATAAATATATGCATCGTAGCTGGTTAGGAGCTATGTGTTTACTTGGTTGTTCATTTACCTATGCTGCCGAAGAGCAGTTTAATGATGCATTAAACGCTGCAAATAGTGGTAATACAGCATTATTAGACCAATATCAGCTTGCTATGCAAAATGATGTATTGGGATACTATCCAGAATATTGGAAACTTAATACCAATCTTGGCTTTCAACCTTCAGCCTCGATTGTAAGTTTTGCTCAACGTTACCCTCAATCAGCAATGGCTGAGAAATTAGCCGCCGATTATGTAGAAGAAAAAGTTAAACAAGCTGACTTCGCATCTGCACAACCTTTATTATCTTATGTAACTAATCCTGATCAGGCTGAAAATTGCGCATTGGCACAGGTGAGAGCGAAAACCGGTGATGCATTAGTTTTTGCTGAATACAAAGATGTATGGCTAGCCACCGAATCGCAACCTGAATCTTGTGTAGGTCTAGGACGCTTGATGTTATCTACTCCATTAATGAGTCAGCAAGATAAACAACAGCGTCTTTGGGTGCAGTTACGTTCTGGTTTAACAGGGCAGGCCCTTGCTACCGCACAGACTTTGGGAATGAATTTGTCGTTGGCGCAGCTTAACCAAATTCAGGCTAATCCACTCAATTATTTGTGGAGTGCGCCTAAAACAAATGATACAGACTATGCTTATTTGATTTTTGCATTAGGTCGTTTGGCTAATAATGACTTACCTAACGCTTTTTCGAACGTACAACGTGTCGCTCAAGGTACACCAGAGAATATACAAAAGTATTTATATCGAACCGTTGCTTATATTGGTGGCACCACGGTCATGAAAAATAATTTTAATCGTGAGGTTCTTCAATATTTTGATGCAAGTTATGGTTATCCTCTAAGTCCGGAAGAAGCTGAAATTTATGCGCGTCAGGCAATTCGATTTGGTGCGTGGGAAAGTTTAATCCGTGCCATTGATAGTATGACCGTGACACAAAAACAAGAAGATCGTTGGCAATATTGGCTTGCTCGTGCAACAGAGCAGCGCGGTGATAGTAGTTCGAAAAATACTGCGCAACGTATTTATAAAAAATTGGCTGAAAGTGGTGATGACTATCACAACCTTTTAGCAAAAGATCGTTTGGGTGAACGTTATAATCATCAACCCTATGATGACCAACCAACAGCAAGTGACTTAAGACGTTTAGACCAGAATATTCACTTTAATCGTGCTTTTACTTTAAGACGTATTAATGCAAATCCAACCTATACCAACCGAGAATGGAACTGGGCAGTTCGACAAGCTTATCTTCAACATGATGATGGTGTGTTGTTAGCTGCGGCAAAGCGTGCCCATGATATGGGGTGGTATGACCGTGCAATTTATGCAGCAGATCGTACAACAAATAAACATAATGATACGTATCGCTATGTGACGCCTCATAAGACTAATGTCGTAAGTCATAGTTACAATGCAGGAATTGATCCAGCGTGGGCTTATGGTTTAATGCGACAAGAAAGCCGATTTGTTACCTCCGCACGTTCTCACGTTGGAGCGGGCGGTCTTATGCAAATTATGCCTGATACAGCGAAGTTGATTGCACGTCAAATGGGTGAAACCTATAATCCAGCGGCATTAAATGAAATGAATACCAATATTCGATATGGAACATTTTATTTGTCGATGATTCAAGGGCAATTAAGCAATAACCCTGTTTTGGCTACAGCAGGGTATAATGCGGGGCCTAATCGGGCGAGACGTTGGCAACCGGACTATCAATCAATTTCGGCTGACCAATATACAGAGACAATCCCATTGTTAGAAACCAGAGACTATGTCAAGCATGTTATGACTAATGCAACACATTATGGGGTGATATTGGGTCAAGGGGCTCAATCTTTATCACAACGTATGAAAGTCATTCCAATGCGTACATCGCCTTAAGTTTAAGGTAGTTGATGATGGATCTTCTTTTAATTGGCATATTCAAGTTTTAATTAAATGAAATATAGATATTTGGAACTTCGTTCAATTTTGCAACTTGCATGGTGGCTTATCTGTGCAGGAGTAGGGTTGATGAGTTCCGTTTTACATGCCGAACCTGTTAATTTACAGGGGTATGTCATGCATGTGCAGATGACACCTGCCGCGTGTGCGTTAGATCCCTCTAAACAAAAACAACGTAAATGTCTCGAAGGATATTCTTTGACAATTACAGGCCTCATGCCAGAAACAAATCAAACCGATTGTTCAACAGAAAGTTCGGCCACTCTTTCTCCATTACAATCTAAAGTCGTAGCGCGGGTTATGCCTGATAACAATGCCCGTGTGCAGCTTTGGAAAAATGTAGGTGGGTGCGTTCCTATGAATGCAAGTCAATATTTCCGGACAGTCATTAACTTTGCTGAACGTCTAAAAATTCCAGCTAGCCTCACAAGTTCGACGAATGTTGAAATTCAACAGTCAGCTTTAAAACAGCAATTTACTCGTCTTAATCCGACCTTGCCTCAAAATGGTATTCGTTTAAGTTGTCAGTTATCACGTTCAGATGTTGTTTTAACTGAAGTGAAGGTGTGTTACACGGTAAAAGGCCAATATAAACAATGTGCAAATCATGTGGTATCAAATTGCCCAGGTGAAATCACGATTAAAGGTAGTTACTAAAGATGGCGATCATTTCGTAAAAAAATGCTGACCATGCATTGAATCTTTTTGTAAATATTAATTTGTATTTTCTATCAGACTTTTGGTGAAAATGAGTCGCTTTTACATGCATCTGCCAGATCTTTAGAGTACAATCTTTGCCGTTTATGATGATTTAGTTAGATGGAATTCCTATTTAGCTAGATTAAGGACATTCATTGGAGACAATTACATGAAGCAACCCGTTCGTGTTGCCGTGACTGGCGCTGCAGGTCAAATTGGTTACAGCTTATTATTCCGTATCGCAAGCGGTGAAATGTTAGGTAAAGATCAGCCTGTTATTTTACAATTGCTTGAAGTTCCAGTTGAAAAAGCACAACAAGCGCTTAAAGGCGTAATGATGGAACTTGATGACTGTGCTTTCCCTTTATTGGCTGGCATGATCGGGACTGATGATCCGAAAGTTGCATTTAAAGATGCTGACTACGCTTTATTGGTAGGTTCTCGTCCACGTGGTCCTGGTATGGAACGTGCTGACTTGTTAAAAGTTAACGGTGAAATTTTCATCGGTCAAGGTCAAGCATTAAACGAAGTTGCTAGTCGTGACGTTAAAGTATTAGTTGTAGGTAACCCTGCAAACACTAACGCTTACATCGCTATGAACTCTGCTCCAGACCTTCCAGCGAAAAACTTCACTGCAATGTTGCGTCTTGACCACAACCGTGCGTTGACTCAAGTCGCTCAAAAAGCTGGTGTTGCAGTTGCTGATATCGAACACTTAACAGTTTGGGGTAACCACTCTCCAACAATGTATGCTGACTACCGTTTTGCAACTGCAAATGGCGAAAGCTTAAAAGACAAAATCAACGATGCGGCATGGAACAAAGATGTGTTCCTTCCAACTGTTGGTAAACGTGGTGCTGCGATTATCGAAGCGCGTGGTTTGTCTTCTGCTGCTTCTGCTGCTAACGCTGCAATTGACCATATGCGCGACTGGGCACTTGGTACAAACGGCAAATGGGTAACTATGGGTATTCCATCTGATGGTTCTTATGGTATTCCAGAAGGCGTTATGTTCGGTTTCCCTGTAACAACTGAGAACGGCGAATACAAAATCGTTCAAGGTTTAGAAATTGATGAATTCAGCCGTGAACGTATTAACTTTACGTTAAATGAGCTTGAAGAAGAACGTGCAGCGATTGCTGACATGTTGAAATAATTTATCTTTTTGATAAGTTAAAAAAGCACTCTTTTTAGAGTGCTTTTTTATATTCAATCATTCGCAACCAAACACAAAAAACAACAAGAAAATATAGACACTATCATGCATATAAAAAGGTTTTATTGTTAGATTAGTTAATAGATGATTTAAAACAAGTTATAGGAGAATAACAATGTTTGAGCAGCAACCTACTTTAGAACTTTTATTTGATCAGCTGGGTTTAGATTCGGATGAAGCAAGTATCGAAAACTTTATCAAAACACATCAATTGCCGGCTGATCAGAAACTACATGAAGCCTCTTTTTGGTCAAAAGGCCAAAGTGACTTCTTAAAAAGTCATTGGGAAAAAGATGATGAGTGGATTGTGGTTATTGATGAGCTGAATGAACAACTACATGAAGATAGTGTAAAGAGATAAATTAAAAATAAGGCCTGTTTTACATAAGATATAGAACAGGCCGATTCAAATTAAATATTTAGTGCGTTTTTGATTTTACTAAATTTTTATACCATGGTTCTTGGCGAACCGAATTAAAGACAGGGTGTGCGTGAAGCAACTCAAGATCACATTGGGTTGTTGATAAATATTTAGTTAACCAATGTCTGGTTAGTGCTGACTCTTCTCGCGCTGCTGATGCATAAGCCAAGAAGAAATATATATCTGCATGTTCATAGTGGGCTAATGGCTTCAAAATTTGTTGAGTAATCAACGCAAAACGTTTTTCTTTATTTAATTCAAAATAAAGCATATAGGCTTTAGCCAAATGCAAAGATAAATTGAGATACAGACTCAATGGCATTTCTTCATATTCCATACGAGCTTGTTCAAGTAAAACAATCGCTTCTTGTAAAAAATGAAGCTGCTCTTGGCGAACATGACTTAATATGACAAGTTGTAAGCGTAAATCGGCACGCTCCAAAGCAAGTTCAGGCGTATTTTCAGTCAAATAAAGTTGATCTGTCTCACCAATTCTGTTCACAATCGTTTTACTTTCAATAGACATACGCCCTAGTCCTTCTTGATCAATAGCATTTATATCGGGTTCATTTACTAAATTTAAAGAGTAGCTTTTAAAGCCAGATAGAATTTCCGCTACGAAGCCAAGCTGTAATCGAAAGTCTTTGTTGCTTTGAAGTTAATACTTCATGTAATAAGTTGCTTTGAAATATCACCAGTCGATTGGGTTCTGGGTTAACAATATGCCATTTCTCATTTTTATCTTGCAGTCGTAATTGACCACCCCAATCTTCTTGCCATTCTGGATGTAAATAATAAACGGTTGAGATAATACGATCATTTTTTTGTTGAGGATTGTCTCGGTGTAAAGCATAAAACTCACCCAAATTATAACGGGCAAAATGAGCCTCAACTTCTTTAATTCCTAAATAGAATGCTTGATTTAGACTTTGCGAAAATGAAGTTAGGGTTTCAACATGTTGTTGAGCAATAGGGAGTTGATCATTAATCCAGAGAATATGGTCACTACGAATATTGCTCACTACACCATTTTGAATACTAGCTTCTCTAAATTCATCAATATGATAGCTACACTCTTTGGCGACTTGCGCGCGATATTGATCCGAATAGGCTTGATTAATAATAGCAAAGCCATGCGTATTTAAGTCATCCAGAATTTGATCCAGATCCCATGAGTCCGGAAGCAGGTGAGAGAGCATATAACCTCGAGTAGATCGTAAAAATATCAAGCTGCTCTATTTTAGATGATCACAACCTTACGAAAGAATATTTTTTTCATGTTAAACTATTTGTTGAATTGAGGAATTAAAGTCAACATGAATTACCGTCACCATTTCCATGCGGGCAACTTTGCAGATGTTATGAAGCATGTGCTTTTGCTACAGCTTCTCAACCGTTTAAATGCTAAAGATAAACCTTATCGTTATATCGATACGCATGGAGGTGCAGGAAAATATAATTTATCTCTGGCACCTTCACAAAAATCTGGAGAGTTTCTTACAGGCATTCATCGACTAGTTCAGATATCTGAAATGGAAAAGCGTCAGGCACCTGAAGCAATCCAGCAATATTTGAAGTTAGTAGAACAGTTACGTTCTGAAGAAGGTAAGGGTAGTTATCCGGGGTCACCATGGTTTGCTTTGCAAGGTATGCGTGAGATTGATAAAGCAACCGTGTTTGAAATGCAGCGTGATGTTTTTGAGCAATTGCGACATAACATTTATGATAAACGTGCAGGTTTACATGAGCGTGATGCATACGAAGGCTTGCTCGGCGTTATTCCACCGAAAGAAAAACGTGGTTTGGTCATGATTGACCCGCCTTACGAATTAGAGCGTAAAGACTTTCCGCAATTAGTTGAACTTTTACAACAAGCTTATAAAAAATGGCCAACAGGTGTTTTTGCAGTTTGGTATCCAATTAAAGACCGAGCGATGATTGAGCGTTTTGAAAAGAAAATGTTCAAAACAGGTATTCGCCGTCAATTGGTTTGTGAAATCTGTGTATGGCCAGATGATACACCTGTAGGCTTAAATGGTTGTGGTCTATTGGTGATTAATCCACCTTGGCAGTTCTCTGAACAAGCCGACCAAGCCCTACAGTGGTTATTCCCGCATCTACGTATGCAAGAAATTGGTGGCCATGCTGCTGTTCGCTGGTTAGTAGGTGAATAACAGTTAACTTAAATCAATGCACATGTTTGGAATAGAAAATAATGACAAATGCGCCTAAACCAGAGCAAGATTTAACTCATAATGAACATTCATTTGATGGGATTACATTCGAAGTGGTTGAAGAAGAAGATAATCCGGAAGGACAAAAAGTGAAGCGCCGAGGAATTTATCTTTGGCCTAACTTAATTACGACAGCCGCTTTGTTGTCTGGTTTCTATTCCATCATTGCGAGTATGAATGGGGATTTCACCCAAGCTATTTATGCCATCTTTATTGCAGCTTTACTCGATGGTTTAGATGGCCGGGTTGCTCGAGCTATTGGTGCACAAAGTGCTTTTGGCGAGCAATATGACTCACTTTCAGACTTATTGGCTTTTGGTGTAGCTCCAGCAATGCTTATGTATAGCTGGAGTTTGCATGATTTAGGTCGTATTGGTTTGGCATGTTGTTTTGTTTATACAGCATGTGCAGCTTTCCGTTTAGCACGTTTTAATGTGCAAATTGGTGTGGTTGATAAGCGTTATTTTATCGGAATTGCAAGTCCACTGGCTGCCATAATCATTATTTCATTAGTGTGGGTTGCTCGCGACTATCCTTTCATTTTTGATTTACGTGATATTGCGATTAAAACCATTAATGCTGTTCTTATGGTTGTTGTGGGATTACTCATGATCTCCAATATCAAATATTACTCTTTCAAACAAATGGACCGTAAAAGAGTTCCTTTTGTAGTTATGTTGCCAGTAGTACTGATTTTTGCAGCAATCACTTATAATATTCCAATGGGCATTTTGACCGTTTCAATAATCTATGCTCTATCTGGTTTTGTTACGACATTATTTGCACGCAAGAGTAACGAAACAATAAAAACATAAAATAGAAGAGGTTCGGTATGCCTATGTTGATGAATCAAATTAATCAATTACAGCAGCTGGGCCTTAATGCCAAAGAGGGGGTTGTCTATCAACCTTCTCGCGGCTTTTTTAAAATTGTTTATCAAGCCTTAATCCTTCCAAATCTACCGGCTCCACTGCGCTATTTTAATTACATTAGTATGGTTGGACAGCCGCGCATTCCTCTTTGCTATAACACTCACTCAATTACGACTTCGGCAATCGATACTGCAACTGTGCTTGTAAGTAATAGCCAGCATAGTGTGGGACATTTAAAAACTTATTCTATTCGGCGGCAATGCCAGTTTGACTCAAAACAATATCAGTTTGATAAAACAGATTTGATTGATTGGGAAATTCCAATTATCCATCTTCAGCGACTAGACCCGGAAATGGGATGTGATCTTACTATTCAGATTCCAGAAAATATCTCTAATACTTCTGCATTACAGTGGGGAGTCTCAGACTTTTGGTCAACCTTATGTTTATGTGAGGGTGAAATTTTTTATAAAGGACAAAAGTATCAAGTTGAAGGATTAGGACGCTTTAAACATGCAAGGGCTCTACATTTACCGTTTTTATCTTTATGTTTCTATACATGCCAAATTATTAATTTAAATGAAACCACTCAGCTTACATTTACACAAATAAGAAATCAGTGGAATATCATCTTATGTTCACGGTTAGATATTCAAGAATTTGGTAAGCCTGTTGAAAGTTTTACTGAAGATGTAAATTTACATATCCATCGTGTTTATCCAAAAGTTAGAACACCCAATGATAAAGAGATGTATTTGCCAAGAGAATTTTCTTGGCAGTGTAAAAAAAATGGAAAAATTATTTTTGAACTTTATGCACAAAGCCGTGGTGACTATAAGTTTGGATTGGCTGCTGGATATGTGGGAAGCTTTCAATATCAATTAAGTTGGAATGAACAATGTCTACAAGGTGAAGGTGGATATTGTGAATATATTGATTGTCGCCCACTTAGGTGGCAGGAAAAGAACCAAGACGAAAAAATATTAGATAAATTGATGCTTTTACAGCCATGTTTATATAAAAAATGACTATTTTTAGCATTTTTGATTAAAAAGCGAACTGTTGTTTCATTAATATTAAAAAAGGGGTTGCCAAGAGAATTTAATGGTCTATAATGCACATCCATCGGCGGTGATGCAGATAGAAACTTGTTGAAAAACAGTTACTTGGAATTGAACTAGTTGCTTTAGGCAGTGAATTTGATGAGAAGTTAGTTTTGAGAATAAGTTTTAAAAATATCGAAATTACCTGTTGACTTTTAAGAGATTAAGAGTAATATAGCCGACCTAGCTTGCTGGTGACGAACCAGTAAGAAGATCATTAAGAGATTATGAAGAACAACTTGTGTGGATTTTTACTGATTGATCGATCGAAATATTATCATTGATTG
>NZ_JBWKOW010000003.1:0-368144 GCF_059416285.1 Acinetobacter sp. GW821-FHT09D10
ACCCAGGTCTACGTTTTGCGATCCGTGAAGGTGGTCGTACTGTAGGTGCTGGTGTTGTTGCGAAAGTAACTGCATAAGCATAATATAGTGACGGATTACGTCTCAGGTTGAGGGCTTTGGCTCTCAACTTGCATTATAGGTCAGTAGTTCAATTGGTAGAGCGTCGGTCTCCAAAACCGAATGTTGGGGGTTCGAGTCCCTCCTGGCCTGCCATATTTTCAAATAAAAAGCTTGATGCTGGCTTAGTTGTTCATATAATAAGTCGCGAGTTCTACGACGAGTACAAAAATGTCGAATGATAAATCGCGTGACGCATTGAGCGACGCGCCAATTCCTCAAAGAAATAATTCTGCTGAAGTTGTTCGTTCTGGTTCGCCTCTAGATATTGTTCTATGGGTGATTGCGATTGCATTATTGGTTTTAGCTGTTATGGCGAATCAGTATTTGCCAGCGCATTGGGCACCTGCAAACAATATTTGGGTGCGCGTTGGGGCAATTTTTGCTTGTGTCGTTGTGGCTTTAGGTTTATTATACGCCACCCATCAAGGTAAAGGCTTCGTTCGTTTGCTAAAAGATGCACGAGTCGAATTGCGTCGAGTAACTTGGCCAACAAAACAAGAAACAGTCACTACATCGTGGCAGGTTCTATTGGTTGTAGTTGTTGCATCATTGGTTTTATGGTGTTTTGACTATGGTTTGGGTTGGTTAATTAAGTTGATTATCGGGTAAAAGAGCTATGAAACGTTGGTACATTATTCATGCCTACTCTGGCTATGAAAAACAAGTGTTACGTTCACTTACAGAACGAATCCAGCGTAGCGCTGTTGCTGATAGCTTTGGTGATGTCCTTGTTCCTACCGAAGAAGTGGTAGAAATGAAGGATGGTAAGAAACGTAAATCTGAGCGCAAATTCTTTCCTGGCTATGTGTTAGTCGAAATGGAAATGAATGATGATACTTGGCATATCGTTAAAGAATGTCCAAAGGTTCTAGGTTTTATCGGTGGTACACCTGAAAAACCAGCACCAATCACTCAGCGTGAAGCGGATGCGATTCTTGCGCGTGTACGTAATACTGGTGAAGCACCACGTCCTAAGACGATGTTTGAGCCAGGCGAAGAATTACTTGTTATTGACGGTCCATTCACAGACTTTAAAGGTGTTGTGGAAGAAGTTCAATACGAGAAGTCACGTTTAACGTTGACGATTAACGTATTTAATCGACCAACTCAGGTTGAACTCGAATTTCGCCAAGTCGAAAAAACGATTTAATCTTAATTGGTTGAAAAACGCCCGATTTTATCGGGCATTGTTGTTGTAATAAAAGTGTAGCGTAAACATTGGGGAGCCTAGCGGCGTTTGTACCCAGAGGTATTTTAAAATGGCTAAGAAGATTGACGGCTATATCAAGCTGCAAGTTCCAGCTGGTAAAGCAAATCCATCTCCACCAATTGGTCCTGCATTAGGTCAACGTGGCGTAAACATCATGGCATTCTGTAAAGAATTCAATGCTGCTACACAAAAAGTTGAACAAGGTCTTCCAATTCCTGTAGTGATTACTGTGTACAACGACAAGTCGTTCACATTCATCATGAAAACTCCACCAGCTTCTATTCTTCTTAAGAAAGCTGCTGGTATCCAAAAAGGTTCACCTGTACCAAACAAAACTAAAGTTGGTAAGTTGACTCGTGCTCAGTTAGAAGAAATTGCGACTACTAAAGAACCAGATTTAACTGGTGCTGATTTAGACGCACGTGTACGTACCATCGCTGGTTCTGCGCGTTCTATGGGCTTGGAAGTGGAGCTATAAGACATGGCAAAGTTAACTAAACGTCAAAAAGCCATTGCTGCTGCTGTTGAAGCAAACAAAGTTTACACTTTGGAAGAAGCGGTTCAAGTTCTTAACAGCTTACCTGCTGCGAAGTTCAAAGAATCTTTAGATGTAGCTGTAAACCTTGGTGTAGACCCGCGTAAATCTGATCAGGTTGTTCGTGGTGCGACTACATTGCCTGCTGGTACTGGTAAAACTGTACGTGTAGCGGTATTTGCTCAAGGCGCGCAAGCAGAAGCTGCTAAAGAAGCTGGTGCAGACATCGTAGGTTTTGATGACCTTGCTGAAAGCATCCAAGGTGGAAACCTTAACTTTGATGTTGTAATCGCTGCTCCTGACGCTATGCGTGTTGTTGGTAAGCTCGGTACAATCCTTGGTCCACGTGGTTTAATGCCAAACCCTAAAGTTGGTACTGTAACTCCTGATGTAGCGAATGCTGTTAAAAACGCTAAATCTGGTCAGGCTCGTTACCGTGTAGACAAAGCGGGTATTATCCATGCTGCGATCGGTCAGTTAGGCTTTGATGCTGCTGCTATTCGTCAAAACGTTGAAACCTTAGTTGCTGACTTGAAAAAGTTAAAACCTGCAACTTCTAAAGGTGTATACATCAAAAAGATCACTTTGAGCTCAACTATGGGTCCTGGTCTTACTGTTGATGTAAGCAACGTTTCTAACTAAGTTTAAAACTTAGTCAAGAATTTTAAAGTCCTGATTGAGGGCAGGGTGTAAAAAGTCATAGATTTTTTACACTCATTCAAAGTAATGCTTTGTTTCCTCACTCATCAGGCGGACTTTGAATTGATAAATGTAAATTTATCAGCGTCAAAGACCACAGGCGAAGAGACTTCTTTTGAATATCTTCTTAATAGCCCAGCCTGCGTAGACGCGGTGGTGTGATTTATTCCTCCTCCGCGTGTAAGTCAAATCTTTGTTGACTTGCGAATTGGGAGTGTACTTTTTTGAGTACATAAATCACCGTTAGGAGGTTTTACAATGGCTCTTCTTATTGAAAGCAAAAAACAGATCGTTGCTGAAGTGGCTCAAACTGCTTCTACAGCGTTCGCTGCCGTTGTTGCTGACTATCAAGGTTTAACTGTTGAGCAATTAACTGCTCTTCGTGTTGAAGCTCGTAAACTAGGTGTTGCTACACGTGTTGTACGTAATACTTTGGCTAAACGTGCTCTTCAAGATACGCAATTTGCAATCTTGAATGACAACCTTGTTGGCCCAACAATCTTAGCATTCTCAACTTCTGAAGACGATATGGGTGCAGCTGCACGCTTGTTTGAAGAATTTGCTAAAACTAACAAAGCATTTGAATTAAAAGCTGCTGCATTTGACGGCAAACTTTATCAAGGTGCTGAAGTTAGCGTT
This sequence comes from Acinetobacter sp. GW821-FHT09D10, assembly GCF_059416285.1. Lineage (NCBI taxonomy): Bacteria > Pseudomonadati > Pseudomonadota > Gammaproteobacteria > Moraxellales > Moraxellaceae > Acinetobacter > Acinetobacter sp. GW821-FHT09D10. The sequence goes on from NZ_JBWKOW010000003.1 coordinate 3,204, forward strand.
ATCGCAAACCTTCCAAACCAAGAAAAAGCGCTTACTATGCTCGCATCTGTTCTTCAAGCTCCTATTTCGAAATTGGGTCGCTTACTTACAGCGCTTCAAGAGAAAAACGAGTCAGAAGCTGCTTAAGCTTAAATCTACTTCCACACCATTCAATACCCATTTGGAGTTAATCTCATGGCTTTAACAAACGAAGAAATCCTAAACGCAGTTGCTGAAAAAACTGTTCTTGAACTTGTTGAACTTATTTCTGCTTTTGAAGAAAAATTCAACGTATCTGCTGCTGCTGTAGCTGTAGCTGCTGCTCCTGCTGCTGCTGCTGCTGAAGAACAATCTGAATTCAACGTTGAGTTGACTTCTTTTGGTGCTAACAAAGTAGCTGTAATTAAAGCAGTTCGTGAAGCAACTGGCCTTGGTCTTAAAGAAGCTAAAGACCTAGTTGAAGGTGCTCCTCAAGTTCTTAAAGAAGGCGTTTCTAAAGAAGAAGGCGAAGAACTTAAGAAGAAACTTGAAGAAGCTGGTGCTACAGTTACACTTAAGTAATTGTAAAAGGAGTCGGTTTTTAAATCGGCTCCATAAAATGGCTGATGGCTCTTGGGTCATCAGCCTTTTTGCGTTACAATAATCGGCTCGATTTTTGTTTGTTCTGTACAATAATTGTCGTGTTTTAGAATAATCAGAGTAATTTCAAATGTTTACCAATATTTTTCTTTTTAAAAAATATTGTTAAGCGTTTTAATACCACTAAAAATTGCAGCATTTGTAAACAGTGGTGGCCATATCGGCCTGTGTAATTCCTTCTGAGCCCGTTCTGCAGGCGGGCTTGGTTTACTTTCCGAGGACTCCAGATGGCATACTCATATACCGAAAAGAAACGGATCCGTAAGAATTTTGGTAAATTGCCCCAAGTAATGGAAGCACCGTACTTACTTTCGATCCAGGTCGATTCGTATAGAACGTTCTTGCAAGGTGGCAAATCTCCAAAAAACCGCGAAGATATCGGTCTCCAAGCCGCATTTCGTTCAGTTTTCCCTATAGAAAGTTATTCTGGCAATGCTGCTTTAGAATTTGTTGAGTATAGCCTTGGTAAGCCTGAGTTTGATGTGCGTGAATGTATTTTACGTGGTTCGACTTATGCGGCACCAATGCGCGTAAAAATTCGTTTGATTATTAAAGATCGCGAAACTAAATCTATTAAAGACGTACGTGAACAAGAAGTCTACATGGGTGAAATGCCACTCATGACAGACAATGGTACCTTTGTGATCAATGGTACTGAGCGTGTAATCGTATCTCAATTACACCGTTCACCTGGTGTGTTCTTTGATCACGATAAAGGCAAAACACATTCAAGTGGTAAAGTACTTTATTCTGCACGTATTATTCCTTACCGTGGTTCATGGTTAGATTTCGAATTTGATGCAAAAGATTTAGTTTATGTACGTATTGACCGTCGTCGTAAATTATTAGCAACTGTTGTGTTGCGTGCATTGGGTTATAACAATGAACAAATTTTGAATTTGTTCTATGAAAAAGTGCCTGTATATCTTGATATGGGTAGCTATCAAATTGACCTCGTTCCAGATCGTCTGCGTGGCGAAATGGCGCAATTTGATATTGCAGACAATGATGGCAAAATCATTGTTGAGCAAGGTAAACGTATTAATGCACGTCACGTACGTCAAATGGAAGCTTCTGGTTTAGCTAAGCTATCAGTTCCTGATGAGTACCTGTATGAGCGTATCACTGCTGAAGATATTACTTTACGTAATGGTGATGTGATTGCTGCAAATACATTGTTAAGCCATGAAGTTATGGTGAAACTGGCAGAAGGCGGTGTTAAACAGTTCAATATCTTGTTTACGAACGATATTGACCGTGGTTCATTTGTTGCTGACTCATTACGTGCTGACACAACATCTGGTCGTGAAGAAGCATTAGTTGAAATCTATAAAGTAATGCGTCCAGGCGAGCCACCAACAAAAGAAGCTGCTGAAAACTTATTTAATAACTTATTCTTCTCTTCTGAACGTTATGACTTATCTCCAGTAGGTCGTATGAAATTCAACCGTCGTTTGGGTCGCCCATACGAAGTTGGTACTGACCAGAAGTCACGTGAAGTAGAAGGTATTTTATCGCACGAAGATATCATCGATGTATTACGTACATTAGTTGAAATCCGTAACGGTAAAGGTGAAGTCGATGATATCGATCACTTAGGTAACCGTCGTGTACGTTCTGTTGGTGAAATGACTGAAAACCAATTCCGTGTTGGTTTGGTTCGTGTTGAACGTGCTGTTAAAGAACGTTTAAGCCAAGCAGAAACAGATAATTTATCTCCGCAAGATCTCATTAACGCAAAACCAGTTGCAGCTGCAATCAAAGAATTCTTTGGTTCGAGCCAATTGTCTCAGTTTATGGATCAAAACAACCCATTATCTGAGATTACACATAAACGTCGTGTTTCAGCGCTTGGGCCTGGTGGTTTAACGCGTGAACGTGCGGGCTTTGAAGTACGTGACGTACATCAAACTCACTATGGTCGTGTATGTCCAATTGAAACGCCGGAAGGTCCAAACATTGGTTTGATCAACTCGCTTTCTGTGTATGCAAAAGCAAATGATTTTGGTTTCTTGGAAACACCTTACCGTAAAGTGGTAGATGGCCGAGTAACTGATGCTGTTGAATACCTTTCTGCTATTGAAGAAGTAGGTACTGTTATTGCACAGGCCGATTCTGCGATAGATAAAGATGGTAACTTAACAGAAGATTTTGTTTCTGTTCGTCACCAAGGTGACTTTGTACGTATGCCACCTGAAAAAGTGACGCATATGGATGTATCTGCACAGCAGGTTGTATCTGTAGCTGCATCACTTATTCCATTCCTTGAACACGATGACGCGAACCGTGCATTGATGGGTTCAAACATGCAACGTCAGGCAGTTCCTACTCTACGTGCGGATAAACCGCTTGTAGGTACAGGTATGGAAGCGAACGTTGCACGTGACTCGGGCGTATGTGTGATCGCGAACCGTGGTGGTGCGATTGAATATGTAGATGCTTCTCGTATCGTTATTCGTGTAAACGAAGATGAAATGATTGCAGGTGAGGCTGGTGTAGATATTTACAACCTCATTAAATATACACGTTCTAACCAAAACACTTGTATCAACCAAAATATTATCGTGAATTTGGGTGACAAAGTTGCTCGCGGTGACATTCTGGCAGACGGTCCGTCAACAGATATGGGTGAGCTTGCGCTTGGTCAAAACATGCGTGTAGCGTTCATGACGTGGAATGGTTACAACTACGAAGACTCGATCTTATTATCTGAGCGTGTACTTCAAGAAGACCGTTTAACTTCTATTCATATTCAAGAATTATCATGTGTAGCGCGTGATACTAAGTTAGGTGCGGAAGAAATTACTGCTGATATTCCTAACGTAGGTGAAGCTGCACTTTCTAAACTTGATGAGTCAGGTATCGTTTATATCGGTGCGGAAGTTACTGCTGGTGACATCCTTGTTGGTAAAGTAACGCCTAAAGGTGAAACTCAGTTAACTCCTGAAGAAAAATTGCTTCGTGCAATCTTTGGTGAGAAAGCAGCTGACGTTAAAGACTCATCTTTACGTGTTCCATCTGGTACTAAAGGTACAGTTATCGATGTTCAAGTCTTCACTCGTGATGGCTTAGAGAAAGATGACCGTGCGATGGCAATTGAAAAAGCACAGCTTGACGCTTACCGTAAAGACTTGAAAGAAGAATACAAGATCTTTGAAGAAGCAGCTCGTGAGCGTGTAATTCGTTTGCTTAACGGCCAAGAGTCTAACGGTGGTGGTTCGACTAAACGTGGCGACAAGCTCGTTGCAGATATGTTGTCTGGTTTAGAACTTGTTGACTTACTTGAAATCCAACCTACAGACGAAGCAATTGCTGAACGTTTATCTCAAATTCAAGTGTTCTTGAAAGAGAAGAGCGCAGAAATTGATGAGAAGTTTGCAGAGAAGAAACGTAAGCTTTCAACTGGTGATGAGTTAACAACTGGCGTTCTGAAAGTTGTTAAGGTTTACCTAGCAGTTAAACGTCGTATTCAGCCTGGTGATAAAATGGCTGGTCGTCACGGTAACAAAGGTGTTGTATCTAACATTTTACCTGTTGAAGACATGCCACACGATGCTAACGGTGTGCCGGTAGATATCGTATTGAACCCATTGGGTGTACCATCTCGTATGAACGTGGGTCAGATTCTTGAGACTCACTTGGGTATGGCAGCTAAAGGGCTTGGTGATAAAATCGAAAAAATGTTGAAAGAACAGCGCACAGTTTTAGAACTTCGCGAATTCTTAGACAAGATTTATAACAAAGTCGGCGGCGAGCAAGAAGATCTTGATAGCTTAACTGATGCTGAAGTCTTAGCACTTTCAGGCAACTTGCGTGCTGGTGTGCCTTTGGCTACTCCTGTATTTGATGGTGCTGAAGAAAGTCAAATTAAAGACTTACTTGAATTAGCTGATATTTCGCGTACTGGTCAAACAGTATTGTTTGATGGTCGTACGGGTGAACAGTTTGATCGTCCTGTAACTGTAGGTTACATGTACATGCTCAAATTGAACCACTTGGTTGATGACAAAATGCATGCGCGTTCAACTGGTTCTTACTCACTTGTTACACAACAACCGCTTGGTGGTAAAGCACAGTTCGGTGGTCAGCGTTTCGGTGAGATGGAGGTCTGGGCACTCGAAGCTTACGGCGCAGCATATACACTTCAAGAGATGTTAACTGTTAAGTCGGATGACGTTGAAGGTCGTACACGCATCTATAAGAATATTGTAGATGGCAACCATTATATGGATCCGGGTATGCCTGAATCGTTCAACGTATTGACCAAAGAGATCCGTTCTTTAGGTATCAACATTGAACTGAAAAATGGTGACTAAGTCGTAAGACTCACGATTTTTTAGGAAAAAACAATATTTGTGACCCAGTCGGGTAAGCGTTGCTTCCCGACACACGGAGAAAAAAATTGAAAGACTTGCTCGATATCATGCGTAAGAAAACGGACTCAGATGGTCATGCACCAATTGAGTTTGACCGTATCCGTATTGGTCTTGCGTCACCAGAAATGATTAAGTCATGGTCTCATGGTGAAGTTAAAAAACCCGAGACAATTAACTACCGTACTTTCAAACCAGAACGTGACGGTTTGTTCTGTGCCAAAATTTTTGGTCCAGTAAAAGATTACGAATGCTTGTGTGGTAAATACAAGCGTATGAAATACAAAGGCGTCATTTGTGAAAAATGTGGCGTTGAAGTAACTACAGCGAAAGTTCGTCGTGAACGTATGGGTCACATTGAACTTGCTTCTCCAGTTGCACATATCTGGTTCTTAAAATCGTTACCATCTCGTATCGGTTTATTACTTGATATGACGCTTCGTGATATCGAACGTGTATTGTATTTCGAATCATACGTTGTAACTGACCCAGGTATGACTCCGTTTGAAAAGTATCAACTTTTAACAGACGAAGAATACTTCAATGCACTTGAAGAGCACGGTGATGAATTCACTGCAAAAATGGGTGCAGAAGCGATTCAGGACTTATTAAAAGATATCGATCTTGAAGCTGAAATCGCACGTTTACGTGAAGAAATTCCTCAAACAACTTCTGAAACGAAGTTGAAAAAAGCGTCTAAACGCTTGAAATTGATGGAAGCATTCAACGATTCAAACAATAAGCCAGAATGGATGGTGATGAATGTACTTCCGGTACTTCCACCTGATTTACGTCCATTAGTTCCACTTGAAGGTGGTCGTTTCGCGACTTCTGACTTGAACGATTTATATCGTCGTGTCATTAACCGTAACAACCGTTTGAAGCGTCTTCTTGATCTTGCAGCACCAGACATTATCGTACGTAACGAAAAACGTATGTTACAAGAGTCTGTAGATGCATTACTTGATAACGGTCGTCGTGGTCGTGCAATTACTGGTTCTAACAAACGTCCATTAAAATCTTTGGCAGATATGATCAAAGGTAAACAAGGTCGTTTCCGTCAGAACTTACTTGGTAAGCGTGTTGACTATTCTGGTCGTTCGGTAATTACTGTAGGTCCTACTTTACGTCTTCACCAATGTGGTCTTCCGAAGAAAATGGCACTTGAATTATTCAAGCCATTCATTTTCGCGAAACTACAAGCTTCAGGTCAGGCAACAACCATTAAAGCTGCGAAAAAAATGGTTGAGCGTGAGACTCCAGAAGTTTGGGACGTTCTTGCTTCTGTAATTCGTCAACATCCAGTAATGTTGAACCGTGCGCCAACACTTCACCGTTTAGGTCTTCAAGCATTTGAACCTATTCTTATTGAAGGTAAGGCCATCCGTCTTCACCCACTCGTTTGTGCTGCGTTTAACGCCGACTTCGATGGTGACCAAATGGCGGTACACGTTCCATTGACACTTGAAGCACAGTTAGAAGCTCGTGCATTGATGATGTCAACAAACAACATCTTGTCACCAGCAAATGGTGAGCCGATCATCGTTCCTTCTCAGGACGTTGTCTTGGGTCTTTACTACATCACACGTGATGCAGTAAATGCTAAAGGCGAAGGCATGGTGTTTGCTGATACTCACGAAGTAAACCGTGCACTTGCAACTGGTCAGGTTGCGATTCATGCTCGTGTTAAAGTACGTGTGCATCAAACTGTTATCAATGAAGATGGTGAACGTGAACACGGCACTATTATTGTTGAGACAACACCAGGTCGTTGTTTGCTTTGGGAAGTTGTTCCACAAGGCTTAAGCTTTGACATGATCAACCTTGAGATGACTAAAAAGAATATCTCAAAGTTAATCAACTCTTGTTACCGTAAACTTGGTTTGAAAGATACAGTTATCTTTGCTGACCAATTAATGTACTTGGGCTTCCGTCAAGCGACTCGTTCAGGTGTATCTGTAGGTATGGAAGACATGTTAATTCCACCTACTAAGCACACAATTATTGATAAAGCAGAAACAGAAGTTCGTGAAATCGAACAACAGTTCGAACAAGGTTTCGTAACTGCTGGTGAGCGTTATAACAAAGTTGTCGATATCTGGGCGCGTACAAACGACCAAGTTGCTAAAGCAATGATGGATAACTTGTCTTATACCGTTGTGAAAAACAAACAAGGTGAAGACGAGAAGCAAAAATCATTCAACAGCATCTATATGATGTCTGACTCTGGTGCCCGTGGTAGTGCGGCACAGATTCGTCAGCTTGCTGGTATGCGTGGCTTGATGGCAAAACCGGACGGTTCGATTATCGAAACGCCGATTAAAGCGAACTTCCGTGAAGGTTTGACAGTACTTCAGTACTTCATTTCAACACACGGTGCGCGTAAAGGTTTGGCCGATACAGCATTAAAAACTGCGAACTCTGGTTATTTGACACGTCGTCTTGTAGACGTAGCACAAGATTTGGTAATTACTGAGCCTGACTGTGGTACAGCGGGTGGTTTAGTAATGACTCCATTCATTCAAGGTGGTGATGTAATCGAACCATTACGTGACCGTGTATTAGGTCGTGTAACTGCTGAAGATGTACGTCGTGCATCTGATGATGAAGTTGTATTACCTCGCGGTACGTTAATTGACGAAAAAATCGCAGCTCATCTTGAAGAAGCGGGTGTGGATGAAGTCAAAGTACGTTCAGTAATTGCTTGTGAATCTGCTTTTGGTGTATGTGCTAGATGTTATGGCCGTGACCTTGCACGTGGTCACTTGGTTAACCCAGGTGAATCAGTAGGTGTAATGGCAGCACAGTCTATTGGTGAACCAGGTACACAGTTAACGATGCGTACGTTCCACGTTGGTGGTGCTGCGAGCCGAACTTCTGCTGCAAACAGTGTTCAAGTACGTAACAAAGGTACTGTACGTTTCCATAACGTGAAAACTGTACAGCATGCAAAAGGTCACTTGGTTTCAGTTTCTCGTTCAGGTGAAATTGGTATTGCCGATGATTTAGGTCGTGAACGCGAGCGCTATAAACTTCCTTACGGTGCAAGCATCTTGTTGAAAGATGGTGAATCTGTAGAAGCTGGCGGTATTGTGGCGACTTGGGATCCGCATACGCATCCACTTGTTACAGAAGTTGCTGGTAAAGCACGTTTCAGCCAAATCGCTGATGGTGTAACTGCAACATCAAAAACTGATGATGCAACTGGTATGACTACCGTTGAAATCTTGCCTGTAACAGCTCGTCCTGCTTCTGGTAAAGATTTACGTCCTGCAATCGTGTTGGATACAACAGATGGCGGCGAACAGTTCTACTTCTTGCCACAAAACACAATCGTAACTGTTCGCGATGGCGAAACGATTGGTGTGGGTGACGTTATTGGTCGTGTACCACAAGAAACATCACGTACTCGTGATATTACCGGTGGTCTTCCGCGTGTAGCTGACTTGTTCGAAGCACGTAAGCCGAAAGAACATGCAATTCTTGCTGAAGTTTCAGGTGTTGTAAGCTTCGGTAAAGAGACTAAGGGTAAAAACCGTCTGGTAATTAGCCCTGATGATGGTTCTGAGATCTACGAAGAGTTGATTCCAAAATGGCGTCAAATCAACGTGTTCGAAGGCGAGCATGTGAACCGTGGTGAAACTGTTTCTGACGGTCCACAAAACCCGCATGACATCTTACGTTTGAAAGGTGAAGTTGCATTAACTAACTACATCGTGAACGAAGTTCAAGACGTATACCGTCTCCAAGGTGTAAAAATCAACGACAAACATATTGAAGTTATCGTACGTCAAATGTTGCGTAAAGTTGATATCACCGATGGTGGCGATACAAGCTTCATCAAAGGCGAGCAAGTGGATTACATCCGCGTTGTTCAAGAGAACCAAGCTGTCTTGGCTCAGAACAAGTTCCCTGCGAAGTTCGAACGTCTATTGATGGGTATCACTAAAGCATCGCTTTCTACTGACTCGTTCATCTCTGCTGCATCGTTCCAGGAAACAACTCGTGTGTTAACTGAAGCGGCTGTAACAGGTAAAGAAGATGATTTACGTGGCTTGAAAGAAAACGTTGTAGTAGGTCGCTTGATTCCAGCTGGTACTGGTCTTGCATACCACCTAGAACGTCGTCGTCAAGAAGCAGAAGCTGCTGAACATGAGCTTCACAATGACTTCAGCGAAGTAGACCAAGCATTCAGCCAAGCATTAAACTCAGAACAATTCTAAGTTTAGACTGGCAATAAAAAAGGCACCTAAGGGTGCCTTTTTTATTTATAACAATTAAAAGTGGTAATTACAAAAACATATTGAAGAGCCATTATTTCATTACTTAAGCGGGATAAACCCTCCACAAAAACGTATTAGGCTACATCCTTATGAAGACTGGAGTAAATCTAATGAAAAAAATGATGATGATTGTTAGTGTTGGCCTGATGTCAACAACTTTGTTTGTTGGTTGTCAAAATGCAAGCCCAGAAAGTAAACGTATTGGTTCAGCTGCGATTGGCGGTGGTGCAGGTGGTGCTGTCGGAAAACATGTGGGCGGTAATATTGGTGCCGGTTTAGGAGCGGCACTTGGTGCAGGGGTTGCAGCTAATGCAAAAGGGTCTAACAGTAAAACAGTACGTAATAGTGCAATTGGTGCCGGTGTGGGTGCCGTGTTAGGTGGCGCAATCATTGGTGGTGATACTGGTGCTGCTGCAGGCGGAGCACTAGGTGGTAGTGCTGGCGCAGCTTATGAAGAGAAGAAAGGGAAGTACTAAAAGTACACTTAATAATGTTTAAACCTTAGAAGTCTTTATCTTATTAGAGACTTCTTTTTTATGCCTTTTTTATAATTAAAATTTCAATGAGTAGGTATAAAAGGAAGAGCTTTACAAAATATCAATCGATTAGGACAGACGAATAACACAATCTGATCAAATTCCTCATAAAAGAGGATTATGCTTTTTATTAGAACAGATAATAGTGAGTATGGTCATGAAAAAAACAATTGGATTAGTTTCTGCTGTGATGCTGTCTACGCTTATGTTTACAGGTTGTCAAAATATGAGTCCATCTGACCAGCGTATTGGTGCAGCAGCAGCAGGTGGTGCACTAGGTGGTGGCTTAGGTAACCATGTAGGTGGCGGTGTTGGTGCAGGTTTAGGTGCAGCAGTAGGTGCTGGTGTTGGTTCAAATACCCAAGGCGGTAGTAAGCAAACCACGACTAAGAGCGCGATCGGAGCGGGTATTGGTTCTGTAGTAGGTAAAGCAATATTGGGTGGTGACTCTGGTGCTGCAATTGGCGGTGCGATTGGTGGTGGTGCTGGTGCAGCGATTGAAGAGAAAAAATAAAAATTTAGCACATTAATAAAAATAAGCGCTTATTCAGCGCTTATTTTTATTGTTGAAAGGGTTTTGCTTTTTTACGTCTGATATAAAGCGTTTTTTGAACTTCAGCAATTCTTACTCCAGTTTCATCAAAAATGTTTAAATGATAGGTTCTTAAAACAGGTTCGAAGTTGTCGGCAAGTTCACGAATTTGCTCAATTTCAGCCAAGTCGACTCGAATATCTGCATGCACAGTGCTTCGACCAGGGGAAAGAAAATTAATCTCAGCAGCTTTATCCCAAACAATATATTTTGATCCGAGATGATGCAGCAGAATCATCATATAAAATGGATCAACCATTGAATAAATACTGCCCCCGAAATGCGTTCCAACCAAATTTTGGTTTTTCCAAGTCAGAGGCATTTTTACTCGTACATGACAAAGTTCTAAATTCATGATTTCAATATAAATCCCTGCTCCCCGATAAGGTGGGTAGTGATTAAATAGAAATTTTGAAATCGTAGGATTGTTCTGAAGTCTTCTTAAAATAGCCATAATAGTCAATTTTTTTTATTGAAACAGTATTCATACTAGATAAGTATCATCTTTTTTATATTGATGGCAATGCTCTATCCGACTAACGACATGATCGATTGAAAAACAAGATAGGAAATGATTATGCAGCCAAAAGTTCATACAGTAACAACAAGTGACCAACAAACGCTTTGTGCCAAGACATGGGGCGACGAAAAAAATACACCGTTGGTTTTAGTACATGGTTATCCTGACAATCAAGAAGTATGGGAATCCATCATTGAATATTTAATCAATGACTTCTACATTGTCACCTATGATGTACGTGGGGCGGGTTTGTCTTCTATACCAAAACGTATACGTGATTACCGTTTGGAGCGTTTATCTCTAGACTTACAAGAAGTCGTTGATGAATTATTACTAAATCGTCAATTTCATATGGCTGCGCACGATTGGGGTTCGATCCAGTCTTGGGAGTCGGCAACAGAGCCTAAATTTAAAGGGCGTTTATTGTCATATACAACAATTTCTGGACCATGTCTTGATCATGCAGCTTTATTTTTGCGTGATAAATTTAAATCTTCACCAGGTCAAATCTTAAAAATATTAACCAAATCTTGGTATATCGGTGCATTCCATCTTCCGTTGCTAGCACCAACAGTGTGGTCTCTTTTTAGCCCTGAAAAATGGGGGAAAGTTCTGACTCAGCTGGAGAGGAAAAGTAATTTACCTTTAAATAATAATATTAGTGCTGATGGTAAATATGGCATTAATTTATATCGTGCCAATTTTATTCCTCGTTTAACTGGCCCACGTCAACGTTATGCGCAATGTCCAGTTAAAGCGGTTATTTTAAAATATGATACTTTTGTGAGCCCTGAATATATCACTGAGGCTATGCCAAAGTGGGTAGAAAAATTTGAATATGTAGAGCTTGAAGCAAATCACTGGGCAATTCTGAGTGAGCCTGCGAAAATTGCAGATCATATTCGTCAGTTTATTAAGGCTCAAGCTTAATGATTGAGTGACTGCATAAAACAGTTAATTCGGCGATATTTTCGGCTTCATAGATCTGAATCTGATAGAATATCGCCTTTTGTTTTGCTCTGAATTTATTCATGAATGCTGTCGTTATTGCGATTGCAGTGATGTTTTTATTATCACTGGCACGCGTTTCTGTCGTACTGACTTTAGTGGTTTCTGCCATTGTAGGCGGCCTCGTAGCAGGTTTAAGCCTTTCTCAAACCGTTGATGCCTTTAACGCTGGTCTTGGTGATGGTGCTGAAGTCGCACTTGCCTATGCAGTGCTAGGAGCATTCGCTCTAGCACTTTCAAAATCTGGTTTACCTGATTTACTTGCTCATAAACTTATTGGTTTGTTAGGAATGGAAGCGGGAAAAAGCCGTCAAACTAAAGTGAAATATCTACTATTAGGTATTTTACTTATTTCAGCTATTTTCTCTCAGAACCTTATTCCGGTTCATATTGCCTTTATTCCTGTACTCGTTCCGCCATTATTACGGGTAATGAACCATTTAAAGTTAGACCGTAGAGCCGCAGCCTGTGTGCTTACTCTAGGTTTAGTCGGAACTTATATTTTCCTTCCAGTTGGGTTTGGTGCAATTTTCCTTGAACAAATTTTGATGGGAAATATCAACAAGGTCGGTGCGGCGTACGGCTTGCATGTAGAGCGTGGGATGATGTCAATTGGCATGGCCATTCCAGTTTTAGGAATGGTTTTAGGTACTTTGGTTGCTGTATTTATTAGCTACCGGAAGCCAAGGATTTATGCCGATCGCGCTATTACGCCAACCACAACGATTGATTTAGATAAGCCTCTTCGTGCAACTAATCAAGTCGAAACAGCTGACTTAAAAGCAGATGCTGAAGAGTTAAAGCATGAGGCAGAGCAGGCACCAGTGATTGCGAAGAAAACCATTTTTATGGCACTTCTTGCAATCGGTCTGACACTCGCTGCACAGCTCTATTCCGGTTCAATGATTTTGGGTGGTTTAGTCGGTTTTGCTGTTCTATCTACTGCTGGAATTTTTAAGTGGCAAGATGCAGATGATGTCTTTGTACAAGGCATGCGGATGATGGCTCTAGTGGGTTTCATTATGATTTCCGCTGCGGGCTTCGCATCAGTGATGACCCATACGGGAGATATTAATCAGCTAGTGAACGGTGTAGTCGATATTATCGGAGATAACCGAGCACTTGCTGCTTTCTTAATGCTATGCATTGGTTTATTTGTCACAATTGGTATTGGTTCATCTTTCTCAAGTGTACCTGTACTTGCTGTCATTTATGTACCTTTATGCGTACAGTTTGGATTTTCACCATTAGCGACTATTGCTCTTATTGGGACAGCCGCAGCATTAGGTGATGCAGGTTCACCAGCTTCTGATTCAACCTTAGGACCAACAGCTGGTTTAGGTGTAGATGGGCAACATGATCATATTTGGGATACGGTTGTACCTACATTTATTCATTTTAATATTCCGCTATTAATTTTTGGCTGGATTGCTGCAATGGTTTTATAAATTTTTATAAAATATTGAATGATTAACCTTCTTAATGATGATCTTTAGATTTAAATTACGAAGGTTTTTTATTAACTAAATAAAAGATGTATTTAAAATAAATTATATTAAAATACTCAGAATTAAAAAGTATATTAAAATGGTTGGTAATATAAAATAATCTTGATTAATAAGGTTGGTTTTAAAACCAATTAAAATAGTTGGTTAATATATAATTTTATTTAAAACAGTTATTTAAAAATAAACGATAAAATAATTTTATAATGAGTATTGCATGATTTTAAAATACATGTTTATTATAAATATAAATAAGTTTGGAGATATTAAAGTGTTCAAAAAAGTTTTGGTTGTTGCATTAATGGGGATGTCTTCTTTTACTTTCGCTGGTAACTGGCAAGTGAAATTTGGTGGTAGTGTTATCGCTCCTTCGGAAGACACAACAACTCCTTTGGGTGTGGTAAAAGCAGATAATGAATATGCATTTACGCCATCAGTAGAATACTTTTTTGGCCAATCTCCATTTTCCGCAGAGTTATTATTAGCAACACCTATTAATCATGATGTTTTGTTAGATGGAAACAAGGTAGCGCGTATTAAACAGTTACCGCCAACGATTACTGCCAAATACCATTTTAAAAACTCGACACGTTTCACACCATATATTGGTGTTGGTGCTACAGCATTTATTCCTTGGGATGAAGAAGGGGTAGCGGTAAAAGTTAAAGAAGATTTTGGTGTAGCAGGACAAGTTGGTTTTAATTTTCAGCCTGCTGATGCTAAAAACTGGGGAGTATTTGTAGATGTTCGTTATATGGATATTAGTCCTGAAGTAACAATTGATCCTTCAGTTGCTAATTATAAGTTTGATTTAGATATTAATCCGTTTGTTTACACTTTAGGTTATAGCTATAAATTTTAAGCATAATAATAAATAGAACAATATAATAATAAACCTAGACTCAGGCACCTCACATATATTTTATGTGAGGTTTTTTTATGAGTTTTACTTGCACTAAAAAAAGCATAAAACAGACAGTTTTCTACACATCTTATGCATATTTTTTTCTAAACTAATTTTTATTCATTACAAACATGGGAATAAAATCATGAATAACAAATTAGCGATGTGTTTGGCTCTTTTTAGTGGTATTGCTTTTACACAGAGTTTGCAAGCAGCAAGTTTCTCGTGTGATGCTGCAAAAACGAAAACGGAAAAAAGTATTTGTAAAAACCGTTCCTTAAATGATGCAGATGTAAAAATGGCAACAACCTATCAAATTGTTCTGCATGCTTTACCAATGGGCGGACGTGATAATCAAAAAGATGCTCAGCAGCAATGGCTGAAAAAAAGAAATGCTTGTGCGGCTGGTGTAAGTTGTATTGCTAAAGCTTATCAACAACGTCAAAAGCAGTTAGACACAATATTGCAAGATAGAGTGCTAAGCCATGGTCCATTTTAATTAGAGTAAAAATTTTTAATATTCAGGATTGAAAAATTCTAGAAGTACTCCATTCATAAAGCATTCGAGAACAAACAGACTTCAAAATTTAAGGAGTGATTTATGAGTGAACAAGCATCACAAAATTATAGTTTCCAAGCGGAAGTTGCACAGCTTTTACATTTAGTGACGCATTCTCTCTATTCTAACCCTGAGATTTTCTTACGCGAGCTTATCTCTAATGCATCAGATGCATGTGATAAGTTGCGCTTTGAAGGAATTAATCATCCTGAATATTATGAAAATGATCCAGATTTACATGTACGAGTCATTTTAAATAAAGAAGATAAAACGTTAACGATTTCTGATAACGGTATTGGCTTAAACCAGCAAGAAGCGATTGATAACTTAGGTACGATTGCAAAATCGGGTACTAAAGATTTCATGTCAAAATTGACTGGTGATCAAAAAGCAGATGCTCAGTTGATTGGTCAGTTTGGTGTGGGTTTTTACTCAGGTTTTATTGTTGCCGATAAAATTACAGTGGAATCACGCCGTGCAGGTCTAGATGCATCTGAAGGGGTGCGTTGGATTAGTGGTGGTACAGGCGAGTTTGAAGTTCAGCAAATTGATAAGGCTTCACGTGGTACTGACATCATTCTTCACTTGCGTGATGACGCACTTGATTATTTAGAGTCTTATAAAGTTAAGCAGATTATTAATAAATACTCTGATCACATTAGCTTGCCAATTGAAATGGAAAAAGAAGTTTGGCAAGAGGAAGAAGCTGCTGAAGGTGAAGAGTCTAAAGGCGGTCAAATGGTCAAAACTGGCGAGTGGGAAGCGATTAACTCGGCAAGTGCGTTATGGACACGCAACAAGAGTGAAGTGACTGAAGAGCAATATGTTGAGTTCTACAAAAATTTAACTCACGACTTTGAAGCGCCATTGGCTTGGGCGCATAACCGAGTTGAAGGTAGCACCGAATATACCCAATTACTTTATATTCCAAGTAAAGCACCGCATGACATTTTTACTCGTGAAGCAAAAGCGGGCATTAAGCTTTATGTAAAACGCGTCTTTATTATGGATGATGCAGATAATTTAATTCCAAATTATCTACGTTTTGTTCAAGGTGTGGTGGATAGTGCTGACTTACCGCTTAATGTAAGCCGTGAGTTGCTACAAGAAAGTCGTGATGTAAAAACGATTCGTGAAGGTAATGCACGCCGTGTATTAACTGTGCTTGATGGTTTGGCTAAATCGGAAGATGAAAAAGACCAAGAAAAATTCAAGACCTTCTATAGTGAGTTTGGCTCAGTTATTAAAGAAGGCTTGGGCGAAGACTTTGGTAACCGCGAACGTATTTTAAAATTATTACGTTACGCGACTTCAACAAATGATGAAGTGACGACTTCTTTCGCTGACTATAAGGCACGTATGAAAGAGGGCCAAAAAGCCATCTATTATGTGACTGCTGACAGTTTAGCGGCAGCGAAAAACTCGCCACAGCTTGAGTTGTTCAAGAAAAAAGGCATTGAAGTCTTATTAATGGCAGAGCGTGTTGACGAATGGGCAATGAACTTTGTTCAAGAGTTTGAAGGTACGCCATTAAAGAATGTCTCTAAAGGCGCGGTTGATTTAGGTGACTTGCAAGATGCTGAAGAGAAAAAAGCACTTGAGCAAGCAGCTGAACAGTTCAAACCTGTTGTTGATAAGCTAAGTGATTCATTGAAAGCGAAAACCAAAGAAGTACGCGTAACTACGCGTCTGGTCGACTCTCCTGCGTGTTTAGTAACAAGTGAAGGTGAGTTATCACCTCAACTTATTCGTATGTTAAAACAAGCGGGGCAAGAAGTTCCTGAAATCAAACCAATTTTAGAAATTAACCCTGAGCATCCATTAGTGAAAAAACTTGAAGGTTCAGAACATTTTGATGATTTGGCAAATGTGATTTTCGATCAGGCCGTTATTGCTGAAGGTGGTTTACCAGAAGACCCAGCAGCTTATGTAAAACGTATTAATAGCTTGTTGCTGAAATAATTCAGTATAAAAAAAAGCCTCTGAACCTTCAGGGGCTTTTTTGTGGATAAAGAAAAAGTTATCCACAATTTGGTAATTTCTGACTAAAAATTAGCTTCTA
The DNA here is from genome assembly GCF_059416285.1 of Acinetobacter sp. GW821-FHT09D10. NCBI lineage: Bacteria > Pseudomonadati > Pseudomonadota > Gammaproteobacteria > Moraxellales > Moraxellaceae > Acinetobacter > Acinetobacter sp. GW821-FHT09D10. The sequence continues at coordinate 20,164 of NZ_JBWKOW010000003.1, forward strand.
GATTCATTTGAACGCTGAGTTGATGTCTCGGATCATCATCAATATGGTTAAAAAAGTTAAGGTCATTTTGCATAAAAAGCCAATTTCGCCACACAGGCTGGCGCCATGAAATATAAGGTCCCCAGCTATTTAGTCGCATATCATTTTTGGTATATACACCACCACTATAGACACCGTAAGTAAGATGATTATCCTTTAAAAATTGATATTGCTGGAAAGTCCAATTTCCCCAGTTGTAATCTTCATTTTCACTCTTATTTACATTAAATTTATTAGAAAATAATGTGTTATCTTGCATTTTCTGCGTTAGGTTGAGAGTGGTTTCAGTATAGTGCCGGCTGGTCGAACCGTAACGAAAGACCTGTTCAGTATCCAAACTAATGTTATGTCTTAAGTTCCACTTTTTCTTTGCCAAAAATTGTACATAGACATCATTTTCTGAGTTTGAACCTAGATCAAGATTATTTTCAAAAGGCATCCAGGTTGAAATGGTGGCCCAGCTTGCACTGAGTGGATTAGTTGGTGCAGCTTGATTTGATGAAGCCTTCTTCTTTTTCTTACCCAAGGCTTTATAAGGGTGTTCAGGCTGGGTTGCACGCTTCCATAATGTATCATTTCCAAATACAGCCATAAGTTCTTGAATTAAAGCTACATCGGGTAAACCATTATTTGTCTCTATTTCACAAGGAGAGAGTGCAAATGGCAGAGACAGTCTGTTTGTTTTGCTGAGTTGGTTCGACGAGTAGGAATGTCGTCTTGAACGTTGGTGCTTTATAGAACTGTAAAAAAATTGAGTATGCGGAAGTAAAGCCAATACGCCCAGACTATAAATACAAACTAAGACAGTTGATCTGTAGTGAAATGAAAAAGAAGAGAATTGATTCATCGTTCAGAATAAAAAAGAATCAAAAATTAGAATAATATTTTAAGAGGCTAAGCTTAAATTTTTATTTAAAAGTGTTTTATTATTCATCACCTTGAATGAAGTTTCCAAGGTGATGTTTACAGGCTTAAAAAAGTGCTTCTAGACGTAAGAATGTGCTGACGAAATGATTGCGATCTTCGCGGTGGTCATTAAAGTAATTTACATCTCCCTGAACAAAGAACCATTCACGTAAAACGGGTTGACGCCATGAAACAAAAGGCCCCCAACTATTTAAACGTAAGTCATTGTCGTTGTAATAACCGCTGGTATAAATACCATAGTTAAAACGGTTATTTGCAAAGAAATTATGCTCGCGGAAAGTCCGGTTTTCCCAAGCTAGATCATCATCTTGATCGTCGGCATAGGTCAGGCTGAACTGATTCGATAAAATTGGTTGATTTGGTCTGGCATGTGTAAGTTCAAGATTGGTACGTAAATAGTTTTCGCTGTCTATGCCATAACGATAAATTTGCTCAGCATAAAATTTAAAATCATTACGTAATTGCCAATCTCTCGATGCTTTTAAACGAACGTAAATATCATCTCCAGAACGAATACCTAAGTCAGCATCTGTTTCAAAAGGCAATTTTTTCGAGAAATCTGACCAACGTAAAGCAATAGAACTGTTGTCATCTCGAGTTTGTTTACCATCTAATTTCTTATTTGAATCTTGATTCGGGTTCTGGTTAATATTGGCTGGGCTATTATCAAATTCGTTATCTAAAGAGTCATCACCAAATACCACGCTTAGACGTTTTTCTAGAGTAGGTAGCTTAATCCTACCGCGAATTCTGGGCTTAATTTCAAAGTTATCGTATTCATTCCAATAGTTATCGACCATTACGCGAATAGTTGCTGTTGCAGGTTTCTTTGGATCGACTTCACCAAACCAGTTGTCAATTTTTTCAGAAGTACGATCGGCCCAATTACGAATGTTCTTTTGTTTACGGTCAACCCATGTCTGATCTTCTGTTTGTTCAGTAGGTGGAACAATAGGTTGATTAGACTGCTCTGGAAAAATGGTGGGGGTCGCATCTACCCAGCGCGGAATCTGATCTAGAAGATTTTCATCTGTTGTGGCTTCTGTTTGTACTCCAGAGCTTGAACCTTCGACCATTTGAGTTGAAGAAGTATGAGTTGCCTCTGCATGAGTTATGCACACCGAACCGAACCCAAGCGTTAAAAGTGCAAAAAGCTGCCGATAAGGAATTACGTAAAATGTTTTCATATCTATCTTTATGTTTTGTTGTTGTTTCCACTTTTGTTGATTTTTCTAATAAAATCAAGAGGGCGACACAAAAGTTAAGTAAATTTAACTTTTCTTACATATTTGAAATAAATTAAAAAGTTTAAGCTAGTAGCGCTTTTTTTTAACCAAAAAAATCCCCCAGTTAAGGGGGATTATAGATCAAGGAAACTTCAAATTCCGATCATTAAACACATAAAAAACAGAACATTACAGCGCGAATATTCTAAGCGGCAATGATAAACTGATTTTAAACAATTAGATAGTTCTTTTTTTAGAACGCTCTATTGCTAAAATGGTGATAAAACATACGATTTAATCACACTTTTAATTGTGCTGATTTATTTCTGTGGAATATCACATGATTCATCATTACAAACAGCCGCATCATCCTGTTCAACTTCTTCAGCATTTGCTTTGAGCTGTGCTTGCTCTAAGACGTTTAAAAAAACTTCACGTGGTTGAGCACCTGCAAGCGCAATTCTTTGATCAAATACAAAAAATGGCACGCCAGTAACATTTAACTGCTCTTTCGCAATTTTTTCGTCATGACGAACAAAGTCAGATAGTTCATTTGTATCTAATACAAATTCAACTTCGGCATTATCAAGACCAATACGAGAAGCGATTTCTTCAACAACCTCACGTTCACCAATTGCCAGACCTTCGGTCATATAAGCATGGAAAAAAGCTTCTTTTGCTTGGTTGCCTAGGCCTTTGCTTTGTGCAAGGTGAATAATGCGGTGTGCATTGAAACTATTGCCAGAGTTAGCCTTTTGCCATTGGAAATCAATACCTTCAGAGGCAGCCATGGCCGCAATATTTCGCTCCATTTCTTCCATCTCTTCATAGGTACGGCCGTATTTTTTAGCCAAACGCTCTGTATTTGATGTGTCATGCTTTGCTGGCGCATCAGGATCTAATTCAAAGCTATGCCAGTGAATTTCAAGATCAATACCTGCTTCAGCAGCTACATGTTCAAGGCGTTTTTTTCCGATATAACAGAAAGGACAAACTACATCAGACCAGACATCAACACGCATGGGAGAATCTCATAAATTTTAATTACCCATCATAATAGGGATGATGTCCAAGGATTTAAAGCTTTGAATAGCGAATAGAGTGTTGCGTATTGTGAAATAAATGGCATATAAAGAAGATATAAGCTCTATTTCATAACTATAAAGAGCAAAACTATAAGAAGGGAAATAGGAGGTGTGTATGCGCCGAGTTTTGATTGCAATTGCAAGTCTGGTTGTTATCACGAGTATTATTTTTTTCACCTATCAACATATCAAACAGCAACAGGCCAAAGACAGTAGCCAAATGTTTGATGTGGTCATGACTGAAAAAATGAACCAGCTTTATGACCAAGCACAAGACTGGTCTAAACCCATCCAACTCGATATTCACGATAAACGTTTGGCAGGTCACTATAAGCAAATTTCAGAATTTCTCTTAAGTTATTGGATTCAAAATATAAATGCACGTAATGAATATTTAAGAGAATTAAAAGCAGCAAAGTGGGATACTTTTTTAAATGTTGATCGTTTAGATCTTGATAAAAAACAGAAGTATGTGGAAACAGAAAAAATGTTAGGCGATGTTCGTACGGCTTCAGATAAATATCAAACTCAATATGAAAAAATTCATAAAACTTTCTTAGCAAAAGTTCAGGAATTATCTGTGGATGCAGAGATGAGGCAACTGCTGGAAATGAAATTGGGGTCTCAACAAAAGGCTGATCAAGATCACGCAATTTTTATGATTGAACTACAAATTTTAGATAAAGCAGAAGAAATGTTTAAACTTCTAAAAAACTATCCATGGCAAAAGAAAGACCAGATGATTCTTTTTCATGAAAATGCTCAGGTCAAAAAATTTAACCAGCTTTACCAAGATGTTTTAAAGCTGAATGCAAAAGTTGAAAAAATTAAGAAAAGGAACGTAGCTGCATTAGAGGGAGATTTAAAAGAATAAATTGAACGTGAGCATCAAAATTTATGGATTGGTGCTCTCAGCTTTCCCTTTACTTAAAAAAGATTGTAATAAACTTTGAGAAGATTGTAGTTTGATTAACTGCTGGGACACGTGCATGAGCTCAGTTTGCAGCTTTTCTTGAACTACTGAACATAGCGTAAATACGCGTTCATCTAAATCAAAACAAGGCAACAAAGCCTGAATGTCTTTTAGATTCATTCCCGCATCATTTAATATTTTAATTTTCTTAATATTTTCAATATCTTTTTGCGTATAACTTCGATAGTTATTGCTTGTTCGATGAGGCTGTATAAGCCCTAAACTCTCATAATAACGCAGCATACGAGGGCTTACTTTTGTGAGTTCGGCAACTTTGGCAAGGTTCATAAAATAGGGTTGACCTTAACAGTGGTGTCATATTTAGCATGTTTGTATCTTTCAAAATGGTACTTGTTTCATGATCAGAAAACTCATTTTATTGGTGTTATTCGGCTTCATGTCATTTGTTACAAATGCCAAAACAATTGAACTTCGGGAGAACAACATGCGTCAAATATTTGTACTTCATGGTTATTCAGCTTCTATAGATGATCACTGGTTTTTAGACCTAAAACATCAAATAGAAGATGAACATACAACCGTTACTTTAATTCCATTTCCAGATTCTGAACATCCAGATGTAGATGCGTGGCAGAAAGTTTTAGATCAACAGATCCCTAGTGTGGATGAAAATACCTATTTTGTTGCACACAGTTTAGGGGTAATTACGTTGCTGCACTTTTTACAAAGACATGATTACCAGAATGTTGGTGGAATGATTTTAGTATCTGGATTTTCTGGAACTATTTCAGATTTTTCTCCACTCGATGCTTATATAACAAAAAGCAAAGTCGATACGAAATACTTTAAGGACATAAAGAAAAAGCTTGTGTATTTGTCTGATAATGATGATTTGGTTCCACCAAAACTTACGATTCAATTGGCTAAAGAAATTGATGCGCCGTACATTACAGTACCAAATGGCGGGCATTTTTTAGGAAGGGAAGGTTATACGACGTTTCCACAAGTCGTGAATTCTTTAAAAGAGATGTTAGAGAGCAAATAAAATTTATAAGATAAATCGCACTCTATAGTCTGAACACTTTTGTTCAAGTTATAGAGTGCTTTATAGGATGCAGTTTTAATAAATAGAAGAACCGTACTATTACATTAAAAAATTTAATTATATTTACCGTTTATCTGAGCATTACTGAATCAAATTCGACTTTGTTGTAGCCTATTTATAGATACTTTTAATTTAATCATCATCTTTTAATTTGAATAGGGTGACTGATTTTTGGAGCAAGTTATGAACTTTCTAAAACAATCAGCTTTGATTGCTGCATTTGCTTTTATGGGGTTGCCGACTGTTCAAGCTGAAGAGGTCGCTACTTTACCAACAATTCGCGTTATGGCTGAATCTGAGCTGCGTGAAGAGGTAGGATTTGTACCCTTCCAAGAAGATAAAAAAGTGCGTCAGGCTATGCAACACCGTGAGTATAAAACTCATAATGATATACAGAATGCTTTAGTCCCTGAAGGCATGACTACAGTAGATTATCAGCCAGTTATGGCACAACCAGATTTGTCTCAACTTTCTCCATTCTTACAACAATACATTTTAGCGGTAGCAGGTGGAATACAGTCTTCTGATCCAACCAATGGTATCTTTGAAATGTTAAGAGATTTGAATATTAATCGAAGTAATGTCGACGCTTATCGTGAGGGTACGATGAAAGTGAATATTCAAGATATTAGAGATTTACAGCAGAAAATTAAAGATGGTCTTCAAGGCCATTAAAAAAATCCCCGCATTGAGCGGGGATTTTCTTTATCTTGGTGTTAATTAAACACGTTCGATAATCGTTGCAATACCTTGACCAAGGCCGATACACATCGTCGCAAGACCAATTTGAGTATCTTGTTGTTCCATTACGTTTAACAACGTAGTGGTGATACGCGCACCAGAACAGCCTAGTGGGTGACCCAAAGCAATCGCACCACCATTTAAGTTAATGATGTCTTGCTTGTCATAAACACCTAAGCCTTTCATTACTGATAAGCCTTGAGCAGCAAATGCTTCGTTTAACTCGATAGTTTGAATATCAGCCATCGTTAAACCAGCACGTTTAAGCGCTTTTTGAGTTGCTGGAACTGGACCGTAACCCATGATTGCAGCGTCGCAGCCTGCAACTGCCATAGAGCGAATTACAGCGCGTGGTTTTAAACCTAACGCTTGTGCGCGCTCAGCAGACATAAGCAACATTGCAGAAGCACCATCAGACAAAGCTGAAGATGTAGCCGCAGTTACAGTACCGCCTTTTGGATCGAATACAGGACGTAATGCTTTGAACGATTCAAGGTTTGCATCTGGACGAATCACTTCATCGATGTCACAAAGGATTTTAAAACCATTTGCATCGTGACCTTCAACACCAACGATTTCGTTTTTGAAACGACCTTCTTGTGTTGCAGCCCAAGCACGGCGGTGAGATTCAACACCAAATGCATCTTGCTCTTCACGGCTAATACCATTCATGCGACCTAACATTTCAGCTGTTAAGCCCATCATGTTAGATGCTTTAGCATAGTGTTTAGATGCTTCTGGGTTAAGGTCGATGCCATGCATCATACCTACGTGGCCCATGTGCTCTACACCACCAATAATGAAGATATCACCTTGGTTAGTTGCAATCTGTGCAGCAGCAGTATGAAGCGCTTGCATAGATGAACCACAAAGACGGTTTACCGTTTGACCTGCCACAGTTTTTGGTAGGTCAGCCAATAAGCCGATGTTACGGCCAATGTTCATACCTTGCTCTAGAGTCTGGTTTACACAGCCCCAGATCAGATCTTCAACTTCATTGGTATCAAACTGGTTACGAGCAACGAGTGCACGAACTAATTCAGCAGATAAGCTGTCAGCACGTACATTGCGGAACATACCGTTTTTGGTTTTACCCATTGCAGAACGTACGCCATCAACGATGACAACGTCACGTGGATTTAAAGTAGCCATTCACGTTGCTCCTTAACCGTAGAATTTTTTGTTGTTAGCAGCCATGTCACGCAACATTTGTGGCGCTTCATAAGCCTTACCTAAGTGTGCATATTTGTCGCAAAGCGCAACGTATTCAGCTACACCTGTCTGGTCGATATAACGACATGGACCACCACGGAATGGAGGGAAACCTACACCCATAATCATTGCCATATCAGCTTCAGCTGCAGTTGCAACGATGTTGTCTTCTAAGCAACGAACTGTTTCGTTACAGAAAGCAAGCATCATGCGGTCAATGATTTCTTGGTTATCAAACTCGCGTTTTTCACCAGTGACGAAAGGAGCAATGATTTCATACGCTGTTGGATCAACAGTTTTTGCTTTCTTGCCTTTCTTGTCGAGTTCGTATTTGTAGAAACCAACGTCATTCTTTTGACCAAGACGTTTAGCTTCGTACATTGCTTGGATTGAACCTTTGTAGTCTGGCTTCATACGGTCTGGGAAACCTTCAGCCATCACTTCTGCACCATGTACACCAGTGTCAATACCTACAACATCGATGAGGTAAGCAGGACCCATTGGCCATCCAAACTTAGACATTACATTGTCAACTTGCTGGAAGTCTGCGCCGTCTTTTACAAGAAGGTCAAACGCACCAAAGTAAGGGAACAATACGCGGTTAACCAAGAACCCTGGGCAGTCATTTACAACGATTGGTGTTTTACCCATTTTTTGAGCAAGAACAACAGTAGTGGCAATCGCTTCTTCAGAAGTCTTTTCACCACGAATCACTTCTACCAATGGCATCATGTGAACTGGGTTGAAGAAGTGCATACCTACGAAGTTTTCAGGGCGTTGTAAAGCTTTCGCTAAACGCGTGATTGAAATCGTAGAAGTATTAGACGCAATAATCGTATTTTCACGAACATGCTTTTCAGTGTCCGCAAGAACGATTTCTTTAACTTTTGGATTTTCGGTAACCGCTTCAATCACGATGTCGACTTCTTTAAACTCGTCATAGCTTAAAGTAGGGCGGATACGTGCAAGGGTTTCACCCATTTGCGCAGGTTTCATTTTCTTACGTTCAACTTGTTTAGTTAACAAGCTGTTCGCTTCTGACATACCTAGTGCAAGTTGTGGATTACCAATATCTTTCATGATAATTGGTGTGCCTTTGCTTGCCGCTTGGTAAGCAATACCACCACCCATAATACCAGCGCCAAGTACAGCTGCTTGGTTTACAGGGTGAGCACCTTTTTCATGTTTCTTAGCAGTTTTCTTAACAACTTGGTCATTGAGGAATAAACCAATCAATGCACCAGCTTGTGGAGTAATTGCTGCTTTAGCAAAACCTTCAGCTTCAGCTTTTAATGCTTCGTCACGTGCAAGGCTTGCACCTGCTTGTAATGAGTCAAGTAATAATTTTGGAGCAGGGTATTGAGCAGGATTCGCTTTAGCAAGTACAGCACCTTTTGCTGTGTTGAACGCCATCATTTGTTCAAGCGGGTTCAATTTTACAGCATCAAGTTTTTCTTGACGTTTTGCTTTCCAGTTTAAACGACCAGAAATTGCTTGCTTAACCAAGTCCGTTGCAGCATCAAGTAATTTATCAGCAGCTACAACCGCATCTACAGCACCATCTTTTAGCGCAGCAGCCGGTTTTTTCGGAGCAGCCATCGCCATCCATTCAACCGCGTTGTCGATACCGATAACACGGCTTAAACGTACGCTACCGCCAAAACCTGGGTAAATACCAAGTTTAATTTCTGGTAAGCCAACCTGTGCAGCTTCTGACATCACTCGATAGTCACACACTAAACACATTTCAAAACCGCCACCTAACGCCATACCGTTAATAGCAACAACTTTTGGAATGTCTAAATCTTCAAAGCTATTGAAGATTTCGTGAACAGGCATAAGCCAGTCAACAATCGCTTTTTCACCTTGAGCGAAATTTTCACCAAACTCGGTAATGTCTGCCCCAACAATAAATGTTGATTTGCCAGAGGTAACAACTAAGCCTTTAATATCATTATTTGCTTTTACCGCAGCAATAGCAGCTTGGAAATCTTCAATTGTTGCACGGTTAAATTTATTGACCGACTCACCTTGTAAGTCAAAGCGGAATTCTGCAATTCCGTCCGAAAGCATTTGGACGGTAATGGCATTGCCAGCGTGGATCATGCCTGATCTCCTTGGTTTTGGAGGACTTCTAAATTGATGTTATGAAGCGTGTGCACAGCTTTGGTACACATTTATGCTTCGCTAATCTTACGATAACTATATCTAAAAAAAACCTGACAAGTTGTATCAAGCCGTGACGCAAGGGTCATCTTATTTTTTATTTAATTCATCTCTAGTAAATGCATAAAAGAAATCATAAAGATAGGTGTAAACCAAAGTCATTTGTTTTAATTTAATTTTTTCTTTATAACGCATTGGAATTATCAAATTTTTATATAAAAACGATTAAGTTTTAAAGCTTAACTTTTTGTCAAAAAAGTCAATTGTTCAAGTCATAGCCTATAAAATAAAATAGGAATATGCATAAATTTTAAGTTCTTAAAGTTATGGAAAAATAACGTATATTTATTTTTTTTATTTAAAGTATGATCTCTATCATTTGACTTAATTTTTTTACATTGGCTTTTTATAAGTCAATTTTGTTAAAATTTGCGCCAATTAAATAAACCTCCGGTTTCTATTACCTTAAATATAAGGTGAAGTTGCCCCAATCTTTTAAAAGAGTAGCAATATGATTAAGTGGATCATATTAGCGATTTTTGTGATATCAGCATTGTATATCCAACATCGCGGCAAAGTGCGTCACTCGTTTTATCGTCAGTTTTTTGACCATTCAACCTTGCTCGCACCGATTAACTTTTTAATGTACATCTTTTCAAAGGTGCCGAATCAGCCTTATATCGACACTCAGCATTTTAAAGATTTAAAAGTGTTGGATGACAATTGGGAAATGATTCGTGATGAAGCGAAAGCTTTATATGATCAAGGTGGGATTAAAGCATCGAGTACTTATAACGATTTAGGTTTTAACTCATTCTTTAAAACAGGCTGGAAACGTTTTTATTTAAAATGGTACGAATCAAGTCATCCATCTGCTGCTGAGCTTTGTCCAAAAACCACAGCTCTTCTTAAAACATTGCCAACGATTAAAGCCGCAATGTTTACTGAGCTTGCACCCGATAGCCGTTTGGTAAGACACCGTGACCCATATGCAGGTTCATTACGTTATCACTTGGGTTTAATTACACCAAATGATGACCGTTGTTTTATTGATGTCGATGGTGAAAGATACTCTTGGCGTGATGGTCAAAGTGTAGTTTTTGATGAAACTTATATTCATTACGCTGAAAATAAGACAGATCAAAACCGTATCATTTTCTTTGCAGATGTTGAACGTCCAATGAAAGTGAAATGGATGGAACGTTTCAACCATTGGTTCGGTCGTAGTGTGATGACCGCGGCAAGTTCACCGAATGAAACAGGTGACCAAACAGGGGGCTTAAATAAAGCTTTTGGTTATGTCTACCAAATTCGTATTAAAGCCAAAGCATTAAAAGCTAAAAACCGTAAGTTGTATTACTTTTTAAAATGGTTCCTGATGCTTGGGATTTTCTTCCTAATTTTTGTTCGACCATATGTATTTTAATAAAAGCGCCCGAAAGGGCGTTTTTTGTTTTAAGCTAAAAATAGCCTGCTATAAGGAATAGGTTATTAATGAAATATATATTAAATCATTAGTCAATAAGTTTGCCATTTTTGAAAACTTGAATAAGACTTCCTTACCAACCATAGATGACAACGTGATCTGTCTCTGACTCAATCATTAAATATCCTTTTTCTATATCGCCTTCAACAATGATCTCCACTTCAGAATTTGATTCAATATCATATTCTTCTGCCCAAGGTTCGAGTATTAATTTCATTTTCTCATTTTTCGAGTTTCTATAAATAAACTTTTGTTTTAATCTCATAATTTTATTCTCCTAATTATAATTCCATATATATTATTGTTGTGATTTGTCTTTATCTTTTATTTTGGTAAGGAATTCATCTTGTAGATCTCCACTTAAAATTACTGTCTTCTCATTTTCTGTATATGTCAGCATAAAGTCACCTGAGATCTGATCTAAGCTCACAGGACCATCAATAATACCTAAAATTGTACTTGTAGTATCAATAGTAGTCTGTTTAATGATCTTAAATAAGGTTTCCTTATCCTTTTGAGTTAAAGATTGATAAAAAGTGAGAGCATCAAACCAGTAGGGATCTTTTTTAATTTTATCATCCATTAAAGTAGATGAATAAATCTGTTTATAAGTATCGATATATTCATCTGAAACAGTATTTATAAGTTCTTTGACAAATTCTTTAGTATTCATAGGAATTAACCTTTATTAAATTTTGTGACTCATTTCACAGTGCTGGCAATTTGTTACAACTATTAAAAACCAATAAGCAATTTTGATTCTACAATGGCGCGGTTTTTTCGAAGACTGGTTAGCGGAAGTAGGTTTTAAAATGGCTCATGCTCATCACGCAGTTCATGCACATGTTCACCATATCAAAGTGAGAAAAGAAGAAAGCTCTCAGGATGATTTAAAAATGAAAGTGATGCTAAGACAAGCAGCTCCGACGTCTGAAAAACATAAAAAATCTGATGTTAAAAGACAGCCATCTGAAGATCAAAATATTAATTTGCACAAGTTCTCAAGTAAGCTTGAAAGTATATCTGCCAACCATAGCAAAGAAAAATGTGCCAAAAACATCCGTATTGCTTTACAAGCAGCAGGAGCAGATGTGTCTAAGCACCCAGTAGCTGCCTCTGATTGGGGGCATACGCTTGAGAAGAATGGCTATAAGAAAATTAAACCTGCTTTTAACCGTCCTCAAGAAGGTGATATTTATATTATTGAGCGGACAAGTGGCCACACATATGGTCACATTGCGGGATATACAGGCAATGGCTGGTTCTCGGATTTTCGCCAAAAAACCTATGCGGTCTATAAAGAGAAAGACGTTAAATATAGCTACTATCGTCTCGATTCTTAAAATAGTACGACATAGTCTGTCGGGGCCTATCAAAATCTCTTTTCAAATTTGGCTTCTGGCACAGTAAAGCACTTGAAAAGTAGTGGTTAAAACATCACATTAGCTATTCAGTATTAAGCCATGTCTGCCGATAGTGAATCAAAACGCTCGTCCCCATATTGAAAAAATTTTAGCCCACATGACCCAACTTCCAGGTGTTTATAAAATGCTAGGGAAAGAGGGCGAATTGTTATATGTCGGCAAAGCAAAAAACCTAAAAAATCGGGTGTCGAGTTATTTTGTTAAAACGATTGAGCATCCTAAAACTCAGGCTTTGGTTGCACGAATTTATAATATTGAAACTTTGGTGACTCGTTCAGAAACCGAAGCGTTACTCTTAGAACAAAACCTAATCAAACAACATCGTCCGCCTTATAACATCATGCTGCGGGACGACAAGTCATATGTCTATATTTTTGTTTCGTCAGATAAGCCCTATCCTCGGCTTGCTAGCGGTCGTGGCAAAGGGAAGCATCAAATTGGTAAGTTCTTTGGACCTTATCCAAGCGCCTATAGCGCTCGCGATACTTTACTGGTTTTACAAAAACTTTTTAATGTTCGTCAGTGTGAAAATAGCTATTTCTCACAGCGCAAACGCCCATGTTTGCAATATCAGATCAAGCGTTGCTCTGCACCTTGTGTAGGTCTGATTTCACCCGAAGATTATAAAGAAGACGTTAATAACAGTATTCGTTTTTTGCAAGGCGACACCAAAGAGTTAAATCAAGAGCTCATTGCTAAAATGGAGCAAGCTGCGGCTGAACTTGAATTTGAAAAAGCTGTTTTTTACCGCGACCGATTGTCTTTGCTTCGTGAAGTACAAGCACAACAGGCTGTTTTTAAGGTTAAAGGTGAAGCGGATATTCTGGCAATTGCATATCAGGCTGGCGTGACTTGCGTACAAATTATGTATGTAAGAAATGGGCGAATGTTAGGCGGTAAAAGTTATTTCCCAGACATGCTTGGCGATGATCTTGGCCAAATGCTCAGTGACTTTATGGCTAACTTTTACTTTCAGGTTGCAGATGAAGTTCCAAATGAACTCATTGTGAATATTGCATTACCTGATCGTAAGGAGTTAGAAGAAGCATTGGCACAGCAGTTTGGTAAGAAGGTCCAAATTAAGAGTAGTGTGCGAGAAACTCGTGCGGAGTGGCTAGAGCTTGCTGAAATGAATGTTCAACATGCCATTAAGGGGCAGTTGAGTAATCATTTAGAACTTAATGAACGTTTTCATCAGTTAGAACAGGTGATTGGAAGACCAGTCGATCGTATTGAATGCTTTGATATTAGTCACACCATGGGTGAAGCTCCAATTGCATCATGTGTGGTGTTTGACCAAGGTGGTGCTCGTAAGCGTGATTACCGCCAATTTGCCATTCAAGATATTACTGGTGGTGATGATTACGCTGCCATGCGCCAAGCCTTAACACGACGTTATAAAAAAGCCATATTGCCTGATCTGTTGTTGATTGATGGCGGTAAAGGTCAACTTCACATGGCGATGGACGTCATGCAAGAACTTGGGCTCGATGCTTTTATGGTGGGGGTATCTAAAGGTGAAGGGCGTAAACCAGGCCTTGAAACTCTACATTTTACAGATGGCACTAAAATTCAATTACCAGAAGACAATAAAGCATTGCACTTGATTCAGCAGGTGCGTGATGAAGCCCATCGCTTCGCAATTACTAAACACCGAGCTAAACGTGATAAACGTCGTAGTACATCGGTTTTAGAAGCAATTCCGGGATTAGGTCCTAAACGCCGTCGAGATTTATTGACCCATTTTGGTGGGATTCAAGGGGTTTTGAAAGCCTCGGAAAAAGACCTCACACTTGTGCCTGGTTTTGGTGAGATGATGGCCAGAACAATTTATAAAATTCTCCATGAATAATCATGCGAATAATGTGAGTGACAAAATAATTCGCAAATTACTCAATGATTGACCATTCACATTCCAATCAAAATGATGAAAGATATTTCCTAATAACACTTTCATTTTAGGGAAAGGAATGTCATTGCTGCGATTATTTGAAGAAATAAAAGAAAAGGAATGGATTGAAATACCTGAAGGATGGTTACAAGGCCGCACGGTTTTTGGTGGTTTTGTTGCAGGGTTATTGATGCAAAAAGCTTGTTCAAATATTCACGACCCAAATAAAAGATTATTAAGTTGTAGCATTACTTTTGTGGGCCCTGTACAGCAGGGACCTGCCCAATTGACTATTGAAATTTTAAGGGAAGGAAAGTCGGTCACTACGCTTGAAACTCGTTTATGGCAAGATGGCGCGGTACAAACTATTTTGGTTGCAAGCTTTGGTGTGCCTCGCACTTCGAATATTGAAGTACGACAAGAACCTATAGTTCCAGTTTATGCGCAACCGGAAGACTTACAACCTCTTCCTTTTGCTAAACAAATGCCAGAATGCTATCAACATTTTGATGTATGCTGGGCAGAAGGTCATTATCCTGTTACAGGAAGTCAGTATGCTGACTTTGGAGGATGGTCAAGATTTTCTCCAGAAAAGCATGTAAATCGTCAAATGACTTTGCCAGATTTAATTGTTTTGATGGATATTTGGCCACCCGGTGTATTGCCGATGTTTAAACAAGTTGCTCCTGCAAGTTCTTTAACTTGGCACATTACCTATGTGCATCCGATCCAGCATCAACTATGTGACTGGTTTAAATATAAAGTGGTAACTGAATATGCTGGTGAAGGTTATTCCACAGAATATGCGCATTTATGGGATCAAAATGATCATTTAATTGCAATTTTACGGCAAACTGTTACGGTATTTACCTAAGCAGTCTACTTCCTCGATTCATATATTTCGTATAAAGTGGCTGTTACAGATAGATACAATATTGAAGAATGTATTTTTGTCTGTTACAAGATGCTTGAAGACTAAATTGGCGGTGTTTATGACCACAGGGCGAATCCTGAATATCCCAAATATCCTAACTTTGGCGCGTATCGCGCTTATTCCTGTATTTTTGGTGATTGCGTATTGGCCGCCTGCAATGGGTATTGGTGAGCAAGAAGGAAGTATGAGTCGTCATATTATCTTGACTGCAATTTTTGTGTTTGCTGCTATTACCGATTGGTTTGATGGCTATTTGGCACGAACTTTAAACCAGACTTCAGCATTTGGCCGTTTTTTAGATCCAGTTGCAGATAAGCTTATGGTGGCAGCAGCACTGATTGTTTTGGTGCAATGGAACCCGACCATATCAATGGCTTTTGCTGCAATTGTCATTATTTCAAGAGAGATTACAGTTTCTGCTTTACGTGAGTGGATGGCAGAGCTTGGCGCAAGAACGAGTGTGGCTGTATCGACAGTAGGTAAATATAAAACAGCTTTTCAGATGATTGCCATCAGTGTGTTTTTACTTAATTGGCAACCTTTAGAAATGCTGGCATATGCCTTGTTATATACCGCTGTGATTCTTACTTTATGGTCAATGTTTATTTACCTAAGAGCCGCTTGGCCTTATTTAAAGCAACCTTAATTTCAGATTGAATGATTAAGCCTTTCTATAATGAAAGGCTTTTTTATTTTCGGATAGTGCAAGAATCGGGTCGTCACCGAGCTTTAGGTACTTTAATGTAAGATATAACTGCTAAGGAGGTGACACATGCAAATGCTTTCTTCTCGGCAATTTGCTGTAATTGCCACTGTAATTGAATATTTATATGAACATCTGGACCAGCAACCTAGTCTGGACGATGTTGCGAGTCACATGAATTTAAGTTCAGGTTATATTCAACGCCAGTTTCAAGAATGGGTGGGTATTAGCCCGAAAAAATTTGTTCAATATATGAGTTTGCAACAGGCAAAATATTATTTGATGCAGCAACGCAGTTTGTTAGACACTGCTTTAAACACGGGTTTGTCTGGTACCGGTCGTTTACATGATTTGTTTATTCAGCTTGAAGGCATGACGCCTGGTGAATATAAACTGCAAGGTGAAGGGGTTACACTTAATTATTCGATTGAAACGAGTCCCTTTGGTGAGTTGCTGGTTGTAAGTAGCGATAAAGGGATATGTTCTGTTCGCTTTATCGATACTCGTGAAAATATCGAAGAAATAATTAAACAGCAGTTCCCTAAAGCTCAATTAAAAAATCAGGCGCCGATTTGGCATCAACAAATTGCGCAGTGGTTTGAACAAGATTTCTCAGAACACTTACAGCACAAGCTTCCGCTTAACTTAGCAGGGACTCCGTTTCAGCTACAAGTATGGGAAGCGTTACTGACCATTCCAGAAGGTCAATTGCGGACCTATCAAGATATTGCAGAGCAAATTGGCAAACCTAAAGCCGTTAGAGCCGTTGCTACAGCAATTGGACAAAACCCGATTGCATATTTAATTCCTTGCCATCGGGTGATTCGTGCAACGGGCATGGTCGGAGAATATCATTGGCAAAAGGGGCGTAAATTGGCATTGTTAGCTTGGGAGATGTCAAAGCAACATGGAGAGACCGAATGACCTTGGATTTATTTGCTCCAGAGCCTTGTAAAAATTTATTGCCTTATGATGGTGAAGTTCAGGACTATGGTTGTATTTTAAGCCTAGAAGAAGCTGAACAATATTTTCACTATCTTTACCAACATCTCGCGTGGAAACATGACGAGGCTAAGTTGTATGGCAAGCACTTTATCACTCCCCGAAAAGTGGCATGGTATGGAGACAATTATTATCAATATAAATATTCGGGTGTCATTCGTGATTCTTTGCCTTGGGATCGAGGGCTTGCCAAACTAAAACAATTGGTAGAACAGCGGCTTTCAGAAAAATTTAACTCGTGCTTGGCAAACCTTTATGAAGATGGAACACAAGGTATGGCTTGGCATAGTGATTCGGATGTTTCTTTAGCAAAGACCACAACGATTGCATCTTTAAGTTTTGGAGCTACCCGTAAATTTTCTTTTAGACACATTCAAAGTAAAGAAAAAGTTGAATTGTGGCTACAGCCAGGCCAACTCATCGTGATGCGTGGTGAAACGCAACAACATTGGCAACATCGTTTAAATCGCTCAACAAAGATTTTACAGCCGCGTATTAATCTTACTTTCAGGCAGTTTCAGTTTTCATGAATTTCATTAAAAATTCGGCAAGAAAAAAGCCCATGATGGCAACATGAGCTTATTCCTCTGAGGGGGATGCTTCTATTGATGAGCTGCTGATGAAAAGAATCATCAATAAGAGCTAAAATCATAATATGAGAATATTGTGATCTATTCAATGCATTAAAATGTAAGAAAAGGTTAAATTATCATAAAGTCGGGTTTTAAATTTCACCTTTTTCAGATAACTCCATAAAACGTTGTTCAATAAGTGCTGCATTTTCTTGCAAAATTTCGGTGAGCTTTTCAACATTTAAAAAATCAAAACGATTTTTAGAAGCAACTAAAGTTAAAGCTAAAGGTACTTCTTTGTTCGAAAAACGAACTGGAACGGCAAGGCCAGAAACATTGGGGTCAATCTCACCTTGTGAGAAATAGAATCCTTGTTTTTTAATTTTACGCATACGCTGAATAAAGCTTGGTTCATCTTCAGCAAAACCTGATTGTTTTAATTCTTGCTGGTAACGATGATAGTAGTCCTGCATCCGTTGTTTACTTAAATGCGAAACCATCGTTTTTGGAGATGACCCCACGTAAATAGGTCTTGGGCAGCCTCGACCATATGAGAGTAATTCGGTGTCTTTGAATATTTCATGGTGAATATCAATACAGTAATCATCATTTAAATAGGTGAGCAAGCAGCACAGTTCGGTACGCTCTACAATATTTCGCATAAATGGTGTGCTGATTTGAACTAACGGATCAGTGGTTCGAGAAATATAGTCAAGAACGGCAATTTTTGAGCCTAAGGTATAATCGCCAGACGTTCCATTAATGCGTTTTAATAGATCGGTAGACACCAGTTCTTTCAGATAACGGTAACTGGTTGGTTTAGACAAGCCAAGTTCTTCGCAAATAATATCGACATTAATTATTGGACGCGAAACTGAAAATAGGTCCAGTACGGTTAAAATTTTGCCAAAACTTGAAATTGCCATAGCGTCTTGTTCGTATCCTTTAACAAAGAGTCATGTTTGAGTTCTTATAACAGAAAAAAAGAAAATTTGTCTCAATTCTAAAATAAATGCCTGATTTGAGTATTTTACTCTGACAAAGAGAAAACTTCTCTTGGCTTATACATCATATACGATTATCAAAAAATATATCAAATTATCAAATAGAGATATTTTAGTTGACTAAATCGCTTTATTTTGAAAAAATTGCCAAACAAAATATCTAATCGAG
Organism: Acinetobacter sp. GW821-FHT09D10; assembly: GCF_059416285.1. Classification (NCBI taxonomy): domain Bacteria; kingdom Pseudomonadati; phylum Pseudomonadota; class Gammaproteobacteria; order Moraxellales; family Moraxellaceae; genus Acinetobacter; species Acinetobacter sp. GW821-FHT09D10. The sequence goes on from NZ_JBWKOW010000003.1 coordinate 38,784, forward strand.
AAATTGGTCGATTCTAGGCGAATTTCTTGATACCTCTTCTTTCCAAAGTTTGGCCGTTTAAATAACGTCCAAATTGAAATCATCTGGGCCAATCGGGCAGGATGTGGAAAAATCATTGTATTGAAGGATGCTCCTCATCTCATTTGCTTTTAGGCAAATGGCACAGTTTTGTTGTCTCTAGAAAGGCAATTTAACATTGAAGGGCATGCTCATCAGTTCAAATCTGTATTTGAGATGAGTTCATGTTATTAAAGCAAATACTGGCGTTTCGCCCGAGTAGGCTTGATCTGATCTTTGCAATAAAAACATTTATTGCCGGAATGCTGGCGTTATTTGTTTCATTTGAATTAGATCTGATTAACCCGATGTGGTCGATTGGTACGGTCCTGATTATTGCCAATCCTTATTCAGGAATGGTGTCCTCTAAGTGCGTCTACCGTGTGGTAGGGACGATTGGTGGGGCTGTGATTGCCTTAACGCTAACGCCACATCTAATTAATACACCTTGGTTGTTTACCGTGGTGTTGTCGTTGTGGGTAGGTTTTGCACTTTATGTGTCTTTACTTGACCGGACTCCACGCAGTTATGCTTTTATGCTGGCGGGTTATTCGACAGCCATGATTGTCTTCAATGCGATTACGTATATTGATCAATACAATATTTTTGATATTGCTTTAGCTCGGGTCATAGAGATTTCGATTGGGGTGATTTCAAGCGCTGTGGTTTCTGCCACTATTCTTCCAATGCACATTGGTTCTGCGATTAAGCAACGCGTCATCAAAACGCTTAAAGATACAGAAAATTTGTTTGCTAATTTATTAATTGCTGACCCGCAACAGAACAATACTCAACTTTTAGCGACCATTACTCGCGACACCACAGATATTCATGCTTTGGCAGTACATTTGAGTTATGAAAAGGGTGAGTTGCATGGCATGACCAAACCATTGCAGGAAATGCTTCATCAAATCTCAATGGTGGTCGCTAATCTGGTCGCTTTATCTGAACGTATTAAGCAACTTCAAGAGCTTCGGTTTATCGAAACTCATTCAGAAAAACTGCAACAGCTCTCAGCGCATGTTGTACATTTTCTGGAGCAAAAAGATCTGATTATTGATGAAAATATTTTGCAGTTACCTGATGAGTTTGAAAGTGATTTTGCAAGTTTGATGGAATCAGCTTCTACACATCAGCAAGTTTTGGTCGCAGCTATGAAAATGGATGTACGCCATTTCATTAGCAATGTTTTAGCGGTTAAAGTCTTGTGGCAGCGAATTCAGCAAGGTAATAAAGAAATCCCTGACAACATTACCCCAATGACCACTAAATATCCAAGTTTACACCGTGATCATGGCGTAGCTATACGAGGTGGTATTAGTGCAGTCCTTATTACATTTATTGTGACTGGGGTCTGGATTATTTCGGGATGGAAAGCCGGATTTATGATGGCGCAAATGGGCGCAGTAACGGCCTGTATTTTAACGGCCTTAGATAACCCTGTTCCAGTTTTGCGTATTTTCATCTGGGGCAGTATCGCTTCAGCGGTTTTAGTCTTCGTTTATGCATTTGGTATTTTTCCTCATGTCACCACATTTTGGGAACTTGGACTGGTTTTATTACCTATGTTCCTGTTTGCAGTTTCTATGATGGCCAACCAGATGCTTATGCCAGTGGGTATGGTTTTGGGTATTAATACCATGATGGGCCTAAATCTACACAATGCTTATAGCATGGATGCAGTGTCTTATCTTGATGGTTCTTTTGCCATGATCTTGGGTGTCTTAGTGTCTTTAGTTGTCATTGACGTTGTTCGTGCAATGTCTCCAGACACGAGTGCAAGCCGTATTTTGGCCTTGCATTATCGTGCCATGCGACAAGCGATCTATCTGCCTTATGGCCTTGATTTTAAAGTTCACTTACGCAGCATGTTAGATCGGATAGGGATTCTAAACAGCAAAATGGTGCAATCAGGCGAGATTAAAACTTCAATTCATCAAGCACTGATTGAGTCGAGTAGTATTGTTGATTTAAGCCGATTGCAAGAGTTAGCCAATCAGTTTCCTCAGACATCCGAACTCACTCAGCATATTGGTGATTTGCAACAAAATCTGGATGAACTGTTTAGAGCTAAAGAAAATGATGCAGACAATACTGCGGCTTTAGTGGAAAAAATCCATCGAGCTTTATTTGAACTAAAACAGCTTGCTTCAAATGTTGACGATATGACTATGCGACAAAGATTACTTATTTCACTTAACAATATTGCTTATAGCATGTGTCATGTTTCATCAGATCAAATGAGTGAAAACAGCACCTTTAGAGGAGCCACAGCAAATGGGTGAGTTTAATGTTTATGGCATTTACGTGCCTTCTTTGCTCGTTCAAGCCCTCTTGGCATATATATGTTTCCGTGGATTAAGTGTTTTAACCAACAAGTGGATTGCACAAGGCTGGATTGCATTACCTAGTATTTTTAATTTGTGTTTTTACCTTTTATTGCTCTTGGTGATACATCAAATTTTTGTTGGGGTAGGTGCATAGAGATGATTGCGAAATTAAAGATTGAGTTAGGTGAGTGAAATGAATCAGGTGGATTTGAAAAAAGTCATCCGTCCAGTAATTTTGATTATCGCATTAATGGTTGCAGTTTATACCATTGTGCATTTGTGGAACTACTATAATGCAGCGCCGTGGACACGAGATGGTCGAGTTCGTGGTGACGTTATTCAAGTATCTTCGGATGTAGCCGGCCTTGTCACAGAAGTTTTGGTTCAAGATAACCAGAGTGTGAAGAAGGGTCAGGTGCTCTTTAAAATTGATGTGTCTCGTCGAGCTTTAGATGTCGAGCAGGCAAAATCTGATTTAGCAAAAGCGAAAGCAGCATTTGCTCAATCACAAGCAGGCTTAGCTCAAGCAAAAGCAAACCTGATTAAATCAGATACCAATATTCGTTTAGCTGAAAAAAATGCGAGCCGCTATTCAAACTTAATGGATGGAGCAATTTCAAAGCAAGAACAAGATCAGGTTTTTGCAACACGTGATCAATCCCATGCCGAGCATGAGCAATTACAAGCAGCAATTGAACAAGCAGAAGCAACTGTTAAGCAACAGCAGGCCTTGATTGAGGCAGCAACGAGCAGTTTACATTTGGCTGAGCTTAATATGCATCGTGCCGCAGTGGTTGCACCAGCGGATGGTACTTTATCTAACTTTGATATGAGCCCAGGAAACTATGTTCAAGTAGGCCAAGCTGTTGCTGCATTACTTGACCGTAAACAACTGTATGTGGTGGGTTATTTTGAAGAGACCAAATTAAATCGTATTCATGTCGGTGATCAGGCCACTGTACAGTTAATGGGTGATAACCAAAAAATTAAAGGCCATGTACAAGGTATTGCATCGGGAATTGAAGATCGTGAGCGTTCAAGTAGCTCTAAGCTTCTTGCCAATGTAAACCCAACCTTTAGCTGGGTTCGTTTAGCACAGCGTGTACCCGTGAAGATCGTATTAGATGAAACACCGAAAAATCAGCTTGCTTTTGTCTCGGGACGAACTGCTACCGTACATATTGTTGAGAAGTAAAAAAGAAGGAAGGCTTTAGCCTTCCTTCTTTTTTTAAATCTTAGGGTGTTAAACCGACTGGATTTCGATACCAACTCTGAATGAGTAGTGCAGCTGCAAAACTATCTGCTGATAGCTTTTTTGCTCGACCTTGTTCTTGGTAAAAACCTAACTCTTCTCTCGCTTCACGTGTCGTTAAACGCTCATCTACCATTAAGGTTTCTATGTTGGTTTGATGACGTAAACGTCTCGCAAATTTGCGAGCACGTGTAGAAAGTTCTGACTCGCTATCGTCCATATTTAGGGGAAGGCCAACCAAAAATAAATCGGGTTGCCATTCTTTCACGATTTTTAAGAGCTGATCCCAGTTCGGGATACCATCTTTCATGACAAATAGAGGGAGAGGGTTGGCACTTTCAATTGAAGACTGGCCAATCGCCATTCCCATTTTTTGAGTGCCAAAGTCAAAAGCCATAATCGATTTTGATTGTGTTTCGGTCATTAAGCGTGTCCGATTTCAGATGCTAGCCACGCACGATCTACACCAATTTTTTTATAAGCTGCATCCCAACGATCGTCATAAGGTAGGTTAAAAATCAGATCCATATCGGCATCACAAATGAGCCAGTCACCACGCGTAATTTCGTCTTCTAACTGGTTTTTGCTCCAGCTCGCATAGCCTAATGCAATTTGGTATCGACCTACACCTTCGTTATGAGCAATCGCATCAAGAATATCTTTACTGGTCGTAATACAAACATTTTCACCTACAGCAATAGATGAATGCCATGTTGGTTGCCCAGTATGGAGAACAAATCCAGCTTCAGGACGTAAAGGACCACCTTGTAAAACCGCATGTGGATTTACATTGTCAGCTTCAATGTCGAGATCATTGAGTAATTCTTTAATTTGAATACCGGAAGGACGATTAATAATAATGCCTTGAGCACCTTCCTCATCATGACGAGCAAGATAAATTACAGTGTTTGCGAAAAAGTCATCTGCCATTTCTGGCGGGGCAATCAGACAACGGTGAGTCAGGTATTGTTTGGTCACCTAAGCGGTTCTCCCTCAAAAAATGTCACTAGAGGGCCTCTCGACCCTTTTATCTATATAGGTTCTTTTTATCAACATACAAGAGTTAATCGGATTTCGCCAATCTTTTTCTCTCATTTTCTTTATTAATTTGAAGAAGCCTGAAATTTAAGTTGGCGTAATTGTTTTGCGTGCTGCAAGGTTGTTTCATTAATTTCAACACCACCTGACATGCGAGCTAACTCAAAAATGATTTGATTTTCATCAAGTTCTATAATTGTACTGCTGGCTGGGTCAGTTTGTTGTTTTTTCACTAATAAATGCTGATCAGATTGTGCAGCAACTTGTGCTTGGTGAGTAATACATAGGAGCTGGACATGTTGCGCTAAGTCGGCAAGTAAACGTCCCACAACTTCTGCGGTGCCGCCACTAATCCCGACATCAATTTCATCAAATACCAAAACTTCGGATTCGGTTTTTTCAGCATTCATGACTTGCATCACGAGTGCAATACGAGAAAGTTCACCACCAGAGGCCACTCGTGCCAGTGGTTGTGGAGGAATACCTTTATTGGCAGTAAATAAAAGTTGAATAAAGCTTAAACCCTCTGCACCTGGTTGTTCTAATGGTTCGAACTTAAACTCGAAGTGTGCTTCTGGTAACGCTAAAGGTTTCACTTGTTCAGTTAATTGTTTAGCAAGCGGAGCGGCAGCTTCACGACGAATATTGTCTAAATGCTGAGCTTTTTCTAAAAACTCCTCATGCGACTTTTCAACTTGCTCTGCCAGTGTTTCTGGGTCTTCAAGTTGATGTAGTTGCTCAAGCTCACGTTGCCAAGCTTCATATTCTTCTTTAAGTGTTTCCGGTTGAGTCCGATATTTGCGTGCCAGACGATGAAAAACCTCAAGTTTAGAGTTGAGCTCTTCCATTCGCTCTGGATCAAAGCTCTGACGATCAATAAATTGACGCAAGTTCGCCGTTGCATCATCTATTTCACTTTGAGCATTCAGCAAAGAGTTATAAATTTCAGAAAGTTGATCACTACGCCCGGCATGAGATTCTAGACGGCGAATAATCGAAGACATTTCTTGAGTAATATTCTGCTCAGCTTCATCTAAAACATTTAAGCTATAGCTACAGTCTTGCATGATATGTTCATGATGACTGAGACGATCAAATTCTTGCTCAATTTCTTTATAGTCCGTTTGAATGACGTCTTCGAGTTCTTCGATTTGATGCTCTAAAGTGCCAATACGCTGCAAACGTGTTGCTTGTGCATCCAAGGCTGCTTGGTGCAAACGAATCGTGCGTTGCCACATACTATAGGCTTCACGTACATCATTCGCTTCAACATAAAAATTGTTATAACGATCTAGCCAATGCTTTGGATATGGTGGCTCAAGAAGCTGCTGCTGGCTGTGTTGACTATAGAGTTGAACGAGCAAACGGCCCAATTCTTTGAGTTCAGATAAACTGCTAGGGCGGCCATTGACCCATGCTTTACTACGTCCAGTTGCAAAAATAACACGGCGTAAATGAATTTCCCCAGAATCATCATCTAGCTCGTGTTCTTGTAGCCATTTTTCTTCAGGGCTATTATTTTGATAGGTAAAAACAGCGGTGATATCCGCTTTGTCTGAACCATAACGGACATAATTCGTATCGGTACGTTCCCCTAGACAGGCAGAAAGTGCATCCAGTAATAATGATTTTCCGGCACCTGTTTCGCCTGTTAGAACATTAAATCCTTGTTCTATATCAATAGCTAAATGATCAGCTAATGCAAAATTAATTAAAGTTAAATGTGTGAGCATAAACGCATCCAACGCGCCAAATTATGGGTTAAAGATAGAGAAGTTTTGAATTTGCTACAAGTGATCTATTATTCTAACTGAAATTATAGAACAGCAAGATTGCGGATATTTACAATGAAAAAAACATTAAGCTTACCGAAACCACCGATAGGGATGATTAACCGTCATAAAAAAAACAATCCTGCGGAAATGAATAAAATTTTAAATCAACATTTTAATGCATTTAAACAGGCTGCCGCACAAGGCGATTATGCCAAAGCTTATCAACATGTTAAACAGGCTGTTAATTTAGTTCCCAAGCATCCGGGAGCATTATCCGATTTGGCATATACAGAGCTACGCTTACGCCGTTATAACGATGCCTATCAACACTATTTGCAAGCGATTCAGGCGAGTGGTTCCGCTGTAAATACAAATTTATATGATGGATTAACAGAAGTTTGTCATCATTTAAATAAAAAAGAAGAAACAATAAAATTTGGACGCTTGGCAATTACAACAAAAAAAGAACTCGTTAAGAGTGAGCCTGTTTTTCCGATTCCAAATCATGCACCTCCTGAGTTTAGTTCAAATCCTCAAGAAAATATTATTGCCTTTTCATTGTTTGGAGCAAACCCGCGTTATTGTGAAACTTCTATTTTAAATACTGAGTTAGCCAAACAAGTTTATCCAGAGTGGACGTGCCGATTTTATGTCGATGATACCGTTCCAGTGCTTGTGCAACAGCGTTTAAAAGAGAAGGGTGCGCAAGTGGTACCAGTGACGGACTCTCAAAAACAACTATCAGGGCTATTCTGGCGTTTTTTTGTGATGGATGATCCGACAATTAAGCGTTTTCTTATACGTGATGCCGACTCGATTGTATCGCACCGTGAAAAGGCGGCTGTAGATGCGTGGCTCAAGAGTGAGAAGTGGTTTCATTTAATGCGAGATAACTATTCTCATACTGAGCTAATTTTGGCTGGAATGTGGGGCGGATGTACCGGGATTTTTCATAATATTGAAGCACATATCAGAGATTATGTTGCCACCGGACGTTATCTGGATAATCGGGTAATGGATCAGCATTATTTGCGTTATTGTATTTGGCCGACTTTAAAACAGAGCGTGCTTATACATGATAGTCAGCAATTTGATTCAGATGCTCTCGATTTTCCAGCGTATGATCTGGTGTTAATGCAAAATGACAGTGAAAATTTTCATGTAGGAATGAATGACGGTTCACCGGTAGTTGCTACAGCAGTTGCCCATCCAACAGCGCAAAGAGTGTGTTGGGTACTCCTAGATGAAAATCAGGTCGAAGTTTGCAGATACGATGCAATTGTGTCGAATAGTCGAAATATTGAGATTAATTTACCTCATGCTTTTGCCAAAAAAATTCAGGCCGAGCAGTGGAAATTACAAGTCTATCCGTATGAAAACTGATTGATTAGTTATTTAGGCACAATTAAACTACATTCATCATAATTTATATAAATATAGCATTATCTGGAGAATGTGCATGAGTACAAACCAATTTGATCATGTAACGGTCATCAAAAAATCAAACGTTTATTTTGGTGGAGCATGTATCAGCCATACCGTGCAATTTGAAGATGGAACGAAAAAAACACTAGGTGTTATTTTGCCGACTGAGCAAGCCTTAACTTTTGAAACGCATGTCCCTGAGCGTATGGAAATTATTTCAGGTGAATGTCGCGTAACAATTGCGGACAGTAATGAAAGTGAATTGTTCCGTGCAGGCCAATCATTTTACGTGCCTGGAAATAGCGTTTTTAAAATCGAAACTGATGAAGTCCTCGATTACGTGTGCCATTTAGAAGGCTAAGAAATTCCTGTTCAAATCGGGTACACTATGCCCAAAGAAATCCTGTGAAGTTGGCTTTGCAGGATTTTTATTTTTTTGCTCAAACGTTGTTAGAGGTCATGCATGGCAAAACAGGAATATTATTATGGCGTTCATTCAGTGGAGTCATTGCTAGAACTTGAGCCGGAGCGTGTGCTAACCCTGTTTACTTTAAAAGGACGGGATGATCAGCGTTTGCAAAAGATTTTGCAATTGGCAGAGCCTTTTGGAATCAGTGTACAAAAAGCAAGCCGCGATAGTCTTGAAAAACTTGCAGGTCTACCATTTCATCAAGGCGTAGTTGCAGCAGTGCGTCCGCATCCTGTCTTAAATGAGCAAGATCTTGATCAAATCTTAAGTGAAACTCCAGATGCCTTGTTGTTGGCATTAGATCAGGTAACAGACCCACATAACTTAGGGGCTTGTATTCGTACTGCCGCTGCGATGGGTGTGCAAGCAGTCATCGTTCCTCGTGATCGTGCGGCAAGTTTAACGCCAACTGCTCGTAAAGTTGCAGCGGGTGGGGCCGAGAAAGTTAAATTCATTCAAGTCACAAATTTAGCTCGTACATTGGCTCATCTTAAAGAAACAACTCATGTGCGTGTGATTGGCACCATGCTTGATGAAAGTGCGTTACCACTTCAAAAATGCGATTTTTCTGGCCCAGTCGTGATTGTGATGGGAGCTGAAGATACCGGTTTGCGTCCTATTACACAGGCACAATGTGATCATAAAGTTTATATTCCGATGGCAGGAAATCTACAAAGTCTAAATGTCAGTGTAGCGACTGGTATGGCTCTTTATGAGGCTTGCTGCCAGCGTTCTGAGGTATAATTTAGCTGCCTTTCTAGTTTTTAAGTCATCTTGATATGTCTCCCCGTAAGCAAGGTTATTTCTTTGTATTGGTGACCATGTGCATTTGGGGCGGGTTTACGCTTTTTGCCCGTTTAAATGCACAGTGGCACATCAGTGCTTGGGATATTGCCGCACTGCGCTTCGCTATAGCCTTCTTAATTTTAATGCCTATTCTGATCTATAAAAAAGATCTCGCTTTTTTATGGAGTAAGCATGCGGTTATTCTGGCCTTGATTGGTGGGGTCATTTATTGTCTTACCGTCTATACCGCTTTTCTCTATGCTCCCGCCGCTCACGCTGCAATTTTCTTAAATGGCTGTATCCCAATTTGTACTGCGTTCGCAGCATATATTTTATTTAGACAACCATTTGATAAACATACATGGGCTAGTCTGGCAATCATGATCGCTGCTTTAGGTCTCATGAGCGTTTTGATGCTGCAAGGTAATGCTTCTGCTTTTGGAATAGGTGATCTGCTACTTTTTATTAGTGCGATTTGGTGGGGTATTTTCACTGTGTTACTTAAACAGTGGAAACTGTCTGCATGGCACTCAATGGCAAGTGTTGCGATTTGGTCTGCAATTATTTATTTGCCCATCTATGTTTTATTTTTGCCTAAGCATTTTATGGAAGTCAGTCCTGTTCATTTAGCCATACAAGGCATTTTCCATGGTGTGTTCGTAGTCATTATTGCAACTTTGACTTATGTGGCAGCCATTCAGCGACTTGGTGCTTTTAAAACTGGAAGCATTGTCACTTTGGCGCCTTTTATTGCAGCCATATTGGCCGTACCTCTGTTAGGGGAGGCGTTAAGCCCATCGATTGTCGTAGGTTTAGTTGGAATGGGAGTAGGTGCCTTACAACCTTGGCGATGGTTCCGACCAGATAGCTTGGCACAAAAAATTAAACAGCAAAATGAGCCAGATTAGTCTGTACGTTTCAAATAACTTTGATGTAAAGGCTCTAATTGTTGATGTAAATGTTCAAGTAAACCGTCATTAAACACAATGTCATTGGCAAGTTCGCGTTTTCGCTCACGTGGCATTTGCGCCGCAATAATTTTCTGAATTTGTTCTTGGTTTTGCCCATCGCGTTGGCTTGCACGCTGAATTTGAGTTTGTTCACTCGCATCAACTAATAACGTGTGATTAACCAATTCATGCTGGTTAGTTTCAAATAGCAATGGTGAAACTAAAATCACATAAGTGCTACGCGGATTTTGCAATTGTTGAATAATAGATTGGCGGATTGCAGGATGAGTGATTTGCTCAAGTGTATGGCGTGCTTGTGGATTTTGAAAAATATACTCGCGTAGGGCACGACGATCTAGGCTTCCATCAGGTTGAAGTACCCAATCTCCAAAAGTTTGTTGAATTTTTTGAAGGGCAGGTTGGCCTTTTTCAACCACTTCGCGCGCAACGATGTCGGCATCGACGACTTGTATTCCTTGGGATTCAAACCATTGTGTTGCAGCAGATTTCCCGCTACCAATTCCACCTGTGACTCCCAGAATAAAAGCCATTTTAACCTCCCAAATAGATTTTCATAATATGATCACCCCATAAAAAGGCAACCCAGCCTGCAATGGCAATATACGGCCCAAAGGCAAAGGGCTGATTGTCATTGCGTAATTTTAGTAAAATGATGCCAATAATTGCACCTAGTAAAGATGACAATAGCACAATTAATGGCAGCATCAATGGCCCCATCCATGCACCTAATGCCGCAAGCAACTTAAAGTCGCCGTAGCCCATGCCTTCTTTGCCGGTAATTACTTTAAATAGGTAATACACAATCCACAGGCATAAAAAACCAATTAAGTAACCCCAAATGGCTGAGGTGGGTGTGGTGTAGATGCTAAAGGTATTAATGCCTAAACCCAGTGCGGCCAAAGGTAAGGTAAAGCGGTCAGGTAGCAGCTGAGTATCAAAGTCTATAAATGTTAAAGCAATTAAAACCCAAGTCAGGACTAGTCCAAAAAGCATTTGTATGGTTGGGCCAAACACCATGACCACAACTAGTGAACATGCCATTGTTAATAGTTCGATGGCTGGGTAGCGCATGCTAATTGCGTGTTCACAATGCCCACATTTACCTTTTAAAAGTAGCCAACTTATGACAGGAATATTTTGATACCAACGGATGGGCTGATGGCATTGGGGGCATGATGAAGCGGGCTTACTTAATGTTAGCTTTTCATGGTCAATGATTGGTTGTTCAGGATTGAGTAACATTTGACATTCTTGCTGCCAATCTTGTTCCATCATTTTTGGGGTGCGATAAATCACCACATTCAAAAAGCTACCAATACACAGGCTCAATAGTGCAACTGCAATATAAAGTGCAGTTAAGTTTTGAATAAAATAAGCAATAATTTCTTGCATTACACGACTGAGCCCATTTGGAAAATTGGAAGATACATAGCAATAACCAGACCGCCTACAAGTACCCCTAAGATTGCCATAATTAAAGGTTCCATCATTGAAGTTAAGCCATCAACGGCATTATCAACTTCATTTTCATAGTAGGTGGCAACTTTGTCGAGCATGCTGTCTAGTGCACCAGATTCTTCACCAATTGCGACCATTTGTATAGCCATAGATGGAAAACGATTTGAAACGCGCATCGCAAATTGGAGTTGTTGACCTGTTGCAACATCTTCACGAATTTTCATTACAGCTTGTTCATAAATAACATTATTGGTTGCACCAGCTGTTGATTCAAGGGCATCAATGAGCGGAACACCTGCTGCAAAAGTGGTTGCTAAAGTACGGCTGTAGCGGGCAATAATCGCCTTGTAAACAAGATCACCAAAGATAGGTAACTTAAGCGTGAGTTTGTCTAAACCATCACGGAATTTTTTACTGCGCTTTTTAGCTTCCATAAAAGCAGCAATAATTGCACCAATCACAATAATCATAATGAACCAGTATTCCTGCATCCATTTCGACATATTTACAACCATTTGTGTAAACGCAGGCAAATCTGCGCCAAAGGAAGAAAACAGGTCTTGGAAGACAGGAACTACTTTAACCATCAAAATAATAGTCACAACCACAGCAACCACAATAACCGTTGCTGGGTATTTCATGGCTTTCTTAATTTTCTGCTTAAGCAACTCACTTTTTTCTTTGTAAATTGCCACGCGGTCCAGCATGGTTTCAAGCGCACCAGACTGTTCGCCAGACTCTACAAGAGAACAAAACAGTTTGTCGAAGTGCTGAGGATACTTTCTTAAAGCTGAGGCAAAAGTACCGCCACCTTCAACTTCACCTTTAATACCGAGCACCACCTCGCGCATCGCTGGGTTTTCTAAACCTTCCGCCACAATTTCAAAGCCTTGTACCAGTGGAACACCAGCTTTCATCATGGTTGCAAGTTGTCGGGTAAAAATCGTGATATCGAGCGTTGATACTTTTTTCTTAAATAAACCTTCAAGAATATTTTTACGCTTTTCCCGAATATTACGGACAGTTACACCTTGTTTGCGTAGGGTTACTTTAGCTAAAGCCATATTTTTAGCTGGAAGTTCCCCCTTAATTTTTACGCCTTTACGGTCAACCCCTTCATAAGCAAAAGTCGGCATCAACTGTGCCTTTTTGACAGTCATGACATTATCCTTATTTTAAATTGTCTTTTATTCACTGGTCACGCGGTTGACTTCTTGTAAAGAAGTAACACCTTGCATGACTTTCTTTAAACCTGAGCGACGCAGATTACTAAACCCCAATTTTTCAGAAGCAGCAGCGATTTCTAAAGCGTTGCCGTCTTCCATAATAATCTTGGAAATCTCAGGTGTGACTTTCATTACCTCATAAATACCTACTCGACCTTTGTAACCCTCACGACATTCAGGACAACCGACCGGTTGAAAAACTTGAAAATCGGGATGTGTTAGATCTTGTTCGGTAAAACCCATTTCTAATAGGCTTTGTTTAGGAATGTCACTAGGCACCTTACATTGAGGGCATAATCGACGTGCCAAACGTTGAGCAATAACCAAATTGACCGATGTCGCAATATTAAAAGATGGAACTCCCATATTGCGTAGACGAGTAAGTGTTTCAGGGGCACTGTTAGTATGTAGTGTGGACATTACCATATGGCCCGTCTGAGCAGCTTTAATCGCGATTTCAGCTGTTTCTAAATCACGAATCTCACCGACCATAATAATGTCAGGGTCCTGACGTAAAAATGATTTAAGTGCAGCCGAAAAAGTAAGACCTACTTTAGGGTTCACGTTAACCTGATTAATGCCTTCGAGGTTAATTTCGACTGGATCTTCGGCAGTAGAAATATTGGAGCTTTCAGTATTTAAAATGTTGAGGCCCGTATATAAGGATACTGTTTTACCAGAACCTGTAGGACCAGTAATTAAAAGCATACCTTGTGGCTTATCTAATGCTTCCATAAAGAGTGCTTTTTGCTCTTCTTCATATCCTAGAGCATCAATTCCCAGCATGGCACTAGACGGATCGAGAATACGTAGAACTAGCTTTTCACCAAATAAGGTCGGAAGAGAGTTCACACGAAAATCAATTGCTTTAGATTTCGATAGCTTGAGTTTGATACGACCATCTTGAGGAACACGCTTTTCGGAAATGTCCATTTGAGACATCACTTTTAAGCGTGAAGCCAAACGGTTAGCCAGTTGCAAAGGCGGATTTGCAATCTGACGCAAAACGCCATCGACCCGATAACGGACCCGATACGATTTCTCATAGGGTTCGAAATGCAAGTCTGAAGCCCCCATACGAATCGCATCTATTAATAACTTGTTAACATATTTAACAATAGGTGCTTCATCGCCCTGAGGAGTGTCATCATCCTCTTCTGGAGCGGTTGAGGTATCAAGATCTACATCCAGATCAAACTCTTCATCACTAAATTCGAAACTACTTTCTTCAGTAAATTGCTGCGCCAGAATTTTCTCAAGTTTATGGTGCTCGACAATAACCGGCTCAACCATAAGCTTGCTGTTGAAGCGAATAGCATCAATAGCATCAACATTGCTGGGATTACTGGTTGCAACATATAAAATCTGTCCTCTTTGTACGAGAGGCAAGACCCGATGTTTTAAAATCAGTTTCTGGTCGACCAAATCTTTAGGAATCTGGCTGGTATCGTAAACGTCCAGATCAAAATATGGTTCAGCAAATTCAATAGAAATTGTTTCAGCTAATAAAGAAGGGGAGAGATGAACCTCTTCAATCAGGTACGAAACTGTATCCTGTTTAGCTCTTTTTGCTGCATCTAATGCTGTTTGCATGGTCGCTGCCGACACATGTTTTTCTTCGACTAATCGTCGAAAAAACCCCGAAAATTTTGGAGATGTATGTATGACTGACATCTGCCTACCTGTGCTCATATGTTTATAATTGGTATATAAAAAATTATACTTTTGTTATCTAAAATTACTACCTGAGAAAATGATGCTCTCGTCTTGATCCGCTTATCAAAGCTTGAACCAGTCGAAGTTTTTATTCATTAATTTTTAAAAGCTAAGGCTTTGGGCTCAATAAAGTTTTATTACTGATTTCAAATAGTAGAAAAGATATGAGCAACCCCGTTAAAGAAAAGTATCTGAAATTTGTAGAAATGCGTGTAGAATGTGCTGCATTTTTGATGAAAGGTGAGCCGTATGTCGGGTTCGACGATTACGCCTTGGGTAGTTGGCAACTGGAAAATGAACCCAATGCGTGCCAATGCCAAACAACTTATAGAAGAATTTAAACAACTATTGCAACAAAACCAAATTGCAGATGAAAGCTGCCATGTCGGGGTTGCTCCAGTTTCTATTGCACTTGCAATGGTACAAACACAATTGCAAGATGCTGCAAGAACAGTATATACAGTTGCACAAGATGTATCGCGTGTAGCAGGTACAGGCGCCTATACTGGTGAAGTCAGTGCAGAATTATTAAAAGATAGCCAAATTAATTTTGTATTGGTGGGTCACTCTGAACGCCGTGATTTATTAGGTGATAACGTTGAAACTTTGAAGGCAAAACTCCAAAATTCTTTAAATGCAGGCTTAACTGTCATTTATTGTGTGGGTGAAAGTCTCGAACAGCGTGAACAAGATTTGGCAGAGCAGGTTGTATTGCAACAAATCTGTGATATAGCTCCTGTAGTTACCGCAGAACAATGGCAAAAGCAAATTGTAATTGCTTATGAGCCAATCTGGGCAATTGGTACAGGTAAAACTGCTTCACCACAAGATGCACAGGCAATGCATGCTAAAATCCGTGAAGGTTTAAGTCAGATTACTTCAGCGGGTCCAGACATTGCGATTTTATATGGCGGTAGTGTAAAAGCTGAAAATGCAGTCGAGTTGGCAGCATGTCCAGATATTAATGGCGCGTTGGTTGGAGGTGCTTCGTTAAATGCAGCATCTTTTTATCAAATCGTAGAAGCCTTTGCACAAAGTAAATAACGAGGATAGGGTATGCACTCTTTTGTACTGATCGTACATATTATTTTAGCGGTACTGATGATTGGCTTGATTCTAGTGCAACACGGTAAAGGTGCGGATGCGGGTGCCTCTTTTGGCGGCGGCGGAGCAGCCACTGTATTTGGTGCATCGGGTTCAGCTAACTTCCTTACTCGCCTTACTGCTGTGTTAACAGCCTTGTTTTTTGTGACTAGTTTAACCCTAGCTGTTTTTGCGAAAAAGCAAACTACAGAGGCTTATAGTTTAAAAACTGTACAAACTACCGCGCCAACACCAAGCACATTGCCTGAAACTTCGCCAACTGCACCAAAAACCAGTCAATAATTCGAAATAGGGCTTTCCTTTTGTGGTGGGAAGCACTAGAATGCGTCCCACAAGCTGCGGTGGTGGTGGAATTGGTAGACACGCTACCTTGAGGTGGTAGTGCCTTCGGGCGTGGGGGTTCAAGTCCCCCCTTCCGCACCAGCTTTTAACCAGAAAGTTGATGCGTGTGGTTTGTTTTTGTTGCGGGATGGAGCAGTCTGGTAGCTCGTCGGGCTCATAACCCGAAGGTCGTTGGTTCAAATCCAGCTCCCGCTACCAATTTGATTAAGGTGCAACTTAATCAGGCAAATATCTAGTAAGTTTACATTGACTTTATTTGATATTTGTATATAATTTTTGCACGTTGTTGCGGGATGGAGCAGTCTGGTAGCTCGTCGGGCTCATAACCCGAAGGTCGTTGGTTCAAATCCAGCTCCCGCTACCAAGTTTCTTAAAAGAGGCTCACAAACAAGTGGGCCTTTTTGCACAGTGGACTATTGTTTTCTGTGCAAGACAGGGGCGATTAACGCCCTTTTTTATTGGTTATCGTATCGCTATCGTGTAGTTTCGACATCAATTGGTCAAATAGTCATGCTTCACTATAGTAGGTCTGTGTCGGTTAAAACAACCGATTGAATCGCACGAGAATGACGAGAGTAAATGAAATTATCAAATAAATCCCAAGCATTGCATGACTTAATTGTTCCTGCAGTACAAGCATGTGGTGTCGACCTTTGGGGAATCGAGTTTCTCCCACAAGGCAAACGTTCATTATTGCGTATTTATATCGACAAAGCGGTAAGTGAAGATGCTGAGCCTGTACTTGATGAAGATGGCGAAGTAGAACAAGGCCGTGGTATTGGTGTACAAGATTGTGTGCGTGTAACACAACAAGTCGGCGCAATGCTGGATGTTCATGATCCAATTTCAGGTGAGTATTCATTAGAAGTTTCTTCCCCGGGCTGGGATCGTCCATTTTTTCAACTAGAACAGTTACAAGGCTACATTGGACAACAAATTGCTTTGCGTTTGATTGCAGCAGTAGAAAACCGTCGTAAATTTCAAGCAAAACTTATCGCAGTAGACCTTGAAAATGAAGAAATTCAGGTTGAAGTTGATGGGCAGCATGTGCTTGAGATCGACAGCAACAATATCGATAAAGCAAACTTGATCTATCAAGATTAAATTTATTTAAATTTTATAAGAAATCGGTAGGTGACTTATGGGCCGCGAAATTCTTACCGTTGTTGAAACGGTTAGTAATGAAAAAGGTGTTAGTCGTGAAGCGATCTTCGAGGCTTTAGAACAAGCTCTAGTTGCCGCAACGAAGAAAAGATTTTACGAAGGTACGCATGCTGAAGAAGCTCAGCTTCGTGTAGAAATTGATCGTAAAACTGGTGATTACAGTACGTTCCGTCAATGGACTGTTGTGGCAGATGAAGATCATGAAATGCCAGCTTGCCAAGATGCGATTTCTGACCTTGACCCATCTAAATGGTCAATTGGTGATGTACGTGAACTCGAAGTAGAATCTATTGAGTTTGGTCGTATCGCTGCACAAATTGCAAAACAAGTTATTGTACAAAAAATTCGTGAAGCTGAGCGTGCTTTAGTTGCTGATGCATACGAGTCTAAAGTTGGTGAGTTGATTTACGGTGAAGTGAAAAAACAAACCAAAGATGGCTTTATTATCGATTTAGGCGACAACGCAGAAGCTTATCTTGCGCGCGAAGAAATGATTCCTAAAGAAATTCTTCGTCCAAAACAACGTATGAACGCTATTTTATACAATGTGAACCGTGAAGGTCGTGGCGCTCAGTTGTTGTTATCACGCGCTAAGCCTGAAATGTTAATTGCTTTAATGAAAAAAGAAATTCCTGAGATTTCTGAAGAAATTATTGAAATTAAAGCAGCGGCACGTCAACCAGGCGTTCGTGCTAAAATTGCAGTGAAAACAAATGACCATCGTATTGACCCTGTCGGTGCATGTATTGGTATGCGTGGTACGCGTATTCAAGCAGTACAACAAGAGTTAAACGGTGAACGTATTGATGTAGTGGTCTGGTCTGATGATCCAGCTCAGTACATTGCAAGTGCATTAGAACCAGCTGATGTTTCAGGCATCGTGCTTGATGAAGATGCAAGAAGTGCCGATATTATTTTTGCAACCAGCGATCAATTGGCTCGTGCGATTGGCTCACAAGGCCAGAACGTTCGCTTAGCTTCTGATTTAACTGGCTACAAACTCGACATGATGCTTGAAGAAGAGTATCGTGCTCGTCAGCAAAATGAAGCTCAGCAATATCTTGACATGTTTGTATCACGTCTCGATATTGAAGAAGATTTAGCAATGGCATTGGTGGAAATGGGCTTTACCTCTTTAGAAGAGATTGCTTATGTTCCAGCTGAAACTTTTGACGAAATTGAGCTTGATGCTGAATTGGTTGAGTTATTGCAAAGTCGTGCAAAAGAAGCAGCACTTACTGATGCTTTGAAACAGCAAGAAAATATTCAAGAACCGAGCGCAGACCTTCTAACTATGGAAGGCATGACTTCTGAGATCGCTTACTCGCTTGCCGCGCGCGGTATTATTACTGTCGACGATTTGGCAGATCAGGCTACTGATGATATCTCTGATATTGAAGGTCTTGATCATGAAAAAGCAGGTCAATTGATCATGAAAGCTCGCGAATCATGGTTTAACTAGGAGATGAAATATGACGGACAAGTCGATTAAAGAGTTAGCTCTCAGTGTAGAACGTCCTGTTGAGAAGCTCCTAGAACAGGCTCGTGAAGCAGGTTTGCCTCAACGTACAGCAGACGATATTATTACCACTGAACAACAGGATACTTTAGTCAATCATTTGAAAAAAGTGCATGGTCAGGAAAGTGGTAACACAGGAAAAATTGCGTTGAAACGTAAAACAACCAGTACCGCTAAAGTTGCAAGTACTTCAGGTAAAGCAAAAACAATTAACGTAGAAGTACGTAAAAAACAGGTTTTTGCTAAACCAAACCCTGAACAAATTGCAGCTGAAGCTAAAGCACGTGCAGAAGCTGAAGCTAAAACACGTGTAGAACAGCAAACGCGTGACACTGCACAGCAAAACGCGCGTCTTCAAACAGAGCAAAAAGCAAAAGCAACTTTAGATGCTATGCGTGTTGCTCATCAACAAGATAGCGCTGCACAGACAGCTCCTAAAGCTGCTGTAGTCGTGAAAAGACGTGGTGGTGGTACAGTAAAACCTGCACCAAAACCAGCAGAAACATTAGAGCAAAAGAAAGCGCGTGAAGCACAAACAGCTCAGTTAAAAGCGACTGAAGAAGCTGCGCGTCGTAAAGCGGCTGAAGAAGCTCAGCAACGTACACTTGAACAAATGCGCAAAATGGCGTCTAAGTATTCAAATGACGAAGCTACTACTACAATTCGTGTGATTGATGACTCTCCACTTGCTTCAGGTCTAGTTGGCCAGGCTTATGAAGATTCATTTAAGCAAGAAGACCGTGAAATTAAACGCGGTGGCGCAACTACTAACCCACGTGCGGGTAAAAAAGGTGGTCGTCGTGGTCAAGAAGAGCAAAGCTTTGTTAACCATAACAAACGCGGTTTAAAATCAAGCCAAGCAAATAAGCATGGATTTGAAAAGCCAGTTAAAAAGCAAGTTTATGATGTAGAAATCGGTTCAAGCATTGTTGTTGCCGATCTTGCTCAAAAAATGGCGATTAAAGTACGTGAAGTTATCAAATCACTTATGAAAATGGGTGAGTTGGTTAATCAAGAACAAGCTATTGATCAAGATATAGCAGCACTTGTTGTTGAAGAAATGGGCCATAACCCTGTTTTAGTTTCTGATACACAAGCGGAAGATAACTTGCTTGAAGCGGCTGAAGAAGCACGTGGTGAGCAAACAACTCGTCCGCCAGTTGTTACCATTATGGGTCACGTTGACCATGGTAAAACATCATTGCTTGACCGTATCCGTCGTTCGAAAGTGGCGGCAGGCGAAGCAGGTGGTATTACCCAGCATATTGGTGCATATCACGTTGAAACAGACAAAGGAATCATTACATTCCTTGATACACCAGGACATGCTGCGTTTACTTCAATGCGTGCACGTGGTGCTAAAGCAACGGATATCGTTGTATTGGTTGTTGCAGCAGATGACGGTGTAATGCCACAAACTGCAGAAGCAATTGACCATGCGCGTGCAGCAGGTACTCCAATTATTGTTGCAATCAACAAAATGGATAAAGAATCTGCTGATGTAGACCGTGTGTTAAATGAATTAACAACGAAACAAATCGTTCCAGAAGAATGGGGTGGTGATGTTCCGATTGCTAAGGTTTCTGCACACAGTGGACAAGGTATTGATGAACTCCTTGATTTAATTCTTATTCAGTCAGAATTGATGGAATTAAAAGCATCTGCTGAAGGTGCTGCGCAAGGTGTTGTTATTGAAGCGCGTGTTGATAAAGGCCGTGGTGCAGTAACTTCTATTCTTGTTCAAAACGGTACATTAAACATTGGTGACCTTGTTCTTGCAGGTTCATCATATGGTCGTGTCCGTGCAATGTCTGATGAAAATGGTAAGCCTATTAAATCAGCAGGACCATCTATTCCAGTAGAAATTCTGGGTCTTCCAGATGCTCCAATGGCAGGTGATGAAGTTCTTGTTGTAAATGACGAGAAGAAAGCACGTGAAGTTGCGGATGCTCGTGCTGACCGTGAACGTCAAAAACGTATTGATCGTCAAAGCGCAATGCGTCTTGAAAATATCATGTCGTCAATGGGCAAAAAAGATGTTCCTACAGTGAACGTTGTTTTAAGAACTGACGTACGTGGTACTTTAGAAGCATTGAATGCAGCTTTACATGAATTATCTACTGATGAAGTAAAAGTTCGTGTAATTAGTTCGGGTGTTGGTGCGATTACTGAGTCTGATGTGATTCTTGCTGAATCTTCAGAAGCTGTATTGTTGGGCTTTAACGTTCGTGCTGATACGACTGCTCGTCAGAGAAGTGATCAAGACGGTATCGATATTCGTTACTACAGCATCATCTATGAATTGATTGATGATGTGAAAGATGCCATGAGTGGTAAACTTGCTCCTGAACATCGTGAAACTATCTTAGGTGTTGCTGAAGTACGTGAAGTATTCCACTCAAGTAAGTTTGGTGCAGCAGCAGGCTGTATGGTACTTGAAGGTGTATTGCATCGTAATAAGCCGATTCGCGTATTACGTGATGACGTGGTTGTGTTCCAAGGTGAGCTTGAATCTCTTCGTCGCTATAAAGAAGTGGTTGAAGAAGTTCGTGCCGGTATGGAATGTGGTCTTGCGGTGAAAGGTTATAAAGACATCAAAGTGAAAGATAAGATCGAAGTCTATGATGTTCAATTGATTAAACGGAGTCTTTAATGGCGGGTAGCCAACGCTTAAAGCGCATGGCGGATTCAGTACAACGTGAGTTGTCTGAGCTGATCCGTCAGGAGCTTAAAGATCCTCGCTTAGGTGGTCTAGTGACCATCTCTGCGGTGAAAGTCAGTGCAGACATGGGTTATGCTGAAGTTTATGTCACTGTAATGGGACGTGAGCTTGGTGATGAGCAAAGTGAAGCAGCAAATAAAGAAACTTTAGACGTATTAAATAAAGCTTCTGGTTTCTTGCGTCATGAATTGAGCCGTCGTATCAAGACACGTATTACGCCAAGATTGCGTTTCCATTATGATAAGACTAATGCGTATGGTAACTATATGTTTGGTCTGATCGAGAAAGCGGTAAATGATTTACCGAAACGCGAGTCAGATGACGAACAGTAATATAAATTAAAAATAAAAAAGCCACCTTTGGGTGGCTTTTTTATTGGTTGGTTTTTTCGCCTACTCTTTAGGAGGGTCCATAGGAGGTTTATTTTGCGAGAAACGCTGTCCAATTTTATAACGATCCCAAGGCAAAGGGCGTTCAATTGCTTCAGGAACTTCTCCACTAAGCGAGCGCAAACGTAAATGTAGCGCAGCTTGAGCAATTAAATTTGCTGAAACCGGTGCGGTAATAAAAGCTAAAAGTGTAATCAGTAGCTCGGCAAAACCAAAGCGACCTTGAAAAGCAAAAAAGATCATGGAAGCAATCAAGAAGCTGCCTAATCCTAACGTACTCGATTTTGTGGGTGCATGTAAGCGCATGAATAAGTCAGGTAAGCGGACCATACCAATTGAGCCGACTAACATAAAGAAAGCGCCAAAAACCAGAAAGACCGAAACAATAATTTCCATTACAAACTGCATTTTGATCTCTCCTTAATCGACAACATGGCCGGTTGTGAAGTAACGAGCTAAAGCTGCTGTAGACACGAAGCCTAGCATAGCAACCAATAGCGCTCCTTCAAATAAAGAGGTCGTCATCCAGTAAATGCCTAGCACAACAATGAGGCAAGTTGCATTTAAGAAAAGAGTATCGAGTGCTAAAAGTCGATCTACAATTGATGGACCGATTACCATTCGGAAAAGACAAAGTAGCATAGAGATTGTAATGGCAATTAAGCTAATACCTAGAGCATAGGGTAGGATTGTCATACACTTGCCTCCGTTTCGCTTTTTACATCAAAAATTTCCATAAGTGGAATTTCATAGCGTTGTTTGATATCTTGAATGTCAGATTCGGTATCATCCGTGCTCAAGGCGTGAACCAAAATATCTCCACGTTCCTGATCAATACCCGCAGAGACAGTACCTGGCGTTGTCGTAATGATCATCGCCAGTAATGTATTGACCTGCTCATGTTCCGTTTCTAGTGGCACACGATACCATTTAGGGTGTAAATTTTTGGTAGGCCCTAAAACGAGCTTTGCTACTCGAAAGTTAGAAATGACAATATCCCAAAGAACTACAAAGCATAATTTAACAGCAGGTTTCCAGTGAATATGCGGTGTGCGGGTAATGAACGGTTTGACTAAACGAGGAATAATCAAGCCTAAAAGCACAGCCGTCAAAAGATCACTGGCATCAAGACTATGTGACAGCATGAGCCAAAACAAAACAATAAGAACTGAAACAAATGGATGTGGAAACCAGCGTTCAAGCAAATGAGATAACTGCATTGTTATGGCTCCATAGGTTTCAATTGACTTTCATCAATAATGGTAGGCGTTTGTAGTTTGTCCTGTTGCTGAATTTGTCGATGTTTATATTCTGAAATATGTTCACCATTGAAGGTATCTTTCGAAATAATATCAGGAATGAGGTAAGCATTATGATCTTCAACTTCACCCCCATATTTAGTTTCTGGTAGGTAAGCGGGATCAAATGGTTGCACGCTGATAAACTCACCATTTTGATCTACTTTAAGAATAGTACGTTGGTAAAGCGCATGGTCTTGGATCTGCTGGGCAGTACTTAATGTGTAATGCTGAATAGGTGCAGCAAATACGACATAAGCCATTAAGCCAGCAAGTAATACATAGATGACTTTATCATTGCGGGGTGGTGCTCGTTCTGGTAGGGCCTGATAAAGAATATAAGCAGGATGGATTGGATCTTGTTCAGGAGGTGTTGCTCGCCAGAACAAGATAAAACCAACACGTGTGAGAGCAATAATACTTAATAGGCTTACAACAAGCACAACACCAATAATCCAGCCTTGGTAGCTGGTTTCAACTGTCGCTTGCAAAATAAATACTTTTCCAAGGAAACCACTAAAAGGTGGTAAACCTGCGAGCATCATGGCAATCAAGAAATAAGTCAGCATAGCCGCTTTTTCTTGTTTGATTCTTGGAGCGACTTTTAAGTGATCTTTAAAATCTCCACGTTGTGAGGTTATCCATCCACAAAATAGATAAAAAGCTGCTCCAATCAGCGTACTGTGCACTAAGTAATATAATGCGCCAGACCATGCTTGTGTATTCGACATGGCAATTGCCGTGAGCAAGGTGCCAATTGAAGAAAGCACCATAAACCCGACAAAGCGACGTAATCGATCTGCTCCAATTGCTCCAATCACACCATAGAGTGATGTAATTAAACCAATCGGAAGTAACCAGCTTTTTAAGATTTCTTGGCTAAGCACATCGTCAAATACAGTTCCATTCACACGCAAAATCGAATATATACCGACCTTGGTCATAATGGTGAAAATTGCAGCCACAGGTGTACTTGCAACAGCATAAGTTTTTGGTAGCCAAAAACCTACAGGAAGCATGGCTGCTTTAATGCCAAACACGACAAATAAAAGTAAGGCACCTGCTACGGCTAATTTATGTTGATCTGCTTCGAGTGTGGGGATAAGACGTGAAACATCCACCATGTTGAGGCTACCCACACTACCATAAATCATACCAAGGCCAATTAAGAATAGGGCAGAGGCTAATAGATTGATAATGACGTAGTGAACACCCAGCTGAAAGCGTGGCTTGCCTTGCCCATGTAAAAGCAGAACATACGAAGCCATCAACAAGATTTCAAAAAAGACGAAAAGGTTAAATAAATCGCCTGTTAAAAATGCTCCGCAGATACCCATTAACAAGAAATGAACCATGGCATGAAAGTAGCGACCACGGGTATCCCAATTGTCGCTTGCATACCATAAAACCGGCACTGCTAATGCATAGGTCAGTACCAGCATAAAAGCAGAAAGACGATCTAATACGAGTACAATGCCAAACGGTGCTGACCATTCACTCAGTTGGTAAATGGTAATCTGGCCAGTGCTTGCAAAGCTCAAATATACAATTGCGGTAATTAATCCAGCAATTGCTGAAACAAGACTAATGCCACGACGCCATGGTTGTCGCCAGTCATCTTTTAAAGCACCAGCTCCAGGGTTGCCGAGCAGTAATAATATAAAAGCAGTAAATGCCGGGATGAGAATGCTAAAAATAGGCGCATGTTCTTGCCAGAAAGATAAAAAATCAAACATTACGGCTCATCCTCGCGTGGGTCGTATGTTGGAGAGATGTCTTCTTTAGCATCAACATGATCACTACCTGACTCATAACGGCTACGCAGCGCCAGTTGTACAATAAAAGCTGTGGTTGCAAAACCGATCACAATGGCTGTTAACACCAGCGCTTGAGGAAGTGGATCGGTTATTTTTGTTGTTTCGGTTAAAATTGCTTGTGAGCTGATTTGTAATCGGCCCATAGCAAATAAAAATAGGTTTACAGCATAGCCAATTACAGCTAATCCAAGTACGACAGGGAAAGTACGAGCACGTAAAATCAGATAAATACCTGTGGCAACAAGTAAACCAATAGCAGAAGCCAATAAGAATTCTAAACTGATCATGATGATTCCTCCCGATGTGGTACTACAGGACCAGACATACTTGAGTGGCGAGAGTCTCCCAATACAGAGATGAGCAACATCGTTGCACCAACAACGGTGATATAAACACCTAAGTCAAAACTTGCAGCTGAAGCCAAATGTAGTTTTCCTAAAATTGGTAATTCAACATACACGTGCGCGCTGGTGAGGAATGGGCGTAACCAGAACCATGCTGCTACACCAGTAAGCCCAGCAATTGTTAAACCTGAACCAATCCAGACTTCGTAAAGACGCCCTGATTTTGCTTTGAGTAATTGTTCAGTTTGGTCTTGACCTAGTGCAATATATTGGATGATTAGCGCCATTGAGGTAATTAGACCTGCAATGAAGCCACCGCCCGGATAGTTATGGCCGCGCATAAAGATATAAACACTCACGACAAGCGCTAATGGCAATACCCAAGAGGCTGTAATACGGAACATGAGCGGAGATGGATTAAAACGGTAGGTGAGGCCTTGGGTCATGGTTGTACCATGTACACGCATGCCATCCATGAGGCAAAGTGAACCAATAGCCGCAATTCCTAGTACCGTAATTTCACCAAAGGTATCGAAACCACGGAAGTCAACTAAAATGACATTTACAATATTTGAACCACCACCGAGTGGTAAAGATTGCTGGGCAAAGAACCATGAAATCGAATTGTGATCACGGGTTAAAATCAGCCACGTAATCCAGCCTATTCCTAAGCCTCCAACAATAGCTAAAGCGGCATCTCTTAAACGTCTTGAGCGAAGAGACTCATAAGGCGTTAGCTGTGGAAGTAAAGATAAACTCATTAATAAAAGAACAGTGGTTACAACATCCACAGTAATTTGAGTCAATGCCAAATCTGGAGCTGACATGGTGACAAATACCATCGTTACAACCAGACCAATTGCACCACTAATGAGGACTGCCTTAATACGCTCATGGTGGAACCAGAGCATCATCCAGCAACCCGAGAATAAGGTTAGCCAGAGAACGATGGCAATCCATGGAGCATGAGTGAGTTCACGTGTGCCTGTAGTAAGCCCTTGATTAAGTAGCGGCATGGTGACCATGATGATGCTAAAAGCAATGATCAAGAACAAGTAACTTTGCAATGAGCCATTTTCAGTTTTTTGTTTGATTTTTCGGCTGGTGAGCAACAGATGTTTTAAAAATAAATCAAATAAAATACGGCCTTGTAACCTGCCAAGACGTGGGTCAAGGTCAATTTTACGAATCATGCCATCTTTTGCCAAAGCAAAATAGAAGAGTGAACCGCCCACTAACGCAATAATACTCATAATGAGAGGAGCATTGAATCCGTGCCAGATTGCAAGATGAGTTCCTGCAAATTCTGGTTGCATCAAGCTTGCTCTCGTTACGCTATTGACCAGTGGTTCTACCAATAAAGAAGGTAGAATTCCAACCAAGATACATAGCACAGCAAGAAGAATGGCTGGCGAACGCATGCCGATCGGGGGTTCATGTGCATTTTTATTTGGAACTTGTTTACCAATTGGGCCATCAAAAAATACGCCGTGCACTAAGCGAATTGAATAACTTACTGCAAAAATACCAGCCAGAGTTGCAATAATGCTGGCAAAGATAACAGTTGAACCTGAAAGATTCGCCAATAGCTCGGTAAAGAACATCTCTTTAGAAATAAAGCCATTGGTGAGTGGTACCCCTGCCATAGACGCAGCGGTGATCATGGTTAATGTGGCTGTAAAAGGAAGTAATTGCCAAATACCACTGAGTTTTCGAAGATCACGTGTACCAGTTTCATGATCAATAATCCCTGCAAGCATGAAGAGCGCTGCTTTAAATGTCGCATGGTTAATAATATGAAAAATGGCAGCAGCAACTGCTAAAGGCGAACCGATGCCTAGCAAACAGACAATAAGCCCTAAATGGCTAATTGTTGAATACGCCAGTAGCCCTTTTAAGTCTTCTTTGAAAATGGCAAAACATGCTGCCATACAAAGTGTAAATAGGCCGACAAACGTCACGATATTGTGATAGATCGCAGCCCCTACAAAAATTGGCAGTAAGCGCGCAAGTAGAAAGATCCCGGCTTTTACCATGGTTGCAGAGTGTAGGTAGGCAGACACCGGAGTGGGCGCAGCCATTGCATTGGGTAACCAAAAATGAAATGGAAACTGAGCACTCTTTGTAAATGCACCAAGCAAAATAAGCAATAACATTGGAATAAATAGAGAATGGGCTTGAATGGCATCTTTCATGCCCATGATGTCATTAATTTCATAGGTTCCAGTGATTTGTCCTAATAGAACAAATCCACCCAATAACGCCAAACCGCCCATCCCTGTAATGGTGAGTGCCATTCGAGAGCCGCGTTGAGCAGCTTCATAATGACTCCAATAACCCACTAATAAAAAAGATGAAATACTGGTGAGCTCCCAAAAGACTAATAAAATAATAAGATTATTAGAGAGCGAAATACCCAGCATTGCTGCCATAAACAGCATGAGTAAAGCATATAGTTTGCTTAAAGAATTTTTAGGGCCAAGATAGTAGTAGGCGTATATATAAATGAGTGTACCGATACCGGTAATAAGTAGAGAGAATAGTAAACCAAGAGCATCGAGTCTGAAGCTTAGATTAATTCCTAATTGAGGTAACCAATCCCAGCTCTGTTGAATGCTTGCACCACCAAGCACAGTTTTTGCTTGAGCCAGTAATAAACCAAAACTGGTTAAACTGACTCCGATTGCCCCTAAAGCCGTTACTCCACGTGAGAACCGTTGAAGCAATGAAACAAGGGTGGTGCCTAATATTAACGGTAATAAGATAATTATCGGTAGCACACTCGTATCCATATGTGATTTAGGCCGAGACCTAAAAGTGAAATTTTAATTTCAGAACAGATAGGAATTCAAAGAGATTTCCAAGGCTTGTATTCTGAAAAGCCCAACCAAATTAGAAAATAAAGCGAGAAACAAGTTGTATTGCGCAACTTGAAGAATAAAAACGCAAAATGAAATTTATTGTACACTAAAAAAGCAGTAAAAATCTGATGTTATTACATGTAGTAACAACATCTAGTGATTTTAGAGCCTAAAAATCCTGCTTAAACTCTATATTGTGTGAAGCCGAATTTCATTATAAAAATAGAGTAAATAGGTCATAAAATTTAAACAGAAGGGCTTTCTTCTGGTGTGTCTCCAGCATGAATCATGCGGAGCAATTCATTTTTTTGTTGCTCATTTAGATTTTGGATTTGCTGAAATAAAACACCAATTTGTGCTGGAGATGGTGTTGGATCAATTAAGCTAAGAGGTTGTGCCTCTATAGACTGCGTTAATGGTTCGCTTCTTTGCAGCAATGTATAGATGTTTTCAAGCTGTTGCTTAGTTGTATTTAAATCAAGATGGCTAATTTTACCATTTTCTAATTTTAAACATTGATAGTTGGAAGCATGTTCAAGTAATTCCTCACGACTTCCTGTTGCAATAATTTGTAAGCGTGGGAATGCCTGATGAAGCCGATTCAAGATTTCTGTGCAATGTGTGGAGTCGAGCTGTGCATCAATCTGATCAATCAATAAAACCCCGTCACCTTCGAGGCAAGGATTTAAACTTAAGGGATTAAGTAAACAGAGTCTACGCGCTACATCGCCTACCAACGCAATCCAAGTTTTTGTGGTGTTGGAAAGCTGCTGAAACGGCAGGGTTTGACCTTCATAGTCAACCATGAGCTGGAGCCGAGGTTGATATTGCAAATATAGATCTTTCAGTTCAGGCAAAACAATATTTAATGCATTTTTAAGTGCATAGAGATTCGGAGAGGTGAGCTGTTTAGGCTGCCCAGATAACTCTTTTTGAAGCTCATTTAATAGTTCTGTTTGATCTTGCTGATCTGATTGTTTGGAAATAATACGTTGTACGAGATGTGCAGCTTGAGCATTTTCGATATCGCTAATTTCGCGTAGCCATTCAAAAAAACGGGTAAATGTTGTAAATGGCAGTGGGCTAATGTCATAGGCTGAAATGGATTGGGTAATGCCGGGTAAATTTTTATTCAGCAGATTAATATCATTTACAAATCGCTCGGCTGGGTAGTAAGCGACTAAGGGCAGTCCTTGTAGTGGATCTTTTTTTGTGACTTGTTGATAAAGGGCCATAGTTTGATCAAGTTGCTGCGTTTCAACTTGGCTTATCCCAATACCACTTGAATTTAGAGTTTTAAAAAGTTTCCAGCTACATAGTGAAGAATCCACCTGTTGGGCAGAGGTAGATTCTGGTAAATGACCAATTTCTGCTGGAATTTGAATGGTCACTTCGATTCTTGATTGTAGGCGCGACTGAGTAATGTCTTGATCAGGCATGACAATACCAGGGCTACGTAAATCTTTAAGACGGGCAGGGAACCAAGTTAAAGCATGGTAAGTATGTTTGAGTAACATACTTTTACCAGTTGCTTGTTCACCTAAAATTAAGGTAATAGGCTGTTTTTCATATTGAAACTGTATTTTAAGATCTTGAAATAAAGCAATATGTTTAAATTGGATCGATTCAAGTTTCATAGGCTCACCTAAGTATGAGCGCTTCAACCAACCGATTGACGAAGACTTAAAGGCGCCCTTAGTTTTAATTGTTGTATCAGATCATAAAGATGATGAATATTTAGACTTACTTTAGCACGAGTACAGGCAACGTAAAGTAATCTTAACTCTTCATCTGTAATCTTGTGTTCTAAGCCATTAATTTTAAATTGATAGTCATCTTCAATATGAACACGGTTCCATTCTAACCCTTTAGCTTTGTGGGCTGTAGAGATGACATAATCAGCTTGCTCAATGGGTGTAATCTTTGCAAGTGCTTTCTTTAATGGGTCAGTGCCGTGATCATCAACCAATTTAACCAAAGGTTTAATGTCACTACCTTCATTGGTTTCACAGTATTCATGAACATCATGCCATGAATTGAACCATGCTAACTCAGGAACATCGGTGACACGTTTGCCTTGTTTCAAGAGGCTTGCAGCATCTACAAAACGGTTTAGTTTTTGATGGTCTGCTTGCAAACTCACTTTATCGCCATGAACTAATCCTGCCAACAAAAGTTCCATTGCACGGGCATTGGTGCGGCATAAAATTGCGTCACGCATTTTAGTGTGAGGTTTATTAACTACACTTGATTTCTGGTTCGGATTGCCAAGTAGAGGAACAGTCTCATTTAAGCCGCCCAGCAAAGCATTGGCAACGTCAGCAATCGTTTCCCCAAAACGAAAAGACGTGGTTAGACGAGATTCAGGTAATGGTAATTGCTGCATAGCATTAATCGCACCACGCCATGCATAAATTTGCTGATGAGCATCGCCAACATAAATGACCTGCGTATTTTTTTGTCGAAGCAAAATACCCAGCATTAAAGGGTCGGCATCTTGTGCTTCATCAAATAACACATAATCACTAGGAATGTTCGGTTCAGATAATGCCCAAAGTTTAAGGTAAATATCATGGCCAATTCCGGCTTGATGATTCGGGTCAATTGACTCTAGCCAACGACGTTCCACAGCAGGATAAAGATGCTTTTGTAATTCGATAATATCATCTGGATGTAACCAATTCGGTGCTTGAATATGGCGAGGTGCAGGGTATTGAGAACTCGTTGAACAGAAGTAACCCACCGCATTTGCGACAAGACTTGCTAGTCGGCTTGGCATTAAGACATATTTCTCGTAACGCCCACCCATCATTCGTCGTAAAGTAATCGGCTCTAGTCGATATTCTTTAGCAATAAAACTTGGACTTAAGCGCGGTAGACGTAATTTGTCAGTTACACCACGGGGCACACTACGAAAGGCAAGTGAGTGAAAAGTACGGCAGTCCACATTACGATGAAATTTGTTTTGAGCTTCACCAGCAATCGCTTTGTTAAATGCCAAATACATACCGCGCCGCTCAGGCATGGCATCGCTAATCATTTGTAAAGTAGTGGTTTTACCTGTACCTGCATAGGCAATCACTTTAAATGATTGCCCAAGACGTGCGTTGTCTATGGCAATCGCTTGCTCATAGGTAGCTTTAGGTTTTTCAATATTCGACACTGAGTGATTTTATACCTTGTTACGGTTAGCTTTTTCAACTAAACCAGATAAACCCTGACGACGAGCTAATTCGTCAATAATAAGTTGTGGATTAAGATCGAAATAACCCAACATGACAATAGTATGGAACCACAAATCCGCTGTTTCATAAACGAGATCGTTTAAGTGAGCTTCTGAATCTTGAACTGCAAAATCTTTAGCAGCAATAATGGTTTCTACACTTTCTTCGCCGACTTTTTCTAAAATTTTATTGATGCCTTTTTTATAGAGGCTGGCAACATAAGAAGTATCTGCTTTCGCTTGCTTCCGCTCTTGCATCAATTGACCTAAATGAGCAAGTACATCAACCTGTTCAGTGGTGTGGGCGTGATCGTGAGCTTCTGTTTTAGCATTTTCACCGTAAATTGCAGTAGGGTCTTTTAACTGTGCATCGACAATTTCCCAGCCCTGTGGGGTAAGTTTACGGTAGAAACAAGACTCACGACCTGTATGGCATGCAATACCGCCGTGTTGTTCAATTTGTAACACAATGACATCGGCATCGCAGTCCAGACGAATTTCATAAACTGTTTGGAAATGGCCTGATTCTTCACCCTTGTGCCAGAGTTTTTGGCGAGAGCGAGAGAAGTAAACGGCCTGATTTTTTTCCGCTGTTAACGCGAGTGCTTCACGGTTCATCCACGCCACCATCAAAATGCGTCCGGTTTGATGATGTTGAGCAATGGCAGGGATAAGACCTTGTTCGTTAAATTTTACTTCATCGAGCCATTGCGTGTTATTCATGAGGAATCACCAAAGAAATATGAACTATAAATTGATTTAAGTCAGATGCTAAAAAATAGCTTGTATAGTGTACGGCATGAACGTCACTTTGCGGAAAAATTCTTTACGCTTTTTCTCTGTGTCAGGCTAACAAACAGCTTACTCTCATTACTTGTCAGTACGTTATTTAGATATTTCTGAAGTGAGAATATTGGAAATCTCAATCAAATTTTGATCTGGATCACGTATATAAACTGAGAGAATAGGGTGCATTGCACCAGTACGTTCAACGGGGCCTTCTTCAATTTGAATATTTAACTGATCAAGGTGTCCAACCACTTCTGAAATAGGAGTATCTGAAATAAAACACAGATCAGCAGATCCAGGAGTCGGTTGTAATGCCTTAGGTTCAAATTCATTGCCTAGTTGATGCAAATTAATTTTTTGATGCCCAAACTTTAAAGCTTTTCTGTCACCTTTAAACGTAATGACCTCAAACCCTAATACTGTTTGATAGAAATTACAGGTGTTTTCAATATCTGCAACGGTTAAAACGAGATGATCAAGGTGGCTGATTTTCATATATAACTCGCTATTCTTTTGTGAGGTTAATAGTCGGGAAGAGATTCACTTTTTGAATTAAGTACATTTTCTTTTTCGCAATATTGAGCAATTTTCTGATAATCAAGTTGTTGAAATGGACCTGTTTTTAAGCCAGAAACTGTGATTGCCATTTCTTTTCGAAAATAAGGGATCTGATACATCCAAGGGAAAACGAGATCTCTTACACCTCCCGCCCACCAATGGTCAGATTGATAAAGTGGTGTTAATAAGCGACTGAGGAATTGATAAAACTGGGTGGAAGAGCAGCGATGTTGATGATAGTGCTGCCAGAGGAGTGACCAGTTAATATTTTGGTTCTTTTGGGCAAGTTGCAATGATTGAGAAAAAGCCCAAGCATCCAGTAAAGCCATATTTGCGCCTTGTCCCAGTTGAGGGCTCATAGCATGAGCAGCATCACCAATAACACCAATTCGGCCTTGCCCAAATTGAGTCATCACCACATCACGGTATTGGGCAGATAGCCATTTAGGTTGAATTTGATTGTTGTACAAAATCTGTTTTAACCATTCTGCTACATCAGGCCAGCGCTCTGAAACTTGGTTTAACCAAGTCTGTTTTGACTGCTCATCTTTCAAAAATGTAGGTAATTGTGCAGTAGGCAGGCTCCAAAATACACTCGCAAGTCGTTGCTCGGGTGCAGAAGGGATTGCCCCTGTAGGTAAAATCCCCATCATGATTTTGGAGCGATCATAAAATTGATGCAGAATTTGGGGATTCAGTGCTAAACATTCAGGCACGATACTCCAAGCAGCACCCCATGGATAAGCTTGATCGACTTTTACCCATGCTTTTGGTCGCAATTGACTACGAGCGCCATTGGCAATTAAGACCGCATCAAAGCAATCATCAAACTTTTGGTTGTGATTAAAGCCAAAGACCCTAATTTCATTAGGGTGTTCTTCAAGTCTTTCAATTGTGTGGTTCAGACGCCAAGTAATGTGACTTGAATATTGAGAAAGTTTTTGAGTAAGAACGTGACATAAAGTAGAACGGTGAATACCTAAACCATAAAGATTTGTTGAAGCTTCATGATAGTGACTATTTACTAAAAGGCGTTTATCAGGAAGTTGCCCTTCTAAACCTGTGACTTTTGCACCTAGTGTTAAGGCTTCATCAAGTACACCAAGATGCTCAAATACGGCTAACCCTGCAGGTTGGAGTAAAAGACCTGCACCTACCGGAGATAATTCATCAACTTGTTCAAAAATAGTCACATTATTGCCTTCGCGGGCGAGCAAAATCGCAGTTGCTAAACCTGCTGTACCAGCACCGATAATGGCAAAATGAGGTGTTTTCATTGTTTATTCTTTTGAAGTATTTATAGGTTCAATTTAACAATGAACTTATCAGTGATCTAGAAAATTTTTTTAAAATTAAATTATTGTCATAGAAAAATCCCTTGCGATTGCAAGGGATTTAGAATTTATTTCAATATACGCCAAAGCGCTAATAAGCTACTCAGCACAATCAAAATAACCGAAACAAACCAAGGACTAATAATAGCGATGGTGAGCAAAATCAGCATAGTACTGCCGAACATCCAACTGCGGCGTTGTTGATGTTCCATTTGCAAACGAAGTTGCTGCATTTCGCGTAACTGACGGTCTTGCCAAGCAGACTGATTTTTTAAACCATTTAAACTATCAACAATTAAGCTTGGGAAATCTTGAGCACCTAAAAGCAGGTCAGGTAGTTGCTGCCCTAACTCTTTTATATTTTTGACTGGGTTCATGTTGGCTTTGACCCATTCAGTCAAAATTGGTTTTGCCAATTTCCAGATGTCGAGCTGCGGATAAAGATCGGTCCCTAGGCCTTCAACATGCACTAAAGTCTTTAGCAACA
This sequence comes from Acinetobacter sp. GW821-FHT09D10, assembly GCF_059416285.1. NCBI lineage: Bacteria > Pseudomonadati > Pseudomonadota > Gammaproteobacteria > Moraxellales > Moraxellaceae > Acinetobacter > Acinetobacter sp. GW821-FHT09D10. The sequence goes on from NZ_JBWKOW010000003.1 coordinate 73,238, forward strand.
ACATGAGTTGCGGTGGAATCTCTAAATGGAAGCGACGGGCAATATCCATCACTTGAATTAAGATGCCAGCAAAATCAAGTTGATCCATCGGTTTAGACACCATTGGTCCAACGGTGCGACGCATTTCACGCGATAGCGCGTCTTGGTCTGTACCCGGTGGAATCCAGCCAGCTTGGTGCACAATTTGAATGAGCTGCATAAAGTTGCTGTTCATTACAGCAAGCAACATGCGGGCAATCGTCATCTGGTCATGCTTAGATAACTCGCCCATAATTGCACAGTCCAACGCAATAAAGCGTGGATTGCTTGGGTTAATTGTTTCTACAAAGACATTGCCGGGGTGCATATCGGCATGGAAAAAGTTATCGCGGAATACTTGCGTGAAGAAAATGGTTAATCCTTTTTCTGCAAGTTGTGCGCGGTCCATGCCTAGACGGTCAAAAGTCGCCGTATCTGAAATAGGAACACCTGTAATACGCTCTGCCACCATGACATCTTTGGTGTCCATGTAGACTTCAGGCACATACATCATGGTTGAGCCAGTAAAATAATGGCGCATACGACGGGTGTTATCTGCCTCAATACTCAAGTCCAGCTCATTTAAGATAATCTGGCGATAGTCTTGAATAATTTCGCTTAAATGCAACGCACGCGCAGCTTCAAGGCGGCTTTCTAGTGTGTTGCCTAACCACGCCAAAATTTCAAAGTCTTGCAAAATTTGGTTGCGAATGTCAGGACGAGTCACTTTAATAACGACTTCACGACCATCATGCAAAGCAGCAGTATGAACTTGTGCAATTGACGCAGCAGCTAATGGCTGATCATCAAAGCGAGCAAACAAGGTATTTACGTCAGCTTTTAACGAATCTTGAATACGTTGTTTGGCAACATTGCTATCAAAAGGTTTTACCTGATCTTGAAGTAAGACCAATTGAGCGAGTATTTCAGGTGGAATCAAATCACGTCGGGTTGACAGTAATTGCCCAAGCTTAATTGCAAGCGGCCCCATCTCTTCCAAAGCTTCTTTGAGCTTTAAAGGATTTTTACGTTCACGACTAGACCATGCGGCTGGGTGCATTTTAATAACACTTAATGCACGTTGAGCTTTAACTGGTAATTCATCCGCAGGGAACAACGTATCGAGTCTATAGTGCGCTGCAATACGCCAAAGTTCGAGTAAACGTGAAACGTGCGGAATCATATACAGTCTTACCTAGTCTTGAGAGGGTTGTAGTTGTGCGTTGAGTTGCTGCAATCTTGCTTCTAGACGGTCAATGTCTTGATTAAGCTTGCGCGTTGCTTGGCTTAAATCGTCCATTTCCCAGCGAGGGGCAAATAGACCGCTATCTTCTTTTAATGCATCTTCAGCAAAAAATAGATGACTTTGAAGAGAGCGTTTTAAATGTTTTGGTGCAAGCTGAATCTTGCCAATTTCGTGGGCAAGTTGAGGACCCACCCATCTTGATAAGTGCGCAGCTAAATCTGGTTCAGCTTGTTGCATGATTTTTTGAATATCCTGTAACAGGTGATAATCACCTTGCAATGGGATATTGCCAATCTGATCTGGATCGCTGACCAATAGTTTGATCAGCTCAATGACATCTTTAACATGCAAAGTTGCTGTAGCTTCAGAAATTTTGAACTGCTCATCAAAAGGGCGTTGTTCAAAAATAGAAGGCTTTTCACTATGCCCTGTTGCGGTAGGTTCAAGACGTACTTTTTCTTGATCAAAGAATACATCAACAGAAAGTTGCGGACTGTTGATTACGACACGCAACATTTTGCCCTGTAACTGATTAAGCTGAATGCGAGTAACCGCATCAAGATCGATCAGATGATGAATGATACGTTCGACTGCACCGAGTGCCAGAATCGACCACATATCGTTAACCCTTACAGTTTGAAGCCACGGTGAACGGCAACGATACCAGCAGTAAGGTTGTGATAGTCACAGTTCTGGAAGCCAGCATTTTCCATCATACCTTTTAAGGTGCGTTGGTCTGGATGCATACGAATTGATTCAGCCAAATACTTATAACTCTCTGAATCATTGGCAACTAATTTACCCATAATCGGTAAAGCAGTGAATGAGTAGAGGTCATAAAGTTTTGAGAATGGCTCAAATACAGGCTTAGAAAATTCAAGAATAAGCAAACGACCGCCTGGCTTTAACACACGGAACATAGAAGCAAGTGCTGCATCTTTATCAGTCACGTTACGTAAGCCAAAACTAATGGTGAGTAGATCAAAGCTGTTATCTGCAAAAGGTTCTAACGTTTCTGCATTGGCAAGTACGAAGTCGACATTGGTACAGCCTGCATCAATCAAACGGTCACGGCCTACATTGAGCATAGATTCGTTAATGTCTGAAAGAACGACATGGCCTTGAGGACCAACTTCACGGCTGAATACTTTCGCTAAATCGCCTGTACCACCAGCAATGTCCAACACATGTTGACCACGGCGTACACCTGACATGTTGATTGCAAAGCGTTTCCAAAGGCGGTGAATACCAAATGACATCAAGTCATTCATCAAGTCATATTTGCTTGCAACCGAATGGAAAACTTCTGCAACTTTTTGAGCTTTATCTTCAGTTTTAACAGTCGAGAAACCAAAGTGTGTGGTTTCTCCCACGTTGCCAGTATTGCCAGCACCACGTGGTAAATTGTATTTCGGTACAGAACCGTTAACCGGTGTATCAGTTAAGGTTTGTTGTAAAGTTTGTTGTTGCCCTTGAGGGGTACCTTGCGGTAAAGGTGAGCTTAGGAAAGGGCTAACTTTGTCTGAACTTTGTGCCTGCTCAGTTGGAGATGTTGGCTTTTGGTTTTCGTTAGACATATTGTCTCTCCTAGACTCAAACTCAAGTGAAACGGAATAAGTTCTGCATGATGACAGATTTTGTCTATTTTTACAGGCATCATCATGCAAATATAATGAATAAAATCTCAACTTCGTAAGGTTGATTTTTTCTCTGTGCCGACCTTATCACACTCTAAACGGATTCGGATGCCCTGAATGTACATTTTCAATAATCTGGCGTTCTTTTTCAGTAAAAGTCTTGATAAACGTCTCGGCTGATTTTAACGGTTTCATCGCGCTAAAACCATCTTGGATAAAATCATACATCAATTCGAAGTGATATTTTTGGGCAATGCCTTTACACATTTTAAAGGCCGTAAACATCATAAATGAGCGCATATATTTATCGAGTGCTGTACCTAAATCATCAAGAAGAGCAAGTTGTTGATAACGAGCTTCTGCCTGATCAAGTTTGGTTAGGGTTAAGCGCATGATTTCATCGGTTAATACCGTGTCAGCCGGATAATCCTCAAGAAGCTGTATCGCCACTTGTTCATCAAGCTGAGTGGCAAGCACCGCCAAACTTACCGATTTAGTTCCAGTTTTAATCGCATTCTCAGGCAATACTTTTTCGGCTTTATGTGCATATTTCAATAGGCGTTCAATTTGCGTTGCAAGGGCATCAAACTCTGGACCACCATATAAACGATTTAAAAAATACTCTGCCATCAGTTTATGTTCAGGCAAGTTGAAAAATTCATGATGTGTATCTTTCATCCGCTCTTTTAGCCATGTTTGTACATCTTGCAAACGTTGGGCAAGCACCGGATTGTCGTGATAATTAAATGTTTTATATTGTTGTAAAAGTTCATCAAAAGCAGCGAGTTTAGACATGTAAGACTCTAATATTGGGCTATTTACAAAAAATCATAAGAGGCATTGTAACCTTGTACTATGGCGAGAAGATGTAAAAAAAATGATTCATGCGTCAATTTTTAGATGGAATTTGGACGCAATGACATAATTTGTATAGCAATTCATCATTTAACCGCATAAGTTGAATATCAACGAAATTAAACAATAAATGATTAGAGTCGTGGACTATGAGTGAACAACAACCAAAATTTGAAATTCGAGATGAAGAACAACTTTCAGTCGATTTGATTGAAGCACAATATGCTCTAAAAGAAAGTCGAGGGAAGCCGAATGCTAAAAGTACACTCATTTTAATGAGTGGTATTGAACTGGCTGGAAAAGGGGAAGCCGTTAAGCAGCTTCGCGAGTGGTTAGACCCAAGATATTTAAGAGTAAAAGCAGATGCACCACGTGTGCTGACAGATACAGAAGCATTTTGGCAATCTTATTCGGAGTTTATTCCTACTGAAGGTCAAATTGTGGTGATGTTTGGCAATTGGTATAGTGATTTGCTTGTTACGGCAACGCATGTGTCTGAACCTTTAGATGAGACGCGATTTGATGCTTACGTTGAAAGTATGCGGGCATTTGAACAAGATTTAAAAAATAACTATGTTGATGTGGTCAAAGTCTGGTTCGATCTTTCATGGAAATCACTGCAAAAACGTTTAGACAAAATTGATCCGTCAGAGCAACATTGGCATAAGCTCCACGGCTTAGACTGGCGTAATAAAAAACAATATGACACTTTGCAAAAGTTACGCCGCCGTTTTACCGATGATTGGTACATTATTGATGGCGAAGATGAAACACAACGCGATCAGTTTTTTGCTCAATACCTTTTGCAACACATGCGTCAACTTCCTGACCATGAAACTGAAGTTAAAGGAAAATGGCAACAAGCTAAAATTCCAGAGAGTTTATTAAAACCTTCTAATGAGCCACTTGAAAAAGCTGAATATAAAAAAGAGCTCGATAAACTAAGCAAAAAAATTGCTGATGCAATGCGTTTTGATAAACGCAATGTCGTGATTGCTTTTGAGGGAATGGATGCTGCTGGTAAAGGCGGTGCAATTAAACGAATTGTTAAAAATCTAGACCCGCGTGAATATGATATTCACTGTATTGGAGCACCTGAACGGTACGAGGCACGTCATCCTTATTTATGGCGTTTTTGGAACCGTATTAATGAGGCTGAAAAAATCACGATCTTTGATCGGACATGGTATGGGCGAGTACTCGTTGAACGTGTTGAAGGTTTTGCTTCGCCTTTAGAGTGGCAGCGTGCCTATGATGAAATTAATCGTTTTGAAAAAGATTTATTTGATAGTCAAACAATTGTGGTAAAAATTTGGCTGGCAATTAGTAAAGATGAACAAGAGCAACGTTTTAAGGCCAGAGAAGAGACACCGCATAAACGCTTTAAAATTACCGCAGAAGATTGGCGTAATCGTGATAAGTGGGATGACTATTTAAAAGCGGCAGCAGATATGTTTGAGCGAACCAGTACTGAGTATGCGCCTTGGTATATTGTCGCAACTGATGATAAATATACTGCACGTCTAGAAGTATTAAGGGCAGTTTTAAAACAGCTGAGAGCAGATTAAGCTCTCAGCCATAAGGTATCTACTAATTTACAATAGTGGTACGGCTTTTTTGCTGAATACGTTTTGCAAGATTGTAACTGTCATTCAGGTGAGTTTCTGCTATTTTTTTCATCATGAAATAGCCTAAACTTGCTGCTACAATTTGTCCGCCTAGCGGTATAAATTTAGTCACCTGTTTCGTTACGATTTTGCCCAAAAAACCATTAAATGTTTTTTTAACAGTAGTACGCGCCACTACAAAACCTGAAAATTCAAAACCGCGTTTACGTAATTCATCCCAATGAATTGTTTTAGTTTTTGGGTCGTAAACACTAACGTGCTCAGGTGCTAAGCCAAAACGGGAATTGATATCTGGAATAAGGTACGACAAAATTCCCAAATCTATCACCACGTCTAAAAAAGGAATGGGTACAATTGCCGCTCCTGCTGAGACGTAAGCTCTTTTTTTGATGAGGTCATGACACTCATCGCGAATTTGTTCCAGATTTAGGCTAGGATCAATATAGTCAGGAATGTTATCAATTTTCATAATGTCTACCTGTGTAAGTTTCTTGATGGCGTCATTTAAACCAAGTGTAAGTGACACCTAAAGTTAAATTATGCTGTGTTTAAACCAACGTGACATAGTCAGATTCAGTTGTATAGTAATGAATGTTTATGATTTTGTGCATAAATTATGCAAGCAGGATATGAAATAAATGGGGATTCATGTTATTCAAAGCCAACGTATTGATGTGTTGTTGCAAGGTGTATTAGCGTCTACATCGCAAACTTCAACGCATCCTTTACAGGTTTTGAAAACACAGCATTTTGTTGTTCCAAGTCCTGCGGTTGAGCAGTGGCTAATACAGAAACTTGCAGAACAACAAGGCATGAGTGCCAATTACCAGTTTCATCAACGGGTACGAGGTTTCCAGTGGTATGCCTATCAGCAAGTTTTAACTGCCCATAAAGAACAGGTTCGTAAAGCGAACATCCCCCGTTTAATTTTTAAATGGCGGGTCCATCAGGCTTTGTATGAATTTATACAATCTGATGCAATTAGCATAGATATCTCACATCCTCTCCATTCTATTGTTCAGCGCATTTATGACAGCGCAGACCGACTTGAGAAAGGCATAGATAAACAACTAAAAAAACAAAAAATGCTGTATTGGGTAGCGGAGCAGGTTGCCGATCTATTTAGTAACTACATGATTTATCGTGGACAGTGTCAGCGTGGTTGTGAAAATAGTTGTACGTGTCCAGAGAACTGGTTGGCTGCTTGGGGGCAAGGGCGAGCGCTCGATATTGAAAAATATATTGTGCAAAAAGACGAAGAGGTTACTGCTTTTGCATTGCATCAAACTCAAGAGTTAGAACGTTGGCAGCGGTGGTTGTGGCAGCAACATTTTCATGATGACTTTTTGCAGATGCAGCAAATTGATGCGCTGTTTTGGCAAGAAATCGAACATTCAGATCGCAGTAAATGGGCTATTTCAAGATTACCTCATCAGGTGGTGATCTTTACATTATTGGATTTACCGCCAAGCCAGTTACAGTTCTTGCGCCGTTTAGGGCAATATATTGATGTGCTAATTTTGCACTATAACCCTTCGCAAGAATATTGGGCAGATAGCGTCGATCCACTGTGGAAACAGCGTTATGACTTAGGGGTGAAAGAGCGCTTTATTGCGAAAAACCCTAAGGCAACGGATGCTGAAATTAGCGATTTCTTTAATAAATTTACACTCAACTTTAATGCTGAGGCACGTGAGTCCAGACATCCACTGTTAACAAGATTGGGTAAACAAGCCCGCGACCACTTTTCGCTATTATCAAATTTATCTACGGGTGAAGAGGGTAAATGGGTTGATGCTTTTGTGGATGATTTCCCTGAAAATTTACTCGGTAAAGTTCAATCCGATATTTTGCATTTGGTGGAACCCCAAGCTAAGCAATATGAGCTTGCTCCAGACGATGACTCTATTCAGATCCATGTTTGCCATTCTACTTTACGTCAGCTTGAAGTACTAAAAGAGCAATTGATTGGTTGGTTGGCCCAAACATATGAGCAGCCGCGTCGTCCAAATGATATTTTGGTTTTAGTTCCTAATTTGACCGACATAGAGCCTTTAATTCGGAGTGTATTTCCTGCAACTGCCACTGAGCAGGGTGTGCATTTACCAGTTAAAATTGCAGGAGTTGCCTCACTCGATGCATTAAATGCTTGGCGTGCCGTGATTGGACGTATTCAGCTCATGCAAGGACGTTTTAGCTTTGATGATTTTGCTGACTGGTTAAGCTTGCATGCGTCTCAGCAACGATACGAACTTGAATATGTTCAGGTTGAGCGAATTTTAAATTTACTTGCCGATGCAGGGTTTAAACGAGGGCTTGATGCAGAGCATCTCAAGCGCAGTTTGTGTGAGGGTGATGACGATTATCGATATAGCTTTAAATTTGCTTTAGAGCGATTGGCGCTTGGTATTGCTGTGCCTGTACATGAGACATTTAATCAGGTGCTGAGTTATGCCAAAGTTCAACCCGGTGATTTTGAATTGATTGGTACACTCATTCAGATTTATCAAGATTTGAATGAGCGCCGTGATTGGTTAACTCTACATGAACAGGGGCAAGTCTATACGGTTGAATATTGGCTCCAAGTACTGGGTAAAGATATTGTCGAATTTGAGCAGGTGGGTGTTGCTGCTTTAAAAGCTGTTCGGGAAATTGTCAAAAAACAAGAACGAATGTTGACGCTCGCAAGCTATTACGCAGAGACAGAAACAGGAACTTTGCGCAAAATTACGTTGCCTTTGCCTTATATTATTGAAGAAATTCAACGGACCTTAGAAAGCCAAAGTGCACAAGCGGAACCGACTGGGCAGATTACCTTTGCCCAAATTGGACACATTCGGCCATTACCTTATCGCTTAATGGTCATGTTAAATCTTGATGCAGGGCAATTCCCAAACCGTGATACACACGTTCCATTTGATTTGATGGATGCATTGCGTCAACAGTTAGGCGACCGCTCTCGTCTTGAAGATGATCAGGGTGCTTTTTTAGATGCTTTATTATTAGCCCAAGAAAATTTATGGCTGTTTTATAACGGGTTTGATGTGAACGATGGCGAGGTGAGAGAACCTTCCAGTATTCTTCAAGAGTTCCGTGAACACCTTGCCTTGATTGTAAAAGCCGAAGACGATGTACCTGAAAATGTAGTTGTTGAAGGGATCGAGATCCCAGTTCAGTTAAAACAACTGTATCACCTCCATCATTTACAGCCTTTCGATCCGAAAGGTTTTTCTGTAGAAAAAAGTGGTGTTCGTTACCAAGATCATTGGTTTAAGGTTGCTTCACAAATTCAGCAAGTCTCAGGAAATCGTCAACCTTGGGCGAATACGACCTATCCGCTGCAAGCCCCTGAGATGTTGGTTTTAGATAGCCAGCAATGGATACAGGATGTGACGTTCCCCGCACGACTATATTTGAAAACCTTGGGTGTCGAAAACTTAGGAAGTGTCGGACTGCTCGACCAAAATGAACCCTTATTACTAGATGGTTTAGGTCGTTATGCAATTCGACATTTTTTACAGCAATCGGATCAACAAGCACAACCTGAGGTATTACTTGATCAATTGCCTGTTGGTAAAGTCAAATATAGCGCGTGGCAGCAAGGTGTTTTTGAACAAGAATGTTTGCTTGAACGCCTCCATCATTATGCACCAGCGGTAACTGAAACGACCCAGCGAGTTTGGCGAATTGCTAAACAGCTTCATATGAATATTACTGTTCCAAAGTCTGAAACTCAGGATTGGGTCAGTATGGAACCTTCAAGCGCGCGGGCAAAAAGACGTGCGAAAGTCTGGTTAGAATACCTACTCTGGTTGGCTTATCTTAATGAGGGAAATGCAGGAGCTGAAAAACGCCGTATTGTGATTTTTAGTGATCAAACCGTGATTTGTAGTGGAGTGAGTTCTGAACAGGCTCGGCAATATTTACAACCATGGTTTAAAATCTGGCGTTACGCACAACAACAACCACTAGTTTTGCCAGCAGCCTTATTATTAAAACCACTAGAAAAAGCCAAAGCATATCAGTGGGAAACAGTAAATCAGGCAGAAAAAGCAAAACTGGATGAGAAGAGCTATGCTGAGCTGTTAAAATACTGGAATGAAACAGGGTCATTTACCACGATGGATATGACTCAAAATGAAGCTTGTAAGCTGCATAAAGACTGGAGCTTTATTTTACAAGAACAAGATGCGCAAGCTTTGCTTCAACATGCTTGCGATGAATTTGCGTATGATCTGTATCATCCAGTTTTTCAATTTCAACATTCGGAGTAAGACATGAACTCAAGAGTACAGGTGTCTTATCAACCTATTATTGATATTGATTTTAGTGGATTACACTTAATTGAAGCTTCAGCAGGTACAGGAAAAACTTATACTTTATCGAGCTTGATGGTCCGTATTTTTCTTGAAAAATACTTACCTCGACAAGTGATTGCGACCACGTTTACCCGTGCTGCCGCTGCTGAGTTAAAAAGTCGTATTCGTGCCCGCTTGGTCGAAACGTATCGTTACTTAGAGACCAAGCGCAGTTTTACAGAACACGAATTAATTACGCAGGCCGAGCAAGAGCCTGATTTGTTACTCCAACACATTTTAAAAAGCTTTGCGACGCGTATTGCCTATGCGTGTGAGCGTTTAAAACTGGTTATAGATCAGTTAGACGAGCTATTTGTTGGAACACTCGATAGCTTTAGCCAAAAACTATTACGTGAGTTTGCTTTTGAGAGTGGCAAAATTGAACGTGCTCAAATTACCGACGATGCAAAAACCTATAGCCGACAACTCATTCATGATGTTTTACGTGAATGGATACAGTCTCAGCCTCAAACCGTGATTGATGCTTTGTATCTGGCAGGTGAACTCAAGAGTGTAGATAGTTTTGTCAAATTAGTAGAAGACTCGCTTAATTTTAGTTCTGCACATTTTAAACTTCCCGCAAAACCCACTATTCAATTTGAACAACTTGCACAGCTCAAACAGCTAGCGACAGAAATTGACTTAAGCCTTTTAGAGCACTATTACCAGCTCGATGGCGAACATTATAAGCATGTGAGCGGTACGGTATTTCGAAACGGCGCTTTTAATAAATTATTTAGTGAATGTTTACCGCAGATACTGCAAGTTTTAACGCAAAGCGACAGTATTTTAGTTTTTGATGGATCGCTATCAGCACAGCGTGAACTTGTTTTTAAGTTTTTAGGTCAAATTGCCGATCAGAAAGTTTTTAAAAAATGTCCGGCCGAAATTTCAGATGGATTCTATCAACACCCTACAGTTCAGCAGATCCAGCAACTCTTTAGCCTGCTTAAAAACTATGCTGAGCAGTTCGACCAGCTTCATATTTATTTGAAGGCCTATTTGTGTGTCGAAGTTAAAAAACGACTACCGCAGGTTTTACAAAATAAAGGCGAAACGACCTTTTCTCAGCAAATCCGTACACTGTCTGATGCTTTAAAAGGCGAGCAGGGGCAACGTTTTGCAGTATTTGTTCAGGCGCGCTATCCCTTAATTTTGGTCGATGAGTTTCAGGACACTAACCAAGATCAAGACGATATGCTGGCTAGTATTTGGCGTCATCCGCAGCGCTATCAAAAAGGCTGCATGATTATGGTGGGTGACCGAAAACAGGCAATTTACGGTTTCCGTGGTGGGGATATGCTCACCTTCCTAAATGCCTATAAAGATATTCAAGCCAAACATGGGCGCGAATATAAGTTAATTCATAACCACCGTTCGGTAGCCGATCTGGTTGAAGTTGTTGATGCGTTATTTCAACGGCAAATCGATTTTGGTGAACAGGTTCAATATGACCCAATTCGGGCAGGGACTCGGCCTCATCCTGCGCTGATTGAACACAACAATAATAATCCTCATCCTTTGCGCTGGCTGATGCTTAAAGATAAAGGAACAGAGGCTCAGCAAGTTGCATGGAAGATTCGGGATTTACTCAACCGTTCTCATGAGGGTCATTTATATTTTCAAAAAGATTCTCAGACTCAAACCTTAAACGAAGATGATATTGCGGTATTGTCTCGTAATCATGATGGGCTTGATAAAGTTCAATATGAGCTAGAGCGTTTAGGCATTCGGGTTAATCGTCCATCGAAACGAAGTGTTTTTGATTGCACGATTGCTCAAGACGTCGGTGCTTTATTGACAGCAATACTTCATCCTTATGATGAGGCTAAAGTGAAACGCGCTTTAATTAGCCGCCTGTTTGCCATGGACTTGAAGCAACTAATGCAACTTGAGCAGACAGCAGAAGGCTTAAGTCAGTTCATGACTGGTTTTGATAGCATTAGAGAGCTGTGGTCTAGTCAGGGCTTTTTAGTTGCATGGCAACAATGTTTAAGCCAGTTTGATATCTGGCAAAATTTGGTGGCTGCTCAAAGTAAAGATAATGAACGGGTTGTGGTGAACTTGCGTCATTTAACTGAAATTTTGAGTCAGCACAGTGAGAAATACTCAGGGGCACAAAACCTTTATCATTGGTATCTCAAACAGTTGCGTTCTCCTCTTGATCGTGATTGGGAGCTGGAACGTAAATTGTCGAGTGAAGCTGGCGTTCAGCTCATGACAATTCACCAGTCAAAAGGACTGGAGTTTAAGATTGTTTTTTTGTTGGGGGCAGACAAGCCGTTTCGAGAAAATAATAAAACTCTGAATTTTTCCACCCAAGATGTAGTCCAGCCAGACTCAAGTCAGATGTTAACTCAACGTGTAGTTGCCATTGCTGACAAGACATATTTGAATGAAATTGAACTTAAGCAGCATGAAGAAAGAGCGCTCGCTGAACAGAATCGCCTTTGGTATGTGGCTTTAACGCGAGCAAGCCACCGCGTGTATGCCATTTTACAAGATGCTGATGCTAAATCAGTTTCAGGCTTAGCTTTCTGGAAAAATAGGAATGAGCCTTTTCAGCACCATTGCTGTACAGATGAAATGGTTTTGGAGCAGATGCCTCAAGCAATTCATTTAGCTAAGCAAACCAGTATTATTGAACTACAAGCACAACGGTTTCCTGAACAACGTTTTTATTCTCGTGGTAAAACCAGTTTCAGTTACTTGGCGCAGCATTTAAAACATAAGGTTGGCACAGATTTATTGGCGAGTCAGAGCAATGATGCTGTATTAGCAGAAGATGAGTTAGACTTAATTAACACTGCTGAAGCAAGCAGTGCTCAGCCGATTGACTGGATAAAGAGTAACTTTCCGCGAGGAACGCTTGCTGGTAATTTCCTGCATGAAATTTTTGAGCATATCGATTTTCAATGTTCAGATGACTGGGTCATAGAAATACGTCGTCGTTTTAAAAATGACTATAGTAGTCTCTGGCTAGATTTAATCAGTAAATATAAAGAGAGCTTTCCAGAGGAAGAAGACGCCGAGAATCTGCTTTATCAGTCAGTTGCACAGTGGTTGCAAGATGTTTTACGAACGCCACTCTATCAGGGCTTCCGATTGAACCAACTCCAACCAGAGCAGCATTTGTCGGAGTTTCCTTTTTATTTGGCATTGTCGGATCGGGTTTTAGCCATGACTCGTGTTCAGCAGCTCTTTGCTGAATATGGCCTAAATATGCCGGAGCTACTTGAAGCGCGTTCGGCCCGTTATCTCAATGGTTCTATCGATTTGGTTTATTTTGATGGACAGCGCTATCACATTGCCGATTATAAAAGTAATTATTTAGGAGAAGATCTTGCAGATTATCGTAGCGATAACATTGCACAAAGCATGTCTTTGGCAAGCTACTGGCTACAGGCAGGTCTATACTTGGTGGCATTACATCGCTATTTGCAAGTCAAAATGCAGGATTACCAAATTGAGCAACATTTAGGTGGGGCGACTTATCTTTATTTGCGTGGCATGAATGGTGAAGCAGAGCAGGGGTATTATTACTGGCAACCTAGTATTGAGTTTATTCTGCGTCTTGATGCCATTTTGGGGTATTTTGCTGAGGATAAAATCGCATGAAAAATGCTGATAAGTTAGGTAATTCTAAGATTAACAAATATTTGGCATGTGGATAAACCTGTCTACAACCATGTGGACAAGCGTGTGGAAAACTAGGTGGATAAGTGTGTGGACAATCTAAATAGCCCTGAACAAGCTGATTTAAGCTGGTTAACAACGTGGAGTAACTTCTTAAATCAGGCTCCATTTACTGAGCAATCACAAGTGCCAGATACCGCTTCTTATTTGCAGCAGCTTATTGAAGCTAGCTTGCAAGGTGATAGCTGTATCGATGTCAGTCCAGAGCAAATTGCAGCACTTGGTCAACTTGCTATATCAGCCGATCAAGCGACTTCAAAAGTTGCACCATGCGTCTACGATGAGCAGGGGTTGGCATTATACCGATATTGGCACCTAGAGCAACGCCTTGCAGAACAAATTTGTCGATTAAAGCAACAATTAATTCAGCCTGTATCTTGTGATGACTATATAAGCTTACTCACAGACCCTCATCAGCAGGCAGCTTTACAAATGGTTGCTCGGCAGAGCCTCAGTATTATTACGGGTGGGCCGGGTACAGGTAAGACCTATACACTTGCACGTATTATTGCTGTACTTAGCCAAGCAATTCCGCATATTCGTGTGGCGATGGCTGCTCCAACGGGTAAAGCGGCACAGCGCATGCAAGAAGCGCTACAAAACTCATTTAATGACCCTAAATTGCTTGAGTCTGGATTAATCAGTGAAGAGCTCAGAAATCAGGGAACACAAACGATTCATCGGTTGTTGGGAATGGGGCATGGGCAAATTCCTCGGTTTAATCAAAAACAACCGCTTCCTTACGATGTGATTGTGGTGGATGAGGCCTCCATGCTGGATTTAAATCTAGCCACTCTTCTGTTCGAAGCTGTGCCAGAGTCTTGTCGAATTATTTTATTAGGAGATGCAAATCAGCTCGCTTCCGTCGATGTAGGGGCAGTACTTGCTGATTTGCAACAAATACAGGCACTAGCAGACAACAGAGTACAATTACAAACCAGTCGTCGTTTCGCTGAAGGGGCGTTGATTGGGCAAGTTGCTAAATTTATTCAGGCACAAACCTATCAACAAAATCATGAAGTGGTTTTGCAGCAGTTTGAGATTGATATTGTTGAGGTTTCTGAATTAAAGCCTATAGTTTTACAAAATGACATGCCAGATGTGGTTCAGCTTGAGTATTTACCGGAAGGGAATCACACAGAAGTCGAAATTTATTATCAGAAACTCATGTTAGGTTTCCAAGGCTATGTAAAGAGCCTAAAAAATTATTTAAAAGAAGAACGCTCGATTGAACAGGTTCAAAACGTAGTAAGAGCATTCGATGACTACCGTATTTTAACGGCGGTCCGTCATGGCCCATTTGGCTTACAACAGTTAAACCAGTATGCGCAGCGCTGGTTACAACAACAGTTATCAATAGTTACAGTGGGTGGATGGTATGTAGGTCGTCCGGTGATGATGACTTATAACGACTATCAACTTGGTATTTCAAATGGAGATATTGGCCTGTGTTTTGAGCATAGAACTCAGCCACAGCAATTTGAAGTATATTTTCCAAGTTTAAATAAGTGGGTGGCGGCAAACCGATTACCTAAAAGTATTCAAAGTGCATTTGCTTTAACAATTCATAAGTCGCAAGGATCTGAATTTACACACACTGCTGTGGTTCTTGATCAGGCTGCAAAGAATTTATTAAGCCAAGAGCTCATTTACACTGCGATTACACGAGCTAAAAAAGTAGTGAGTCTTTTGGTTCATCCAGAAGCTTTAGTTCAGGCATTTACAGTTCGTACTACACGAAAAAGTGGTTTAGTTCAGAAAGTTAATCGGTTAGTTCGTTAAGACAAACTTAATATTTTTACCCTTGTAAGAAAAAGCTTACATAGATTCGAGATATTTGCTGCTAGAGTACACCCCACGTTTTTGAGATTATAAACACACAACGAGCTTGGCACGGAATGTCGGGCAAAATCGCACAATAATAATAGCTTAAGTCGAGAGACTGCGAACTTACAATGATGTAGGTGTATAAAGAGGAAACTTACAGCCGCTAAGCCTTGTAGTTTTGGGAGAGACTACAGGGCTTTTTTATATTCACGTTTTAATTTACTTCTAAAAAATTATCAAAAAAGATCTGTTTTAGACCTCTATTTAATATGTTTTCTTTTAAAAATTAATATCAATATATTTATCTGTAATATGATTTTTAAACAGCCATTTTTCCTGTGAATTGTTAAGTTATATGTTATACAGAACTGTACGTTAAATGTTAAAAATGGTTATTTACTAAATATTATACAGACCTGTACGTTTTTACTTACATGATGATAAGAAAAATACTACTTTTCTTCATAATTGGATGTGTCACAATACATCACATAAGGAAATAGAAACAAAGACACTGGAAGTGAGTTAAAACAACAAGAAGGATGTGACTAGCATCTCACCAACGATAAT
Source organism: Acinetobacter sp. GW821-FHT09D10 (assembly GCF_059416285.1). NCBI lineage: Bacteria > Pseudomonadati > Pseudomonadota > Gammaproteobacteria > Moraxellales > Moraxellaceae > Acinetobacter > Acinetobacter sp. GW821-FHT09D10. The sequence goes on from NZ_JBWKOW010000003.1 coordinate 89,073, forward strand.
AAAAACAGAAATAACACGATAAACAAAAACTACAGCGCAAAAAACCCAAGCAGAAATGCTTGGGTTTTTTATTTGCTTTTACACTAAGTTAGTTTCGTGTGAGTCGCTACCAAACAAAGATCGGCGCTGGTCTCTAGGGATGCGTGGACATTGTGTTGAAATCTGATAAAGCACGTTGGCTAAAGCTGGAAGGTGTGTTCCAACTACAGATTTGCCCGTTGTTAACAGAGACACACTAATATCTCTTTCAGGGTCGGCCCAACATAGAATATTGGAGAACCCTAAATGGCCAAAAGCTTGTCCTGTCATTGGACCAAAAAGACCTACAGGGTTACTACCTAACATTGGTCCTAAGGCATAGCGCATTGGAATTAATAAAGTACGATCAATGTTAACGCCTGTAGTCGGCAGTGTTGCCCTGAAAATCGTTTTCTCATTGAAGATTTGCTGACCGCCATAGCTTCCTCCACTTAAAAGCATTTCAAAGAAACGTCCAGCTTGTTCTGCGCTGGTATAGATGTTTCCGGCTGGGCAAATTGTGTCCATAAAACGGTTATCGTTAGTGACATCAACTGCAAGTTGTAACCCTCCACCTAATACATGGTTCAGGTAGTGGTCGGTACCAAGGCGAGGGTGTAGACCCGTTGCACAGTTTAAAGCAACCTCTGAGCGGTACTCTGGTTTTAAACCATAGTTGAAATAAGGCATTCCCATCGGTTTTTCGATAGTTTGATGCACAAATTCACGTAAATCTTGCCCAGTTACTCGCTCAATCACTTCTCCTAAAATATAACCTGCCGTAACAGCATGATAGGCAAGGTGGTTACCAGCAGGGGATACAGGCTTGGCAGCATATAAACGTTTTAAAATTTGATCTTTATCGAAGAGTAATTCTGGTGTGACATCGCCGTCTATATAGGGAATGCCGCCACGATGTGCTAATAAATGAAAGATAGTCGCACGGCGTTTACCATTTACGCCATATTCCGGAATATAGTAGCTCACAGGATCAAGCAAATTGATTTCGCCTTTTTCATCTAATAGATGAATTAACATGGCGGTGATCATCTTTGATGCTGAAAACAGGCAAACAGGTGTATCTGGAGTCGCAATCAAAGCATTCTCTTGTAGTCCTGCTGGAGAGTTCCCCTGAGCATATCCAATGCTTCTGTTCAGTAGAACTTTACCTTGTCGACGTAGACAAAAAGTAATGAGTGGATAATTTCCGGTTTTATATAATGCTTCTACACTGTTCCAGATTTTTTGAATCTGGCGTTCAGTCATTCCACCCTGTTCAGCAGCAACCTCATCTTTACGACGAATAACTTGCTCAATATTGTCCGGTACTGGACAAGTGTTGGTTGAAAAAATTTTCACACGTTCCTCGCGCTTATTTCTTTTTATTCAAGGGTAGTGTGCAGCGTTAATATGCTCATGTCAGTGTCTAAAATGACAAGTTACTGAAAACTATTTTGCAATCCACCTATAGATACCTTAAAATAGGCGACTTGCTGTAGTGATGCACGGCAGTCAGTTGCCTCAACTGATTCATATCGTTTACTTTTTTTAAGCATCTCGGAGAAATCGAATGGCTTTAACTAATGCAGACCGCGCAGAGATCATTGCTAAATTTGCTCGCGCTGAAAATGACACTGGTTCACCAGAAGTACAAGTAGCTTTATTGACTGCTCAAATCAATGATTTACAAGGTCACTTTAAAGCTCACAAACACGACCATCATAGCCGTCGTGGTTTGATTCGTATGGTTAACCAACGTCGTAAATTGCTTGACTATTTAAATGGTAAAGACCACGGTCGTTACACTGCTTTGATCGGTGCTTTAGGTTTACGTCGTTAATTCGATTTTCACTTTGTTTTCGCTATTTCGCATGTCGCAATGCTTTATCGCTGAAAAGAGAGTTTCACTTAATTTTAGATTAAGTGATTTTTAGAAGGGGCGCTTGTGCGCTCCTTCTTTGCGTTTAACTTTTAACATTATTTAAAATTTTTGGCCTAGTGTGATGGCTTCTAAGCTTTGTCATTTATCTACCAATCGGTGTAGTCTGAATGCCAAACCTTAGGGGTCTCACTAGAATAAAATTAGGAAAATACAATACATGTCAATGTTTAATATCGTTCGTAAAGAATTCCAATATGGTCAACACACTGTTGTTTTAGAAACAGGTCGTGTTGCACGTCAAGCAAATACAGTTTTAGTTACAATGGGCGGCGTAACTGTTTTAGTTGCAGTAGTTGCTCAACCTAAAGCAAAAGCGGGTCAGGACTTCTTCCCGTTAACAGTTAACTATCAAGAAAAACAATATGCTGCGGGTCGTATCCCAGGTGGTTATGGTAAACGTGAAGGTCGTCAGTCTGAAGCTGAAACTTTAATTTCACGTCTTATTGACCGTCCAATTCGTCCATTGTTCCCAGAAGGTTTCTATAACGAAATCCAAGTGACAGCGACTGTTGTTTCTTCTGATAAGACTATGGATGCTGACATTGCTGCAATGATCGGTGCTTCAGCTGCAATGTCAATTGCAAGTGTTCCATTCCGTGGTCCAATTGCAGGCGCACGTGTTGGTTTAATCAACGGCGAATACATTCTTAACCCAACCCACGAACAATTGAAAGAAAGTGATCTTGATCTTGTGGTTGCGGGTACTGAATCTGCAGTACTGATGGTTGAATCTGAAGCGAAAGAACTTTCAGAAGACCAAATGTTGGGTGCTGTACTTTTCGGTCATGACGAAATGCAAATTGCTGTTCAAGCAATTAAAGAATTTGCTGCTGCTGCTGGTGCAGTTGAATCAACTTGGGTTGCTCCAAGCAAAAACGAAGCTCTTCTTGAGCAATTAAAAGCAGCTTTCGAAGCTAAAATTTCTGAAGCATATACGATTGCGGTTAAACAAGATCGTTATGCAGCACTTGATGCACTTTATGCAGAAGCTGTAGCTCAGTTCGTTCTTGAAAATGACGAAACTGGTATTGCTGACGAAGTAAACGAATTATTTGAAGAACTTAAATACCGTACAGTACGTGACAACATCTTGTCAGGTAAACCACGTATTGATGGCCGTGATACTAAAACTGTTCGTGGTATCGACGTTCAAGTTGGTGTATTAGACCGTGCTCACGGTTCTGCATTATTTACACGTGGTGAAACTCAAGCGTTGGTAACAACAACTTTGGGTAATACTCGTGATGCACTCATGGTTGATACATTGTCAGGTACTAAAACTGACAATTTCATGTTGCACTACAACTTCCCTGCATACTCTGTAGGCGAAACAGGTCGTGAATCTGGTCCTAAGCGTCGTGAAATTGGTCATGGCCGTTTAGCACGTCGTGGTGTTCAAGCAGTTCTTCCTGCTGCTGACCGCTTCCCGTATGTTATTCGTATTGTATCTGACATTACTGAATCTAACGGTTCATCTTCAATGGCTTCTGTATGTGGTGCATCATTATCACTTATGGATGCGGGTGTTCCACTTAAAGCACCAGTTGCTGGTATCGCAATGGGCTTAGTGAAAGAAGGTGAGCGTTTTGCAGTACTTTCTGACATCTTGGGTGATGAAGATCACTTAGGTGATATGGACTTTAAAGTAGCAGGTTCTGCAAACGGTATTACTGCACTTCAAATGGACATCAAGATTGAAGGTATTACTGAAGAAATTATGGAAGCTGCATTAAACCAAGCATTTGCTGGTCGTATGCACATCCTTAACGAAATGAATAAAGTCATTTCACGTGCTCGTCCTGAAATCAGCGCTCATGCACCGACATTTGAAGTCATTAACATCAATCCAGACAAGATCCGTGATGTTATTGGTAAAGGTGGTGCAACGATTCGTGCCATTACTGAAGAAACTAAAGCTGCAATTGATATTGAAGACAATGGTACAGTTCGCGTATTTGGTGAAACTAAAGCTGCTGCTCGTGCTGCGATTGCAAAAATTCAAGCACTTACTGCTGAAGTTGAACCAGGTAAGATCTATGACGGTAAAGTAATCCGTATTGTAGAATTCGGTGCGTTTGTAAACATCATGCCGGGTACTGATGGTCTTCTTCACATTTCGCAAATTTCAAATGAACGTATTGCGAACGTAACTGATGTTCTTAAAGAAGGTCAGGAAGTGAAAGTACAAGTTGCTGATGTTGATAATCGTGGTCGTATTAAATTGACTATGAAAGACATTGAACAAGCATAATTGTTCTAGTGACATGAAAAAGTCCGCTTGATGCGGACTTTTTTTATGGCATGATGCAAGTAATACAAAAAAAGATCGTTGTGGTATGCAGGTTTATTACTTTTATCGCCATCAAGCTGAGGGTTATGTCTTTTTAAGCCGTGAACAGCATAGTGAGCATGTCCTAGAGTTTTTCTGGATTGATAGTCTCAGAACGGACGTGGTTAACCATAACGAAGAATGGCAACAAGAGATTCAAAAGCTTTCAGGCGTGGTTATTAATGAGTTTCATATGCGGGATATTGCGAATATTGAACATCCTTGCGCCTTTGACACGCTTGAAGAATATGACCTATTAATTTTTAAGAAGCTGGTTACGCCTGATGATGAAATTAAACCTGCTGAATCCCAAGACAGTGTTTTTGGTTTGGCAACTACACCAATTAGCTTTATTTTGACGCCAGATGTGCTGATTAGTGTGCGTGAGCAGGGAAATAAGTCGATTGAAAATTATGTTCAACGTCTTGATAACATTTTATGTAGAACTTTAGAAGAGCAAAATAAAACCCGTAAATTACCAAATTCACCGATCGATTTATCGTTACGGCTGTTAAACAGTATGATTGATGGCTATCTTGATATCCGCTCGCCATTGACGAGAAGAGTCGAGCATTGGCAACAGCAATTGCTTCAGGGTAATCGTCGTTTTAAACAATGGCATCAATTATTTCATGAGAATATGGCATTTCAGCAAGTGGAAAATCTATGTGAGGAGCAAATTGAAAGCTTGCAAGAGTTTAGAGATGAAATCGTTGAAAATTACCACCATGTGATTGGCAAGCATATCCATAATTCACAAGATATTTTACTGGTACGTTTAAATGATTTAATGAGTCATGTTGAACGTATTCAAAAACATACTTTGCGATTGCGTAGCGCAATTCAGTCCGCAATTGATCTGCATTTTTCAGCCATTGCGAACCAGACCAATGAAAACATGCGGATTCTTGCAATTATCACCGCCGTTTTTGCGCCTCTTACCCTTTTAACTGGTATTTATGGAATGAATTTTGAGTTTATTCCTGGTCTTAAATCGCCAGTTGGTTTCTGGATTATGCTCGGGGTCATGCTGCTGAGCACCATTGTACTGTTGTACTATTTCTATCGGCAGCATTTGGTGGGGCGAGGTGAACGAAGCGTCATTGATTTATTGGCCCAGCAACACCGTCAAGATCGGATGAATTTATTTTGGTTTTTGGAATATGAACCGATTAAGCAGACTTTGAAGGAAGTGGAGAAGATTACTCGGTTGAAATAATTTTTATTTTTGCACGACGGAGTCTTCTCATTAATATATCAAATAGTTATAGCTAATTCGTTACTTTGGTTTCGCCCAAAGTAACCAAAGGCATTTGTCATCCTTAGAACCTGTTCACTACCAGCATCTAACTAATTTTATTGCAAAAACAATATTATTTAGATAATGGGCAGGCTAAGGATGACCTTTAGCTCAAGCTATGCTTCAAAAAATCTTAATGAAAATGCTTCAACTCTTTCCTTAATTGCTGTACTTCATCAATCAAATCTAACATCACTGCAACTGCTGCCAAACTTGCGTCAAAGTCACGTTGTAGACGATAGGCTTTACGGGCGCGAGAGACATCTTCGCCCATAAACTGATGGGTTTCAGGTGCGGTATTGACCGATAAAATATCATATTCAATTAACTGAATAATCCAGTCGGGACTTTGACCACAAGCTTGTGCGAATTGTTGTAGATCAAATGTGGATTGTTCATCAACGACCTCAGCACTAAAGGTATGGCCGTCATATACAATTTCTCGATAATGAATGGTTGTCATAATCTTGCTCCCTAATGAGATGAACGAGGTTCGAATGAAGCAAAGGCTTCTGCCAGTTGCTGATAGGCTTGTTTTTCTTTTTCAGAATGTGCAGGTGGAAATACAATATTTAAGATTAAGTATAGATGCCCTGGTGTTTTATTAGGTATCCCTTTGTCTTTTAAACGTAGCTGTTGTCCTTGTTTTGCATTGTGAGGTAAATTGACATGCAAAGATCCAGCTGGTGTTTTTACTTCAATACCTTGACCTAGCGCTGCTTCCCACGGAGCGACATCTACAGTCAAATATACATCACTGCCTTCGACATGAACGCGGTCTGTATCTTTATACTGGATTTCAATATAGAGATCGCCGTTAGCACCTCCATTGATACCACTTTGTCCTTGTCCACTTAAGCGGATTTGCTGACCTTCTTTCATGCCTTTTGGTATTTTGACTTGAAGGGTTTTACGTTGAACTTCAGGTTCGCCATAAGCATTTACGGTCGGAATTTGCAGGGTAATTTGTTGCGTTGATCCATGATAGGCAATATCAAGATCGACCTCTATGCTGGCATGTTGATCTTCACCGCGATAACTACGCTGTTGTCTCTGATGTTGCTGTTGACCACCACCAAATCCTGCACCAAAGCGACCAAATAAATCTTCAAAACCGCTAAAATCTGCTTGTTCACCACCAGTAAAGCCTTGACGATAAAACTGTGCTCCATCAAAACCACCTTGCGCAGCACCTTGACCAAAGTTATTAAAACCTTGTGGATGATCTAACATCTGATCATATTCAGCTTTTTTTTCTGCATTGCTTAACGTGTCGTAGGCAACATTAATAGCCTGCATCTTTTCTTCGGCATCTTTTTCTTTGCTGATGTCAGGATGATATTTACGAGCTAATTTTCGATAAGCTTTCTTAATTTCATCAGCAGAGGCTTTGCGTGTAACCCCTAATTCTTCATAATAATTTTTAGCCATAATGTTTTATCAGGATGGTGTGGTTTATTTCATTATGAAACGATTTTTAGAGTTTTCAATAAGCTAGATTGTATAAGAGTTGTTCTATTAAAAAATAAAATTGAAAGAAAGAGGTATAGATGGATTAGGGCTATACCTCTCATTATTTAGATAAAAGTTTGGTACAAGCCGTAAATAGCAATCAATAGAAGTAATAGGCCACAAAGTCCTAATATTTTTGGATATAAATGGCTATTAGAAAGACGGCGGAAAAATACATAAACCAGAGATAAAGTTAAGAAGTCTAAAACAATCCATGTCAGCGTGAGTATGGTTAAACTTAGGTTGAGCTGTGGTGTAATAGAAACAAATTGCGGGAAGAATGCCGAGAAGAAAATAATATCTTTCGGGTTGGAGATTCCGACAAAAAAGCCCTTTTTGAAGCCCCCATTTTGTGCCGAAACTGTTTGTATTGCTTCGGGATGAGGTGCCTGAATGACTTCTTTAAGAATAGTGAAACCTAAATATCCAATATATAGACAGCCTAAGATACGGATAATATTGAGATAACTATCGTTAACACTCAGTACTCCCTTTAAAACGAGTACCGAAATAAAAATTAAAATAAGTGAGGCTAAATTGGTCCCAAAAATCGTTTCAAGTGCTTTTCTATATCCACCTTTAAGTCCAGCGCTTGCAACTAAAATCATGACAGGGCCGGGGGTAGCAATCATAATAATGACGCTAAAAATAAATAGAAAATAATCAAAATAATTCATGGAATATAAGTATCTTATTTATCAGGCTATAAAGTAATCTTATATTATCTTATTTAAAATAAGATATTGAAAATGATCATCAAAAAAATAAGGATAAATAAAAAGGCGGTATATCCGCCTTTTTATAAAGTTTAACTACTAACTCAAATGCTCACCAAATAACGCTAAAGCTTCTTCAGCGGTAAAGGTATATTGCGTGTTACAGAACTGACAATCCATACGAATAGGGTTCTGGTCTTCTAATGTTTCATGAACAGCATCTACACCAATTTGAATCAGCGCATTAGCACAGCGTTCTTTTGAACATGTACAGCCAAATTTGAGTGCTTCAATTTCTGGTAAACGAACTTCTTCTTCATTATATAAACGATATAAGATTTCGGTTGCATCTAAATTGGTGAGCTCTTCAGCTTTTAATGTTTCGGTCAACATGGTCAAGCGTGGCCATAAATCTTCATCAACCAGCTTTTGCTCTTCGTCATCATGACGTGGTAAAAGCTGAATGAGTAAACCACCAGAGCGCTTAGCAGTACTCGCTAGCACAATTCGAGTTGGAATTTGTGCAGATAAGTCGTAATACTGCATGAGGCAACCCGCTAAATTTGCCTGATCAAGAGGTACAATACCTTGATAACGCTCGCCAAATTCCGGTTCAATATTGATAAATAAAACGGGATTAACTAAAGCGCCGAGAACTGTACTGCTGTCTGTTGCTTCAATGAAGCGTGGATCAGTTTCATAATCGGCGAGAGCACGAACTTCACCTAAATGATTACATTCAGCCATTGCCCACTTAAAGGTGCCGCTAGCCTGGATTTGCAAGCTGATACGGCCTTTGATTTTTAGTGTACTTGCAAGTAATGCAGTCGCACTCAACATTTCACCTAGCAGAATTTTAACCGCAGGCATATAGTCACGTTGAGCTAAGATAGTTTGTAGTGCTTCTTCTAGATGAACGACTTCCCCACGAACTGGAAAGTTCTCTATATAAAAGCGTTGGCGTAAATCAGACATAATATTCTCCAGGGCCCTAAGCAGATTATAACAATTTCTTTTTAATCAAGCTTCGGGAATGCAGCGAAGCCGCAAGTAGGACAAAGGACAGCTTGGTGTCCATTGTCCAATTATTTAGGCAATGTGAATAAGTCCTTAATATAGCCATTTTTTGAAATCTCAAGTTATTCTAGATGATCTCGTGTAATGTCGATGCGATTTGGTTGTAAATGACGCTTTAAATTCACATCGTGTTTTGATGTGGCTTGTTGTTGAGCATCACTTTCAAATAGATGTTCAAGTTCGGCTAGAGCGTTACGATGTGTCTCAAAGATCTTTTGTTCATCAGTATAAATACTTTGCTGTTGTATGAGCAATTTCTCATCATAATCCCGAAAGATTTCGATATTGTTATAGGCTTGCTCGTCAGAGATACCGAGTTCTCGTAAGGCGCGATAAGCCATTCCTAATGAAGATAAATACGTCTCACGCCAAATATATTCAACACCTACATCTCTTAAAAGATGTACATGATGGCGGTCACGAGCGCGAGCCAATATTCTTAAGTTTGGATAATTTAATCTGAGATGACGTGCTACATTCATAGAGTCTTCAACATCATCAATCGCTAAAATAAATACTTTGGCTTTTTCAATACCCGCAGAACGCAGTAAATCTGGTTGGGTCACATCGCCATAATATAGTGATCCGCCATATCGTCTGACAAAGTCGACTTGATGAAGATTGTTGTCAATTGCGGTAAACCCTAGATGTTGCAGGCGGGCAATACGCGCAATAATTTGTCCAAATCGACCAAAACCAGCAATGATAATCGGGTTTTCTTGCTGAGGAATTTCATCATACTCAGGCGGGCGTTCTTTATTAAACAGTGGAATGACCTTGTATGCCATCAACCAGTAAATCACTGGCGTGAGTACCATGGACAAAGTCACAATAAGCGTCACAGGTTCTAATAAAGCTTGAGTTAAAATCTTTTCACTTTTAGCTAAGCTTAAAATGACGAAAGCAAATTCACCGCCTTGAGCTAAACAAGTTCCTAATAGTAGGCTGTTATTCCAACTGTATTTTTTATAGCGTGCAATGGCGGTCAATATCAGCGTTTTAATCACCAGTAAGCCGATTGCTCCACCAATAATAAGCCAAGGCATTTCAATGAGTAGTGACATTTGAGTAGTCATACCCACAGTCATAAAGAATAAGCCAAGTAGTAGGCCTTTAAACGGTGCAATACTGGCTTCAACTTCGTGACGAAATTCGGAATCTGCTAATAATACGCCTGTGAGGAAAGCACCTAATGTCGTGCTAATACCTAACGTATCCATCAGCAAGACAACAGCAAGAATAATAAATAATCCTACCGCCGTAATGAGTTCAGTTGCTCCACTTTTGGCAACAAAACGGAAGAACGGACGCATCACATAACGGCTAAAAAGAAATAAGCCAGTGAATGTTGCGATAATAGCCGCAAAATAAGCCACACCATGATGGGTAGATTCTGTTCCTGCGAGTAATGGAATAATTGCAAGTAGTGGAATCGCAGCAATATCTTGGAATAGCAAAATTGAGAAAGACTGCTGACCATAGGTCGTGTTGAGTTGCTGTTTTTCAGTCAGAAGCTGTAATACAAAGGCTGTAGAAGACAGTGCCAGCGCAAAACCAATCACAAAACTGACAGCAAGTTGCTGTTGAAATAGTAATAGTACGATCAGCATAAGAACGCCACCGCTAATAAGAACTTGCAGACTTCCCATCACAAAAATGGAGTCGCGCATTTCCCACAAACGCTGTGGTCTTAATTCTAAACCAATCAGGAACATCAATAAAATGACACCGAATTCGGCAAGTTCCATAATTGCTTCAGGGTCATGAGCAATATTTAAAACGCTAGGACCCAGAAGTATTCCTGTAAATAAATAACCTAAAACTGTTGCAATCCCTAGGCGTTTGCCAAGAGGGACTAAAATCAGAGAAGCTCCAAGAAAGATAGTTGCTTGCAGTAGGAATGACATCCATTGCCTCGAATGTATTAGTCTCTTTTAAGTGTAAAACGAAAAAGACGTCTTCACACCATGATATTCAAATCATCTAATTAAATTCTTGCGGATCGACATCAATTGATAGCCTGAGTTGATGCTGTCTTGGGGCATGAACCAATTGAGACCACCATTGTCGTAAGTAAAAATGTAGGCGAGCACGGTCAGCAGATAAAATCACCATATGGGCACGGTAGCGTCCCGCTTTACGTTCCATCGGTGCTGGAATAGGTCCCCAAATATCCACAATCTCACCAGCCACTTGACGAAGTTGCTCGGCAGCTTCATTTAAAAATTGTAAGGTATAGTCACGATCTTTCGACTCTGCACGTATGAGTACTGCATAGCGATAAGGCGGCAGCAAAGCAACTTTACGTTCAGCCAGCGTTTGTTTGGCAACCGCGCGATAATCTTTTTCGATGAGTGTGGTTAGTAACGGATGATCAGGTCTTAAGGTTTGTAAATAGACATGGCCTTTGTGTTCACCACGACCTGCACGACCAGCGACTTGCACAATCAGCTGCGCCGTACGTTCTGGTGCACGGATGTCTACACTGAGTAAACCTGCATCAATATCTAAAATGGCAACTAATGTGACATGTGGAAAATGATGGCCTTTTGCCAACATTTGCGTACCGAGCAAAATTGTTGGCTTGTTTTGATGAATACGATCATAGATTTTTTGCCAGCTTCCGACACGACTGGTACTGTCACGATCAACCCGAATCACGTCATGCTCTGGAAATAATTCTTGTAAGTGTTCTTCGACCTTAGCTGTGCCTGCGCCTAGTGTTTTTAAGCTCTTTTGCTGACACTCAGGACAATGATCAGGTAAGCGATGAATGGTTCCGCAGTGGTGGCAATGTAAATAAGAATAAGGCTGAGTATGCAAGGTAAAATGTGCATCACAATGTGGACAATTGGCTTGCCATCCACAGCTTTCACAGACCAGTACAGGTGCATAACCACGACGGTTTAAAAAGATTAAAACCTGTTCTTTTCTAGCTAATGTATGTTTGATTTGTTCAATGAGAGGCTGGCTAATTCCATGCTGTTTTTTGACAATTTTAAGATCAATCAAATGCATTTTAGGCAAAAGTGCATGTCCAGCACGTTTGTTGAGTTGCAGTGAAGTTAACTTGCCAGTTTCGACCAAATAATAACTATCGATACTTGGTGTTGCCGAACCTAAAATAACAGGGCAGCTTTGTAAGTGCCCTCGGTACAGTGCGACATCACGTGCATGGTAACGGAAGCCTTCTTGTTGTTTATAAGACAGGTCATGCTCTTCATCTAAAATGATTAAGCCCAAACGTGGCAGCGGTGTATAGATGGCAGAGCGTGTCCCTAAAATAATAGATGCTTTTCCGGTCTGTGCCTGCTGCCATGCTTGTAACCGCTTGGAGTCATTGAGGCCAGAGTGCAATAAAGCAATATCACAATTAAAACGAGACTTAAAACGAGAAATGGTTTGAGGGGTTAAACCAATTTCTGGCACCAAAACCAGTACTTGTTTACCTTGCTTTAGCACCTCATGCATGATGTGTAGATAAACTTCGGTTTTACCGCTCCCCGTTAAGCCATCTAGCAAGAATGCTTGGTATTGATGCTGTGCTTTAATAACCTGTTGGGTTGCTTGCTTTTGGTCTTCATTTAGCGTGAGCGGCATTTGTGCCAATTGAACAGGTGTAGGGCTAAAGTCGTGTGGTTCAAGCGTACATTCAACCAAACCTTTCTTTTCTAGCGCTTTAAGTGTTGCCGTTTCTACACCACTTAAATTGAGAATGTTCTCTGTTGTTCCGGCCGGATGTAACTTTAAAATCTGATAAGCATCTTGTTGCTTCACCGAACGTTTAAGCAGTGCTTCAACATTGTTGCAAGGAGTAATTTTCCAAAGATGGAACAAAACGTCCATCGGTTTGCCCTGACGCAGTATGGCCGGGAGGGCGGTTTGCATGACCTCGCCAACTGGAAATTGGTAATATTGTGCGGACCATGTCAATAAACTTAAAACTTGTTCATCTAAAATAGGTTGTTCATCTAAAAGTTCAGAAATGGCTTTAAGCTGAAATTTGCCTGTAAATGGCTCATGTGGATTCACTTTTTCAGTGATGATACCAATTAGGTTTTGTCGCCCAAATGAAATAGCGACGCGTGAGCCTACTTGAGCCCGTTCATATTGTGCTTCGGTGAGTGTATAGTCAAAAGTGTCGTACAGATGCACAGGTACGGCAACACGCACACGATAAACAACTGAATCAGGCTTTGGCGTTATGGTCATAGAGGCTCATTTCGTCAATTTTAAAAAACGGCATAGCGTCGTGAAGAGGACTTGGGTATTCTACACAGGCTATAGAATGAATATGAATGATTGCGTAGCATAGATGCAACAGCAGCGACTATTATTTTTGGAAAATTAGAACATTACCATGCCTGCATATCAATTTACTGCCATTGATGCTTCAGGGAAGCAGCAAAAAGGAGTGCTTGAGGGAGACTCAGCACGCCAGATTCGCCAACAATTACGCGATAAAGCATGGACACCAATTAGCGTTGACCCTGTTGAACAAAAAGATAAGCATCAAAGTCAGGGGTTATTTCAAAAAAAGTTCAGTGCCTATGATTTGGCACTCATGACCAGACAACTTTCTGTTTTGGTTGCAGCCGCAATTCCTTTAGAAGAAGCTTTACGTGCGGTGAGCAAGCAAAGTGAAAAAGCGCATGTGCAAAATCTTTTATCGTCTGTTCGTTCGCGAGTTATGGAAGGGCACTCATTGGCTCAAGGTATGCAGCAATCTGGACGTTTTCCAGACCTCTATATTGCAACAGTTGCTGCAGGTGAACGTTCGGGGCATTTAGATCTGATTTTAGATCAGCTCTCGGATTACACCGAAAACCGTTTTGCCATGCAAAAGAAAGTTCAGGGTGCCATGATTTACCCGATCATTTTAATGCTGATGTCATTTGCTATTGTGATGGGCTTAATGACTTTTGTTGTGCCAGAAATTGTTAAAACCTTTGATCAAAACAAAGATGCACTGCCGTGGATTACGGTCGCTTTAATGAAAGCGAGCGATTTTATTCGTCATGCGTGGGTGTTTATTATTATTTTTGCAGTTGTGGGAATTGTCGCATTTGTACGGTTTTTAAAAACTACGGCTGGGCATTATGCTTTTGATCGATTAACACTCAAATTGCCATTATTCGGTAAACTGTCACGTGGTATTAATTCTGCACGATTTGCCAGTACCTTATCTATTTTGACCCGTTCAGGCGTGCCGTTGGTCGATGCATTAAAAATTGGTGCAGCCGTCACCAATAACTGGGTCATCCGTGATTCAATTGCCCAAGCGGCTGAGCGTGTTACAGAAGGTGGTAACTTGGGTACGCAGCTTGAGCGCAGTGGTTATTTCCCACCAATGATGGTACAAATGATTCGAAGTGGTGAGGCATCAGGTGAGCTCGACCGCATGCTAGAACGAGCATCGACCATGCAAGACCGTGAGGTTACAACATTTATTTCAACCTTACTGGCATTACTTGAACCGCTTATGCTGGTTGTAATGGCAAGCATTGTACTGGTTATTGTAATCGCGGTTATGCTGCCAATCGTAAATATGAACAATATGATTTAATAACTTTGATATTAGAGATAATGATGAAAGTAAAAAATATTCAAAGCGAAACAGCGATGGAACAATACAGTGAATCTGCGGTTTCAAATCAGTTTGAGCCAACGTGCCATTCCGAGCATAGCTCTCCATCTTGCGTTCGGGCAAAGCTTCGCTTTGCTAATCCTCACTCAGGCTTTACCCTGATTGAAGTTATGGTTGTGATTGTAATTTTAGGTGTGTTAGCAGCGCTAATCGTACCAAATGTCATGGGGCGTAGTGAAAAAGCTAAAATTGATACCACTCAAATTACATTAAAAGGTGTAGCTGGTGCTTTAGATCAGTACAAGCTCGATAACGGTCATTTCCCAACAATGCAAGAAGGTGGATTAGATGCTTTAGTGAATCAGCCTGCTACAGCAAAAAACTGGATGCCGGGTGGATATGTTAAAGGTGGTTATCCTAAAGATAGTTGGAAAAATGATGTTCAATATGTAATTCCAGGTGCAGATAGCCGAGCTTTTGATTTGTACTCGTTTGGTGCAGATGGCAAAGAGGGCGGTGAAGGTAATGATGCAGATATTTATTACCAACCTTAATTAAAATATAATGGAGATTATCAATTCGGTTAAAAAGATAAACCGATAAATACGAATTGATAATCTTTCTTAATCACGAAAAATATAGTAAGTTTTTGAAAAATATAAAATAAAGTTAATAGTTATATTTGAGACTTATAATAAGAATTATTCCCATATTTAATAGTTACAAGAAAGTTAAAATGTAGAGAAAAATAAGCTATATATTTAAATAAAAGCTTTGCATAATAAATAAAAAGCACTTTATTACATTAAAAGGAGAGATTAAATGAAAGCATTTCTCATAGTAGATGAACTGACTCAGTTTCATTGGGTAATGCTGAAGTCTGTCCTATTGATTTTGGGTTTATTGCCGATTGCCGAAGTTTTTTTAAAGCTATGGCTTAATACTGAGGGAAGTAGCCAAATCATGATTGGTTTCTTTGCATTAAGTATTGTGAGTGCATGGTTAATGGTGAGCTTCTTTACTGCATTAAAAGCGAGTGTCTGGCAAGCTAAACAAATATCCACTAAATATGAGCAATTGCTTTTTAAAGCCTATCGTTATGTGCCGATGGTCTTTTTATCGAGTCTAGTTGCATATTTATCTCTGCAATTCTCGATCGCTTTTTAATAATATTTTAAAACCAAATTTTTAGATAAAACGTAGACTGAATATCTACGTTTTATTTTTTTAATTTAAGCAGGCTGTTGTACTAGCATTGCTGTAATTTTACGAACGATAGGCAGGATGAAAAGTAGCGTTGGGAAAGCAATTAACCAAGAAATAGCCCATGCAGACATCCATACATAAATGGAAAATTCTTCTAATCCCAAACTTCGTAATGTACTAATCATTGAAACCACAAACGTCATAATGATCGATAGAAGAAAGGGTAAAACAATAGATGTATCGCGATTTGGAAGTTTTTTAAAACTAAACAAAGATTTTGAGTTTTGCATTTTGACTCCGTAAACCAACAAACGCCAGTGCCATTCAAAAATATAAAAATATTTTGAACAAATAGCTCCAAGCATTGTTGGAGGTATGTTGGCACGTTGATTGACGTAAACGTTTACGGCTTTTTGATGAGCAGATTTAATTTAGCACGAATTTTTCAAACTGAAAATAAAAAGAAGGTGTTTCTTTATTTGTACATATTATATGCTTCAAATCAGATGTTTAAGAACATGAGAAAAAGTAAATGGAACAAATCGAGTGGAATGATTTTTTAAAAGTAGAGCTTCGCGTGGGTAAAATTATTGAAGCTGAAGTTTTCGAAAAGGCACGTAAACCTGCCTATATTCTGCATGTAGATTTTGGCGAAGAGCTAGGGATACGTAAATCGAGTGCGCAGATTACTAAACTTTATCAGCCACAAGATTTAGTTGGTAAGTTGGTGGTTGCTGTAGTGAATTTTCCCAAAAAACAAATTGGACCTATTCAGTCAGAATGTTTGGTGACAGGATTTCACAATGCAGATGGTGATGTAGCACTTTGTATCCCAGAGTTTGAAGTGCCTCTGGGTACAAAGTTATTGTAAGTTAGCGGCGGGATTTAAAAGAAACGTCAACTTTACGCGGACGATAAACCCAACCTAAAACCAGCAGTAATACTGCAAATCCTAAAACTGGATAATCACCTAAACGGTTATAAAGGGTTTGACCTTGCATGGCTGGTAAATCGCCTCTCAAGACAAACTCTTTATCGATCGGTGCTTGTTCAGTGATATGACCATTTTGATCAATAAAGGCAGTTACACCTGTATTGGTTGCACGGATAAACCAACGGCCATTTTCTTTAGCTCGCATTTGTACCATTTGTAAATGTTGCAATGGGCCAGCAGTGCCAGTAAACCAAGCATCATTAGATACAGTCACTAAGAAGTCGCTGTCTTGTGCATTACGTCGGGTGAGGTTTGGATAAGCCACTTCATAACAAATCGCAGCAGCAAGCGCGTGCCCTTTAATCATAAGTGGTTTCTGGTCCCTCTCGCCACGTGTAAAACCGCTCATGCTAATATCATTTTGCATGGCCGGTAATACCCAAGAGAGTAGACCTGAAAGAGGGATGTATTCACCAAACGGAACAAGACGCTGCTTTTTATAGAGACCACTGGCATCGCTTCCAGAAGCCATAATACTGTTGTAATACAGTGGGCTACCAACTTCATGTGATTTGGTAACATCCCAGTAAGGAATTCCGGTTACCCATGCAGTGTGGTTCTTTTTAGCTTGTGCATCCATTGCATCCAAAAACGGTTCGATATCGGTTTGGAAGAGTGGAATTGAAGATTCAGGCCATACAATTAGGTCACGGCCCCATTCAGATTGAGTCAAACCAGCATAAATTTCTAATGTTCTAACTTGATATTCGGTTAGCCATTTTAAATCTTGTGGAATGTTACCTTGAATGAGAGAAACACTAAGCGGCTTAGCAGCTTTAGGTTTTACAAACTGTATATATGATGCTCCCCACGCGCCTAAAACTAACAGGGCAGAAGGGATAACCCAGAAAATACGCTTACGTAGAACTTCAACTAAAGCACAGGCTAATACAATGACGACGAAGGAAATTGCATAAATACCGAATAGAGGCGCATAACCATCGAGTAAACGTTCGGTAAACGCATAACCTACAAACAGCCATGGAAAACCTGTAAATACCCAAGTTTTTGCCCACTCAAAAACAATCCAGAGTGGTGCGAAAGTCAGCGGTGTTTCAGGGAAGAAACGTCGGTAAACCCAAGTCTGGAATGCGGTAAACAGGCCCATGACAAGGGCCATAATGGCAATCATACAAACGCTTAGAAACGCATTGGTATCGCCATATACATGAATGGACGTGTAGAGCCAGAAAGCTCCCACAAACCATAAACCGAAACCATAGCTCCAGCCAATAGCAAAAGCTTGTTTGGCTGAACGTTTATGTAATGATGCATAGAGTAGGGCAGGAGATAATATTGCCAACCACCACCAATAATAAGGTGCCAGTGAAAAACTGAATACGGCACCTGAAAATAAAGCAATGAGTAAAGGAAAAATTAAAGGAAGCTGTTTTTGTTGTTGCGAAGAATCTAACAGCTTTTCAAAGTATGCTCTCATTGACGTACAGCTCGAATCAGATGAATAGTGCGGGCATCTGCTTCAACAATTGTAAATAACCAATTTCCAAGCTCAACAGTTTGACCTTGTAAATCACTTACCAGACCAATCTCTTGAAGCAATAAACCGCCGACAGTTTCTACTTCATCGTCAGAAAAATCAGCATCTAAAACAGTATTGAAATGTTCGATTGGTGTAAGTGCTTGCACCATCCATGCATTTGCTACCGTATGGTCATTGTCCGGAACAATGTACTGAGCATCTTCATCAGCAGTGTCATGTTCATCTTCGATTTCGCCAACGATCTCTTCAAGAATATCTTCAAGCGTAACAAGACCTGCGGTTGAACCATATTCATCAATCACAATCGCAATGTGAGTCTGAGTATGTTTCAACATGCGTAGTACCTGATCGGAACGCGCACTTTCTGGAACAAATAAGGGTTGACGCATAAGAACTCGAATATCGACTTTGGTATTCGGTTCAGTCAGAAATGGCAACAAATCTTTTGCGAGCAAAATCCCGACAACATTATCAGGCTGATCAGAAGAGAAGACTGGAAAGCGTGAGTGAGCAGACTCGACCAGTACATCAAGAATATCAAGTAACTGATCATCTTCTTGCAAACTGATCATTGCTGTTCGTGGTGTCATGACTTCACGAATTTTTGTAGCAGGAAGGTCAAGAACACCTTCAAGCATGGCAACAGTATCTGGTTCTAAAAAGCGGCGTGAATTTTGGACTAATTTTAATAATTCATCACGGGTTTCTGGTGCTGTACCTAACCATTTACGTAAGCCTCGCATTCCCCACGATGGACTTGGTTCCTCTTGCATGATCTTTCCTAAAGACTCAATCTATCAAATGAATACTTTGAATCATACCGAAGAAAAGATGCATATGCATCTATAAAACCAGCTAAAAGACAAAACGCATATTGTTATGTAAAAGCCAGTTACAGTTAACAGGTCAGTAATTTGTTTATGCTAAAATGTGAAAATTCTATTTGTTCGAGTTTGTTATGTCGGAACAATCCATTTCACCTACTGTCCAAATTAATACACGTGGTTTACGTTGTCCTGAACCTGTCATGATGTTGCATCAAGCCATCCGCAAATCTAAATCTGGCGATGTGGTTGAAGTCTTCGCAACAGACAACTCGACCTCGTGGGATATTCCTAAATTTTGTATGCATTTAGGCCATGAGTTGCTTTTGCAAGAAGAACGCTTAGATGAAAATGGTCATAAAGAATTTCATTACTTAGTGAAGAAAGGGTAATAGAATAATAAGGCTTCTAATAAAGACTATTAGAAGCCATTAATAATTCAAATTTAATTTGAAATGATAATTTTTTACAAATAAGAATCATTATATAATCTATAAAGTGATGTATATAAATGAAGCATAAAAATGAAGCATAAAAATGAATGAATATTTTGTGAAACGAAGCTTATTTATTTTTCTTTGGTTTTTCTGCATTGCTGGTTTATTACATATAGAAACTTCTTGGTTATCTGAAACTGTTGCTACCATTATTTTAGTTACTATTATTATTTTTGGCTCAATTCTATTGGGTTATAGAAATACATATTTTGCTCCCGAACCAAAAATAAAGATGAGTCTGATTTTACATACAAGCTTTATGGGGCTTATGTTAATTATTGATTTATTGTTTGGTAAATCGGATTGGTACTTCGATTTAGCGCGAAACTTTGGTTTTCTTGGCCTATTTTTATTAGGCACATTTATTTTTTATAAAAAGAATCTTAATTTAAACGTAGCAAAAATACCGCCTTTTCAATAAGCGAATTCCAATAAAAAGCCCCGAATAATCGGGGCTTTTTATATTACATGTTTGGATAGTTAGGACCACCACCACCTTCAGGTGTTACCCATGTGATGTTTTGAGATGGGTCTTTAATGTCACAGGTCTTACAGTGAACACAGTTCGCTGCGTTAATCTGGAAGCGTTTAGAGCCATCATTATCTTCCATGATTTCGTAAACACCAGCTGGGCAGTAGCGCTGTGCAGGCTCATCCCATTTCGGTAAGTTCACATTCACTGGAATTGAAGGATCAGTCAACTTCAAGTGAGCTGGCTGGTTTTCTTCATGAACCGTGTTTGAAATAAACACAGAAGATAAGCGGTCAAAAGTCAACTTGCCATCTGGTTTTGGATAGTTTGGCTTGAAGCTGGTTGCATCAACGGTTTTCAATGCAGCGAAATCTTGCTTCAAGTCATGCAAAGTAAATGGCACTTTAAAGACATTCTGGTCGATAAAGTTAAATGCACCACCAATCCACTGACCAAATTTATGCATTGCTGGGCCAAAGTTACGAGAGTTGTAAAGCTCTTCTTTTAACCAGCTGTTGTTAAATTTGTCAGTGTATGACGTTAATTCTTTAGTGAATAAATCTTCGCCTTCGGTAACACGTGCAATGGCAAGGTCACCGCCTTTTTCTACACCGGCAGCAATGGCTTCAAATACAGCCTCACCACATAACATGCCTGATTTCATGGCAGTGTGAGAGCCTTTGATTTTTGCAAAGTTTAAGAAACCTGCATCATCACCAATTAAGCAACCGCCTGGGAAAGTCAATTTAGGTAATGAGTTAAAACCGCCTTTCACTACGGCACGTGCGCCGTAAGAAATACGCTTACCACCTTCTAAATACTGTTTAATCAGTGGGTGAGTTTTCCAGCGCTGCATTTCCATAAATGGATACATGTGTGGATTTTCATAAGACAAGTCCACAATCATACCCAAAGTCACTTGGTTGTTTTCAGCGTGGTATAACCACCAACCACCAGAAGAAGCTGTTTCAGCCAATGGCCAACCTGCACCGTGCATGACTAAGCCCGGTTTATGTTTTGCAGGGTCGATTTCCCAAAGCTCTTTAATCCCGATGCCGTAGTGCTGAGGATCAACATTTTTATCGAGGTTATATTTTGCAATCAGGCGCTTGCCTAAGTGACCACGGCAACCTTCAGCAAAGAGGGTGTATTTAGCGTGAAGTTCATAGCCTGGTGTAAAGTTATGCGTTGGTTCGCCATCTTTACCAATACCCATGTCACCAGTTTGAATACCTTTTACAGTACCGTCTTCGTGGTAAAGCACTTCAGATGCAGCAAAGCCAGGGAAGATAGATACTTCTAATTCTTCAGCTTTTTGACCTAACCAGCGAACCACGTTACCTAAAGAGATAACATAGTTGCCATCGTTATGCATGGTTTTAGGAACCATCCAGTGAGGCACTTCTTTAGATGTGGTGTCTGATAACAAGAAGAAAGTTTTGTCTTCAGTTACAGGTACGTTTAAAGGCGCACCTTCTTCCTTCCAGTTCGGGAAAAGTTCGTTGATGGCACGTGGCTCAAGCACAGCACCAGACAAGATATGCGCACCTACTTCAGAGCCTTTTTCAACTACACAAACAGAAAGATCGGGTAAGTTATTTTCAATCGCTAATTGACGGATCTTAATCGCAGCAGATAGACCTGCAGGTCCTGCACCTACGATGACAACGTCAAACTCCATCGATTCACGTTCGATGTGTTCCATGTAGGACTCCTCAATACTTAAAGGTGGCAACCGTCATATTCAGAAATTCGGTGCTGCCGTGAGTGTTTTAATCCATAGGCGCAAATATGCTATTGTGCCTTTTATCGTTTTGGCTAGTATAGTTTTAAACCATGATCTAGCCAATTGGCTGAGTCGTCATATTTTTTCGTCAGCAAGGCATAAACTATGGTAAATCAAAATAATTCCCCATCGGATATGGGAAAAATACCGTTATCTGATGATAAAAACTTAATGAACATTGCACAATACTTAAAAGGTGTACAGCAAAGTCACAAAAGGTCAATTCCACCTTTAGAGCAGTGGCATCCAAAGCATTGCGGCAAAATGGATTTGACGGTTAAAGCCAATGGAGAATGGTGGCACGAAGGTCAATTGATTAAGCGCCAAGCCCTATTAGATCTATTTACCAAAGTCCTATGGAAAGAAGAGGGTAAATTCTACCTGAAAACCCCCGTAGAACAAATTGAAATTGAGGTCGAAGATGAACCTTTATTAGTCAATCAGGTAGATCAGGTTGAAATTTCAGGTGATCAGTTTTTACAACTGACTACGACGAATCAAGATGTGATTTTGGTCGATGCTGAACATCCAATTTTTATGCGTGAATATGACGGGGAATTGCGTCCTTATGTGCATGTACGTTTTGGAATTAACGCCCTTATTCAACGTCAGTCTTTTTATCATTTAGTGAACTATGGAACACTCATTGAAAAAGAGAATGGTGAAACCATTTTAGAGTTAAAAAGTGGTAATTTGCTCTTGCAATTAGGCACTTGAGGTTTAAGCTTTAGGAAGTGAAAATTTCCGACACTTCAGTACAGCCATGACAGCCATACAACCTCTATTTACCGATCTAGAACCTATGCCTAACGCATCTGCTGATGCTCCAATTGGTATTTTTGATTCGGGAATTGGAGGAATGTCAGTTGCAGCAGAAATTGCCCGATATTTGCCAAACGAACGTATTGTGTATTATGCCGATACTGCCTACGTTCCTTATGGCCCACGTTCTGATGAAGAAATTAGAGAGCTCACGGCGCGTGCTGTTGACTGGTTATACCGTCAGGGTTGCAAAATTGCGGTTGTAGCATGCAATACCGCTTCAGCATTTAGTCTTGACCATTTACGCGAGCATTATGGTGAACACTTCCCAATTGTTGGGTTAGTTCCAGCATTAAAACCTGCCGTATTGCAAACACGCTCTAAAGTGGTTGCCGTGTTGGCGACACCTGCTACTTTTCGAGGACAACTCATTAAAGATGTTGTTGAAAAGTTTGCTATTCCAGCGGGTGTTAAAGTGATGACTTTAACCAACCTCGAACTTGTTCCTTGTGTGGAAGCAGGGCAGCAAATGGGGGAGGCATGTTTAAACGCATTAAAAGAGGTTTTACAGCCTGCCGCTGAGCGAGGTGCAGACTATTTAGTGCTCGGTTGTACTCATTATCCTTTCTTAAATGAAGCAATTCATCATCTTTTTGATAACCAATTCACACTGGTTGATTCGGGATTAGCAGTAGCCCGACAAACAGCCCGTATTTTAATAAAAAATGCGTTATTATGTGACCAAATAGGTCAGAATGTTGCACGTATTGAATGTTATGTCAGCGGAAATAATGCCGAGGCACTGCAACCTGTTTTACAACATATGATTCCACAAGAGTTAACTTGGACACTTCATAATCTGAACTAATTTTTTGGCATCGTTTAGAAAGTAGTGTTTTTTAGATTTATTATTTTATTTGGGGCGGTTCATGATCTTGGCTGATATTAAGTCAAGTACAGGTCATGGAGCGAAAGGGTATTGTTATGCTCGATACACGCTATCAGATTTTTATTTCAACGTCTGGCCGCGATATGCAGCCAGAGCGAATGGTTTTGTCTCAAACCTTGGTGGGGATGAGTTTCTTTGCTTGGGGACTAGAACATCGAACACCTTTAACCACTACACTTGCACGTCGACAGATTGATGAATGTGATTATGTAATCCTACTTTTAGGCAGCCAGTATGGGGAACAAGCGATTTCTGGTGTGAGTTATCTGTCTTTAGAATATGAATATGCGTTAAGTCAGGCTAAACCTATTATTGTGTTCATGCATGAACAGCCTGAAAACCGTGAAATAGATTTACAAGAAACACATCCACAACTTAAAGATAAATTTCTCGCATTTAGAAAAAAATTATTACACGAAGCAGAGCATATTTTTTACTTTAAAACTCCACGTGAACTGGAGTTGGCTGTCCGTTTAAATATCCCTTTAATGATTGAGCAGTATGGGGGAGAAGGCTGGGTTCCTGCACATCAAGCTCATCACTTAGAAGATGAAATTAAGCTATTAAAAAGTAAAATTTCGCAGTTAGAGCAGAAACTAATCGAGCCGTCAACAAAGTTAAACGAAGTTGCGCCGCAAGATATTTTTGCATTTGAATATCAGATTCGAGCATTTCAGGATGGCAACTTTAAAGAGCTTAAACGTCAACGACAAATGACTTGGTCTCAGTTGTTAAGCGTGCTGGCAAAGCGCTTTGAAACAGCGATGCCAGAAGAGAATTTTGCAGCGTGTCTGAATGAATATTTAAATCAGGCTGGCTTAGAAGATGCTCGTCAGGAATTACCTCGTGCGCATGCGGTTGCCTGTGCACAGATTAATCATAAGGCACTGTTCCGAATTAAAAATCAAATGCAATCACAAGGCTGGATTGTTCCAACTCAAACCGAACAATCATATGGCTTATGGAAACTAACCACTAAAGCTCAAAAGATATTGCTGAGCTATAAATGGAATCATCGGGGCGTTCGATTAAAAGCTTAGAGCGATTCAATTTATATATGACAATGAAAACTGTTACATTAGTGTCATAAGATGAACTGAAAGGCATTTACACATGTCGTTTGAACAAAAACCGAAAGTTACTGTCATTTTAGCGAATTTAGGCACACCAGATGAGGCGACTGTGCCTGCGGTGCGCCGTTTTTTAAAACAGTTTTTATCTGATTCACGCGTGATTGAAATACCGAAACTGATCTGGTGGATAATTTTAAATCTGTTTGTTTTGCCTTTTCGCCCGAAAAGAGTGGCGCATGCCTATGCCTCGGTATGGTCCGCAGATTCGCCAATGCGTGAAATTGTGTTTGAACAAACCAAACGTGTGCAGGCTTATTTAGAGCGTGAAAATAAACAGTTTGATTTAACTGTGGTACCCGCAATGACCTATGGAAATCCGGGGATTGATGCAGTTTTAGAAAAATTGGCGGCTAACCCGCAAGAACATGTCATTTTATTACCTTTGTTTCCTCAGTATTCCGCAACATCTACAGCGCCGTTATATGATGCGTTTGCCAAATGGATTCCTAAACAGCGGAATTTGCCGGGGCTGACGATTATTAAAGACTATTATCAGCATCCAATGTTTATTCAGGCATTGGCAGAAAGCGTTTTAGCTTACCAAGAGCAGCATGGCAAACCTGAAAAACTATTGATGTCATTTCATGGAATTCCACAGCCATATGCAGACAAAGGTGACCCTTATGCAGACCGTTGTCGAATCACAGCAAAGTTAGTCGCTGAAGCCTTACATTTAAAAGATGATGAATGGGCAATTAGCTTCCAGTCACGTTTTGGAAAACAAGAATGGGTGAAACCTTATACCGATCAGCTTTTACAAGATTTGGCGCAGCACGGCGTTAAGTCTGTTCAGGTATTAAGCCCAGCTTTTTCTGCCGATTGTCTAGAAACGCTTGAAGAATTAGCGATTCAAAATGCTGAACTATTTCAACAAGCCGGCGGTGGAAGCTATGCTTATATTCCAGCTTTAAATAGCGATCAGGCTCATATTGATTTGCTTGCAGGTTTAGTTCAGGCTAATCTTGATGCCCTTACTTATACCTTAGCCCACCGTTAATTGTGTTTTAGCCAGAGGTTTTTATGCTGCAAGTCAAAATTGTTCCAGTTACTGCATTTGCTCAAAATTGTTCCCTCGTTTGGGACAGTGAAACGAAAGAAGCAGTTTTGATTGATGCTGGTGGTGACGCTGCTGTTTTGAAAAAAGAAGTTGAAGCTTTAGGTCTAAAAGTGAAGGCCCTGTGGCTGACTCATGGGCATTTAGATCATGCTGGAGCGGTGGGTGAGCTTGCTAAAGAATGGAGCGTTCCAGTTATTGGTCCACATAAAGAAGATCAATTCTGGTTAGACATGATTCAGGAAGTATCAGCACGGTATGGCTTCCCAATTCCGCAGCCTGTTAAAGTCGATCAATGGCTTGAAGGTGGCGAAGTGCTAAAACTGGGTGAAGATGAGTTTGAGGTGCGCTTTGCACCGGGGCATACACCAGGACATGTTGTTTTCTATAATAAAAATCATGGCTTACTTTGGACAGGCGATGTTCTGTTTAAAGGTTCGATTGGACGAACAGATTTCCCGCGAGGCAATCATGATCAGTTAATTGAATCGATTAAACGTGAATGTTTTAGTTTGCCAGATGATACTCAGTTTATTTCTGGACATGGCCCGATGAGTACCATTGGCTATGAAAAACAATTTAACCCGTTTGTCGCTGGTAAAGCAGGTTAATCCTCATAATCATCTTCATTTTGACTACCCTTGTTTTGCTGAGGAGCATCTTGGGTAGGCAATTTATATTCATCGTTTGCCCAAGCGCCTAAATCAATTAATTTACAGCGTTCTGAGCAAAACGGGCGAAACTCATTACCTTCCCAAACACTTGGTCCACCACAACGTGGGCAGGGAAATGTACGTGGCATATAGCGATATCCTCAAAGTGAAGAGAAATAGATTAGGCAAAAGTCAGGTGAGTTGTTAGACTTATGCCGATTTTTATTTAGTTTGATGTGATTATGCCGATTCGTCAATTTCAAGCACAACGTATGCAAGCGCCTCGTGATTTTACCCCAATTGAAAATACACCGATTTGTGTTGAAATTGGTGCTGGCAAGGGTAAACATGCTTTGCTCTTTAGCGGCCAACAGCCACAGCATACGTTATATGCAATTGAACGAACCCGAGAAAAATTCTTGGCAATGCAAAAACAGCATGGTTTGGAACCAAGAGATAATTTGGTACCTGTACATGCAGATGCTTTACCTTGGGTTGTACACGCTTTACACCCTGCTCAAGTTGAACATTTCTTTATACTCTATCCAAATCCAGAACCACATAATCCGGCACAGCGCTGGTTGAATATGCCTTTTTTTGAGTTCTTAATCTCACGCCTGCAAACAGGTGGAACCATTACATTGGCAAGTAATATTCCTGAATATATTGAAGAAGCAGAACAGCAGTTAATTCATGTGTGGAAGCTGCCTTATCAAAAAGAAAAAATTGCCCAAACCTCTGCACGTACTCATTTTGAAATTAAGTATTTAGAGCGTGGCGAGCTTTGTCAGCAACTCATTATGACCAAGCCTGAAGGCTACAGCACACGTTTTGATGATTTTGCGCCGCTGCAAGGGCAAACACATGGCGAATAAGCGGGTTGCTATTATTGGGGCAGGCCCAGCAGGTCTTATGGCTGCTGAAGTATTAAGCCAATATGCTTATGATATTGATGTGTATGAACAAAAGCCTTCAGCTGCGCGTAAGTTTCTTATGGCAGGTAAAACAGGGTTAAATATCTCACACGCTGAACCATTAGCACAGTTTATTGAGCGTTACGACCATTCAGAATGGCTAAAACCTTGGGTTGAAAAGTGGGGTGCCCTCTGGATTCAAGACTGGATGAAAAGTATTGGAATTGAGTCTTATGTGGGCAGCTCTGGTCGTATTTTTCCGGTCGAAATGAAAGCAGCGCCTTTACTGCGTGCTTGGCTAAAACGCTTGGCAGAGCAGCAAGTTAAATTCTTTTATCGTCATCGTTGTATTGATTTGCAAGGTACAACAGTGACTCTACAAAATCAGAATAATCAAAACGCTGAAACTTTTACCCAGCAGTATGATGCTGTGGTATTGGCATGTGGGGCTGTGTCGTGGTCACAATTAGGTAGTGATGGTGCATGGCAGCAATGGATTCATCAATCTAGTATTGAGCCTTTCCAGCCAAGCAATGCAGGGGTGTTGCACGCTTGGTCTACTTTTATGGAAAGTTGTTTTGGTGAACCCTTAAAACGCGTCCATGCATGGGTCGATCCTAGCCAAATTACACATGGTGATATTGTGATTACTCACTATGGTTTAGAAAGTGGGGTCATTTATAAACTCGGGCGTGCTTTACGAGAACAGCAAAAACAAGGACAAAGCTTAAATCTATTTTTAGATTTATTGCCTGATGTAGAGTTGTCACAGTTAATTAAAAAATTGCAGGCTGGCAAAAAACAATCGCTCACCAATATCTGGCGTAAAGCAGGCTTAGACACAGCCAAAATTAACTTAATTAGAGAAGTCGTTGATAAAGCGCTATGGAACCAACCAGACGCTATGGCTCAGCAAATCAAAGCGCTTCAAATCAAGTTAGAGGGCTTTAGACCCATTGAAGAAGCGATTAGTTGTGCAGGAGGTATTAAGCAAGAAGCACTTTCCGAAAGTTTAAATCTCAAAGAAATATCAGGGGTGTTTTGCTGCGGTGAAATGCTGGATTGGGATGCACCTACAGGTGGTTATTTACTTACAGCATGCTTTGCCACAGGACGAGCTGCGGGACAGGGCGTGCATTCATTCTTGGAGCGATAAGTGCTTCATTTGGCGCTATGTTTGATAGGTGAAAAGTGTTATTTTTGACCGATTAATAATAATAGGAGTTGCGATCACATGTCTCAAGCATCACCAGTCTATCAGGGAAGTTGTTTATGCCAAGGTATTCGCTATGAAATTAAAGGCGATATCGGAGATATTATTCAGTGTCATTGCCAACGATGCCGAAAAGCCAATGGAACAGCATTTGCCACGAATGCTCCTATTAAAAGTGCAGATTTTAAAATTACCCAAGGCGAAGAATTAGTCAAAAAATTTGCTGTGGAAGGTGTGTATCGTTGGTTCTGTAGTGAATGTGGTTCACCTTTGATTAGCTCGCGTGATGGACAGCCTGAACTATATCGTTTAAGAATTGGTACTCTGGATACACTATTAGATCAAAAACCAACGATGCATATTTTTGCTGCTTCAAAAGCAGAGTGGGATTGTATTCTGGATGATTTGCCGCAGTATGCTGAACGTCCATGATTTAAAAAAGTATATTTCAATCAACTTTTAGATGGACTAATATAATTAAAATAGGGAGATGGCATTCTTCCCTTGAAAAACCGCCGTATTGGCTAATGATGCCTACGTTACCCTCATGTATTTATATCGCTGGGTACGTAGGTTATTGCGTACTTTGCTTATTTTTGGAGTACGCCATGTCACATTTACCTTCATGTTTTTTTACTCTTTTAGCGTCTATCTAAAGGGGTGGTCCTATGTATTACTCTCTACTTTCAATTGCTCTAGGTTCCGTTCTAGGGGCATGGTTACGTTGGTTTTTAGGCTTAAAGCTCAACCCGATTTATCCTCAAATTCCACTGGGTACTGTCACCGTTAATTTAGTAGGTGGGTTTATTATTGGTTTTGCGATTGCCTACTTTGCCCATAGTGATTTAAGTCCAAACTATAAACTTTTTGTGATTACTGGTTTTTGTGGTGCTTTAACCACCTTTTCAACGTTCTCAATTGAGATCGTCACGTTGTTGCAAAGTGGTAAATTGGGAATGGCGATCTTGGGGATTTCTATTCATTTAATTGGGTCGTTAATTTTTACGTGTTTGGGTTTGGCGACTTATTATTGGGTAGCAGGCAACTGATTATTCAGATGTTTAAGGCACGATATATATGGCACGGCCTCTGTTTTACAATATTCTCCAGCACTATTTGTATAGGCATACCTTACTTTTGAAAGATCAAAAGTAAGCAAAAATCTTTTGTTTCGCTGATGCTACATCCTTATAGCACAGCGAAACAGCGGCATCCTTGCCGCTTGTCACGATAGTAAATGACTAATTATTATTTAAATTATAAAAAGAAAATTATCTGATTTATTCTTTGATTTGATACGCGTTAAAGTCATCAACAGCCTGACTGAAATCAGAGATATATTGTTTTTGCAAAATATTGGATAAGTACAAACAGATAACAGGTTCTGTTGATGAAAATGGTTTTGCCTACTTTTCCCAAAAGAAAAGTAGGTCGAGCTGAAGGCTAATCTAGGTATAAAATCTAACTGAAAAAACTCTGTTGCGACAATCCTATGATTTGAGGCATTAGCTACTAAAGCTTATTATTTTTCAGCTAAAGCCTGACCTTCAAACTTTACACCATCCCAACCATTTTGCATAAACTGACGGATATTTTGGTGATCAGTTCCCTCAGGTGTAGCCAATACAGATGCATAGTGTTCTGCAAATAAACTTAAAGTTTGTGCTTGGTCTAAATCTTGTAATTTGGCAAAAGAGAAAACTTTTGCACTGCCTTGATTTTCAGTAGCAGCGTTATGCTGTGCGCCATTTTGAAAAGCTGTTGGAGTATGTTGGTAGCGTGCTTCAATATGAGCTAAAACGTCTGAAAATTTTGCTGTGCCTGCTTGTAATTGGGCAAGTAACTCTTGTGCCATTATCTTAAACTTCCTATCAAATGAGGGTTTAAGCATAGCATCGAATAGAAGCTTTGGAAGCTTGGCGAATACAAAAAATTGATGAGTTGTGGAAAAAATAAGAATAGTTTTTACATAAGTTGTGGATAAGTTCTCTTTTATACACAACATAAAAAGATCGAAAAAACGGACATAAAAAAAGAAGCCTAAGTGGAGGAGATAGTCTTAGGCTTCCAATGATTTAAGTGTATTGATCAAACCTTAACGTAAGATTAACTCTTACGATTAAAGCGAGCGAAACGTTTATTAAAGCTTGCAACACGGCCTTCGTTACTTGCTTGACGTACTTCACCTGTATAGAAAGGGTGTGATGCACTTGAAATATCAAGGGTGACATAAGGATAGACTTGACCTTGATATTCTTTAGTTTGTTTCGTCTGGAGAGTACTGCCAATTAAGAAGTACACATCTGCATTGGTATCATGAAATAACACTTGTTGATAAGCAGGATGAATATCTTTACGCATGAGAGATTGTCCTAAATTATTTTTGATTAAAGAAATGTTATAACATAACAATTAAAAAGTCAATGTATCCCCTAAAGGTCACACTGACTCAAAATTTAATTAGCTAGATGGCGGGACCAGTTCTTCAAATAAATCACTGAGATTGTCATGTACTTTTAAGTGAATCAGGTTCCAGTAGTGTCCTGAAATTGTTCTATTGACCATCAGCGTATCTGGTGAAGGTTTAAAGACATCCCAATACTTTAAAGATTTTTTCACAAGCAACATGCCATCATGATGTGATGAGTTCTCGGCAAAATCATAAGTGGTATTAAGCGGGCGTAATAACACTTCAATCCATAGCTTATAAAGATCACTTGGGAACTTGCCTTTTTCAGCAATGGAGTGTAGTTCGAGTAGCTCTGTTTCAATCAGATCAATATTTTCATGGCGAGCTGCATTCACTAAACGCTTGAAGTGCTGAACGATTTCATTTGAAAGGGTTTTAACACTACCATAGTCATAAATAATTACACTGCCGTCTTGGCGGAAAGCGAAATTTCCAGGGTGAGGGTCACAGTGAAAACGTTTTAAAAAGAACATTTCCTGACCTAAAGCACGTATTAGGCGGTTTCCAATTGTATTTCGAATTTCGAGCGGCCAAGAACTTGCAGTTTCAATGCTGTCACCTTGTTCGAGGCTTAGGGTCAAAATACGTCTTGAAGAGTAATCTTTATAAACAGTTGGAATGATAATTTTGTCATCTAACTGACTATGGAATGTTTTAAAGACCTCAAGATTTTGAGCTTCAATTTCATAATTGAGTTCTGCTGAAAGGCTATCCTGAATTTCTGCAAAAAGCTGATCTTGTAGCTTTTTATCAATTTTAAGTACGCCCATTAAGCGAAGGGCTAAACGTACTTGTTTTAGGTCACTTTCACAGGCTTCATCAACACCTGGATATTGCACTTTAACCACGACTTGTTCGCCACTAGGCAGAGTAGCTTTGTGAACTTGCCCAATCGATGCAGCAGCAAAAGGTTCACTATCAAAAGATTTAAAAGCCACATTAAGCGGTTTCCCAAGCTCTCGTTCAATTTGCTGTTGAATCGCAGCAAAAGGCATGGCTGGGGCTTGGCGTTGTAACTTTGAAATTGCTTTAGCGACTTCAGGCGGGAAAATATCTTTATATTGCGATGCAATTTGCCCGACTTTCATGACGGCACCTTTCATTTCTCCTAAGGTGTCGGCAATTTGCAAACCAATATCCTGAAATAACTTGGTTTTTGAAGCCAGCTTTTGCTCTTCATCTGCGGTCAAGTTTCGAATCGAGTTAGAAACGGTTTTCGTTGCAATGCTCGCGGTCATTCCTGCAAGTTTCATAAAACGTTTGCCTGGTGAACTTGCATTCTTTGCCATATCTTCGATACCTCATTGACTACAACATAATATTGCTTAGTTTTGATCATAGGTGACAAAGCTTAAAAAGCCTATACGAAATTGTTTATCTCATGTAAGAAAATTTTCGAAAAACAAAATGTTATTTTTATAGTAAAAAATATGAAAAGCTTGTGAAAATCCATTTCATAAACAAAGCTTTAATATCTATAAAGTCTCTATTTTTTTAGTGCTAATGTGAATGACAGGTTAAATAAATATAGAGATAACAAAAGCTATGACAAGTTTAAATTCGGCCCATGGACGATCTCAAGCGGTTCCTTTATCTGTATTTGAGCAGTCGAAAGATGCACATATTATTCGCTCCGATGAAGAGGCAATCCAGATTGCAAAACAACTTGCACAAGAGTTTGCACAAGAGGCATCAGAGCGAGATAGAGAGCGCCGTTTACCCTTAAATGAAATTCAACAGTTCTCACAAAGTGGATTATGGGCCATTACAGTTCCCAAGCAGTTTGGTGGTGCACAAGTCAAATATCGAACGTTGGCTGAGGTCATCAAAACCATTGCGAGTGTTGACCCCTCTCTTGCGCAGCTTCCTCAAAATCATTTGGCTTTTATTGAACATTTGCGTCTTGATGCAGGCCCAGAACAACAACAGTTTTTCTTTAATTTAGTGTTGAGAGGAATCCGTTTTGGAAATGCCTTTTCGGAAAAACATAGCAAAACGGTTGCTGACCTCACTACAACATTACGAAAGACTGAGCATGGTTATGAAATTAATGGCAAGAAATTCTTTGCAACTGGTGCCTTACTAGCACATTGGATTCCGATTGTCGCGGTGAATGAACAAGGGCAGCCTTATGCAGCACTAGTCCCTCGGGAAACTTCAGGGGTGAATATTATTAATGACTGGTCTGGTTTTGGGCAACGAACTACGGCTAGTGGCACTGTTGAACTTAATCAGGTTCCAGTACGTGAAGAATATTTAGTTCCGATTTATCAGGCTTTCGAGCGTCCTACTCCAGCAGGGGCAATTTCACAATTTATTCAAGCTGCTGTCGATGCAGGTATTGCACGTGGTGCCATTGAAGAAACAATTCACTATGTCAAAAATCATAGCCGCGCATGGGTCGACTCAGGTTTGGAAAAAGCCAGTGATGATCCTTACACGATTGCAAACATTGGTGATTTAAAAATAAAACTGCGTGCAGCAGAAGCCGTATTAGATTTGGCAGGAGATGCGATTGATCAAGCGATTGCCGACACGACAGAAGAGCATGTAAACCAAGCGACATTGCTGGTTGCTGAAGCAAAAGTACTCACCACAGAAGTTGCGATTTTAGCAGCCAATAAGCTTTTTGAGTTGTCTGGAACAAGATCTACTTTGTCTGAGCTTAATCTAGATCGCCATTGGCGTAATGCTCGTACCCATACCTTGCATGATCCGGTGCGCTGGAAATATCACATTGTCGGTAATTATTACCTCAATGGCGTGCATCCGCCCCGTCATGCATGGAGTTAAATTGAAGAAAAAATAAGATTAGGAGAATAAAGATGACAATTACCCAAATTGAATTAGAAGAACTGTCCGTAGGCGCTGATTATGAAAAGGTAGCGAGTAGATTTCGTCCAGTTTTTGAAAAAATTGCACAAGGCGCAATTCAACGAGAAAAAGAACGAATCTTACCTTTTGAACCGATTCAGTGGTTAAAAGAACTGAAATTAGGTGCGGTACGTGTACCTGTTAAATATGGTGGAGATGGGGTGTCATTACCGCAACTTTTCCAGCTTTTAGCAGAGTTAGCACAAGCAGACTCGAATATTGTGCAAGCTTTGCGTGGACACTTCGCTTTTGTTGAAGACCGTTTAGTTGCCCATAAAGAGCATTCGCAGGAGGTTTGGTTTCAACGCTTTGTACAAGGTGATTTGGTCGGGAACGCATGGACCGAAGTTGGAAATGTACAGATAGGTGACGTCGTTACACGAGTAACCAAAGATGCTTCGGGCAACTTGGTGGTGAATGGTGAAAAGTATTATTCAACTGGAAGTATCTTTGCAGACTGGATAGACCTATTTGCTTATGATGAAGTGAATGACCGCCATGTAATTGCTGCTATTTATCGCCATGAAACAGGGGTAAGTGTGATTGATGATTGGGATGGTTTTGGTCAAAAGACAACGGGCAGTGGCACCTTAAAAGTACATCAGGTTCATTTGCCAGCTTCGCACCTCATTCCATTTGATCAGCGTTTTAAATATCAGACTGCTTTTTATCAGGTCGTACACCTTGCAACCTTAACCGGGATTGCACAGGCAGCTGTAGAAACTTTTAGCCAAGAAATTCGTGAGCGAAAACGTATTTTTAGTCATGGTAATGGTGATCTGGTTCGTCACGACCCACAAGTTTTACAAGTGGTGGGTAAAGCCTCTGCTCAAGCCTACGCAAGTCAGGCAATTACCTTAAAAACGGCGGAGGCATTACAAAAGGCTTATGAAAGTCACTTTAGTGAGTTAGAGGTAAAAGAACATCAGTTTAATGTAGATGCTGAGCTTGAGTCCGCACAAGGGCAGGTGGTGATTTCTAACTTGGTACTGGATTTAACCAGCCAGTTATTTAATGCTTTAGGCGCGTCAGCAAGTAGTCAGGTCAAGCAACTCGACCGTTTCTGGCGTAATGCGCGAACAGTGTCTTCACATAATCCACTTATCTATAAAGAAAAAGTGATTGGTGATTGGGAAGTGAACCGTACGGATTTACCTTTTGTCTGGCAAATTGGAGCAAGTCCTAGAGCAAAATCTGCATAGTGTAAAAGAGCCGATATTTTATCGGCTCTTTTTTATTAGGTTTGGCTTAAACGTTTGGTATTTAAATAAAGCCGTGAGAGTAATAAGACACAGGCAATGCTTAAACCAATAATTAAGCCTAGCCATACACCTGCTACCCCCCAATGGGTATAACGTGCTAAATAAAGTCCGATAGGAAAAGCAACCACCCAATATGCCATGAGCGTAATCCACATCGGTGCTTGAGTATCCTGCATACCTCTTAAACAGCCTGCGGCACTTACTTGTAACGCATCCATCAACTGATATGCCATTGCAAACCAGAGTAAATACATCGCAACAGGAGCTACGGTTAAGTCTTGAGTATAAATCGAGATAATTTGTTCACGGCCTAGAGCAATAAAAGTCATGGTTAATATGGCAAAAAATATTGCTGTGCTCAGACCAATCTTTTGTACCTGATACATTGCAGCCCAGTTCTTTTCACCATAATAAGTACCGACACGGATGGTTAAGGCAATGGCTAGTGAAAGCGGAATCATAAACAGCACAGAGGTAACGGAAATTGCGACTTGGTGTGCGGCAATAAACACTTCTCCAAGTGGGCTAAGGACCAATGCACCTGTACTAAAAATACTAATCTCAAAGAACACAGCTAAACCGATTGGTAGACCAAGCTGTAAAATTCTTTTAACCCAAGCCATATTAATTTTATCAAATCGGCCAAAAATAGACGTGTTTCGATAAGCTGAGGCTTTATAAATATAGCTAGCTAAAGTAATCAGCATTAGCCACTGTAAAATGGATGTTGCAAAACCACAGCCCGCGCTACCTAATGCAGGTATTGGTCCTAATCCATGCATAAAAATCATGTTAAGAGGGATCAATACAACTAAAGCTAACATGCTAATAGCTGTGACAGGGCGTGGATGGCCTAATGCTTCTGAATAGCCACGTAGCGCTGCGTACATGGTCACAGCTGGCATACCCAAACCAATTGCATGCAAGAATAGACTTGCTTTAGGTCGTAAGCTCTCTGGTACACCGAACACATGCAAGAAAAACGGCATAAGCTGCAAAATGAGCATTGCCAGTACACCTAAAATGACGGCAACCCACAATGACTGGCGAACAACGACAGGGATCTGCTCTGTATTTCTTGCGCCTTTTGCTTCGGCTACCAAGGGTGTAGTTGCAATCATAATGCCGCTGAACAGGAGCATGATTGGAACCCATAAACCGACCCCTAAAGCAATTGCTGCTAAATCGGTTGCAGATAAATGCCCAGCCATAATAGTGTCAATTAACCCAAAGCCTGCTTGAGCAAACTGGGTAATTAAAATCGGTAGCATTAAGTGGAAGAGTTGTTTTAATTCAGACCGAAAAGATGTGACATTCGACACAAAAGGTACTCTTTATAAATATAAAAATGAAGCTAACGCTGCAAAGTGAGTAGCACACCGACAAAGATGATGACTCCACCAAGAAACCGTTGCCATGTAACAGGTGTCTTTTCTGTGCCCAACCAACCAAAATGATCAAGTAACATAGAAATAACTATTTGCCCAAAAATGACTAAACCTGAAAAGGTTAAAAAACCAAGTTTAGGTGCAGTATAAATGCTCATGCTAATTGCATAAACCCCAAGAAATCCTCCAGTCCATAGAATCCACGGAATATTTGATATTTCACTTAAAGTTGGCTTTTCAGCACTTTGAAAGAAAACCATGATTGCTAAAACAATAGTTCCTACAAGAAAGGATAAGAGGGCTGCTTGTAAGGGCGTGTGTAATTGTTCTCTCAATTGTGCATTGATGGCGGTTTGAAAAGCCATGGCAATACCGATTCCCAGAGCTAAGGGTAAAAATAGGAAAAATTGGCTAGAAAATTTCATCATTTTTATCAGTATTTAAGTATGTTTAAAAACAGTCTAAAGCAATTAAGGTATGTTTTCATAAGCCCATTGATGCAGTCATGTTAAAATAGAAATATTGTGTAAATTGGACCTGTTCCTTGGCTGTATTAAACCCTGCTTCTATTCCTTTATCTTTGTATATCCACATGCCTTGGTGTGTGCGTAAATGTCCATATTGTGACTTTAACTCGCATGCCGTACCAGACGGAGCACTTTCTTCGGAACTCGAGCAAACCTATTTAAAAGCGTTGGTAGCCGACTTTGAAACTCAACTAGAGATGGCACAAGGGCGTTCGATTCACAGTGTATTTATTGGTGGTGGAACACCTTCACTGATTTCGGCACAGGGTTATGTGTGGTTATTTGCAGAGCTTAAGTCATTACTTAAGTTTGAAGATAGCTGTGAAATTACCTTAGAGGCAAATCCAGGAACGGTAGAGCATGACCCGTTTGCAGGATATTTAGAGGCAGGCATTAACCGGTTGTCTATTGGAGTCCAGAGCTTTGATGCCAATCATTTGCAAAAGCTTGGACGTATTCATTCTGCAAATAATGCAATTGAAGCGATTCAACAAGCAAAACAGGCTGGCTTTAAGCGAGTGAATGTAGACTTAATGCATGGTTTACCTGAGCAAACGCTAGAACAGGCGCTTTACGATCTACAGTTAGCTGTAGAAAGTGGCGCAACACATATTAGTTGGTATCAACTCACCATTGAACCGAATACCGTTTTCTTTCGTACCCAACCTGTTCTACCGCAGGATGAAATGCTAGAAGACATTCAAGAGCAGGGTGAAGCATATCTTAAGGCAAATGGTTTTATAAACTATGAAGTTTCGGCATGGCGTAAAGAGCTGCCTTCAACACACAACTTAAATTATTGGGAATTTGGCGATTATCTTGCGATTGGTGCGGGTGCACATGGCAAAGTTACACGACCAGATGGAGTGTATCGTTTCCAAAAAACTCGTTTGCCAAAAGACTATTTAGCCAAGGTTCCAGCTGAACATTTGCAAATGAAAAAGATTGAGGCAGAAGAGCTGCCATTCGAGTTTATGATGAATGCTTTGCGTTTAAATGATGGTGTAAAAGCTGAGTTATATGAACAGCGTACAGGTTTAAGCCTAGAAGGTTTAGATGAGGTACTCACTTCTCTACGAGCTAGAAAACTACTGGTAGATGATGTTTCCCGTTTAGCCTGTACAGAGCAAGGCCATATTTTCTTAAACTCAGTGCTAGAAGAATTTTTATAATGAAGCAAAGTAAAAGCCGCATCATTAGATGCGGCTTTTTTGATTTTAGCGAGTGGTATAACCACCATTTGCAAAAATAGTTTGACCGGTAATCCACCAACCGTCGGTCACTAAAAAGCGAACTAATGGCTCAATATCTTCTATTTTAGTAAGACCACCTAAAGCTGAAGCCGATTTATGGTAAGCGACTGCCTCGGCAGATTCCTGGCCATAAAAGAAGGGTGTATCCATAGGTCCAGGCGCAACAGCAGTCACAGAAATCTGGCGGTCTCCAAATTCTTTTGATGCAGCGCGGGTGTAATGCTCAACAGGGGCTTTTAAGCCTTCATAGGTTGAGTACAGCCCAGTGTAGGCTGCAAGAAGCGAAGTAACGATTGAGCAGATTTTTCCGCCGTCATTTAAATGCCGACCAGCCGACTGAATAAAGAAATAGGCAATTTTGGAGTTGATATCGCTCATGCTATCAAACTCTTGTTCTGTGGTTTCCAAGAAGGATTTTTTCAAAACCTTTCCAACCGTATTAATCGCAATATCAATTCCACCAAAATGCTGTTTGGTGTCGATAAAGAGTCTTTCGATATTATCAATATGCGTTAAGTCTGCCTGAATTAAAACGGCATCTACACCTAAAGCTGTTACATCTGCGAGCGTCTGCTCTGCATCTGCCTGAGTTTCAGCGCTATTGTAATGAATTGCGATTTTTGCACCTTGTTCTGCAAATTTACGGCTAATGAGTCCACCTAAGTTTTTTGCACCGCCTGTAATCAGTACCACTTTATCTTTAAGAGTATGAGTTGCCATGATGATTGTTCCTATGATGACTTGTTCTAATGTGTTTTTAGTCTAGATTGGCGGTAATTTTTGATCAATTATGCTAGTTTGGTTTAACTATTCAGAAAATACGAACAATTAAATGGATCGGTTGCAGCAGTTTTTTATTTTTACGGAAGTCGCTAAACGACAAAGCTTTAGTGAAGTGGCAAATCAGCTCGATTTACCTCGATCGACAGTGACCAGTGCTATTCAACAGTTGGAAACTCACTATGGTGTTCGGTTATTTCATCGAACCACTCGTAAAGTAAGCCTTACGCAAGATGGGCAAAGGATATTGCCCGAATGTCAAAATCTATTATTTGATTATGAGCAATTAGAACAACTTATACAGACGCAAAAGCAGCATTACCGTGGCACATTAAAAGTTTCAATGCCCAGCCGAATCGTGCATCAAGTGATTATTCCAGAACTTCCCGCTTTTTATAGCCGCTATCCAGATATCCATTTACAACTGAATAGCTCAGATGACATTACTGACTTGATCGAGAAAGGGATTGATTGCGTTGTTCGGGTGGGGCAGCTAGACAATAGTAGTTTGATCGCGAAGTTTGTTGGCAACTTGATTATGGTGAACTGTGCAAGTCCCGATTATCTGGAACATTATGGTATTCCTGAACAATTAGAACATCTATCTCAGCACAAACTCATTAACTACGGAGGAGCGGTAGGGGAAAAACAAGGCGTATTTTTATATCAAGATGGAACAGTGATGATGGACAGTGCTTTGAGTGTAAATAATACCGAAGCCTATATTACTGCGGCTTGTGCGGGCTTAGGGATTATTCAACTACCTTACTATGATGTTCAGGATAAAATTGAGCAAGGAACTCTGATTGAAGTGTTAAGTGCACATACGGCTCAATCTTTGCCACTTAATATTTTATATCCGAATCGAAGTTATATTCCTAAACGGTTAGAAATTTTTATGGAATGGGTTAAAGATGTTCTATATAAGAGATGCATCGTCATCTTTTAGTCATGAAATTAAAATACGATAACAATAAAAAAAGCCTCTCGCAGTGAGAGGCTTTTTAGAATTTGGTGGGTCGTCCGCGATTCGAACGCGGGACCAACGGATTAAAAGTCCGCTGCTCTACCAGCTGAGCTAACGACCCAAATAGGTCAAAACAGATAAGTGGTGGGTCGTCCGCGACTCGAACGCGGGACCAACGGATTAAAAGTCCGCTGCTCTACCAACTGAGCTAACGACCCGTATCGTTTTGATGTCGCGTATTTTAGCAAGTTATTCAACTAACACAAGAGGTAAATCAAAAACATTTGCATGATTGCCTATAAAAAGCACGATTTCCTCTTGTTTAGCTAAAAAATGAACTAAAAACGGTATTTATATGCCTGAATGTTGTCAAAAATTTCAGTTGTGACGTCACAATAACTGTTCGCACCAGGTAATAAAGCGAGTAAACGTTCAGAAGTTTTGCCTGGATTAAACGAATCTTCCTTCAATTTATTCTTTTGATATTTAAAAGTACCTGTTGTTTCAACTTTAGCCTGCACACGTAAAAACACGGGTACTGCGTAAGCCGGTAGGCATTTTTTAAATATCGTTACCATTTCTATTAAATCAGAATCATTTAACTCGGCCCCATCAGCAAGTGTGATTGCTGCCATACCAGCACGACCATTGGTATTTGGAATTTCTACACCATAGACCACTGCTTCAGCGATCTTGTCGTATTCACAAACCATGTTCTCAACTTCAGTCGTAGATACATTTTCGCCTTTCCAGCGGAAAGTATCTCCTAAACGGTCAACAAACTGGGCATGACGGAAACCAATATTACGAACAAGGTCACCTGTGTTGAAATATGAATCACCTTTTTTAAAGACATCTTTCATAATCACAGATTTATTCTTTTCTGGGTCTGTATAGCCGTCAAAAGGCGAGCGACTGGTAATTTTACCAACGAGCAAACCGATTTCACCTGCTTTAACTTTTTTACACCAACCCTTTTTATCGCGTACAGGTTCGTTTTTCTCTTTATCAAACTCAATAATCGCGTATGGCGTAGGAGAGAAGCCTACTGTGTTGTCAAAGTTAAAAATATTACTAAACCCGACATTGCCTTCACTTGATGCATAAAGCTCAAGAACTTCTTGGACACCAAAACGTTGTTTGAACTTATCCCAGATGTTTGGACGCATGCCATTACCAATCATTTTGGTTACGCGGTGGGCACGGTCAATGTCTGTAGTAGGGGCATCCATTAAGTAGCGGCAAAGCTCTCCAACATATCCTATTGCAGAGGCATTAAATTTCTGAACATCTTTCCAGAACGCACTGGTTGAATATTTACGTCGAATTGCAAGGGTAGAACTTCCTGCAATCACCCCACACCAGCAAACTACGACACCCGTTGCATGGTAAAGTGGTAAGGTTACATACATCACATCATCTGGACCAAGGTTTAAAATGTGACCATAGGTGCCATATGCGAGCGTCCAGCGACTGTGCTTGAAAATAACAGCTTTTGGTAAGCCTGTTGTGCCCGAGGTATAAATATAAAACAGGCCATCATTCCCATGAACAGACTGGGTAGTCGATGGGTTAAATTTTGGAAATTGATCAATTTCTATTGCAAGATTGGCATAACCTTGAGGTGCTGTTCCTGCATCTTGACGTGTAGCCTGATCTGCAAACCAATGGAAACGGTCTTTAGGAACATTTAGGTCCTGACGAATTTCATCAATTACAGCTCGAACTTCTTCACCTGCAATGACGGCAATTGGTTTGACAAGATTGATACTATGAGCGAGGACCTTACCTACTTGAGAGGTATTAACAAGCGCAATAGTGACCCCGATTTTAGCTAAACCTACAATAGTGGCAATAAGTTCAGAACGGTTCTCAACCATTACTGCAATCACGTCACCTTTACGTGCGCCGAGAGAGAGATAGTAATGAGAAATCTGGTTAGCCCATTCGTTTAAAGCTTCATATGAGTAACTTTGATCTTCAAATAATAATGCAATACCTTGCGGATTTCGCTTAACAGCTTTTTCAAAAGCTACACCTAATCCCGTTGGTGTATTTGCTGTTCTTAAGTAAGCCTGTTTAAGACCATTCAGGATATGGGGTACTTTGGGGATGAAGCTAGGAAGTCTTGTTGCAACATCACCAAGCGTAATGATATCGGTCTGTGTTGTCTGGCTCATATCAATCCTATTTATTTTTCGATCAATCCAAAAAAGGTTGCGTTGGCAAAAGTACAGTATTTTTCATGGTTCACCATGCTTTTAAAACTTTTCTTCTAGTGCAATCAACCTAATTGGTTAAAAATAACAAAAAAAACCTAGTCATCGAAATGACTAGGTTTGTTTAAATTAGCTGCAATTGAGCAAATGATTTACTCAGCTACAGGATTTGCTTTCTTTGGTGGACGACCACGAGGACGACGAGGAGGACGATTTGGTTTGTCCAGATCAGCCTTAGAATCTTCTGATTCAACCTCTGCATTAACTTCTACGGGTGCTACAGCTTGTTCAGTGGCTGCTTTGGCTTTTGCTCTCGGTTGTTTCACAGCCGGAGCTTCAACCACAGTTGTCGCTGGTGCTTCTTCTACGCTTGTTTCACCTTGCGCTACTTCAGTCACCTGATCAAGCTCAAGCGGTTGTTGTTTTGACTCAACAGGTGCTTGCGTTTCAGCAACAGGAGCAACAACAGTTTCTTCAACAGCCGGAGCTACAGGAGCAGCTTCTTCTGGTGCAGAGTGTTGTTGTTTAACTTGCTCAAAAGCTTGTTCAGCAGCAAGTTTTGCTAAACGACGACGTTCACGTGGATCATTAGCAACACGTGGTGTCGACTCTTTTTGTGGCGTCAATGCAAGTACAGGCGCAGGCTCTGCTTCTTGTGATGGTTTATTGCTTGGAAGC
Organism: Acinetobacter sp. GW821-FHT09D10; assembly: GCF_059416285.1. Classification (NCBI taxonomy): domain Bacteria; kingdom Pseudomonadati; phylum Pseudomonadota; class Gammaproteobacteria; order Moraxellales; family Moraxellaceae; genus Acinetobacter; species Acinetobacter sp. GW821-FHT09D10. The sequence continues at coordinate 131,930 of NZ_JBWKOW010000003.1, forward strand.
TCTGCATCACGAGTAACAGGCTTCTTGTCTTCAGCATCAGACGCGACTTCTGTTACTAGAATACTTGCGTACTGTTCTGCAAATTTTAGCAATGCACGATTAAACGTTGGAACTAAACCAAACTGTTCAATCAATACTGTGCAGTCTTCACCATAAACATGGCGAATCAAGCTACCAATCGTATATTGCGCCAAAGTTGGAATTTGCGATGGGGCAATAGAAGGTATCGCAGCTTTAGCACGTTTTGCGTTGCGTTGTTCACGGCGACGCATACGAGGATCATTACTCGCACGTTGAATTTGCGGTTGATTTTTGTTGTGTGCTGGAGGAGGAGTAGTTTCTTCTGCTTCAGCAGTTACTGCCTCTTCTACAACAGCAACAGGTGCTGGAGCTGACTCTTGAACGACTTCAACAACAGGTGCTGTTTCAGTACGTTTAACAGGCTGCTCAGGAGTTAAAGCGATAATTTCGCTTTGTGCCTGATCAACATTGATCACTAAGGCTGTATTCATGACTTCATGCTTTGGAGCATCGATCAAATCAACCTTAATTTGTTTCTCATCAACAACTACTGGTGCCGGCGCATTTTGATTTTCATTTAATACGCTTGGATCGCGGTGGCGATTTGGACGGTTCGGACGTTGTTGATTATTACGGTCACGACGCGGCACGGCATTTTCAGTTTGTTGTCCATCATTTTGATGTTGTGGATGTGGCTGATCAGGGTGCGGACGTTTTTGTTGACGTTTTAACTCACGTTGTTCTTGACGTGATAACTGTACAACTTCTTCATGAACCTGTTGTGGTTGTTGCTGCTGTTGTTGTTGTGGCTCTTGAGTATGGTGATGTTGTTCACGTTGCTCTTTGTGCTTACGTTTTTTGTTGTTTGGACGTTGTTGTACTTTCTCGTCTTTTTCAACATTCTCACGAACTTCCTGTTTAGCAGGAGATTGCGAAATATAAGCATTGTTAGATGGCGCCGAAACAACTTCAGCAACTGCTGGTACTACGACTTGTCCAAACTGGCCACGGCTTACAGCGCCAGTATTCACCATTTGTTCAATTGACGCAGCAGCGTTCTGTGCCGAACGAGATTGGTCAACAGTTTTAGCTTGTTTTTGAACAAAAAGGTTCTCTAACCATGCACAAGGGCTCGCTGCTTTTTGAGTGCTTGGTTGAGCAGCAGAAGGTTGAGCTGGTTGATTTACTTTCTTTTGACCGGCTGTGTTGTTTGCAGCAGGAGATGCATGAGTATGGCCATGATCAGCTTCTTCTAAATGCCATTCAGAAGATTCATAACCTAACTCTTTCTCGCTTGAACGAGTTGCTTCAGTACGTTCGTAGCTAGATGGTGCAAATCCATCTGGATTGTACTGAATTTCATAATGAGGTGTTTCTAAGTGTGGGTGAGGTAAAATAGTCACACGAACACTAGAAGTTTGTTCTAAATAAACAAGGCTATGGCGTTTTTCATTGAGTAAGAACGCTGCAATTTCAACAGGAACTTCTACTTGTACTTCACCATGACGTTCACGAAGTGCAATTTCTTCTACTTTACGCATAATTGAAAGCGAAAGTGAGCGTAAGTCACGGACCATACCTGTGCCATGACAGCGTGGGCAAACATATCCAGTTGCTTCTTCAAGTGATGGACGTAAACGTTGACGGCTCATTTCCATTAAGCCAAAACGAGATAATTGGCCAAACTGGATGCGTGCACGGTCGCTTTGTGTTGCTTCACGAAGTTTTGCTTCAACCATACGTTGGTTGCGTTCTTTAGTCATGTCAATAAAGTCGATCACAACTAAACCGCCAATGTCACGAAGACGAAGTTGGCGAGCAATTTCTTCTGCTGCTTCTAGGTTTGTATTAAGCGCAGTTTCTTCAACGTCATGTCCACGAGTCGATTTCGCAGAGTTAATGTCGATTGAAACTAAAGCTTCGGTCTGGTCAATTACGATTGAACCACCAGAAGGAAGTTTTACTTCACGCTCGTAAGCAGTTTGAATTTGGCTTTCAATACCAAAATGAGCAAACAATGGCTCGTTTAAAGTATAAGTTTTAAGTTTGTCTAATTGACGAGGCATTACTGCTTTAACGAAGTTGTAAGCTTCGTTATAGGCTTGTTCGCTATCAATTAAAATTTCTGCAACGTCATCACGTAAGTAATCGCGGATAGCACGAGTTACTACACCAGCTTCTTGGTGAACAAGCATTGGAGACGGACCAGAACTTGCTGTGCCTTGGATTTGTGCCCAAAGGTCAAGCAAATGCTGTAAATCTAACTGTAATTCTTCTTGAGTACGGCCAATACCTGCGGTACGCACAATAACACTCATGCCGCGAGGTAAATTTAAAGAAGCTAAAATTTCTTTTAATTCTTCACGTACAGAACCTGAAATTTGACGGCTAATACCACCGCCTTTCGGGTTGTTTGGCATAAGAACCAAATAACGTCCTGCAAGTGAAATGAATGTAGAAAGGGCAGCGCCTTTGTTACCACGTTCTTCTTTTTCAACCTGAACAAGTAATTCAGTACCTTCAGTGATGAGTTCACGAATGTTTGAAGTTTGTCGTGGGTCTGCTTGGAAATAGCTGTTCGCAATTTCACGCATAGACAAGAAGCCTTGACGGCCTGCGCCATATTCAACAAACACAGCTTCTAAAGAAGGTTCTACGCGGGTTACATGGCCTTTATAGATATTGGATTTTTTCTGTTCTCGGGTACGATTTTCTAAATCAAAATCGTAAAGACGATTACCAGTGATAAGTGCAACGCGGACTTCTTCTGCGTGAGTTGCATTAATCAACATACGTTTCATGGGTGTGACACCTAATAGTGACCCACACAAACATATCGCACAAACTTAAAGGTTCTGAACGAACATCGAACATGACGGATCATTTCCCAGATCTCAAAATATTTGTGGTCTGAGTCATCTGTTACCGGCTACATTTAGCCTGAACTTCGATTCTCGTCTGTGATGTAGGCAATACTGCTTCAACCTTTAAATCGGACTTCCTTAGTGCTTCACTGGCGGGTGAGCGGTACATTGGTTAATGACTTTCACTGTCATTGAGCGCGAAGTGACTTCTTTTTAGAAGTTTGATACGGAATGTTCATCGTATCGGTGCTTTCGGCAGTTCCAATGCATCAACGCTTTAGCCTGAAGGCAACATTAAGGAGCGATTTGTCTGATGTGTATCAGTTTACGTTCCATAACCAACTAGAGTTGGTAACATATTTTTTTGAACAAACTGAATTAAACGCAACAGTTTGTCATTTTGCCGATATAATAAGCCTTCGGCGTCGGCATAATTCTTTAGGACCTATCCGAGCTGATGGTGAAAGCATCATTTTGATTGAGGTTTCAATCAGGGAAATTCCCTATTAGATGTTCACTTACGGCGGTATCCGTGCGCTGACTATATCAAACCTTGCAGCATCTGCCTATGGGCTAAGCTTAGATTTCTTGCGAAAAAACTAAGCTAAACGGTCATTTATTAATCAAATTTAGCAAAATTTCAGGTTTAAATATTAGTATGAATTCTACACAGCAATGGCAAAGTGTCACTTGGTTTGAGGTGGATGAACATCAAGCAGGACAGCGAATTGATAATTTCCTGTTCTCGCGTTTAAAAGGTGTACCTAAAAGTCGTATTTATCGTTTGATTCGTGAAAGTCAGGTTCGAGTAAATAAAAAACGTGTTAAAGCTGAGACTAAACTTGAGATTGGCGATCAGATTCGTGTTGCTCCAATTCGTTATGAACAAAAAGATGAAACAGCCGCTCCTGTCAGTGACAATGTAGCACAAAGCTTATTAAGCCGTATTGTCTATGAAGATGAAGGTCTATTAGTTGTCAATAAGCCTTCAGGTATTGCTGTCCATGGCGGCAGTGGTATGGCATATGGTTTGATTGAGGCATTACGCGCAGCGACTGGCAAAAAATATTTAGAACTTATTCATCGTATTGACCGTGATACTTCAGGTCTGGTCATGATTAGTAAAAAACGTAGCACTTTAAAACTACTACAAGATATGTTGCGTGAGCACAAAATTCGTAAGACCTATGCTGCGATTGTTAAAGGTCAAGTGAGCCTAGATAAACAACTCATTGATGCGCCTTTATTGCGATATGAGTTGGCAAATGGTGAGCGTCGTGTACGTGTAACTAAAGATGGTAAACCAAGTAAAACTGAATGGGTTGTAGCAGAGCGCTTTAAAAATGCAACATTGATCCATGCATCACCTTTGTCAGGCCGTACTCATCAGATCCGTGTGCATGGTTTAAGCATTGGCCACCCGTTGATTGGCGATGATAAATATGGGCACACGACTGCGTACACTGGGCCTGAAGCACGTCGTTTATGCTTACATGCGATGCGTTTAGATATTCCGGGTTATCCACCGATTGAAGCACCGTTACCAGAAGACATGACCCAGTTATTAAAGGCTTTGAGAGTGGCAAAATGAGTCTAAAAACCGAATTAGTTATTTTCGACTGGGATGGGACTTTATATAATTCTGTTGGACAGATTGTTGCTAGCTTGCAGCATGCGGCAGAGCAGCATGAATTACCTTTAACCGATGAAGCCGCAAAAAGTATTATTGGTTTAGGCTTGCCTGAAGTCATGCAAACCTTATTCCCAGAAGCACCTGAGTTGCATGATTCAATTTTAAAAGCGTATGGTGATCACTATATTGCGAACTCTACAAATGATGCATGGTTCGATGGTGTTGCTGAGCTCTTACATGACTTAAAAGCTCAAGGTTTAAAACTTGCAGTCGCAACGGGTAAAAACCGTCGTGGGTTGGATCGTGTAATCGCAAAAACACAAAGTATTCATCTTTTTGATGTGACTCGAGCAGCTAATGAAACTCGATCAAAACCAGATCCACTCATGTTGCAAGAAATATTAACAGTCACTGGGGTGAGTGTTGAGCGTGCTGTAATGGTTGGTGATAGTAGCTATGACCTTGAGATGGCTCAGCGGTTAGACATGCCACGAATTGGTGTTGGTTATGGGGTTCATTCGATTGAAGTGCTACAGCAATTTAAGCCTTTAACGATTGCTAAAGATGTTCAAGAGCTTCATCGCTTCCTAAACGGTTATGCTCAGTTACCTGCTATAGATTTAGTGTAATTTAAAGCGGTACGAGGGGGATTTATTCCCCCTTATTTGAATTTAAAAAACAATAAGAAGAGAAAAATGAGTCGTTCTATTCGCCTATTAAACCTTTTACAACAACTTCGTGAAGCGCGTTATCCAATCACAGCACAAGTTCTCGCTGAGCGTATGGGAATTAGTGTGCGAAGTATATATCGAGATATAGATAGTTTACGTGAGCAGGGCGTAGAAATTGAAGCATCGGCAGGTATAGGTTTTCAGCTTAAAGAAGATATTGTATTACCACCAATGACGCTCAATGAAAATGAAGTCGAAGCTATTTTTTTGGCATTGTATTGGTTGAAGAGTGTGCCAGATCAATCGTTACAATCGGCATCTACATCAGTATTAGCTAAATTGAATTCTGTTTTACCTGAACATCGGCAATATTTATTACAGCAAACGACTTTAAGAGCGTTTAATACATGGCTGCCTGTGGATGAAAATCGAGTCGAACAGGTACGTTTAGCTATTCGGCAGCAAGTCAAAATTTCGATGCATTATCATGATGAGCAGCAACGAAGTAGTGTTCGAACCTTGTGGCCTTTTGCTTTGGGATACTTTAATGACAAAATTGTGTTGGCCGCGTGGTGTGAACTCAGGCAGGATTTTCGACATTTTCGACTCGATCGTATTCAACAGCTGAGTTTAAGCCAAGAATTATACCCATCATTTAAGCAACAACTATTTCAGCAGTGGTGGGCACAAGAATCGCAGACTACTGACAAAAACTGACAAAGAGGTTTTGTAGACTAGGACCCACGATAAACAAGGAGCAATAAAAATGAGCCTTAAACTTTATACTAACAAAGAGTCACGTGGTGTTGTGATCGACTGGCTTTTAGTCGAACTAGGTGTTGAGTGTGAACGCATTGAAGTTGCATATAAGACTGAAATGAAATCACCAGAATATCTAAAAATTAATCCTTTTGGAAAAGTGCCAGTATTGGTGGACGGTGATGTGGTGATTTATGAGCTAGGCGCAATCTGTGCTTATCTGGCTGATAAATTTTTCGACAAGGGGCTGGCTCCGGCATTAGATGATCCTAAACGTGGTTTGTACTATCGCTGGTTATTTGTGATGGCAGGTCCATGGGAAGCTGCAGGCGTTGATAAAGCCCTCGGAATAGAGGTATCTCCTGAGCAAAAAATGTTTGTTGGCTATGGTGATTATAACGATGCTTATCAAGCTTTAGTGCAAGGCTTGAGTGAAGCAAATCCGTATGTATGTGGCGAACAATTTACAGCAGCAGATGTAAGTGTTGGAGCAATGCTCTTATGGCAATTAAAAATGGGCGCGATTGAATCCCATCCGGCCATTACGCGTTATGTTGAAACCATCAAACAACGCGAAGGCTTAAAGCAAAGCAGTATGGGCACGTTGGCGTAAAGTTAAGCTGTTAAGAGTCACTCATTTGGGTGACTTTTTTATTTTCGAAATACAAGTTTTAGTTGGTAAGAAAGCCAGCAGCAACGTTAATACAAATCGCTAAAATTGTGGTGTTAAAACCAAATGACAACACGGCGTGAAATAGGTTTAAAAGCCGCATATGTTTGGTGGTAATTGACACATCGGCAGTTTGAGCAGAGGTACCAATAATATAACTAAAGTATAAAAAGTCGGGATAAGTTGGATGTTCTGTTCCGGGGAAGTCTAAACCGCCATTTTCTTCATTTCTAGACAAAGCCATATAGAAATCATGTGCGTAATGTAGAGCAAAAACGCTATGCATAAATAGCCATGCAGAAACAATTGTGAGTAAAGCTAAAGCTACATGCCCTAGCTTTGCAGAACTCTCAGAAGGAAGCTGTGAGAGTTGGATTAAAATAGCGACTAAACACATGGCTAAGGCCAATAAAACAATCAGCATAATGACCCATTTGCTTTCATCTTGTTTTTTGGCTTGCTGTTGCATTTGTGAATGATCGCAACTTTTCATAAGTTGCAAAATATATAATAGATATACGCTAACAGAAGCATTCCAGCTGACTAATAAAATCGTTGACCATTGCCATGAAGTTAACCACGTCAGAATCATTGCTGTGATAAATCCCATGAATAAAGCAATAAAGAAGTGAGGGCGGTTTCGTACACTACGTCCAAGATGTTGAAATACTGCAACCATTTTCCTAATCTCCTTTTACTACATGGTAAATATATTATTTTTTATTAAATGGTGAAAATAATATCCAGTTTTATATAGGTTTTATTCCAAAATTTTCAATTATATTTAAGAGATATTTACTTTTACCAAGTAGGTAAAATAGAACAAAAGCATGGGCTAAAATGTTTATAAAAAGTATAAAATAAATAAAAATAATATTTACTTATACTTTTTATAAAGGTGTTCTTATTAATCATCTGCTTAAAAATAAAATATAGATTTTCTGATTAAGTGTGAGTTAAGTTTTTATCTAGATGAAATACTTTAGTGAGTTGGTCAATGAATTTTTGGACGCCTAAAGACTGTGAGTTTTTACGGTAATTTACGAATAAATCTAGTGTTGGTAACTCGATATCAAGCGGGCGGACTACCGTATTTTTGATTCCTAAAGGTGCCACGTAGGCAGGTAAAATTGTACAACCTAATCCAGAACCAAGAGAGTTAATATTAAACAACATGCTATCTGCTTTTTGAACAATATTGAGGTCAATATTGTGAGTTTTGGCAAAGTCTAGAATAGTGTTATGTAATGTTTGTGACTGCTCGGCAGCAGGAATAATAAAATCAACGCCGTGTAAGGCATGGACAGGAATTCGGTCATATTGTGTAAGTGGGTGATTTTTAGGAAGTAAAAAAATCAAGGGTTCAGTCAAAACAAATTGGCTTTGGATATCATCACTATCTGTATTTTCTCGGGTAAAGGTAATGTCTAACTCACCTTTTTTTAGGGCTTTAAGTTGTTCAGTATTGTTTAGGTTAGATAATTCAATGATGAGATCGGGGTGTTGTAATCGCAGATTAGGAAGAACGTAAGGGAAAATTTTCATTTCTGCAATGGGGACAAAACCGATACGCAACAGTTGCTGTTTAGCCTTAGAAACCTGCCTTGCCAGAGCAACTGCTTTTTCAGCTTGAGCAAGGGTTAGGCGAGCATGTTCTAAAAATACTACGCCTTCTTCGGTTAACTCAACTTTACGTTTAGTGCGATTTAAAAGTCGTACCCCAACATCTTCTTCTAAATCTTTAATCTGTTGGCTAAGGGAGGGTTGTGCGGTAAAAAGTTTAAGAGCGGCTTTACTAAAATTTAATTCTTCAGCAACGGTAATGAAATATCGGAGGTGGCGTAGTTCCATAAGACTAATCCAAAAAATGTCTTACTATGATTTATGTGAAGTATAAAGCATAAAGGGATATAGCGTGAAGATACTTTAGGTATTTATAAAATAAATGGAATTTTAATTTTCATTAAGGATTTAATATGGGAAGCATGGTTTTAATAATTCATAAAATATATTAATTGTTAGATGTTAAATGCATTATCTTTACTTAATCAAAGAAATATTTAAATGTTTTAAACATTAATATGATTAATTCTCATATTATGCAAAAGTGGAGAGTAATAAAATAAATTTATAAATGTACTTTTGTCAGAACTATTAATCTGAAATTGTTACTAAATATTTTCTCTCTATATGTTGAAGACTCTTTAGGCTGAAAAAATTAGGACTAGGGTAGTGGGGCACCGTAGTTCTATGGCTACTTTCGGTAGCTTACTTATTGTTATGTTATACAAGTGCTCTTAATAAGAATGGTAATTATCGACGCATAAACTCAACACATCTATGCATTTTTTATGGCAAGCTAATTCAACTTATGTTGGCTGTGACCACAATAAAAGGGATATTTATATGATAAATAAGTGTAAGTGCCATAGCTTAATTTGTTTTAATTGTTAAGATAGAAACCTGAACACATCCATTCTGCCGATGCTAAAGCATAGAAAAGCCCATGAAAGACAAGCCGACATTAACATATCAATTGCCGACTCAGTCCTGTTGGACGCATACATGGATAAAACCTCCTTTTTATCATCCAGAGTCAGGGCGTGAATCAGATACACGTTTTTATAACCAACAACCTAAATTACCGGCTAGAGGCTCAAAAGAGCTATTACGTTGGTTAGCCACTCGTGAGTCTTATACATGGAATGTTGATATTCAAAGTGAATATGAAACCCGTATAAATACAGCTGTGGCTTTACCTCAAAATCGACCCCATGCAGATTTGGATGATTGGCAAGTTTGGTTTGTTGGGCATGCTACAGTACTCATCCAGATTGGACCTTATAACTTTATTACTGACCCAGTATGGTGTGATTACGCAAGCCCTTTACATGGGCGTGGACCACGCCGTGTATGCCCTGCGGGTTTTGCGTTAGAGCAATTACCGACTATTCATGGTGTTTTACTCAGCCATAATCATTATGACCATATGGATTTGGCTACACTCGATTGGTTGCATAAAAAATTTGCAATGCCGATTTACACAGGATTGGGGAATGGTTTTTATCTACCAAAAGAATTTCATGTGATTGAGATGGATTGGTGGCAAGAAATTCCCTATCACGAATTAAGAATAATCTATACACCTGCACAGCATGGATCGGGCCGTGGTCTACGTGACCAAAATAAAGCACTCTGGGGAGGCTTTTCGGTTGTTGCTAAAACAGGTCACTGTTTCTTTGCTGGGGACACTGGTTATGCAGGGCATTTCAAACAAATACATGCACGTTATGGGGCGCCACGTGTTGCTTTGCTTCCAATAGGTGCTTATGAGCCACGTGCCTTGATGAGCTATGTCCACATGAATCCACAAGATGCATTACATGCACACTTTGATTTGCAGGCCCATCGTTCTGTTGCGATTCATTATCGGACTTTCCAGTTGACTGATGAAGGCCGGGAAGATCCGGAACATGCTTTAGGACAAGCAATTAAAGCTTCGTCAAAGCTTGCTAATCCTTTTTACTGCATTCGTGAAGGACATAAATTGACTGTGTAACCCCTAGATCACTTTATATTTAAATTTAAAAAGCCAGTTCAATTTGAACTGGCTTTTTATTATTTTGACTTAAATTAAGCTAAGTCAAAACGGTCAAGATTCATGACTTTAGTCCATGCAGCTACAAAGTCTTGAACAAATTTTTCTTTACCATCTGCCTGAGCATAAACTTCTGCTAAGGCACGCAAGATTGAGTTTGAACCGAAGACTAAATCATTACGTGTTGCGGTAAATTTTACTGCACCTGTTTTACGGTCTTTGCCTTCAAATACTTCGCTTGACGAATCAACAGGTGCCCATACCGTAGACATGTCGAGTAAGTTCGTAAAGAAGTCTGTGTTGAGTACACCAACTTGCTGAGTGAATACGCCGTGTTGTGAACCATCCCAGTTGGTACCCAGTACACGTAAACCACCAATTAATGCAGTTAATTCTGGTGCAGTCAAAGTCAGTTGTTGTGCTTTATCAATTAATAATGCTTCAGTTGGTGCACTAATTCCCTCTTTTTTCCAATTTCTAAAACCATCAGCAAGGCCGAGGAGTAATTGGAAAGATTCGACATCAGTTTGACTTTGTAAAGCATCAACACGACCGGAGGCAAACGGAATGCTAATGTTGAAACCTGCCGCTTGAGCAGCTTGCTCAACACCAACGTTACCTGCGAGCACAATTAAATCAGCTAATGACAATTGAGTTGATGCTTTGATTTCTTCAATTTTACTTAAAGTCGTAACCGCTTTTTGGTTTACCTGCCAATCACGTTGAGGCGATAAAGCAATACGTGCGCCGTTTGCACCACCGCGTTTGTCTCCACCACGGAAAGTTGAGGCTGAAGCCCAACCAAGAGAAACCAACTCTCCAGCAGATAGTCCCAGCGCAACAATTTTCGCCTTAGCATCAGCAATGCTAGCAGAAGATGGTATAGCGCTGGCAGTCGGTAATGGATCTTGCCAAATTAAGTCCTCAGCAGGAATTTCTGGACCTAAATAACGTGCTTTTGGACCCATATCGCGATGAGTTAATTTAAACCATGCACGGGCAAAAGCATTGGCGAAAGCTTGTGGGTCGTTATGGAAGCGACGAGAGATCTTTTCAAACTCAGGATCAAAACGTAAGGTCAAATCTGTAGTGAGCATCGTTGGCTTACGTTTAATTGATGGGTCGAATGGATCTGGGATGATCGCTTCAGCATCTGCTGCTACCCATTGAATTGCGCCAGCAGGTGAACGTTCTTGTACCCACTCGTATTTGAATAGGTTTTCAAAGAAGTAATTGCTCCATTGTGTTGGAGTTTGCGACCAAATAACTTCTAAGCCAGAAGTGATCGCGTCTTTACCAACACCTGTGCCAAAGCTATTTGACCAGCCAAAGCCCATTTGTTCAATTGGTGCTCCTTCAGGATCAGCCTGAACATGGTCAGCAGAGCCAGCACCGTGAGTTTTACCTAAGGTATGACCGCCAGCAATCAATGCAACAATTTCTTCATCATCCATTGCCATGTTGCCGAAAGTCGCACGAATAAATGGTGCAGCCGATTTTGGATCGCCACTGGCTTGTGGACCTTCAGGGTTCACATAAATTAGACCCATTTCAGTTGCAGCTAGATTGCTGCCTTCCAATGCTTCAGAGTTACGATGAGCTAACCATTCTTTTTCATCGCCCCAGTTTACATCGTTGTCTGGTTCCCAAACATCTTCACGACCCGCACCAAAACCAAAGGTGCGGAAGCCAGAAGATTCAAGCGCAATGTTTCCAGCAAGAATAAATAAATCTGCCCACGATATTTTTTGACCGTATTTTTGTTTAACTGGCCATAGCAAGCGGCGTGCTTTATCTAAGCTCGCATTGTCAGGCCAACTATTTAAGGGTGCAAAACGTTGTTGACCGCGACCAGCGCCACCACGGCCATCACCCATACGATATGTACCAGCAGCATGCCATGCTAAACGAATAAATAAGCCTGTATAATTTCCCCAATCGGCTGGCCACCAATCTTGGGAATCGGTTAACACATTTTTGATATCAGCTTTGAGTGCGTAGTAGTCAATTTTTTTAAATTCTTCGCGGTAATTAAAATCTTTACTAAGTGGATTAGAACGTTCTGAATGTTGATTGAGCAAGTCAACGCGTAATTGTTTTGGCCACCAATGTAAACTAGGTGTACCACCACCGACCGTTACTTCCGGTTTTGAGTTATGACCTGAAAAAGGACATTTTGATTCGTCTGACATGGCTATATTCTCTCTGGGTAATAATTATTGAGCTCTTGATAAACTAGTAGGGCTCATTTTCCTGGACTTCTGGGTTAAAAACTCATGTTTATCAAATAAAGAAATGAGTGAACAAATGGTGAGAGAAACCGTTTAAAAATTCTTTTCACTGAGATGTTAGCTCATTATTTTTTATTTAATAATGCATCAGATTCCTTTAATTGTTATTCCTCCAATTTACTGTATGAAGGTGAAAAAACAAGAGGAAAAATAAGCTGAAGGCTGTAAATAATGATGCATAGAATTACCTCTTCAATTGTTGGAACAACGTAAGATCTTTTAATAACGCTCTTTAAATATACTAGAAGTAGAAGTCTTATTTTTCAAATGGATTAAATTGTCAGTATTGATTTGAAAAACCGATTGTATTTTTGTTTAATTTAAAAAGTAGGGTAGAACTGAGAGTGAAAAGAAATTTTTATATTCAGTAATCGTAGAAGCTATCTAAAATAAATAAAGGAGAGCATTGCTCTCCTTTATTGTTTATATATTAAACATTTACGATTCGATTTGATTTGACCATATCTGCTAAACCGTGAGTTTTAAAGTAGTACTCAAGCCAGCTTTTCACAATGAGTGGATTATTCATTTTCATGACATCATCAAGTAGTTTTTGTGCATCTGTCATAGGTACATGACAAATTGCTTTTCGTACTCGCAAAATGTTACTCGAACTCATTGAGAGAGTATTAAAGCCCATTGCCATGAGCAGAATTGCCGATAATGGATCACCTGCCATTTCACCACAAATACTAATAGGTTTTTTGTATTCATGACATTCTTTAACTAAACGAGTTAAAGCACGTAGAACGGATGGGTGGAAGTGCGAGTAAACGTTTGCCACATGTGGATTATTACGGTCAACTGCAAGTAAATACTGAGTTAAGTCATTTGAACCGACCGAGAAGAAATCGACAAGTTCAGCAAACTCATCAATTTGTAGTAGTACGCTTGGTACCTCAACCATAATTCCAATTTTTGGCTTGGTAATTTTAACCTGCTCTTCTTCTTGTACTGCCATCCAGTCACGCTCAAGTAAATAAAGTACTTCTTCGACTTCACTTACTGTAGTCACCATTGGCAATAAAATATGCAAATTATTTAAACCAATACTTGCTTTGAGCATTGCGCGAATTTGTGACGAAAAAATCTCGGGATGATCGAGCGTGAAACGAATACCACGCCATCCTAATGCCGAGTTTTCTTCTTCAATACTGAAATAAGGCAAGTCTTTATCGGCACCAATATCCAGAGTTCGCATTACCACAGGTTTGTTGGCGAAGTGACTCAATTGTTGACGATAGATTGCACGTTGTTCTTCTTCACCAGGGAAACGTTCCCGTAACATGAATGGAATTTCACTTCGGTATAGACCAACACCTTGAGCTCCGCGTTGTACACCGCGAACCACATCAATCATGAGGCCTGTGTTTACATAAAGTGGAACAGACACACCATCTGGAGTAATCGCTTCTCTTGTCTCATATTGTTTGAGATCTTTTGCGATCTGCTCATCTTCTTTTTGAATTTCTTTATAACGTTGGCGTAAACGACGTGGAGGATTTACAAAAATACGGCCTTGATAGGCATCCACAATCATTTCTGCATCATCGAGTGTGTTAACTGGCAGCTCAGTGACACCAACCACAGTTGGAATTCCTAGTGCTCGAGCCACAATCACCATATGTGAATTTGCTGCGCCTTCGGATGTCACAATCGCTGCAATATTGTCTACAGGCAGTTCGACTAGTGCCGCAGTACTAATTTCTTCACCAATTAAAATACTGTCTGGACTGAGTTCACGGTGGCTAGAGTCTTCTTCTTGCAAAGAGGCTAAAATACGTCGGCCTAAATCTTTAAGATCAGAAACTCGCTCACGAAGATAGTCATCTTCCATTTGTGCAAATAGGGCAGTGTGCTTTTCAATTACACGGCGTACTGCACCTTGTGCCCAATGCCCGTCACGAATGAGTTCTTTAATTTCTGCCGGTAATGCATTTTCATCTAGCATTCTTAAGAAAACACTAAATAAAGCGCGTTCTTCTGCCATTAATGAATCATGCATTTTTTCATCTAAAGAACGAATCTCTGAACGAACTGATGAAATGGCTTGATCTAAAAGTCGAAGTTCATGACTAATATCTTCTGCTTCACGGTCAGGTACTGAAGCTAAATCTGCAGGTGGATATAAAATAATAGCGCGACCTAAAGCAACACCGCCTGCACCTGAAGCACCTTGAAAGGTTTTATAGGCAGGTCCATTGCTTGGTTTACGAAATACGTCAATATTTCCAACTGCGTGAGCGTGGGCAATAACACCGGAAAGCTGGGCACACAAAGTAACTAAAAATGACTCGGCTGCTTCGCTAAAATCTTGAGGAAGTTTGTTTTGTACAACCAAAACACCCATAACCTTACGGCGATACATGACAGGTACGCCAAGGAAGGAGTTATAAATTTCTTCGCCAGTTTCAGGTAAATACAAGAAACGCTCATGTTTTGGGGCATTGTCAAGGTTAACTATTTCTTCACGTTGCCCGACCAGACCCACCAAGCCTTCACCGAGTTGCAGTGAAACATGTCCCACAGATTCTGGATTTAAGCCCTTTGAAGCCATCAAAACATAGCGCTGATTTCGTTCATCGAGTAAATAAATAGAGCAAACATCCACTTTCATGGCCTCAGCAACCTGATTGACCATGGTGTCTAATGATTCATGCAAACTGACGGACGCATTAACTTCTTGGACAATGCGCCGTAGAGTGTCGAGTTGCATGTTTGACATGGATGTATACTCCAGTATTTTTTTAGACTATGAATGTATTTATAACAGCACTTTCAATAAAAATCATTTGCTAGATAAATGATTTTTAGGGTAATTGTTGCATTGGCAACTGTGTACACAACTCCACCATGGCTTTGCGATAAACATCACGCTTGAAGTTCACCACTTGTCCAAGAGGATACCAATAGCTAACCCACTGCCATTCATCGAATTCGGGTGGGTCAGAGAGGTCTAACTGAATATTTCTTGCATGCGCAGTCAATTTCAGTAAAAACCATTTTTGTTTCTGTCCGATACATACGGGGTCAGAGTCTGACCGAATGTACCTATGTGGCAAACGATAACGCAGCCATCCTTTGGTTTGCGCAATAATCTGGACATGTTCGGGCAATAAGCCGATTTCTTCTCTCAGTTCTCGAAAAAGTGCCTGTTCAGGGGTTTCTCCAAACTGAATGCCTCCTTGTGGAAACTGCCAAGCATTGTGACCAATGCGCTTTGCCCATAAAACCTGTCCATCATCGTTTGCCAAAATGATCCCGACATTCGGTCGGAAACCTTCTGAATCGATCATTTGGCTACCTAAATATTGTCTATATCGTTGACTTTAATCGCGGGGACAAACACTTTTTTATGTCCAGCTCGAAAAGATCAAAGTAAAATGTTTAAATTGCTACGATCTTAACGAATTTCTATCGACTAGCGGAGATAGATTTACATTTTTTTTCTTAAATTTCAGTTTAAACGAGAATTTTCATGAAACTGGCGTTGTTTGATTTAGACCATACCTTGTTAAATACGGATTCAGACCACTCATGGGGTGAATTTTTAGTCAATGAAGGTTTGGTTGATCCGGTTCATCATCGTCAGATGAATGATAAATTTTATGAAGATTACAAAGCAGGGCAACTTGACCCATATGCTTATAATGAATTTGTCTTTGGATTTTTAACAAAGCACGACAATAACTACTTAACTGAGCTTCACCAATTGTTCATGCAAAAAGTGATTCGCCCACAAATGCGTCCAAAAGGTTTTGATGCAATCAAAAAGCATCAAGATTTAGGTCATACAATTGTGGGTATTACGGCAACAAGTGATTTTATTACTGCGCCTATTTTCCGTGAATTTGGTATTACCGAAATTTTGGCAACCAATGCTGAAGTTGCGGATGGGAAATATACGGGTAAAGTTGCGGGCTTGGCGTGTTATCAAAAAGGTAAACTTGCGCGTCTCGACGACTGGTTGGCTGGACGCAGCGTATCTGAATCTTGGGCATATTCAGACTCAATCAACGATCGCTTTTTGCTTGAATATGCGACCCATGCGATTGCTGTAAATCCTGATGATCGCCTTGAAAAGCTGGCCCAAGAAAATAGCTGGGAAATTCAAGACTGGTCGATTTAAGTTTGGGGAGTTAGAAGAGTAGCTTGCAAAGCTTTGAGGTCTTCCAACTCCTAATTAATTATATTTAGAAATCATTTTTTGAATGTTTTTTATAAATCTTGTTCTATAAAGTAGATATAAATATGCCCAATAAAAAATAAATTTTATCTTGGTAAAGGTTTAAGAATATAAAAAATTCTAATTTAAAAATGAGGGAATAATGCCAAAAACGCCACAAATTAAATTACCAAAACAACTTTGGAATGATGAAAGTATTGATTTAACACGTCATAGCTATCAGGGGAAATTACTTAATAAAAGCGAAGGCTTCAAATTAGGTAAGGCTCAACGTAAAAAAGTTCCGAGAGAACAGCTGTCAGAGCTTTCTGAACGACCAAAAGGTATAACTGCTTTAACAATCTATGATTGGAGTAATCAAGGGCGTTTAGAGCAGCTCAAACCAATTCGTGCAAAACGAATGAGCGTTTCACCGTTTACATTTTATCGTGGTATGCCTTCTTTGATGCTATTTGATCAAGCTTGGGAGCAGGTAAATTCAGGTTTATTTCAACAGATTTGTGGCGATTGTCATTTAAGTAATTTTGGTGGGTTTGCTAGCCCGGAACGCAACTTGTTGTTTGGAATCAATGATTTTGATGAGACTTTGGTTGCCCCATTTGAATGGGATTTAAAGCGTTTAGCTACCAGTTTTGTGATTGCGGCTCGTGATATAGATCTTGCGGATAAAGTGGGTTTAAAAGCAATTAAAACGATGTTGAATAGTTATCGTCAGCACTTATTAGAAAATGCGAACCTTTCGCCTCTACAAGTTTGGTATGAAAAAGTTGATGCCAGTACCTTATTAGAAAACACTGAATGCCGAAAACTGAGAAAGAAACGCGCGAAGCATCTTGATTCAGCACAGAAGAGAAATGCATATTCTGTTTTACCGAAGCTCACACAGCAAGATCAAGATACAGGATTTCGTCATTTTGTGGATGATGCACCGTTATTATGGCATCCAAAGGCAGATGAACCGTTTAGTAAAGATGTTGATGTATTCTTTCAGCAATATCGTGATTCTTTGAAATATGATCGCCAAGTACTTTTTGATCGTTATCAACGGACTGATGTGGCTTTGAAAGTGGTTGGTGTTGGAAGTGTTGGTACACGATCCGCGATTGCATTATTTCAGGATGCAGATCGGGAACCGCTAATTTTACAAATGAAAGAAGCGAATCCATCGATTCTTAGTCCGTTATTTGTAGAAAAAGTAAAACATGAAGGCGAACGCGTGGTACATGGTCAGCAACTCATGCAAGCTGCTAGTGATATCTTTCTTGGATTCTCTTCAACCCCCAATCAACATTTTCATGTACGTCAGTTACGTGATATGAAAATCTCGGTTGATCTTAGTGATATGGATGATGAGTATTTCAATGAGTATGCTGAAAGTTGTGGTTTGGCTTTAGCTCA
This sequence comes from Acinetobacter sp. GW821-FHT09D10, assembly GCF_059416285.1. Taxonomy (NCBI): domain Bacteria; kingdom Pseudomonadati; phylum Pseudomonadota; class Gammaproteobacteria; order Moraxellales; family Moraxellaceae; genus Acinetobacter; species Acinetobacter sp. GW821-FHT09D10. Next base: position 150,021 of record NZ_JBWKOW010000003.1, read on the forward strand.
TGCCCATGCTAAGTCTGGAGATGCTGATGTACTTATGGGATATCTTGGAGAGGGCGGTACGATCGTAGAAGTATTGCAAAGGTATGCAGAGGAGTATGCAGAACGCAATTTAAATGACTATCAGCAATTTATGAATGAAGTTGCAGAGGGTAAGATTCAGCTTGCTGGAGATGATGCGCTTTAAGAATAAGTATGCTGCTACAGATGACATGAAATAATTCGAAAGGTTAGAGAAAAAATGTTTAATAAAATTATGTCTGGTTTGGGTCTTCAAGTCGTAACGGTAGAAACCGTTTTACACAATCCAAACTTGCAAGCAGGCGAGACACTGCATGGGGAAATTAGCTTCAAGGGGGGATCATCTGATAAAGAGATTAATGGTCTTTATTTGAAGTTGATGACAATGGCAGAAGTTGAATCTGGTGACCATGAGTTTAATCAACCTTTGGTCTTACAAGAGTGGTTAGTGAATTCTCGATTTTTATTGCCAGCACATCAAGCTCACTCTTTCCCTTTCAGTATTCAATTACCCTTTGAGACACCGATTACCGAAGTCGCTTGTCGAAGAAATGGTACACGTGTTTGGATTCAAACTCATATGGATGTTGATTGGGGATTAGATGCAACTGATCGTGATTATTTAAAAGTGCTGCCAACTCCCGCTATGCAAATGTTTTTACAGGCTATGCAGCGATGTAGCTTTATTTTATCAACAGTTGATGTAGAAAAAGGTCAACTTACAGCACGAAATTTTAGATCAACAATTGGTTGTTACCAAGAACTTGAATTTGTCTCTTCACATATGTTTAGTGGATTTAATGAGGTTGAGGTTTCTTTCGTGGCTGAACCTAATCAAACTCACGTTATGCTTGAAGTTGACCGTCATTTTCGATCAGATCAACTCTTAACAATGACCATTCCACATCATATGCTTGATGAAAATCAAATTGTGCAACAAATTCGAAGCCTATTGCAGCTTGGATAATTTAAATTCTGCGCATCAAATGAGAGTTTTTTATCAACTTGAAAAGAGCCTTATATTTAAATCGCTTTTGCTGCATTGAGAGTAAGGGCGATTTAAATCGGTCCTGATGATGTGTGGAGGATATGATGGATAATCAGAATGAGACCGAAGAAAAGAAGACCCGTAAAGGTAATCTTCTTGAAGAATTTGGTGGGCAACTGATTGACGGTTTCATCACACTCATTGGTGAACTCTTTATTTACATTATTTTTTTATTATTTTCAGGTACTTTACTCGGTATTATCTTTGCCGCTATTTTCTTTGGTTGGGGTGTATTATTTTTACTATTACCTTTTGCTGTTCTGGTTTATATCCTTTTTAAAAAAATATAGTGGCTAATCATTCAACTACTCTTGCATCATTTTAATCAGTTCCTGCATAGCTCTAGATTGAGTGCGCGCAGGATGCCATACCATGCCTAATTGGCGATTCATTTTTACATCTAAATCAAGTTGTTGCATATCCTGATTCAACAGAGTTTTTGGTAAAACTGACCAACCTAAACCAATAGACACCAGCATACGAATAGACTCAAGCGGGTTGTTACTCATGGTGATTTTTGGTTTAAGCCCTTGTTTTTCAAACTCGGCTAAAGTGATTTGAGCAGTGTAAGTTTGTGCAGCGGGTAACAAGCTCGGATATTCAATTAAATCTTGTAAGGTCAGATTCTTTTTTTGTGCCAATGGATGAAAAGGGGCAGCAACAAAAACTAAAGGATCATTCCAGATGGTAATGTAGTTAAGGCGCTCATCACCTGAAGGAGGAAGTGTTAAAAATGCTAACTCTAAATCACCAGCAAGCACTTTTTCATGCGCTTGCTCTGAGTCAACAAAATGCACGTCTAAAGTGACTTGCGGAAATTGCTGAACAAAGTGTTTAAGGGGCGCGGGTAAATGATGCAAACCAATGTGGTGACTGGTTCCAATTTTTAAACGGCCTTGTATCTGTGTTTGCTCATGGCTTAGGGTGTGATGGATATCTCCAAGCTCATTTAGCCAGTTTTTAACTTTTGGTAATAATGAATGAGCGGCATGTGTTGCTTGAACGCCTCGGCCTGCCGACTCAAATAGTTTGACACCAAAATATTCTTCTAAGCTGTGAATCCGTTTGGTTACAGCAGGTTGAGTAATAAATAATTGATCTGCTGCCACAGAGATAGACCCTGTTTCCATAACTTTTACAAAAGCTTCAAAGGCTGCAAGATTCATAATACAACTCAACTTGGAATAGAAAAATCGAGGGGCTAAAGTTGCCAAGCCAAAATCGTATCATGCTTGCAGCAAAACGAGTTAGAAAGTTATGAATTACCGCACTAATCTTAGCCTAAGCGGTTGTCTCTTTCTCAGCTAAGGCTGAAATGCGGCGGTCTTTAGCAGCCCATACTTTTTCATGAAAGAAAAAAGCAAATGCTTGTACGGTTGGCTCAAGCATACTTAATGTTAAAGCCATCCAGATGTTACCTGTTACAAAGTAGGCAACTATCATTGCTACGCTAATATGCATAATGTAATAGCTGAAGGTTTTCTTTAAGGTACGTTGATTATTTACAACGAATTTTTGAATATTAGCCATGATCATTCTCTTTAGCCACTTTGGATATTTTTAGTATAGAGATGAGAGTATAAGATTAAAAATTGATTATGCAAATGATAATCATTAACAAAAACGATTTAGTAAATTTGATGTGTATAGTAGGGATTATGATTAATTCCAAAAAGTTTTCTAATTTATAAAAATGATAAATTAGATTTATGTGAAACTCTGGCTATAATCGAAGAAAGATTAGAATTACCCAGTCCAATGGAGCAAGACGACATGGCAGGCAAAACCTTATATGACAAATTGTGGGATGACCACGTTGTTTCACAGCGTGATGATGGCTCATGTTTACTTTATATTGACCGTCATTTATTGCATGAAGTGACTAGTCCACAAGCATTTGAAGGTTTGCAACTTGCGGGTCGTCAACCATGGCGTTTAAGTGCAAACGTTGCTACACCAGACCATAACGTTCCAACATCTAAAAAGGAACGTGAGCAAGGCATCGCGGGTATTGAAGATGATACGTCTCGTATTCAGGTTCAAACCTTAGATGACAATTGTAAAGCCTTTAATATTGTTGAATTTAATATTAATGATATCCGTCAGGGTATTGTGCATGTCGTTGGCCCAGAACAAGGTTTAACTTTACCGGGCATGACCGTAGTGTGTGGTGATTCACATACAGCAACACACGGCGCTTTTGGGTGTTTGGCACATGGTATTGGAACTTCTGAAGTTGAACATGTGTTAGCAACACAATGTTTGATTCAGAAAAAATCTAAAAATATGTTAATCCGTGTAGATGGCGTATTAGGCAAAGGTGTGACACCAAAAGATGTGGTGTTGGCAATTATTGCTAAAATTGGTACCGCAGGTGGTACAGGTTACGCGATTGAATTTGGTGGTCAGGTGTTCCGTGATATGTCGATTGAAGGACGTATGACGGTATGTAACATGGCGATTGAAGCGGGTGCTCGTGTAGGCATGGTTGCTGTCGATGACAAAACCGTTGAATACGTGAAAGGCCGTAGCTATGCGCCAAAAGGCGAGCAGTGGGAACAAGCAGTTGCTTACTGGGACACTTTGCATTCAGATGAAGATGCTACCTTTGATGCTGTAGTTGAATTAAATGGCGCAGAGATCGAACCACAAGTGTCTTGGGGAACTTCACCTGAGATGGTTATTCCGGTAACAGAAGCTGTACCAACTTTAGAACAAGCTAAAGATGACGTTCAACGTAATGACTGGACGCGTGCTTATCAATATATGGGTTTAAATGCAGGTCAGGCATTAGCTGATATTCAACTTGACCGTGTCTTTATTGGTTCTTGTACTAACTCTCGTATTGAAGATATCCGTGCTGCGGCTGAGGTGGTTAAAGGCCGTAAAGTGGCATCTAGCATTAAGCAAGCCATGATTGTTCCGGGTTCAGGTTTAGTTAAACAACAGGCAGAAAAAGAAGGCTTAGATAAAATCTTCTTGGAAGCTGGTTTTGAATGGCGTGAACCGGGTTGTTCAATGTGTTTAGCAATGAATGCAGATAAATTACAACCAGGTGAACACTGTGCATCGACGTCTAACCGTAACTTTGAAGGTCGTCAAGGCAATGGTGGTCGCACTCACTTGGTGAGCCCAGCAATGGCGGCAGCGGCTGCAATCGCAGGTCACTTTGTTGACGTTCGTTCATTTTAATTCGGTCTGGAGCAAACCATGAAAGCTTATACAGTTGAACAAGGTATCGTTGCACCATTAGATCGTGCCAATGTTGATACAGATTTAATTATTCCCAAACAGTTTTTGAAATCAATCAAACGTACTGGTTTTGGCGATAACTTATTTGATGAACTTCGTTATTTAGATGAAGGCTATCCGGGACAAGATAATTCAGTTCGTCCAAAAAATCCGGATTTCATTTTGAACCAGCCACGTTATCAAAGAGCAAATGTTTTAATTGCTCGTACTAACTTTGGTTGTGGTTCAAGCCGTGAGCATGCGCCTTGGGCATTGAATGAATATGGTTTTCGTACTGTTATTGCGCCAAGCTTTGCTGATATTTTCTTTAATAACTGTTTCAAAAATGGCATGTTACCTGTCATTTTATCAGAAGAAATTGTTGATCAGTTATTTAAAGAATGCGCTGCCAATGAAGGATATCAATTAACAATTGATTTAGCGGCTCAGGAAGTGCGTACCCCAACAGGTGAAGCTTTTAAATTTGAAGTTGACCCATTTCGCAAGCATTGCTTGTTAAATGGCTTGGATGATATTGGTTTAACGCTTCAAAACGCGGATGCAATTCGCGCTTATGAAGAAAAAACTAAACAGGTTCGTCCTTGGGTATTCCAAGAGTTAAATTAACCTTTTGGTACATTTTAAACATAGCCATGGCGTAGTGTTCAAACTCTTGCTAACATGCTAAAGCATAAAAACACCTTAAAATTATGCACTAGATGAGGATTGGGCTTGAACAATGAAGAGGAACGTTACTCATAGCTTTTTGTTGAGCCTGTGCGCAATAACACTCAGTGCTTGTCAGAGCACGTACAATGTAGTGGATACTGTCCGTATTAAGCAGGCTGAACAAGAAAATTTGGGGCAGAATGCAGCAATATATTGTTCGGGTGCGAAGAGTTGTGAATTTGAACGACTAAACGATATTACTGTAGTGGATGCGCAAACACGACGAATTAGTAATCAGGCAATTCATCAAGGAATTGTACGGTTGCACGGTTCAGTGCTCGGGCAAACCAACAGTTTATATTTATCTGTGCCTGCTAAACAATATGAAGTGGTGATCCGTTTTTATCCGATTTCTCCAGATCGGGCCGAAACAATCCATGTGATTCACCAGTTTAATGCAAACCATCGCTATACATTTAAAATGTACCGAGACAAAACTAATCGTTCGGGTAGTTTGCTGAATGTTTCTGTACCAGATCCATTATGTGTCGATTTAGAGCAAGATGAGCGTGTTATTCGCCGTTTTTGTCGACCATTTGATGTAACAACAGGGCTAGGCGAGTTCCTTGAACAGAAAAAACTAACACCGCGGTAGTCATAACACTGCTTGTTTTTTGGAAAATGGAAAAAGTTCATGTCTAAACAGATTTTAATTTTAGCTGGTGATGGTATTGGTCCCGAAATTGTTGGGGCAGCAGAAAAAGTATTAAATACAGTAAATGAAAAATTTAATTTATCGTTGACTTGGGAACATGGCCTATTGGGTGGTGCGGCAATTGATGCACATGGCGAACCGTATCCAGCTGTAACGAGTGAACAGGCAAAAAAAGCTGATGCAATTTTACTGGGTGCAGTAGGCGGACCAAAATGGGATGCGATCGAGCGTTCTATCCGTCCTGAACGTGGTCTTTTAAAAATTCGTAGTGAACTCAACTTGTTTGCTAACTTACGCCCAGCGATTTTATATCCGCAATTGGCAGATGCTTCTAGCTTAAAACCTGAAATTGTTGCTGGTTTAGATATTCTGATTGTTCGTGAGCTTACTGGCGGTATCTATTTCGGTCAGCCACGTGGTATTCGTGAACTCGAAAACGGTGAAAAACAAGGCTATAACACTGACGTTTATTCTGAAAGTGAAATTAAGCGCATTGCAAAAGTTGCTTTTGAACTTGCAGGTTTACGTGGTGGTAAAGTTTGTTCGGTCGATAAAGCGAACGTTTTAGAAGTAACAGAACTTTGGAAGCAAACAGTTACTGACTTGCAGCAAGCGAGTTATTCAAACATTCAGCTTTCACATATGTATGTAGATAATGCTGCAATGCAGCTTGTGCGTGCACCAAAACAGTTTGACGTGATCGTAACAGGTAACTTGTTTGGCGATATTTTATCTGATGAAGCGGCAATGCTTACAGGCTCAATCGGCATGTTGCCATCAGCTTCTTTAGATGAAAATGGCAAAGGTATGTATGAACCTTGTCATGGTTCTGCACCTGACATTGCTGGCCAAAATGTTGCCAATCCATTAGCAACTATTCTTTCTGTTGCAATGATGCTTCGTTATACATTCCGTGAAGAAGCTGCTGCAAAAGCAATTGAAGATGCTGTAGGTCAAGTACTTGATCAAGGCTTACGTACAGCAGACATTATGTCTGAAGGTATGACAAAAGTGGGTACAGCCGAGATGGGCGAAGCAGTTGTTGCTGTGCTTGCTTAAAAAATACTTCGCTAAAAAACGCAGCTTTAAGCTGCGTTTTTTTATGGTTATGTTTTAGCAGGCTTTGCCTTCATATTGAATAGATTCGGCAATATCATTTTTAAGCTGAAAAATAACTTTGCAGTTGAAATTCACATCGTAAGAATTGCTACCCAGATTACCTGACTGTATAGCGACAGAATTACCTCTCATATCGACATTAGTCACCATCGGGATTGGGATGTTTAATGGACGTAAAATCGTATAGATGAGTTGATTGGGTGTTTTCTGTGGAACATTAGCGACTTGAAAACCAAGACTACGTAGATTGATGTCTTGTCGAATAGTTGCAGAAGATTTACCTAGAAAGTTCTTTAAATACTCTTGTAAATCTATAGATTGGCGTGGATGGCTAGTGCAACCGTTCACATTCATTATGATCAAACAAAGTAGGCCAATTTTACATCGGGTATCTATATTCATTTTTATCTCAATAAAAAATTATATTTATTATTAAGGAACAATAGGTTGGATTTGAATGCTTGTAAAGTAAAAAAGGAAGATTATGATAAATGAAAGGTGAACTTACCTTTAGACTTATCCTTACATTCAAATCGTTCTAATAATAATTTTGTAGAAAACGAAGGGAAAATACGATGAGAAAAATTGCTTTTGCATTTTTATGCAGTTTAGGAATGACTGTCGTCTATGCAGATAACTGTGATAGTGCCCGCAATACTTATGATGATATTTACTGTACAAATAAAATCTATGCGAGTGCTGATGCGGATCTGAATAAGAATTATCAAGCATTGCGAGTAAAGTTAAATACCACGCAAAAAAATATTCTTAAGAAATCTCAGCTCGCATGGATACGTCAACGTGATGCTGAATGTACAGATTCAAATAGAAATAGCGTAGACGTGCAATGCCGTTTACAGACAACGCAGGAAAGAAACCATTGGCTGCAAGAAAGATTGCGTGAATGCCAAACGGTGGGATGTAAAACCAGTCGCTTAAGTGAATAAACAACGCAATAAAAAAGCCACATCATGAAGTGGCTTTTTTGCATTCACTAATTAGCGAGCACGGTACGTGATACGACCTTTAGTGAGGTCATATGGAGTCATTTCGACTTTTACACTGTCGCCAGTAAGAATACGAATATAGTGTTTACGCATTTTACCAGAAATGTGTGCAATAACTTCGTGACCGTTTTCAAGACGTACACGGAACATCGTATTAGGAAGCGTTTCGGTGACAACGCCTTCGAACTCAATGAGTTCCTCTTTATTGGCCATAGCCTACCTGATGATCAAATTGGAAAGGCGCAAATTATAGTCAATTTATTTAAAAAAAACAAGATAGACATACTTCTACTCAAGCATCTGGTTAAAGTATGACTAATAAAAAAGATGTAATTTTTTTCACAAAAGAAGTTTAATTCTGTTGTCAGTTTGGTCAATCAACGCTAATCTAAAATCATAGTTATTAGGGACTGTTAATTGCGTAAAAGTCAACGGCCCTAAATATCAATGAAGTATCTACATGGAAGGGCACTGCGTGGGTCAGCTAACAGATGCATCAGTTGTATTACGCTTTGGCTATCAAGCGATTCGTCGTGCGGGATTGCCAACAGAAGAAATATTAACCAAAGCGGGAGTTGCTTTAAATCAGGTTGATACGAATGCACGTACACCGTTAAGTGCACAGTATGCCTTTTGGACTGCCGCTCAGGAAGTCAGTAAAGATCCAGATATCGGACTGCATTTGGGCGAACATTTGCCTTTATATCGTGGTCAGGTCATTGAACATCTATTTATTAGTAGTGAAACCTTTGGTGAGGGCCTAAAGCGGGCTTTGGCTTATCAGCGACTCATTAGTGATGCCTTTGATGCAAAACTAGTGATTGAAGAAGGGCGCTGTTATTTAACCAATGGCGAGCAGATCGGTGCTGATAATCTTGTTAATCGGCATTTCTCTGAATGTGCAATTTCGGGCATCCTTAGATTTTTTAAATTTATTACCGAAGGGCAATTTCATCCGATCTTTATCGATTTTAACTTCAGCGAAGGAGCAGCTGAAGATGAATATTTCCGCGTATATGGCTGTCCGGTTAGTTTAGGTCAAAAAGAAACACGTTTATATTTTGATCCCGCTATTTTAGATTTTCAGCTTTGGCAAGCAGAGCCTGAGTTATTGCAATTACATGAGCAGCTTGCGATTGAAAAACTACAGGAATTAGCGCGTTATGATTTAGTGGGTGAAGTTCGTAGAGCAATTGGTTCAACGTTAGAAAGCGGAGAAACAACCTTGGAAACGGTTGCTGCTCAGTTGAATATTACCCCACGCCGCTTACGCACTCAGCTAAGTGAGGCGAATACCAGTTTTCAGCAAATACTTTCTGACTATCGTTGCCGTTTAGCTAAAAAACTTTTGGCAAATACCAATGAAAGTGTTGAACGTATTGTGTATTTAACAGGCTTCTCTGAACCGAGTACTTTCTATCGCGCATTCAAACGCTGGACAAATGAGACACCTGTTGAATACCGGAAACGTAAACAGCATCGCTAAATAAGTATATATAGAACAGGCTAAGCTTACTCAGGTAAGTTTAGCCAATGTGGTCCAAGTGGTGGCTGAGGCAAATCAAACTGCTCAGGATAGTTACACTGAATAAAATAAAGACCGTCGGGTGGGGCGGTGACTCCTGCCGCTTTACGATCTTGTGCAGCAAACATTGCATCGATATGATCAACTTCATACATGCCTTGACCAATTTCGAGTAAACATCCAACAATGTTGCGAACCATATGGTGTAAAAAACCATCTGCTTGAATATCTAAAACCAAATAGCGTCCATGTTCAAATAAACGGCAATGTTTTACATGTCGAACAGGCTGATTTGACTGGCAGGCCGCTGCACGGAAGCTTTCAAAGTTATGAGTACCTTCAAATTTACTAGCAGCTTCAATCATCTTTTTCACATCTAACTGTTGGTAAATGTGAGTAACCTGTCTATGCAATAGTGCAGGGCGATGAGGAGTGTTATATATAATATAGCGGTAACGTCGAGCAGTCGCTTTAAAACGAGCATGAAAACTTTCATCCATCAGTTTAATCCACTGAATGGAAATATCTTTAGGTAGCTGGCTGTTTGCCCCTCTTAACCACCCTGTTTCTGGGCGAATGGCATGCGTGTCGAAGTGTGCCACCATATTTGTCGCATGTACTCCTGCATCGGTACGACCAGCACCATGAAGTGCTATAGGCTCATTTGCGATTTTGCTAAGCACACGTTCAATGGTTTCTTGTACGCTGGCAACGCCTGGCTGTTGTGTTTGCCAACCTCGATATTGAACTCCGCTAAATTCAATACCGACTGCATAACGTTGCATGGCTTTACCTCTATTTAATGCAAATTTTCGTTCCAATGGCTGAGCCACTGTTCTGGGGTTGAGTATTTTAAATAGATTTGAAGTGCTTTTGCATAGAGATCTGCATGACTGTGTGCATCACTAATGACAATTTTTGCAGTTTTCGTCCACTCACTAATTGCATAGCGTTGATCAATACCACCAAACGTAACTTGAGTCGTAAGAATCGGAACGCAGCCATGTGTATAGAGCTCATCTAATGTTGCGAGTAGTTCCTGATTAACAGCTATATTTCCAGTACCAAAACCTTGCAATACTAAAAATTGAGGTGGGGCTGGCAGTAAATTTCGTAATTGTTGAACGAGCTGAGTAGTCGCAATAGGTTGCATCATCCAATTCAAAATTTGAAAAGATGCTGCACGCTCGATTTGCGAATCTTGCAAAATTAAACCGTTTTGCTGAGGTGTAAATTCAGACTCAGCTTTAAGACCGGAAAAAGCGTCAAGTTCAGTCGTATGTGTCTTTAAAACAGTTTGAGCATGAAATACTTGATGATGAAACGCAAGGTAAGCACCCACAGGTAAGCTAATCACCTGTTCTAATGCAAGATATAAATTATCAATTGCATCAGTAAACTCACGGGTATCATTTCCTTGAATATTCAGGAGAGGATATTGACTACCAGTAATAACCACATGGCAACTCTGACCTAGAAAACGAGCTAGAGTCGCAGCAGCATAACTGAGAGTATCTGTACCATGAATAACGACGAAGTGCTGATAGCCTTCAAGTTGTAGTTGTTGTATGCGTTGAATAAGACGTAGCCAGTCGGGCGCTGTACAAGCACTGCTATCTACAATATTTGGGGCAGCAAAACAGTCGACCGTTAAGTGAGGTGGTATAACTTTTTCAAGTTGAGGTAAGAATTGGTCATATGGCATAGGTGCTAAAGGTTCACCTACACAGCCAAAAGTACCACCCATATAAAATAAGGCTATTTTTTTCATCTTTTTCAGGCACAAAAGCAGTCATCTTTGACTGCTTATGGTAAAACGATCAGCCTTAAGATGCTATGTGATTTAGTAGATTTTTCGCGCGTTGTTGTTGCTCTGTGTTGAATTTTTGCTCATTACTTGCCAACAAGGCGTGCGCTGCTGGGTAAGCACCTAACTTGATGTATTGCTCTGCAAGTTTTAAGTCGAGTTCATTTTCATCTAACTGTTTTAATTCTGGAAAAGCTTGGACAAGTGGGTCGTTGTTTTCAAGGCTAAGTTCTGATTCATTTAAATTCGGTTGATTATCTTCAGACTCTATAGGATTTAAAGAAAACTCAAGGGTTTCAACTGATAACGGTTGAGTTTGAATATTTTCTTCTAAGTCGATTTCATGAGAGTTATTGCTTTGTGAAGCAGAGTCTTTGTCTATTGAAAAATTACTAAAATCAAGATCAATGTCTGGCGTAGCGGTTGTATCAATTTTGATTGTTTCAACAGTCAATTCAGAGCTAGTCTCAAGAGACTTTTCTGTTTTATTTGGGATAGACTCTAAATCAAATGAAAACTCTAAAGTATTTAAGTCATTTGTTTTACTGGCTGTTTCAGTGTTAATTTTATCTTCAGGTTTAGCAGAATCGACTTCTGTTGTTTTTTGCTCAAATGAGAAATTAAATTCCAGAGGCTCAACTTCAACAGCAGGTTCTTGCTTTACAGGTGTATAGTCTTTCTGCAAGTCATCAAAAGAAGCTTCAGGAGAACTTGTTGTTAACTGGTCAAACTGAGCTGTTGTGTCTGGTGTATTTTTTTGCTCTTCGTATGTTTGAGCTTGAGGGAAATCGATAGCATCAGGTTGTCTTGATGACTCATATTCTTTTTGTCTAGTTTCAGCTTGAGTCACTATTTCATGTAATGCCAGACTTCGAATATGACTAATCAGTTGTGTTATGGCAAATTCATCTTTCTGTGCAATATGGACTTCAAGCAATAATAAATAAAGCTCATGTTGAGTATTATCTTTTTTTAGCGCCTGATTTACTTGAGCTTCAGCGGCTGAATATTGCTTTTCTTGAATGAGCTGTTTGATTTTTTGACGTACAGCTTCTGGCACAGGGCTGCTTTGTGGAATAGGTGGAAGAGTTTCTTCTACCACATTTACTTTACTTTTTTCACGCGAGTTTTTACTCGATTTAGAGTTTACTTTTTTATTGGTTTTTTTATTTACCGTTTTAGGGGAGGTGGCCTCTTGTTTCTGGCTATTCTCGCGTTTTTTTAAAATAACAGCGACCACGAGCAATATGATGAACGGAATCACATATAACATTACTTTCCCCTTAAAAAATAAATATTTGCAATATAAAGCGAGCTAACTCTGGTTTTAACTTAATGTTTTTGCTTGTGAGCGTTTTGCTGTGCTTGTAACTGCTGTTGTAACTCTGCCAAACGCGCATTCAAAAGTTGAATACGTTGGTCTTTTAACCGTAAAGTTTGATTTAATTTGGTTACATTCCTTTGTAATGTAACGTTTTTTTCTCTTTTTGTCATAACTTTTACTGCTAACTCAGTATTGTTTTGACTTTGTTGTGTGCTCTTTTTAGCACTTCCATGTGTAGAATTTTGGCTGTTTTCAGCCACGATACTCATTTCTGCTTGTTGCAAACGGTATTTAGCTTTGCCAGAAGGCGATTTTGCAGTATGCGTTATTTCTGTTTTTGATTTATTTTGCTGAGTTTTAGAGACAGGAGTATGGGCGAGTTTTAGAGCAATTCCCTGACGTAAACGGTTTACATCACCTTGGATAAAAGCATGCTGGTTTTGTTTTTGGATATCGTGCATGACTTTCGCAACTGGCTGTTTGGTTTTCGCTGCAATACGATTAGCAATGCTCCATAGAGACTCATTGTGTTGTACTACATATTTACCTGAAGTTACTGGTCCTCTGGACGGACTTAGGGTTTGTTTCTTTGCAGCATTTTGACTGAGATTTCTGGATGGAACAGATTTCTTTTGTACTGCTAACTTTTTAACAGGCGTTTTTGGCGAATTATTTGCATCTGACTTATTAATAGCAGATGTAATTTGATTTTTTGTTGCTGCCTGATCAGGAATAGTGCTTGTTACAACTTGTTGAGCCGAAGAGTTTTCGCTAAGTGGGGCAGATGAATTTGTATTTATCGATGGGACAGTCCCAGACTTGATATTCAGGTTTTGTTCACTATTCGAGTTAGTGGTAGCTAGGGCAGGAGCAGATGAAGTATATCGGGTACTTTCCGGCAGATTTAAAGCAATATCTTTTTCATTCACAATAAGCTGAGGCGATAAAGTACTTTCGTTATTTTCGGTCTTTTTTATAGTAGAAGGCTTAATTACAGTCTTGATATGCTGTAAACGAGTTGCAGAACCTTCACTGATTTTTACAACAATATTGAGTTCAGAATCATTAACAGGTCGGGATGAGGTAATAACAATAACCCCAGAGCCTTGACCATTTTGGCGTGTATAAAAATTAAGATTTCCCGGAGGTTGATGAGTCACACCCAAAGCACTTAAATCGTCGGGGGTTGCTAAACTGACTTGCAAAGTGGAATTGGGATCAGCTTGCTGGAAGTTCATTTCTGCATATAACAAATCGCCGGGTGCGGACTGAATTTGTATAGGGTCTAATGTAATCGCATAAATAGAAGGCGAAGACATAATGGTGAAAATGGCAATTTTTAATTTGTTATAAACAGTCATCTCAATCCATGACCTAATAAGTCGTAAAGTCGTTCAAAATTATACAATAATGAAATGTAAATAAATTGTAAATTTTTCACAAACCAGTTACGAAAAAGCCGATCTAATGTGATCGGCTTTTTGTTTTGACTGAATAATTCAGACCAAATTATGAGCTTTTGTATTCTACTAAGATACGTAACATACGACGTAAAGGTTCAGCAGCACCCCAAAGTAACTGATCACCTACTGTGAATGCGCCTAAATATTCTTTACCCATGTTAAGTTTACGCAAACGACCGACAGGTACAGTTAAAGTACCGGTTACAGCAACAGGTGTAAGGTCAGTCATAGACGCTTCACGAGTGTTTGGTACAACTTTTGCCCATTGGTTTGAAGTACGAATCATATCTTCGATTTCATCAAGCGGGACATCTTTTTTCAACTTGATCGTCAATGCTTGAGAGTGACAACGCATCGCTCCAATACGGACACAGTGGCCATCGATAGGAACAATTTGTGAATTACCCAAGATCTTGTTGGTTTCAACCTGACCTTTCCATTCTTCTTTTGACTGACCGCTTTCAAGTTGCTTATCAATGTAAGGAATCAACGATCCAGCTAATGGCACACCAAAGTTAGCAGATGGGAAACCTTCGCCACGTTGTAACTCGGCAACTTGACGGTCAATATCCAAAATTGCAGATTTAGGGTCATCTAGCAACGTTTTGGTATTGTTATATAAGTATCCCATACCAGTAATTAGCTCACGCATGTTTTGTGCGCCAGCGCCTGATGCTGCTTGATAAGTCATAGCAGTCATCCACTCCACCAAATTGTTTTGGAAAAGTGAACCTACGCCCATCAACATAAGCGATACAGTACAGTTACCGCCCACAAAAGTTTTGGTGCCGTTAACCAAACCATCTTTGATGACGTTAAGGTTTACTGGGTCAAGAACGATGATCGCATCATCTGACATACGTAAAGTAGAGGCTGCATCAATCCAGTAGCCATCCCAACCAGTTGCTTTTAACTGTGGGAAAACTTCAGACGTATAGTCACCACCTTGACAGGTAATAATGACATCCATTTGCTTCAGACTATTAATGTCTGTAGCTTCCATAAGTGCTGGGGCAGTCTTACCACCAAATGAAGGAGCTTCACCACCTGCATTACTGGTAGAGAAATAAAATGGCTCAATATGAGCAAAATCATTCTCTTCAACCATACGTTGCATAAGGACGGAACCGACCATCCCGCGCCAACCGACCAGACCTACTTTCATGTCATTTTGCCTCGGTGCGTTAAAATTGTTAGGGGGAGTTGAGTGTATCAAAAGTGTCCACAACTGCAAGCGTTACAGAAACAAAACACCATGTTTATTGAGTAGAATATCTTGTTTATGTTACATACAAAATTGATAAAGATGACAAAAACTTTAAAAACCAAATCATCTTAAAAGAGAAAATTCAATGATTTATATCGAAGTTCTAGCCGGTCTGGTGATTTGGTTAAGTTTCTGGTCACTTATTCCTCGTGATGAGTGGTGGTTTCGAGGTGCTGATTTCCCCCGTTTGCAGATTTTATTTGTTGGACTATTAGCCTTTGTAGGTATGCTGTTTTGGCCTACCGAATGGAATCTATGGCGTGAAATATTGCTTGCTGTACTCATCGCGGCCATCGCCTATCAGCTTAAAATGGTTTTGCCTTATACCTTGTTCTGGAAAAAACAGGTTAAACAGGTGAAATCATCTCAATTAGACCCGCAAAAGCAAATTTCATTAATTGTATCGAATGTTCTAACCCCTAATGATAAATATCATTTACTTCTTGAACAGATCAATACATTGAAACCAGATTTATTGCTTACATTGGAAAGTGACAAGACATGGGAAAATGCTTTAAAAGAAATTGAAGAAGATTATCCTCATCGTGTTCCAGTGCCTTTAGATAATTTATATGGAATGCATCTT
Organism: Acinetobacter sp. GW821-FHT09D10; assembly: GCF_059416285.1. Taxonomy (NCBI): domain Bacteria; kingdom Pseudomonadati; phylum Pseudomonadota; class Gammaproteobacteria; order Moraxellales; family Moraxellaceae; genus Acinetobacter; species Acinetobacter sp. GW821-FHT09D10. The sequence goes on from NZ_JBWKOW010000003.1 coordinate 165,800, forward strand.
TATAGTCGCTTACCTCTATCAAATACCGAAGTTAAATTTATTTTAAGTGATGAAATTCCATCAATTCACACCACTGTAACTTTACGTTCGGGCATGCCAGTTCAGCTATATTGCCTGCACCCAAAGCCACCGAGTCCAACCGAGGCGAAAGATTCGACTTTACGTGATGCAGAGCTTTTAATTGTTGGGGATCAGATTAAAGACTTAGATGAAAGCTGCATTGTGATGGGGGATTTAAACGATGTGGCATGGTCACGTACTACACGTTTATTTCAACGTATTAGCGGATTACTTGATCCACGCGTTGGTCGTCATTTTATTAATACTTTCCATGCTGACTATCCGTTATTACGTTGGTCTTTAGATCATATTTTTCATAGTACCGATTTTGGTCTGGTCAAAATGAAACGGTTGCCACATATTGGATCGGATCATTTTCCAGTATATGTCGTTTTGCAGACCGGTCGGGTATTTGAACAAATTCAAGAAGAATTGGAACAAACTCAAAACGATGAAGAAGAGGCCCAAAGTGCTATACAAGAAGGAATTGCAAAGGCTGAAAAAGAAGAAAAAATAGTGACTGATGAAATCGTACAGCCTTATAAAGAGAAAAGTATATAAAGATTAAATGTAAGCAATATCGTACAAAGATTTGAGTCTAGGGCGAATAGGCAGAGGGTTACAAAAACCTTATTCTACATTCATCGGCACACGGAAACGGGAATGGACGATCCCACGTAAGGATACACTAAGCTGATATGGAATAGCATCACGGATAAGATGTTGGAACGGAAACGATAAAAATAACGATTAACCTGAAAGCACAACCTCATTTACCCGAGTTTTGCAGGACGCAGAACTCGGGTTAATATTTTATATATACATGATTTCATTCACTGCAAATAAAAGAAATATTGTTAAGTTAATCTTAATTTAAAAATCTATTTAACCATATGTAATAGTTCATAAGTTCTTTATATATCTGAGCAATTTTAAATGAAAAATAGATAAAAAATTTTTTTTGATAAGTTTTTGTTTTTATAGATTATTGATGAATAAATATAGGCTTTGATCTATTTAGATATAAATTGGGGTTGTTTAATTGGCAAATCTCAATAGAATGTGCCGATCGTTGACATGTTGGATCGTCAACAGGCATTGTTGTTTATTTCGCCGGATCGGCGAGTTGTGATTTGTTTGTGCATTTAAATTTCTGTTTGGAAATTATTGTACATATTGAGGTTTCACTCTTAGTTAGTGGTCTTCTCCCTCTCATATTTGATACTTTGCGGTGCATAAGGATTGTCTTATGAAGAATTTTAAATTTAGCCTTGCTTGGCAAATTTTAATTGCTTTAGTCCTAGGGATAGCTGTAGGGGCTGTTTTACATAATCAGCCTGAAATAAAAGATAGTATTGTGAATAATGTTCTTACGCCAATGGGTAAGATCTTTATTAGCCTGATCAAAATGATTGTTATTCCAATCGTTTTCTCTACCTTAATTTTAGGTATTGCAGGTGTTGGCAGTACGAAAAGTTTAGGGCGTCTTGGTTTTAAAACCATTCTCTATTTTGAAATTATTACCACGATTGCCATTTTAGTTGGTTTGGTTGCGGCAAATATCTTCCATCCTGGTTCAGGCATTGATATGTCTCAACTGGTTCAAACCGATATTTCTCAATATAAGAGTACAGCTGAAGAAGTTGGTTCTCAATCGCATGGTTTGGTACAGACAGTTTTGTCAATGATTCCAACCAATATTATTAACTCGATGGCACATGGCGAAATGTTGCCAGTGATTTTCTTCGCCGTGTTATTTGGTATTGGTTTATCTTCATTGCCAGAGAAGACCAAAGATCCATTGTTAAGCGTATTTCATGCTGTGTCAGAAACAATGTTCCGTGTGACACACATCATTATGAAATATGCACCATTTGGTGTGTTTGGTTTGATCGCTGTAACTGTTGCGAACTTCGGTTTCGCATCATTAATTCCATTAGCTAAATTAGTGGTATTAGTTTACGTAGCTATCTTATTCTTTGCTTTTGTGGTTTTAGGAATCACTGCAAAAATGTTCGGTATCAATATTCTTATTCTAATGAAAATATTGAAAGATGAACTGATCTTAGCTTACTCAACAGCGAGCTCGGAAACTGTTCTACCGCGTATTATGCAAAAAATGGAAGACTACGGTGCACCAAAAGCAATTTCTAGTTTTGTAATTCCAACGGGTTATTCATTTAACCTTGACGGTTCAACACTTTACCAAAGTATTGCAGCTATCTTTATTGCGCAGCTTTATGGTATTGACATGTCAATTGGTCAACAAGTTCTTTTAGTTGTAACCTTAATGATTACTTCTAAAGGTATTGCTGGTGTTCCTGGTGTATCATTCGTGGTGTTATTAGCTACGTTACATACAGTTGGTATTCCACTTGAAGGCTTAGCATTTATTGCTGGTGTTGACCGTATCATGGATATGGCGCGTACCGCATTGAACGTTGTAGGTAATGCACTTGCAGTACTTGTGATTAGTAAATGGGAAAAACAATACGACAGCGAGAAAGCAGCAGCTTATGAGGCAACTTATAAATAATCTGCCTCGTTATTGTAGTAAAAACCCGCGTTGATCGCGGGTTTTTTTATGAGGTTATTTCAATATAGATTCATATAGTGCCAGTGTCTGATCACACATGTCTTTCAAGCTAAACATGGTGACTGGGGCAACGACTTGAGGCTGTTCAATATGCTTTTCCACTGTTTCCAGTAAAGCCTTTTCATTTCCCACTTCAACAAGACCTTGTGGATACACATTAGATAAAATCTCGGCAACACCTCCACGGTTCCAGCCAATGACTGGCGTACCTACTGAGAGCGCTTCTAAGGCTGTTCTGCCAAATGTTTCTGCTTGATTGGATAGAGACAGCACAATATCGCTAAAAGCGAGCCATTCACGTATATCTGAGCGATGTCCTACGAAGGTAATTTTATCTACGAGTCCTTTACTTTGAATGGTGCTTTGCAGCTCACTTAAATAGGCCTGTTTTTTTGTATCAGCACCGCCGACAACAACCGCATGTAGTTGAGGATATTGCGACTGAAGCTGTTGCATCAGTTCAATTAAACTTTCATGGCCCTTTAAACGCGTAATACGGCCAGGTAAGCAAAGTAAAAACTTATTTTCGAGCTCAGGAAAATCATTAAAAACTTGATTAAACCATTGTGCTGGAGGGTGATAGTTATGCGGAAAAGCAGCTGGGTCAATCCCTCGATAAATCCGCACAATATCTTGTGGTGGGCAATTTTTATAATGGTCAGTGATGTATTTGACCACGCTATCAGAAACAGCAATGACTTTCTCGGCTTGAGTCATAATTGCGCTATAACGATTGACTGAGTAGAAGCCATGCACCGTGCTAATGAGGTGAGGACGTTTATGTGTAGGTATTTTTCTTAAAGCAAAATGAGTTAACCATGCAGGTACACGAGAGCGTACATGAACAATGTCGGGTTGATGCTGTTCAATAAGCTGGCGTAAAGGCCGAATCTGCCACAAGCTTGATAAAGATTTTTTATGAATAGGCAGTGTCAAATGAGTAGAACCTTCAGCTTCGAGCTGTGAAACTAAGCGCCCGCCGTTGGATACAACTAATGACTGATGTCCTTGTGCAACAAGCGCACGTGCGATTTCAAGTGTGCCGCGTTCTACGCCACCGCTGTTGAGTTCTGGGAGAAGTTGCATCACTTTCATTATTTTTTGCCTTTAGGTTGTAGCAAAGCGGAGTCTTGCAGTTTATTCATTCAATATTTGGAGTTTACTCCTTACTTTTGTTTTGGCAAAAGTAACAAAACCATTTGTTGGACTAACGACACATCCATGATGTCGTAGTCCAACGGGCGACATCCTTGTCGCCTTCGCACGATAGTACATACTGGATATTATTTAGATGTTTATAACTATGATGCGGTAATTACAGAAGATTATTTAATAGATTTCTTCATATCCTTCAGGACGTGTCTTAAATCTGCGGTGGAACCACATATATTGAGTCGGTGCGATTCGAAGCTGATTTTCAATAATTTTATTGACGCGTGTTGCATCATCAACTTCATCATCACTTGGCATATTGTCGACTGCGGGTTCAATCAGAACATGATATTTGGGGTTCTTAATATCCCCATGACGGTAGAAATATAAAGGCACGGCGACTGCTTTTGAGATTTTCAATAAGCGGCGGTGTGCAGTGACTGTGGCAGCAGGTACACCAAAGAAAGGTGCCATAACACCTTGTTTGAGTCCAAAGTCTTGATCTGGGCTATACCAAATTGCATCGCCATCTTTAAGATGACGAATTAAACCACGCATATCATCATGATCGATTTGTGCTTTATAGATGGTGCCACGGCAACGATAAATAAGCATATCGAGTAATGGATTATTTTGAGGGCGATAGACAACATCAGGTTCAAAATATTGAGCACAAAGATAGCCGCCTGCATCAAGAAGCGTGCTATGAGTCCCCAGTAATAAAACACCTTTGCCTTGAGCTTGGGCATTGGTAATGTGTTCTAAACCTTCAATGGTGACTCGGTTTTTAAACCAGCGCGGGTTGTACCATGCATTTAAGGTTTCAAACACCCCAAGCATCATATCGACAAAAACTTGTTGAGCTTGTTGCTGAACTTTATCGGCAGACCATTCAGGAAAGCAGACTTCTAAATTACGAATAGTTGTTTTACGGCGTGATTTTAGATATTTCCAAGCCAGATGAGCTACGCTATGCGCCAGACGCCATTGTATGGCCCATGGTAAAATAGCCAAAAGCATTAAAAAAACAATAGCAATCCAAACACCCCAATATTTAGGCAATAAAAAGGACCATTGAAATTCACCGGGCGTATAAGACTGCTTTTGGCTCATAACGATATAAAGATTTCAAAAAATTAAAACTGGCAAAAGTGTATCACGAACTGAATTTATCGTCGTAATACACTGTTCAATTGAGTGTTAAGAGATTTTGAAATAAGAAGGCTAGGTTATCGGCGATTTTCTAAAAGAATTTTAACAGCAAGTCCGGCTAATACAGTTCCCATGAGCCAGCGTTGTATATTTGCCCAAAGAGGCTTTTCTTGTAGAAAAAGTGCAATGCTACCTGCGGAAAGTACAATAAGAGCATTTACTGAAACGCTTACAAAAATTTGAATCGTACCAAGTTGGATTGATTGCCATAAAATACTGCCTTGTTGTGGGTGAATAAACTGTGGCAGTAAAGATAAATACATAATGGCAATTTTAGGATTAAGCAAGTTTGTAGCAAAACCCATTAAAAAGAGTTTAGCTGGGGAGTCTACTGATAAATCTTTTACATTAAAAATAGGGGAGGCATTTGGGCGTAATGCTTTCCATGCAAGCCAGAGTAAATAAATTGCACCCGCAATACGAATAGTGTCATAGGCGTAGGGAACAGCGACAATTAATGCTGTAATACCAAAGGATGCGCAAAGCATATAAAAGATAAAGCCTACAGCTACCCCACCTAAAGAGATAAATCCTGCTGTTTTCCCTTGGCAAATTGAACGTGAAATAAGGTAAATCATATTGGGGCCAGGAGTGAGTACCATCGCCAAACAAATTAGTCCAAATGCCAAAATTTGAGAAAGCTCCAGCATGCGAAATCACTCCAATATTATTATGCATATACATATAACATAATTATTTTTATAAGTCTTATATTCAAGCACAAGGCTATTTTAAAATACTAAAAATAGCTACGATATAATCGATTATCTTTATGTGATGTATCAGCTTTGATTTTAAAAAAGCTTAATATTCGCAATATAAAAAAGAGCCCCCTTAATTTAAGGAGGCTCTTTTTACGTTCTTTTTAGCAAAGTAAAGCTGATTAGTTTCCTTTACTCATTTGTTCAAGCACATCCCAACGTTCCAATTTTTCAAGTAATAACTCGTCAATTTCTGTGAGACGTTGGCTTGCTTTTGTTGCTGCGTCAGCATCTTTAACAAACCATGAACCATCTGCAAGTTTCTCAGAAAGTCCTGCTTGCTCCTTTTCTAAGTTTTCAATTTCAGCGGGTAATTGCTCAAGTTCACGCTGATCTTTATAACTAAGTTTGACTTTTTTAGCACTGTTCTGAGCTGCGGCTTTTTCAGCTTCAGCTTTTGCCTGAGCTTTTTTTACATCAGATTTCTGATCTACAACTTTATCATCTGGACGCTGTTGCAAATAGTCTTGATATCCACCGATGTACTCTGCAATGTTACCTTTACCATCAAATACCCACGTCGATGTTACTACGTTATCCATAAACGCACGGTCATGGCTAATGAGAAGCAAAGTGCCTTTGTATTCAGCTAACATTTCTTCAAGTAGCTCAAGGGTTACCATATCCAAGTCATTGGTTGGCTCATCCATTACAATTAGATTGGATGGTTTGAGTAGTAATTTAGCCAGTAAGATGCGATTTCGTTCACCACCAGAAAGTGCTTTTACTGGAGTACGGGCACGTTCAGGGGAAAATAAGAAGTCTTGAAGGTAGCTGTAGATATGACGACGGTTGCCATTTACATCAACGAAGTCAGAGCCTTCTGAAACGTTTGCCATGACTGTTTTTTCAAGATCTAAGGCATTACGTAATTGGTCAAAATAGGCAACTTCTAACTGTGTACCTGTTTTAACTGAACCGCCATGTTCGATTGTACCTAAAATAGCTTTAATCAATGTTGTTTTACCAACACCGTTATCGCCGACTAAACCAATACGGTCACCGCGCATGACAAGGGCAGAAAAATCTTTGATGAGTAGATTGTCATCATAAGCGACGCTTAAATGTTCGATATCGAATACTAATTTACCAGAACGATTTGCATCTTGAGTTGCCATACTCACTTTGCCTTGTTGTGAGCGGCGTGCTTTAGATTCTTCTCGTAAAGCTTTTAGGGCACGAACACGGCCTTCATTACGCGTACGACGTGCCTTAATACCTTGGCGAATCCAAGCCTCTTCTTCAGCTAGTTTTTTATCAAATAAAGCATTCTGTTTTTCTTCTGCTTCCATTTGCTGAGCTTTTAGCTCTAAATAACGTGAATAATTTCCTTCATAGCCTCGTAAAATGCCACGATCGAGTTCTACAATTCGAGTTGCAATGCTATCTACAAAAGAACGGTCATGCGAGATAAACAGAAGCGTTAAATTATTTTGATCTAGTAAAAATTTTTCTAACCATTCAATACTTTCAACATCTAAATGGTTCGTTGGTTCGTCTAGAAGTAATACGTCCGGTTGCGTCAAAAGAGCGCGAGCTAATAAAACACGGCGTTTACGTCCACCAGACAGGTCTGCCAAGTCGGCATTTGGATCGAGACCCATTTTGCTTAGAAGAGCATTTACTTTATTTTCGAGTGCCCAACCGTCTAGTTGGTCTAGCTTATGCTGAAGGTTACCCATACGGTCACAGGCTTCCATATCTCCTAGCATACAAGCGTCAGTCGCCTCGTGATAAGCTCTGAGTACTTCTGCCGCTTCTCCTGCACCATCTGCCACAATGTCGGCTACTTTGCCAGAGTCCATGGGAACGTCTTGGGCTAACATTGAAACAGTTAGACCATTTTGAATGGAAACTTCACCAGAATCTGGTAATAGGCTTCCCTCGATCAGTTTAAGTAAAGTAGACTTACCTTCACCATTACGACCAATTAAACAGACTCGTTCGCCACGTTCTAGATTAAAGTTCGCGCCATCGAGTAGGGCAGGTCCTCCAAAAGCAAGTTGGACATCCCTTAGGGTAATATAGGCCATAATGTTTTCCAGAATCTCAAATGAGGATTTAAATGACTAAACCACCATATCATGATGATCAAGCGTCATTGTCCGCACCCATTGAAGATTTGCAAGTGCGAATTACATTTTTGGATGATTTAGTTGAAGAATTAAATCAACAGCTCGCTATTCAGACTCAAGAAATAGCTGATTTAAAAAAACAAATGCAATTTCTTTATCAACGTATGGAATCATCGGATTTATCAGAAGGTATTGCCGCTTTTGACCCATTAACCAATAAACCTCCTCATTATTAATAAAATGGCAAGTTCAATACTTGCCATTTTATTAGGGGATATTTATGAATTTTGTTTAAAAACCATGTAATACGATCTTCCCTTTTGTCGTACCACTTTCAATTTGCTGGTGAGCCATTTTTAGGTTTTGAGCATTAATTGGGCTTAAAACTTGCGAAACAGTGGTCTTGATTTTACCTGCGTCAACAAGCTCGGCAACCTCATTGAGTAATTCACTTTGTTTAACCATGTCTTGGGTTTGATACATAGAACGAGTGAACATAAACTCCCAGTGCACTGATACAGACTTAGATTTAAAAGGTTTAATATCTAACTGTGCCGGATCATCGATTAAGCCAAAATGACCTTGCGGTGCAATCAACTCTACGATGTCTGATAAATGTTGGTCTGTTTGAGTGGTCGAGAACACATATAAAGGTGCATTTAAACCTAATTGCTTGATTTGTGCCGTTAAAGGTTGACGATGATCTAACACATAATCAGCACCGAGTTGCTTAACCCATTCTTTAGTTTCGGTTCGTGATGCAGTAGAAATAATAGTGAGATTAGTCAACTGTTTGAGTAGCTGAATTGTGATTGAGCCTACTCCACCAGCTCCCCCAATCACTAAGATTGATGTATTTTCTGGGGCAACTTTTGGGACCTGTAACCGATTAAATAACATTTCCCACGCCGTGATGGCAGTTAAAGGGAGAGCTGCTGCTTCTCTTGGTTCTAAGGTCTTTGGTTTATGACCCACAATGCGTTCATCAACCAACTGTAATTCACTATTACTGCCTTGATGATTGAGTGCACCCGCATACCAAACCACATCTCCGACTTTAAATTGTGAGACTTTGTCTCCAATGGCTTCAACGACACCTACCGCATCCCAACCAAGAGTCTTCCACTGATTATTATCTGCGCTTACATTCTTACGAATTTTTGTGTCTACAGGGTTCACAGAGACCGCTTGGACACGGACAAGTAGATCATGACCTTCTGCAACAGGTGTCTCTAGTTCGACGTCAACCAGTGCCTCTGGTGATGTAATCGGACCTGCTTTTTGATATGCCACAGCTTTCATAATAATAATTCCTCTTGTTGGGAGTTTGATCATAACGTAAGCTTAAAATAAGTGACTACAGACAAATAACGCTCATAGTGTCAAAAAGGATACTGTAAAATGGCAAAAGCACGACATTCAAGTTTTGATTGCTCTCCGGGTTGTTCAGTTGAAGCAGCCATTAGTTTGATTGATGGAAAGTGGAAATGCGTCATTCTTTGGCATTTATTTAATGAAGGCACCTTAAGGTTTAATGAAATCCGAAAGCGTGTTCCAAGCATTACCCAAAGAATGCTGACAAATCAGTTACGTGAGTTAGAACAAGACGGGATTATTCATCGAGAAGTTTATCCTCAAGTTCCGCCTAAGGTTGAGTACTCTCTAACTGATTTAGGACAAAGTCTAGAGCAAATCTTGTTTGCTTTAAAACTGTGGGGAGATGTCCATCTTGATCGGTTTGGTAAATTGGTATTAGTTGCGAGCAATCGGAACCCTTAAACATATTTAAATAATCTCATGGCAATTTGCTCCGTGAAATACCGATATTTTGGGTCTTGTGATCTTATCAGGGATTATTTTTATGATGTAACTTGCGTTTTCTGGTCAGCTTATGCAACTCTAATAAAAGAGATTAATAGGTTTTGCTATGGACAATATGGGAATTTGGGTTACCGTTATCATTGTTCTTTTCGTAATAGGCTCCATTTTTGGTTTAAGAGTGAGTCCACGTGAAAAGGCGCTTGGTATTATGCGAGATAAAGCCCGTAAAATAGGGTTACATCCGCGTGTAATTGTTGCACCTGAATGGACACATGTCCCAATGGCCACTGAAAAACGTGCCAGCATGGTTGCTTATTATAGTGTATTGATTCCTGATGCCCGTTTATCTTTAATGCGTGCTCGTGTTATAGACGGCAAGTTAAAAGTAATTCAGGGTGATGAGAAATTTAATGATTCTCCCATTGCATTAAAAGGGATTTATGCTATTGATATGCAGGCAAACTGTGTAGGGCTTTATTGGGATGAGGAATCAGACCTAAGAGCGACACAATTAGATGAGATGAAGGCTTATCTGTTGGCCTTGGCTAAAGCCTGATTTTTAAATTTATTGGTATAGGAATAACATTTTATATGGCGAATACCTCGCGCTCTGCATCTCAAAGCACAGCATCTACTGCACCTGCTGCACATAAACGTGCCTTAGTGATTGTGGAGTCGCCTGCCAAAGCGAAAACCATCAATAAATATTTGGGTTCGCAATTCATTGTAAAGTCTTCTGTAGGTCACGTACGTGACTTGCCAACAGGCGGCAGTAAATCAACAGAGAAAAAGCCGGCTGCCCGGACTAAACTCACCGAAGCCGAAAAAGAACAAAAAGCTAGTCAGGCTTTAGTTAATCGTATGGGGGTTGATCCTGAACATGGTTGGGAAGCTCATTACGAAGTTCTGCCCGGTAAAGAAAATGTTGTTGCTGAACTCAAAAAACTCGCCAAAGATGCCGATGCAATCTATCTCGCAACGGACTTGGATAGAGAAGGGGAAGCCATTGCTTGGCACCTAAGAGAAGTTATCGGTGGTGATGACAGTCGTTATCACCGCGTAGTGTTCAACGAAATTACCAAAAATGCCATTCAAGAAGCATTTAAACAGCCAACACGTCTAGATCTAAATCGTGTGAATGCTCAGCAAGCACGCCGTTTCTTAGACCGTGTAGTGGGCTTTATGGTTTCGCCATTACTTTGGGAAAAAATTGCCCGTGGTTTATCTGCCGGACGTGTGCAGTCAGTAGCGGTGAAACTGGTTGTAGAGCGTGAGCGTGAAATCCGTGCGTTTATTCCAGAAGAATATTGGCAAGTTTTTGCAGATACTCAGTCCAAAAAAGATGATATTCGTCTTGAAGCATTTAGGCAGGCTGGTAAAACCCTTAAACTGAAAAATAAAGCTGAAACTGATGCTTTATTAGATGTTTTAAAAGGTGCTGAATATAAAGTTGCACAGCGTGAAGATAAACCAACTAAGGTCAATCCAAGCGCACCTTACATTACTTCAACTTTGCAACAGGCTGCGAGTACACGTTTAGGTTTTTCTGTGAAGAAAACCATGATGTTGGCTCAGCGTTTATATGAAGCAGGTTTTATTACCTATATGCGTACTGACTCAACTTTCTTGAGTGATGATGCGGTAAGCATGGTACGTGCGCATATTGAAAGCCAATATGGTGAAAAATATTTACCGGCAAAGCCAAACCGCTATGGTAACAAAGCGGGTGCTCAAGAAGCCCATGAGGCGATTCGTCCATCAAATGTTGCACTTACTGGCGATCAGCTTGCGGGTGTAGAGCGTGATGCTCAACGCCTATATGATTTGATCTGGCGTCAGTTTGTTGCGTGTCAAATGACACCAGCAGAATATTTATCTTCTACTTTGATTGTTGAAGCAGCGAATGTTGAGTTAAAGGCGAAAGGCCGTACGCTTGTATTTGAAGGCTTTACTAAAGTGCGTGGCGCGAATAAGTCAGATGACGATATTATTTTACCTGCTATTAAAGTAGGCGAAATCTTAAAGTTAGAAAAGTTAGATCCAAGTCAGCACTTTACTAAACCACCTGCACGTTTTACTGAAGCATCTTTAGTTAAAGAGCTTGAAAAACGTAGTATTGGCCGTCCATCGACCTATGCAGCTATTATTTCTACCATTCAGGAACGTGGTTACGTTAAGTTAGAAAACCGTCGTCTTTTTGCCGAGAAAATGGGCGAGATTGTGACAGATCGTCTGGATGAAAGTTTTAATAACCTGATGAATTATGCCTTTACGGCAGATCTCGAAGGCCAGCTTGATAAAGTTGCAACGGGTGAGCGTAACTGGAAAGAGTTGCTAGACACTTTCTATGGCGACTTTAAAAAACGTTTAACTAATGCTCAGGGCGAGCAGGGAATGCGCCGTAACCAACCGGTTGAAGTACCAGCAGTACATTGCCCTGAATGCTCACGTCCAATGCAGATTCGTACGGGTACAACTGGTGTATTCTTAGGATGTTCTGGCTATAACTTGCCACCTAAAGAGCGTTGTAAAGGTACACTGAACTTAACACCTGTTGAGTCGTTAGCTGCGCTATCTGATGATGATGGTGCAGAAACAGCAGACTTGATGTCAAAGCATCGCTGTGAGAAATGTGGCACTGCCATGGACAGCTATGTGATTGATGGTGGTCGTAAACTGCACGTATGTGGTAATAACCCGGACTGTGATGGTTTTGAGCTTGAAGAAGGTGAGTTCAAGATTAAGGGTTATGATGGCCCAACGATCCCATGTGATAAATGTGACGGTGAAATGCAGCTCAAGACTGGTCGTTTTGGCCCGTATTTCGCTTGTACCAGTTGTGACAATACCCGTAAAGTCTTGAAGAGTGGTCAACCTGCACCTCCACGTGTAGAGCCAATCAAGATGGAACACCTACGTTCAGCGAAACATGATGACTTCTTTGTGTTACGTGATGGCGCAGCAGGTTTATTCTTGGCTGCGAGTAAATTCCCGAAAATTCGTGAAACACGCGCACCAAAAGTTGCTGAGTTACGTAGTGTTGCAGCTCAGCTTGATCCAAAATATCAATTTATCTTGCAAGCACCAGATGTAGACCCAGAAGGTAATCCAGCAGTTGTGAAATTCAGTCGTAAGAATCAATCACAATATGTAGGCTCGGAAACACCAGAGGGTAAACAAACTAAATGGAGCCTAATTTATCAAGATGGTAAATGGGTTGAGGGCTAATCAAGTCCAACATAAAAAATGCTAGCTCAGCTAGCATTTTTTATGTCTAAAACAATAAAAGAAAATTTTAATTTTATGGGGAATAAGAATGTGGAAAAACATTCGGATCTTATGCTTATTAATTATTTTATTGATTGTTGCTGTTCAGGCATGGCGAGATCAAAATCAAGATTGGAATCACACAGTTGTAGTCGTTTTACATCCAGTGAATGCTGATGGTTTACAATCAACGCAGAGCTATATTCATCAGTTAAAAAACGAAGATTTTTGGGCAATTAAAAACTATCTAGATGAATGGTCACAGCATTATCGTGGGCAAACAGGAAATTTTGCAATTCGCTTAGGACAACAGTTGCAGCAACGACCACCTGAGGTTCCTCAAAATGCCAATATCTTGCATGTTATTTGGTGGAGCTTAAAATTTCGGTTTTATGCATGGCGACAAAAACAACCCGAGGATAGTGGAGCCTCACTCAAACTTTACTTAAATTATTATGATCCAAATTATCAGAAAGTCTTGATCCATTCGACTGCTTTAGAAAAAGGTCGCATTGGTAGTGTTAATTTATTTGCGACCAAAACACAAGCTTCACAAAATCAGGTCGTGATTGTTCATGAGTTATTACATGGCTTTGGAGCACAGGACAAATATGATTTAAAAACAGGACAGCCGATTTATCCTCTAGGCTATGCTCAACCAGAAAAAATTCCTCTTTATCCGCAAAATCAAGCTGAAATTATGGGAGGTCGCACTGCCTTATCTGAGCAGAGCAGTAAAATGCCCAATAATTTACAAGAAACGATCATAGGTTTACCTACTGCCCGAGAAATTGGCTGGGTGAAATAAAACTGTGGATAAATACTGCTTTATCCACATCAATTATTAAAAAACGATGCAGATTTTATACAGACAAAAAGTGTGAAGTACATCACTATTGTTAGGTAGATGAAATTCTAATACCTGATAATAAGAGTAGCCATGATGAAAACTGTAGGTAATGATTTGGTACGTAATCAGTTACATGCTGACCGTAAATGGTATTTGATATTAGGCTTTGTGCTTATTGGTTTTGGTCTGATTTTATTTAGTTCATTGCCATTTGCGACTTTTTCTGTCGTTTTTTTATTTGGAATACTCATGATGGTCGGCGGTGTGTTACATCTCGTCGCGGCTATGAGTGTTTTTAAAGGCGCAAGCAGATGGTTGTGGGCACTGTTTGGTGTGCTTTATTTAATGGCTGGTTATTACGCTTTTTCTACTCCAGTCACTACAGCTGTGGTTTTGACAAGCCTATTATCAATAGCGCTTATTATTGCGGGTGCTATACGTACCATAAATGCAATTTTACTTAAGCCTATTACAGGATGGGGCTGGACCTTGTTTTCAGCACTGCTCACCTTATTTACTGGTATTTTAATTTTGGTTTCTAAAGATTCACCTTTTTGGGTGCTGGGAATGTTCCTTGCTGTTGATATCTTATTTCAGGGAATTAACTTCCTTGGTTTAGCTTCAGGCATCAAACATCTTCCATCTAGTTCAAAAACAGTATCTTAAAAATAATATCGACTCAAAGAGCACTTTAAGTGCTCTTTTTGTTTTTAGGAGGGGGCAGACCCATCCGTTGCTGGGCTCTGTTAAACTATGCCTTGGTGTGTTAGCGATATGTGTTATGAGTCTTGCAAAATTAATTAATGAACTAAATGCTCAGCAAAAAAAAGCAGCAACAACGTCTGCACAGAACTGTTTAGTTTTGGCAGGTGCTGGTTGTGGCAAGACTAAAACGATTGTTGCGCGTGCAGCCTATTTAATTGATCAAGGCTTACCAGCGAACCAAATTCAGATTTTAACTTTTACTCGACGTGCTGCTAGTGAGATTGTTGCAAGAGTAGAACAACATGTGGGAGCACAGGCAAAGGGTCTGAGAGCTTCAACTTTTCATACTTTTTGTATGTATTTACTGCGCCGTAATCCACAAGCTTTTGGGTTAAATCAATTTAGTATTATTGATCGTGATGATCAGTTGCTCATGTTTCGCTTATTAAGAGGCAAAGACAAAGATAACGTCTTACCTAAAGCCGCAGAGCTGTGTGATTTATATTCTTATGCCCGAAATACTCAAATAAAACTTTCTGAAGCGCTAATCAAACAGCTTCCAGAAGCCTATGAGCATAAGACTCAAATTGCAGATTTAATGAAAACCTATGAGCAGCGTAAAAGAGAACGTAATTTTTTAGATTATGACGATATTCTCTCAATTGTAGCTGTCCATTTGCAAAATTCTGAAGCACTCACCAACTGGGTTGCAGGTTTTTGTCAGGCACTGCTGGTTGATGAAATGCAAGATACCAATCCTTTGCAGTGGGCCTTATTACAACCATTGATTGGCAAAGTGAAGTTGTTTTGTGTTGGCGATGATGCCCAGTCGATTTATGGTTTTCGCGGTGCTGACTTTGAAAATATCCATTCTTTTAAAGAGCGGATACCTGACGCAGTCATTCATACACTGGATTTAAATTACCGTTCGACTCAAGAAATTTTAGATTTATCAAACTGGTTATTAGCAAATAGCCCAATTGATTATCAAAAACAGTTACAAGCACATCGTGGTCAAGGCCAAAAGCCTCAGCTACACCTATTTGGTAATGAGTATGAAGAAGCAAACTGGATTGCACAGGATTTAATAACGCGACATCAGCAAGGTGCAAACTGGCACGACCATATGATTTTAGTGCGTTCCGGCTATAGTGCACGATATCTGGAAGGGGCCTTTATTGCTGCTGAACTACCTTACCGTTTTATTGGTGGTGTAAAACTTCTTGAGTCGGCCCATGTAAAAGACGTGCTTAGCCTGCTACGTATTGTGAGTAATCCTCACGATGATTTGGCGTGGATGCGTTTCTTAACTTTGTGGGATGGTATTGGTGATGTTGGAGCAAGTAAGCTCGCTCAAGAGCTGATGGGAATTGTTGATGTTGAGGAGCGCTGCAATCGTCTAGAACGTCATGGCAAAGTTCCTTTACAAGCGATTTTAATTTTAAAACAGCTAGATGTATTACAGCAGCATGTTGAAGCAAGTATTGGCTTAGCACTCGATGCTTTAGGTGAACAGCTAGAGCAAAATTATAAAACTAAAGATTGGTCACGCCGCTTAAAAGACTTTGATTTGGTCAAGCAACTTGCGCGTAAACATGCATCGTTAGGTGAGTTTCTTGAAGAATATGTGCTTGAACCTATTTCAGTTTCTGAAATTGAAAAAGCAGCTGATCAGGATTTAGTCACTTTAATTACGATCCATTCAGCTAAAGGTGCTGAACAGAAAGTCTGCTATGTACCTCATGTATCGCCAAATCAATATCCTTATGCAAGGGCACAGGGCGATTTTGATGATGTCGAAGAAGAGCGCCGCGTATTGTATGTTGCATTAACACGTGCAGAAAATGAATTAATTTTGACCAAGCAAAACCTCAATACATGGTCAGAAGACAATTACGATGAGCAAGGTCGTAAAATCGAAAGTTATTTCCTAAATGATCTTCCTGCACATTTGGTTCAGGCAAAGATTCATAGGCAAGTACCTCAGCCATTTGCTAAAAAGCAATGGAACCGTTCCCCAACAGTAAATTTAGGTTTTGGTATCGATCTGGATTAAACTACTGTATAAGACATTGTGATTACTTAAATATATTGGCTGCTCCCTTTTATTGCCAATTAAGGTTAGAAAATGAAGATATTAGTTCGTAATTTAGATCGTGCTGTGAGTGAAACTGAAATTTTAGAGTTATTCAAAGCATTTGGTAAAGTTGAAACGTGTGTTCTTGTTACTGATAAAGACACAGGTAAATCGAAAGGTTTTGGTTTTGTTGAAATGCCTAACCCACGTGAAGCAATTAAGGCAATTAAAGGCTTAAACCTGCTTAAAGTTAAAGGCAATGGAATTCGCGTTAAAGCAGCTGAAGAGTAAGTCTTTGTTGTGAAAAGACAGTTTTTAGCTCTTTCGATTGTCGCGCCAAATGGTACTCGTATCGCTGAAGGTATAAAAACACTTGAAGTGCGTTCATGGGTACCTACAAAACTGCCAATCAAAGATCTATTAATTGTCGAGAACCAAAATTTTTTGGTCAAAGATACTGATGAAGAACAGGGAGTTGCTGTCGCTTTGGTTGATATCGACTCTATTCATGCTTGGCGAAATGATGAAATTGAGCCAGCATGTGCAACTGCTTGGGGCGAGGGATATTTTGCTTGGGTTTTAAGTAATGTTCGTCCTATAAGGCAGCCATTAAAAACTTTAGCTAAACGTAAAATTTATCAGGTTGAGCTGGATTTACCATAAATAACGTTGATTTTATTAATGGAGTCGTTAAGCTAAAGATTAGCTGTTGCAATAGCGATTTTAAAACAGGAAAGTTTAGTTATGTCACGTGTTGCTCGTTATCATGCCGATCGTACCAATCAGAAGCTCTATTTTGCGCGCTTAGCGTGTCAACAGGCTGAACAGACCGATCATGTGCAGCAGATACAAGCTCACCGTGAAGCAGCTGTATTTCACCTACATGGTGCAATGTTAGCTTTCTTGCAAGAATTGGTACGTTATTATCGTTTAAATGATTTACAACCCACCTTAAAATCTATTGAGGAACATATGGCGGCAAAAGGGCAGGTTTCTCCTGAAGTCTCTGTTTTGCAGCAATTGGCAAAAGATGGTTTCGTTGCTGAGTTAAAGCGAGCTTATCGTATGTGCCAATATGCGCCGGAACCAAAAGAGCCGACCCCCGAAGAAGAAACATCTTCTAACCTGATTATCAAAGTAACTCAAGGTCCTCAATCTTGGTTGCCTGATGTTAAAATTTTGCGTGAATGGCATCGAGAATTAACCCATTTAATTGATGGTTTTCGTAATGAAATGGTCGAGTTCTAAAATTAAACTGTCCTAGTGCTTGAAATTTAGTGTGGATGTGCCTATATAAATAAGACAAGAGATGCAAAGTGCAAGGGTGCTTTGCCACCATGTTGAAACATGGAGGAAGTATATGTCTATACAGCAATTGAAAGAGTTATTTGGAAATCAAGAAGCAGTGTTGGAATTAGTCCAACTCGAAGGTGGTGAACTTGCCTTGCGTAATGCCGGTTCTGAGAATGAACCCTTGGTCAAAATTCAATTTAGCGATGAAGTAAAAGCAATCTTAGGTGAACAAACACCTGTGGTTGCCCAACATATGATTCAGGCTGCATTGTTTGGACTGCTTGAGAAGCAGGTAAATGAGTGGCAGGCTGAGGTAGTAGACGAACAGCCTAAATTCTTGAGCTAATAAAAAGCGTACTCTTGAGTACGCTTTTTATATCAGTTAATGAATAGTTGACTGATGGGCAAGCTCGATCTGATTTACTATATGATGGCTCATATTCTTTGCCATTTCCTCTTTAGCATAGAACACTTCACCAATATTCTCATCTCGAATGATAGCCGCTTCTTCTTTACTTTCTGCGCAAATTAACACCTGAATTTGAGGGTTTAATTGCTTAGCAATCGCCACAATACGGTGAATATCTAAAATATCCATAGGTGAAATCACCAAGAGTCTTGCATGCATAATATGTGCTTGAATTAAAACACTTGGTTCAGTTGCAACACCACTGACTGCTGCAATATTCGAATGACGTAGCTTTTCTACGATTTCACGATTCTCTTCGGCAATAACGACCTTAATATTCTCATTAATTAAATTTTCAGTGATACGTCGCCCCACACCGCCGTATCCCACAATGACGACCTGATCGCGTAAATAAGCTTGATCAACTTCATCAGGTAACATTGCTAATGGGTCACCACTACGTTCAAGCAGACGAGCCAAGTGAGAGCGCTCACGAATCCAGCGTTGTACAGGCTCAATTGCAGAGAATATAAAAGAGTTCAGCGTAATTGAAAATAAAGCGCCAGCTAGAATTAGGTTTTGTGCTTCTAAAGTTAATAAACCTAATGAGACACCGAGAGTTGCTAAAATAAATGAGAACTCACCAATTTGGGCCAAACTCGCGCCAACTGTAAGGGCTGTATTGATGGGGTAACGAAAGAATAAAACCAAAGCCATTGCCGCAATTGTTTTCCCCACCATAATAATGGCGATAACGGCCAAAATATGTAGTGGACGTTCTACAAGAATACTTGGGTCAAACAGCATCCCCACAGAAACAAAAAACAGAATTGAGAAAATTTCACGTAATGGAAGTGTTTCTTCTTCTGCGCGGTGGCTGAAGTCTGATTCTTTAACTACCATTCCTGCAAAGAATGCGCCTAGTGCCATGGAAACCCCAAAAATGGCATAAGACCCGTAGGCAATTGAAACAGCAGCAGCAACAACGGTCAGGGTAAATAACTCTCTTGAACCTAAACGAGCAACAAACTGCATAATAATAGGAACAACGCGTTTACCTACAATCAGCATAAAGGCAATGAAGCCAACTACTTTTAATAAAGTGAGCCCAAGGGTTAACCAGATATTACCATCTGCACCTTCTGGTGCTTTCCCGCCGAGTAAAACTGCTGTAGCTGGAAGGAGTACTAAAACAAGTACCATGACTAAATCTTCGACTAACAGCCAACCTACAGCAATTTTACCGTTGACTGAATCTAAAAGACCTCGGTCTCCTAAAGCTTTTAATAATACAACAGTACTCGCACACGACAGACTTAAACCAAAAACGAGTGCAGAACCAAAGCTCCATCCCCAGAGCATGGATACGCCAACTCCCAATAGAGTAGCGACCGCAATTTGTAAAATCGCGCCTGGTACAGCAATACGGCGAACGAGCAATAGGTCATTTAATGAAAAGTGCATTCCTACACCAAACATCAGAAACATTACCCCGAGTTCTGCAAGCTGGTTAGCAAGATGCATATCAGCTTCTATGCCGGGTGTATTTGGACTAATAATAATTCCGGCAATTAAATAGCCGATAAGAGGGGGAAGTCGTAATCGGGCTGCAAGATAACCAAAGAAGAGGGCAACACCGAAACCAACAGCAAGTAAAACAATTAAATCTACGTCATGCGGCACTAAAAACTCCTTTTACGTGAGTTAGGCTAAAGACAAGCATAAAAAATGCCAAGGCGAAATATGTGGAAAGTTTAACAAAAAAAAGCCAGGTATAAAAAAAATGCAAAAAAAAACGACCTCATTGTGAAGTCGTTTTTTTCGAGGCTAAAATTATTTGATTTTAGCTTCTTTGAAAATCACGTGTTGACGGATTTTTGGATCAAATTTTTTGATTTCCATTTTTTCCGGCATAGTACGTTTGTTTTTAGTCGTGGTATAGAAATAACCTGTACCAGCTGTAGAAACGAGACGAATCTTATCACGCATTGTTCAGACTCCTTAGATCTTTTGACCTTGAGCACGAAGGTCTGCAACAACCTTTTCGATACCCAATTTGTCAATAATACGCATACCTTTAGTGGTTAAACGAAGACGTACAAAACGTTTTTCGCTTTCTAACCAGAAACGGTGGTGGTGCAGGTTCGGCTCGAACCGGCGCTTGGTTTTGTTGTTGGCGTGTGAGACGTTGTTACCAACGACTGGACGCTTGCCGGTAACTTGGCAAACCTTAGACATGGTGTAACTCCATTGATTCAGCCAACAGCAAATCTGTGGCCAGTCATACTAAATGTAAACGGATGAATTCATTCAAGGGGCGTTTTATACCAAAAATACGATTAAAAGACAAGCGGAATTGGTAAAAACGAGGCATGATTTAGTATAACAGATCATGCCTTGATCAGTTAGCGCAACAAGGTTTTCGAAATGAAACGATGAATGGGCTTATTAAAGGGTGGAAGAATGTATTTAAGACTATAAAGTTTTGGATTTGACATCACCGAACGTTCATGAGAAAGGCTAAAAAAGCCCTCTGGTCCGTGATATTTACCCATACCTGATGCCCCAATCCCTCCAAAGGGTAAATCATCCTGAGCCACATGGGTAATGACCATGTTGATTCCGAAATGCCCTGAGTGGGTGTGCTGTGCAACATAATCAGCACGCGCCTGATCATAGTCGAAATAATACATGGCTAAAGGACGTGGACGACTATTAATAAATTCGATGACTTCTTCTATTTGGTCATATTCTAAAATTGGTAGAACGGGACCAAAAATTTCATTTTGCATAATATCCATTGCCGTAGTGACTCCAGTCACTAAAGTTGGTGGAATTTTGCGTACATCATCTAAAATTTCATTTTGAGGGTTAATTTCAACAATACGAGCACCTTGATCGCGGGCATTTTCAAGATAGCCCTGAATGCGGTTGTATTGTTTGTCATTAATAATAGAAGTGTAATCTTGATTATTGCGGAAATGTGGGTACATACCAGCCACAATCAATTTAAAGTTTTCGATGAACTCAGCAGTTTTCCCGCGTGGTAAGAAAATATGGTCAGGTGCAACACAAGTTTGTCCTGCATTCCATAATTTACCTACAGCAATACGTTGAGCCACATCTTTCATATCCATAGATGCATGCACAAGAGCAGGGGATTTGCCGCCTAACTCAAGAATAACAGGAACCAGATTTTGAGCTGCGGCTGCCATCACTGTTTTACCAACAGAGGTTGAGCCTGTGAAAATCATTTTGTCAAAAGGCAAGTGACTAAAAGCGTCTGAAATAACGCCACCACCATTCACCACAGCAACTAATTCTTGTGGAAAGGCTTCTGCTAATACGCTTTCAAGGACTCGCCCAAAATTTGGAGAAGCACTAGAAATCTTGATCATGGCATGGTTGCCTGCTGCCAGCGCACAGATTAATGGTCCAACTGAAAGCAGCAATGGGTAGTTCCATGGTGTAATAATACCAATTACACCCATAGGTTGATATTGTACCCAACCTTTTGCTGGTTGATGTAATACACTGATATGGCGTTTTGAAGGTTTCATCCACGCTGTCAGATGTTTACTATAATATTTGATTTGTTCCAAACTGGTGAGTAACTCACCAATTTTTGTTTCCATAACTGCACGATTGCCATAATCAAGGTTAATTGCTTCGGCAATCTGATCTTGATATTTTACCAAGACTCTTTTAAGACGAGCTAAACGATCAATACGCTCTTTAGCAGTGGGTACCGGATGACGTAAATAAGCAAGCTTTTGATGTTCAAGCAAGTCATGTAAATGCTTAACATCATAAGGAAGCTGAGTCTCTGGATTTGTTTTTGTTTGACTGTTCATCGGTACTTACCAAATACATTGATATGTTTATTTTTTAGAGTAAATACTCTAAATAGTCAAGTCAGTTTATGTGTTCAAGTCTTAACCATTTGAATTATTAAAGGTTATTAAAATGTCTCAACCTAAAGCTCTGAAGACAAAAGACCGGATTTTACAAATCAGTTTGCAGCTTTTTAACGAGCGAGGTGAACGGTCGGTTACAACCAATCATATTGCTGCGGAGTTAGGTATCAGTCCCGGAAACTTGTATTATCATTTCCGGAATAAGCATGAAATTATTAAGGAATTAATGTATCAATATCAGGCCGAGACTTTGGAAGTACTTTCTTTACCTGACGATAGACCATTAACAACTAATGATAAAATCAACTATTTTCAAGTGCTAAGTGGCCAGTTATGGAGTTACCGTTTTATTCATCGTGATGTTTATCATTTAGTTGAAAGTAACGAAGACTTTAAAAAGATTTATCCACGTTTTGCAGGGCAAGTCATGCAGCAGGGGCAAAGAATTTATCAAGCCTTTGTAGATGCAGGCCTTATGAAAATGACGCCATCGGAAATCGAAGCACTTATTATTAACCTTTGGATTGTATTAACAAACTGGACAAACTTTTTATATATGTCTGGTCATATTAGTGACAATAACCATTTAGAAGAAAAATGGGTTTGGCAAGCATTACGTCAAATGGTTTTCCTTGAAGGCCCTTATCTTATGGGTGAAAGCCGAGCAACTTATGAGCAGTTGCTTGAATCTCTTGGGCCTTCAGATCTATTTGCTAGCTTATCATCCTTAAAAGACGAATAGTTGTGCTTGTTTATTTAGGGCGCTAGAATACTCGGCCTATTAAAAAATTTATCTCAATTAAGTGATATTAACCAAATGAATATGACCACTGCCAATACAGCCCGTTTACTGATTACTTGTGAAGACAAGCCAGGGATCGTACAAGCGGTATCGAGCTTTTTGTATCACCAAGGTGCAAACATTACCGCGCTTGATCAGTATGCGACGGAAGCTCAGGGCGGACGTTATTTCATGCGTGTTGAATTTGAACTTGATCATTTACAGTCGCGTAAAGATGCATTAATTCAAACTTTTGCTGCGAACGTTGCGGAGCGTTATAGCATGCAATGGCGTCTTGCTTTCGTAGGCGATGTTAAAAAAGTTGGTATTTTAGTTTCTAAAGTTGACCATGCATTGCTTGAGTTGTTATGGCGTCATGCACGCGGTTCGTTACCTTGTGAAATTACTCATGTCATTTCAAATCATGAAGATTTACGTGAATCTGTTGAAAACTTCGGTATTCCATTTTCTGTAATTAAAGTCACCAAAGACAATAAAGCTGAAGCTTATGCGCAAATTGATGAAATGATGCAAGGCAATGATTTATTGGTTCTTGCACGTTACATGCAGATTTTAAGCGAAGATTTTGTTGCAAAATGGGAAATGAAAATCATCAATATTCACCATTCTTTCTTGCCAGCTTTTGTGGGTGCTAACCCATATAAGCAAGCTTATGAAAAAGGTGTGAAGTTGATTGGTGCGACAGCTCACTATGTGACTGCTGACCTTGATCAAGGCCCAATTATTGAGCAAGACGTTGAGCGTGTGAGTCATGACTATAATGTTGAGCAATTACGTGAGTTAGGTGAAGATGTAGAGCGTAATGTATTGGCTCGTGCAGTAAAGTGGCATTTAGAAGATCGTATTATTGTTGATGGTAATAAGACTGTTGTTTTTTAAATAATGCTTATTATAAAAAAGCACGCTTCTTGCGTGTTTTTTTATATTTAAAATTAATTTGAAATGATATAACGTATCAATAATAAGTGGGTTTATTGTAGGATTAGATCTGTTCGTGGTGCAAATAGCTAAACTATTTTAAGTTTGACTAAACAAATTGTGAACAGGAGGTATCTATTGATGTAACTATGAGAAAAGTAAAGCAAAGATACTGAGCAGGCACGAAGTCATAACACAGAGTAAATGTTTTTCTCAAAAAATAGTTGCAAATGAAAACACTTCTCATTTATTATTGTGGCACTTTATTGTTCTATCCGATGTTTGAAATCGTTTCTATAAATAGAAATCTGAAATCATCGTCCATTAGGTAATTAGATTCTTATGAGTCAATCTTCCGCAGCCTTAAACGCTCCCAATCCGATGAAAAAGAAAGTCATCACAGCACTAATTGCAGTTGCAATTGGTCATATCGGGGTCTTATGGGCAGTTAGCCATATTAAGCCTGCTGAATTAAAGCCAATCGATAAGAAACCTTTACAGGTACGTTTCGTAAAAATTCAAGATCAGCCAAAACCATTACCTCCTAAACCAAAGGAACCGCCAAAAAAACCGGAACCTAAAAAAGAGGTAAAAGAAGTTAAAGTTGTTGAAAAACCTGTAACACCACCTAAAAAAGTGGAAAAAATTCAACAGGTGAAAAAGGCTGAAACACCAAAACAAACAGTAAAGACAGAACCTAAAGTTGAAACCAAAGTGGTGACAACGACGACTACTGTTACTGAAAAAGTCGTTGAAAAACCAAAGCCAGTGGTACAAGAAGCGCCTAAAGCTCAACCCGCTCCAGATCCATCACCAAAACGAGTTTCGATTGGTGGTTCGGGTGTACAGTGGAGTCGTTCACCACGATTAACAGTTTCTTCAAAAGATTTACAAGGCGAAGCACGCTCTGTCATGGTACTGATTGAAGCCGATGAAAAAGGCAAGATTATTAATGTGCGAGTGACTAGAAGTAGTGGTATTTCTAGTCTAGATGATAAAGTTGTCCGTGCTGTTCGCGGTGCGAAATTTAAACCTTATATGGAAAACGGGGTTGCTTACCCAATTAAAGCAGAGCAACCTTTTGATTTAACCCCTTAAATGAATTTGAGTCCCAACGGCTAACCTTAATCAGGAGTTCATATGAACTTTTCAATCTATTGGCAACATGCAGATGCAGTGAGTAAAACCCTGTATTTCATCTTATTGGCAATGTCGATTGCTACTTGGACAGTTTTCATCTTACGTTTGATGGGGACTCGCCAATTAAAGCAACAAGCTTATACTCAACTTTCTCAGGCTATCACTTCGCTAAAAGCAAAGTTACAACCATTAAGTTTTGAGCAGCGTAAAGCGGTTGCAGAGCAGGCTCTACTTCGTCAAATTTCTGCTGAAAAAGTCAATGCTGAGAAAGGTATTTCTGTTTTAGGAACAATTGCTTCAATTGCACCATTCGTTGGTTTGTTTGGTACGGTATGGGGTATTTTCCATGCACTTGTTGCAGTAGGTAAAAGTGGACAAGCAGGTTTGGCTCAAGTGGCTACACCAGTAGGTGAAGCGCTTATTATGACGGGTCTTGGTCTTGCAGTTGCGATTCCTGCGGTATTAGCTTACAACATCTGTGTACGTGCTAACCGTGGTCTTGCTCATGATTTACAAGATCAAGCACACAGCTTGTTAATTGACACGATGTTGCAGCAAGATTCTACTGTAAAGTCTGATGTTAAAACTGCACAGCAAAGTTATGTTGGAGGTCAAGCTTAATGGCTTTTCAATTGGGTGAAGACCACGATAGTGGCATAAATGAGATGAACCTCATTCCGCTAATCGACATTATGTTGGTGTTAATGATCATCTTTTTGGTCACAGCAACAGTTGCCAACCCATCGATTCCATTAACGCTTCCTAAAACAACTGCTGAAATTATTGATCCACCACCAAAAGCAATTACGATTAGTATTAATGCAAATGGTGAAGTGGCTTGGGATACTCAAGTAATTAGCCTTGATGAGCTTCAAAAACGTTTTCAAGAAGCAGGTCAAGGTGATGTTAAACCCACAGTTCAACTTCGTGCTGATAAAGAGTCGAAGTACGATACTGTTGCACAGGTAATGTCTCGCGCCAGTGAAGCCGGACTGAGCGATATTGCCTTTGTCAGTGAAAACTAAAATTTAGTTTAAGCAATAAAAAAGCAACCTCATCGGTTGCTTTTTTATTGCTTTGATTTATTGATCTTTCATGAGGTGCTGGAATTTACTATATAGCTTGAGTAGCTTAGGTGGAATCGCAAAGTTGCAATAACCTTGTGAAGGATTCTTTGCATAGTAATTCTGGTGATATTCTTCTGCCGGATAGAACGTCGGGACTGGAGACAACTCAGTCACAATATCAAGCTCATCATCTTTTAGCGTTTGAATCGTATGTTCTGCTGCCTGCTTTTGCTCTTCATTATAATAGTAAATAACAGAGCGGTATTGCGTGCCGATATCATTACCTTGGCGATTTAAAGTCGTTGGATCATGAGTCGCGAAGAACACATCGAGTAACTGGGAGTAGGTTACTTGCTCTTCATCAAAATCTACCAAGATCACCTCAGCGTGCTGGGTGTCTCCTTGGCAGACTTGCTCATAAGTTGGATGAGTTGTATGCCCACCAGCATAACCACTAGTTACTTTTTCTACACCACGAATTTGTAAAAAAACGGCTTCGACGCACCAAAAGCAGCCGCCGCCAAATAAGGCCTGTTGCATTGTTTTTTCCTCTATTTCCTGCCTATTACAATAGGGGTTATGTATTTAAAATACAAAGTAAAGCATGTATAAAAAAGTAAAGAAAAGTGCATTACTTATTTCGGTTTTGGTAAACCTTGTCGAACGATTTGAGAGAAATGTTCGCTACTCTGATCTGAAAGCTGTTCAAAATTTTCAGTACGTGGGTTGATATGTGCAATTTGATACCACTGTTTTAAACTGATAGTTTGATTAAGTGCTTTAAGATCATATAAATAATTAGGTAAGTAACCTGAAGCGATTAGACGGTAATCTTTAGGAAGTTGATAGGGGTTAATCGCTTGAACCATATCAAAAATTAAGGTGGTGCAGTTACTGGTGAGGGTGTTGTACCACTTTGGTTCTGCACGAAGTTCATCTGATTTCTTTAGATATTCTAAAAATAAAGCCTTTTGTTCGCGACGTGGCATATTGATAGGGAAATTATAAACTTGCTCTTTGCGGATGTTACTGCGCGTGTACACAATATCTTTTTCATCAGAAGCAATTAGACTAAGTTCATATTTTCTAAAAAATCCACCAATTGCCGAAAATTCTTCGGTTTTTTCTTTACGAATCTCGATTGAGAAGACTAAAGGTTGCTGATTGGTAAATTCAAAGCTGACCAGTGTATGAGCAATTTGTGGTCCCATCCAGTAAGAGGCAATGATGTTTATGCCATTCAACTGGTTGAGGTCAAAAGTTCGAGTTTCCCACTGCACATCATAAGTACCATCGGGATGCCAGTTGAAGTTACGAACATTATGCAGGGTAATCACATCGCCATGCTTTTCGTAGCTCAGCATATTGGCAACTTCAGGGTTCCAGTCGCGGTCTTGGCGTGCAGTAATCGAAAAATACCAAACAAGAGAGCAGGCAAATGCCAAAAGATAAATCAGGATGTCTGTACGGCGACTAATAATATGGCCTTCAACATATAAGCCAGCCATACTGAGCGCAAAAGCAATCCAGATGCCAATGAGTATGCGGCTGCCTAACCAGCCAAAAGGTTGTTGGACCCAGAGCGCTACACATATCCAAATGCTGGAGAGCACAATAAACAGCGTGAATAGACTATGTAATAGCCCCAAAAGTAGGGCAGTAATAAATTCACGTGTTCCGATATTGTGCATAGGCATCCATAGAATTATTTTTTATATGTGGCAAATTCGAATGAAGTTCCTGATTTTTCATCAACTTGCTGTTCACTCGCAGTTTTATGAAATTCACTCGGTATTGTTGGATAATGTGCATCACCTTGCACATCTAAGTCAACATGAGTGAGTTCAAGACGGTCTGCAATCGACAAAGTCTGCTTGAATATCTCGCCGCCACCAATGATGAACAATGCCTGTTTTTCAGTATTTTTCACATCTTCTAAAGCTGCATTTAAAGCATCTTCAATTGAATAGGCAATTTTAACACCGTCAAATTGCCAGTTAATGTCGCGGGTAATGATCCAGTTCACACGGTTGGGTAGCGCACGGCCCATAGACTCAAGGGTTTTACGCCCCATCACGACCACGCCGCCTTGTGTGATTTCTTTAAAGTGTTTTAAGTCGGCAGAAATATGCCATGGCAACGCATTGCCTTTACCAATACAGTGGTTTTTATCCATTGCCACAACGTGAACAACTTCTACATTTTGCCATGCCATAATCTTATTCTCTAAACCGTAACCTAATGAAATTTGAGACGTCGTTATACTGCAACTGGTGCTTTAATAGCAGGATGCGACTCATATCCTACAATTTCAACATCTTCAAATTTGAAATCAAATAAGTCTTTTACTTCTGGATTCAGTTTCAATTGGCATAGTGGTAAAGGCTCACGTGTCAATTGAAGTTGTGCTTGTTCAAAATGATTGACATAAAGATGCGTATCACCACCAGTCCAAACAAAGTCACCGACTCCTAAACCGCACACTTGAGCAATCATATGAGTGAGTAAAGCATAACTGGCAATGTTAAAAGGAACCCCTAAAAACACGTCTGCACTACGTTGATAAAGCTGGCATGACAATTTGTTATCTTGTACGAAAAATTGAAAAAGCGTGTGGCAAGGTGGTAAGGCTACTTGTCCAGCTTCATTTGGATTCCAGCCAGAAATAATTAAGCGACGTGAGTTTGGATTGGTTTTAATTTCATTAATTAACCATTTAATTTGGTCAAAACCATCTTGGTTATAAGTACCATCGGCATTTTTGGTTGCGCCGAAATTACGCCACTGATGACCATATACTGGTCCAAGTTCATGCTCTGGGCGGCCAAAACGAGCAGTTTGTTCTGCTGTTGCCCATTCATCCCAAATCGAAACTTTATTATCTTTTAGATATTGGACGTTGGTGTCGCCTTTTAAAAACCACAGTAACTCAATCACGATAGAGCGGAAGTGAACTTTTTTTGTGGTGAGTAAAGGAAAACCTTTAGAGAGATCAAAACGCATTTGATGACCAAATACAGAACGGGTTCCTGTGCCTGTACGGTCGCCTTTGTCGCCGCCATTATCAAGGATATGTTGTAGAAGGTCTAAATATGCACGCATAACACTCTCGAGTTCGGATTAATTCCATAAAATAAAAGGGGGAGATAGCTCAATGATAAATAATTACGCAATAGAGCTGCTTCATCATGAACCATTGAAGATGATACCTGTTGTAGCTCAAGATGAAAATCTAAAAATAGTTCTATGACATTTCAATGGGTGTAATTAATCAAATCGTTTAGCACGATTTTGATAAATCGAAACAAGAAAAAAGCCAACCAGTACAAAGCCTAAAGCTTGTAGCGCAAGAATCCATTTATGTTGAGCAGGAAGCAGATACATCAAAATAACAACGATAAAAATAGGATAGATGCTGCTTAAAATTCCAAAGCTCGATTTATATGATTTGTTATTTGAAATTTTGCTATTTAAGTAATGTCCAGCATGTAAACCAAAACCGAAAATAAGGCTGAGTACAGTATAGATAGGAGATAAAGGCTGAACTTGATTAGCTAGATAAACTGCAACACAAACGGCAACAATAAAGATAAGTTTGATATGGCGCGGAGCGTTGTACCAATAAGCCAACATGAAAACGAAACCTATTTCTTAAAAAGTGATTGAGGTGAAAAAATGAAAACTGCTAAAGCCATAAAGGCGATTCCCTGAACACCCCAGATGAGTAAATTAGGTAAGGCTTTAACAAAAATCAGCGCGAATAAAAGCGCAATAGGCACCCAAGTCAGCAGACGATAAAGTAAACCAGACGGATTTTTTTGAGCAAAGTGCAATTTAAAGTAACGGCAGATTAAAAAAATTACCCCAGTTCCAGTAAACATCAGAATCGTATCTAAAGGTAGCGGTTGGTATTGATATAGCGCAATACAAATAAGCAGCGTAATAATTAAAATCACTAGTTTTTTAAATGTCGGGACTTGCACGTTAAACCAGAATTCCAGCATGGTATATCTTCATTTTGGGAGAGTAAAAACTGTAGCATAAAAAAGAAAAGAGGAGCCGAAACTCCTCTAATTTAGATATTAACTATTCTTTTGTGGACCCCAGTCGTAAATTTTCTTTTGATAGGCATACCACATCATCCAAAGGCCAATCAGCAACATTGGAATTGTTAGAATCTGTCCTTTCGTCATCCAGCCAAACAGAATAAAACCTTGGTCGGCATCAGGCTGACGGAAGAATTCCATCACAAAGCGGGCAACGCCATATCCCATTAAGAATAGAGCAGAGACGGCCATACGTGGACGTGGTTTTGAACTAAACCACCACAAGATAATGAATAGAATTAAACCTTCACAAAGCGCTTGATAGATTTGTGATGGATGGCGGACTAGGTGTAACGGATCTGTCGGAAAAATCATACCAAATGGATAATTTGGGTCAGTTACCGCACGACCATATAACTCTCCACCAATAAAGTTACCAATGCGTCCGAACATTAAGCCAGTCGGTACACAAGGAGCAATAAAGTCGAGGGTTTGGAACCATGTTTTTTGGTATTTTTTACACCAAAATAACATTGCAATCATGACGCCTAAAAAACCGCCATGGAAGCTCATGCCGCCTGTCCAGACTTGAAATAGCCAGATGGGGTTTTCGAGGAATTTATCAAACTCATAGAAAAGGACATAGCCGACACGACCGCCCAGAACGACACCTAGAGCACCGTAAAATACCAGATCGGAAACCATGTCCGATGTCCAGCCATCACGCTGTTTGGCACGGTAGGAAGCAAGCCCCCAAGCACATAAAAATGCTAATAAATACATGAGTCCATACCAATGGACTTGAAGAGGTCCTAAGTGTATTGCGACCGGATCGATATTAGGATAGGTCAGCATTGCTGCTCCTTGATCTTACGTTTTGACAGATTGTAGCGGAATGATGTGAAAAATGTTGTACATTCAATGTGTAAAGATAGGGAACAAGAATTAATGTGTATTGTGGCTTTAGCATGGCATGTTCTGGATGATCTGCCCTTGTGTCTTATGTCAAATCGAGACGAGTTTTATCATCGCCCCACAGCTTTGTTGCATCAGTGGGAACATACGCCAATTGTTGCAGGGCAGGACTTACAGTCCGGTGGTACTTGGATGGGGGTTACGCCTCAAGGCCGGTGGGCTGTTTTAACCAACTTCCGTGATGGGCGAGACCAAAAAACTTATGAAACTTCTCGGGGGCATTTAGTTCAGGCTTTTTTAGAATCTGATTTATTACCTATTCGTTTTGCACAACAATTAGAACAGCAGCAACAGAACTTTGCTGGCTTTAATTTGTTTATGGGAAATGCTGATCAAGCTGTCTATATGAGTAACCGTGGTGAAGCTCCTCAAGTATTAGCCAATGGAGTATATGTGGTTTCCAATGGCCTCATGTCTGATCATTGGGAAAAAACCAGACATTTACGAACACGGTTTACGCAAGAGTTTTTGCCTATGCTTCAACACCAGACAGAAGAGTTAACCTTGCAACATGCAGCGTGGGATATTCTGGAAGATGAGCGTAAGGTCACAACGGCATTATTGCCGAATACTGGCATTCAAGCAGAAATGGAAGAGTTATTGTCATCTACCTTTATTCAAAGTCCCGTGTATGGGACCCGATGTTCGAATTTTTTAAGAATGACCAATAATGAATGGGTATGGTTGGAAAAGACTCAACAAGGTGAGCACAGCGGTCAAATTGTACAGCAGCAGGTTATCTTAAATCGATAGCAATAAAATGCCGATCAATTGACCGGCATTTTTATAAGCATAAACAAATTAGCCTGCGATCACACCGCCATCTTTACGGGTAATCACAACAGTTGCTGAACGTGGACGTGCAGTTTTATTGCTTGGATCTTTCTGGGTTGCTGGCCAGTTACTGTCTGGTGTCGCGTAGCTTGCAGAATCTTCGCCCGGATGTTGAACATTAATAAAGATTGCTTTGTGGTCAGGTGTCATGGCAATGCCTGTAATTTCACACTGTTTTGGTCCAACCAAGAAACGGCGTAATGTTGAGTCTGTAACTTTAGCACCGACTAGAGTTTGTTGACCATTTGAAGTCGTTGCAGTAGCCCCATCACCAATCTGGCCCGGTAGTGCAGCAAGCATCATACAGTTCGTAACATCGGTGTAGGCACCATCGTCTGTTTGAATCCAAAGCACACCACGTGGGTCGAACCACATACCATCTGGTGAAGACAAATCATTATTGTCTGTCAGACCCGATAAGTTGATATTTGAAGCCATAGATGCTTCTGCACCAAATAGGTAGATATCCCATTTGAAGGTTTCAGCAGTCGTTTTATCATCGGTTTCTTTAAAACGGATAATATGACCGTTAACGTTACCTTTTTGCTCTTTGGTGCCGTTATATAAATCTGTGTAGTTACGTGGGTTGGCTGCATCTGTTGGGTAGTCTTTACCACGATTTGAGTTGTTGGTAAGAGTTACATAGATTTCGCCATTCACTGGGTTAACCGTACACCATTCTGGGCGGTCCATTTTTGTAGCACCGACAGCGTCGCCAGCCAAACGCGCAAATGTTACAACATCTGCTTGAGATTTGAATGGGTAAGTGGTGTTGCTTTCATTTAAGCCATTTTTGCCATAGGCAAGTTCAATCCATTGACCTGAACCATCGTTATTAAATTTGGCAACATACAATTTACCTGCGTTCATATATTTGTCACCGACCGTATAGCCGCCGTTTACATCTTTGGCATCCCATACAGCGGTAGAGACAAATTTATAGATGTATTCTCCGCGAGAATCATCACCCATATAAAATGCTAATGGTTGACCTACAACGGCACGGCAAGCACTATCTTCATGTGCAAAGCGACCTAATGAGGTACGTTTAACTGGATTTTGGCGAACATCAAACGGATCAATTTCGACCATCCAACCGAATGTATTAGGTCCATTGCGGTAGTCTTGTGTTGCCTGCGCAGCTTTTACATCAGCATTCCAACGATCATATAAGTCTTGTGATTCAACTTGACCAATTGCCGTTTCCCAGCCATAACGCGAACTTGTGCCGAAATAAATTTGTCTCCCTTGTTCATCAACGTTAGGGATTAACTCACCATTTTTATCTTTTAAATAAATAACCTTGCCATCTTTATCTTTTTTAGGCGCACCTTTTTCATCTTTCTCGTAAAGATAAGGTTCATCTTTTTTAACGCCTAAACCGTAACGTTTTAATGCAATTTTTTCTGCATCTGTACGTGCATATTCATCGCTACCAGAACGTTGGAAATAACCAATAAAGTTTTCTTCGGTAGTTAAATACGTGCCCCAAGGGGTATAACCATTACCACAGTTATTATGTGTGCCGCGAGTTTGACGTCCAGCAGGCGAGAAACGAGTTGAAAGCAAACTAGAACCAGCAGCAGCACCAGCAAATTCCATAATGGTTGATGCTGTAATACGTCGGTTGAAAATTGATTTTTTAACAATTTCTACTTTTTGAGTTGCTGCATCTTTTTTGATATGAACGACAGATACGCCGTGTGCATTGGTTTCACGAATTACTTCATCTTCAGGGCGACGTCCATCAACTTTTGTTGGACCTTTGGGGTGAAGGAAGGTCTGATTAATATATTCGTGATTCATGACTAACAAACCTTCGGCTGAAACACTTTCATCAAAGTCTTTTGTCGAAGTATTTAAACCAAAGAAATGCATGCCGTCATGGCAGTCGCCAGAGCGGAACTGGAAGCTTGGACCTGATGGAATATTATTATCATCCCAGTCACCAAAAGCAGGGTTGATTGAATCACCTAAAGCGTAAATGACATTGGCTTCATAACCTTCAGGTACAGTCACAATATCGTTGTGGTTTTTTGCGACTGCCGTAAAGGTTAATTTTTCTGGCTTTTTATTTGGATCAACAGGTGGGGTTCCACCGTTGTTAGGACCTGAGTCATCATTACTATCATTACAGCCTGTTAAAGTAGAGGCTAAAGTTAGAGCTACGGCACCGCTTGCTGCTTTAGTAATTAAACTACGGCGACTTACATGTTGTTCTAAAATGTCACGAAAGTGGAGGTTGTCAGAAGTATTATTATCCAGTTCTTGGTCTTCATGATATGGCGTCAGCTCTGTCATGGGAAATTCCTAAGTAAGTAAATAAAGAGATTGTTCTAAAAGTCTTCATGAGCTTAGGTTGTGAATGTGACGTGGCGTTGACGTTTTGATGATAAGTTAGTGAAATATTTGATTGTTTAGTCAAAAATAAAAGAAACCTGCACAAGGCAGGTTTCTTTTATTTTGGTGAAAGAAATTATTTCTTCACAACAGATGGAGCAATTGGGTCGGCAGTGATATAGCCAACTGCTGCTGCAAATTTGTTGCTGTAGTTTGTATTAATTGCTGTATCA
Source organism: Acinetobacter sp. GW821-FHT09D10 (assembly GCF_059416285.1). NCBI lineage: Bacteria > Pseudomonadati > Pseudomonadota > Gammaproteobacteria > Moraxellales > Moraxellaceae > Acinetobacter > Acinetobacter sp. GW821-FHT09D10. Next base: position 200,350 of record NZ_JBWKOW010000003.1, read on the forward strand.
ATTTGCGCAAGTAAATCTGCACTGATACCAGTACGAACACCATTAGTTTCTTTGTAGAAACGGTTCCATTCATCACCTGGATGTTGGAAGTTACTCATGATGTAAGTCCAACCATTCACTTCATCGACTGCGTGTAGACCAGTCGATTCTGCACCTGCTGGTGTAGACAAGATACGAATGAGCTGTTTAGTGTCGACATTATAAGCCCATAAGAAGTTATTCAAATGGTTACCAGAGTCTTCACCAATAAATAACGTACGTAGCTTTTCAGAGAACTTCAAGTTATCTGGGCTAGCGATCTGTTCTGGGTCAGCAGTGTTACCTAAAGTGTCAAAGCTAATATCTTTACCTTTAATGAGAAGGCTAGATTGGCTGGGTACCCATTCACTATTGATTGCGACATTTAAGCTGTCTTTTTGGCCGCCTGTAAGCTTATGCTCCAAAATACCACCAGCTGTGATTTTCGGGAATTTAACGTTGTGTTCAGCAAGGTAGCCACTACCGCCTTCAACCATTGAATCAACAATGTTAGCTAAAGCCGAATATGCTCGTTTATCTGCAATATTTACAGTCGTACCTTCGTTCTTAGTCAATGCCATTGAAGCACCGACGTAAGCAGCATAGCGGTGTGTTTCAAGGAAAGCAGCGGCAAGTTTAGTTTTGTCACTGTTATCTTTAAGCTTGAGATAAACACCAGTTTTGCTCAAATAAGTAAATTTGAAACCTTGTGCTTCCAATTCTGTTTTTTGAGCAGCTTGTTGGATTTTTAAGCGATCTTTTGCAGCTTTTGCTAAAGCTTGTTGTTCAGGATTACCTTTGTCACCTGCATCAATAGCATCTTTTTCTGCTGTTGTTGCATCGCTTGGATATTTAGCAATTTGTAGAACTGATTCAAAAATATCAGTTCCTTTAATACCGCTCTTGATCAGATTTTCAATCTCTACACTCGTTGCATGACCCAGCTTGATCCATGAGATCTGACCCGTCGTTGTATCTGTAAGCACTGTTGTATATTTTGCAACGTAGAGGGTACCCGCAGATAGGTCTTTCTCTTTATCTGCAACGAACATGAAGAGACCACCATTGGTATAGTCGTCACCCATTAATACAGTACGGTTATCTGGGAAAACTTGCACAAGCTCATGTGAAATACGGCCTAAACAGTAGTGCTTTGTCACGTGACCCGTACCATCTGCATTTACGGTAATTTCTGGTAAATGACCATAGTTATATGGATTAGCTGCATTTTCATCACCATACACATTTTTACTGAATGCTTTAAGTGTTGAAAGTGATTGACCTAACTTTTGGTTGAAAGCATCTGGTTCATATTCTTCACTCGATAAATGAGTTCCCCATGGTGACAAGCTTGCACCACAAGTAATCCATAAACCATGCGCATTTGAAGTGTCTACATTGTGATATTTAATTAAAGTCAAATGACCAGTTTTCGGGTCTTGGTCTAAAGTAAGCACAGCAATCGGAGATGATAATTTACCGTAAGTATCACCACCATTTTGGTCCTTCGATAAATATTCAAACTGAACCACATGGAATACAGGGTTACCCGTTACACCTAATGCTTTCTTGTCTGCATCTGTGAAATCTTTGCCAGTCGCTTGTTTGAAGCTAATTAGAGAACTACCATCTGGACAGTCAGAGAAGAACTGACGCTCTTTACCCGCAACTGATTTGTCGATAATTGGCTGATTATTAATATCGTAATAACCACCCGCGATAATCTTTCCGCCTTTACCATCAGGAACTTCTGTACCTGTTAAAAAGAATGGTTTGTAAGCAAGTTGGTATTCAGTTTTACTGCCATCTTCCCATGAAATCGCAAGTTTTGATGCACATGCTGTCGTTGCCATCTCTGCTACAGCAGAAGGAGCTGGCATTGAAGTGAACGTTGCATTTTTAAAGTTAATTGGTTTTGATGGAGTCGTAATGTCTGAATCATCATTACTATCGTTACATCCTGCTAACGTTGCTGCCGTAGCCATCGCACCTAATGGAAGAAAAGGAATCCCCGTAAACCATTTTAAAATATCGCGACGTGTTGGGTGGTTAGAAGCAGTTGTCATAATAAATCCGTAACTTTTGTGAGTATATTTGTTGAGTTGATTCTATGGACTAGAAATGACACTTTTCTTACACTTTTAAGTCACTTTGAAGACAGTTTATGGGTTTGTAGATTAAAAAGTGGTCTATATGAAAAGCCTGAACTTTGAATTTCAGGCTTTAAAAAAATATGATTTGTTATTCAGCAGATTGAGCTTTTCTTTTCTCAAGAATTTTACCGAATAATAATCCAAGTTCAAAAAGCAACCACATTGGGATGGCTAACATCACCATAGAAATTGCATCTGGTGGTGTAATGAACATGGCTACAAAAAAACATCCCACAATAATAAAACGTCTTTTTTCAGCCAGACTCTTTGTATTCACCACACCTATTAAAATAAGTAAGAGGGTCGCGATTGGAATTTCAAAAGTCACACCAAAAACTAAAAATAACTTTAAGCAAAAGCTTAGGTAGCTATTAATATCCGTCATAGGTGCTACGGTTTCAGGCGATACACTAATAAAGAAATGTAAAATTGCAGGAAGGGTAATGTAATATGCAAAAGCAACGCCGGCATAGAACAAAACAATGCTACCAATAAGTAACGGAAGTGCTAAATGACGTTCTTTTTGATACAATGCTGGACGCACAAAAGTCCATATTTCATAAAGAATAAATGGCATTGCCAACACGAGCGCGACAAATAAATTGAGCTTGAACGGCGCCATAAAGGTTGCAGTCACATCTGTAGCAATCATTGACGATGATGCAGGGAGCTGTAACCTTAAAGGTTCGGATAATAATTGGTAAGTGTTATTTCTAAAGGGTAATAAGCAAAAGAATAAAAATAATGTTACCCCGACAATCCTAAATAAATGACGTCTTAAAACCACCAAATGGTTCATGATTGGCATTTGGTCTAGATTTTCTTGCGTATTTACAGTCGTTGAAGGCAGTTGGTTCATACGGCAATCTTCAATTTAACGGGGGGTGTTTCTAAAGTGTCGCTTTGAGATGCCAAAGGTGTAAATTTGGCAAGAAAGGGCACTTCATAATGGCCCGATACAGGGGAGTACATTGTAGACTGAGATATAGTTTCAGCTACCTCAGCTTTTTCTGATTTGTCTGAAGTAGTCTGTTTTTGTATTTCTTCAAGTTGTTGTTGTACTTTGCGTTCAAGTGCTTCAATGCGGTTGAGTTCTTCTTGCATTTCTTTTCGAAATTCAGAAAGACGCAACTCTTGATCAATCTCATTTTGCAAATTGGTAATATAACGTTTTAGACGGACATACCAACGACCAGCAAAGCGTGCGGCTTCTGGAAGTTTATCCGGACCTAAAACTAAAATTGCAATAATTGCAAAACAGAGTAGCTCTGTCATTCCTACATCAAGCATGGTGGAAAACCTTTAGCTTTTCACTGATGTGCTGTCAGGGGTTTTGACTTGGGCATCAATTGTACGTGGAGTATTAAGAGCAGCAGTTTCGTCTTCTTCACGAACTGATTTTTTAAAGTCTTTTACTGCACCACCTACGTCTTTACCGATATTTTTTAATTTAGATGTACCAAATAATAAAATAACGACAATTGCAAAAATAACAACGTGCCAAATAGATAAACCGGCCATGATCTTATACCTCTTTTCAGTTTGGTTTATCTCAACAGGTTGCTATGACAACAATGTGACATTTATATGTCATTTTTAAGACAATGGCCGTCAGTCAAAATCTAAAAAGATGGGTTCTAGAAAGGATGTGTTTGGTTTTTTACTTTAGAAAGAGTTAAAAAAGAGAAGCTTAAATTACTTGAAAAGGAGAGTACATTTCATTTTGAAAAGGTGTAGCATAACAGGCTGGTTTTGATGGGTGAGAGGAGAAAACGTGGCATTAATACTCCCAATATTTGCTTTTATTGTTGGACTTCTGCTTGCCCAGACTTCTCTTTCAGAAACGATAAAACCTGTTCTTTCCGCTTGGCTTGCCCGCTTACTTATTCCAGTTGTTATTATTTACAACATGGTATTTTATCAGCCGGGTAGTTTGAGTTTAATGCTCTTTAGCTTTGGTTCAGCATTTCTTATTTTCTTTGCTTATTTAGCTTTATTTAAAGACAGATTATTAGCACTTTGCGCAAGTTATACCAACATGGGGTGGCTCGGCTTTCCTTTTGCCATGGCTTTATTTGGGCCCCAAGCTACGGCGCCTATTGTGGCGTTATATATTGGAATGTCGCTTTTTGGCAATGCTTGGGCTGTGACTGCTGTAACAACTGCACCGCAAAGTAAGCTCAATATATTAAAAAAAGTTTTGTCTTCTCCACCATGTATTTCAATATTCGTTGCGCTTGTGCTCAGGCTTTTAGGTGCCCAGCATCTCGAACATCCTGCCATACACTGGGTCTATGAAGTTGCCAAGTTTGTGATGACTTTTGCTGGGATGTGTGTGTTGGGAATGTGGCTGCGCCGTACCCGAGTTCATGTAAAAGACTTAATTTACAGTACAAAAGCTCAAGCTTTTAAGGTGGTATGTGGGATTATTCTTTGTGGACTTACTTATAGATTTCTACCGATTCCCAATATGAGCCAGCACATTGGTGTGATGTTTTTAATGTTCTGTTTGCCACCAGCTGCCAACATTGTAGCCCTAGAAACCCATTATCAAGGAACGGGAAGATCTGCGGCTTATATCGCCTCTGGGACGATTGTGAGCTGTGTGTGTATTGCAATTTATGCGGTATTTTTGCACATGTTCGTCTAATTAATTATTTAATTCTAGCCCTACACTTGCTTGTGCTAAGGCGGCATGGATGCCGCCATGTCACTGCGGTAGCAAGGATGTACCGTCAGTGACAGAAATGGTTTTGTTACTTTTGCCTAAACAAAAGTAAAGTATTGCCTATACAAAGCCGAATATTCTCTAACGTGGTATTCAAAGGCTATATGAAAAGAAAGTTTATACTAAACTCTCTCTAAATAACTGCATCGCTTGTCCACGATGACTAATCTTATTCTTGTCTTCTTTAGACAGTTCAGCGCTAGAAACTTGCAATTCAGGCAACCAGAACAGTGGGTCATAGCCAAAGCCATTTTCACCACGAGCAGCTTCTAAAATTTCACCGTGCCAAATGCCTTGGAAAATTTGTGGCAAAGGGTCTTCTGCATGAGTCACTAAAGCAAGTACACACACAAACATGCCTTCAATCACTTCACCATTTTTACGAAATGGTAATAAATCATTAAGTAACTTGGCATTATTTGCTGCGTCGTCACCATGTTCTCCAGCATAGCGTGCTGAGAAAATACCGGGTGCGCCACCTAAGACAGAAACGCAAATACCAGAGTCGTCAGCCATAGCAGGTTTACCTGAAATTTGAGAGGCATGACGAGCTTTAATAATGGCATTTTCAATAAAGCTTAAACCATCTTCAATTGCATCGGGAATATTAAGGCGGCCTTGAGGAATAATTTCTACAGGTAACTTAAGCTGTTCAAAAAGTTTTTCAAACTCAGCGACTTTACCTTTGTTATTGCTGGCAAGAACTAAACTGCCCTGATCAAACCAATGTGGGGTAGACATAATAAAACCAAACTTTATAGCTAATATCGAACTTGAGTTATGTTACGTGTTTTTTAAGAGGGGATATAGAGGGAAATAAATAGAATAAAAATGGATATCTAAACTAAAGCCACCTTGTAGAGCATACAAGGTGGCTTTAGTCGAGTAAGGTTTTTTACGGATGAACCGTTATTATTGTGCTTGAATCCATTTGTCTGCACGGTCACGCGCTGTACGGATTTGTTCTTGAGTTAAGTTCGCCGCTAGAGCAGTTTTCTTACCTTCTGATAGGCTAATTACTTTATTGTCGAGCATGCCATCACGAGTTGAAAGCTCATACCACTGGTAAGCACCTACGTAGTTTTTCTTTTGCTCTTCCATCATTGCGAGGTTATAGCTTGCACGGTTATCACCATTGCTTGCCGCTTTCTCGAAGTATTTACGAGCCATTGACTCATCTTTTCTAACACCAATGCCGTCGGCATACATACGGCCTACGTTTAATTGTGCTGGCGATAAACCTTGATCAGCTGCTGCTTTAAACCATGTGAAAGCTTGCTTTTCATCTTTTTCTACATCTTTACCATATTGGTAATGTGTACCAAGGTAAAATTGCGCGCCTGCTTGACCAGCTTTTGCAGCTTTCTGAAGGTCATTAACCCCCATTGTTGAAAAGCGTGCAGCCTGACTCGCAACCGATTGTGGCTGGGCGATATAATCTGCATGAGCCTGCATACTTAGCAGTCCTGCAAATAGTGTGCTAAATAATGTCTTTTTCATAGTGCACTCACTCGATAAATAGCGACTTCACCAAACAAATTAGGAACATGTTTGCTTAACAGGCTTCCCTGCTGATTTCCATTGACGGCGAGTCGATTAATAATTTGTATCTGATTTTCCACACATAGTGCTTCGAAATCTTTAAATGTACATAAATGAATATTGGGGGTGTTATACCACATATATGGTAGAGCATCCGATACAGGCATCATACCTTTTAATGCAAGAAAAGAACGAGTCTTCCAATGCGCAAAGTTTGGAAAAGTAATAATTGCCTGTTTACCCACACGCACCATGTCTCTTAATAAAACATCCGGTGCATCTACAGCTTGCAAAGCCTGTGCCATAACCACATAGTCAAAAGACTGGTCAGCAAAACGGCTCAAACCGAGATTCAAATCTTGTTGAATAATATTTAACCCGCGACTGACGGCAATTGCAATCTTTTCTTGATCAATTTCTAAGCCATAAGCACGAATTTGATGCTTTTGGCTCATATGAGCGAGTAATTCACCATCACCACAGCCCAAATCGAGTACGCTTGAGCCTGGTTTAATCCACTTTTCTGCCAGTTGTTGATCAATACGCATTAGCTTGCCTCCAGTGACGTCGATTTTAAGTGTTCTTCACCGCCTAAGAAAGCGCGCATGGTTTTGACATACAATGGAATCGGGAATAAGAACGAGTCATGTCCTTGTTCGGCATCAATATCGAGGTAACTTACTGGCTTATGATTGGTAATGAGTGCATCAACAATCTCTTGAGAGCGACTTGGTGTAAAACGCCAATCTGTTGTAAAAGAAACAATCAGGAACTGACATTTTGTTTTACCCATCGCGTCTGTTAACGAGTGGTTGTATTCACGTGATGGATCAAAATAATCCAATGCTTTGGTCATGATGAGATAAGTATTGGCATCAAAGTTACGGCTAAATTGCTCGCCTTGGTAACGAAGATAACTTTCGACCTGAAACTCGACATCAAAACCATACATAAATTTGCCTGATTTTAAATCACGGCCAAATTTTTGTTTCATGGCTTCTTCAGAGAGATAGGTGATATGACCTACCATTCGGGCCAAAATCAGGCCACGCTTAGGATAGCTATCATTTTCCAAATAACGACCATGATGGAAGTCTGGATCAGACAAGATAGACTGGCGTGCAACCTCATTAAAGGCAATATTTTGTGCTGAAAGCTTTGGCGCACTGGCAATGATGACACATTTTTGTAAGCGGTCAGGATAGTCAACCGACCATTGTAGTGCCTGCATGCCCCCTAAAGAGCCACCAATAACGGCATACCAAATATTTACACCCAACCGGTCAGAAAGCATGGCCTGAGTTTTTACCCAGTCACGTACCGTTACTAATGGGAAATCTGGTCCATAAGGGCGATTATCATTTTCAGGATTTGGGGAAGTTGGGCCAGTTGAGCCATTACACCCACCAATATTATTTAGCGAAACTACAAAAAACTTATTCGTGTCGATTGCTTTACCCGGGCCAATACAGCTATCCCACCAACCAGCTTTTTTATCATCTTCGTGGTGATAACCCGCTGCATGATGATGTCCGGAAAGAGCATGACAGATTAAAATAGCATTTGATTTATCTGCATTTAAAGTGCCGTAAGTTTCGACCATTAATTCAAAACGTGGCAAAACACGGTCACATTCAAGATGTAATGGTTCTTCAAATTGGAACTTTTGCGGAGTGACTAACCCCACTGAATCAGCTGGAAAAGACACGGGAACATTTCGCCTTTTAAATCTTTCAGGAATAAAAAGAAAGGATACCAAGCTAGGTATCCTTTCCAAAGTCTTTTTTTTAATTAAACAGCAGCGGCAACAACCTGATCTGTACTTAAAACACCTTGATCAATCAAACGGTTAGTACATGCAATAATTGCTTCAATTGATGAGGTGACTGTATTGTCATGAACACCGGCACCAAATGAACCTCTGCCTGTACCTTTGACTTGAAGTTCAATTAAGGTTAACGCTTTCGCATTTGCACCTGAGCTGATACTGCGTTCTTCATAGTTCAACACGTCAATTGGTAACTGAAGCGCATTTAAGAATGCAGAGATTGGTCCATTACCTTCACCGCGAAGTTGTTGTGTTTCACCTTCGACATCAACATCAAGTTCGATGATTTGAGTACCATTAATGTCAGATAATCTGTAGTTTTTGACTGTGTAATGGTGGTTTTTTACATCAACATACGTGTCTTTAAATAAGGTCCAGATTTCTTTTGCATTAATTTCTGTACCGTTATCATCAGCATATTGTTGAACAACCTGACTGAACTCGATTTGTAAACGACGGGGCAACACAACGTTGTAGTTCGCTTCTAATAAGTAAGCAATACCGCCTTTACCAGACTGGCTGTTTACACGAATAACTGCATCGTAGTCGCGGCCCAAATCTTTCGGATCGATTGGCAAGTAAGGCATATCCCAGATTTCTTCGTTTTTCTGGTACTCAAAGCCTTTTTTGATTGCATCCTGATGTGAACCAGAGAATGCAGTAAATACCAAGTCGCCTGCATATGGATGACGAGGGTGTACCGGTAAGCCAGTACATTCTTCAACTGTTGCAATCACTTCATTAATGTTAGAGAAATCTAACTCTGGCGCTACACCTTGGGTATACATGTTCAATGCAATCGCTGCAACGTCAACATTACCTGTACGTTCGCCATTACCAAACACACAACCTTCAACACGGTCAGCACCTGCCATAATTGCAAGTTCTGATGCAGCAATACCACAGCCGCGGTCATTGTGGCAGTGAACAGAAATGATCACGCCATCACGACGTGCCAAATTACGATGCATCCATTCAATTTGGTCTGCATAAACATTTGGTGTAGACACTTCTACAGTCGCAGGTAAGTTTAAAATAACTTTATGGTCAGGACGTGCATCCCAAATTTCTGTGACGGCATCGCAGACATCTTTAGCGACTTCTAATTCTGTTGCAGAGAAACACTCTGGACTGTACTGGAAAATCCAGTCAGTTTGAGGATACTGCGCCGCATACTCTTTAACTTTTTGAGCCGCATTAATTGCTAACTGTTTTGCGCCATTAACATCTACATTCAACACCTTTTGACGGAAGGTTGGAGAATTAGAATTATAAATATGCACAATCGCACGTTTAGCACCTGCTAAAGACTCAAAAGTACGTTCAATTAAATGGTCACGCGCTTGAACCAAAACTTCAATGTATACGTCATCAGGAATATGATTTTCTTCGATCAACATACGGGTAAAATCGAAGTCGATTTGAGATGCAGAAGGGAAGCCGATTTCAATATGCTTAAAACCGATTTTTACAAGCATTTTGAACATTTTGAATTTTTGTTCCATGTCCATTGGTTCAAAAATTGCTTGGTTACCGTCACGTAAATCGGTGCTCATCCAGATTGGCGCTTTTGTAATTTCGTTATTTGGCCATTGGCGATCTGGTAAATCCACTCGTTGGTACATACGGCGGTATTTTTTGCTTGGGTCAGCCAACATCATGAGAAAACTCCTTGTCTCGTAGCGCGGTTGCTCTGAATATATTTAAAAGGCAACGTCTCTACGGTTATATATGGTATCTAATTGAGAAAAATTAAAGGTAATTTCGAAGTGCTGCTTTAAAAAGCAGACAAAATATTTATACGCGCGCGTGGCGCAGCATCAGGAGTTGCAGATGATGTCTTGCTTGAGTAGGCTGGGCAAACAAGTAATTCGTTTTCATCTCTAGACCGTGAAATAATAAGTTTGGTGGTTTGCTAATATGTTTATCATTTAGATATATCACATCTAAACAATGATTACACGTTGTGCAAAATTCTTATAATAATTTTAATCTCGGAAATTAGAAAATAATTTTCTAATTTTGCGCTACTTTCTAATTTGTAGGAAATATTTTTCGATATTTTGCCTTGTTGAGGAAAAAAAGATTGCATGATCTCAATAAGGCAAAAATAAATGTAGTTACAGTTCTGACCACATGCGAATTAAGTTGTGGTAAATATTGGTGAGTTTCATAACTTCAGTATAACTATCACCGTGTGTCTTACGCAGTGCTCTGATACTTTCATCTAAATTAAATAGAAGGTGTCGCTTACTATCATCGCGCACCAGACTTTGAACCCAGAAAAAAGAAGCAAATCGAGTACCAGATGTAATACTACTCACCTCATGTAAGCTAGTAGAAGGATAGAGTACTACATCGCCTGCTGGTAATTTGACTTCGTGATAACCATAAGTATCTTCAATAACCAGATCACCACCTTCATATTCATCAGGTTCACTTAAAAATAATGTACAAGATAAATCGGTACGAATTTGCTCAGAAGTACCACGGATAAGGCGAATTGAGTTATCTACATGGAAGCCAAAGCTTTCATGTTCATCATATCGATTAAAAAGTGGTGGAATAATTTTGTGAGGTAGGGCTGCGGCCTGAAACACAGGATTTTGCCAAATTGCTTTAATCACAATATCACTTAAATTGTGTGTAAGCGGGTCTTGTTCAGAAAGTTGCTGATTTCTTTTAACCGAAGCCGATAGGGTGCCAGCAGTAACTTTCCCACCTACCCAACTCGCTTCTTTCATGAGCTTACGAAACTCAGCAACTTGCTCTTTGCTTAAAACACTAGGGATATGATGAATCACAGCAAACACCTTTTAAATAGATACTTCATTTGTAAAAATAGCCTCGTGATGAGGCTATCTTATATGAACTTTAATTAATTCCATAAAGCTATTATGGAATTTAAACTTAGTACTTAAAGTTAATTGCTAACACTGCGTTACGGCCATTACCTTCAAATGCATAGTGGGCTGCATGTGCACTCGTGAAATAGCGCTTATCAGAGATATTGTTGATGTTAAGCTGTAAATTTACGTTCTTGTTAACGTCGTATTTAGCCATCGCATTGTAAATAGTATAGGTTGGCAAATATTTAGGCGCAGTCGTGTTTACAAATACTTGATCACGATATTCAACACCAGCTCCTAAAGTCAATTGAGGCATTACTCTGTAAGTAGACCATAAGGTAGCGCTGTTTTTCGCTACAAATGGTAATGGCTTACCTTCTTGAGCAATCGAATTGTATGCAGCATCTGTGATTTCGCTGTCTAAATAGCTATAACCTGTCGATACATCCCATTTGTCAGTAATCTTTCCGTTCAAGCTGATTTCAAATCCATCAACTTTACTTTTACCAGCGTTAGCAGTTGTTGTAGGGTCGATTTGGATACGTGTATTTTGCTTTTCTGTACGGAAAATTGCTGCGGTTAAATTTGCGCGGTTATTAAACAGATCCCATTTTGTACCTAATTCAAAAGTACGTGCTTCTTCAGGCTTAAGATTGTTAACAATATCTGTTGTACCTAGAGCGTTATCGCTACTATCACCTTCAGCTAAAACACCGACTGGGTTTGCAGAGGTTGCATAACTTGCATAGATGCTACCTGCTTCAGTTGGCTTAAAGACTAAGCCAGCTTGATAAGTGAAGAAATCTGAATCACTTTCGTATTTTGTTCCCTTCGGAATACTAATGGTAGAGTTATAAGCTCCGCCAGTTGTACCGTTGACATCTTTATTATATTTTTTCTCTGTTTCAAACTTATCCCAACGTACACCCAAATTTAAAAGCCATTGAGGATTAAATTCAATACTATCTAAAGCATAAAGAGAAACAGTGTGGCTACGAGTTGTAGATTGTCCTTTAATTGTTCCCAGTTTGTCAGTGAATGCACCGTTCCCTGGATTATTCAAACTCGTACACCAGCCATTTGAAGCAGCCGCAGCTGAAGTACAGTTGCTAATATTATCTTGTAAAATTGTCGAAGTTGTTTGTCCTGCCGCATTGGTAAATGTATACATACCTTGGTCAGTTTCTTGGAGACTCCATTCAGTACCGACATTAAAAGAATGTTTTAATGAACCAGTATTAAATTTACCTCTTAAAGAAAGTTGATCGCTATATGCATCGGTATCCAAGATACGACTTAAAGCACGGCGAGCGATGGTACCTCTGTAAATGTTACCCTTCGAGTCATCAGCATTGGTGTAAACATAGTCAGATTTAGATTTGTTGTAAGTCGCTACATTTGACAAGGTAAGATTTTCATTAAAGTCATGTTCTAATTTAAACGTACCAATATGGTTTTCACGTTTATCAAAGTCACGAGCTTTCCAGCCATAGTAAGTACCCGCTTTTACATCAACAGGCTTACCGTTACCAGGAGTCACAGTAACTCCAGCAGGAGGAGTAGTCGGGTTTGCATTGTTAAATGGAATACCCGCATCTGGTTCATCATTACTGCGTAAATAGTAGTAGCTAAGTGTTCCACGAGTTGCTGTATCTAGGCCAAATGCAAGACTTGATGCAATACCAGCACGAGCATATTCAGCGCCGTTACTCTGACCAGCTTTTTCATTTTCATGGCCCATAACAACAACACGACCAGCAACTCCGTTACCAAAGTCTTTGTTGGCATCGAGTTGAATATGACGATAGTTGTCAGTACCACCTTGAACACTACCTTGGTAAACGTCGCCTTCATGAGCAACTTTAGGAATTAAGTTGATACTACCACCAACACTACCGCCACCACCAAGGGCAGAAGAAGAGCCCTTAATAACTTCAACTTGTTCAATAGCAAACATATCGCGGCTTTGTGAAGTTGTATTACGAACACCATCAACATAAATAGAAGACTGTCCGCTATAACCACGAATATAAGGCATATCTGTAAATGGTGTACCACCTTCGCCAGCACCTAAAGTAATGCCTGGCTCATAGCGTAAAGCTTCGAGTAGGGTATTCGAGTTTGTATCTTTAATTAATTTTTGAGAAAGAATAGAGACTGATTTTGGCGTGTCTTTGAGGGGGGCCACGAATTTAGAGTTTGCAGACTGATCTACTTTTAAAGATTCTTCTTGAGTCGCTTGAGTATGAATCGTTGGTAATTGTGAAATTGCTTCTTGTGCCATGGCTGTTGTTGCAATCATTGATAGCGAAGAAGCTATCGCAGAAGAAACAATTTTTTTACGTGTTCTAATCAAAGACATGACTTCAGGACTCTAAAACTAAAAGGTTATGCGAATAATAATAATTCTTATTTATATGTACAGTTTGTGTTAATTGGATTTGCCAATTGAATTGTGAAGATAAAGTGAATGAGTGAATGCAGAATTGTACTTTTATGTAGCTAATCTACTGATTCTTAGTAATTGTTTGTAAAATCGATTAAAATTGGATTTTGATTGTAATTTTAGATTTATGAAGAATAACTAAAAAATTAGTTTTACTTAAGGCTTTATGAAAAATATTTAAAGAATCATAAAATTACTGTGAAATTTACTAGAATAACGACCTTCATTTAAATGAAGTGGTCGGTTAATTTTGTATATCTTGAAAGTTGTCATATAATACAGCACTTTTAAAAAAACTGTTCCTACTCACTAATTTTTATCGAGGAAGCCATGCAAGTAACGACTGAAGCGGTTTCGGGCGTTGCCCGTCGTTTAAATGTTTCTGTACCGACGAGCCGTATTAACGAGCAATTTGAAGCTCGTTTGAAGCGCACTGCCAAAACTGTGAAGATCAACGGCTTCCGTCCAGGTAAAGTACCTGAAAACGTTGTTCGTCGCGAATACGGTGCGGGCATTTATCAAGAAGTTGTAAATGACATCATTCGTGATAGCGTTTTTGAAGCAATTCAACAAGAAAAAATCAATGCGGTAGGAATGCCGAACATTGATAAAGTTGAACATAAAGAAGATGCTTTAGTTTTTGAAGCGACTGTAGAAGTTTATCCAGAAGTTACAGTACAAGCATTTGACGGTTTAGAAGTTGAACGTAAAACAGCTGAAATTAAAGATGCTGACGTTGACGCTATGATCGAAAACTTGCAAAAACAACGTCAAACTTGGGCTGTTACCAAGGGCATGGCGAAAAAAGACATGCAAGTGACTTTTGACTTTGAAGGCACTATCGATGGTGAGAAGTTTGAAGGCGGTTCTGCTGAAGACTTTAAACTTGTGTTAGGTTCAGGTCGTATGATTCCTGGCTTCGAAGACGGCATCATTGGCATGAAAGCTGGCGAAGAGAAAGTAATCGATGTTACTTTCCCAGAAGATTACCAAGCTGAAAACTTGGCTGGTAAAGCAGCTCAGTTCAAAATCACTGTGAAGCAAGTTGAAAAATCAAAACTTCCAGAAATTGATGCTGAATTCTTGAAAATCTTCGGTGTAACTGAAGAAGAAGGCGTTGAGAAGTTAAAAGCTGACGTTCGCAAGAATATGGAACGTGAAGTTCGCAATGGTTTACGTAACCAAGTTAAACAAGCTGCTTTTGATGCACTTGTTGCTGCGAACGAAGTTGAAGTTCCAACTGCAATGGTTGCTCAAGAAATTGACCGTCAACGTCAACAAATGGTTCAACAGTTCACTCAACAGTTCGGTGGTGCAGGCGCGCAATCTTTTGACAAGAGCATGCTTCCTGACGAATTGTTCAAAGAGCAAGCAGAGCGTTCTGTTAAGCTTGGCGTATTGGTAAGCAAAGTTTTAGCTGATGCTAAACTTGAAGTTGATCAAACTCGCGTTGATGCTTACATTGACGACATGGCTTCTTCTTACGAAGATCCAACTGAAGTGATTGAATACTTCAAAAATGATGCTCAACAACGTGCTCAAATCGAAGCAGTTGTATTAGAAGATCAAGTTGTTGATCACATCTTAGCTGCTGCTAAAGTGACTGACAAAGCTGTATCTTACGATGATTTGTTAAAAGAACAACAAGCTCGCCGTATGGGCTAATCTTTTAAGAAGTCAGAAAAAGGCGCTTTATGCGCCTTTTTTGTTTTTCACTATGTGGTTAATTTGAGTGCGACATTAAGTACTTAGGTATAAATAATATAATATTTCAGTGCGAACCTTTTGCAATTTGAGAAATTATCCCGCATATTGTTGCCATAGGTTAAGTCACAAAAAATTTAGGAATAAATAACGTATGTATGTTCCAACAATTGAAAATGCTTTAGTTCCTGTTGTGGTTGAACAATCTTCTCGCGGCGAACGTTCTTTTGATATTTATTCACGACTTTTACGTGAGCGCGTCATTTTCTTAACAGGTGAAGTTGAAGACAACATGGCAAATCTGATTGTTGCCCAAATGTTGTTTTTAGAAGCTGAAAACCCTGATAAAGATATCCACCTTTATATCAATTCTCCAGGTGGTTCTGTGACAGCGGGCATGGCTATTTATGACACGATGCAGTTTATTAAACCTGATGTCGTGACATATTGTATGGGTCAAGCTGCGTCAATGGGTGCATTCTTGTTAAATGCTGGTGCTAAAGGCAAACGCTATTGTCTAGAAAATGCCCGTGTCATGATCCATCAACCATTAGGTGGTTTCCGCGGTCAAGCATCGGATATTGAAATTCATGCGCGTGAAATTCTATTTATTAAAGAACGTTTAAACCGCTTAATGGCAGAGCACAGTGGTCAAGACTACGAAACCGTTGCTCGTGATACTGACCGTGATAACTTTATGACAGCACAGTCTGCTAAAGAATATGGTTTGGTTGATCAGGTGTTAAGTAAGCGTCCATAAGGACCTTCTGATGTAAATAACTTGAGATGTTGAAAAAGATCTCCATTTAGTTATTTATGCAGTGCATCTTGCCCTAATATTTAAGATTCTATTTGTGGAGTGAATATGTCCGAACATCCTCAAGGACAAAAACATTGTTCATTTTGCGGTAAAACGCAGTCTGAAGTCGGGAAACTGATTGCAGGTGAGGACGCATATATTTGTAATGAATGTGTGGATGTCTGCTTAGACCTTGTACAAACCAGCCAACAGGTTGAAGCAGGGGACTGGGCGAGTAAGGCATTGCCAAAACCACATGAAATACGTGCTGCGCTTGATCAATATGTGATTGGTCAAGATCTTGCCAAAAAGACGTTATCTGTTGCGGTTTATAACCATTATAAACGCCTAAAAGTTGGTCATAATGGCCATGTGTCTAAAGAAGTAGAAATTGCTAAAAGTAACATTCTACTGATTGGACCTACAGGTTCGGGTAAAACTTTACTTGCGCAAACATTAGCTCGCCTTTTAGATGTTCCATTTGCAATGGCAGATGCAACAACATTAACCGAAGCTGGTTATGTGGGCGAAGATGTTGAAAATATTGTACAAAAACTTTTGCAAAAAGCAGACTACGATGTAGAAAAAGCTCAGAAGGGCATTATCTATATTGACGAAATTGACAAGATTACTCGTAAATCTGAAAACCCGTCAATTACGCGTGATGTTTCAGGTGAAGGTGTACAACAAGCATTGTTAAAAATGATTGAAGGTACAGTGGCTTCTATTCCTCCGCAAGGTGGGCGTAAGCATCCGCAGCAAGAGTTTATCCAAATTGACACCTCGAATATCTTGTTTATTTGTGGTGGTGCATTTTCTGGTTTGGAAAAAATTGTACAGCAGCGTCAAGAGAAAGGCGGTATTGGTTTTACAGCTGATGTTAAAAACAAAGATGAAACCAAAAAACTTGCTGAATTGTTCCGTCAGGTTGAGCCAACCGACTTAGTGAAATTTGGTTTAATTCCAGAATTTATTGGTCGTTTACCAGTGATTGCTACACTTGAAGAGCTTGATGAAGAAGCATTAATGCAAATTTTGACTGAGCCAAAAAATGCATTAACTCGCCAGTATCAATATCTTTTCACTATGGAAAATGTTGATCTGATCTTTGAAGATTCTGCATTGCGTGCTATCGCGAAGAAAGCACTTGAACGTAATACGGGCGCGCGTGGTCTACGCTCTATTATGGAGAACGTACTGCTTGAAACCATGTACGATTTACCAAGCCGTACTGATGTTGGAACAGTCGTCATTAATGAAGCAGTGATCAATGGTGAAGCAGAGCCTGTTTATAAAGCTGAGCGCCAACCTAAAGAAGCTGTAACACATGAAAGTGTTGCTAAGGCAGATTTAAAGGTTATTGATTCGAAGTCTGCATAGATTTCATTCATCTAAAAAGCATGAATCGCGTGAGTGATTCATGCTTTTTTTGTTTTCAATTTATGTGCGTGGTGTTAATCTTAAAAATACAAAATACGCATAGTTTTGCGTTGTAAAAAATAAATCAAAAACAAAACGCTTTGAGGGATGCCATGCGTTATTTAATCGTATCTTTGTGCTGTGCCGGACTGTTTGTGGGCTGTCAAAGTTCATCTCATTTAGAAAAAAATACGGGTGAATTGACTGCAACCTTACCTAAAGTCGATGTTGAAAAAGAACCCGGACTATTAGACCAATATCACGTAGGTGGTTTTGCTGTGGGTGGTTGGGTTAATCAAAAATTGGGTCAGACATTTGTCCCGATCAAACCACAAAACGCACAAGCTGCTGTTGTTTATCTCTATCGACCAGATACGAAATGGAATCGTCAGGAAATCGCGGCGATTAACCTGTTTGTAAATGGCAAGCGAATTCCGAGCCTACTACATAACCATTATTATTGGATTGAATTGCCAGCAGGGACTTATCGTCTTTCTGCGAGCCGCCCTTTATTGGGGATTCATTTTCAAGAGCCAAAATATATGGATATAACTGTTGAGGCTGGAACGTCTTATTATTTGAAATATGATGAAGAAAATAAAATGGACCGAGGTGAACACACTGGGCCATTTATGTTAATGCAAGATAATATTGGCCGTAGAGAAATTGCCTTTACCGAATTGAAATCTTCAAGCTACAACTTTGTAGCAGAAGATGCTTCAGGCAAGATTCGGCATAAACCACAAGAATTAAAACCTGCCAAATATGATGAAAAATCAGATGTACATCTGATTAAACCATTTAAATTATGGAACCCTTTAACTTGGTAATGGCCTGCAAAAGATAAAGAAAAGTTAAGACTTTTCTTTATCTTTCATAAGCGGTGCAATAATTTTAAGCATCTCTTCTTGCATATGATCCCGTGCTTTAGGATCATTAAATGTCTGCTGTCCCAACTCCATCATATATTCTGAAATTTGCCCCATAATCTGTACGTTTTTACGTGTAATTGATTGGCCT
The DNA here is from genome assembly GCF_059416285.1 of Acinetobacter sp. GW821-FHT09D10. Lineage (NCBI taxonomy): Bacteria > Pseudomonadati > Pseudomonadota > Gammaproteobacteria > Moraxellales > Moraxellaceae > Acinetobacter > Acinetobacter sp. GW821-FHT09D10. The sequence goes on from NZ_JBWKOW010000003.1 coordinate 218,856, forward strand.
TCTGGGGTTTTTAAGAATTTAAGATTCGCTTGAATCTCTTCTTCTGAATATGTCTTTAAATAAATATCTTGTAAAGCTTGTGCTGTTTTAGGATTGCTTATCAGTTGGTTACTTGAATCTTTCAATAGTAAGCCAAGCTTTTTCGCAGCTTCTTTTTCTTTCGGACCTAAAGTTTTGATACCCGTGATATTACTAACGATCTGTTCTGCCTGTTGATCATAGTAAGGCGTTAATTCATTAATTGATTCTTTAAGCAGGTAATCAATTTGGCTCATTTGCATGAGTTCTTTAACTGAACTTAACTTAGCAGGAGAGGCAAATAAGCTTGTAGTAATGCAGCTTAGGCAGAGGCTAATTGAAAGATTTTTAAGAATAGGGCGAATAGTCATGAAATGACCTATATTCAATATATGGCGAGAGAGTGGATTTATTAATAGCACAGATTGAAGAAGTAATTGTTACAATTCTTTTCAGGTTTCAAAATAAAAAAAGAAGGTATAAAAAAAGCACCGAATTCGGTGCTTTTCTTGATTAGCCTGCCGCAGCGTCGACTACTGGAATTTTTCCAATTTTCGCTTGCCAGATTTTTGGAGCAATTGCATGAATTGATGTACCGTTTACGTCAACCGCAACAGAAACAGGCATATCTTCAACTACGAATTTGTAGATTGCTTCCATACCTAAGTCTGCAAATGCAACAACTTCAGCTTCGCGAACAGCTTTAGATACAAGGTAAGCTGCACCGCCAACTGCCATTAAGTAAGTTGCTTTGTTGTCTTTGATTGCTTCAATCGCTGTAGGACCACGATCAGCTTTACCGATCATGCCAAACAAGCCAGTATGCTCAAGTACTTTACGTGTGAATTTATCCATACGTGTTGCAGTTGTAGGACCAGCAGGACCAACAACTTCGTCACCCACTGGATCAACAGGGCCAACGTAGTAAATAAACTTACCTTTAAGATCAACTGGTAATTCTTCACCGTTGTCGATCATTTCAACCATACGTTTGTGCGCAGCGTCACGACCTGTGTACATTGTTCCGCTAAGGAGTAATGTGTCACCTGGTTTCCAAGAATCCATTTCTGCTTGAGTAATGGTATCAAGGTTTACACGTTTAGATTTTGAAGAATCCCAAGTTACAGATGGGTAATCTTCAAGTTTAGGTGCTTGAATATGAGCTACACCTGAACCATCAAGCTGGAAGTGAGCATGACGAGTAGCAGCACAGTTAGGAATCATACCTACTGGTTTACCAGCAGCGTGGCATGGGTAATCTTTAATTTTAATATCAAGAACAGTGGTTAAACCACCAAGACCTTGAGCACCAATACCAAGTGCGTTTACTTTTTCAAAGATTTCGATACGAAGTTCTTCGATTTTGTTTTCTGGTCCACGGCGAAGTAATTCGTCCATGTTGATTTCTTCCATGAGCGCTTCTTTAGCAAGCATCATGGCTTTTTCAGCAGTACCACCAATACCAATACCGAGCATACCTGGAGGACACCAGCCTGCACCCATTGTTGGTACAGTTTTAAGTACCCAATCAACAATCGAGTCAGATGGGTTAAGCATCGCAAGTTTAGATTTGTTTTCTGAACCGCCACCTTTAGCAGCAACAGTAATATCTACTTTGTTACCCGGAACGAGTTTGTAGTGAATTACAGCAGGGGTATTATCTTTTGTGTTTTTGCGACCAAATGCAGGGTCAGCAAGTACAGATGCACGAAGAACGTTGCTATTTTCAAGGTAACCTTGGCGAACACCTTCATTTACTGCATCGTCTAAGCTCATTGTTAAATCAAATTTAACATCTAAGCCCACTTCAAGGAAAACGTTAACAATACCAGTATCTTGGCAAATTGGACGATGACCTTCCGCACACATGCGAGAGTTAATTAAAATTTGTGCAATTGCATCCTTTGCAGCTTGGTTTTCTTCGCGATCATAAGCACGGCTCATCGCTTGGATAAAGTCTTGCGGGTGATAGTACGAAATAAACTGTAGGGCGTCCTTGATTGATGTAATCAAGTCATCTTGTTTGATAATCGTTGTCATACCAAAAAATCTCTTGAGCGGGCTGTTAGCTAGCGGGCTAAATTATATGACAAAAAGATAGTTTTGTGGGAGATTGGTTGATCTTTTGACCGAAAGTCGCATAAGACTATATAGGGGGCATTTAAACGTCAGAGATAGGAAAATTATTTATTTTGAAAAGATTAAAATAAAAAAAGCCATTTGAGCGGACATCAAATGGCGAGAGGTAGAAGCGGATCAAATTATTAATTATTTAGCAGCAGCTTGCTGTTCAGCCTGAATTGCCGTTAATGCAATGGTAAACACGATGTCATCTACCAATGCTCCACGAGACAAGTCATTTACTGGTTTGTTTAGGCCCTGCAACATTGGTCCAACGCTCACTACATTTGCAGCACGTTGTACTGCTTTATAAGTCGTGTTACCCGTATTTAAGTCAGGGAAAATAAATACATTGGCACGACCTGCAACTCGCGAGTCTGGTGCTTTTTGGCGTCCAACACTTTCAACTGAAGCAGCATCGTATTGAAGTGGCCCATCAATGAGTAAGTCAGGGCGACGTTGCTGAGCAATTTGAGTTGCTTGCTGTACTTTTTCAACATCAGCACCTGTGCCAGATGTTCCAGTTGAGTAGCTGATCATGGCAATACGTGGATCAATTCCAAAAGCTTTAGCCGAGTCAGCAGACTGAATCGCAATTTCAGCCAGTTGTTCTGCGGTAGGGTCTGGATTAATTGCACAGTCGCCGTAAACATAAACTTCATCTGGTAAAAGCATAAAGAAGATTGATGAAACCAGTGAATATTCAGGGGCGGTTTTGATGAGCTGGAATGCTGGGCGGACCGTATTTGCTGTGGTGTGTACTGCCCCAGAAACTAAGCCATCAACTTCGTCTAAAGCTAACATCATTGTACCGAGCACTACGGTGTCTTGAAGCTGTTCTTTTGCTTGAAGCTCGTTGAGTTTACCTTTACGCAGCTCGACCATTGGTGCGACGTATTGATCGCGAATGCTATCAGGATCAACAATTGCTAATCCGACTGGTAATTCAATACCACGGGCTTTTGCAACATCCTGAACCGCCTCTGGTTTTGCGAGCAAAATACAGTCAGCAATACCACGTGCCTGACAAATTGCTGCAGCTTGAATGGTGCGTGGCTCATCACCTTCAGGCAGTACAATTCGTTTTTTCGCTGCAATCGATTTTTGCACCAGCTCATGACGAAAAGCCGATGGAGATAGGCGAGGGGTAGCTGCATTATTACTGTGCTGCTTAAGCCATTCGACATCAATATGACTTGAAACAAATCGAGTCACTTGTTCCGCACGTTCAGTATCATCGACGGGAATTTCATTACCAAAGTCAGATAAACGTTGAGCAGTTTCTAATGTATTGAGACGTGTATGTAAAATTGGTAAGCCTTGCTTGATCGCATTTTGGCAAAATTCTAAAAGCTCAGGAGCTGGTGCTTCACGTTCAGTCAGAACCAAGCCAGCGAGTGGAATACCATTGCTGGTCGCCAAACTGCTTGCCAGTAATACGTCTGTACGCTCAGACGCACTAATAATTAGTTCACCTGCAATAAATTTATTGAGTTCATATTCAATGCTTGAAGCAATTAAACTTGAATGCAAAATACGACGTGTTTTAGCTTCACCTTGATGTACCCATTGCCCATCAATCACATTCGCAATATCCAGAGTTCTAGGTACGCTCAGCGTATTACTAAATGGAACTAAACCAATAATAGGTAAGTCACTAGAACCAAAATAACGGTTATATTTTTGCAATTCTGTCGTAAATTTTGCGATGTCTTCTGTTGGGCGTAATGATGGATCAAACGCAACAGGAATTTGTGCTGTTTCTTCGGTTAATCCACGGGTACGCATAAAGAGTACACCCGCAGTACGATTTGACGCTGCACCGCCAAACTGGCGTAAATGAGCATCAACTTTTTCTGCGGCTTTTTTTGGGTTTTGAATATCTGCTGTACTGACCAATACGACTTCTGCATCAAGTGCTTGTGCAAGACTTGCGTTGAGTTCACTTGCGAAGTGATCTTGTCCGTTTGGTAATAAACCTTCCACAATAATGACATCATGGTCTGCTGCCACACTGCGATGTAGACTCACAGCTTCTTCAAGTAATTCATCTACTTCCCCAGCGGCAATAAGCTGAGTTAATTTTTCATGTGAAATAGATTTAACAGTTTTACCTTGAAATAAGTGACCAAATAAAGAAGTTGTGCGGTCAAGATGCTCTTGGTCTTCTTGAGAAAATGGTTTTAAAAAGCCTGCTTTAATCCCGTTACAATCAAGTGCGTAAATCATGCCTAGGCAGGCCGAGGTTAAACCAACCCCTTCGCCTGTAGGAATCAATAAAATTGTATTCATATCAGCCTATAAATAAATGAGTATCAAGTTTTCACAAAGATCTGATTAAGCAAGGCTTGCTACAGATGCGGTATTTTCTGCTGCTTCAACAACCTGACGAGTTTCTTTGGCAATTCGACCTTCTTCGTCTGTTGGAATGACCCAAATTTGTGGACCTGTTCCATTGTCGATTCGGCCTTCAGTGCCACGTTTTAAGTTGTTGTTTTGATCTTTGTCGAGCTGCAAACCAAAATGAGGTAAATACGCTAAAGTTTTTTCACGAATATATGCCGAGTTTTCACCAATACCACCTGTGAAAATGAGGCCGTCTAAAGTTGGTAAACCACAGCTAAGTGCAGCAAGTGATTTTGCAAGGCGATAACTAAATACTTCAATTGCAAGGCAAGCATCTTCATTGCCAATTTCTGCTGCTTCAATAACTGTACGCATGTCATTAGACAATTGCGATAAGCCAAGTAGACCACTTTCGTTGTTTAAAACCTTATCAATTTTAGCCAAATCCCAACCAAGATTTTTCGCAAGGAAACTATGTAAGCTTGGGTCAACGTCACCACTACGAGTTCCCATCACCACACCTTCAAGTGGAGTAAGGCCCATAGAAGTATCAACACTTTGTCCGTTCCAGACCGCACAAGTTGAACTACCATTTCCTAGGTGCGCTGTTAACCAACCGCCTTTTTTCAGGTTGCCCGCGAGTTCACTCGCTCGGTCAGACACATAGGCATGGCTTGTACCATGGAAGCCATAACGACGGACGTTATGTTCAGTATATAAGAACTTAGGAATTGCATAACGGTAGGCATGCGGTGGCATGGTTTGATGGAATGCGGTGTCAAAGACTGCAACTTGAGGTAATTCAGGAAATAGGCGTACGGTTGCGTCAATACCGATTAAATGTGCTGGGTTATGAAGCGGAGCTAAAGGCGTCGCAGCACGAATACGTTCAATAATTTCAGGAGTGAGTAATTCGGCTTTAGTTAAACTACCGCCGTGTACAACACGATGTCCGATTGCTTGCGGTTTATAGTTGGCAAGACGTGCAAGTAAAGTTTCTAAAGCTTTGGCATGGTCAGCATAAGGGATAGCAAGTTCAAGTGGTTCACCACCAACTGTCACTCCCTTAATACGAGCGTCAGCAGCTCCCAAGTTTTCTGCTAAACCGTAAATACGATCTTCACGACGTTCTGAAACTAGAGCATATTTAATAGATGAAGAGCCGCAATTGATAACTAATACTGATGTAGCCACGTTGAAATACCCACGTCCTGATTTAAAATAGTTTTCCTAACTTCCTGTTCAAAATGTATTATTTTCAGATACACGTTGAACAGGTTGTCATGTTTTAACATGTGTTGTTTTTCTGTCCAAGATAGACTTTAGCCCATTAGACTTAAGCACTATCGACCATCAAATTATTTGTAACTAATATTTATCCACTATAAACCTTAATCACTGTATTCCTTGTTTTTTTATAAGGATGCAAACGATTTTTTTGTATACATTTATGAAAAGTAAGCTTGAATCAAATTTCATTTTTAAATGTTGGGTATTGATTCTTTATTAAGAGGGCAGAAGTCTCTTTAATTAAATCTGAAAAATATATTACAAATAATATACGTAATTGAAATTAAGAATTAATAGTAGGAATGAGAATTATAAAGAATAAAACATAGGCTTATTAGAACTAAAAAATAGTATGAAAAGCTTATTATCTAGATGTTGTTAAATGTATTTCATAATATTGATATTACGATATTTTTACCATAATTTCTGAAGTTCAGTTTAAGCATAAATAATCGAGATTTTAAATAGGTTTTTGGTCTAAAACCTAAGCTTACTCTGCCTTTAAGGCTTGTGCTGAGACCATTACAGCAGCATTGACTGGGGTTGCATGTCGCTTTTCGCCTGAATAATATTATTCATCCTTTTTCAAATGATCAGAAAATATATCATTTGGTTTATTTTTATTTTCCGGCTTATCCGGTTGTACAGGAGCGTCCTGCATGGACTTGCCGAATCCCATACTGGCAAAAGTTACCGAGCGCGTAATTGCGCGTAGTCAAAAAACTCGTTCTGCATATTTACAACGTATTGAACATGCACAAGGCAAATTTCCTGCTCGTGGTGCACTCTCATGTGCCAATCTGGCTCATGGTTTTGCCAGCATGGAAGATAATGAAAAATTAATTATTAAAGTAGGCCGTGAGCCAAATATTGGCATTGTATCTTCATATAACGAAATGCTCTCGGCACATGCACCCTATAAAACATTTCCAGATCTAATTAAAACAGCCGCTCGTGAAAATGGTGGTGTAGCGCAATTTGCTGGCGGTGTGCCAGCGATGTGTGACGGTATTACTCAAGGTAATGCTGGCATGGAACTATCATTGTTCTCTCGTGAAACCATTGCAATGAGCACTGCGATTGCACTGTCTCATAACATGTTTGATGCAGCGTTATGTTTAGGTGTTTGCGACAAGATTGTACCAGGATTATTGATTGGTGCTTTGCAGTTTGGCTATTTACCTACCATTTTTGTGCCTGCGGGCCCAATGACAAGTGGGTTATCTAATGACGATAAAGCCAAAATCCGTCAGCAGTTCGCAACAGGTGAAGTTGGGCGTGATGCCTTGCTTGAAGCTGAATCAGCAGCCTATCACGGACAAGGTACCTGTACGTTTTACGGTACAGCCAACAGTAATCAAATGCTCATGGAAGTGATGGGTTTACACCTTCCAAGTGCTGCATTTGTTCATCCTCACACACCATTACGTGATGCCCTCACCGCAGAAGCTGCGATTCGTGTACTTGATTTAACCGTTGAGCGCGGAAACTACACGCCGATTGGTCATGTCGTTGATGAAAAAGCAATTATAAACGGCATTGTGGCGTTACTAGCCACAGGTGGATCGACTAACCATACTTTGCATTTGATTGCGATTGCTCGCGCGGCTGGCATCTTGATTGACTGGGACGACTTTGATGAATTGTCTGCCGTTGTTCCATTGTTAGCCAAAATCTATCCAAATGGTAAAGCTGATGTAAACCATTTTCAGGCTGCGGGCGGGGTTGCTTTCCTCATTCGTAATTTGCTTGAAGCTGGTTTGTTGCATAACGATGTAACTACCGTTGCAGGTAAGGGTTTACACCATTACACCAAAGAACCAAAACTGATCGACGGTAAGCTCACTTGGGTCGATGGCGTGGTTCAAAGCCTTGATGACAAAGTTCTGCGTAGTTTCGATGAGCCATTCCAACCAGATGGTGGCTTGCGTTTAATGCAAGGGCGTTTAGGACGTGGTGTGATCAAGATCTCTGCCGTTGCTCCAGAACATCGTAAAGTTAAAGCACCTGCAATCGTGTTTGATTCTCAAGAAGCAGTGCAAGCTGCATTTGATCGTGGAGAGTTACACCGTGATTTCATTGCTGTTGTTCGCTTCCAAGGCGCACGTGCGAATGGTATGCCAGAGCTACATCGTTTAACCCCTGTATTAGGTGTTTTACAAGATCAAGGTTTCCATGTGGCATTAGTAACCGATGGCCGTATGTCTGGTGCTTCAGGTAAAGTTCCAGCAGTGATTCATTTATCTCCAGAGGCATTGCTGAACGGTCCGATTGCTAAAGTGCAAACGGGAGATATGTTGGTGATTGATGCTGAAGCTGGTGTACTCGATATTGAGTTAGATGAAGCTGTTTGGCAGTCACGCCCTGTTGCGCAGCCAGAACATCAGGCAGAAAACGAAGTCGGCTTTGGTCGTGAATTATTTGGTGTGTTCCGTGCCGCTGCTGCACCAGCTGAGCATGGTGCTTCTGTGTTTGGCGCATTAGTTGGTGAAAGTGCTCAACCTTAGACTTTAATAATAATAGGAATAGAAAAGTAATGATTAAGATTGAAGATGTTGTTCAATTAGGACCCGTGATTCCGGTACTGGCATTTGATTCTGCCGAACAAGGTGAACATGTATCACGTGCTTTGCACACTGGTGGCGTAAAAGTATTGGAAATTACGTTGCGTACCGCGGCAGGACTGGCTGCTATTGAGCGTGTGAGCCAGTTGGCTGATGACATTGTGGTCGGTGTAGGTACGATTACCAAGCCAGAACATTGTGCCCAAGCCAAAAAAGCCGGTGCTCAATTTGGTGTGTCACCGGGTTTAACTAAAGATTTACATTTGGCTGCGCAAGATGCCGGTTTGCCTTTATTGCCGGGTGTGATGACGCCAAGTGACCTGATTCAGGCAATTGAATTAGGTTATGAAATTGTGAAGTTCTTTCCAGCTCAGCAAGCGGGTGGAGTCGAGATGCTAAAAGCATTTTATGGTCCATTTCCAAACCTACGTTTTTGCCCTACAGGTGGCATTACTGTAGAGACAGCACCGGAATTTTTAAAGCAACCGAATGTGGTGTGTGTTGGTGGATCGTGGTTAACACCGAAAGCGGCAGTTGCTTCACAAGATTGGGCAGAAATTACTCGCTTGGCACAATTGGCTAGTCAGTTGAGAGCTGATTAAGTGTAGTAAATATTTATAAAAAATGAAGCGCGTTTGATGTGCTTTAGAGCTTATGTCGATATGACCAGTAGTGATGCTGGTCATACCTAAATATAAAAAATTAGTGTCTCAACAGTAGGAATTATCCTGGTTGAAGACCTTTATTTGGGCTTAGTTGCTTAGATAGTTACTCCAAGGAGAAATGTCACATGGAGACGGTTCAGGGTGGCATGTTGCTTATCTATACTGTAATCGCGATTATTGCTTTAGTTGTCATGATCGCGAAGTTCAGAATTTATCCATTTCTAGTTCTTATTATTGTTTCACTCGGTTTAGCCTTAGCTGTTGGCATGCCAATGGGCGATATTGTTAAATCCTACGAAGCCGGTACCGGTAAAACCTTGGGTCACCTTGCGATTGTAATCGCTCTCGGAACAATGCTCGGTAAAATGATGGCCGAGTCGGGCGGCGCAGAGCGAATAGCAATTACTTTAATTAAATGGTTCGGTGAGAAAAATATTCACTGGGCCATGATGTTCATTGCCCTTATTGTGGGGCTGCCCGTATTTTTCGAAGTAGGCTTTGTTCTACTAATTCCAATCGCATTCAACATTGCTAAACGGACAGGTAAATCGTTACTAGTTGTTGGTTTGCCAATGGTTGCAGGTTTGTCCGTTGTGCATGGCTTAATTCCACCACATCCGGCAGCATTGTTGGCAGTACAGGCATATCACGCTGATATTGGTAAAACGATTGCCTACAGCTTATTAGTGGGCGTACCAACGGCGATTGTTGCAGGGCCGTTGTATGCATTATGGATCAACAAATATGTCAAATTGCCTGAGAACAATCCATTGTTTAAGCAATTTGTTGAGGTAGATAAGAAAGAAACTCGTGAGCTACCAAGCTTTGGAATTACCTTATTTACGATTATGTTGCCTGTCGTATTAATGTTAATCGGAAGTTGGGCTGATCTTTTCTTTGCACCACAAACTTTCGCAAATGACTTACTACGTTTCATTGGTACTTCTGATATCGCATTGCTTATTGCCGTACTGGTCAGCTTTATTACCTTTGGTACGATGCAGGGCTTTAACCGTGAACAGATCGAAAAATTCTGTGGCGGTTGTTTGGCTTCTATTGCTGGAATCATGTTGATTGTCGGTGCTGGTGGTGGTTTTGGCGGTATTTTACGTGACAGTGGTATTTCTAATGAGATCGTTTCTACAGCCTTGAAGGCAAACTTGTCACCGTTATTGTTGGGCTGGTTAGTTGCAGCATTGATTCGTTTGGCAACAGGATCGGCAACAGTCGCTATGGCTACTGCTTGTAGTATTGTTGCTCCGATTGCTGCTACAGCTGGTGTCGTCGTTAGACCGGAACTTTTAGTACTTGCCACAGGGTCAGGTTCATTAGTTTTCTCTCATGTAAATGATGCAGGATTTTGGTTAATCAAAGAATATTTTGGTATGACAGTAGGGCAGACACTCAAAACTTGGTCAGTATTAGAAACCATTATTTCGGTGTTGGGTTTGTCTTTCACGCTACTTCTTAGCACTATTTTATAATTAGAGGTAAGTAATCCATGATTGTGATTGCAATGGGTGTCTGTGGAACAGGCAAAACACTGATTGGTGAGTTGCTGTCGGAGCATTTGGCTTGTGAGTTTCTCGATGGAGATACACTGCATTCGACTGCAAATAAAAGCAAGATGAGTCAGGGTATTCCTTTAACTGATGAAGATCGCATGCCTTGGTTACACGCGATTCGTAAAGCTATTGAAGAGAAGCAGCAGGCAGGTGAGACCGCAGTATTTACTTGTTCTTCACTCAAGCGGGTCTACCGAGATATTTTACGCGGCCATGACCAGAATGTGCAGTTTGTATATTTAAAAGGGTCATATGAGTTATTAAAACAGCGCCTTGCTGAGCGAGCGGGCCATTTTTTCGATCCTTCGTTATTGCAGACTCAGCTTGATACTTTAGAAGAACCCGATGTTCATGAGGCAATTACGATTGATATCGCATTGACACCAGAACAAATAGTTGTGCAGGTCATGCAGAAACTAGGGGTAACTGACAGTGTGTGTCGGGGTTAACCTCATTTAGAAACATTGCAAAGTCTTGATTGATTTGTGGTGCGGCTCAAGCAAAGTGAATACCAGTAATGGTACTGGTATTCACAGGAACAAGGTCTGATCGTAGCGGGCTAGGTTCGAATATATAAATACATAAATATATAAAACTTGGAGATAACAAGAATGAGTCATTCAAATAATTTGCAGCAGAAATTTCCCGTAGTAGATAGTATTCCTGAGAACGTGCGTCTGCCATCCCAGATTCATCAGCGTGTCTCATTAGTAGATGGTGAGCTGAAGTTGTGGGCTGGTGCAACCAAGAAAACATTGTCCCCAATCTGGACTCAGCAGTCTGATGGTAGTTTGCAGCAAGTTGAGCTTGGCAGTTATCCAATCATGGGTGAGAAGGAAAGCGACGAAGCACTAGAAGCAGCAGTACGGGCCTACAACAATGGTCGTGGTGAATGGCCAATGATGAAAGTTGGTGAGCGCATCGCCTGTATGCAGAATTTCATTCAGCGTATGGTGGAGCGACGAGACCTGATTGTTAAACTGATCATGTGGGAAATTGGCAAGAGCTTGGCTGACTCTGAGAAAGAGTTTGACCGCACTGTCACCTATATGCGTCAAACCATTGATGCGCTGAAAGACCTAGACAATGCCAACTCTCGCTTTGTGATTGCTGAAGGTACCATTGGTCAAATCCGTCGTACCCCGTTGGGTGTCGTGTTGTGTATGGGGCCATACAACTACCCGCTGAATGAAACCTTTGCTACCCTAATTCCGGCTATGCTAATGGGCAATACCATCGTCTTCAAACCACCTCAATTTGGTACCTTGTTGTTTGAACCATTGTTGGAAGCATTCCGTGAATCATTCCCGAAAGGTGTGATCAATACCATCTATGCACCAGGCTCACTGGTGGTGCCGCATCTGTTGGCATCTGGAAAAATCAACGTATTGGCGCTGATTGGTTCTAGCAAAGTGGCCGATTACTTGAAAAAGCAACATCCTAAATCTCACCGTCTACGTGCGATTTTGGGGCTGGATGCGAAGAATGCTGCCATTATTCTGCCGGATGCCGACTTGGATCTGACAGTGAAAGAGTGTCTGCTGGGTGCATTGTCGTTTAATGGTCAGCGTTGTACTGCGCTCAAGATGCTGATGGTACATCGCTCGATAGCCGATGAATTTGTTAACCGCTTAACGGCTGAACTGGCCAAGCTGAAAGTGGGTATGCCGTGGGAAAAAGGTGTATTTATTACTCCGCTGCCAGGTATGCACCGTACGGCCTACATGACTGAAGTCATTGAAGATGCCGTGGCTAAAGGGGCAAAAGTGGTTAATGTAGAAGGTGGTGAGTTCTGCAAGACTATGTTCTATCCAGCCGTAGTTTATCCAGTGACTGAAGGCATGAGACTGTATCGTGAAGAACAGTTTGGTCCAGTGGTACCTGTCTCTGTTTATGATGACATTGAAACTGTGCTGGAATATGTCACTACTTCTGATCATGGTCAGCAGGTAAGTATTTTTGGTAGCGACCCTGAGCAAATTGGTCATTTGGTTGATCCGCTGGTCAATCAGGTTTGTCGTGTGAACATTAATTGTCAGTGCCAACGTGGTCCAGATGTGTTTCCATTCGGTGGTCGTAAAGATTCTGCGGAAGGTACACTGTCTGTGCATGATGCGCTGCGTGCATTCTCTATCCGTTCTATGATTGCTGCTAAACAGACTGATGACAGCAAAGGTATGCTGGCCTCTATGGTGTCTGAGCACTATTCTAAATTTGTGAATACCGACTTTATTTTCTAAGTGGCATGTAGTTAAAAAAAACCAGTCATCGGGCTGGTTTTTTAATGTTTGTAGAATTTGAATAATAAAATAAACAAAAACGCCTGATTAATATCAGGCGTTTTTGTTTGGAATAGTAGATCGATTATTGACGAATCTGACCGTCACCTAACACAATCCATTTTTGAGAAGTTAAACCTTCTAAACCAACCGGACCACGTGCATGGATTTTATCTGTAGAGATACCAATTTCTGCACCTAAGCCATATTCAAAACCATCAGCAAAACGAGTCGAAGCATTGACAACCACTGAACTCGAATCTACACGAGCCAAGAATTGACGCGCCAAACTATAATTTTCGGTCACAATCGCATCGGTGTGATGTGAACCATATTTGTTGATATGGTCAATTGCTTCGTCTAAACCACTAACAACCTTAATTGCAAGAATTGGCCCTAAATATTCGGTATACCAGTCTTCTTCTGTTGCAGGTTTTACAGATGCGCCCAAAATACGGCGTGTTTCTGGACACCCGCGTAGCTCAACTTGTTTTTCAGCATAAAGTTCAGCAATGCGTGGTAGGAAAACTTCTGCAATTTTTTCATCAACAAGCAGAGTTTCCATCGCATTACAAACACCATAGCGATGAGTTTTAGCATTCAATGTAATAGGTAAGGCTTTGTGAAGATCTGCTTGCGCTTCGACAAATACATGACAGTTACCATCAAGATGCTTAATAACAGGAATACGTGCTTCATTCGTCACACGCTCAATTAAGCTTTTACCACCACGTGGAACAATGACATCCACATATTCAGCCATAGTAATAAGGTGGCCGACTGCCGCACGATCAGGCGTATCAATTACTTGTACTGAATGTTCAGGTAAGCCTGCTACTTTTAAGCCATGCTTAATTGCTTCTGCAATTGCTTTATTTGACTCAAGCGCTTCTGAACCACCACGCAAAATAATGGCATTGCCCGATTTGATGGCTAAAGATGCTGCTTCTAGCGTGACATTTGGGCGCGATTCGTAAATCATCCCAACGACCCCTAGAGGTACGCGCATTTTGCCAATTTGAATACCTGTTGGGCGGTATGCAAGATCAGTAATTTCCCCAATAGGATCGACAAGCGCGATCACATCTTTTAAACCTTGCAACATTCCTTTAAAACGTGCGGGCGTAAGTTCAAGACGATCAAGCAATGCGCTATCGAGCTGATTGCTACGACCTTTATCCATGTCCACTTGATTTGCTGCCAAGATTGCTGCCTGATTATTTTCCAAAGCAGTATAAATAGCAGAGAGTGCATGATTTTTAAGCGAGGTAGAAGCACTTGTTAAGACGCGTGAGGCGTCACGTGCTTGTTGCCCGACTTTTTGCATATATTGTTCAATTGAATCTTGCATAGCCGTTTTTAATCGTTTACCAATGACTACGATAGTAGCAGTCAAATGCGGAACAATGAATGGCTTTTTTTGAAAAATGTGACCGCCATAAAAAAACATTTAAATATTTTGCAAACTATTAGCGACTTAAACAAGATGAGCGGTCATTTGAGCGATTGCGTATATTTCACACAATTGTTTAGAATGTTATTGTGCAATACAAACTAATACAAAATTTAAAGTTTTGTGCATAAAAGATTACGTGTTCAAGAAGGAACTCTTGCAGCATAAAAAAATTACAGCAAGGAGGAAGCAAGGATATGAATTCCATTATTCAAATGGATTCGGAGATCAACCAAGCTTATGCCGGTTTTGGCTTTTTCGATATCTACCATAGAGATAGTTTTAAACAACCTGCTCGTACAACCTGGATTGACGGCTGGAAGATTGAATATATGGCGATTGCCGATCCAAAAACGATTCACAATACGCCAATTGTGATTGTGGGCGGTGCTTTCCAGAATTTTAATTCTTATAAATATTGTGTTGAACAATTGTTTGAAAGCGGTCCGGTCATTTTAATTGATTTACCTTCTATGGGCGCAAATCAGCAAATTACCAATCGGGACACAGGAGTATCTGCGGGTACTTTAGAATTACCTGATTTATCTAAAATGTTGGGACGCTGGCTGGATATTGTTGGACTACAAAAAGTTTCTGTTATGGGAATGTCTTTGGGGTCAGTAATAGCATCTTGCTTTGCTTACCATCGTCCAGAATTAATGGATCGCATGATTTTGATGGGTGTCATGCAAAAGACCCGAAAAAGTTGGCGAATGATTTTGGAAGAGTCTCTTAAGCTCATGCAAGAAAACCGCATGGAAGAGTTTGGTCAAGCTGTGATTTTGTATTTGGTTAATCATGCCAAATTAGATAAAACTCGCATGTCACCTACAGCTAAAAAATTATTTTTTAGGCAAATGGCTGAGTTTACGGGCACAGAGCGAGAGCGTTATGAAATTAACTGTAATCGTCTTTTGCGTTTAACTGACGTGCCAATTCCAGCGTGTAAAACTCTCGTTGCTGCAGGGCAGTATGACAGTTTCACTTTGCCACATGAAAATGCAAATTTTGCTTTGCAATGTCCAGATATGGAATTTGCACTTATTGCAAATGCTGACCATGTACCTCAGTTGCAACGCCGTAAAGAAACTATGAGTTTGTTCACCACTTTCTTGAAGGGGGAATCTATCCAAAATCTGGATGGTATTATTCCCATGACACGTGAACAAATGCAAAAGATGGAACGCCGTGGTGAAGAACGGGTTCGGGTTTTACAGCCAAAAACTCAAATTACTCACCGAGAGTTTGATGTACGGGTACCGGTGACGATCGTTGATGTCACATTCTTTGGTATGTATTTAAAAATGGATGATGTTTCGAAGCTTGATTTTGTAAATGAACATCCACGCGATTTGGCACTGCATTTAAAAGATGAAGAAGGTACTTTTTCAATTGAATGTTTAATTTTTGAAAGTACAGAGCAGGGGATTCGAGCTTTATTTAAGCATGGTAGTTTTGAACTTGCTGATCGTTTAAGTCGTTTTATTGCTCGTCAAAAACAAACTGTTTAATCTATTCCTTATAGTTGGAAGCTCGTAATTTTCGAGCTTCCAATTTTTTATGCTTATTATTTTGTTTGGCTATGGATTATCCAGACCAGATCACCTAAATGTTGCTCATGATCATTGGAAGGAACTTGCCCAAAAAATATTTGTGGCTGTTCAACTGTGGCATGTTGAAACCCCGCATCTTTAAAAAAATCCTGCACTTCTTGAGGACTTTTAAAATGAAAACTAAAGGAACTGCGGGACATTAATTTAAGTAGCTTACTACTGTTCCAGATCAGGGTCGCCAGTTTGTTTTTAATTGGTTCAGGGTACAGATCCGTTAAATAGTGGAACGTTTTAAAAGCAGCTCCGTAGTGTGCGATCGATTGAATGAGTTGTTTTAATAAATCTTTATCAAAATAGTTAATTAAACCTTCACTAATCACAACTAGCGGACGTTTAGGATCAAATACCTCAAATGCTTGTGCAAAAGCTTCTGTAAATAAATCGACTGAGAGAATTTCGGGCGCATTTTGTTCAATTTGCTGAAGTGCATTTTGTTTGGTTTGTGCCATATCGGGTAAATCAAGCTCCCGATAGGTAATCGAAGGATAATGTTGTCTAAACCACCAGCCACGTGGAGATAATCCACATGCTATTTCAAGGACTTGTAGATCAGGATTTTCTTGAATTAACTTCTCTAAATGATGATCAAGCATGGTATGGCGTTGTTTGAGTGTGGTGCGCATGCTACCACCCACATATTTCTCTGCCCAAGATTCTATTGGGTGAACCAAGTACGCCAGTGATTTTCCTTTAGCTGTAGCAAGTGCTTCGTGAGAGATCCCCATTTGGTACCAGATATAGCCGGTATAGTGTGCAGTAAAAGAAATATGGCGGTGTTTAGAAAGTTGTTGTGTCATTCGTCCTGAACTCGGTTTATTGTTTTTCTGTGATCTTAATTGCCTGACTATAAGATCTTGTATTGAAATTATGTCATTTAAGCTTACTAGTACATCACGGCGGAGTTTTACTGTGTAAATGTTTCATTTCGGGAGTAACCTTCGGTTTTGCCTACTTTTGTTTTGGCAAAAGTAGGCAAAACCATTGTCATCTGCAAAACCTGTTAGATGCATCCATCTGTCTTATATATTGCAAATACAATACTTATTTAAGAACTACGCAGGTTGCAGATGACGCTTCCACGTATCCATAATTTAGAATGAATTTTTAAACTCTTCAATGGCTGTTTTGACAGCTTGCCACTCATCTCCTAGCGATAAGGTTTCACCAATCTGAATTTGTGGAATTTGACCGCGCATACGTTCTAAGCGTTCTTGGTTTGGCAGAGCAAGTTTTTCGATACCTTCTAGTGCTGTGCATGCCGCATCACGGTCGTTACACACAAGTCCCATATCACAACCCGCAGAAAGCGCGGCTTGAATACGTGCATCTGCATCACCTGCTACACATGCGGCCTGCATACTTAAATCGTCAGAGAAAAGTACACCATCAAACTTCAAACGATTGCGTAGAACTTCTTGAATCCAGAAAGGTGAGAAACCTGCCGGATTTGGGTCAATCTGATCATAAATCACATGTGCTGGCATGAGTGCATCAAGCTGAGGCATGAGCTTGATAAAGCTTTGCATATCATGATTATAGATTTCGTCATAGCTACGGCTGTCAATTGCGGCTGCAACATGTGAATCTGCTTTCACTGAACCGTGGCCAGGGAAGTGCTTGCCCGTATTTGCCATTCCTGCTTTTTTCATGCCTTGCATAAATGCGCCAGCAAGAGGTGCGATATCCTCAATATTTTTAGAGAAACCTCGGTCACCAATGACGTCGCTAATTGCATTAAGGTCTAAAACTGGTGCAAAACTGAAATCAATCCCTACAGCAAGGACCTCGGTTGCCATGAGCCAGCCACACTGTTCAGCTAGCTCAAGTGCTTTTTGAGGCTGGGTAATATAGAGTTCACCGAAACGGCCCATGGCCGGTAATAAGGTAAAACCAGATCTTAGGCGCTGAACTCGACCACCTTCTTGGTCGACAGCAATTAAAATATCTGGACGAATTTGACGCATGTGATCTGTTAAAGCACGCACTTGTTGCGGAGATTCAATATTTCGTGCAAATAAAATCATGCCACCGACTTGCGGAGCGCGTAATAGTTCAATATCTTCTTGAGTAAGTTCTGTGCCGGCGATATCCAGCATCAATGCGCCAATCATATTGGTTCCATTTGAATTTTGATTGAAAAACAATAAGCGAATTTTGCAATGTTTTGCTACATTTTGTCAGTACAGAATATGATAAAACTACACGGTATAAACAATTTAGTTGGTTAAGATTTTGAATCTGCTTAGTTCATATCGAAAACAGAGCATGTAAGATAGGAACACCCAAGGAAGTATTAAAAATTTATGAAACTTCAAACTATAGCTTGTGCAGTAGCGATCGCGACTGGCGGTTTATTCTTCTCTCATACGATGAATGAAGCGAGAGCAGCAACGAATACTGCTGTGGTTTCTCAATCGATCCAGCCAACGCAAGAGCAGGCTTTGGTAGCCCGCCAACTGGCAACTTTAGTTGATCGCCAACATTATTTGAATATGCGTCTGGATGCGACGACATCAAATCGTATTCTCGATATGTATTTAGATAACCTTGATCCAGATCACTCACTATTTTTAGACGCTGAAGTTCAAAATTATAAAAAACTATATGGTTCAAATTTTGGTGCTTCATTAAAAGCGGGGAACTTAACTGGACCATTTGCAATTCATCAGCAATATCGTGAACGCTTAAAACAATTTTATGAGTTCATGTTGGCTGAGTTAAAACAACAGCAAAATTTAAAACAGCCAAATAGCTATATTGAAGTTGATCGTGAAAAAGCACCGTATTTTAAAACGACGGCTGAGCAACAAAATCACTGGCGTAAAATGCTGGTTTCGCAGTTAATCAACTTAACCATTAGTCGTGAAGAAGAGCAGGCTAAACAAAAAGCGCTTAAAGAAAACCCTTCACTTGCTGATGGTCAAGACTTAACTGGCCCAGAAGATTTAACGCCAGCTCAGACCTTAACTAAACGTTATACACGTCAGCTTGAAAGAATTAGTCGTGTGAAAAGCGATGATGTGTTGGACAAAACATTAAACGCAATGTTGGCGACCTATGATCCCCATAGTAACTATTACCCGCCAATTGATGCGATAGAACTTAATCGCCAAACGACCTTGCAACTAGAAGGCATTGGGGTATCGATTCGTCCAGAGCGTGGCAATGAAGATTACACCAAGATTGAAACTATTGTAGAAGGCGGTCCTGCTAGTAAGTCTGGCCAAGTGAAATCAGGAGATCGAATCGTTGGTGTCGCCCAAGAAGGCGAGAAAATGATTGATGTGGTTGGTTGGTCAAGTTCTGAAATTGTTGGACTCATCCGTGGTAAACGCGGAACGAAAGTAACATTAAAACTTCTTGGTGCTGGTGCATCAATGAGTCAGGCGCGTAATGTGACCTTAGTGCGTGATGTGATTCAAGAAGAAGATGCTGGTGTTCGTTCACGCACAGTTGAAGTGACACGTGATGGTAAAAAGCACGTATTGGGCGTAATCGAAATTCCATCATTCTATTTTGACTATCGTTCACGTCGTGCTGGTCAACAGTATCGTTCAGTTTCGGAAGATACTGCAAATGCTTTTGAAGCCTTAAAAGCGAAGAAAGTAGAAGGTATTATCATTGACTTACGTAATGACCCAGGTGGTTCATTAGAAGAAGTTGCACGTATGTTGGGTCAAGTGATTAAGTCTGGTCCAGTGGTACAAATTCGTGATGGCAATGGCAACGTAAGTGTTTTTGAAGACAACGACGGTGGTCAACAAATTTACACTGGCCCTCTTGCTGTAATGGTGAACTTAGCTTCAGCGTCAGCTAGTGAGATTTACTCTGCTGCAATTCAAGATTATGAGCGCGGTATTATTATTGGTAGCACAACAACTGGTAAGGGTACTGCTCAGGTACAACTTGATACTCTGGCATACGGTCAAGCGACTTTAACTCAGCGTAAGTTCTACCGTATTACGGGTGGTAGTACACAAAATAAAGGTGTAGTGCCAGACATTAAACTCGTCGATATCTATAACGAAGAGTTTGGTGAACGTAAATCGAAGAATGCGTTGAAGTGGGATACGATTCCGACTGCACCGTTTAAGCGTGAAGGTTCTGTTCAGCCATATGTCGCGAAGTTGTCTCAGTCTTCTGAACAACGTGTTGCTGTCGATCCTCAGTTTAAATATTTAAATAAACGTACTGCGATTGCTAAGGTTACAAGTGAGCAAAAGCAAGTCGTACTTGATATTGATAAACGCCGTGCAGAATTGCTTGGTTTAGAGAAACAGACTCTAGATGCAGAAAATGAACGCCGTGCAGCAAGTGGCCAAAAGCCTTTTGCAAATTGGGAAAGCTATCAAGCTTCATTAGATGCTCTAGCTGAATCTCGCGCTAAAATGAAAGCATCGCAACGTCCTGCATTGCCAGAAGAAGAAACTTTTGTGACTGAAGCTGCAAATGTACTCATGGACTATGCAAAATTGCAAAATCGCTAAGTGTTATTAAGTTTTAAGAGAAAAGCATACTGTCATCAGTGTGCTTTTTTTATTTTTCATGTCAGTAAACTGTCATGCATTTATCATCAAAGTGTCAAAAAAACTGCTTAATCTTTAAGCATGAAAATAAATACATTGATGGATGGCGCTATGCAAAGCTCATACGCGACAGCACTATTAAAACAACAGCAACTTCCTGAAAGCTTCCAATTCTATTTTAAACAAAAGCAGCAGTTGTCTAATACTCACTCACTACATGAGTTGGTTCGCCCGCGTTTAAAAATTGCGATTGTTACCGAAACATGGCCACCTGAAATTAATGGTGTGGCACTTTCATTATTACAGTTATGCCAAGGCTTACAAAAGCAGGGGCATAAGATTTTACTGATTCGCCCAGAACAAAAAGCAAAATGTCATGACTTTACACCAGAGCAAGAATGTCTGGTCATGTCGCAAGCGATTCCAAAATATCCGACTTTACAGTTTGGCTGGCCACAATATTTAAAAGTATCGAAAGCTTTTGAAAAGTTTGTGCCAGATGTAGTCCACATTGTGACAGAAGGTCCTTTAGGTTTAACTGCCATGCAGGCCGCAAAAGCAAAAGCTATTCCGGTTTCTAGCGGCTTTCATTCACCCTTTCAAGATTTTAGCCGATTCTTTGATTTGGCTTTTTTAGTCAAACCGATTCAAAAATACCTGTGCTGGTTTCACAACAATACTCAAGTGACCTGTGTGCCGAGTAAAGATACACAAGAAGCATTACGAGGTTTCGGTATTACGTGTCCACTGGTTGTTGTTGGGCGCGGCGTAGATACGACAAGGTTTTCACCAAAGCACCGTTCTGAAAGTTTGCGAAAGCAATGGGACGCCGATGAGAATACTCGCGTTATGCTTTATGTGGGACGTTTGTCGCCTGAAAAAGAAGTGCAAGTGCTGATTGAAAGTTATGCCAACTTACAAACTGTTCAGCCACATAAAACTAAGTTAGTTATTGTGGGAGATGGCCCAGATTTTGCTCGCTTAAAGTCATTGCCTGAAGCGAAGGGCGTTATCTTTACCGGAAGTCTGAGAGGTCAAGATTTGGCGGCTGCCTATGCGAGTGCAGATGTATTCGTATTTGCGAGTCAAGTTGAAACGTTTGGTAACGTAGTTTTAGAGGCAATGGCAAGCGGTTTGCCAGTTATCGCGTATGATTATGCATGTGCACATCAATACTTAACCCATGGTGTGAATGGCTGGTTAAGCCCACTTGGACAAAAAAGCCACTTTATACAACAAATTTATCAGCTTCCTTCAGTACAACAACTTAGAGAAATGGGCGTACAAGCCTGTCATAAAGTACAGCAAAGCGGTTGGCAACTTCCGGTTCAGCAATTGGAGCAGGCATTTTATCAGGTAGTGAAGGAGCCCTCTGTGGACTTCACCTAAGTATCCTAAAATAGGAGAATGACCATGAAATTTAAGAATGCAAAAATAAAAATACTCGATTTAGATTTGAGAGGCTGTTTATATCTTAACAATTTCTCTCATTCACAACGTGTTGCCCTTTTTTTCAAAATCATCAGTCGTGTAGGTGATGGACCATTTTGGTATCTCATGCTGGCAATCGTATGGGGGATGCAAGGTATAACCTATAGCCTGCAAATCATCTATTTATTACTGGGTGGTTCTTTTGGGACGGCAATCTATAAATTCTTAAAACATAAAACAACGCGACCTCGCCCTTATCAGGTGCATCAGGTGATTGTGCTCGGTGAAAGACCACTCGATCATTTCAGCTTTCCATCTGGCCATACGCTTCATGCCGTGATGGTCACGATTGTCTTGGGCTATATCCAGCCAGTCCTGCTTGCTGCGATGTTTCCTTTTATGGTGCTCGTAGCATTGTCTCGAATGGTGCTTGGTCTTCACTACCCAAGCGATGTGATTGTAGGGGCTTTAATTGGCGCTGCTGTGGCAAGTTTGATTATTTTTATTGCTCCACTATTAAACATCGCTTTATAAGCATCGGTAATTTTTATCAGCTTAAGCTAACGATTAGGTTTGTGGATTTGCTAAAGTACACAGTTCTTGATTTAGCAGATTAAACAGATAGGAGCCGCTATGGGCTTACGTTGGACAGATACGATTGATATTGCCATTGAATTGTCAGAAGCACATCCAGAAGTTGATCCGCAATGGATTCGTTTTACCGATTTACATGCATGGGTATGTGCTTTACCAGATTTTAATGATGACCCAAATAAATCGACAGAAGGATTGCTAGAAGGGATCCAAATGGCCTGGATAGACGAAGTTCGCTAAAAACAGTAGAAAAAATCGCAACTTTTACACATACAAAGCTGATTATTGCCTATGACATCGGTATAATGCGGCAAATTTTTTAAAGTTTAAATCTTAAAATAAAGGAGCCACTCATGGCTATTGAACGTACTTTGTCTATCGTAAAACCTGATGCAGTGTCTAAAAACCACATCGGTGATATTTTTGCTCGTTTTGAAAAAGCGGGTTTAAAAATTGTTGCGACTAAAATGAAACACCTTTCTCAAGCTGATGCTGAAGGTTTCTATGCTGAGCATAAAGAACGTGGTTTCTTTGGTGACTTAGTTGCATTCATGACTTCTGGTCCAGTTGTTGTATCTGTTCTTGAAGGCGAAAATGCAGTTCTTGCACACCGTGAAATCTTAGGCGCTACAAACCCTAAAGAAGCAGCTCCTGGCACTATCCGTGCTGACTTTGCTGTAAGCATCGACGAAAACGCTGCTCACGGTTCTGACTCAGTTGCTTCTGCAGAGCGTGAAATTGCTTACTTCTTTGCTGACAACGAGATCTGCCCACGCACTCGTTAATCGAAAGCATTCAAACCAGATAAGTGGTATACTACTTATCTGGTTTTTTTATTCTCTTAAGAGAATATTGTTTGATTCTTGAACAATATCTTCAGTTTTTTGACATGGTTTAGGTAAATACACATGAGTTCTGCAGAGGTCGTTTCATCTGAAAATTTTGATGGACAGCAGCAATCTTCGTCCACGCTGGTAATCCCTGCTGCCGAAAATAAAGTGAATTTACTCGGCATGTCTCGTACTGAATTAGAAAAATTCTTTGAAGATATTGGTGAGAAAAAGTTTCGTGCCGGACAAGTCATGAAATGGATGCATCAATACTTCATTACTGATTTTGCTGAAATGACCAATATTTCAGGCAAATTACGTGAGAAGCTTGAACAGATTTGTGAAATTAAGGCACCTGAAGTTGTTCACCGTCATTATTCAAAAGATGGCACACGTAAGTGGGTTTTTCGCGTGGGTGATGGTGCAGGATCTTTGGTTGAAACTGTATTAATTCCTGCCGAAGATAAAACAGGCTTGCGCAAAACTTTGTGTATTTCGTCACAAGTAGGTTGTGCATTGGACTGTTCATTTTGTTCAACAGGTAAACAAGGTTTCCAACGTGATTTAACGCCAGATGAAATCATTGGACAACTTTGGATGGCAAACTATTCTTATATGGAAGAAGTGCCTGTTGCCGAGCGCGAGCGTTCAGTGACTAATGTCGTGATGATGGGTATGGGTGAGCCATTGCTCAACTATGATGCCGTATTAAGCTCAATGCAGATTATGCTTGATGACTTTGCCTATGGCATGTCAAAACGTCGTGTGACTTTATCAACGTCAGGTGTTGTACCAAAAATTGACCAACTTGCAAAAGACATTGATGTTGCTTTAGCAATTTCTTTACATGCGCCAAACGATGAATTACGTAACGAATTAGTGCCAATTAATAAAAAATATCCATTGGCTCAGTTAATTGCAGCATGTCAGCGTTATATTGCCAAAGATGGTAATGAAAGTTCGCGTAAACATGTGACTATTGAATATGTGATGTTAGAGGGCGTAAATGATCATCTTGAACATGCACAGCAAATGATTAAATTATTAAAAAACTTACCAAGTAAAATTAATTTAATTCCATTTAATCCGTTCCCGCATGCACCATATGGTCGTTCAAGCCGAAATCGAATTATCTCGTTCCAAAAAACTTTGTCTGATGCTGGATTTGTGTGTACGATTCGTCAAACACGTGGTGATGATATTGATGCTGCTTGTGGACAGTTAGTCGGTCAGGTGGCTGATAGAACTCGTCGTGCAGAACAGTGGCAGAAGAAAGTCACACAGCGTCAAGAGATTTTGCGGACACAAGGATAAATTGAGGGCAGGCTTTGAGTACTCCAAAGTTAAAAACGGTATTTTGTATGGGGGTTGCAGTTGCGCTTTTGGCAAGTGGTTGCCAGACAACGCATACGCAAAAAAAAGACCCAGAAAAAGCGGTAAAGGTGCGTACACAACTTGCTGCTGAACATATCCGTTCAGGTGACTTGGATTCGGCAAAGCGAGCTCTTGATCAAGCTTTAAGTGTAGATAGCCGTGATGCAACGGCAAATATGATGATGGGTATTTTACTACAGCAAGAAGGTAGTAAGCCGAACTTAGAAAAAGCAGAACATTATTTTAAACGAGCAATTTCATCTGAACCAGATAATGCTCAAGCACATAATAATTATGGTACTTATTTATACCAAATGGAACGCTATAATGATGCGATCGAGCAATTTCGTATTGCTGGCACAACATTAGGTTATGACCAACGCTATCAGGCGTTAGAAAATTTGGGGCGTATTTATTTAAAATTGGGTGATGTTGCGAATGCTGAAAAAACATTCAAGCAATCACTCCTTGCTAACCGCGACTCTTATATTTCAATGTTAGAGTTAGCGGAAATTTTTTATTTGCAGCAGCAGATTCCGGCTGCTACACAAATGTATGAGCAATATGTTCGTACAGTGGGGCAGAAAAATCAGGGTGCAAGAGCACTTTGGATTGGTGTAAGAGTGGCTCGAGCCAATGCGGATAAAATGGGAATGCAAGTGTTAGTAAACCAATTACGTGCCTTGTTCCCAGAAAGTCCAGAATATCAACGTTATTTGCAATTACAGTATAGTACTGAGGCCGTATGGAAATAAATCCTAATTCACAGCAGCCAACTGGCTCAAGCTTACCGACTTCTGCTTTAGGAAATATTCAACGTCCTGGTGAGTATTTACGTCAAATTCGAGTTGCTCAGAATAAAGAGTTAGGGCAAGTTTCTTCAGATTTAAACATGCCGGTCAAAACTCTAACCGCTTTAGAGCAAGATGATTATAAGTCATTGCCAGAAGCGACTTTTATCAAGGGTTATTACCGTTCATATGCAAAATATCTAAATACAGATGCGACGGCAATTATTCAGCGCTTTGATGAAATTTATGCAAATGATACCGGGCTTTTACCAAATCATGCCTTAAATAACTCACCGATTAAAATCATGGGTAAACTCCCTGGTTCTAATAGTGATCGTAATAAGAAATGGTTAAAGCGCGCACTGCTTGCAATTTTGGTTATTGCTTTTGTGTCATTGATTGTTATGGGTATTCAAAAGTGGACTTCAAAGAAAGAAGATGTTGATTTACCTAAAGTAAATCAATCTAATGTTGAAGTTTTACCTATGAAAGGAAATGCCACCTCAACAGTGGGTGATCAATTGGTGCTAAACTTTAACCGACCAACTTCTGTTCATATTGTTGATGCAACAGGTAAAGTTTTGGCGACAGGTCGTCAGTCATCAACTTTAAATTTAAATGGTGAGTCTCCATTTCAGATTCGTCTTGATGATGCAACTGCTGTGTCATTAAGTTTAAACCAAGAACAGATTTCATTGTCTCCATATACGGTAAACGGTAAAGCTGAATTCCGTTTATCCCGCTAATACCATGAGTTGAGCGATACAATGATAGAGAACCCAATTAAACGTCGACCAACACGTAAAATCCGTGTTGGGTCGGTGTATGTCGGTGGCGATGCACCTATTAGCGTGCAAAGTATGACAAACACTGAAACTTGCGATGTTGATGCAACCGTTGCTCAGATTGAACGTTGCGCTGAAGCAGGTGCTGATATTATGCGTGTTTCGGTCCCATCTATGGAGGCTGCTGAAGCATTTGGCGCAATTCGTAAGCGCGTTTCAGTACCATTAGTTGCCGATATTCATTTTGACCATAGAATTGCCTTAGCAGTTGCAGATTATGGTGCAGACTGTTTGCGTATTAATCCGGGGAATATCGGGTCCGACCAGAAAGTTCGTGAAGTCGTTGCTGCTGCACGTCATCATGGCATTTCAATGCGTATTGGCGTCAATGGTGGTTCTCTAGAAAAAGATTTACAAAAAAAGTATGGCGAACCTACAGGTGAAGCACTGCTTGAGTCTGCATTACGCCATATAGATATTTTAGATCGACTCAATTTCCATGAATTTAAAGTCAGTGTAAAAGCATCTAATGTATTTTTAACAATGGATGCTTATCGTTTACTTTCAAAACAAATTGATAATCCATTACATCTTGGTGTAACTGAAGCGGGTATTTACCGTACCGGTACTGTGAAATCCGCTATTGCGCTTGGTGGTTTGCTGATGGAAGGTATTGGCGATACGATGCGTATTTCGCTTGCTGCCGAACCAGAAGATGAAATCAAGATTGGTTTTGATATCTTAAAATCATTGGGACTTCGCTCTAACGGGATTAACTTTATTGCTTGTCCGAGTTGTTCGCGCCAAGAATTTAACGTTATTCAAGTGATGCAAGCTTTGGAAGAGCGTTTAGAAGATATTCGTACTCCAATGGATGTGTCAGTGATTGGTTGTAAGGTAAATGGCCCGGGTGAAGCAAAAGAAGCAGATATCGGGGTTGTCGGGGCTGCGCCTCGTTCACTGGTTTATCGTAATGGTGAGAAAAGCCATTTAATCGATACCGATCAATTGGTTGATGAAATCGAAACAATGGTTCGTCAACGTGTCCAAGAGCTTGAAGAAGCTAAATCTAAAGAAATTATTCGTAGTTCATCATGAGTTCAATTGTCGCAATCAAAGGTTTTAATGACATCTTACCAACGCAAACAGTAGCGTGGAGACGTCTCGAGCAACATTTAGCATCTTTAATGGATGCTTATGGTTATCAACAAATTCGTTTGCCGATCGTTGAACAAACGGGCTTGTTTAAACGTGCTATTGGTGATGCAACCGATATTGTTGAAAAAGAAATGTATACCTTTTTCGACAAAGGCAATCCACCAGAGTCATTAACCTTACGTCCTGAAGGTACAGCAGGTTGTGTTCGCGCGATGCTTGAACATAACTTGTTGCGCGGTGCTACACCGCGTGTGTGGTATATGGGACCTATGTTCCGTTATGAAAAGCCACAAAAAGGACGTTACCGCCAGTTCCACCAGTTTGGTGTTGAAACTTTCGGTGTTGCCACTCCTGATATTGAAGCTGAAGTTATCTTGATGACAGCTCGGTTATGGAAGCGTATGGGCGTTGATCACATGGTTCAACTTGAGTTGAATACTTTAGGTGAAAAAGATGAACGTACAGAATACCGTAATGCTTTAGTTGCGTTCTTAAATGAACATAAAGAAGCTTTGGATGAAGATTCACAGCGCCGTTTAACGACTAACCCATTACGTATTTTAGATTCTAAAATTGAATCTACTCAGAAAATTCTGGAAAATGCACCGAAATTATATGACTTTTTAAAAGAAGACAGTTTAAGTCACTTCCAACAATTGCAAGATTATTTGACAGCTGCGGGCGTTAAATTTGTAATTAACCAAAAATTGGTACGTGGTCTAGATTATTACAACAAGACCGTTTTTGAATGGACAACAACTGCACTTGGTTCGCAAGGTACTGTGTGTGGAGGTGGTCGTTATGATGGTCTTGTTGGTCAGCTAAAAGGTAAGCCAGATCAATCTGTACCTGCTGTTGGCTTTGGCATGGGAATAGAGCGTTTATTGCTTCTAGTTGAGCAAGTTGAACAGGTCGAAGTTATTCGTGATTGTGAAGTATTTCTGGTTGCAGAGCCTGCTTATCAAACCAATGCTTTGATTTTAGCGGAACAATTACGTGACCAGTTAGAAGCTGCAAATAGCAGTATTCGGATCAAAACAGGTTCGCAAGGTAGCATGAAAAGCCAGATGAAAAAAGCTGATCAGGCTGGAGCAATCTTTGCTTTGATTTTAGGGGAACGAGAGTGGGATGCACAGCAGCTTGCTATAAAAGAACTAGCAACAGCTGAACAGTCACAAGTCGCAATCGCTGACCTCGTACCATTTTTAATCCAAAAATTTACAAAATAAACTGAAACATCTGGAAAAGGACAATCACATGAGCGTAAGTGATGAAGAACAATTCGACAGCTTAAAGTCGTTCGCCAAAAAATATGGTTCTGCCATGATTAGCGGAATTCTCATTGCGTTGATTGCCTTTTTTGGGTGGACATACTGGCAAAAAAAGAATCTGGCAACTAGCCAAGTAGAAACTGCAAAAGTACAGCAGTTAATGGATGAGGCAAATGCAAGTGGCGATAATCCAAACGCCTTAAGTTCGGTAACTGCGTCGGCAGATAAAATTGTAAAAGATGATATCGATTCTGTTCAGGCAATACAGACTCAGTTTGTATTGGCAAAATTAGCCTATGAAAAACAGGACTATGCTGCTGCTGAAAAAGCATTAAAGAAAGTTGAAAATTCAAAAGTAAAAGATGAAGGTTTGATTCAGGTTGTAAAATTGCGTTTAGCAGATGCACAATTGGCGCAAAACAAATATGATGAAGCACTAAAAACCTTGTCTGGTAACGTCGATCCAGCATTTAAAGCAACGGTAGAAGAGTTACGTGGTGATATCTTTGTTGCTAAGAAAGATGTTGATTCTGCTAAAAAAGCGTATCAGGCAGCCTGGAATTCGTTACTAGAACGTAAACAAGAGCGACAAATTTTACAAATTAAACTCGAAAGTGTTGGCGTTTTAGTTGAAGATCCACAGATTGAGCGCCCAATTTTGGAAACACAGGTGGAAGAGTCTTAATGAATCAGAAATTCAAACTGCCTTTGGCAATTGCAATCGCATCGGCTGTACTGGTGGGATGTTCGAGTAATAAAGTAAAAGAAGTCAAACCTAATCCGCTACCGAAATTGACCGAGTCGAAAAAGACCTTAACGCCAGTGTTTTCGCGTAGTGTTTCTTCTACTGATAAGGCTGATCCATTACGTTTGCAACTTGATGCAAGCGACGGTGTGGTTTTCACTCTTGATCCAAAAGGCGAAGTAGCTGCATATCGTGGTAAACAACGCATTTGGGAGAAAAAAGTCAGTAAATTAGGCTTGAGCTCTGGTGTTGAAGCTGCTGAAGGACTTGTTGTTGTTGGTAATAGTAAAGGGCAACTTTTTGCACTAGATCAGGCAACAGGCGAACAGAAGTGGACTGCACAGTTATCTGGCGCATTGTTAAGCCCGTCATTGGTTCAATCTGGACGCGTTATTACCGTTGCGAATGATGGTACTGTATTTGCGCATGATGCTACTTCGGGCCAACAAGTTTGGGCTTATAAATTACCCAATGTACAATTTAGTTTGCGTGGTCAGGCATCACCGGTGAGCCTTGATCCTCGTACTGTATTAATTGCATCTGCGAATGCGTATGTTTATGCAATTGATACGATTAGTGGTATTCCACGTTTCCAACGTCGTGTTGCAGTAAGCGAAGGTCGTTCTGATATTCAACGTTTAATCGATATCGAGGGCGATCCTACTGTAGCTGGACAGTTTATGGTAACGACTAGTTTCCAAGGTCAAGTGACTGTAACCGATCTTGCTTCTCAACGTGTAGTTTGGAGTGAAGATTCGAGCAGTACTAAACGTCCAGAAGTTTATGACAACAAAGTATTTGTCTCTTCAACAGATGGTAAGTTAACAGCTTATGATTTAGCATCTGGTGAAAAAATCTGGGAAAATGATAGTTTGTTAAACCGTCATTTAAGTAATCCGGTTGTGCTAGGACAAGATCTTGTTGTTGGCGATTTAGATGGTGTATTACATCTTGTTGAACCAGCAACAGGTAAATTAATTGGTCGTTCAAAAACAAGTGGTGAAGTTAATACATTACGTGTTATCGAGAACCAACTTTATGTTTCGACCAGAAAAGGTGATTTAAGTATTTGGCAGAATCGTTAATTTCGTTCGCTTGTGCTAAAATAAGCGCTTAACAAATTACGCTGTTAAAAATATCGGGGTGTTTGAATTAAATCAGTTCAAAGCCCCGTCTTTTATTATGGTCATCTCTGACCTTAAAATATATCTCCTGTACTGTTTTTAATGCTCATGCCATGAGATATGGCTGGTCTTGAATTAAGGTTATTGTATGAAACCCGTTATTGCGCTCATTGGTCGTCCGAATGTCGGAAAATCAACGTTATTTAACCAGATTACCAAGAGTCGTGATGCACTTGTAGCCGACTTCGCGGGCCTGACTCGTGACCGTAAATATGGTGATGCGACTTATCAGAATAAGTCTTTCATTGTTGTTGATACTGGCGGTATTGGTGAAAATGAAGGCGGTATTGATAACTACATGGCTGAGCAGTCAAAAACAGCGATCCATGAAGCAGATATCATTATTTTCGTGGTTGATGCGCGTGCTGGCTTGTTGGCTTCTGATGAGCAAATTGCACGGGAATTGCGTACGCTAGGTAAAAAAGTTTACTTGGTTGCCAATAAAGTTGATGGTGTTCATGCAGAAGCTGCGTTGGTTGAGTTTTACAAACTTGGTATGGGTGAACCATTACAAGTTGCTGCCAGCCATGGACGTGGTGTACAGCAAATGCTTGAGGATGTCTTGGTAGACGTACCTGAAGATGAAAATCCAGAAGAGCATGACAAAGCAACAGGTTTACGTTTAGCGATTATTGGTCGTCCAAATGTTGGTAAATCTACCTTAGTCAATCGCTTGCTTGGCGAAGATCGTGTGGTGGCATTTGACCAACCTGGTACAACTCGCGATTCGATTTATATCCCATTTGAACGTGATGGTCGTCAATATACCCTCATTGATACAGCGGGTGTGCGTCGTAAAGGTAAAGTTGAAGAAATGATTGAGAAATTCTCAATCGTGAAAACACTACAAGCAATTAAAGATGCACATGTGATTGTAGTGGTTCTTGATGCTCGTGAAGGCGTAGTTGAACAAGATTTACATTTGATTGGTTACGC
Organism: Acinetobacter sp. GW821-FHT09D10; assembly: GCF_059416285.1. NCBI lineage: Bacteria > Pseudomonadati > Pseudomonadota > Gammaproteobacteria > Moraxellales > Moraxellaceae > Acinetobacter > Acinetobacter sp. GW821-FHT09D10. The sequence goes on from NZ_JBWKOW010000003.1 coordinate 250,395, forward strand.
ACTTGAAGCTGGTCGTGCCATGGTGATCGCCATTAACAAATGGGACAACATGACAGAATACGATCGTAAACAATGTAAGTTGGATGTTGATCGCCGTTTTGACTTTATTCCATGGGCAAAAGTCCATTTAATCTCGGCATTGCATGGCACTGGTGTAGGGGAAATGTACCCAACCATCCATCGTGCTTATGACTCATCACATTTAAAAGTTTCACCTGCGAAATTAACCCAAATTTTGAATGATGCTACAGATGCACATCAACCGCCAATGGTGGGTGGTAAACGTATTAAAATGCGTTATGCGCATATGGGTGGACAAAATCCACCAACGATCGTAATTCACGGTAATAAGGTCGATAAAACCCCAGCGGATTATCGTCGTTACCTTGAGAATGTGTTCCGCAAAGTTTACAAACTGGAAGGAACGCCAGTGCGTGTCGATTTTAAAACGTCGGAAAACCCATTTGAAGGACGTAAGTCACAAGTGGATGAGCGCGTTGCGGCACGTAAACGTCGTTATGTACAGAAATTCAAAAAAGCTGAGAAAAAGTTTAAACGTTAAGCTTTTTAAAGTTCAAAAACCCAAAGTCTTCTTTGGGTTTTTTATTGCAAATAAATGAGCATATGCCAAGAGTTATGAAAAAGTGTGAATGATAAACGTAATTTTTTGTAAATTTCATAACGAATGCTATAATCAGCATCTTTATAAAATAATTTATATTTCGACAGAATAATGCTGCTTAGGGTTCACTTTTAGCATGGTAACATTACATCTTGCTCAGCTCACATTTACGCATGCTCAGCCCTCATATACAGCCCTTGACTGTATTTCAGCTATGCAACGTAGACGGTTGTCGCCATTAGCTAAACTTGCTTTAAATAGTGCGCTTGGTGCATTAGATGGCAGTAAAGCTGATTATATTGTTTGGGTGTCACGATATGGTGATGAGTCTAAAACGTTGAATATCTTGCAAGATGTTTTAAGTGAGCAAACTCCATCACCTACACAATTCTCAACGTCTGTTCATAATGCAATTTCTGGGCTTTATTCTATTTTATGTCAGGATGACACTCCATCTACCAGCTTAAGCTGTTCATGGACTGAAAGTTTGATTGAGGCCTATGCTCTTTTAAAGTCAATGAAAGATATCCAGCGGGTATTGGTCATTGCCTATGATGAACCCTTACCCAAAATTTATACTGAGGCAGTCGATTTCCCTGCCTATGCGATGGCTGCTGTCGTTACTTTAGAGCAACCTAATTTACAAATTACTGCGTGGATGCATACAGATGAAGCAGATGCTCCTGCTTTTGCTCATTTTTGGCAGGATGCTGACCAGTTAACATCTGCATTTGGGTGGAACAAATGCTAAATCTTAAAAATCTCAAACAAAAGGGTAATTATTGCTGGCGTGTGGCTGCAACTGGTTTTAGTTTTGCCAGTTTTGGGCTGGGCGGTATGGCAATCGCCTCAGTTATCGCCCCAGTACTAAATGCCACAACCTCTGACTATGAAAAGCGTCAGCAGCGTGCACAAAATGTGATTAAGTATAGCTTTAAAGGCTTTACCGAAATGATGGTCAAACTGGGCATCATGACTTATTCGGTAGACGGTTTGGAAAAGCTACAGAATAGTCGCCAAGAGCTAGTCATCGCCAATCATCCGAGTTTGATTGATGTTGTAGTACTAATTGGTATGATGCAGCAGGCTAATTGTGTGGTGAAGCAGTCTCTTTGGTCGAACCCCTTTACCAAAGGACCTGTACAAAGCGCGGGTTATATTTTGAACGCAGGATCTCAGCAATTTGTTGAAGACTGTGTGACGCGTCTGAAAGAAAATAATGCGGCTTCTCTTTTAATTTTTCCGGAAGGAACTCGTACTGAAAAAGGGATGACCCTAAACGAATTTCAGCGCGGTGCAGCCAACATTGCCATTCGTGCAAATGTACCAATTCGCCCAGTAATTATTACCTGTACACCATCGACATTAACCAAGAATGAAAAATGGTACCACGTACCATCTCGACCATTTCATATCGAAGTGAAAGTACTCGATGCTGTACATGTATCAGATCTGTTAGATGATTTAACAGTAGGACCTAAACAAGTTCGTCAGTTAAGTCGTAGTTTTTATAAAATTTTTGATGAAGAGTTATCTTGAAATGAGCAATCTTGCTGATGAACTAAAGCAAATGATTATTGATGTTTTGGCACTAGAAGATATCACTATTGCGGATATTGATACAGAAGCTCCATTATTTGGAGAAGGTTTAGGATTAGACTCGATTGATGCACTGGAGTTGGGACTGGCTTTGAAAAAGCGTTACAACATTCATTTAAATGCGGAGTCGGATGAAACCAAACAGCATTTTAAATCAATCCAGAGTTTAGTTGCTTTAGTTGAAGCACAGCAGAAGTCATAAGGAGTGTGATGATGTTATCTCAAGAGCAAGTATTAACTAAACTCCGCGAATGGATGGAAGATTTGTTTGAAATTGAACCGGAGTCTGTTCAACTCGATTCAAACTTATATTCAGATCTTGATGTAGACAGTATTGATGCAGTTGATTTAGTTGTAAAAATTAAAGAGTTAACGGGTAAGCAAGTAAAACCTGAAGATTTTAAAAATGTGCGAACCGTACTTGATGTTGTGACGGTTATTCGGAATATGACAGCTGAATGAAGCTCGTGATTAAAGGGATGATTACAGCACTTTTTGTGTTGTATCCCTTTATTGTGGGTTGGAGTTTGACGCACGGTCAATTTGTTTGGGTGAGTGTGTTACTCATTGGATTAGGTGTGGTCAGACTTTTTAGTAAAGGCAACTCATTATTATGGCCTTTAACTGGTTTTGCCATTGTTTGTGGCAGTCTTAGCTTGCTGTCACATAATCATGCTTGGTTAAAGTTATATCCGGTTGGCATGAGTTTGGGTGCATTGGTTATTTTTGCACTGACACTGATAAAACCACCGTCTATGATTGAACGCTTTGCCCGACTCGTTGAACCTGATTTACCTCCTTCTGGTGTGCAGTGGACCAGACAGGTGACCAAGGTATGGTGCATTTTCTTTTTCTGTAATGCATTGATTGCTTTAGGCACCGTACTTTTTACATCGACTCAGATTTGGGTCATTTATAATGGCTTTATTTCGTATGTACTAATGGGCATTTTGTTCGTTGGTGAATTTATTTTGCGTAAGCGACATCAGCGTTTACATTCTTCAAATCATTAATTAAAAACTATGCACTGTCATTTTCAAAAATTCATCGGTTCAGCTCATCCACTTTGTATAGATGCTGCTCTACATTCGACCAGTTTTACTCAATTTTGGCAGGACGTTGCCTTACAAGCTGCTGCAATTGCTCAAATGGAAAATTTAACTTGGGCATTATGGGAGGCAGACAGCTATGAATTTCTGGTTTTATTCTTTGCCGCTTTGTTAGCGGAAAAACAGGTACTTTTACCACCAAATCGGGTACGCGAATTAGAACAGGATTTTGCAGCACAGCAGATTTATTTTTTAAAGCGTCAAGATGTTGAAAAAGTTGTTCCTTTATCTTTAATTTTGGATGATGACTTTTTAGAACATGCGCAACTGTATTTTTATACATCAGGTTCAACTGGCGAACCTAAAAAAATCCCAAGAACATTAAAACAATTATTAAATGAAGTTCAAGGATTAAGCCAGAGCTTTACTTTTGATGAGCATGCAATTGCGATCGCAACGGTCAGTCATCAGCATATTTATGGATTACTATTTAAATTATTGCTACCACTAGCGACGGGTCGAAGTTTTTATTCCCCTCAAATGGCATTCCCAGAAGATGTGGTACAAGCTCAAAAACAATTAGAAATGTTGAGATTAAGCAATTATTTGATCTCAAGTCCTGCATTATTAAAACGTTGGACAACCGATGTCGTTTTGCAACACTGTCAAATGGTCTTTAGTTCGGGTGGCAAGCTAGAAAGTGGTGTTCGCCCTTTTTTAAATCGTCCGATTATTGAAGTTTTGGGAAGTTCTGAAACAGGTGGTATTGCCCATCGTGCTAAAGATGAGGATGCTTGGACTGCTTTTAGCAATGTGGCTATTCGGATTGAAGACCAACAGCTCATGGTGAAGAGTAATCATGCCTATGAGGATGATTGGATTAGCACAGGTGATGGTGCAGCATGGCCAGATGCAATGAGTCAGACCTTTAAGCTGATGGGGCGTACAGATCGAATTATTAAACTTGAAGAAAAGCGTCTGAGTCTAGATGCGATCGAGCAAAGCATTCAAGCTTTAGATGCAGTACAGCAATGTCATGTATTGGTACTTGAACATGAGCATCGTCAAATATTGGGATGTATTGTTGTTTTAAAAGAAGATGCACGGGAACAGTTACAGCAACTAGGTAAGTCGGTTTTTGTTGGTCATTTAAAACAACAGTTGAAAGACCGCTTGGAAACTATAGAGATTCCACGTCAATGGCGTTTCCTAAGTCAGCTACCACAAAACTCTCAGTCTAAACTCAATAAAAGCTATTTGCAGACTCTATTTAAGTCTATGTTACAACCTGTGGTTTTGTCGCAGTCTCAAAGTTCAGATGACTATATTTTGAGCCTTGAGTTTCCACCAGAGTTAGCGTGTTTTAAAGGGCATTTCCCAACACAACCGATTTATCCTGGGGTCGGGCAAATAGGTTTTTTACAACATTTTGCTAAATCAATTTGGTCGGACTTAAATTGGTGTCAGGGTTATGAACAGCTAAAATTTCAAAATCTGATCCGTCCTTATGCAATTGTACAACTTAAGCTTTCTCGAAAAGAGCATAAAGTGGGTTTTGAGCTACGCGATTCAGAACAGATTTTGGCTTCTGGGCGTTTATTATTCGCTTTGCAAATGGAAGTAGAGGGTTAAAAATGCAGACCAACTATGGCTTTGTTATCCCAGTTTATAACCATCCCCATTATTTAGCTGATTTGATTGCCTATCTTGATCGCTTTCATTTGCCGATTGTATTGGTAAATGATGGAAGTGATGATGCTTGTAGCCAGATTTTACGGGCATTAGCCAATCAATATTCCCAAATTCATTTAATTGAACATGAAGTGAATAAGGGTAAAGGGCAAGCTGTGATTACAGGATTGCGTGCTGCACATGAGTTGGGTTTAAGCCATGCCTTACAACTTGATTCCGATGGTCAACACCACTGGGATGACATTCCTAAATTTATTGAGCAGTCTCAGCAACATCCCAAAGCTATGGTGATTGGTCAGCCGTACTTTGATGAATCTATTCCTAAAAAACGGTTGTATGGTCGTTACATTACTCATTTTTGGGTGTGGCTTAATAGTTTGTCTTTTGAAATTAAAGACAGTATGTGTGGGTTTAGAGTGTATCCACTCGAGAGCACTATTAAAGTTTTGAACAGCGCTAAGTTTCAGCCACGTATGGGCTTTGATAGCGAAATTTTGGTGCGTTTAAAATGGGAAAATACCTCATTTATTAATGTGCCGACACCTGTTGTTTATCCAGAGCAGGGCATCTCCCATTTTCATGCTTGGCGAGATAACTTGGGGCTGAGTAAAGCACACGCAACTTTGTTTATGGGCATGCTGATTCGCTTACCGAAGCTGTTAAAACAAAGGCTGCAAGGTTAATTATGTCAGATTCAGCTTCTCCAAAATGGAATGACATTAAAGAGCGAGGAGGCATGGTGCCCCTCATGCTTATGTTGTGGTTTTACCGTTTTGGTGGACGTTGGTTATGCAAGTTGGTGATGTACTTTGTCATTATGTGGTATTGGCTGTTTGCCGCCACAGCACGACAAGCTTCCTTAATTTATTTACAAAAACTGCATCATTTTGCTGGAACACAGTCTCCCTTTACCCACGAACCAACTTGGGCAAATAGCTATACGCATTTTATGCAATTTGGTGAATGTATTTTAGATAAGATTGAAGGTTGGCTAGGTCATATCTCAGAGCAAAATTTAGAAGTTTTTGGGCATGAAAACTTTTCTCGGCACTACCAAAAAGGGGCGCTGATTGTGGTTTCCCATTTTGGCAATATTGAATTGCTTCGGGCAATTAAGTCAGAACATCCCCAGAAAATTAATGTACTGGTTTATCAAAAACATGCGACCAAGTTTAATGAGTTTTTGAAAAAGCTAAATGATAAGGCCGATGTTTGCTTATTGCCCGTCGATGAATTGGGCATTGAAACCGCTATGATTTTACAAGACAAAATGCAACAGGGTGAGTGGGTGATTGTTGCTGCGGACCGTGTACCCGTGCAGTCAGATCGTGTACAGCATGTCGACTTTTTAGGGGAATTAGCAGCCTTTCCACAAGGTGCATGGATCTTGGCAAATTTACTGAAAGTACCTGTTATTGCAGTGTTTTGCTACCGTGTGCAACAACAGTTCCAAGTTCATATTCATTCAATTGCCGAGCAGGTAAATTTACCCCGCGCTAACCGTATTGAAAGTATGCAAACCATAACTAAAACGTATGTTGCTGTATTAGAACAGCATTGTCTGCGTGCCCCTTATCAATGGTTTAATTTTTATAATTTTTGGACGAAATAACATGCGTGTTTTAACCGTAGGTGAACAGCCACTGAGTATTGAAGATGTTGTTTCGGTCGCAAGAGGCGAATGTCAGGTCGCGTTACCTGCATCATCTTCATGGCGTGACCTAATTCAAAAAGGTGCTGATTTTCTCGATCAGTTACTTGAAGAAGAAGGTGTCATTTACGGTGTGACCACGGGTTATGGTGATTCATGTTTAGTTGAAGTGCCATTACATCAGGTCAATGAGTTGCCGCTACATCTTTCACGTTTTCATGGTTGTGGTTTAGGTGAAAATTTAGATGTCATCACTGCACGTGCAGTAGTCGTGACACGTTTATGTTCATTGGCTCGCGGTTATTCAGGCGTGTCGATAGCACTACTTGAGCGTTTGGTTTGGTTGTTGAATGAAAATGTGATTCCAGTCATCCCATCTGAAGGTTCGGTGGGGGCAAGCGGTGATTTAACGCCGTTGTCTTACATTGCTGGAACTTTAATCGGGGAGCGAGATGTCTATATTGATGGACAGATTACCCCTGTTGCTCAAGTCTATGTTGAAAAAGGTTTGCAACCATTAACACTCAGACCTAAAGAAGGTTTGGCGCTTATGAACGGCACTGCCGTGATGACGGCGATTGCTTGTTTAAATTATAAAAAAGCAGAGCAGATTGCACTAGCAAGTACTTTGATTACAGCTCTAAATGTGCTGGCCTTGGAAGGTAATCCAAGCCATTTCGATGAAGTACTGTTTGCACAAAAACCTCATCCAGGACAGCAGCAAATTGCCAAGCAATTACGTGATTGGCTCAACAGTGAAGTACAAACAGCGCATCAAAGCCCGCGTTTGCAAGATCGTTATTCATTGCGCTGTGCGCCGCATATTATTGGTGTATTTGAAGACTCAAAAGTATGGTTACGTCAGTTTATTGAAAATGAGCTGAACTCAAGTAATGACAATCCCTTGATTGATCCAGTAGGTATGCGTGTGTTGCATGGCGGTCATTTTTATGGTGGACATATTGCACAGGCGATGGATAGCTTAAAAATTATGATTGCCAATATTGCTGACTTGATGGATAGACAGATTGCACAGCTAGTCGATCATAAAATGAATCATGGTTTACCACGTAATTTAACGGGCGCAACGGCTGAACGTTTACCACTCAATCACGGCTTTAAAGCTGTGCAAATCGGGGTGTCGGCGTGGACAGCTGAAGCCTTAAAAAACACTTTGGCAGCGTCGATTTTTTCACGCTCAACCGAATGTCATAACCAAGACAAAGTTAGTATGGGTACCATTGCTGCACGAGATGCGAGCCGCGTGATCACCTTAACCCAGCAAGTAATTGCAGCACTTTGCTGCGCTAGTGTGCAGGCCATTCATTTAAAAGGTTTAACAGCACAGTTAAGCCCAACATTGCAGGGATTTATGCAATGGACCTTACAAAGCTTTGCATTTGTCGAAGAAGACCGACCATTACAAACCGAATTACAACAGATTGTTGATCGTTTAGACCAACTTGAATTGTTTAATCAACCAGAATTTATGGGATAAGGTGAGCCAATGCATGCAGATGTAATCATTGAAATTCCATTTCATGATGTCGATACCATGAATGTGGTTTGGCATGGACACTATTTAAAATACTTTGAGATTGCGCGCTGTAAATTGCTCGATCAATTTCATTACAACTATATGCAGATGAAAGAATCAGGCTATGCATGGCCTGTGATTGAAAGCCATGTTCGCTATGCATACGGTATTGAGTTTGAACAAAAGATTCGGGTTCGCGCCATTTTAAAAGAATGGGAAAACCGCTTAAAAATTGATTATCTAATTTTTGATGCTGAGTCTGGGAAACGCTTAACCAAAGGTTATACCACACAGGTGGCGGTGAATATTGAAGCCCGTGAAATGTGTTTTCAGTCGCCTCAGGTTTTGTTTGATCGTTTGAATGCGTGGTCTGAGTTTCAACCGAAGAGGAATGTATGATGACTAAATTCATCAAAACTTTAGGTTTAGGTATTGCTATCTGGATGGGTAGTTTAAGTGCTGTCTATGCAGCACCGGCACAGGTTACTCAAATTTTTCAGCAATTGTCACAGTCTCCTACCGTTCGTGCTGATTTTGAACAGCAAAAAAAACTGCCGTCGTTGAATAAAACCTTTGTGTCGAACGGCTCGTTATTGTTCGCAAAATCTTATGGCGTGGCATGGCAAATCAAACGCCCAGTACAAGCCGATTTGATCGTCACCCCAACAAAACTAGTGCAAAAAACGCAGCGTACATTTAGCCAAATTCAGGTGGATCAATCACCTTATAGCTCTGTAGCAACTTTATTTTTGCAGTTAATGTCAGGTAATGAACAAGCCTTGGCAAAGAATTTTAATGTGGTAAGTGCGAACTATAGTCCAGCGGGTTGGAGCATGAGCTTAACTCCGAAAAGTAGCCTATTTAAAAAGCTGTTTGTGCGTGTTGATGCGCAAGGGCAACAGTACGTTAACCAAATCGTGATTACCGAAAAAGCCAATAATTTGACGACCATTCGTTTTAGTCACCAGACTTCTCAACCGACGACTCTAACGGCTGCTGAGCATGCGCTTTTCCAACTGGCAAAATAAGTTCACCGCGCTTTGGTTAATTGCTCTGCTGCTCATTGCAGTGGGGCTTGGCGTGACGTGGTTGAATAAAGATATTCATATTCAAACCAATATTTTTGCGTTATTGCCTAAAGTTCAGCAAGACCCAGAACTTGCACGTACTCAGCAGTACATGAATGAGCAACTCAACAATAAAGTATTTGTGGTTGTAGATGCCAAAGATGAAGCTGCGATACAACAGGCTACCAGTTTTTTAACAGCGCAAGCTAAGCAAAGTGCGCTATGGCAGCCACTCAAACCACAGCTTGATTTTGATCAATTTGCAAAACGGTTGTATCAACATCGAGCAGGTTTGTTGAGTGCTCAAGATCAAGTCTTATTGCAAAAAAAGGATTATGCTGCGCTGACTGAACAAAGTCTGATGCAGATGATGAGTCCAGGCATGCCTGTCACTGCTGAGTCACTTAAGCAAGACCCGCTATTATTGTTCCCTCGTTATGCGATGCAGTTAGCGAATCCGTCACAACAAGATATTGAAATGGAGCAGGGCTTTGCCACCATTCATCATGAGCAAGGTCTCTCTCGGCTTTTCGTATTACAGTTAACGCAAAGCCCATACAATATTGATTATCAAGAACAGGTATCGAACTGGATTGATCAAACTAAGCAAAAGTTAGCGGCAATGGGATTAAATTCTCATTGGACTGGAACTATTTTATTTTCAAATTTTGGGACGCAATCAGCTAAACAGGAAATTTCAACCATTGGTGTTGGCTCTACATTGGGCTTAATTTTTCTGGTTTGGTTTGGCTTTCGTTCATTGCGACCTTTGGCGACCGAGTTTATTGCAGTTTCGACTGGAAGCTTTGTGGCGTTTGCGGTCACACATTGGGTGTTTGGTGAAATTCACCTGATGACATTAGTGTTTGGTGCAAGTCTGATAGGTGTCTGTGTCGACTTTTCATTTTATTTTATGGCGATGCAATCGCAGCATAGAAAGCTTGGTGGTTTTCAAATTTTAAAACCGCTATTACCAAGTTTGTTTATGGGCTTAATGACCACGTTGGTTGCTTACATCTTTTTGAGTTTTACTCCGTTTCCTGGGTTCAAGCAGATTGCAGTCTTTTCAATTGTGGGACTGACTGCGGCTTGGATTAGTAGTGTACTGCTATTGCCAAGATTACCTGCGCTAAATGCTCAGCCAGCAATAAAAGCACTGTCGTGGATTGGACAAGCACGGTTATGGTTTCAACAACGAGCTAAAATACGTTATGGCTTCATTGCAGCCATTTTAGCAGTGGGTACGGTGAGTCTTTTCTATCTCAAAAGTAACGATGATATCCGTAACTTACAAGGTATGGATGTGAGTCTGAAACAGCAGGATCAAGCCGTTCGTGAACAATTTGGCCAGCAACAAAGCAGTGATTATTTTGTAGTACGAGCAGCCTATGCAAATGAAATGCAGCAACAAGAGCAGCAACTGATTGGACATTTGCAACAGTTACAGTCACAAGGGAAAATCAGTGCATTTCAAGCTCTGGGACAATGGATTCCACCATTGGCAGAGCAGCAAAAGAATGTACAACTATTAAGAAATATTCCAAAAGCAACTTTGCAGCTATATGCCCAAAGCATGGGGCTAAATGTCACTGATGTTTTACATTGGCAACAGCAACTGGCGACACAACCGTTATTAGATTTTGCTGTATTTAAAGATCACCCTTTAGCTTTTTTACAACCTCAAGCCAATGAACGATTAGTGATGGTGACAGGGGTGAAACAACCTGAGGTGTTGAAGCAGCTTCAGAATGATCACATAAACTTCCAGCAACCGATTACTGCAATGTCGGAAATGTTTGCCGAACATCGAGTGCAGGCTCAGCATCTTCTCATTTATGCCTTAATTGGTCTGGCGGTTGGTTTAGCACTTATTTATGGTCTAAGTTCGATTGTGCCTTTGGTTCTGCCTGTAAGCTTGGCATTACTGAGCACTTTTGCTGTTCAGGCATGGTTAGGTGTCGAGATTAATCTGTTTAGTATTATGGCGACTTTCCTAATTATCGGGATTGGCGTTGACTATGCAATTTTCTACCGACATGGACATGATCATCCACAAGTGGTTGGAATGGCTCTGTTTTTATGTATGATGTCGACTTTACTTGGCTTTGGATTACTTTCGTTTAGCCATACTTACGCAATTCATTGTTTCGGTTTAACGGTTTTATTCGGGGTTATCTTCTCATTTATCTATGCGACTTTGTTAACCCCCGCAGATGAAAAACATATCGTGAATTTACAAGACCATTCATAATTTGAATAAATTAAAAAGGAAGTTGTGCTATGAGCACTATAGAAAAAATTGACGTCGTCATTATTGGGGCTGGACCATCAGGTAGTTCTGCTGCGGCACTTCTTCGAAAAAAGGGTTATACCGTTACGGTCATTGAAAAACAGCATTTCCCTCGTTTTTCGATTGGTGAGTCATTGCTACCGCAATCTATGGCGTTTTTAGAAGAGGCTGGTTTACTCGAAACGGTCCGTGAGCATGTTGATCAATATGCTTTTCAATTTAAAAATGGTGCGGCTTTTTTACGCGGTAAACAACGCAGTTTTTATAACTTTACAGAAAAATTTACTGATGGGCCGGGGACTACTTGGCAAGTTCGCCGTGCAGATTTTGATAATTTGCTTGCAACGCAAGCTCAAGCTTATGGCGCCGACATACGCTTCGGACATGAAGTCTTAGATGTTGATGTTGCATCTGAACAGCCCGTACTTACTGTGTTAGATGAAGAACAACAGCGTTATCAGATTCAAACCAAGTTTTTGTTAGATGCGAGTGGCTTTGGGCGAATTTTGCCAAAATTATTAGATCTAGAGAGCCCATCAAACTTTCCAGTACGTCGTGCACTGTTTACCCATATTGAAGATGGTATTACAGATGACCCTGAGTTTGACCGCAATAAAATTTTAATTACTGTGCATGAAAAAGATCATCGCGCATGGTATTGGCTTATTCCATTTGCAGACGGTCGTGCTTCTTTTGGTGTCGTTGCAGAACAAGATTTTTTTGACAAATACACAGTCGAAAATGCTGAAGATAATGAACCTGAAAAGATGCTTAAGCGTATTTTGGCCGATGAGCCAAGCTTGTCACATGTATTGCGCCTTGCAAGATTTGATACACCAGTACGCACCTTGGTGGGTTACTCAGCGAATGTAAAACACTTGGCAGGCAACAACTATGCACTATTGGGTAATGCCGGTGAGTTTCTCGATCCTGTCTTTTCATCGGGTGTGACGATCGCTTTAAAATCTTCCAGCTTAGCTGTACCTTTGGTTGAGCGTGTCTTGCAAGGTGAGCAGGTAGACTGGTTACAAGAATATGAAAAACCATTACGCCGTGGTATTCAGGTGTTTCGTGCCTATGTTGAGTCATGGTATGAAGGCGAGTTTCAAGATGTAGTGTTTTCACAAAATCAGAATGAAGGCATTCGCCGTATGATTTCTTCATTACTGGCTGGTTATGCATGGGATGAAAAAAATCCAATCCATAAAAATGCCAAACGTAGACTTACTACTTTGGCGGAATATTGTCGTGAGGGCTTGGCACAAGAACAGGCACTTGAGGGCTAATCATGCAACGCAAATGGGCAACGATATTACTCAGTAGCTTTTTATTTTTAAATGGTTGTCAGGTCATGCCACATGCCAAAGGGCTGCAAAGCCCACTATGGCAGGCACAAGCTTATCAACGACAAGATCAGGTTGAAGTTCAGTGGAAGCAGCAAAGTTTTAGCTTCTTGTTATACCAACAGCAAAAGGGTGCTGTACTGGATATGGTGGCTTTGAGCCTGACAGGCCAACAATTATTTAAGTTACAGTTTGATGGATATCGTATTCATGTTGAACAACGTATTGATCAAATGCGTTTATTGCCTTTTGAGTTTGTGGTACGTGACCTTTTGTTTGCGACATACCCTCAATTTTCGCATTTAGGGCAGCAAGCCGTAGAGATGAAACAACAAGCTGGCATGCAAGTTGTCTATATTGAAAAGCAGCCTGTATTACAGCTTAAACAGGGACAAGGAAGCATTGAATTGATTAATGAACAAGTCCCTTATACCATGACGCTGAGTTCGATTGAAAATACGTTGCAGACAGAAGAAAGTCCTACACCATGAAACATTTACCTTCAGAAAATGCAGCCACAATGGCAGTAGGCATACAATTAAGTGTCGGTTTATCTGCATTAGGTGGTGAACTTAATCAAATTAAACAGGCATTACAACAGCCACAGCAAACCTTAAGTTTGCGAGATGATTTAATTGCTGATCGTAATGTTTGGGTGGGGCAATATACACATCCATTATGCTCGAATGTACCAGACACCTTACAGTCTGTAGATTCACGTAATCTACGTTTTGCATTAACCGCATTATCTGAAATTGAAACAGCGTTAAAAACCTATACGGCATCCTTTGAAAATAAACGTTTGGCAATTGTGGTGGGCACATCCACTTCAGGTATTGCAGATAATGAATTATTACTTAAGCAATATTTTCAAGGGAAAACTGATCTTTCAATATCTCACTATCCACAAGAAATGAGCTGTTTAGCAAAAGCATTGCAGCAGTACTTAGGATGGGAAGGGCCTGCATATACTATTTCGACCGCTTGCTCTTCAAGCGCGAAAGCATTAGCTGCGGGGCAGCGTTTACTTCATGCAGATTTAGCCGATGTTGTATTGGTGGGTGGCGTCGATACCTTGTGTCAGTTGACACTAAATGGATTTAATAGCCTAGAAAGTTTATCTGAACAGACTTGCCAACCCTGCGGCGTGAAACGTGATGGCATTAATATTGGTGAAGCTGCTGCATTTTTTGTATTAAGTAAAGCCACTGCTCCTGTGATGTTAATGGGTGCTGGTGAATCGATGGATGCGTGGCATATTTCGGCTCCACATCCTGAAGGCAAAGGTGCAACTTTAGCTATGCAACGTGCACTAGATATGGCTCATATTTCAGCTCAAGAGATTGGTTATATCAACTTGCACGGCACGGCAACTCCACAAAATGATGCAATGGAAATTAAGGCAGTACGACAAGTTTTTGGTGATTATCAGGTTGCTTTAAGTAGTACCAAACACAAAACCGGACATTGCCTCGGTGCAGCTGGCGCTATAGAAGCTTTTATTTGTGAACAGATTCTAAAAGATCAAAGTTGGTTGCCAGTGCATCAAAATGTTGAGATTGATCCAGATTTGGCTGACCAAAACTATGTACGAGATGCCGAGCTAAAACAACCCATCCGCTATGTCATGAGTAATTCTTTCGCTTTTGGGGGAAGTAATATTAGTCTTGTTTTTGGAGTGAAGCCCTGATGAAACTTGATGCAATTCAATATATTCCTCATGAGCAGCCTATGGTTTTTATTGACCATTTAACAGCTGTTGCAGAAGGGCGCGCGCAAGCAGAGCTAACAATTACACCTAAGCTGATGTTCTGTGAAGCAGAAGGCTTGCCGACATGGGCAAGTATTGAAATTATGGCACAAACCATCAGCGCTTATTCAGGCTGGCAAGGTCAGCAGTCAAAACAAGCGCCAAAAGTCGGTTTTTTATTGGGAACACGTAAGTTAAATTTACCGATCCCTTATTTCGCTTTAGGTTCACGATTGATCATTCAAATAGAACAACAATATTTTCATGAAGGACTTGGGCAATTTTCCTGTGAAATCCAATATGCTGAACATCGCATTCAGGCAACGTTAAGTGTATTTGAGCCAACAGAAACACCATTTGAATAACCACAAAGAATTAGGAATACATTGTGACAAGACGAATTTTAGTAACGGGTTCAAGTCGAGGAATTGGGAAAGCGATTGCATTACAATTGGCAAAGGCTGGTTTTGATGTAACTGTGCACGCACGTTCGCGTCAGGCAGACGCTGAACAAGTTGTACAAGAGATTCAAGCGTTAGGACAAAATAGCCATTATTTAATGTTTGATGTCACTGAACGCCAGACGGTTCAGCAAATTTTAGAACAAGATGTAGAGCAGCATGGTGGATTCTATGGTGTTGTATTGAATGCAGGTCTTACCCATGATGGTGCTTTCCCAGCTTTAACAGATCAAGATTGGGATGAAGTTATTTCGACTTCCTTAGATGGTTTTTATAACGTATTAAAACCATTAGTTATGCCAATGATCCATTTGCGTAAAGGTGGTCGTATTGTCACGTTATCTTCGGTTTCTGGCATTATGGGTAACCGTGGACAGGTCAACTACAGTGCTGCAAAAGCAGGGTTGATTGGTGCGACCAAGGCCTTAGCACTCGAATTGGCCAAGCGAAAAATTACCGTGAACTGTGTAGCGCCTGGTCTGATTGAGACGGAAATGGTGACAGATGAAGTCAAAGAACATGCACTTAAAATGATTCCGTTACAACGCATGGGACAGGTCGATGAAGTTGCTAGCGTGGTGAAATTCTTGTGTTCAGATGAAGCTTCTTATGTGACCCGACAGGTTATCTCTGTGAATGGGGGACTCATCTGATGAAACGTGTTGTTGTAACCGGAATGGCTGGGATTACCTCTTTAGGTGAAACCTCTGATGAGATTTTTGCCCAATTTGAAGCCGCTAAAAGTGGTATTCGCTACATGCCGGAGTGGGAGCAATATGTTGACCTTCGGACCAAGCTTGCTGGACCTGTTGAAACTTTTAATATTCCAAAACATTTTAACCGTAAAGTCACCCGTGGTATGGGCCGTGTTGCGCTCATGTCTGTGGTCTGTGCCGAAACTGCTTTGCAAAATGCTGGCTTGCTTGGACACGAAATTTTGTCTAGTGGTGAAACGGGTGTTGCCTTTGGTTCTTCTGCGGGTAGCGTAGAGGCCGTGGGTGAGTTTGCAAGCATGTTGCTTCATCAGAGCATGAGTAAGATCAATGCAACAACCTATATCCGCATGATGGCCCATACAAGTGCGGTGAACATGACCGTATATTTTGGTTTAAAAGGATTAACTTTACCGACATCAAGTGCATGTACCTCTGGTTCTATGGCCATTGGGCAGGCCTATGAAGCAATTAAATATGGCAAACAACAGGTCATGATTGCTGGTGGTGCAGAAGAACTCAGTGCAGCAGGTGCTGCGGTTTTTGATGTATTGTTCGCGACCAGTGTAATGAATGACCAACCAGAAAAAACACCACGCCCATTTGATGCTAAGCGAGATGGATTGGTGATTGGTGAAGGAGCTGGCTGTTTAATTTTAGAAGAATACGAACATGCTAAAGCTCGAGGTGCCCATATCTATGCCGAAGTGATTGGCTACGGTAGCAATACTGATGGTCAACATGTCACTCGCCCCGAGTCAGAAATGATGGGTCGCTGTATGCAATTGGCACTTAAAGATGCATCTGTAGAAGCTAAAGACATTGCTTATGTAAATGCGCATGGCACCTCAACTGATCAGGGCGATGTAGCAGAAAGTCAGGCGACAGCAGCAGTTTTGGGACGTAAGCCGATCAGCTCTTTAAAAAGTTACTTTGGACATACGCTGGGGGCGTGTGGAGCTATTGAAGCTTGGCTGAGCATTGAAATGATGAATCGTAGTCGCTTTATTCCAACTTTAAATCTAGATGAAATTGATCCACTGTGCGGCGATCTGGATTATATCGTTCAGCAGCCAAGAACTTTGGATGCTGACATTATTATGAGCAATAACTTTGCTTTTGGCGGAATTAATACTTCGCTTATTTTTAAACGTGTTAAACAATAAGGAACACAACAATGTTAAATAAAAAACTTTTATTTGTAGCAATGCTAAGTGCGGGTTTTACTGCCACTGTTCAGGCTGGAGATGAAGTACATCAGTTAAATTTTAAAGAAGCTGTAGACCGTGCAGTTGCAGATGGCACTTTAGATGGTTCAGTAAAGTTTTATTTAAAGGGTACAAAGTCTGGTGGTAAAGTCATTCAAAAAGATGCGGTGACTAATAAAAAGACCAATGGTTTTGGTAAGTCAGCAGCAACGTCTTGTGATTGGGTTTTACGTTCAGCACTCATCCAAATGCAAAACAATGCTAAAGCACAAGGTGCAAACGCGGTTACCAATATTGTGAGCTATTTTAAAGCCAATGAAACCACAAGTACGACAACTTACGATTGCTATAAAGGTGCCATGATGGCGGGGGTTACCTTAAAAGGCGACGTGGTTAAATTCTAATTAATTTTAAATAAGGTAGGGATAATGTCTAAGCGTAATATTGAAGTCTACACACAGACATTGTCCCGGCTTCTTTTAAAATCTAAACAAGATTTTCCTGACTTTCGTACATTTAATCATTATAAAAAACAGCAAATACATAACATTAGAAACGAGCTGATAGCACAGAAATTACAAATTACAATAACGGATTTAGAGTTTGCAAAGCATGAGCATGGCAAGCCATATTTATTGAATCATGATTTAGATTTCAATCACTCTCATAGCCAACAGTATTATGCTTTAGCAATGAGCCCCCATGTTAAAGATATCGGTGTAGATGTTGAAGAACTAGACCGTAAAGTTCGTTTGGAAGCTTTAGCCCAGCATGCATTTCACCCTGACGAATATGAAACGTGGTTAAGCTTAGAGCAAGACAGAGAATACTGGTTTAAAGTTTGGACGACTAAAGAAGCTGTTCTAAAAGCCTCGGGCCTCGGCATACGGCTAGATTTAAATACTTTAAATACTCAAGCACATCCTACAGACAATGGCGGAATATGTTCTCATCCACTTATCGGGACATTTGCTTATCAAAACTTCGTTCTGGGCAATATGATGCTAACAGTGGCATGGCGTTCGGAATTATCTTGCCGCGGTTTTCAGTTTCCTACTATTCAGCTTCATTCACTTGATCCTTAATAAGTAAAATAGCAGACATAAAAAAACCGCGAATTACGCGGTTTTTTTACTAAAGGAGAAGCTAAAAATTAAGCTTGACCTTCAACAGCTTGAGCACGTTGCATATTTGCTTCGAACTCTGCATCAAAGTTGATTGGAGTAAGAAGTAACTGTGGGAAGCTACCTTTAGTCACTAAATCATTTACCGCTTCACGTAAGAACGGGAACAAAATATTTGGGCAATAAGCGCCTAAAATATACGGTAAGCGATCTTCTTCAATATTATCAATCAAGAAAATACCTGATTGAGTGATATCTACAATGAACGCTGTTTCGTTGTCGTTATCGGCTTGTACCACAACTTTTAAAGAAACTTCAAAATGAGTTGGATCAATTTTTTCTGCAGCAGAAGAAAGATTGATATTGAGTTCAGGTTGCCATTGTTTAGTAAAAACCTGCGCCCCTGGAACCTCAAAAGAAATATCTTTTGTATAAATACGCTCTAAAGCTAATTGTGGTTGAACTTGTTGTTCTTCGCTCATTGTTTTTTCCTTAATATGGATGCGATGTTAAGCCAATAATTCGTCGAGTTTACCTTCACGCTCTAAAGCATAAAGTTGGTCAAAACCGCCAATAAACTGATCGTTAATAAAAATTTGTGGGACAGTACGATGATTCGTGCGTTGCATTAATTCAACACGTACTTCCGGTGCTTCAACAGAAAGATTTACTTCTTTGTAAGCAATACCTTTACGCTCAAGTAACTGTTTAGCACGAACGCAATACGGGCATACAGAAGTTGAGTAAACAATGACATTTGCAGTCATAATAATTCTCCTTAAGCTTTTGGTTTGCTTTTTACAAGAGGTAAGCCTTGTGCTTTCCAGTTACTAATACCACCATCAAGACGATAGCTGTCATGGTGAGCAACTTTTTGCAAAGCACTCCCAGCAACTTGCCCGAGGTTGCAAATAAATACTAATGGGCGCTCACTTGCTTTTAATTCATCAGCATGACTTGCAATTTGGCTGAAAGGAATATTGCGGCTGCCACTAATATGACCTTCACGGAAGTCTTTACTATCGCGCAAGTCGATCAGTATGGCATTTTTCGCTTTCACTAAAATACCAAGCGACTGTGGTGAAATTTTACGACCGTTACGTTGACCTTCAAAAATGAAGAACAACACGACCAAGACTCCGAGCGTACCAAACAAAATGGGGTGATTCCCCATAAACTCTAACCAGCGTTCCACAAGTCACCTAAAAAAATTAAAAACAAAATTGACCTAGAGTATAGCGTATATAGATGGTGATCAAAATCACCACTTCAAGTGCAAAGCGGACAGAAAATTAGTTTTTTTGCTGTGCTTCTTGAATCTCATCATTTAAACGCAAAAAGCTATCTAGGCGCCGTGGTAAAATTTCACCAGATTCTACAGCGTGTTTTAACCCACAGTTCTTTTCATGAGTATGGGTACAATTACGGAATTGGCAAGAACCCAAATGTGCTTCAATTTCTGGAAAGCCCATACGAATTTTTTCTAAATCAAGATGCCAAAGCCCAAATTCACGAATTCCTGGTGAGTCGATTAATGCGCCATTTTTACCGAAATTCATTAAACGTGTAGAGGTTGTTGTGTGCTGACCAAGTGCAGAGTTTTCAGAAATAATATTTGTTTTTTGCTCTGCATCTGGAATTAATACATTAATTAAAGAACTTTTCCCTACACCCGATTGACCAACGAAAGCTACCGTTTCGCCATCTAAACGTTCAGATAAAACAGAGATATCTCCCTTTTTAGACTGACAAATCATCACCTCATAACCCAAAGTTTTATATTCTTCTAATAGCGTGAGAATTGGGTCATTTTCAGTGAGTAAATCTGATTTATTTAAAACTAAAAGTGCAGGAATGTTAGCGTCTGCGCAAGCCACTAAATAACGATCGATTAATGTCGGAGCTGGCTCAGGAAGGGGAGAAAATACAATTACAATCAAACTGATATTTGCTGCAACTGGTTTAACCTTGTGATAACGGTCTGGGCGGGTAAGTAATGAGTTGCGTGGATGAATGGCAGTAATAATGCCTAAACCCGTGTTCGGGTCTGCTTGCCATTTAACCCGGTCGCCAGTCACAAGTAACTCAAGGTTAGTTCGAGTGTGACAGCGCCATACGCTTTTGAGCTCGATAGGTTTCCAGAATGGTTCTGGCTCTCCTTCGGCAACTTGAGGTTTTTCTGGGTGATGCTCAGGTATAGAGAGTGCCTGTACTTCGAGTTGGCGGCCATAATGTTGTACAACGAGTCCGTCCAGATCTTGTGAAGTATCGGCCTCTTCTTGGCGAGTTTTGTGCTGTTTTTCAATACGACGTTGCTGCTGTTCAGTTAAACGACGCTTACGAATTAAAGCCATTCATATCCCAAAAAAACCACTGTTTGAAGATGGCAAAAATAGCATGAAGCGGCTATAGAATTACAGCGCAGATGCAAGAAATTTGCTACTATTGATGTTTTTACGGCATTTTAGAACGTACATACATGAGCAGTACTTTAAATACACGATTAATTTGGATTGATCTGGAAATGACCGGTTTAGATACCGATAATGACCAAATTATTGAAATCGCAACAATTATTACAGATGATAATTTAAATGTACTTGCCGAAGGTCCGGTCTTGGCTGTCCATCAACCTGATCGTATTTTAAATGCAATGGATGAGTGGAATACCCGCCAACATGGACAATCTGGGTTAGTTGAGCGAGTTCGTCGTAGCAAATTGACAGCTCGTGATGCTGAGCTACAGACTTTAGAATTCCTAAAAAAATGGGTCAACCCAAAAGTTTCACCGATGTGCGGTAACTCGATTTGTCAGGATCGCCGCTTCTTACATCGTCTTATGCCTGAGCTAGAGCAGTATTTCCATTATCGTAATCTTGATGTGTCTACCGTAAAAGAACTTTCAAAACGCTGGCGCCCTGAAATTATGAGTGGTCTGAAAAAGAATGCATCGCATTTGGCAATGGATGATATTCGTGACTCAATTTCTGAGTTGAAATATTACCGTGAATACTTCTTTATTATGAATACTGATGGTAAAGATTGATTACGTTGTATACGTAATATGAAAGGGGCTGTTGCCCCTTTTTTTATTATTTAAAGGACATTGTTACAATAATGCCGAGAGCCTGATTTGGCTTTCATATTCATTTTGCTTAAAATGATGTTTTAAATTTTTATTATAAAAAGAGAGCATTTATGCAAAGTAATAACCCGATACTGACCCGTGTTGAAACGGTCAGTGACTATAGTCAACCAATGACTGTGCAAGGTGCGATTCAAAAATCTGTTATGTTGACGGTCATTGCAGCGGCTGTGGGCATTGCTTTATTTTTTTACGCAGCTTTTACTGCAAATGTTGGTATTGCCTATGCGGGTGCTATTGTTGGTGCAATTGGTGGCCTGGTTTTAGCTTTGATTGCCACATTTAAACCGACGACTGCACCAACCTTAGCAATTCCATATGCTTTATTTGAAGGTGCATTTTTAGGCGGTATTTCTTTTACTTTTCAAATGAAGTACCCGGGTGTGCCTTTACAAGCATTACTTGCCACGTTCGTGACAACATTGGTGATGTTTGGTCTATATAAATTTCACATTGTACGTGCAACAGAAAAATTTAAGTCAGTTGTGATATCTGCATCTCTGGCTATTTTTCTTGTGTTTATCGTGCAGATGATCATGCGCTTAGCCTTTGGTTCAAGCATTCCTTATATTTTTGAAAGTAATTGGTTAGGAATTGGCTTTGCTGCATTTATTGCTGTGATTGCGTCACTTAACCTGATTTTAGATTTCGATTTAATTGAAACCAACGCAGCTTACCGTGCTCCAAAATTTATGGAGTGGTTATGTGGAATTGCATTACTCTCAACTTTAGTTTGGATGTATATCTCTTTTTTACGTTTGATTGGTTTGTTATCTGACGACTAAAATTATATTCATTTAGAAGTCGCTCCTCATGAGGGGCGATTTTTTTTCGTGCGATTTTTGAAAAAAGATGCATTATGCAATTTCGAAAACCGTTGAATATTGGCATTATGCTTTAAATTGTTTTGAGTGAGATCGGCATGACACAAGGACTTTTAGCAGGTAAACGCTTTTTGATTGCAGGCGTTGCTAGTAAATTATCAATTGCTTTTGGTATTGCCCAAGCATTACACCGCGAAGGTGCAGAGCTTGCGTTTACTTATCCAAACGAAAAATTAAAAAAACGTGTGGATGAATTTGCTGAGCAATTCGGTTCTAAGCTTGTGTTCCCATGTGATGTTGCAGTTGATAGCGAAATTGACAATGCATTTGCAGAACTTGCAAAACATTGGGATGGTCTAGATGGCGTAGTTCACTCTATCGGCTTTGCTCCTGCACATACACTTGATGGTGATTTTACTGACGTGACTGATCGTGACGGTTTTAAAGTTGCTCATGACATCAGTGCATACAGCTTTATTGCGATGGCACGTGCTGCAAAACCATTACTACAAGCTCGCCAAGGCTGTTTATTGACTTTGACTTACCAAGGCTCTGAGCGCGTTATGCCTAACTACAACGTTATGGGCATGGCAAAAGCTTCTTTAGAAGCTGGTGTTCGTTACTTGGCATCAAGCTTAGGTGTTGACGGTATTCGTGTAAACGCGATTTCTGCGGGTCCAATTCGTACATTGGCTGCTTCTGGTATTAAATCTTTCCGTAAAATGTTAGATGCCAATGAAAAAGTTGCGCCATTAAAGCGTAATGTAACCATTGACGAAGTGGGTAATGCAGCATTATTCCTTTGCTCACCATGGGCTTCAGGTATCACTGGTGAAATTCTATATGTAGATGCTGGTTTCAATACTGTAGGTATGAGCCAATCTATGATGGATGATGAATAAGTTTTAAAATTTATTCAGACATAAAAAAAGCCGTAGTTGAAGGACTACGGCTTTTTTACTGGGCGCAAGTTATTGAGGAAGTTCTTTTACAGGTGAACCACCTAAAGCTTGCATGAGGGTGACATACGCGTTGTATTGGCTTTGTTTAGTTTCAACAAGGCTTAAGCGTGCAGTACGTCTAGTTTGCTGAGCATCAAGAAGTGTTTTTAATGCGACAGCACCATAACGATAACGAACTTCAGTTAAACGTTCGGTCTTTTCTGCAAGTTCAACATTACGTTCTTGTAACGCTACTTGTTTGTCGAGTTCTGTACGACTTGATAAAGCATTTTCTACATCAGCAAAAGCCTGATAAAGGGTCTGGCGATATTGAATAATCGCTTTTTCATAATCAAGATTGCTAATCGCAATATCTTTCTTCATATCGTTATATTGCAAAAACGGTAAGCTTAAACTTGCACCTAAAGTTAGGGCAGGGTTACGTAACAGTTCTGTCAACGATGTACTGCTTGAGCCCAAACTACTGGTTAAACTAATCGAAGGATAGTAGCTCGCCTTAGTTGCATCTTTAGTCGCGAGCGCCTTTTTCAAACGAAGCTCAGAGGCTTGTAAATCGGGACGGCGCGATAAAATATCGGCAGGTAAGCCTGCACCAATTGTTGGTAGTGCATTGCGAGGTAAACGCTTTGGCTCTTGAATGTTTAATTGTTGCAATGGTTCATGTAAGAGCACAGCAATGGCAGTACGTGTTTCAACCAGTTGTTGCTCAATCTGACTTAAGCTCGCTTTTTGGCTTTGTACCGATTGTTCTGCTTGAGTAAGATCTACTCCTGAAACAGCACCAGCTTTATACTGAATCTGTACCAGTTGATAAAGCTTTTGTGAGGTTGCTAGACTCTGCTGAGCAGTCGCATAACGTTCATTTAAATAACCGAGTTGCCAATATAATTTAGCCGTGGTTGCAATTAAACTCTGTCCAGTGGCTTGTAGATCTTGTTCTGTCGCTAAAGCTTCCCATTTGCTTGCTTCAGTTTGGCGAGCAAGCTTACCAAACAAATCAATTTCATAGCTTACGCCAGCACTCATTGATAGACCTTTAGCGCTGTCATCTCCTGAGTTCAAATCAAAAGAATGTCCCGTTGAAACACTAGAGCTTGTACGTAAGCCTTGCTTATTTGCTGTTAGGTCAGCTTGTAAACGTGCTTGTTTTAAGGTAATCCCTGCAACAGCTAAGTCACTATTACGTTCTAATACATTGTTTACGAGTTGATTAAGCTGTGCATCACCAAAAAGTGTCCACCAACGGTCAGAATATTGATCGGCAGATATGGTTTTTGCTTTTGTGGCGTCATACTGAAAACTACCCGGAACTTGTACCGCAGGTGTTTCATAAGGTGTTTTTACTACAGCAGCACATCCAACAAGAGAGCTTGTGAGGAGAAGTGCTGTGCTGAGTTTAGTCATAGAGAAAGACATGCAATTTTCCTTATTCTCGTGATAGTGCTGCAACTGGGTCGAGTTTTGCCGCATTCTTGGCTGGTAAGAAACCAAAAACGACACCAATCAGTGTTGAACACACAAATGCTGCAATAATAGAAGTGCTTGAATAAGCCACGCTAAAGTTACCGCCAGCAAATTTATTAATAAGTTGTCCAAGGCCAAGTGACAGTAAGACACCAAGCACACCACCAATTAAACAGACTAAAATTGCTTCAATAAGAAATTGCTGCAAAATATCACTTTGACGTGCGCCTACAGCCATACGTACGCCAATTTCCTGAGTACGCTCAGTCACAGAAACCAGCATAATATTCATTACCCCAATACCACCAACGACCAGTGAAATTACAGCAATTGCTGAAACCAGAAGTGTCATCGTGCTGGTTGTTTTCTCAATGGTTTGACGGATACTGTCACTGTTCATAGTGAAAATATCTTGTGCACCATGGCGCTGGGTTAATAAGTTTACAATCGCATTTTCTGCGGCTGTAGTAGAATATTTGTCATTAATACGAACCACGATATTGCGGACATTAGACTGGCCTAGCATACGGCTCATTACAGTTGTATAAGGCATATACACGTTTAACGTGTCGTCTGAGCCCATGCCGCTTGTTTGCGGTTCTACAACGCCAATAATACGGGCAGGTACACTACCGAGTAACACCACTTGGCCAATTGGATTGCTACCATCGCCAAAGAATTGTTTTTGCGTATTGGTATCAATCACCACATCTTGTGAGCGATCACGCACACTACGTTGATCAAAAGTTTGCCCATCTTTAAAGACCAAACCTTTTACATCGAAATAATCATTACTCACACCATTAATGGTGGCGTTTGCTTCATTCTGTTGATAGCGCATAGTCTTGGATGTACTGACCATCGGACTGACTGCACTCACATAAGGTTGAGTCATTAACGCATCAGCATCGGCAGGAACCAAGGTTTTAAAGCTCGCGGTTTTAGAATTGTCACCAAACCCACGGCCCTGAAATACGGTAATCGTATTGGTTCCTAGACTGCTAATATTGCTTAAAATTTGTTGTTGAGAACCTTTACCTAGAGCCACAACAGTAACAACAGAGGCAATACCAATAATGATCCCAAGCATGGTTAAAAAAGTGCGCATGCGATGGGCATTCATAGACAGTAAAGCCATTTGGAAGGCTTCAGATAAACGGTCTAAAGTTGAACGCCATGCGGAAATACTTTTACCTTTCTTCTGTTTACCTTGTAAGGCAGGAGCGGCATCAGGATCAGACTTGATTGGTTCGGCTGCTTGATCTGGAACATTAGAACGGTCACTAATAATTTCTCCGTCACTAATCTCGATAATACGAGTCGCATTTTTTGCAACTTGCATATCGTGTGTCACCAAAATAATAGTGTGACCAGCAGCATTGAGTTCACGCAAAATACGCATAACTTCAACGCCACTATGTGAGTCGAGTGCTCCTGTTGGTTCATCCGCAAGGATAACATCACCACCATTCATTAGGGCACGAGCAATAGAAACACGTTGCTGCTGACCACCAGAAAGCTGACTTGGTCTATTAAGTGTTTTAGTGCCTAACCCTAACTCGGTAAGTAGAGCTGTTGCCCGTTGTTTACGCTCAGAAGGGGTAACACCTGCATAAACTGCTGGAACCTCAACGTTACCCTCAGCAGATAAGTCACCTAGTAAATGATAGCGCTGGAAAATAAAACCAAAATATTCACGGCGTAATCGAGCGAGCTGATCTGGCTCTAACTTACCAGTCTCTTGCCCACTAACTTTGTAACTACCACTAGTAGGGCGGTCTAAGCAGCCCAAAATGTTCATGAGCGTTGACTTACCTGAACCAGACTGGCCGACAATGGCAACCAGTTCGCCTTCGTAAATGGTAAGGTCAATCCCTTTTAAAATTTGTATTGTGCTTTCGCCAGCAGGGAATTCCCGGACCAGATTGCTGACTTCAAGCAAAGCTTGTTTTGTCATGCTTACATTCCCATTGGGCCACTACGGCGACGGTTATTACTACTATTTGCTGATGCAGCAGAAGTATCTGCACTATCGGCAATCACAACTTGATCACCTTGTTTTAAGCCCGCAAGAACTTGTGCATTTACCCGGTTGTTGATGCCAACCAAAATTTGAGTTGGTTTAGTTGTGCCATCTGCTTGTAATATGCGTACAACACTTAAAGTTAATTTACCTTGTTCAATTAACTGTTTTTGCTCAGCAGTTAGGTTAAGACGCTCTAAACGAGCTCCATTTCCTTGAGGCTTTTTAGCAGCTTCAGGTGTTGAGCTTGCTTTATCAGATGATTGACCTGATTTTCTTTGACCTGAAAATTGTTTAGAGCTAAGTGCTGATGAAGGAACGAGCAGGGCATTTTTAGCTGAGTTTAAAACAATATAAACTTGTGCAGTCATATCAATACGCAATTTGCCATCGGTATTTGGCACATCGAATAGGGCATTATAGTAAACGGCTGAGCTTGTAGTTGAACTGGTGGTATTTGTTGATTCGCTAGAAATTGAATCTGGAGCAGGCTCAATTTGACGTAAGGTTGCGTAACGCTTAGTGTCTTCACCTAAGGTAGTGAAATAAACCTGTTGGCCTTTCTCAACTTTCATAATGTCAGCTTCACTGACTTGCGCCTTAATCGTCATATTTTGTAATTTTGCAATTTTGACAATTGTTGGCGCACTTTGGTTTGCGTTTACCGTTTGACCTTCTTCGGTCACAATTGCGACAACCGTACCATCAGTTGGAGCAAGAATACGGGTATAACCAATATTGGTTTGCGCCGTAGATCTAGTCACTTTTGCAGATTCGATTTGCGCATCTAATGCTTTGATTTGTGCTTGAGCTGTTTTATAGCTTGCTTCTGCCGATTCTAGATCTGCGCGTGGTGTTGCATCTTGCGCATACATTTGTTGCTGACGGCGGTATTCAAGTTGCTTTTCATTCAAAGATGCAACTTGTTGAAGACGCTGTGCTTCTAAATTTTTAATATTCGCATCAGAGGTTTTTAAACTATTTTCTTGTGTGGTTGAATCAATTTGCGCAATAAGTTGACCTTGCTTAACCTGATCGCCTAGTTGTACATACATCTTTTTAACCTGACCAGATACCTGTGCACCGACACTAATCAGTTTGGTTGCATCCAGTGTACCCGTTGCAAGTACATTATTTTCAATATCCCCGCGCGTTACCTCGGCAGTAATATATTGTGGCTGCTGCTGTTTTGGCTTGAAAAACTTCCAGGCTAATACAGCAATAATGACTATACAGACGATGATAATAACAAGTTTGATTGGCTTTATTTTTGGCATGGCGAGAGGTCGAAAAGTTTAAAATTTAATTTAGTATAAAAGCGAAATGAGGATAAAACGTGAATTTTTATGATATTTCAGGAATGAAGAAAAATGATTCAGCCGAATTATTGTATAAATAGTGTTTTTCCACATAATTCAGCAATCGCTTGCTGCATTAAATGTTCTGCATTTTCGTTCGACATTCCTTTAATTGCTGCATCAATTTGCAATAGAAGGGTAGACCAGCCTAGAAACTGTTGCGGATTTAGCCTTCTTAAAGCTTGTTGATATAAACCCACCTTTGTTTTCCATATACCAAGTTGTAGGGCATTATGAGGTTGTTCAAACAATTGCATCAACAAGCGCATTTCTTTACTTAAAGTCCATAAAATCAGACTATCTGGTTCGCCTGCTGCAATTAAATATTGAAAAATCTTAATAGATTGGCCAAGGTTGCCTTCTAATAAGGCATCACTTAAATCATAGGTGGTATAGCGTGATTGATCTTGTAAACAAGCATATAAATGCTCAATCAAAATCAGTTTTTGGTCTGGAAAGGTATCCCGTACACGCATCAAGCTGTTTTTAGCAGCTAATAAGTTGTGCTCATGATGTTGCATTAACCACTGCCAAGCATCATTGTCGAGCTGGATCTCAAGCTTTTCTGCTTCTACGTTTAAAATACGTTGACGGTCTTGTGGGTAATTTGCCGTTAGAGCAACTACAACCCCATTTGCTTCAACAACTTGAAAAAAAGCAGATTTTAAGCTGCTACTATCTTGTTTGGGTAAAACAATTAATAACAGGTTATGTTCATTATGTTGTATATAGCTTTTAAGTTGTTTTAAGCCATTTGCATCAGGTTTTATATTGCCATGTACTTCAATAGCAAGCTGTTGAGAAAATAAAGATAAGCTATTAAGTGCGTTAAAGACATTTTTCCAGTCGCTCACGCTACTAATATCATAGCGCTGTCTTTCAACTTCTTGTTGTTGCCAGCTTTTGCGAAAGGCATCTAATAAATTTTGTTCTAATAAGGGCTCTTGCCCATGCAAAATCCACGCACCCCGAGCTTCCGGAGTACGTTTTAAGGCTTGTAAATAGTCAATTTTCATTGCAGGCAAAAATACAGATTAAGGCTGAGCTTTTGGTAAACGATTTGCTGAAATCTGACGAGTAATTTGCTGTGCAATATCATCAATCACAATATGTTGTAAGTAAGTTTCTTGCTGATTTTCAGTGTTGACTGTTGCCAAGTCATATTGATAACTACGAGATGCAGTTAATGAGCGTGGTTCAGTAATTTTATTACCCTGACGATCTTCAATCTGGAAGGTTACGGTTAGGCGTAATAATACTTCTGTCAGTTTTCCATTTAAAAGCTGACGACGTGGTGTGTATTCCAAAACACGAAGTACATAGGCATCACTATCATTACTGAATTGAACACCATTGGCAGCCAAATACACTTTTAACTGCGTTTCCAAATCATCAGTTTTAGCTGGTAACTCAAGGCTTAACTTTTTATAAACAAGCGGAGTCGCAGTCGGGTTGGTTCCTTTTAAATGAAATCCACACCCGACTAAGCCTGCACTAAGGCCTAAGGTTAAAACAACAGCGGCTAAACGTTTGGCTAAGTGCATGCTTGATCCTCTCATTAATAACTTTAATTAAACCACGAGGTTAACTAGTTTATTTGGAACCACAATTTCTTTTTTTGTTGGTCCGGTTAAGAATTGTTGAACTTCTGGTAGAGCTTTAGCTTGAGCTAATAGATCTTCTTTAGAAATATCAACAGAAACTTCAAGTTTACCGCGAAGTTTACCGTTAACCTGTACAACAATCGTTTGCGTATTACGTGTTAACGCAGAAGCATCCACTTCAGGGAACGTTGCTGCTGTAACATCTGTGCCAAATTGAGCCAATAAAGTTTGGCTTAAATGTGGTGCAAACGGTTCGAGCAAAGTTAAAAGTGTAGTGATCGCTTCACGTTCTACAGCAATGTCGTTGTCATCTTTTGCTTCAAACTTGTTGCTCGCATTTAATAACTCCATTAAAGCAGCAATAGCAGTATTGAATGCATGACGACGTTCAATATCATCACTTACCTTTTGAATGGTTTCGTGTGTTTTACGACGTAAATCTTGAGCATCTTTAGACAAGTTTGCAGTATCGATTGTAGAAGTTGAGTTTCCTTTTTCAAGGAAGCCTGCTACAAGACGCCATACACGTTTCAAGAAACGGTTTGCACCTTCAACACCTGCATCAGACCATTCTAAAGATTGATCTGGTGGTGCAGCAAACATCATGAATACACGAGCAGTATCTGCACCGTATTGATCAATAATCGCTTGCGGGTCGATACCGTTGTTTTTCGACTTAGACATTTTTTCTTGTCCGCCGATGACAACTTCTTGACCATCACCTGAATATTTTGCAGAAAGAATACGACCTTTTTCATCGCGCTCTAACTCAATATCAGCTGGGTTAAACCAAGTTTTCTTACCATTTTCGGCTTCACGGTAGAACGTGTCTGCAAGCACCATGCCTTGAGTTAACAAGTTGGTAAATGGTTCATTACCTTGTACAACGCCTTCATCACGCATTAATTTATGGAAGAAGCGTGCATAAAGTAAGTGAAGAATTGCGTGCTCAACACCACCGATGTATTGGTTCACAGGAAGCCAGTTTTGAGCAGCTTCAGGTTTAACCATACCACCAGTAAAGTCTGGAGAAGCATAACGTGCATAGTACCAAGATGACTCTACGAAAGTATCTAAAGTATCTGTTTCACGACGTGCATCGCCGCCACAACAAGGACATTTAGTTTCATAGAATTCAGGCATTTTATTAAGAGGGTTGCCTGAACCATCTGGTACAACGTCAGTTGGTAATACAACAGGAAGTTGATCTTCAGGCACTGTGACTTGACCACAAGTGTCACAGTTAATCATTGGAATTGGACAACCCCAGTAACGTTGACGAGATACACCCCAGTCACGTAAACGGAATTGAACTTTAGAATTTGCTAAATTTTGTGGTTCTAATTTTGCAAGGAATGCATCAAAAGCAGCTTGGAATTCTAAACCGTCAAACTCGCCAGAGTTAACCAGTTTACCTTCTTTAGAACCGTACCATTCTTGCCACTCAGTTGCAGAGTAGTCTGCATCGTCAGCGCCTTTAGCATCAATCACTTGCTTGATTGATAAATTAAACTTGTTTGCAAACTCAAAATCACGTTCGTCATGTGCAGGCACAGCCATAACAGCGCCAGAACCATAAGACATTAATACGTAGTTTGCGATCCAGACAGGAAGCTCTTCACCAGTTACAGGATGTTTTACAAACAAGCCTGTAGCCATGCCTTTTTTCTCGGCTGTTGCCAAGTCCGCTTCTGCAACCGAACCCATGCGGCATTCTTCAATAAATGCAGCCAATTCAGGGTTAGTTTCAGCAGCTTTAAGCGCAAGAGGGTGTTCTGCTGCAACGGCCACATAAGTCACACCCATTAGAGTGTCGGCACGAGTTGTATAAACAGTTAAACCGTCAGCATAAATTTCTGTATTGGCAGATGGGAACGTAATTTCCATGCCAGTAGAGCGACCGATCCAGTTACGTTGCATGGTCAACACTTGTTGAGGCCAGCCATCTTGTAGGGTGTCAAGATCGTCTAATAATTCTTGTGCATAATCCGTAATACGGAAGTAGTACATTGGAATATCGCGTTTTTCAACCAATGCACCTGAGCGCCAGCCACGACCATTTTCAACTTGTTCGTTTGCCAAAACTGTTTGGTCAACCGGATCCCAGTTTACTGTTGAAAGTTTACGGTAGATCAGGCCTTTTTTATAAAGCTGAACAAATAACCATTGTTCCCAGTGATAATACTCTGGTGTACAAGTTGCGAATTCGCGATCCCAGTCTACAGATAGACCTAATTTTTTTAATTGGTCACGCATGTAGGCAATGTTTTCAAATGTCCATTTTGCCGGAGCAACTTTATGGGCAATTGCTGCGTTTTCAGCAGGTAAACCGAATGCATCCCAACCCATAGGTTGTAGCACAGTTTCACCTTTTAAACGGTAAAAACGGCTAATAACATCGCCAATTGTATAGTTACGCACATGCCCCATATGCAGCTTGCCGCTTGGGTAAGGAAACATTGACAGGATGTAGCGATGTTTACCTTCGACAGTGTCGGCAACTTTAAAGACTTTACGATTTTCCCAATCTTGTTGAACTGATGGTTCAATCGTGTTTGCTTGATATTCGGGGTCAATGTGAGAAATAGTCATAGACGTAAGCTATACAACGAAAATTGAAATGAAAGATTGCTGCACAGCATAGCGCAAAATAAGGGGAAATGTCAGTTTTTAGATCAGGATTTTATCTTTTAATATGAGCAATAAACATTTCTCAATCTATTCTTCTTTATTTTAAATAATAGAAGAGTAGTGAAAATATTCACCACTCTCATTTTGGTTATCGTGCTGCTGCGGATGGGGCGGGCGGAACTGGTACAGCGGGTACACCTTTTTCCGGTACTACGTTAGCTGTTTCTTGCACTACTTTATCTGTTTTTTCCTGAGATTGTTGTTCTGAGGTGGGTGTCGAATTTTTTACGGATGGTTGGCTGCCGTAAGTTGAAACTTTGTTCAAATGTTTTGCACTCTTAGGTGGCGGAGTCGTGGTGTAATGTGTAGAGCCACTTTTATCCATCCATTTATAATATTGCTGTGCCTGACTTTGACTTGAGCAAATTAAAATTACTGTTGTTACTGCTGTATATAAGCTTGTTTTTAAATAAGATAAATTCATATCAGATCTTCCCCAAAAAGCTGACTATATTTAAATAAAGTTTATAAATAAGCAATTTACAATGTATGGTTTTATATAAAAAAGAATAATTATTTTTAATAAATAGGGATTGGAACTACCAAATTTACGATTTAATTTTAGATTAAAAAAGAAGCAGCTAAAAATTTTTATGGAAAAACCTTTTCTTTAATCTTGACTTTAGTGAATTAAACAACAAAAATGCTTCCTTTAGTTTTATATGCGATTATTTGATCACCCTTCGAATAACCGTCATGTTTTGTAATAGACATTCTCTCTAGCCGAGAGATTGATTTTACTTAAAGTATGTATATCCAGACATGCTTTATTAATGTTAAAAAAGCTTATACGGCTGAAAAACAGAAATTTTTCTATTGCAACGAAAACTAGACAATATGTGTGCTATAACAGTGCAGACAATTCAATGAATGAAACACTATTTGTGCCTTCCATAAATAGTGATAAAGATTTTAGGGTGAATCACGTTGGAACTTTTATCTGGTGGTGAAATGCTCGTTCGTGCTCTTGCGGACGAAGGCGTTGAACATGTTTTTGGTTATCCAGGCGGCGCTGTATTACATATTTATGATGCGCTATTTCAACAAGACAAAATTAATCATTACCTCGTACGTCATGAACAAGCTGCTGGTCATATGGCAGATGCTTACTCGCGTGCTACAGGTAAGACTGGCGTAGTACTGGTCACTTCTGGACCTGGCGCAACTAATACTGTGACTCCAATTGCAACAGCTTATATGGACTCAATCCCAATGGTGATTTTGTCTGGCCAGGTTGCATCACATCTTATTGGTGAAGACGCTTTCCAGGAAACGGATATGGTGGGTATTTCACGTCCTATCGTGAAACACAGCTTCCAAGTTCGTCACGCAAGTGAAATTCCTGCAATCATCAAAAAAGCATTTTATATTGCATCAAGTGGCCGTCCTGGCCCAGTTGTAGTCGATATTCCGAAAGATGCGACAAATCCTGCAGAAAAATTTGCGTACGAATATCCTGAAAAAGTGAAGATGCGTTCTTATCAGCCGCCTTCACGTGGTCATTCTGGTCAAATTCGCAAAGCGATTGATGAGCTTTTAAGTGCTAAACGCCCTGTAATTTATACTGGTGGCGGTGTTGTTCAAGGTAATGCATCTGCATTATTGACTGAGTTGGCTCATTTGTTGGGCTACCCAGTGACAAATACACTTATGGGTCTTGGTGGCTTCCCTGGCGATGATCCACAGTTTGTGGGCATGTTGGGTATGCACGGTACTTATGAAGCAAACATGGCGATGCATAATGCTGATGTCATTCTTGCAATTGGTGCACGTTTTGATGACCGAGTAACCAATAACCCTGCAAAATTCTGTGTGAATGCCAAAGTTATTCATATTGATATTGATCCGGCGAGCATTTCAAAAACGATCATGGCGCATATTCCGATTGTAGGGGCAGTTGAGCCTGTACTTCAGGAAATGTTGACGCAATTGAAACAATTGAATGTGTCAAAGCCAAATCCTGAAGCAATTGCTGCATGGTGGGATCAAATTAATGAATGGCGTAAAGTTCATGGCTTGAAGTATGAAACACTGGCTGATGGCACAATGAAGCCACAGCAAGTTGTTGAAGCTTTATATAAAGCGACTAATGGTGATGCCATCATTACTTCGGATGTGGGTCAACACCAAATGTTTGGTGCGTTGTATTACAAGTACAAACGTCCACGTCAATGGATTAACTCAGGCGGATTGGGCACCATGGGCGTAGGTTTACCTTATGCAATGGCAGCCAAGTTAGCTTTCCCAGATCAACAAGTCGTTTGTATTACCGGTGAAGCTTCAATTCAGATGTGTATTCAAGAGCTTTCAACTTGTAAGCAATACGGTATGAATGTGAAGATCTTGTGCTTGAATAACCGTGCTTTAGGTATGGTTAAACAGTGGCAAGATATGAACTATGAAGGCCGTCACTCAAGCTCATATGTTGAATCATTACCTGATTTTGGCAAGTTAATGGAAGCCTATGGTCATGTTGGTATCCAAATTGATCATGCTGATGAACTAGAGTCGAAGCTTGCTGAGGCAATGGCAATTAATGATAAATGTGTATTCATTAATGTCATGGTTGATCGTACAGAACATGTTTATCCAATGCTGATCGCAGGTCAGTCAATGAAGGATATGTGGTTAGGTAAAGGGGAGCGTACATAATGAGACATATTATTTCTGTACTCGTTGAAAACGAAGCTGGTGCGCTTTCTCGTTTGGTGGGTTTATTCAGTCAACGTAACTACAACATTGAAACGTTGAATGTAGCTCCAACCGAAGACCCAACTTTATCACGTCTGACGTTAACTACTTATGGCGATGACCATAAGATTGAACAGATTACAAAGCAGCTCAACAAACTTGTTGAAGTTGTAAAAGTAGTAGATTTATCAGAAGGTTCACACATTGAGCGTGAACTGATGTTGATTAAAGTAAAAGCTTTAGGTGCTTCACGTGCTGAAATTAAGCGAACAGCGGATATTTTCCGTGCGCAAATTGTAGACGTGACACCAACTACCTATACCATTCAAATAGCAGGGACAACTGAAAAATTAGATGGTTTTATCGATGCGCTTGCAGAAAACACTATTCTAGAAGTCGTTCGTTCAGGTGTATCTGGTATCGCCCGTGGCGAAAAAGTATTAGCCATTTAATTTTTTAAAAGTATTTTAGCGGAGAACACAAATGCAAATTTTTTACGATAAAGACTGTGACTTATCAATCATCCAAGGCAAGAAAGTAGCGATTGTTGGTTACGGCTCTCAAGGTCATGCTCATGCACTTAACCTTAAAGACTCAGGCGTAGACGTAACTGTAGGTTTACGTGCAGATTCAGCTTCTTGGAAGAAAGCTGAAAATGCTGGTCTTAAAGTTGCAGAAGTTCCTGCTGCTGTTAAGCAAGCTGACCTCGTAATGATTTTGACTCCAGATGAATTCCAATCACAACTTTACCGTGACGTGATTGAGCCAAACATCAAAGAAGGCGCAACTTTAGCATTTGCTCATGGTTTCTCAATTCTTTATAACCAAGTTGTTCCACGTAAAGACTTAGACGTAATCATGGTTGCTCCGAAAGCACCTGGTCACACAGTTCGTTCAGAATACCAACGTGGTTCAGGTGTTCCTGACTTAATCGCAATTCACCAAGATGCTTCTGGTAATGCACGTAACGTTGCTCTTTCTTATGCTTCAGGTGTAGGTGGCGGCCGTACTGGTATTATCGAAACTTCATTCCGTGAAGAAACTGAAACTGATTTGTTCGGTGAGCAAGCAGTTCTTTGTGGTGGTGCGGTTGAACTCGTGAAAATGGGCTTCGAAACTTTAGTTGAAGCTGGTTATGCACCAGAAATGGCTTACTTCGAATGTTTACACGAACTTAAATTGATCGTTGACTTGATGTTCGAAGGCGGTATCGCTGACATGAACTATTCAGTATCTAACAATGCTGAGTATGGTGAATATGTAACTGGTACTGAAGTAATTAACGAACAGTCTCGTGAAGCAATGCGTAATGCATTGAAACGTATTCAATCTGGCGAATACGCGAAGATGTTCATTCAAGAGGGTGCATTAAACTACCCATCTATGACTGCTCGTCGTCGTCAAAATGCTGCGCATGGTATTGAAGTAACTGGTAATAAGTTACGTTCAATGATGCCATGGATTCAAGCAAACAAAATCGTAGACAAAGAAAAGAACTAATTTTCTTTTTCTAAAAAAGCTTTAAAAGAACCCTGCATTAAGCAGGGTTCTTCTTTTATACTGTTTTTATTTGCAGATGAAAAAGAGCCATTGAGTCAACTTGGCTGGATTAAATAAATTCTATATTTTTCATATAATTGGCTGCTTATTTTTTATTTAGTCTATTGATTTATAAAGTAAAAAATACTTGACCAAAAGATAGATAATGTTATTGTTTATAACTGACTGAATAAGTCAAATTTACTAAAATTTCTTTAACATGTTTAATTGTATTTTGGGCAATGAGTTGAACAAAATAAAAAAAAGTATTGAATAATCATGGAAGTCCATTATGGGTCATGTTGATTACGATAGCACATTGATCGTCGGCTCTTTTATTGCAGCTGGCCTCATTTGCTATCTCGTGATTTCCATGGAGCAATTAATATTCAAGCAAGTCTATAAAAAATTTGAGTTTTTAATTTTATTTATCAATGGATTATTGCTGGCATCAGCAATTAGCATTGTTCATATTATTGGTATACAAGCTTATCATCTGTTTGAAACAGTCAACTCGAATATTCCTTTAATTACCGTTTCATTTGCCATTAGTGCATTGCTATCGTGCATTGCCATGTGGTTGACTTCACGTTTTACGCTACCTTTATTCCGGCTCATTTTAAGTTCTATTATTATGGGAATCGGAATTTCAGCTTCATATTACATTAGTATGTTGGGCTGGAATATTAATATCTATAAAAAAGATTACACCTCTTTCTTGCTATTATTTTCTGTATTAATTGCGATGAGCGGTTCAGGGCTGGCATTTTTATTAGCTTATAAATTAAAAGATACCGAACGCCATCGCTTAACTTTAAAAATTGCCTTTTCGGTTATGATGACCTTAAGTATTATGGGAATGCACTATACGGCGCTCATTGCGACGAATATTACTGATAAATTTATTAGCCAATATCAGGCTGAACATGACCTATTATTATTTACGATTATCTTGGTCACATGTTTGGTACTGGTCGCAAGTTTTATTGTCGCGATGTTGGAACAGCGGCTTACTCAACAAAATTTAGAGTTGCGTAAGGCAAATAAAGAATTAGCTAATCTTTCTATACAAGACAATTTAACTAAACTGCCAAACCGTCTTTACTTAGTTGATTATGCAGAAGTATTGCTTTCAGATCATCGCTATAAAGACCAGAAAATTGCTTTTTTATATATTGATTTAGATCGATTTAAATCGGTCAACGATGCTTTTGGGCATCATATCGGTGATCAATTACTCATTCAAATGGCGAACCGTTTGCATTGGCAACTCAATGAAAAATGTAAGCTGCTTAGAATTGGTGGTGATGAGTTTTTGCTTATTGCAGAAAATACAAATGCAGACGAAGCGGTTGTTTTAGCCGAGAAGGTTTTACAACTGATTCAGGAAAGCTATCAAATTTCTGGCAAGGAAATTAATATTTCTGCAAGTTTGGGTGTGGCACTCTTTCCTGAGCATGGACAGAATGTTCAGGACTTACTCATGAATGCTGATGCCGCCATGCTCATGTCTAAGGAACAAGGCCGAAATACGTATACCATCTTTAGTTACTCAACCCATCAACAAGAAACCAGAAGTCAGTCGAAACTGATCAATGATCTTTATAAAGCTGTAGAAGAAAAACAGTTCATCTTATATTACCAACCAAAATTTAATACCAATCTTGAAGTTTGTGGGGTTGAGGCATTAATCCGTTGGAATCACCCAGCTTTAGGAATACTTACTCCGCATATGTTCATTGAAGGTGCGGAAAAAACGGGTTTGATCATTCCAATGGGATATTGGGCGCTTGAGCAAGCTTGCCTGCAAATTCAGGAGTGGGAGCGGAGTAACACGCCATTTTATCCAGTCGCTGTGAACTTATCGGCACTACAATTTGAAAATAAAAAGCTATTTAGTACACTCGAAGCATTATTAAAAAAATATCAAATTCAACCTCATCACTTAATTGTTGAGATTACTGAATCAACTGCAATGCGGCATATAGACTTGAGTATCCGAGCTTGTGAGCGATTACGTGACATGGGGATTCGTGTTGCCATTGATGATTTTGGAACAGGGCATTCGAGCTTCTTGTATTTAAAAGATTTACCCGTAGATGAATTGAAAATTGACCGAGGCTTTATTGTTGACTTAAAACCGGGTTCAAAAGAAGAAGTTATTCTAGAAAGTATTATTCATTTAGCGAAAAAGTTAGGTTTAACCGTAACGGCAGAAGGGGTGGAAACTCAGCAACAGGTTGAGATTTTAACCCGTTTAGGATGTCAGCAATTCCAAGGTTATTTATTGGGAATGCCAGTTCAGGTCGATCAGCTCATTGAGTCTCAAGGTGCTCATTCTGCTTAGTCATTTTAGAAGTAAATAAATTTTTTAAAAGTTCATATTTATACAATATCTAAAAACATATTTTAGGCTAGTTAAAAAATTAAATAATTTTAATAACTTAAAGAAATTTGGCTATTGACAGTTTTCCTATCTCAGTCTATCTTTTTCACGCTTGAGCTACAAGACGAGTTCATCGATCAAGTCTTGTTGAGGTTCAGAAGAGGCATATACTTTTAAAGTACTAGTCTACTTTCTTGATGGTTGAATGAAAGAGGGACATCTTTGGGTGTGCTGGTGTCGTACCAGTCTGTCAACCCGCTTTCGTTCTGCCACCATAATTTTTAGCTAATAAGTAAAATATTTTAAAAAAATAACTATGAAAAATAATATAGTTTTTATATTTATATAATATTTAAAATAATAATTAAGTTAATCTAATGAAAAACAATAAGAAATTTAAAATCTTGTCATAAAAGCTACATTGACACCTATAAACTCTCAGATTATCCTTTGCAAGCTGGCCTACATTGCCAGTCGGTTTTAGCAGACCGCATAGTAAGAGCATCAGATTATTCCTTCTGAGGAGTAGTCTTATGTTATCAATCGTCCCTCGCTTGTTGCGGTAGGGCGAGTGAGGGACACCTTCGGGTGTGCTGATTCTTACTATCAGTCTGCTAACCCTTGCTCGTTCTGCCACCATAATTCTAGATTAATGCTTTGGCAGAACTCCCAATCTAAAGGAGTTGGTTATGCATTCTATTTTTATACCTCCAGACTAGTCTATAGCGCGGTTTGATGACCTTTGGGTTTTCAAGCAGTAGCTCGTCACGACCAAAAAAATCATATCAACAATAAAACTTGAGATGCGCTGAGGCTGTCTTTAGAGGGCCTTTGCATGCCTTTTTTTGCTTAAAACAAGAGCCTAGGCAGTTTTATCTCATTGAGACACAACAAGAACTTATTTTTATAACGGTAAAACTATGCAACATTTAGATCTCCCATTTCGTGCTTTAAGCGTGCTTCATTCTGCAAGATATCTTTTTAATAATTATGGTTTTCATAAAGTCGGGGTAGACCGAATTATTGAAGCAGCAAAACTCCCCAAAGCTACCTTTTATAATTACTTTCACTCAAAAGAAAGGCTCATTGAAATGAGCTTAACCTTTCAAAAAGATGGTTTAAAAGAAGAGGTGCTTTCAATCATTTATGTTCAGAAAGATTTAACCATTATTGAAAAACTCCGTAAAATTTACTTCTTACATGCAGATTTAGAAGGCCTTTACCATCTGCCATTTAAAGCTATTTTTGAAATTGAAAAACTTTACCCAAAGGCTTATCAAGTAGTGGTTGAATACAGAAACTGGCTCATTAGCGAGATTTATAGACTGCTTTTAACAAAGAACTCAGAGGCCTCAAAAGAAGATGCACACATGTTTTTATTTGTGGTGGATGGGGCTATGGTTCAGCTTTTAGGTGAAAACAGTGTGGATGATAGAGATGTATTATTGGAGTATTTCTTAAAGAATATCACGGTGGATTAATAATATATAAATGTGCATAGTTATAAGTGGTAAAGGTTTAGTTATTCTTAATAAACCGCTGATTAAAACTCATTAAATTTATATAGATTATAAAATTAAAATAAAGAAAATGAGAGCAGCTTCTGTGTTTAAACTAGCAGGGGCTTTGCTTTTATAGGGCTGTAACAATAATTTAGATAGATTTTATCAGTAGAGCTGTAATTCATGCTCTACTCGTTTTTTTAATGATATTTTAATTCTTCTACAAAACACCTAAAACTATTAAATTGATACATTAAGCGGCGGAACACGCTTGAGTTTCTTCAAAATTAATAAGCTTTATTATATAAGACCATGTTTGTTCAGAATTAATTTTTGATTTATTTATTGTGCCATCAATAATGATGCCATCAATAATATTAAGGAAAAGACTGGTAAGTGTATGGGCATCTTTAATTTCTAATTCTAGAAATGTTGAGAAAACCAATTTGTAAATCCATTCTCGATATTTATTAACCTGATCTTTAATAGATGGGTACAGTTGTAGAACTTCAATGGTGGCTTTTTTAAATAAACAACCATTGAAATCCTCTGTATTAATCCAGTCGATATACCAGTTAAAAATGCTTTTAAGTCTAATTAAAGGATTGTTAATATTATTAATTTTTCCTAATATTGAAGATTGTATTTCTAAATTTCTTTCATGAAGACACTCTTCAATTAAGTTTTCTTTAGAAGAAAAGTACTTATAAAAAGTCATTTTTGCCACATTGGACTCAGCAATAATCTTATCAACACCAACAGATGTATAGCTCTTCTGGTTAAAAAGGGATGTTGCTGTTGTTATAATATTTTCTCTTTTTGTCATCGGGTTCACCGTCGCGAATATTTTTGATTAACTTTGCTATTGTAAGTGTTAAAGCTTAAATAAAACTTATTTTATAATATTTAAAAAACTATATTTATTCAATAGTTTGGTTAACCTTAAAAAATAATATTTTATGTATTTAGTTGGCAATAATTTACTTTTTTAAATATTATTAATTAATCCATTGATTTGTTGAGTTAATAGACATAATATCAGGTTGTTAAGGATGGGTATATGGATTTTATTTTAGCAACTGAATGCAAATTGAAATAAAGGGAATCCCCAACTTAACTATAAGAAAAAACTTTTTATTGAGAATGATTATGTCAAAAAAATTTGAAGATTTTAATAATCCACGAGAAAAAGCATTGCAGGGGATGAAAAATAGTATTCCTGCAAAACAATGGGAAGAAAATTTAAAATTTCTCAAACAGTTAAGAAATAAAATTGCAGAATTACCAGTTTGTAAACATCCTGCAATTGAAATGTTAAATCATGGTTATCTAGATAAGGATACTTTAATTCATATTCATTTAGAATATCGTCATGCAATTGTACAGATTTTTACTGATGCTTTATTACAAGCGCAGTTCCAAACAAAACAACTGGAACCAAAACTCCATTCTGGAGCTAAAATGTTTCCACGGGTATTATTAAGTTTAAATGTACTTGATGAATTCGGTTTTAGACCGGGATTAGGTAAAGATGATTATTATTTGGGGAATCCTGAATATGCTCATTATCCATTGTATGAAGATTTACTTAATGATTATGGTCTAACGGAAGATGATCGCCGTAATTATAAAGCTTCACAAGCCGCAGATCAGGTTCGTTCATTTTTAGAATCTTCTTATGATAGTTATATCAATGTAGTTGCATTGTTAGCAGTTGCCGAAGAAGAGGTTATTCTTTTTAGCCCTCCATTACGAGAAGCGACTAAATTTGTGAATATCGACGTTGAAGGCGGTGGCTATTACCATGTGCATGGTGTATCTACCGATGAAACGTCTGAGGCGGCTGATGATGACCATCAGGATGACCTTTGGTTTGCGTTAGCTCAAGCAATTACAAAAGATGATTATGAGAGCTTAACTAAGCTATGTATTGATTATTGTGCATTATGGAATGAGTTCTGGGATGTACAAATTGCCGATGTGCAATTTATTGAAGAAAAGAAACTAGCTTAAGATATTCTGCTAAGTCCTAAGAAAGCCTATCCACAATCGGATGGGCTTTTTTGATTGTAAAATCTCTAATGAACGAAGTTGTATTCTCAAAAAATGTTCAAAAATCTTATGAGTGACTGATGGCATATCAACAATCATTAAACAGTTCTATAAATCTGCTACAATTACGCCAATTTTTATTTTGATCGACTTTAGATCTTTGGCACTGCAATCTCCGCAGTAGGTGTATTTCATGAGTTTTAAAGATGAGTTAGCGGCACAGGTTGCTCAACGCCGCACATTTGCCATCATTTCCCACCCCGATGCCGGTAAAACCACCATGACAGAGAAATTACTGTTATGGGGTAAAGCAATTCAGGTTGCAGGGATGGTAAAAAGCCGTAAATCTGACCGCGCAGCTACATCTGACTGGATGGAAATGGAAAAAGAGCGTGGAATTTCTATTACCACGTCTGTTATGCAGTTCCCATATAAAGGTCATACCATTAACTTACTCGATACACCGGGACATGAAGATTTCTCGGAAGATACGTATCGTACCTTAACCGCAGTTGACTCAGCGTTAATGGTGATTGATGGTGCAAAAGGTGTCGAAGAACGTACCATCAAATTGATGGAAGTGTGTCGTATGCGTGACACGCCTATCATTTCATTCGTAAACAAGATGGACCGTGAGATTCGTGAGCCACTTGAGTTACTTGATGAGATTGAAAATGTCCTCAATATCCGCTGTGTACCTATTACATGGCCATTAGGAATGGGCCGTGATTTTGCTGGTGTATACAACATTATTGAAAATAAATTGTATGTCTACAAAGCAGGCTTTGGTTCAACCATTACAGATATTGAAGTACGTGATGGTTATGATCATGCTGATATTCGTGAAAAAGTAGGCGATTTGGCTTGGGCATCTTTTGAAGAGTCGCTTGAGCTCGTACAAATGGCGAATGAGCCATTAGACCGCGAATTATTTTTACAAGGTAAACAAACTCCGGTTCTATTTGGTACGGCATTAGGCAACTTTGGTGTTGACCATGTACTAGATGCTTTCATGGGCTGGGCACCTGAACCTAAAGCGCACCCTACACAAGAGCGTGTGGTTGACGCGAAAGAAGAAGGTTTTTCTGGTTTTGTATTTAAAATTCAAGCCAACATGGACCCGAAACACCGTGACCGTATTGCCTTCATGCGTATTTGCTCTGGTAAATATGAAAAAGGTTTAAAGATGAATCACGTGCGTCTTGGTAAAGATGTCCGCATTAGTGATGCTTTGACATTCCTTGCTGGTGAGCGTGAACATTTAGAAGAAGCATGGCCGGGCGATATTATTGGTTTACATAACCATGGCACGATTCAAATTGGTGATACTTTCACAAGTGGTGAAAATCTGCACTTCACAGGTATTCCTCACTTTGCGCCAGAGATGTTTCGTCGTGTGCGTTTAAGAGATCCATTAAAGTCAAAACAATTGCAAAAAGGTTTGAAAGAGTTGTCTGAAGAAGGGGCGACTCAGGTATTTATGCCGCAAATTAGCAATGACTTGATTGTTGGGGCGGTAGGTGTGCTCCAGTTTGACGTGGTTGCTTATCGTTTAAAAGAAGAATATAAGGTTGACTGTGTTTATGAGCCTGTAAGTGTTAATACAGTTCGCTGGATTCACTGTGATGACGAAAAAATTCTGAATGAATTTAAGAAAAAAGCACATGACCAACTTTCTATAGATGGCGGCGGACACTTAACTTATCTTGCTCCAAGCCGAGTGAACTTGCAGATTATGCAAGAGCGTTGGCCTGATATTCAGTTCCGTAACACACGTGAACACTGATCATTTTAATGTGACAAACAGCTTCGAATAGAAGCTGTTTTGTTTTGAAAAATAAAAAAGGATGATGAAATGAACTTGAGTAAAAAGGCAATTATTGCGCTGGTGGTTGCAGTCGTAACATTAATTTCTGCTATTTC
Organism: Acinetobacter sp. GW821-FHT09D10; assembly: GCF_059416285.1. Classification (NCBI taxonomy): domain Bacteria; kingdom Pseudomonadati; phylum Pseudomonadota; class Gammaproteobacteria; order Moraxellales; family Moraxellaceae; genus Acinetobacter; species Acinetobacter sp. GW821-FHT09D10. Next base: position 294,665 of record NZ_JBWKOW010000003.1, read on the forward strand.
TATTTTTGTCTGGAAAAGCTCTCAGTCTTCATCATCTTCTCAAACGAAACTAGCAGGTACCCAAACTCAAAATATTGAAAAAGCTGAAGTACTGCCATTTCTCAACTTACAAGAAGTAAAAGCCGATTATGCTTTGCCATTTTGTGAGAAGAAAAATTGTATTGATGTTGATATTCAAACGATAAAAACTCAAGACGCATGGATAAATGACTGGATCGCGAAAAGTCAGACAAAAGTGATCCAAGATCAAATTGATTTGAAAAAAGACTTAAGCTTGCAGCAGGCGATTAATGCCTATGTAAAAAAGTCTGATGAATGGCAAGATAAATATTCAAAGAATCGGGCTTATGAATTGCATCTTCATACACGTATTGCTTCGCAGCGTAATCAATATGTTTTATTGCAATTGGGGCTTGATACCAAGCAAGAAGAGCTCACGATTAAAGATCGTTATTACTTTTTCGTGGCCGACCGAAAATTGCATAAAAGTTTAAGTTTGTTAGATGTTTTAAAAAAGGATCAGCAAACAGCTATGCATCAAATGGTGCAGGTAGCCTATCAAGACTGGTTAAAAAAGCAGACTGTTGAGATAAAAAAAGAAGCACCAAAAACTTTATATTGGGGACAAGCGGATTGGTTCTTTGATGGTGAAGGCATTGGACTGCATTATCAGGCAAACCAAATTACAAAAGAGGCACCACAGCTCGATATTTATTTATCTACAGAACAAACAAAAAAAATATTACAACCCGAGGTTTATGAACAAATGTTTTAAGATGGTAGCAGAATTTGCAACCTCTATTTATATGCGCTAATTTCTTAGAAAAGGCACTGCGTAATCTCCTTAGAATAAAAGGCAAAATATGATGTTATCTTCTAAAGTTTCACTGCGATTAACTTTACTTGCTTCGGCTATATTTTTGGTGGCATGCCAACCTAAAGCCGATCCTAAGGATTCTCAAGAACAGCAGAAACCAGCAGTCGAACAACAAAAGCCAGTAGAGCTGACTTTGAAGGGTGAAACAATTCCGAGTAAGGTTGCTTTACCTGATTGTGATGGTAAGACTTGTCCTGAATTTACAGTTGAGCGTTTACAGAGTAATTTTCCATTTATTGATAAAATTGTAGATCAGCAAATCTTAAAGACTCTAGATCAAATTTTAGAGATTGCTGAACCCGATGCTAAAGTGAAGCAACCAGATCAAAAAACAGAAGCTTCAGCAGTTGCGGGTGCAGAGCAAAAAAATAGCTTTGATGCACAGGTGCAACGTTATGCAAACTCATTTATTGGTCTGGACAATGAGTTAAAAGCTTTAAGTAGTAGTCATCAAATTAATCTTTTAGTTAAACCTAAGATTTTGCAGGCTCAAGGTAAAGTGGTCACTGTTGTACTTAATAGCAGTAGCTATTTAGGTGGTGCTCATGGTTCTGCTGCACAGCATTACTATAATTTTGATTTAAAAGAACAAAAGCAGATCAAGCTTGAAGACTTGTTACGTCCACAGCAAAAAGCAGCGTTAGAGAAGTTGGCGCATGAAGCCTTTAAGACTTGGGTTACAGACTCTAAACTGGCTGATAATGTCGCTGATTATGAACAAGCTTGGCCATTTAAATTATCTGATAATTTCTTATTAGGTGAGCAAGGTTTAATTCTTCAATATGGTGAATATGAAATTGGACCATATGTGGTGGGATTACCTCGATTAGTCATTCCTTATGATCAATTACAGGAAGTCTTGAAAAAAGAGTATTTGCCGCAGCCTAAAGCGCAACCAGCTTCAACACCTGTTGCAAAAAGTGGAAGCTAATGCGTCTGTTTGATACACATACGCATTTTGATGTTGCCGATTTTGATGAAGATCGGCAACCGTTAGCGCTTAATGCCAAAAAGGCTGGGGTTGATGCGTTGGTTTTAATTGGTTTTGTGCAGTCACGTTTTGATGAATTGCTACAAACCCATCATCAGTTAAATAGCTGGGAAAATGTACCGACTTCATATCTAGCACCCGGTTTACACCCATTTTATATTGAGCAACATCAGCCAGAACATCTTTCTCATCTTGAGCAAATTTTACAGAAAGAAGAATGTGTGGCAGTAGGTGAAATTGGTTTAGATACTTTCTTAAAAGAACATAAGCACCCTGATATCTATGCGAAGCAAAAACAATATTTTGCCGATCAGTTAGAGCTGGCAACCCAATATCAAAAACCAGTACTTCTCCATATTAGAAAAGCCCATGGTGATGTACTCGCAATGTTAAAAGCTCAGAAATTTAAACTGGGTGGAATTGCCCATGCTTTTAGTGGTGGCATAGAAGAAGCGAAAGGCTTAATTAAACTTGGGTTTAAAATTGGTGTGACAGGGCAAATTACTAATCCGAATGCAAAAAAACTTCATACGGTTGTGCAGGCTATAGGTGTAGAGCACTTGGTGATAGAAACGGATTGTCCCGATATGACCCCACTTTGTTGTCAAACCTCAACTGAAGAGCGTACCCGTAATACCCCAGTTAATTTGCCTTATGTTTTGCAAAGTTTGGCAGAAAACCTAAACATATCAGCGTCAGATTTGGCCGTACAGCTTTGGGGAAACTCGCTCTCGGCGTTGAAATTATCGTAATAAAAATCAAAGATTAGAAATAGTAACTAAAACAAAACACAGCGATTAGAAAAGAAGCTTAAAGTAAGAAAACAACATGTAAAAACGTGAAAAATAACATTGCCAGACATGGGAGGATAACCCAATGGCTAAGTATAGCAATATCAATAGTTTTAATGCTTTACAGACGCTAACAGTAGGTTCCAGCAATTATCAGATTTTTAGCTTAGCCCAAGCAGAGAAAACGCTAGGGGATATTGCCAAACTACCGAAATCTTTAAAAGTATTATTGGAAAACTTATTACGGTTCGAAGATCAACTTAGCGTTAAAACTGAACACATCTATGCCTTAGCAGAATGGTTAAAAACCAAAGGTTCTGAACAGGAAATTCAATATCGACCTGCTCGAGTTTTAATGCAGGATTTTACAGGGGTACCTGCTGTAGTCGATTTGGCAGCAATGCGAGCAGCCATGGCTCAAGCTGGTGGAGACCCAGAGAAGATTAACCCCTTATCTCCTGTTGATTTGGTGATCGACCACTCGGTGATGGTTGACTATTTTGCCGATGATCAGGCTTTTGAAGAAAACGTACATATTGAAATGCAGCGTAATGGCGAACGATATCAATTTCTACGTTGGGGACAGTCTGCATTTAATAATTTTAGTGTAGTGCCGCCGGGTACGGGGATTTGCCATCAGGTCAATTTAGAATATTTAGCCCAAGCAGTATGGTTGGGAGAAGATGAAGGCAAAACTTTTGCATTTCCTGATACCTTAGTGGGAACAGATTCGCATACGACCATGATTAATGGCTTGGGTGTTTTAGGTTGGGGCGTAGGTGGTATTGAGGCTGAAGCTGCAATGTTGGGTCAACCTATTTCTATGCTTATTCCTGAAGTCATCGGTTTTAAACTTACAGGAAAATTACCAGAAGGTATTACAGCAACTGACTTGGTACTTACCATTACTCAAATGCTTCGCCAAAAGGGTGTAGTGGGTAAATTTGTAGAGTTCTATGGAGATGGTTTGGCAGATTTGCCTCTTGCTGACCGCGCAACAATTGCCAATATGGCACCAGAATATGGTGCAACCTGTGGTTTCTTTCCAATAGATGAAGTGACTATAGGATACCTAAAACTGACAGGGCGTCATGAAGACCGTATTGAACTCGTTGAAGCCTATAGTAAAGCTCAAGGTTTATGGCGTAATGCTGGTGATGAACCTGTTTTTACAGATACTTTAAGTTTAGACATGACCACGGTGCAAGCAAGTTTGGCTGGACCAAAACGCCCGCAAGACCGAGTGCTGTTATCAGAAGTGCCTAAAACGTTTAATGCGCTCATGGAGTTAACGCTAAAACCAGCAAAAGAAGCAAAAGAACGTCTAGAAAATGAAGGTGGTGGTACTGCTGTAGAGGCAAAAAAAGCAAATATCCAGCATGAAAGCCCATCTTGTGTGATTGAAGGGCAGGAATACCCTCTGACTCATGGGGATGTTGTTATTTCTGCGATTACCTCTTGTACCAATACTTCTAACCCAAGCGTGATGTTAGCGGCAGGCTTGCTTGCTAAAAAAGCTATTGAAAAAGGCTTACAAAGAAAACCTTGGGTGAAAAGCTCTCTTGCACCTGGTTCTAAGGTCGTGACTGATTATTTGTTAGCTGCTGGGCTTACGCCGTATTTAGATGAGTTGGGTTATAACTTGGTGGGGTATGGCTGTACAACCTGTATTGGTAACTCAGGCCCATTACCCGAGCCAGTCGAAGATGCAATTCAATGCCATGATTTAAATGTTGCATCTGTACTTTCTGGTAACCGTAACTTTGAAGGACGGGTACATCCATTAGTTAAAACCAATTGGTTAGCTTCACCGCCTCTTGTTGTGGCTTATGGTTTGGTTGGGAATATTCGTACCGACCTGACAACACAGCCTCTTGGTGAGGGCAAAGATGGACAGCCCGTCTATTTAAAAGATATCTGGCCAAGTCAGGCAGAAATTGATGTTGTCTTGCAGAAAGTAAATACAGAGATGTTCCATAAAGAATATGCTGCGGTCTTTGATGGTGATGCGAGTTGGCAAGCGATTCAGATTCCAAAGAGTAAGACCTATGAATGGGCCGATGACTCGACTTATATTCGCCATCCTCCTTTCTTTGAAGGAATTGGAGAGCCACCGAAACCAATTAAAAATATTGAACAGGCACGTATTTTGGCTGTTTTAGGTGACTCGGTCACAACCGACCATATTTCACCAGCGGGGAATATCAAAAAAGATAGTCCTGCGGGTCGGTATTTACAAGAGCAAGGGGTCGATTCAAAAGACTTTAACTCGTATGGTTCTCGACGTGGTAATCATGAAGTGATGATGCGAGGCACCTTTGCCAACATTCGTATTAAAAACGAAATGCTTGGTGGTGAAGAGGGTGGTAATACTATTTACATTCCAAGTGGTGAAAAGCTTGCCATTTATGATGCAGCGATGCTTTATCAACAAGAAAACACGCCTCTTGTGATTATTGCCGGTAAGGAATATGGAACAGGTTCTTCACGGGACTGGGCTGCAAAAGGAACAAATTTATTAGGTGTGAAAGCGGTGATTGCCGAGAGCTTTGAGCGTATCCATCGTTCAAACCTAGTCGGTATGGGAGTGTTGCCATTACAGTTTGTTGATGGGCAAACTCGTCAATCTCTTAATTTAACTGGTCATGAAGTGATATCAATCCGTGGTTTACTGGACGGGATTCAACCTCATCAAATTCTTGAAGTTGATGTAAAAAGACCGGATGGGGTAGCGAGTCATTTTAATGTGTTGTGCCGAATTGATACGTTAAATGAGGTCGAGTACTTTAAGGCCGGTGGTATTTTGCATTATGTACTTCGAAATTTGATTGCAGACTAATTGAAAAAGAAACCCTGTAATTTACAGGGTTTCTTTTTGGAAATTTAACTAAACTTAAATAATTTCTTCCAGCTAAATGACGTAGTCAGCATCCAAACATCGAGTGGATTAAAATATAGTGAATCTAAATCAAAGAAATCCCCAGATGCTTTTCGGGACAGCTTTAATAATTCTGAATTTTCATCTATCGAAAAAGTTTGATTCTCTAACAACTCTGGATTTTCGATAAGGATATATAACAAGAAATGATTCAGAATATAGGATGCTTGATCTACTTTTAGATTTATACATCCATCTGGTTTGCCGAATTGATGCATTCCACAAGAATAAAGTAAATTATCGTCGGAAATAATAGGAATAAAGCCTTTAAACAGATCTAGGGTATTTTCAGCACTATAACTAAGCCAATCACTTTTAATATGTCTAAGTCCAGAAGTCTCAACTTTAATTGCTAAGCCGCCTGCCTTGATGAGGGCTTGCCCTAACAATAGAGCTTGTTGTGCTAACTCGATTGATCCACCCTCACAAACAACATAAATAACCATATTATGTCGATCGATTTTTTCTAATTCACTTTCAGAAAAACGGCCCATACTCAATGACCTAAAAATCTGACTTACATTCGGATCATTTTCATACTCTTCAATTTCAGCATAATGCTCATTTGTTAAAGACTTAATAATTGAGCCTGCGTAAATATATCCTGTTTCATTAGTGAGGAGGGCATGTAATAGAGCTTGATGATTTTCCCAAACACCTGGGATACATAAGACAATTTTTTGATTAAGTTCTTGATTCATTATTAATAAATTTTAAGGGACTTTTGCTATTTATAATATCGTAAAAGATATCCTATGCCTAATTGATTCAGGTAAAATAGCCACCGTGTTTTATATCCCCTCAAAGAGTAACAATGACCGATCTCCAACAAGATGAATATGAACGTCGTTTTGCAGGTGTAGCCAAAGTTTATGGTGATTCATCGTTCCAACACTATGAAAAAAGTCATGTGATGGTGATTGGTATTGGTGGTGTTGGCAGTTGGGCTGTAGAAGCTTTAGCACGCACGGGTATTGGTGAGATTACATTAGTCGATATGGACGTGGTTGCGGCATCAAATGTAAACCGTCAGCTACCAGCGATGACCTCTACATTAGGCTGTGAAAAAGTTGAAATTATGGCGGAACGCTGCCGTCAAATTAATCCACGTATTAAAGTAAATATTATTGATGACTTCTTAACACCTGAGAATGTCACAGAGCTTTTAAATCCTGTACCGGATATTGTTCTAGACTGTATTGATGACGTTAAAGCGAAGTTGGCTTTAATGCTGCATTGCCGTTTTAACAAAATTCCTTTGATTGTTTCTGGTGGAGCAGGCGGTAAGCTCGATCCGCTTAAAATTCGTGTGGCGGATTTATCAAAAACCGAACAAGACCCGATGTTGGCGAAGTTACGTAGCCAACTTCGCGCTCGTGGTATTTGTAAAAAACCAAAAGAGAAATTTGGAATTACCTGTATTTATTCGATTGATAACCCATTCTCAAGTGCAGATGTGTGTCCATCGGCTGGTTTACGCTGTGGTGGCTATGGTTCAGCGGTGGTTGTGACTTCAAGTTTTGCCATGATTGCAGTAGCTGAAGTTTTAAAGAAACTTGATTTAAAGAAAGCTTAGTTTAAATATTAAAAAGGCGTGCTCTTATGTTTGGGCATGCCTTTTTCTTTTTTAGTCATATAATTCTATCGTGTCGTGTTTGGGCTGTGTTGGAAGCTGCTGATCATAAAATTTAAAGCACCATAAAATTAGAATAACGACAGTGAATATGGTGAAACCTTTTAAATACTTCATGAATAATTTAATCAAGTGAATGGTCTTGATAAAATTCTAGCGAAGGTAATCTATCTAATCTAATATAGAAAATAGGCTTAATGATCTAATTTTGAGATGGGAATGCTCACTTTAAAACAATTTCAATATTTTATAAAAATTGTTGAAGAAGGCAGTTTTACGGCTGCTTCAGAAAAGCTCTTTATTGCTCAATCAGCTTTGAGTAGGCAGATAAAATTATTGGAGGAAGAGATTAACTTTCAACTATTTGATCGTACTGACAAGAAAGTAAAGCTTACGGCAGCGGGAGAGGTCTTTTATAAGAAAATAAAAGATAACATGCTCTACTTAAATGAAATTATTGATCTTTCTAAAAGTGTTTCGGAAGGGAAAAACCGCCAGATTAAAATTGCTCACTCAAGCAGTGTTGTCATGGATCATAAAAAGATTCAGATATTAAAAGAAATTAGCTTAGCTAAGCAGATAAATTTTGAGGTGAATACCTTGTCATCGGAGCAGCAAATCTTAGCTTTAATGAGTGGAGAAATTGATATTGGTTTGATAAGACCGCCAGTATTGCATAGCCTTGAAGAAATAACGATTTTGAAATTATATGAACAGCCGTTATTTGTCGCTGTCTATATTGATCATCCTAAATTTAAACAAAAACAAAGTATCCAGATAAGAGATTTAGTAGATGAATATTTTGTTTCAACTCCACATCCAAAGCGGGGAGGTTTGAGCTATCTAGTCTCAAACTTGTGTGTAGGAGCTGGTTTCTTGCCTAAAACAGCGGTAGTCCAATCTCGTAAGATAACCCAATTACAATTAGTCGCTGCAAATTTGGGTATTAGTATTGTCCCTCAAGAATTTGAACAAATACTACCCAAAAATGTAAAACTGATTCCGCTGGAGAATAAGAACCTTTTCTCTGAAGTAGTTTTAGCTTATAGAACAGACCAAAGTGATCTGATTCAATCTTATGCTGAACATATCTACGAACTGCTACAAGCGTGAGTAGGAGATATCTTTAACCATATGCTGAAATAATTATTGTAGCCCAGTGTGCTCGCTAATAAGAAACGTATATTCGCTATCATCGTCTAACTGACGCTCCTGAGACATAATGTCTAGTTTAGGGCGTTTATGTTGATAGAATTCTAAATTGATGCAACCACTATTATTAATTGCATAGCGAATAGAGTAATTATCTGGCTCTAGAAAAATTGTTGCTTCTTCAAATGAGTGCAGAGATAGAATTTTTTTCTTATCATGAAAAATCACAGAAGGACAATCTAGTAATCCATTTAAATATTGCTTTCGCATGACATGGATCCGAGCTTGAGGAGCCGTTCCTTTCAATAAATATTGTGGTTGATAAATCCTTTTTTCTGGTACTTTTTTGAAAACTTCTATAACGTTTGTATCGGGAATAGCATACGCCAAACTAAACGACGTCAGTAAGTAACCGCCTAAGAGTATTTTTTTCATAAAGTTACATCATCATTTTTGACAAGTACAATATGAAAATCATGCAAAAAAGAAGCCAAACCTGATTTTAAAAGTCTGTCTGATCAACTGCTTGGCATATTTAAAAAGGATTGAAAAACCCAATGCTTAGGTAGGTTGCCCTAAACGATAGTAAGTGTAAGTGACGCTGTCATCTTTATAGACATCATAGCTGTTTTGTTTGAAGTCAGAGACCCATTCACTTCCTGTATAGCCAGCAATATGTCCATAAACGTGATTGCGAGTTCTGTGAATGATATAGATGTCACCTTCTTGTGGCTCATCAAATGATGGATTTATCTCTTTGTAGCCAATCTTTTTGAGAGTATCTCCCCAGTCTGAAGCTGCAATGGGGTGATTCCTAATATCTGCACCAGCAGATTCGAGAGCAAGGCGGATACTACGTGCACAACGGGCTTTGCTGCGTCTTGAGGTAATACTTTCTAATTTAGCTACGAATCTATCAACATCTATTGCTGGAATATCGGAAGTTTCAGTTTGATGATTACTAGGTTTCATGGTGAAAGGATAAGGGAGACTTGGAGTGCTGTGGAATACAACAATGGCTGCCTGATTTGAATCCTGATACATATAATTATCAGCTACTTGTCCGTCATAAATAATCATCGTGAAATCTCTACCGTACTATCTATATCCATATTAAAAAAATCACCACCTACCTGTGGCGTTCAGAGATACTAATAGGCGTACCTTAAAAGTTTTGTTTATGTTATGTAATAACGTATCTTTTTTCCAAATATTGCTACTTAGAGATAAAAAGATACTCATTAAAATGAAACACAAAAACAATTTAACTTAAGTTATTGATATTTTTATTTAAAAATAATTAATCAGAGCTTAAATTTGAATATTTTAATTCAGTCATTGCGAATATACTCAAAATCTAAGTCCCTGATTTAAAATGCCACATTTTCTTACAATTTAAGAAGCCATCACATGTTTAAGCCTGAGGTTCTTTTAAATATTCCTCAGTACGAATTAAAGCTGCTTGCATGTTGCTAATAGCCTGTTCAACATCACCTAAAGTTTTTGCATTTCCGCCACTTAGCGCCTGACGCCATTTACGCGCACCAGGTAAATTTTGGAATAAACCCAAAATATGACGTGTAATGATGGAGAGTGGAGCACCTTCAGCCATACGCTGTTCAATATAAGGTAGCATTTGTTCCATAATCTCAAATCGATCTGGAGCTTCCAAATTCCAAAGCTGACCCATTTCCGCGAGTAAGTACGGATTATGATAGGCTTCACGGCCAATCATGACGCCATCAACATGCTGTAAATGTGTTTGAGTTTCAGCAAACGTTTTAATCCCGCCGTTAATTTCAATGGTGAGATGTGGGCGCTCTTGTTTTAAACGATAGACATCTTCATAGCGTAAAGGTGGAACTTCACGGTTTTCTTTTGGTGACAGGCCTTTCAAAATAGCAATACGGGCATGAACTACAAAATGAGTGCAACCTGTTGCTGCAACTGTATCTACAAAATGAAGCATCTCTTCATAAGAGTGCATGTCATCAATCCCGATACGGTGTTTCACCGTTACTGGAATGTTTACTGCTTTTTGCATAGTGTGAATGCATTCAGCAACCAAATCTGGTTCTGCCATTAAGCAAGCACCGATTTTATTGTTTTGTACACGGTCACTTGGGCAGCCTACATTGAGGTTAACTTCATCGTAACCCCAGTCTTCAGCCATTTTTGTACAGGTCGCAAGCTCTTGCGGGTTTGAACCGCCTAACTGTAATACGATAGGTTGCTCTTGTGCACTGTAGTCTAAATGACGTTTTGCATCGCCAAAAAGAATCGCACCTGTGGTCACCATTTCGGTATATAGCACAACATTTGGGTTAAACAAGCGCGCAAAGAATCGATAATCCTTCGTTGTCCAATCCATCATGGGTGCGACAGAAATACGAGGTTGTAACGATTGAAGTGATTGCATAACCAATAGCCCAAAAGTCGCTAAATTAATGAAAGGGCAGCATTATACGAGGTTTATGCTTGAATCGACAGAGGCATTTAGCCGAGTAATTTATAACCACCCTTGTGTTGAATATAGGGAGATGATTTATAACAAGTTACCTTATTGGGAAATCATTTTCTTTTTTTGTAAGATAGCATCAAACAAGCTAAACAAAATACAAAGTACAACTAACCCAATACCAGCAAGGCAAGTCATGGTCCATCCGCCACGGTTCCATGCAAAAATTCCTAATGCTGAACCTCCTGCGCCACCAATAAAGTAAGTGGTCATATAGATGGCATTAATACGAGATTTTGCATCTGGTCGTAAACGGAAAATAATGCTTTGGTTGCTTGTGTGTACGAGAGCTAGTGCTAACTGAATTAAAGCAAAACCAGCAATGTAACTCGCAAGCAAAGTTTGTCCATAATAAAAGCAGAGCCAGCTTAACAAGAACAAACCACAGCCTATCCATGTGAGTAGAGTGGTACGTCCCTGATCGGCATATTTACCAATATAACGGGTTGATAAGGCACCAAAGATACCGACTAAAGGCACTAGTCCAATAAACAGATCAGGTAAATGATGTGCTGAGGTGAGGAGTAATGCGATGGTGGAATATAAAATACTCACAGATGCGAAAGCGAAAGCACCTGTAAGCGCTCTTAATAATAGTCTTTTCTCTTGTTTTAAAAGCTGACCCATGGAACCAAAGATCTGTCCATAGTTCATTTTCATGCGTAAAACATAAGGCAAGCGACTTTTTAAGGTATATGCCAACAGAAGCATTAATATGCCGCTTACCACATAAACCACTTTCCAGTGGAATAAGTTAGAAAATAGTCCAGCCAGACTGGTAGAGAGTAAAATACCCACCAATAAGCCACTCATTAAAAAACCAATGATCTCGCCAGTTTTTTCAGGTTTTACAGTCATTGTAGCAAGTGGAATAAGCACTTGAGCTGCCACAGAAAATAAGCCCGCTAAAATTGTACCGATCCATAGCATGGGTAAGTTAACAGCAAAAGCAGAAGTAAATAGGCCAACTGCACAAAGCACCATCAAAAACGGAATAGCCTTGGCTTTATTGACGATATCACCCATCGGAACAATAAAAAGCAGTCCGAGGGCATAAGACACCTGAGCAAATGTAACGGTCAATGCGGCTTGTGCTTGAGTAACAGCAAAGTCTTGTTGAATGGAGTGAATAAGAGGCTGGCAATAATAATTCACACCTGCACATAAGCCACATGCTGCTGCCATCAACCAAAGTAAAGGTTTATTTTGACTGATATCTTCAGGGGTAGACATGATGTTCTCTCGATTTTATTAGGTGTATGCGGTTGCTTCGACTTCAATGAGCATATGCTCTAATGCAAGGCGTGGTACAGGAATAAGTGTACAGGCTGGAAAAGGATGATTTTTCCATAAATTTTGCATAACTTTAATTAAAATTTCATGTTTTTCGACCGAATGGTCAACAACTAAAACTCTTAATACGGCAATGTTGCTAAGCTCTGCATCGGCAGCAGTTAAAGCATGTTGAACATTATCAATAGCTTGAGAAACTTGTTCTTCAAAGTTTGGGCTTAATTCACCTTTTGAGTTTTCGCCACCTTGACCTGCAATATGAATAATCTTTTTAAAACTTTCTACCACAGCAACATGACTATAAGCATTTGGAGTAGGGTCGTATAAAGTTGATGGATTTATTATTTTAAAAGTTTCTTTATTCATGGATCTCAACCGTTCAGTAAAATTTAGATGAGTATCCAACCTCAACTTAAGTTGAGGTCAAGAGAAATTAGTATTTTAATCTTTTCTTTCTAAGGGTAATTATCATGACACCTGCAATATTTAAAATACAGCCTACCCATTGCCACATATTGAGATGTTCATTTAAAAAAGTAACCGCGAGTAAAATAGTTAAAACTGGTCCTATTGAAGCAATCATGGCAGATTGAGAGGCGCCAAGTCGCTCAATACTTTGCATGAGCATAACGGTAGGTAAAACAGTGACTAAAAAGCCAAGTCCGACGCCGTACCAAATTACACTAGATGGAAGTTGTAATAGAAGTTGAATAGGCTGAGGAGTGCTTAATACATAGTGCGTTAATGTACCTATACAAGCCACTGTTAAAGCTAAACCTGTGAAATTCCAAGAACCAAATTTTTTAATTAATGGCGGTGTCAGTAGTAAGTAGCCTGCAAAAGCCATAGCACTCGCAAACACGAGACTTGTGCCTAACCAGAAGTTGCCCTGAATTGGTGCATTGTTGTGCTCTTGAAGCATGACCAATACAGTTCCACTATAACTAAGAAAAATGGCAAATAAACTTTTTGCATCTAATTTTTGTTTGTATAGGAAGCTTGAGACAATGACTGTGAGTGTGGGATATAAAAATAGAATAATTCGCTCGAGTGAAGCACTAATAAACATCAGACCCATAAAATCGAGCCAGCTGGCAAAGTAGTAGCCTAATAGACCAGCAAAAATTAAAATTAGCCAATCCTTCTTTTTTATGCCCTGATTATGATGCCTGTTAAACCAGCAAATTACTAGAAAGAACGGTAAAGCGCTTAACATGCGTAAAGCCATCAGGACTGTGGCGTCTACTAATGGAGAAAGGGCATAAGTCTGTTTAATAAAGATTGCTTTTGTACTGAATAGAAAAGCAGAGCAAAGAGCAAAAAAAGACCCGATTTGAAACGAAGATAAAGAAATTTTCATATACAAGACTGTATAAGAGAGACTGTTGTCTGCAAAAAAAGAAAAAGCTTCCTATGTTACACCTCAAATCAAATATCGTGAATCATCAGTTCAAAATATGGGTATTTATTAAATAAATATTGGGTGGTATTTTAAAAAAGTTCAATTAGAATCCAAATTCTGTACAAAGAATACACATGGGGGAAACATTGCAGGTTGCAATGTTTTTGACAATGAGAAATTAGCTTGAGGAACGCTCATGCAAATCGGAATCCCAACCGAAACTGTCGTCGGTGAAAATCGTGTAGCTGCTACGCCAGAGACAGTAAAGAAGTTGATTAGCGCTGGTCATAGCGTTGTGATTGAACGTGGTGCCGGTGTAAAGGCTGCGTACATTGACAGTGCTTATGAACAGGTCGGTGCAACCATTACGGATGATGCCTATACGGGTAGTCAAATTATTTTGAAAGTTCGTGCGCCACAAGGCGGGGAAATTCAAAAACTTCCAGCAAATACTGCTGTTGTAGCAATGTTTGATCCTTATCGTAATACCGAGCTAGATCAGTTTGCGAATCAGCAAGTTTCTGCTTTTGCATTGGAATTGCTTCCTCGTACGCTTTCTCGTGCGCAGAACATGGACGTATTGTCTTCTCAGGCAAACCTTTCTGGTTATAAATCAGTTTTGCTTGCTGCCGCTGAATATCAACGTATGTTCCCAATGCTTATGACTGCTGCCGGTACTGTAAAACCTGCTCGTGTTGTGATTATGGGTGTGGGTGTTGCAGGTCTGCAGGCAATTGCAACGGCAAAACGTTTAGGTGCAATTGTTGAAGCAACTGATTTGCGTCCTACGGCAAAAGATCAGGTTGAATCTTTAGGTGGTAAGTGGTTAGACGTACCAATGTCTGAAGAAGAGCAACAACGTGCAGCTGACGCCGCTAAAAATGGTTATGGATGGATGCCGGGTGAGCAATACATCAAAGACCAAGCCGCTATTGTTGATAAGGCTGTTTCTAACGCTGACATCGTGATTACAACTGCATTGTTGCCGGGTCGTGATGCACCGCGTCTGATTAAGGCTGAAACTGTTGCCAAGATGAAACCAGGCTCTGTCATTTTAGATATGGCTGTTGAAACTGGTGGTAACGTTGAAGGCTCTAAAGTTGGCGAGACTGTGTTTACAGAAAATGGCGTGAAAATTTTGGGTGTTCCAAATATTCCGGCAACTGTAGCGACAGAAGCTTCCGCACTATATGCGCGTAACGTATTCAATTTCGTAGAAACTTTATTCGACAAAGAGAAAAACTTTGCGATTAATCAAGAAGACGAAATCCAAAAAGCCCTATTGGTCACTCATGGCGGTCAAGTACTGCTTAAGCGTGGTTAAGGAGATTTCTCATGGTTGAAACTATTACAATTTTCGTCCTTGCCATCTTCGTAGGTTATTACGTAGTTTGGGGTGTTACACCAGCTTTACATACACCACTTATGGCAGTAACCAATGCGTTGTCATCTATTATTGTAGTGGGTGCAATGTTGCAAACTGTGGGTCTGCCTATTTTGGGTGTAGATGCTAACGTTGCATTTCAAAGTGTGAATGTGGTGAGCGTACTGGGTGCGATTGCGGTATTTTTGGCAAGCATTAATATTTTCGGCGGCTTTGCAGTAACTGCACGCATGTTGGAAATGTTCAAGCCTAAGCAAAAGAAATAAGAGGGCTTTGACATGGAATTTATTCAAGCAAATGCAAATTGGTTGTACCTTGTAGGCGCAATTCTCTTTATCTTGACACTTCGTGGTTTGTCTGGCCCTAAAACAGCAATTCAAGGTAACCGTTACGGTATGATCGCGATGGCGATTGCTGTAGTTACGACCTTCTTTGTTGCGAATAACCCAGTCATCTGGATGATTGTTGGTGCAATGGTGTTGGGTGCAATCGTTGGTATTGCGCGTGCTCGTACTGTGCCAATGACTCAAATGCCTGAAACTGTTGCATTGATGCACTCATTAGTTGGTTTGGCAGCAGTCCTAATTGCAATTGCTGCAATTTTACACAACAACCAACTCACTGAATTGTTTGCTCAAAATGAGGCAGCTTTGACAGCGGCTGGTGTGCAACATGTGCACATGAGCAGTGTTCACTTATTTGAATTGTTCGTAGGTTGTTTTGTTGGCGCGATTACCTTTACTGCATCTGTGTTTGCGTACGGTAAATTGGCTGCAAAAAAATGGGCGAAAACAATTTCTGGTGCATGGGTTAAACCAGTTCAGGCGCTTATCTTTATTGCGATGTTGGCTTGTGGTTTCTACTTCTTTACCACTGGCAACATGACTGCATTCTGGGCAATGACAGCACTTGCACTTGCATTTGGCTGGGTTTGGATTGCACCAGTTGGTGGTGGTGATATGCCTGTAGTGGTATCGCTTCTTAACTCATTCTCGGGTTGGGCTGCGGCAGGTATTGGTTTTACACTTGAAAACAACATGTTGATCGTTGCGGGTTCTCTCGTGGGTTCATCTGGTGCGATTCTGTCGTACATCATGTGTAAAGCAATGAACCGTTCAATCATCAATGTATTGTTTGGCGGTGCAATGGGTGGTGCAGCGGTTGCTACAGCTGCTAAAGGTGAGCAAGTTCAGCGTAACCACCGTTCTGGTTCTGCTGATGATGCTGGCTTCTTGATGTCAAATGCGGACAGCGTTGTGATTGTACCGGGTTATGGTATGGCGCAAGGTCGTGCACAAAATGCTGTAAAAGAATTGTGTGAAATTCTAAAAGAGCAGGGTGTTCGCGTTCGTTTTGCGATCCATCCAGTTGCTGGTCGTATGCCTGGTCATATGAACGTATTGCTTGCTGAAGCAGACGTAGCATATGAAGACATCTTGGAAATGGATGAGATTAACTCAGACTTCCCTGCAACTGATGTGGTGCTTGTAATTGGTGCAAACGACGTAGTAAACCCTGCTGCGAAAGATGATCCAACTTCACCAATTTATGGCATGCCGATCCTTGAAGCACATAAAGCACGTACGATCATGGTGATTAAGCGTTCTATGGCAACAGGTTATGCAGGTCTAGACAATGACTTGTTCTATAACGAAAAAACAATGATGATTTTTGGTGATGCCAAGAAAGTTGTGGAAGATATGACAAAAGCAATCAATGGTGGCGGTCACTAATCTGACCTCAATCAGGATTGTAAAAGCCACCCGAGGGTGGCTTTTTTATTTGGCCTATTTGTTTAAAGAAATTTTTCTACAAGGTCCATTGACTGTTGATAGAGGTTGCGTGCCAGTTGTTGGTTTTTTGCGTGTGAAGATTTCCAGTCTGGCATGTGCGCACTGACATATTCCCCATTACGATTTTGCCATGCATCTCCGGTTGCCATTTCTGTAATGAGATTTGCTGGAACTGAGGTTGGGACTAAGCCTAATTTCATCGCTGCATAAACTGGTTTTGGTAAGTCACGATAAATATCAGAAGCGACACCGCCCGGGTGCAATGCATTGTTGGTAATAGAACTACCTGCTAGTTGTTCTGCTAAAGCATTGCTGAATAGTAAATTCGCAAGCTTCGATTGCCCATAATAGAACAGGGGGTTGTAAAAACCTTCTGCTCGAAACTTGTTGGGTTTAATGGAGCCAACCCAATGAGCAATAGATGCGAGATGAATAATCCGTGCTTCAGGCGATTGTTGTAAAACTGGAAGCAATTTTTGAGTTAGTAAAAAATGGCCTAAATAATTGACACCAAATTGCTGCTCGAAGCCATCGACAGTCAGTTGTTTGGTCTTGGCAAATAACCCTGCATTATTAATGAGTACATCAAGGCTACCATAGCGATCTGCAATCTCGTCGGCTGCCTTTCTAGTTAATTCAAGACTGTTTAGATCGAGAGAAACTAAATCGACTTGTCCTTGGTTAAGGGCGCGTAATTTGTTTTGCGCATCTTGAGCTTTTTCTGGATTTCGGCAGGCTAAAATAACATGTTGCCCTTGTTTAACGAGTTGTTCTGCTGTGGCAAAGCCAATCCCTGTGTTGGCGCCCGTAATTAATATTCTCACTTTCTGTACTCCGGTTATGCTATTTATTGGTGGGGACTTCAAGAGTTTGTATATTGCTGCAAATCTGACAATTTGTCATGTCAAATTTAAAAGTGCGCGATGATTGGCTTTTAATGGCTAATAAAGCATTCGATGAAATTTAAAGATTTTGTTATTTAAAAAATATAAATACCACTTTATGAAGGGGCATACTTTTTCTAAAGAATTAAAAAAGCGGCTCAAAAGAGCCGCTTTTTTTAAAAGCAAAATTTTAAGCAACCGACTCTGGAGCGGTACGCCATAAGCTTTCTAAATCATAGAATTTACGAGCTGTTGGTAGCATCACATGTACTACAACAAAGCCGAGATCAATCAAGATCCATTCTGCATCTCGTTCACCTTCAACGCCAATCGGGCGGAAACCGGCTTTTCGAGCTTCTTCTGCAACATTGTCAGCGAGTGCTTTGACATGGCGAGTAGAAGTACCACTTGCAATTACAATAGCATCAGAGACATTGCTAATTGAGCTAACATCTAACTGGAGAATATCTTTTGCTTTTACATCAACTAAAGCGTCATGAACAACTTTGAGACAAGTCTGTACGTCTTTATTTGAGGTGTTCATTGCGAAATCGTGAGAATTAGACACGCTGGGCGATGGTTCTAAATTCATATAGGGTATATTTTCCTGACAATTACTCACTATCTAATATAGTGGTTTTCGCGCTAAATTTCAATCAGAAGTCGTAACAGTTTATATATTTACATCATCCGAAAAATACTTTTTCTTCCAAGTAAATGAGTGATTTGAAGTATTTTCAGGCTTGTATTCTGCTGCAATATAGTTTTGATAAGAGCTTTGCTTTAACCAAGAAAAAATTTGTTCATAAGGAATTTGGGCTGTATCTGGTTCATGACGGCCCGGACAGTCCGCAAATTGAATATGTCCAATTAAGTTAATATTTTCTTGCAAACCCTCAAGTACATCTTCGCCCATCATCGCCATGTGATAGCAGTCATATTGCATTTTTAGGGCAGGGTGATTGACCGCTTCTAGCATTTCTTGTCCCTGCGCAATGTTCTGCACCAAAAAGCGTGGCATATCTGTACCGTTAATCATTTCAAAAACGGGTTCTATACCGTGTTCACTAAGTAAGTTACAGGCAAGTTTTAAATTAGCTGCTAATGTTTTCAAACAAGGCAGTAGGTCGGCATCTAGCGGTTGTTTCCCTGCCAAAATATTAACACGGGGAACTTTTAAAGCGGTGGCATAGCTAATCGCTAATTCTAATGCTTCACGAAAAGCTGTTTCTTGACCGGGTACACCAGCTAAACCATTTCCGCCTTGCATAAGATCACCAGCAGGCACATTGATTAGGCAGAGGCTAAGATTGTAGCGTTCGAGTTGAGTTTGAATATCTGAAATAGCCAATTCATAAGGAAATTGAATTTCTACATATTCAAAGCCCTGTGCATGGGCCAGAGCAAAACGTTCAATTAAAGGAACTTCGGTAAAAATCATGGATAAATTGACTGCAAGACGACCCATACTCAAACTCCGTTTATTTTTGCTCTATTAATTGAATCATAGTAGCTAAATCTTTCTCAGCAAAGCCATTTTTTTGGTGAGTTTGTAGCTGTAGTAGAGCTTTTTGTGCAACTGGGATGTCTAAATTAACATTGTTAGCCAATGTTACTGCGTTGTTAAGATCCTTAGATAATGTTTGAACTTTCCACTGAACTGGTTCAAATGTATGAGTTGCCATGCGGGGAGTTAGAATTTGAAAGGGTTTAGAGTCAGCAAATCCACCTGCTAAGGCAGGAGCAAGCAAAGTTGTATCTACACCAGCTCGATCTGCAAGTGCGACAGCTTCTGCAATAAGAGCGCTGTTGGCTGCAACAATAAGTTGATTACAAATTTTGGTGGCTTGGCCAGTTCCTGTATCTCCCATGCGAGTCACACGTTGGGATAGAACATTATAAATAGGAGTTAATTCTGTAATGGTTTGAGCATCACCGCCTGCAAAAATGACAAGTGTGCCTTGTTCTGCACCCGCTGTTCCGCCTGATACAGGTGAGTCAATCCATGTGACGTCATGGGTAGCAGCTGCTTGAGCAAGCGTTTTCGTTGCGGCAACAGATAAACTCGAGAAATCAACAATAACCTGTTTAGCTTTTAAGTTAGGCTGAATTTGCTCAAATACAGCTTGTACTGCTTTGTCATCTGCCAGACAGATTAAAATAACTGGATATTCACCAATATTTGAAAGTTCTAAAGGTTGTGCACCGATATCAATAAGTTCTTCGCATGCAGAGACGGTTCGATTCCAAACAGCAACTTGAAAGCCAGCTTGAATAAGGCGGGTTGCCATCCGACTTCCCATAAGCCCTATGCCTAAAAAAGCAATAGGGGTGTTGCGATCAAAATTCATAATCTAAGCTCTTATTTATATTGGCGTGGTAAAAAATTAACTTCCGGATGTTTGTCTTTTTTACGAGCAAGTTTGCTATTTTTACCAAGTAATAATTTAAGTTGCCAGATTTTTTCTAGACGTAATGATTTTTCTGGTTGATGTTCCATTGCGTCAAGTACACGTTTTGCCGCAGTGAGGGCATCAGGTGAGCGCTGCAACATTTCAGATGCAATCTCATGTGCTCTCTCTAGAGGAGAATCACTTAAATGAGTTACAAGACCAATTTCTTTTGCATAATTCCCATCAAAAACACGTGCAGTTAAAGTGAGTTCTTTTGCAAGGTCAACGCTAATTAAACCTTTTAATGAGCGAGTAAGTCCCATATCAGGAACTAAACCCCAACGGCTTTCCATAATCGACATTTTTGTTTCTGGATGAGAAATTCGGATGTCAGCAGCCAATGCAAGTTGCATACCAGCGCCGAAACAATATCCTTCTAATGCCGCAATAACAGGTACAGGTAAATTCTGCCAAGTCAGAAATGCTTTTTGAAAAAGACTTTGTCCTGGTTTTACAAGTTCCCAAATTGCAAAAGCAGAGTTTTTGGGATTGTTGAGGTCAGATAAATCAATGCCAGCACTAAACACATTTCCTTCGCCTGTCAAAA
The DNA here is from genome assembly GCF_059416285.1 of Acinetobacter sp. GW821-FHT09D10. Classification (NCBI taxonomy): domain Bacteria; kingdom Pseudomonadati; phylum Pseudomonadota; class Gammaproteobacteria; order Moraxellales; family Moraxellaceae; genus Acinetobacter; species Acinetobacter sp. GW821-FHT09D10. The sequence continues at coordinate 315,321 of NZ_JBWKOW010000003.1, forward strand.
TAACACAGCGAATATCTCTATCCTTTTTAATTGCTTTTGCAGTTGAAACTAACTCTTTTAATAAGGCAAAACTCATCGCATTGCGTTTGTCTGGACGGTTTAAATATACCGTTGCAATGCCATTATTTTTTTCAATACGTAAGAGTGCCATGAGATTCCCGCTTCTTTTTTTATAGATGAACGGAGCATAACATGGCTGTAATCTGGAAACATGACAGCTCAGTCATACCTATTTGGTAGATATGTTAGTCAGGTATCACCAAGATCTGAAGAGCAGCACTTTCTACCTCTTTAACGGCAAGACCTAATTCATCAAAGCGCTGTATAACTTCTTCAATGAAGCCTTCATCTGCTATACGGCGTTCTTTACGTAGCGTTGAAATAAATTGCTCAAAGTCACCTGTAACTTGCTGTAGTTTCGGGGCACCTACATAGCGAGTGGCACCATACAGACGATGTAAAACATGCTCAAGTTGAGGGAAGTCTTCAAGCTCAATGAGCTGCTGCATTTCGTCTAGCTCAGTTGGAAAACTATCAACTAACATTTTAAGTAGATCTTGTGCTAAGTCTTCTTTATTTGCTGCAAGTTGCAAACTTTGTTGCCAGTTTAAAATTTGTGGGTCTAAAGCTTCTGCAACTACGTGGTGGTCTTTATCTATGGCTTTTGCTGTAAAGTTGTTTTTAGTCCATTGCGTTAAGATCTGGATGATTTGCTCCATTTGAATTGGCTTGGTGACATAGTCATTCATGCCTACTTTAAGAAGCTTTTGCTTTTCATCGGCAAGGGCATGGGCCGTTAACGCAATAATTGGAAGCTGCATTTCCCCATCTAAAGTCGACTCTAAAGAACGAATAGCACGGGTGGTATCAATGCCCGACATGACAGGCATTTGAATATCCATAAACACTAAATCAAATGGTTTGAGTTTTTGGTCAATTCGTTCTTGAATAAGGTTAAGCGCTTCTTGACCACTTAACGCTTTAGTTGTTTTAACGTTTAATTCACCCAACAAAGCTTCTAAAACAATTAAGTTTGGTAAATGGTCATCTACTGCCAGAATGTGTAAACCCTGACCATTAAAATCTTGCTGTTCTTCTTCAAAAATAGGTTGGTTGCTTAATAATTGAATGAGTCCACTACGGCTTAATGGTTGATATAGAGGACGAGCGCGATATTCACTGAGCATGTTTGGCTCAAGCGTCATTTGATAACCATAGACGGCTAAATTGCCTTGATAACGGCTACGGATTTCTTTTAATAACGCTTCTGTATCACCGCTATGGTCAACGATAAGCCATGTATTATCTTTCTGATCAAGATGTTTTAAACGGCTAAACAAGTCCAGAATCGATTGTGTTTCGATGTGAGGAACATGATAGTTTTCAAGGTAATAACGTAAAACACTTGCTGTAGCAGGATGAGCAAGATAAGACACGACTTGTAAATGCTCAAAATGCGGGTGTTCGATTTCGTAATCTTCATCTACCACAAATTGTGCGGTAAACCAGAACGTAGAACCTTTTTCTGTCGGTGCACGTTCTTGATTGTCCTCAAAGCCAATTTGACCATGCATGAGATGAACAAGCTGTTTAGAGATAGCAAGGCCTAAACCAGTACCGCCAAATTGACGTGTAACTGATGCATCGCCTTGCGAGAATGATTCAAATAATTTTTTACGATCTGTACCACTTAAGCCAATACCACTATCTTGAACACTAAAATGAAGCAGACATTGTCCAATATCATCATGTTCCATACGAACACGAACAATAATTTCACCATCTGGAGTGAACTTGATTGCATTAGAAATCAAGTTGGTCAGAATTTGCTTGAAGCGTAGAGCATCACCAATCACTTGTTGTGGAATGTTGTCCGCATAGTAAAAAGCCATGGCGATATGTTTTTGAGCAGCCAAAGGGGACAGCATATCCATGACATCAAAAATGGCTTCTTCTAAGTCGAATGGTGCTGTTTCAAGTTCTAACTTGCCTGCATCAATTTTTGAGAAATCTAATACATCGTTAATTAATGCCAATAAATGGGCAGATGACTTGCGAATCGTTTGTAAATAAAGATTTTGTTCGTTATTTAAGTTTTGCTGACGAAGCAATAAATGAATGAAGCCATCAATACTGTTGAGAGGCGTTCGAAGCTCATGACTAATATTTGCAAGGAAAACTGACTTTGCCTGATTTGATGAAATCGCTTGGTCACGTGCTTGACGATAGGTAATATTTTGGACTTCTAAGGTATCTAGTGTTCTGCGTAAATCTTCCTCTGTTTGTTCAGTGTGTTCTTTTAACTCTAAAAAGCTAAAGTGTAATCGCTTAACAACGTTTGCGATGTCTCGCTGTAGTAAGCGTAGCTCGCCAGTACTATTAATGACTAGGTGTTGGTCTAAAGTATCTGCATTTAGACGTTGTAACTGCATGCGAATTTCATACATCGGCGCAATCCAGCGACGAGAATAAAAATTCAAGCATAGTAAAAGCAACAGTAAGGTCATTAATCCAGTAATGACGAGAGCAATCATAATGCGATAACGTGCCAACTCTAGAGGCTGGTTATCCATTTCAATCACTAACCAGACAGGCGCTTTTCCAGCTTTATTACTAATCTGTAGTCCATAAATATTGTTGTGGTTATAAGAGATTGGACCAAAAAAATTATTACTACTGGGAAAGCTAGGCCAATAACGATTATCGCGATAACCAATACTTAAATAAGTCTGTCCGTTGTTATCGATAAGTACCGCGCGTTTAAGATTTTTTTCGCTAAACATGCTTTGCATGATGTGCTGGGCATGATCGTATTCATCGGGCTGTAGTTCGACCAGCGTATACAAATCTTTCGCAATTTGATTGTAGCGAGCTAAAATTGCTGAGGCGTGATGTAGCTGTTGTTGTTTTACCGAATGTGACGTTTCTGTTAAAACCAGAAAAGCACCGACCCCTGTTAAAATCATAATCGGCACAAAAATTAGAGCAATCAATTGCCCATATGCATGATTCAGACGTAAGCGTTTCGATAAGGTTTTATTGAAATTAGACATGGCTACATCAGATTTATCTCTCTGTACGGCATCTTATCACGCTTTATTTTAAAACAGACGGCATTTTATAAATGACCGAGCTTTAATCGCTTTCATGAAAAAGCATATTGAAATGGGTGCAGTACCGAGCATTTTTTCATACAATAGGCCCACCTCGATATAGGTGTTGATCATGAGTAATACACAACCTGACTTTTTAGCCGACGAATTTTTGTTAGATCACTATGTAGGTAAGACACCTCTAGTTCGTTTGCAGCGATTAGCTTCTCATACGCAAGCGACGGTTTTAGCAAAATTGGAAGGTAATAATCCAGCAGGTTCTGTAAAAGACCGTCCTGCATATAACATGATTATGCAGGCAGAAAAACGTGGTCAAATTAAGCCAGGTGACACTTTGATTGAGGCAACCAGTGGGAACACAGGTATTGCTTTGGCAATGGTTGCTGCAATGCGTGGCTATAAAATGAAACTTATTATGCCAAACAACATGAGTCAGGAGCGTAAAGATGCGATGCTGGCTTATGGTGCAGAGCTGATTGAAGTAACACCGCAGCAAGGCATGGAAGGTGCACGTGATTTAGCCTTGCAAATGGAAAAAGAAGGTAAAGGTCACGTTTTAAATCAGTTTGGTAATCCCGACAATGTTGAAGCTCATTACTTAACGACCGGTCCTGAAATTTGGAAACAAACAGGTGGGAAAATTACCCATTTTGTCAGCTCAATGGGTACAACTGGTACTATTATGGGTGTTTCTAAATATTTAAAAGAACAAAACCCAGATATTCAGATTGTTGGTTTACAACCAGCGGATGGATCAAGTATTGCCGGTATTCGCCGTTGGCCAAAAGAATATTTACCTACTATTTTTGATAGTAGCCGTGTGGATCGTACTATTGATATCCCACAAATTGATGCTGAAAAAACCATGCGTAAATTAGCACGTATGGAAGGCATCAGTGCGGGTACATCTTCAGGTGGTGCAGTATGGGCATCCATCAAGATTGCAGAAGAAAATCCAGATGCTGTTATTGTTTGCATTATCTGTGACCGTGGCGACCGCTACTTGTCTACAGGATTGTTTTCAGTACAGGACGATAACTCATAATTGAGAGAAATAATGCGTTTCCCAACCTTAGTTTTTGATATTGAAACTTTAACTGATTTAAAAGCGGGAGCGCATTTATATCATCTTGATTTGCCAGAGGCTGATGTAGAGCAAGCGTTGACTAAACTGCGCCGTCAAGAATCAGGCATGGATTTTCAGCGCTTACCTTTACATGAAATTGTTTGTATTTCTGGTCTGTGGATTGATGAGTCTGGTTTTAGGTTGTTTTCTTTTAGTCGGGAAAACTATTCTGAAGCCGAAATTTTACAGAAATTCTTGTCAATTTTTGATAAACGTCATCCGACTTTAGTGAGTTGGAACGGCTCGCAATTTGATTTACCCGTCATTCTATTCCGTGCCATGTATCATGGGCTTTCTGCACCAGGCTTGTTTGATCAAGGTGAGATTGATAGCCAGAAGCGTTTTAATAATTACCAAAACCGTTATCACCATCGTCATATTGATTTGATGGATGTGATGGCAATGTTTAACGGGCGTAATTTTCAAAAGCTTGATGATATTGCCTGCATTTTAGGTTTGCCGGGTAAGCGCGGTGAGTCGGGTTATCATGTGCCAGAATATGTCCGTACGCAGCAGTGGTTAAAACTGACCAGCTATTGTGAAGGAGATGTACTTAATACATGGTTCGTCTATGTACGTTGGTTGTTATTAAAAGGACAATTAACTGTAGATGAGCATAATGATTGGGTAAACTCTAGTATTGATTATTTGAAAAATATTCCTCAGCAAGCAGATTTTCTTGAAGTATGGGAACGTACCTCGAAACATACTGAATTTACTTCACACTATTTTAATCCTTTAGATTTTTAGGTTCATCCTTTGAAACAACAAGCCAAATCTCGCAAGCCTCAACAACTTGAATATATTTTTCAGGTTGAAACACTTTCTCATGAGGGGCGGGGAATTGCGCATTATGGTTCTTATCCTGATCATCCCGCAGATAAGCATGGCAAAAAAGTTTTTATTCGTTATGCATTGCCCGGAGAAACTGTAAAGGCTCAGATTACCCATCAAGCGAAGCGTCTTGAAGAAGCCGAGATGGTGCAGTTGTTAGGAGAACCTTCAACTCATCGTATAGATGCAATTTGTCCTCATTATGGTATTTGCGGTGGCTGTAGCATGCAGCATATCCATCCTGATGAACAAATCCGTTTAAAGCAAAGTGTGCTCCAATCACATTTACAGCATTTTGCAGGTATTCAACCTGAACAGTGGCTAGAACCGATTCGGTCTTTACAAAGTGATTATCGCCGTCGAGCACGAATTGGTGTGCGTTATTTGCCGAAGCCAGATCGCTTAATTATGGGGTTTCGTGAACATCATAGTAATCGCTTAACTTCTATCCATAGTTGTAGTGTTTTGGATGAAAAACTATCAAATAGCTTGCCTGAATTGCGTCTTTTACTCCAAAGTCTAAAAGGCAAAGCACATATTGGTCATGTAGAATTAGCAAAAGGTGATCATGAAATTTCTTTATTGGTTCGTCATGTAGAAAAATTAAACAATTCTGATGTCAACCAATTAAAGCAATTTGCGTTAGACAAAGGGTGGCAGTTGTATTTGCAACCTAAGGGTCCTGAAAGTATTCATCGTATTGATGATGAAAAAGGCGCTTCACGTTTACATTATGCCTTAGGGAGGTTTAATGTAAATTTTGCTTTTTCGCCATTGGATTTTACTCAGGTCAATGCCACAGTAAATGAACAAATGGTTCAATTGGCATGTGAATTGCTTCAATTGCAACCAGGTGAAAAAGTACTTGATCTATTTTGTGGATTAGGCAATTTCTCGCTTCCGTTAGCACGATGTGTTGGTGAGAGTGGGCAGGTTGTTGGTGTGGAAGGGAGTGAAGAAATGGTTCAACGGGCAACAGCTAATGCAAAATGCAATAGTTTGGTGCAGGCAACCTTCTTTTCACAAGATTTAACAAAAGATTTTTCGCATCATTCTTGGGCAAATCAAGGATTTGATGCATTATTGATTGATCCTCCTCGTGCTGGTGCATATGAAATTATGCAGTATGTATCAAATTTTGGAGCAAAAAGAATCGTTTATGTATCATGTAATCCAGCTACACTGGCAAGGGATGCAGGTGTTTTGGTCCAATATGGCTACCAGTTAAAAAAAGCAGCGGTAATGGACATGTTTACGCACACAGAACATGTTGAATCCATTGCACTATTTGAAAAAATTCAAGAGATAAACGATTAAAAACATGAGTTACATATTGAGGAGAATGGTATGGTCACAGTACGTGAACAGTTACCTGAACAACTAACAGAGTTGTCCGAGGAAACGACTGTAGAGCATGCCGCCGAAACGCAAATCGGTTTAGCCTCATGGTTGGATCGGGTGCGTGAAATATTAGATGGGGCGAAGCTTGAACAGCTTGAAAAGGTTGCGAATGAAACCCTGCAAAAAGAGTTAGAATCAACGGTTAATCATCGGTCCAATACTTTCGCTACTGGCGTTGGAATGGCCGACATTTTGGCACATCTCCATGTAGATGAAGATACTCTATCGGCAGCCATGCTCTATCGTAGTGTGCGTGAAGACATTACTGATATAGAAGAAGTAAAAAAGAAATTTGGAGATCAGGTCTATAACCTTGTCAAAGGCGCTTTGGCAATGGGTAAACTATCGGAACTCATTGAAAAAAATAAGCGGTTAGAAGACCACTTTAATAACAATCAACGAGAACATTTAAGTGGCATTTATAAAATGCTGATTTCGGTCACCGAAGATGTTCGTGTTGTTTTAATTAAACTTGCTGAACGTACCTATTCTTTACGAGAGCTGGCAAATTCCTCTCGTGAACGTCAAGAACGCGTAGCACGTGAAATTCTTACTATTTATTCACCATTGGCACATCGACTCGGTATTGCTCAGCTTAAATGGGAACTTGAAGATCTCGCTTTTCGCTATTTAGCTCCAGATCGTTATAAAGAAATTGCGTCATTACTGAATGAAAAACGTTTAGAGCGTGAACATTATATTCAGTTCGTCATTGACCGTTTAAAAAATGAATTGGCGTCTTACGGAATTGAGGCAGAAATCACAGGTCGAGCAAAGCACATTTATTCGATTTATCGAAAAATGAAAAGCAAAAACCTGAGTTTTGATCAGCTCTATGATATTCGTGCCTTACGTGTATTGGTCAATAGTGTCCCTGAGTGTTACCACTCTTTGGGTATTGTTCATCAAATCTGGCGTCATATTCCGCATCAGTTTGATGACTATATTACCAATCCGAAAGCAAATGGTTATCGCTCTTTGCACACTGCTGTAATTGCCGAAAATAAATCGCTTGAAGTACAAATTCGTACTCATGAGATGCATGACGAAGCAGAGTTGGGTGTATGTTCGCACTTTAACTATAAAGAAGGTTCAAAGAATACCGACCATTCCTTTAACCATCGTTTGCATTCATTACGTGCTGTTCTAGAGCACTATCAAGAACGCAATGAAACGACGGTACATCAAAACGAAGATGAAACAGAAGGCTTTGATCAACTACAAGATTTTGAAGGTTTTGAGAAGATTTATGTTTTCAGTCGTGATGGTGACATTAAGGAATTGCCACGTGGCTCAACAGTTTTAGATTTTGCTTATCATGTGCATACAGAAGTAGGGAACAAGTGTTACGCAGCGCGAGTTAACCAGCGTTATGTACCATTAACCTATACTTTAAAAACTGGCGAACAGGTTGAGATTTTAACTAAAAAAGATCGTGATCCAAACCGAGATTGGTTGGTGAATTCTTTAGGTTATATTAAAACCTCTCGTGCCCGTGACAAGCTGCGTCATTGGTTTAGACAGCAAGATCGTAGTAAAAATCTTGAAGTAGGCCGTGAACTTCTCAATAAAGAATTAGCTCGTCTTGCGATTCATCCAAAAAGTATCGACCTGAATGATTATTCATCACATTTTAATGTAAAAACAGGTGATGACATTTTGGTGAGTCTGGTAAGTGGTGATATTAGCTTACATGCCTTGATTAATCAGGTGAATCGTCAAATGCATCTAGATCAGGATGAACCTGAACTAGTGCTTAAACCAGCATTAAATCCGCGTGCAAGCCATACGTTATCGGCCCACGGAATTTTAATTGATGGTTTAGACAACGTAGAGTTGCACATCGCTCAGTGCTGTCAGCCCGTACATGGTGAGTCAATCGCTGGATATATTACTTTGAACCGTGGTGTCAGTATCCACAAAGTCATTTGTTCAGATTATCAGCGTATGATTAAGCAGGAACCAGAGCGTGCTGTTGAAGCCGATTGGGAAATGCAGCCAACGCGTGGTCAAAGTGTTCAAATTGTAGTTGAAGCTTATGATCGTCGTGGTCTACTAAAAGACTTAACTCAAGTAATTTTCTCTGACCAAATCAATATTCGGCAGGTCAATACAATTTCTGAAGCAGATGGTATTGCCAATATGAAGTTGTTAATTGAGGTTAAGGGTTTAGCGCAGCTTTCTCGCTTATTGGCTCGCTTAGAACAGCAACCTGGAATCATTAGTGCGCGACGCATGATCCAAGGTGTTTAATTAAATTGAGTAATAAAAAAGGCTGTCAAATGACAGCCTTTTTTATTCGAATTACTTTCTTGATAAATAAATATTAGTGAGTCGATTTAAAAACTGAGGGCTTAAAGTCGAGAGCTGATAAAGCAGTTTGGTTTTTATGCCAACAGGTGTATGAGTAGGTGTCCAGAAATGAGCTTTTTTCTCTACGAGCGTAAGAACCTGTTTGGCAATATCATTTGGTGTTAAGTCAATTCCCATATTGTGAATAGTACCGGCATCCATATTTTTGACCATTGCTGTTTGTACGAATAGCGGCATCACATCTAAAACGCGAATACCATATTTTTTCCATTCCACATCTAAGCCTTCAGTAATCCCCCGAACAGCAAATTTACTGGCTGAATAAGAAATCAAATCTGCTTGCCCATAAATTGCAGAAGCTGACGAAAGATTGATGACACGTGCAAAAGACGCTTGCTTTAAATAGGAGAGCGCAGCATGACAGCCATTAATGACACCGTTTACATTAATATTTATTGTTCTTTGATGAGCTTTGATATCAGTCGTTTCAAATGCACCAGAATATAAAATACCGGCGTTATTTACCAAGATGTTAAGTTCGCCAGCCCAGTCGGTAAATTCTTTTAATATATGTTGCCATTGGCTGTAATCACTTACATCTAGATAGCCAGCACATGCATTTGGCCCTAAGTCACTTGCCAGTTTTTGAGCAAGCGACTCATTAATATCATAAATGCCTACTTTATATCCCTGTTGATAAAATACACGTGCAATTTCTGCCCCAATACCTTGAGCGGCACCACTAATCAGAATACTGTGTCTCATCTTTTTTCTCTTTGTCAGTACAATAGTGCGATTGATTCAATCGCTTTGATTTTGATCATAACAAATTAAGATCTTAGTTTTACTGACCGACTTTTTGAACTTGAGGGTTACCATGGATAAGTTGCTTAAAATTATGCAAGAGTTACGTGAAAAATGTCCGTGGGATCAGGCGCAAACACCCATGACTCTTACCAAATATGCCATTGAAGAAGCCTATGAAGTCGAGGCGGCCATTCGTCAGGGCGATATTAATGAAATTCGAAATGAGCTGGGTGATTTGCTATTACAAGTCGTGTTCCAATCACAAATGTTTAGTGAGCAAGGCGCTTTTAATTTTAATGATGTGGTTGAGGCAATAAGCGAAAAGTTAATTCGCCGTCATCCACATGTTTTTCAGGCAGATCAATTTAATAACTTAACGCCAGAACAAGTAAGTGAACTTTGGAAACAAATTAAACAACAAGAAAAACAAGGCAAGCCGCAATCACGATTAGATGAACTAAAGCATGGACCAGCACTATTACAAGCACAAGAGATTCAAGAAAATGTAGCAAAAGTTGGGTTCGATTTTGAAACCGTAGAAGATGCTTATACAAAACTAGAAGAAGAGTTGGATGAGTTCAAGCAGGCACTAAAAAATCAAAATATGGATGAAATTCAAGATGAATTTGGAGATTGTCTGTTTTCATTAGTCAATGTTGGACGTAAACTTGCAATTTCAAGTGAAACATCACTTCTATCAACAATACATAAATTTAGAAGCCGTTTTGCTTTTATTGAAGATCAAGCGCAAAAACAGCAAAGAACATTAGAAGACATGACCTTGTCTGAAATGGATGAATTGTGGGATCAGGCAAAACAGCAGTTAAAATCAGGGGAAAAAACACATGCCGCTCAGCATGAATCTTTGGAAGAGTAAGTATTATATTTTTATTGTTTTATTTTGGAGCCTGATTTCATCAACACTGATTCAGGCCCAATCTTTCGATCAAAATTTTAAGGAGTGGAAAGCTAAACAGCAGATGTATGATCAGAAGTTAAGCATCCAGCACTCCTCTCATTCTAATGTCCCAAAAAGTTCAACAATGACTGATTCGTCTGGGCAGGTGCACTTGAATCAAGCCAATGTTGATGAGCTTCAAAAGCTAAAAGGGATTGGTGAGAAAAAGGCTCAGGCAATTGTAGAATACCGTCAAAAGAATGGTGGTTTTAAAAATATTGATGAATTTAAAAACGTAAAGGGCATTGGTCCAGCCATTTTTGAAAAGAATAAAACACGGTTGAGTTTATAAATCATGTGTTTGTCAATTGTCATTTCATGCGCAAACTACAGAGAATCAAATTGCCCTTTGTGTGCGTTAGAGCTATGATTAGCGACAACTTGTTATTTACGTCCTGACGTAGGAGACAGCGTCTTTTGCAAACCTTGCGAGCGTCAAAATGTGGTTTGTCCACAGCCCAACTTCCTTCTTCGATTTTAGATGTGATCGATAGCCTGACTAAAGCTGGCTATGAAGCTTATATTGTTGGGGGTGGTGTCCGTGATTTAATGCTAGGGTTTAATCCTAAAGATTTCGATGCAGTCACCAATGCGACACCTGCTCAAATTAAAGAAGTTTTTGGCCGACGTTGCCGAATCATTGGCCGTCGATTTGAATTGGCACATGTCTATTCAGGGCGTGAGCTTATTGAAGTTGCAACATTCCGTGCCCCCCCTAAAAAAGCAGTTACGAGTGCCTCAGGCATGATTTTACGTGACAATAACTGGGGTACCATCGAACAAGACTTTGCTCGACGTGACTTTTCTATCAATACCTTATATTACCAACCGCGTAAGGCTATTGTGCTCGATTTTTGCAAAGCAATTGACGATGTTAAAAACAAAACTTTGCGTTTATTGGGTGATCCAACACAGCGTTTTGAAGAAGACCCTGTGCGTATGCTGCGAACTCTACGCTTTGCAGCCAAGTTAAATTTCAAAATTGATTCAAATATTCTCGATATATTTGATGCTGAAATGACGCAATTATTGCGTGATGTCTCTCCGCATCGTTTATATGATGAATCTCAGAAGTTGTTCACAATGGGACATTTGGCGCGTGTTCTGCCAATGTTGATTGAGTTTGGTGTTTGGAAGCAACTTTTTGCCGATGTTCAGCCTAATCTCACCCCATTTATTCAACGAGCAGCAAAGAATACAGATCAACGTATACAAGTGGGTAAAACAATTAACCCTGCATTTTTCTATGCAGTTTTATTGTGGCAGCCGTTTTTAGAGCGTTGTGAATTTTATTTATCTAAAGGTATTGTGCCAGCCGAAGCGCGTGCACAGGCTGGTTTAGACGTCTTAAAACGCCAAGCAACACGTACAGTGATTCCTCGTTTTGCAGAAACTTTTATTCGTGAAGTTTGGGAAATGCAGACTCGTTTGCTCAATCCAAAACCACAGCAAATAGAAGCATTGGCAGGGCATGCTCGCTTCCGTGCGGGTTTTGACTTCTTATTACTCCGTGAAAAGTCAGGTGATGACACAACACAAGGAATGGGAAGCTGGTGGGAATCCTACCAAGAAATGTCAAATGACGAAAAAGAAGCTGCTATTAGCCAATATAATCGTCAGAAAGCTAGAAACCGCCGTAAAGCTGCTGCTGAGCCTATTGAAAATAATAAAGTTGAGACGGAAATTGAACCTTTGGTTGATATTCCAGAACCACGCACTCGCCGTGGGAAAAAAGAACGTACTAGACAAGATCAGGCAGTAAGCCGATTTGTTGAAAAAGCGACTGCTTCAGAAGCTGGTGTGACGGGCGATCATCCAATTTTAAAACGTAAGCGGGTACAACGCGATTTAAGCCAAGTTGTTTTTGGGCCAACGCAATGACAATAACCACTTATATTGGTTTAGGAAGTAATTTAGGCGATTCCCGTCAAATTTTATCTGAAGCCATTGCCAAGCTTAAAACCTTAGGAATGGTTAAAGTTTCTAGACTTTATCAAAGTCCACCTATGGGGCCTCAAGACCAGCCAAATTATTTAAATGCAGTTGCAGAATTAAATACGGATCTTGCGCCTTTAGATTTACTCAATCATTTACAACGTTTTGAGCAAGAGGCGGGTCGTGTACGACTTCGCCGTTGGGGTGAGCGAACCTTAGATTTGGATTTGCTTATATATGGCAATGAAAAAATTCAAAATGAGCGCTTAACTGTGCCGCACATAGGAATTCTACAACGAGATTTTGTTGTAATTCCCTTATTAGATTTAGATGCAGATTTACAACTGAATGGTCAGCCACTCAAAGATTTAGAGCTGATACAGCAGCCGACACTGACTGTACTTGCTGATGAGTCTTGGGCTTAAGCTCTCGATTCATTATGTTCTGCGAACTCCTGTAGAGGATATCATCATGATTAGTCTAAGTGACTTAAGAAAATTTAAAACCGAAGGACGCAAGTTCTCTTGCCTGACTTGTTACGATGCAAGCATGGCAAAAGCAATGGAACTTGCTGAAGTTGATACAATCTTAATTGGTGATTCTCTTGGAATGGCAATTCAAGGGCGAGATTCAACTTTGCCAGTAACCGTTGAAGATATGGCTTATCATACAGCAGCGGTTCGTCGTGGTAATCAGCATGCATTGATTATGACCGACTTACCATTCATGAGTTATGCAACCTTAAATGATGCTTTGCAGAACTCAAGAACAGTTATGCAGGCTGGCGCTCAAATGGTGAAAATCGAAGGCGGTGCATGGTTAAGTGAAATCGTGCAGGTTTTAACCCGTAATGGCGTGCCTGTTTGTGTACATTTAGGCTTAACACCTCAATCTGTACATGTATTTGGTGGTTATAAATTACAAGCTAGAACACGTGAAGCGGCAGATCAACTCATTGCTGATTGTACAGCAGTAGTTGAGGCGGGTGCATCGGTGTTATTACTTGAATGTGTACCTGCTCAGTTGGGACAAGAAATTGCTGAATTATTCCCAAATACACCTGTAATTGGTATTGGTGCAGGTAATGCAACTGATGGCCAAGTATTGGTTGTACAAGATATGTTAGGTTTAACTTTTGGTCGAGTTGCGCGTTTTGTACGTAACTTTATGAAAGAACAATCAGGTGAAACTGCTATTTTAGATGCGTTTAAAGCTTATCATGCTGCGGTACTTGATCAGTCATTCCCTGCTAAAGAACATACTTTTCACGTTGAGCTGTAATTCATGAAAACAGAAACCACCATACAAGGTCTTGCAGCTTCTTTAAATCCTGCTAGAGCTGCACGTAAAATTATTGGTTTTGTCCCAACAATGGGAAATCTACATGAAGGACATCTCACACTTGTTCGTGAAGCGAAAAAGTTATGTGATGTTGTGGTTGTGAGCATTTTCGTAAATCCGACTCAATTTGGACCGGGTGAAGATTTTGATAACTATCCTCGTACTTTAGAACAAGATAGTCGTCTATTGGCTGATGTAGGCTGTGATATTATTTTTGCGCCATCAGTTGAGCAAATGTACGGTACCCAACCGCGTTTAACAAACATAAGTGTAAATCAGATTACAGATGCTTTATGTGGTAGTTCACGTCCGGGACACTTTGATGGTGTAGCTTTGGTTGTAACTAAGCTCTTTAATATTGTGCAACCCAATTATGCTTTCTTTGGACAAAAAGATTACCAGCAGTTAGCAGTTATTCGCCAGTTTGTACAAGATTTAAATATCCCTTTAGAAGTGATTGGTGTACCAATTGTTCGTGCAGCAGATGGCTTGGCTCTTAGCTCAAGAAATGGTTATTTAAGCGATGAACACCGTCAGGTGGCTCCGGTTATTTATCAAAGTTTGAAGCAGGCTGAGCAACAGTTACATCAAGGCAAAGATTTGCAACAAGTTGTAGAAGATATCAAAACTCAGTTGACAGATAATGGTTTTGTTGTGGATTATGTCGAAGCTCGTCAGACAAATCTGTTACCTGCTACTCAATTTGATCGTGATATTGTGTTATTTGTCGCGGCAAAACTGGGTGCAACCCGTTTGATTGACAATTTAGAAGTTGCCTTTACACCCCAATAAAGAGATCAAAGGACAGCCATGCCATGAAGCGTATACTTATCGTGACAGGACAGTCTGGTTCAGGAAAATCTTCAGCCCTTCAAGTATTAGAAGATTTGGGCTATTACTGTATTGATAATTTGCCTTTGGCATTGCTGCCTGAAATTGTGGCAAAGCTAGATCATGAAAATAACCTAGAGCAATTGGCTTTAGGTGTGGATGTAAGAAGTACTCGGGCAGATATGCAAGAGTTCGATCATGTTTTTGAGCAATTACAAAGACATGGGACGGTTGATGTTATTTACCTTACTACGCAAGATCAGGATCTGATTGCGCGTTTTAGTGCATCGCGTCGCCCACATCCATTAGCCAACCGTTTTAAAAGTCTGTTGCAATGTATTCATGAAGAAAAGCAGTTGCTGCTTCCAATTCAGTTCCGCGCGACGGTTCATATTGATACAACGGATAAAAGCGTTCATGATTTAAAGCATATTTTACTGTCTAAATTGGGGCAGTCAGATAAGCTTATTGTCATATTGCAGTCCTTTGGATATAAACATGGCATTCCTTTAGATGCCGATTATGTTTTTGATGTACGGCATTTACCAAATCCGCATTGGGATTTAGAATTAAGACGTTTTTCTGGTTTGGATGAGCCAGTAAGACAATTTTTAGAAGCAAGTCCACAAGCAAACGAAATGTTTGATGATATTCTTCACTTCTTAAAAAAATGGCTTCCAGCATTTGCTGAAGGACATCGTCACTATATGACGATTTCTATTGGTTGTACTGGAGGTCAACATCGTTCGGTTTATATCGTAGATAGACTAAAACAAGCACTTGAGGCAGAATGGTCTGTTCAGGTCTTACACAGAGAAATGAAGCACTGGTCATGATAGACACAACTGTTGATGTAATTAATAAACTCGGTTTACATGCTCGTGCATCAGGAAAACTGATAGAGGTCACTACAAAGTTTCGTTCGTCGATCCAGATTGGGAAAGGCGACCATTTGGTAGATGCAAAAAATATTATGTCTTTGCTGATGTTAGGTGCAGGTAAAGGGACCACTTTGCGATTGGTCATTGATGGTACCGACGAAGAACAGGCATTAAATGAAGTACTGGCGTTATTCGCAGCAAAATTTTATGAGGCAGATTAATCGTGGCACGTGGTTCCCAACGTTATACTGAAGAAGATTTTGGTTCTTTAGAAGGACGTGCAAGCAAAACCGAACAGAAAAAAGCAGTGCAACGCATGGCTGCTTTAGGTGAGCAACTCGCACAACTTTCTATTAAACAAATTCAGAAACTTCCAGTTGATGAGCGTTTAATTGATGCTTTAATGGAAGTGCAGAACATTAGTTCTTTTGAAGCACGTCGTCGCCAATTTCAACGTATTGGTAAGTTATTGCGCAATGAAGATGAGACCGTTATTTTGTCTTATTTAACCCCACAGCAAGGCGCAAAAAGACAGGCTCAATTAATGCGTTGGGTTGACCGCATGATTGAACAGGGTGATCCTGCAATTACTGAATTTAGTAAAATTTATAATGCATCGGAACGTCACACCTTGCGTCAGCATGTGTTGAGAATCAACCGCGATAAAACTCAACAGGCGAGTGAAGCAGATATCGAGGCATCAAAAGTTAAATTTATTAACTATGTACAGCAAATTGCATTATTGTCTGATCAAGGCTAAATGCACTTAAATAAAAAAAGCGACGCTCAAGGCGTCGCTTTTTTTATTTATATATTCTCAGCGCGTTCTTTTGCCCATTCACGCAAAATAAACTTCTGTAATTTGCCGGTCGATGTTTTTGGAATTTCTGTAATGACCACATCTTTAGGAACTTTAAAGCGTGCTAACTCTTTTTGGCAATGTTCAATAATTTCTTCAGGCGTTGCTATTGCACCCATCTTTAATTCAATAAATGCGCATGGTACTTCTTGCCAACGGGCATCGGGTTTAGCAACCACCGCAGCGGTTAAAACAGCTGGGTGCTTATACAACACATCCTCTATTTCTAGAGAGGAAATATTTTCTCCACCTGAAATAATAATGTCTTTTGAGCGATCAGTAATTTTTGCATAACCATCGGGATGGCAAACTGCTAAGTCTCCCGTATGGAACCATCCACCAGCAAAAGCTTCTTGAGTCGCTTTGGGATTCTTTAAATAGCCTTTCATGACAATATTGCCACGGAACATGATTTCTCCCATGGTTTGTCCGTCGTTTGGTACGGGTTGCATGGTTTCTGGGTCTAATACACGCATACTGTCTTGTAATGGATAGGGCACGCCTTGACGGGAATGAAGTTGGGCTTGTTCGGCAATTGATAGCTCATTCCATC
Organism: Acinetobacter sp. GW821-FHT09D10; assembly: GCF_059416285.1. Classification (NCBI taxonomy): domain Bacteria; kingdom Pseudomonadati; phylum Pseudomonadota; class Gammaproteobacteria; order Moraxellales; family Moraxellaceae; genus Acinetobacter; species Acinetobacter sp. GW821-FHT09D10. Next base: position 332,273 of record NZ_JBWKOW010000003.1, read on the forward strand.
CTGATTGCGAAGCGCACAAGGCAGAAGGCCCGTAGGTTTCAGTTAAACCATAAACATGGTTTACGTTAATCCCCATATTGCGCATACCTTCAATAATAGCAACTGGAGGAGCTGCTCCAGCAACCATCACTTCAACATGGTGATCAAAGTCAGTTTGCTTTTCTTTAGGTAAGTTAATAATCATTGAAAGAACAATAGGTGCGCCACAGAAATAATCAACTTTATGTTTTGCAATGAGTTGCATGACTAATTTTGGGTCGACCTTGCGCAAGCAAATATTGGTTCCACCACTGGCTGCTATACTCCATGCAAAACACCAGCCATTACAATGGAAAAGCGGTAATGTCCATAAATACACAGCACGAGGTTTCATTCCGCAGGCCAATATATTACTTGCAGCGTTTAAATAAGCGCCTCGATGATGATAAACAACGCCTTTAGGATTACCTGTTGTGCCTGAAGTGTAGCTTAAGCTAATTGCATCCCACTCATCATCTGGTAAATGCCATACGAAATTAATGTCGCCTTGAGCTATCCATTCTTCATATTCAAAAGAGCCGATAAACTGATTCTCGCCCTCATATTCATCATCAGCTACATCAATCACAATAATGTGTTGGTCAGGAATAAGAGAAAGTGCTTCTCTTGCCAAATTAACAAATTCAGGGTCAACCAAAAGCACTTTACTTTCAGCATGTTCTAACATGAAAGCTATTGTTTTTGCATCTAAGCGTGTATTGAGCGTATTGAGTACAGCCCCAGCCATTGGAACTGCAAAATGTGCTTCTATCATGGCTGGCACATTAGGCAATAAAACTGATACCGTATCATTTTTTTCAATTCCGAGTTGTTTGAGTTGAGAAGCAAACTGGCAACAACGTTGGTAAGTTTCTTTCCATGAAATTTGGCGTTTACCGTGAATAATCGAAGCATGATTTGGATAAATATAAGCTGCACGCTCTAGGTAGCGTAGAGGCGATAACGCAACAAAGTTTGCGGGTGTGCGTGGTAATTCATCATAAGCACTAACCATGTGAAACAACTCCGTGTTCTATTTTTAATTCATTCTTTGAAAATATGACTTAACACTCATCAAAGCATCTATGCTTTAGTCTTAAAGAGAAGTACCCTTCAGTCAGAAAATGAGCAGAAATGCTATTTTCTTCATCTTAAACCACTTGTGTTGAACATGTTTAAAAAATAATCTCAATATGTTTTTTAAGTCATTTAATGCTGTTTACCTGATAAACAAAATGTATTTATGATTTTATGGGCTCAAAGGTTTTCACTTTGCTTGAACAAGTGTAAAATCTTTCAGGTTTTTAAACTTTGATTTACACCGTTTTTATATTTTGAGGTTCGCCTCGATCATAATCTCGCGGTGAAATGCTCCTTCGTATAGGGCATCACTCCTTAAGGATTTTTTTATGCCAATTATCACATTGCCAAATGGCGATCAAAAGAATTTTGATCACGCTGTATCTGTTATGGAAGTTGCCCAAAGTATCGGGCCTGGTCTAGCAAAAAATACTGTTGCTGGACGTGTGAATGATCGCTTAGTTGATGCATGTGACTTAATTACCGAAGATTCGACCTTACAAATTATCACTCCAAAAGATGAAGAAGGTCTTGAAATTATTCGCCATTCTTGTGCACACCTTGTTGGACATGCTGTTAAACAGCTTTTCCCTGAAGCCAAGATGGTGATTGGTCCAGTCATTGAAGAAGGTTTTTACTACGACATCTGGATGCCACGTCCTTTTACTTTAGACGATATGGCAGCTGTCGAAGAGCGCATGAAAAAGCTCATCGATCAAGATTACGATGTTGTTAAAAAAATGACACCACGTGACGAAGTAATTGCTGAATTTACTACACGTGGCGAAGAATACAAATTACGCTTGATTGCAGACATGCCTGAAGAAACAGAAATGGGCTTGTACTACCATCAAGATTATTTAGATATGTGTCGTGGTCCACACGTACCGAACACTAAATTTTTAAAATCGTTTAAGCTGACAAAAATCTCTGGCGCTTATTGGCGTGGTGATGCGAAGAACGAACAGCTTCAACGTATTTATGGTACTGCATGGGCTGATAAGAAACAGCTTGCTGCATACATCAAACGTATTGAAGAAGCTGAAAAGCGCGACCACCGTAAAATTGGTAAAGCTCTAGACTTGTTCCATATGCAAGAAGAAGCACCAGGTATGGTGTTCTGGCATCCAAACGGTTGGACGATTTACCAAGTTCTTGAACAATACATGCGTAAAGTTCAGCAAGACAATGGTTACCTCGAGATTAAAACACCACAAATCGTAGACTTTACGCTTTGGGAAAAATCAGGTCATGCAGCGAACTACGCAGACAACATGTTTACGACTCATTCTGAAAGTCGTAATTATGCGGTTAAACCAATGAACTGCCCATGTCACGTGCAAGTTTTCAACCAAGGTTTGAAGTCTTACCGTGATTTACCAATTCGTTTAGCAGAGTTCGGTTCTTGCCATCGTAACGAACCATCTGGTTCTTTACACGGCATTATGCGTGTACGTGGCTTTACACAAGATGATGCACATATCTTCTGTACTAAAGAACAAATCGGTCAAGAAGTCGCAGATTTTATTAAACTGACGCTTGATGTTTATAAAGATTTTGGCTTTGAAGAAGTGCAAATGAAACTTTCTACACGTCCAGAAAAACGTGTGGGTGAGGATGCACTTTGGGATATGGCTGAGAAATCTTTAGCAGATGCTTTAGATGCAGCAGGGTTAGAATGGGAATTACAACCTGGTGAAGGTGCGTTCTACGGTCCAAAAATTGAATTCTCATTGAAAGACTGTCTCGGACGTGTATGGCAATGTGGTACTATTCAGTGTGACTTCAACTTACCAGAGCGTTTAGATGCGTCTTATGTGACTGAAGACAATGATCGTGATCAGCCTGTTATGTTGCATCGTGCAATTCTTGGCAGTTTTGAGCGTTTTATTGGTATACTAATTGAACACTACGCTGGTTTCATGCCGCCTTGGTTGTCACCGTTACAAGCATGTGTCATGAATATCACGGACTCTCAAGCTGAAGCTTGTGAGAAAGTCGTAGCAAAACTCAAAGAAAATGGTCTTCGTGCCATTTCTGACTTGAGAAATGAAAAAATCGGATTTAAGATTCGTGAGCGTACTCTAGAGCGTATTCCTTACTTGTTAGTTCTTGGTGATCGAGAAGTTGAAGAAGGTACAGTGAATGTACGTACCCGCTCAGGAAAAAATTTAGGTACTATGTCAGTAGATGCATTCATTGACTTAGTGAAGTCTGCCGTCGCCGAACGTGGCCGGTATATTGTGGAGTAAGAAAGATTAAACAGCCTGACCGTAACCAACAACAAGGTGCAAAAAGCAACCGTCCAGCAATTAATGATGAGATCCGTGCAAAAGAAGTACGCCTCGTCGGTGCTGAAGGTGAGCAAAAAGGAATTGTTTCATTAAGTGAAGCACTGCGTGCTGCTGAAGAGGTTGAACTTGATCTTGTTGAGATCGTTGCAAACGCCGAGCCGCCTGTTTGTAAAATTATGGATTACAACAAGCACTTGTTTGACCTGAAGCAGAAGCAAAAAGATGCGAAGAAAAAACAGCATCAAGTGCAAGTGAAGGAAATCAAACTGCGCCCTGCAACTGATGTTGGTGATTATCAAGTTAAGCTTCGTGCTATTTTGAAATTCCTTGAAGAAGGAAACAAAGTAAAGATTACTTTACGTTTCCGTGGTCGTGAAATGGCTCACCAACAGCTTGGCTTAGCTCAATTGCAAAAAATTGAAGTAGATGTAGCTGAGTTTGGGGTTGTGGAACAAGCACCAAAAATGGAAGGCCGTCAAATGGGTATGTTACTTGGACCGAAAAAGAAAAAGTAATACTCAAAAAAAGCACTGCAAAAGCAGTGCTTTTTTATAACTAAATACAAATAAAAAAGATGATTTAATTTTTCTCTATTCAGTTTCATTTAAGACAATTAATATATTTTTCTAGGAAATTCAATTCTCGAATTTTATGTGTTTTTTGGTGTTGCAAATCTAATCGTCTCTGTTAAAACATGATATAAACCAAGACGCAGTCATGATAACGATGAGTAGGAAAATAGAATGATTGATCTATATTATTGGGGAACTCCCAATGGACATAAAATCACAATTGCCTTAGAAGAAATGGGACTGGATTACACTCTTTATCCAATCAATATTTTAGAAAATGATCAATTTCAACCAGATTTCCTGAGAATTTCCCCAAATAATAAAATTCCTGCGATTGTTGATCAAGATGGACCCCGTGGTGAGCCAATTTCTATATTTGAATCAGGCGCTATCTTGCAATATTTAGGTAGAAAAACTGGATTATTTTACCCAACTGATGAGCAAGAGCGAGTTGAGGTTGAGCAATGGCTCATGTGGCAAATGGGCGGTTTAGGTCCTATGCTTGGGCAAAATCATCATTTTAATCGTTTTGCCCCAGAAAAAATCCCCTATGCTATAGAGCGCTATGTAAATGAAACTAAACGTTTATATAGTGTACTTAACAAACAACTCATTGGTCAGAAGTTTGTCGCTGGTGAATACTCTATTGCGGACATGGCAATTTTACCTTGGATTTTACGTTATGAATGGCAAGGTATTCAGATTGAAGAATATCCATACGTACAAGAATATATTGTACGTTTAACAGCACGCCCCGCAGTTCAGAAAGCACTATCGATTAAAGTGGCCTAATTTCTTGCTTGGATTTAGTGAATACTTAAAGCAAAAAGTCGTTTGGTGTGATTGATTATGCTGAGCTACTTTTTGCTTTTTATGAGTGCCTTTGGCGCTGCGACATTACTACCTCTACAGTCTGAAGCAGTATTGGCGACTTTGTTATTAAAGGGGCAATATTCAGCTTTGCTTTTAATTGGCATAGCTACTTTGGGTAATGTATTGGGTTCTTGCGTCAATTGGTGGCTAGGCCTAAAAATAGAACAATTTAAACATCGTAAGTGGTTTCCGGTTTCTGAAAAGCGTTTACAACAAGCGCAGAGCTTTTACCATAAATATGGATTTTACTCTTTATTGTTAAGTTGGGTTCCCATAATTGGCGATCCCATTACTTTGGTTGCTGGACTATTCAAAGAAAATTTTTGGCGCTTCCTTGGTATAGTCATTATTGCTAAAGCAGGGCGTTATTTGTTTATTTACTGGGTGGTAATGGGTTTTATTTAAAATAAAAAAGCATCCGAAGATGCTTGAATTATAAATATGTATTTAGTCTTCTGAGCTTTTTGTAATGTCTACTTTAAATAGATCATTCGTTTTGAGCCAACAGAAAGTCACAACAAATAGAGTCATACAGCCTCCGAAAATAGTCGCTGTAATAGTTCCCAAATATTTAGCTGCTAAGCCTGACTCAAAAGCTCCTAATTCATTACTCGAAGACACAAACATGCCATTTACAGCGGCTACGCGTCCCCGCATATTTTCTGGTGGGAAAATTTGCAAAATGGTTTGTCTTACAACAACAGAAATACTGTCACATGCACCTGTCATAGCAAGCGCAAAAAGAGATAACCACATATTATTCGAGAAGGCGAATAGGATTGTGAATATTCCAAAACCTGCTACAGCAAGTAACATGTTACGCCATGCATGTTGAGTTGGCGGAAAGCGGGTTAAGGCAATCATGGTAATGAGTGCGCCAATAGATGGAGCTGCTCGTAAATATCCAAGCCCTTCAGGACCAACTTTTAATATATCTTCTGCAAAAATGGGTAATAACGCGATGACACCCCCAAATAAAACAGAGGCTAAATCAAGAGAAATTGCCCAAAGAACAATTTTGGTTTTCCAGATAAAGCGGAAACCGTCTCCTAGACTTTCTAAAATATTGTCAGTTTCAATTTTAGGGAAACTACGTTTATGCAGTAAGTTAATTAAAATAAAGCAAATAGCGAGTAAAGCAGCGACACTAAATAGGCTAGTTTCCCGTCCTAAATAAGCAAGCATAAAACCACCAAGCATTGGTCCAATAATTACACCACTTTGCCAGCCGATGGTTGTCCATGTCGCACCATTTGCATAAAGTTCGCGTGGAATTAAAAATGGCTTTAAAGATGTTGCAGAAGGATTGTAGAAACCGCGGATTGTTCCTAAACCAAAAATAACAGCATAAATGCCCCATGAAAGAAAACTAACACTGATATGCCCTAAACCATGTAAGTGGAAAAGTAACCATAGAACCAAGGGGAGAGGAACCGAGAAAAATAAACAGATTTTCATAATAATCTGTTTATTAAACCTATCTGCGAAATAGCCTCCCCAAAGAGAAAGGGCAATAAAAGGAATGGCTTCTGCGAGTCCGATTAAACCTAAAGTCAGTGGGTCTTTGGTGATTTGATATAATGAGTAAGCAACAATAATTTCTTGAATTAAAATTGCGAGCGTTAAGCAAAATTGATTGATCGTAACGATAGAGAAATCTCGATACCGCAATGCAGCGAAAGCATCATTTTGTGTATTCATATTCTTTTGAATTTAAGAGATTGCGCTTATTATAGGCGATGATTTTGTGGATTTTCTCGTAATTTGATAATTGATTATAGAAAATATTGTTTATATAAAATAGACAATTTACTATCAAAAAATGAGCATTTTACTTTTGTTTTAAGTTGGGATGCTTTAGAATATCGGCTCCCTTACCTGCAGGTCGTTTTTGCAATGGTGCAAACGTTCCGAACAGGTGTTCAAAAGAGGTTGTTATGCCTAAGATGAAAACTCGCCGCGGTGCTGCTAAACGCTTTAAAGCGACTGCACACGGTTTCAAGCGCAAACAAGCATTTAAGCGCCACATTTTGACCAAAAAATCTGCTAAACGTATCCGTCAATTACGCGGCTGTGTAATGGTTCATGTTTCTGATGTGAACTCAGTTCGTCGTATGTGCCCATACATCTAAGGAGATTATAAATGGCTCGTGTAAAACGTGGTGTAGTGGCTCATCGTCGTCACAAAAAAATTCTTGCTCGCGCTAAAGGTTACTATGGTGCTCGTTCACGCGTTTACCGCGTAGCGTTCCAAGCGGTAATCAAAGCTGGTCAATACGCTTATCGTGACCGCCGTCAAAAGAAACGTCAATTCCGTGCTCTATGGATTGCGCGTATCAATGCTGGTGCTCGTCAAAACGGTTTGTCTTACAGCCGTATGATCGATGGCTTGAAAAAAGCTCAAGTGATCATCGACCGTCGCGTATTAGCTGACATCGCTATGCATGATGCAGTAGCATTTGCTGCTTTAGCTGAAAAAGCTAAAGGTGCATTAGCTGCATAAGCTTAGAGATTCAAAAAAAGGCCGCTTTTTAGCGGTCTTTTTTATTTTTAGTGGTTCTGTTTTAAAAAAGATAATAACCAGAGATAAATTATGAAAGATGAAAAATTTTTAGATGACTTAATTCAAAAAGTGCAAAAAGGTGATCAGTTTAAATATTTATATTTTTGGGGGCATACTCCTAAGCAAGTTGATCTTATTGATAAGAGTTGTTTTAGTCAGTGGTATCCAGCGCAATTTAAAGATGAGGGTATTGAATACCTTACTGCTGAGCACTATATGATGGCGCAAAAAGCAAAATTATTTAATGATGAAGAAATCTTTGCACAGATCTTGCAAGTTAAACATCCAAATGAAGCAAAACAACTAGGTCGTAAAGTGCGCAATTATGATGAAAAGATATGGCAAGAAAAACGGTTTGATATCGTGGTGAAGGCAAACTTTGTTAAATTCTCTCAGCATCCTGAATTGAAAAATTTCTTATTAGCAACGAAAGACCATATTTTAGTTGAAGCATCTCCGGTAGATAAAATTTGGGGGATTGGTATGGCGCAAGATCATTTACATATTCAAGACCCATCTCAATGGCAAGGCTTAAATTTGTTGGGCTTTGCTTTAATGCATGTTCGGGAGCAGCTTTTAGCTCAATAAATTTGTTTTAAAAAATTTATACCTAACTTTAAAAAGTAGTGATGTGCGGGGAACGAATTGAAATCATTAAATGAAAGAGAAATTAGTATAGCCACTTTTAAGGATGCATTATCTATTGCAGAAGTGCATGTACAGTGCTGGAAAGAAACTTATACAGGTATGCTTAAGCAAGAAATATTGGATGAGCTTAAAGTACTAGATAAGGAGCTACTATGGAAAGAAATAGCCAAAAGCCCTGATCATAAGTTATTTATCTATACTGAAAATGGAATGGTAAAAGGCTTTCTCGATGGTTATCTGAGCCCTGAGAATAATACTGCTGAAATTCTTGCCTTTTATCTTTTGAAAGAAATTCAAAGGCAAGGTATAGGCCGTGAGTTATTTCTAAAGTTCTATCAATGTGCATTAAATCAAGGTTACGCTTTTATTCGTTTAGAAGTTTTTAATAAAAATCCAAGCCGTTTCTTCTATGAAAAAATGGGAGCCAAAATAATTGGCGAAGCCGAACTACCTGAGTTCGGCTTCGAAATAACAGAATTATTTTATCAATGGGAACTGTAATCTTGATTAAAGGCCAAAATAATAAGCCAAAGCACAAATAATAATCGTTAAAATAATCAGCTTAATAACGCCTGAACCAGTGCCTTTATGGTGGTGAGATTTCAAATGTTGTGGATTTTCATTTGATTGCTCGAATGGAGAAGCCTTAACGACTGGAATTATTTGAGCTGTTTGGTAGTGATTAGCAGTCTTAACAATAAGCTTGGCAAACAAATCATCAGTTTTTTGCGTGAAATTTCTTAAATTAATCAGTTGTTCTTGGTCTAGCTCTTCTCCTAAAGGATCATTTGCAAGTCGCTTCTTTTGTTCTAAATAGTTGGTTAATGCTTGAGTACGAGATAAAAGCTGGTGAGCATAATCTGCAGGATAACTCTCTGGAATTAAAGCAAGTTTTTGTTCTTGGCTCGTAATGTTGGTACCATCAAAATAAGCTTTTTGAAACTCTGGTTCTTCAAAACCTGCTGCATATTTACTACGAAATAATTCACTATCCATAAAGTCCGCTATTTCTTGCCATGGCGGATTTTTTAAATCTGCTTCAATTTTTTTTGATAATTTTTCAGTTAGTTCAAAACGCCAGAAAGTTTCTAAACGAAGTTCGCAGGTTTGTGAAGGAGGGGCTTCAAACTCATTATCATTGTTATACCATTCAGCAAGTTCATGGCCAAAAATCCATGCAAATTTCTTATCATTTTGATGGCTCACAATAAAATGAGTATAAGGTAAAAGCTCAACATTGCTGTTTGGATTTTGCTCTTCATTTAGAAGGCTTGATAAATGTAAGCTAAGCTGAGTGGTGCCTTGTTTTTTTAAAGCTTCTAACCAAACTTGAAAGTGTTGGGCAAGCAAATGCTGAGAAGCTAAGTCACGAAACTGAAAACTATGGTGATCAAAAATATGATGTTGTCGCCATTGGGTAAAGCTTAAATTCTGGCGGAGGTATTCATTACCATACGTCACAAGCGTAAGTTGTTGTTTCCAAATTTGATTGAGCGCCATAATAGTTGATCTCATTGACGATGCTATTATCTTATACGTTTTATCTTTTTGTTGCCTAATACATTTTTCATGATGGATAAACTTCATCAATTCGATGAAAAACTGTTAGAATGCAGTGTTTTATTATATTTTTTTAATTTGTTGCTTTGAGAGTTAATATGTCACTGGAAGCCCTGACCACAGAAGCGCTTGCTGCCATTGCAGCAGCTCAAGACCTTGTTGCACTTGATCAGGTACGTGTGCAATTTACAGGGAAAAAAAGCCAGCTTGCAGAACAATCGAAAGCATTAGGGAAAATGGACCCTGAAGAACGCAAAGTACAAGGTGCTGCGATTCATGCTGTTCGAGAAACAATTAATACTGCTTTAACAGAACGTCAAGCAGCATTACAGCAGGCAGCACTTGAGCAAAAGCTAGCAAGTGAAACGATTGATATTACTTTGCCGGGCCGCGGTCAACGTGTTGGTACAGTCCATCCTGTTACTCAAGTACAAGAAAGAATTTGTCAGTTCTTCACTAAAGCTGGTTTTACAGTCGCGACTGGTCCAGAAGTTGAAGATGACTATCATAATTTTGAAGCATTAAATATTCCTGGTCACCATCCAGCGCGTGCTATGCACGATACTTTCTATTTTGATGCCACTCATTTACTGCGTACGCATACTTCTGGTGTACAGATTCGTACAATGGAAACAAGTGAGCCACCAATTCGTATTGTATGTCCTGGGCGTGTTTATCGTTGTGACTCAGATCAAACGCATTCACCTATGTTCCATCAGATCGAAGGTTTATACGTTGCTGAGAACACCAGCTTTGCTGAGTTAAAAGGTTTATTGATTAATCTGCTTAATGAATTTTTTGAAAAAGATTTAAAGGTACGTTTCCGTCCATCATATTTCCCGTTTACTGAACCAAGTGCGGAAGTAGATATTATGGATGAACGTGGCCGTTGGTTAGAAGTTTTAGGCTGTGGCATGGTACATCCAAATGTATTACGTGCTGCTGGTATTGATCCTGATAAATACAAAGGCTTTGCTTTTGGTTTAGGGGTAGAGCGTTTTGCAATGTTGCGTTATGGCATTAATGACTTGCGTATGTTCTATCAAAATGATGTGCGTTTCTTACGCCAATTTGCCTAACAGTTTTTCAGGATTAAAAAAGGTTTATAAAGATGAAGATTAGCGAAAATTGGCTACGCACATGGGTTAACCCAGCAATTGATAGTGATACATTGTCTGATCAGTTGACGATGCTTGGTCTTGAAGTTGATGAATTAGCACCTGTGGCTAAACCATTTACTGGTGTAGTAATCGGTGAAGTGTTAACTGTTGAGCAGCATCCCGATGCAGACCGCCTGCGTGTAACAACTATTAATATTGGTTCAGGTGAGCCTCTGCAAATTGTATGTGGTGCACCTAATGTTCGCGTTGGAATGAAAGCTCCAGTTGCAACCATTGGGGCTGTATTGCCTGGCGATTTTAAAATCAAAAAAGGTAAGCTTCGTGGAGTTGAGTCACAAGGGATGCTTTGTGGTGCTTCTGAGATTGATCTTGAAGATAAAATCGATGGTTTGCTCGAACTGCCAGCGGATGCTCCAGTAGGAGTAAATATCCGTGAATACCTCAAACTTGATGATAATGTCATTGATATCAGTATTACGCCAAACCGTGGTGACTGTTTTAGTATTCGTGGTATTGCCCGTGAAATTTCAGTTATTAATAAGCTAGAAATGATTGAGCCTGTAATTAATACGGTTGCTGCCACCATTGCTGATGAGAAAAAAGTAGTGATCAGTACTGAAGGCGCTCCGCGTTATTTAGGGCGTGTAGTTAAAAATGTTAATGTAAAAGCTGTTACTCCCGAATGGATGCAACAGGCGTTATCGCGTTCAGGAATTCGTACTCATAGTATTTTGGTTGATGTGACCAACTACGTCTTAATGGAATTGGGTCAACCAATGCATGCATTCGATTTGTCTAAAATCGAAGGGACTGTACATGTTCGTCAAGCAACACAACAAGAAAAGTTACAACTTCTGAATGATCAAGAAGTTGAGTTGCAAGAAGATATTATGGTGATTGCTGATGACCAAAAAGCTTTAGCAATTGCTGGAATTATGGGCGGTTTAGCATCAAGTGTAACTGATGAAACTACCGATATCTTCCTAGAAAGTGCGTTCTTCGCGCCACTCGCGATTGCTGGTCGTGCTCGTCGTTTTGGTTTACATACAGACTCTTCACAGCGTTATGAACGTGGTGTGGATTTTGAATTGCCGTTAATAGCGATGAACCGTGCTTCGCAGCTTATTCAAGAGTTAGCGGGCGGTGAATTTGGCCCAATTACTGTAGCTGAAAAAACTGACTTACTTCCAAAACGTGAAGCCATTGAACTGAAACAAGCTCAGGTAGATCAATTATTGGGATATCAAGTGGCGGCTGAGTTCATTACAGATGCTTTAACTCGATTAGGGTGTGAGGTAACAGTTAAAGCTGAAGGTGAGTGGAGTGTGGTTCCACCATCACATCGCTACGATATGGCAATTTATCAAGACTTAATTGAAGAAGTTGCGCGTATTGATGGTTATGACAATATCCAGATTAGCTTACCAAGCATGGATGTTAAATTTGCGAAACACCAAGATCGTTTTGAACTCGCGGAGTTGCGTCAAACGATCGTGACATTAGGTTATCAAGAAGCAATTAGCTTTAGCTTTGCTGATGCCAAACTTGAAAAGCAATTAAATCCTGAAGTTAAGCCATTGATGCTCGCAAATCCAATTTCAAGTGATTTGGCTGTAATGCGTAGTACTTTACTTTCTAGTTTAATTCCTTGCGTACAATATAATCTCAACCGTCAGCAAAGTCGTGTTCGCTTCTTCGAATTCGGACTGCGTTTTGATTATCAAAATGCTAAGAACATTGAAGACTTACAACAGACTCCTACCTTGGCTCTTGTTGCAGTCGGCTCGCAAGAACCAGAATCTTGGCATGCTAAGCCACAACCGATGGATTTCTTTGATTTCAAAGGTGAAGTAGAAGAGATTTTAGCTGCTGGGCGCGTAAGTGTTGAATACGTTCGTTCAGAACGTGCATGGTTGCACCCAGGGCAATCGGCTGAAATTTTAGTAGATGGTAAGTCAATCGGTTATTTGGGCCGTTTGCATCCATCTCTAGAAAATGAGCTTGATTTAAGCACTACTTGGGTTGCTGAACTCGATCAAACAGCTGTTTTGCAATCTTATGTATCTAATTTTACAGAATTATCACGTTTTCCTTCGGTTAGACGTGATATTGCGCTTTTAATCTCTGATAATATAAATGTTAGAGATATTCAGCAGTTAATCGAACAAACTGGTGGAGAGCTTTTAGACTCTACATGGTTATTCGATGTGTATACGGGGCAGGGTGTCGAAGATGGTAAGCGCTCATTAGCGTTTGCACTATTGTGGCAACATCCTTCACGTACGCTTGAAGATGCTGAAATTAAATCTGGTATGGACAATATTATCCAAGTGTTAGAAAACACTTATCAAGCGACATTGAGGGCCTCATGACAGCATTAACAAAAGCAGACATGGCTGATCATTTAAGTGAGTTAACCAGCTTAAATCGCCGTGAAGCAAAACAAATGGTCGAGTTGTTCTTTGACGAAATTAGCCAAGCACTTATTGCAGGGGAGCAGGTTAAGCTCTCTGGTTTCGGTAATTTCGAGTTAAGAGATAAACGCGAACGCCCAGGACGTAATCCGAAAACAGGCGAAGAAATTCCGATTTCTGCTCGCCGTGTAGTGACCTTCAGAGCGGGTCAGAAATTTAGACAACGCGTTGGAAATGAGCAGATCGATTGATCTGCTTTTTTTTTACTTATGTCTAGATAGCTTTATTTAACTACAATGTTATGTCAATTTATCTAGGTATTTAAGCGAAGTAGTCTAAGTAATTTAAAATTTAGGTGTAAAAAAAGAGGACAAAATGTCCTCTTTTTTCTAATCTAGAATATAGATTAGTGTGCAGCAGAAGCAGCAGGTGCAGAAGCAGCAGCAGGTGCAGAAGCAGCAGCAGCAGCAGCAGCATCAACAGCTGTAGAAGCAGCAGTAGCAGCTTCAGAAGCAGCAGTAGCAGCAGTAGAAGCAGCAGCTACAGCTTCAGAAGCAGCAGCAGCAGGAGCTTCTTCTTTCTTAGAACAACCAACGAAAGCTAAAGTAGCAGCAACAGCAGCAGCAACAGCAAATTTTTTGAATAACATGGCATCACTCTCACAAAAAAGATTTGAGATTAAAAAAACCTAAGTTGGACTGTTTTGCTTTTATTATTCCTAAAACGTAGCTAGGTAACAACGCATGGAGCAGTCTAACTGGTCTGCCGCTATGCTATCACTGCAAATGCTGAAATACTACTGCCGTCTGTCAAAAAAACGTATGAAAAAGAGAAAAACAGTCTGTTTCTTAACAGAAAAAAACAATCAATCAGCCCGAGTGCATTGGAAAAGGTAAAGGTAAGCCACTAAAAAACTTAATTTTTTTAATTCAAAAATATTTATTATCAAAATCTTATAAATAATTTTACATAAAAAACTGCAAAATGTATTTTTGTGTAAAGCTTGTCAACCAAATAAAAAGCCACTCAAAAGAGTGGCTTTTTATTGAAGATTAATTGATTAAGTTGAAGCTTTACGTTTCATTTGATCGAAGAAATCATCATTTGTTTTAGTTTCTTTCATACGATCAAGTAAGAATTCCATTGCCGCCAACTCATCCATAGGATGAAGAAGCTTGCGGAGGATCCATACTTTACGTAAGTTATCATCATCCATTAAACGCTCTTCACGACGGGTGCCAGATTTCTTAATATTCATAGCAGGGAAGACGCGTTTTTCAGCGATACGGCGATCAAGAGTAATCTCTTGGTTACCTGTGCCTTTGAATTCTTCATAAATTACGTCATCCATTTTACTGCCTGTTTCAATCAAAGCAGTTGAGATGATCGTAAGAGATCCACCTTCTTCAATATTACGTGCAGCACCGAAGAAGCGTTTAGGGCGCTCTAATGCGTGAGCATCTACACCACCAGTTAATACTTTACCTGATGAAGGAATGACAGTGTTATATGCACGCGCTAAACGGGTAATAGAGTCAAGCAAAATCACAACGTCTTTTTTATGTTCAACAAGACGCTTTGCTTTTTCAATCACCATTTCTGCAACTTGTACGTGGCGGGCAGGAGCTTCATCGAAGGTTGAAGCAATGACTTCACCGCGAACAGTACGTTCCATTTCGGTTACTTCTTCTGGACGCTCATCAATTAATAGAACAATCAGGAATACTTCAGGATTGTTTCTAACAATAGATTGAGCAATATTTTGCAGTAACATTGTTTTACCCGCTTTTGGCGGTGCAACAATAATAGAACGTTGCCCTTTACCAATTGGCGCAACTAAGTCAACAACACGAGAAGTTAAGTCTTCTGTCGTACCATTACCTAGTTCCATAACCAATTGTTCGGTTGGGAAAAGGGGGGTTAAGTTTTCAAATAGAATTTTATTTCGAGAATTTTCTGGCGTGTCATAGTTAATCTGGTTAACTTTGAGCAACGCAAAATAACGCTCACCTTCTTTTGGAGGGCGAATAGTACCTGTGATGGTATCGCCTGTGCGCAAGTTAAAGCGTCGGATTTGTGAGGGACTCACATAAATATCATCCGGACCTGCTAAATACGAACCTGCGGCAGAGCGCAAAAAACCAAAACCATCAGAGAGAATTTCAAGAACGCCATCACCAAAAATTTCTTCGCCATTCATTGCATGGCGTTTCAAAATGGCAAAGATAATATCTTGCTTTCGGTTACGAGCCATACCTTCCAGGCCCATAAATTCAGCAATTTTAATTAATTCACCAATTGGTTTTTTCTTGAGTTCAGTTAAATTCATAAGGGTCAGAATTAGGAAAGAGTAGAGTGTGGTTTAAAAAGAAGAAAAATCGCTCGCATACAAAAAAGATTATCGCAATTGTATTTACACAATAACAATTCAGAAGTCTGATTGATTGTTTCGAAGAAAAATGTGAAAAAACAATTTCTGTTGCCGAGTGGCGATCTTTATGTTTGTGTCTTGTAAGAAGCCGGACGAAGATGATTCCCTTCAGTGCCTCTTGAGCATGTAATATAAGCCAGCTGAGTTAATTTGTCAATTTATAGCCGAAAAAAATACGCTATAAAAAACTATAGCGTATTTTCATTCTTAGCATTTTGACTTAAACATTTTCATCAATAAAGCTAACAAGTTTAGAGCGAGGCACAGCACCAATTTGTTGAGCTACGACTTCACCATTTTTGAAAAGTAATAAAGCAGGAATATTACGGATATTGTATTTCACCGCAATATCTTCGCAAGAAGTCACATCAACTTTAACAATTTTTACTTTACCAGCATATTCACTTGATAAGTCTTCAAGAACAGGTGCAATTGCTTTACAAGGTGCACACCAACCTGCCCAGAAGTCAACAAGTACAGGTGTTTCAGCGTCTAGAACATCTGCTTGGAAGTTATCATCAGTTGTATTTACAATAGTCGCAGACATGGTACGGCTCCAATTTTTAGAAAAAAGTGCTATTACTACAGGAGAAAATTATCTCTATCAGTATTACATAGCTACTTAGTTCAATGTAAGGGTTTGATGCTATTATTCAAGGCTTAACTAAATTTGTCTAATGGATGCTCACGATATTCATCATCGACTTGTACAATCAACTCATAAATAGAAAAATATAAATGACAGTTAATTGTTGATGAAAATGGCTTTTCAATTGCATTCTTGTGAATTACTCTAGGCGTGAATTGTTATGGGTTTAGTTCAATAATGTCTGACTTTCTGATTGATGAAGAATTACTTGCCGCCATAGATATGGGGTCGAACAGCTTTCACCTTGCAATTGCACGGGTAGATCACGGTGAAGTTAAAAAAGTTGCTTCGATGTCAGAAAAAGTACAGCTTGCAGCTGGTTTAGATGAAAATAAAAATTTAACAGAAGCAGCTCAGCAACGTGGTTTGGCATGTCTAGCGCGTTTTGTTGGAAGATTGAGCTCTGTTCAACCTAATCGTTTACGAATTGTTGCTACTAATGCCTTGCGTCAGGCAAAAAATGGTCATGAATTTATTCAAAAAGCTGCAGAAATTTTACCTAAACCTATTGAAATTATTGCGGGACGAGAAGAAGCCCGTCTGATCTATTTGGGCGTATCGCATACCATGGCCAATGGTGGACGTCGCTTAGTTGTTGATATTGGTGGTGGTTCTACTGAATTTATTATCGGTGAAGAGTTTGAACCGATTTACACCGAGTCATTACAAATGGGTTGTGTGGCCTATACAACAGCTTACTTTTCTGATGGGGAAATTACCCAAAAATCATTTGATAAGGCCGTAGTTGCTGCCCGTAAAGAACTTTCTGCTATTGCAACGACTTATAAAATGGAAGGGTGGGATACTGTCGTTGGTTCGAGTGGAACGATTAAAGCCTGTCGCCAAATTATGGTTAATATGGGCTTAAGTGATGAACAAGAAAATGTCACTCGAGAAGGGTTATACAAACTTAAAGATAAATTACTTAAGTTTAAAAATGTTTCTGAAATTGATTTTGAAGGATTAAGAGAGGATCGACGAGCAGTTTTGCCAGCCGGATTGGCAATTTTGTACGCAGTTTTTGAAGTTCTAGAAATTGATCGTTTGGCATATTCTGATGGTGCATTACGCGAAGGTGTTATGTATGACCTATTAGGTCGATTTAAACATGAAGATATCCGTGACCGCAGTGTACAAGCTCTAATGGGCCGTTATAATGCCGATCCTAAACAAGCAGAACGTGTTGTCAAGACAGCACAACAATTATTTGATGGTGTTGCTAAATCTCTTAATTTAACGAGTGAAGACAGTGACTTACTGCGTCGGTCAGCTTATTTGCATGAAATTGGTTTAGCAATTAGTCATGGCGGTTACCATCGCCATGGTGCTTATTTATTACAGCATTCTGATATTCCGGGTTTCTCGCAAATTGATCAAAATCATCTTTCACATTTAGTTGCTCATCATCGTCGTAAATTACGAAATGATGTAAAAAACGAAATTTTGAAGTCTGGTGGTCATAAATTACTTTACTTAAGTTTATTGCTTCGCCTAGCAGTTTTACTCAACCATAGTCGAAGTGATCAGATGCTTCCTGCCATTGAACTGACCATCATAAATGATCAACAATGGCAGCTTAGTGTTTCTGGTGATGCCAAACAATGGCCATTGTTAGTTGCCGACTTGCATGATGAGCAAGAGCAGTTTAAGCATTGGGACATTGAATTGAATATTCAGTCGGAAAAATTTATCGATTAAAGGGATAATATTCGACCTATGAAAAAATCTACTCAGTCCAAAGCTTGGACAACGGTTCAAATTGCACGTCATCCTGAACGTCCGCAGTTTCTAGATTATGTCGGTGAAATCTTTACAGAGTTTGACGCCTTGCATGGTGATCGTTTGTTTGGTGACGATGGTGCGATGGTAGGTGGTCTTGCTCGTTTTGACGGTCAACCTGTGATGGTCATTGGACAACACCGTGGTCGTAGTACCCGTGAAAAATTAAAGCATAACTTCGGTATGGCTAACCCTGAAGGTTACCGTAAATCTCAGCGTCTATTAGATATGGCTGAGCGTTTTAATCTTCCGGTTTTCACATTTATTGATACTATGGGTGCTTACCCGGGTGTTGGTGCTGAAGAGCGTGGACAAGCCGAAGCAATTGCAACTAGCCTTGCTCAACTTTCACGTTTGAAAGTTCCTGTTGTTGCAACAGTACTGGGTGAGGGTGGTTCTGGTGGTGCTTTAGGTATTGGTGTGGCTGACAGAGTAATTATGTTATCCCACAGTATTTATTCTGTGATTTCACCAGAAGGCTGCGCATCTATTTTATGGAAAACTGCTGAAAAAGCGGCTCAAGCAAGCGAAGCTTTAGGTTTGACAGCAGACAAATTACAATCTCTAGGTATTGTTGAATATGTAGTAGATGAAGGCGAAGGGGCACATTTAGACCCTGAGCAAGTCATGCAAAACCTAAAAGTAGTTTTGAAGCAAGCTTTGGATGAATTGCTACCACTGGATGCAAATGAACGATGCGAAGCACGTTATCAACGTTTAATGAAGTTTGGCAGCGCAAATTTAGGCATAATGTCTTAAAGCAGGCTCAACTGTTTTCAGAAAATAGTTCTTTTCTTGTTGGATGTAGTGGCGGCATGGATTCAATGCTGCTACTACATTTGATGTCTGAAATTTTCCCTCAAAAGATCCGAGCGATTTATATCGATCATCAACTGCAATCACAAAGTGCAGAATGGGGGAAACTCGTTGCTAAACAAGCTACTCGCTTAGATATTCCTTATATTATTCAAAAAATTCAAGTTGCCGACGGTAATTTGGAAGCTCAAGCACGTCAGGCACGTTATCAAGCTTATCGACAGCATTTACAAGCCAACGAAATTTTAGTGCTTGCTCATCATCAGCAAGATCAGGCTGAAACGTTAATTTTGAGGTTGTTATCGGGTGCAGGTGTTGATGGATTGGCTGCCATGCAATCTATTGATTATCGTGCAGACATGACAATTTGGCGTCCTTTTTTAGATTTAACTCGTGAGCAAATTGCCGATTGGACTACTCAACTTGAAATTGAGTATGTAAATGACCCTACAAATTATGATATTCATTATGATAGGGCGTGGTCACGTGAGGAACTTTGGCCTTTTTTACAAAACCGCTTTCCTAAAATGCAGCAAGCACTTAGTCGAACCAGTTATTTGATGCAAGATGCTTCTGAAATTTTAGAAGAAGTTTTGATAGTCGATTTAAAGCATTGTGGCACTGCTGAGTGTTTAGACTTAACTAAATTGTTAGATTTATCGGCTGCCCGTCAGCGCCAGTTGCTTTCGGTTTGGATGAAAGGTGATGGGCAATATCGACCTGCATTTGAAATGGTCGAGCGCTTAAAAAATGAAGTGATTGATTCAAAGTCTGATGCACAAGCTGCATTACACTGGAATCAGTTTTACTATGTCCGTTATCAACACCATCTTTATAGATTGAGTAAGCAGGCTTTTCTTGCTGAAACATTAAGTCCAGTTGAAGCTGAATCGGAGCATCATTTCCAAATGGGAGAAATAGTGCATTACGCTTCAGGAAATTTTCAGATTAAACAAAAAAAAATCGGTTTGGCTTCATCTTTATTAAATGAAAAATTGAGAATAATTCGACGTCAAGGTGGGGAGAAAGTCCATTTATATGGCCGTATTGGTCAATGGCCATTAAAAAAAGCAATTCAAGAAGCACATATTTTGCCTTGGCTTCGTCATACAATTCAAATATTAGTCATAGATAATGTTATGCTTGGGGTTTTTACACCGAAAGGATTTTGGTTGGCTCAGTCTCCGTATTGTGAGCAAGGAGGATGGCAACCAGATTTAATTTCTCATTCTTGTAATCTGGTAAATGGCGAATATGGTTATGGCAAGTGCAGTAAATTGTAATATCTGTTTTATTGGTGGCGGTAATATGGCCCAAGCTTTAATTGGCGGGCTGGTTTCAAGAGGTTTACCACCGACACGTATTACAGTTTCAGATCCTGTTGAACAGATCCGTCAATTATTACAAGAGAAAGAAGTCCACGTAACACAAGATAACGTGGTTGCAATTCAAAATGCTGATGTTGTCGTACTGGCGGTAAAACCCCAAGTTCTGGCGACTGTTTTACGTCCCTTGAAAGGTCTGTTATCAGATAAATTAGTCATTTCAATTATTGCTGGTGCTGAAATTCAAACAATATCAAATTTAATTGATAGCGATCGAATTGTGCGAGTTATGCCAAATACACCAGCTCTGGTTCAAACAGGCGCGCATGGTATCTATGCAAATGATGTGGTAGGTGCTTCGGATCGTGAATTAACAAGTCAGATTTTAGCAGCCACAGGCTTAACAATTTGGGTAAACTCCGAAGCTCAAATTGATGCGGTAACAGCAGTTTCTGGCTCAGGTCCTGCATATTTTTTCTATCTCATGGAAAGTATGATCCGTGCGGGTAAGAATTTAGGACTAGATGAAAAAGTTGCAACCGCATTGACTCTTCAAACGGCGTTAGGTGCAGCTCAAATGGCAATTACCAGTTCAAATACTCCATCTGAACTTCGTAAGAATGTGACATCGCCAAATGGTACAACACAAGCTGCACTTGAAGTTTTTGACCGTGCACAAATCTCCCAAAATATTCAATCTGCATTGGCTGCTGCTCAGAAGCGTAGCCAAGAATTGGCTCAAGAATTGAGTGACAGTGCGAAATAGCTTAAATAGGATAAGACAACTATGGGTGCAAATTCTGCGCTAATTTTTGGAATTTTAATTAATGTCGCGATTTTATTGGTCTTTTTCCGTTTTTTAATGCAATTAGCGGCAGTAAGTCCTTATAATCCTGTGGTTTTATCGACCGTGAAAGCGACTAAGATTGTTGATATTTTTGGCCGAATTTTTCCGACGGTCGCAAAAGGCCGATTTAATTTGGCTGCGTTGGTTCTTTTAATTACGTTGTATTTACTGAAAATTTTCGGTGTGATGTATCTTTCTGGCTCTATGCCAAATAGTCCGATTCATTTACTGATTCTGACATTTGTAACCATGATTCAGGACCTGATTCGTTTCTGCCGTTATTTAATTTTCGCAACAATTATTTTGAGTTGGGTTGTCATGTTTACTCAATCGCGTTCACCTTATATTGAGGTGATTCAAGATTTAGCTGAACCATTACTCGCACCATTCCGCCGTTTATTGCCTAATATGGGAATGATTGACTTATCTCCAATTTTGGCATTTTTGGCACTCTATATTGCCGAGATCTTAATGAATGAAGTAGCGAAAGTTCTATTAACAGGACTTTAAGCTGACTCAATAAAAAAAGGGCTGTATTTCACAGCCCTTTTTTTATTTCTGTTAATTAATGAGCATCATCCCAGTTTAGACCTTGTCCTACCTCAACCACTAAAGGCACAGAAATTTCTACAACTGATTCCATGACTTTTGCGATTTGTTTGGAAAGTTCTTCAGCAATGTTTTGATCGGCTTCAAAAACTAATTCATCGTGTACTTGAAGTAGTAACTTGGCTTGATCTTTTGGCAAGATTTTATCAACTTCAATCATCGCAAGTTTAATAATATCAGCTGCACTGCCTTGTAAAGGTGCATTGATCGCAGCACGTTCGGCAGCCTTACGCACCATCACATTTCGTGCATCAATATCTGGTGTATATAGACGACGGCCTAAAATAGTTTCAACAAAGCCTTGCTCTGATGCAACTTGACGTGTGCGTTGCATATATTCATAGATGCCAGGATAGCGTTGGAAATATTGCTTAATATAATTTTGCGACTCTTGGCGCGTGAAACCTAACTGACGAATTAAACCAAACTCAGACATACCATAAAGTAGACCAAAGTTTACTGCTTTGGCTTGGCGGCGTTGGTCATTAGTCACATCTTCAATTGCAATACCCAATACTTCTGCTGCAGTACGGCGGTGAACGTCTTGTCCATGCTGGAATGCATGTACTAAAGCATCATCTTGGGAAAAATGTGCCATTAAACGTAGTTCAATTTGCGAGTAATCGGCAGCCAATAAAACTCGGCCTTCCGGTGCAATGAATGCTTTACGAATCTGACGACCAATTTGTCTACGAATTGGAATATTTTGTAAGTTGGGATCAGAAGAGGATAGACGACCTGTCGCTGTTAATGCTTGATGGTAGCTCGTATGTACACGATGCGTATCGTTATGAGACTGCTCAACCAAACGGTCCGTATAAGTACTCTTTAGCTTTGCTAAACCACGATGTTCTAGAATAATTTCCGCTAAAGGATGTTCAATTTTTTCTAAAACACTTTCGCTTGTACTGTATTGCCCAGTTGCGGTTTTTTTACCGCCTTTGATTCCTAATTTATCAAATAGTATTTCGCCTACTTGTTTAGGTGAAGCAATATTAAAAGTTTCATCTGCAATTTCCATGGCCTGATTTTCAAGACCTTCCATAGTTTTTGCAAACTCAACACTTAAGTTATCGAGGAATGCATGATCTAAACGAATGCCATCTTCTTCCATGCCTGACAAAATTCGGGCAACTGGCATTTCGATGTTATATAAAATATTTTCTAGCTCAGGGAATGGCTTAAGTTTATTTGAAAGTACTTCATACAAACGATAGGTGACATGCGCATCTTCTGCTGCATAGTGGGCAGCGACTTCAATCTCAATTTGATTAAATGTTTTCTGCTTTGCACCTTTGCCGGCAATTTGCTCAAAAGTCGTTGTTAAGTGACTTAAGTAGACACGAGCAACATCATCCATTCCATGACGAGTCGCTGCCGCATTCAATACGTAAGATGCTAACATGGTATCGAAATACCAGCCTTTTAACTCAATTCCATGATTTGCAAAAATGTGTGCATCATATTTGAGGTGATGCCCAATTTTTTTAACCGCTTCATTTTCTAATACAGGCTTAATCTGAGCCAGAATTTGCTCACGGTTCAGTTGCTGTGGAGCATTTTCATAGTTATGCGCTAAAGGAACATAATAGGCATCTTGCGCATCAAATGCGATTGAAAAACCGACCATCTCCGCAATACGATAGTCAAGACTCGTGGTTTCTGTATCAATGGCAAAATGATCGGCATTTTGCATGCGTTGCCAGAGTTGATCCCATGCTTCTTGAGTTAAAACAGTGTGGTAATTGGCGGTTCCAAGTTGATCATCTTGACTGGTTAAGCTTGCCTGATCTTCAGTTTCTATAGAATCAGCCGGTTTAACCTCATCTTGAACTACGACCTGTGAAACTTGTTGTTTATAACTTGAGCTGTTCGGATTATTTGGATGATCAAGCGACTGTAACTGATTTCTAAATTCAAGCTCAGTATATAGGTTGCGCAAAGCATCAACATTTGGGTCGATAAGCTTTAATTCATGCCAATCGAGTTCTAAAGGAAGATCGCACACAATGCTTGCTAACTGATGATCAAGCTTAATATTGTCTAAATTATCTTTGATATTCTGGCTAATCTTGCCTTTAAGTTGATCTGCATTGGCAATGATATTGTCCAACGTGCCATATTCAGTCAGTAACTTAGCAGCTGTCTTTGCGCCTACACCCGGAACACCCATAATACCGTCAGATGCATCGCCCATTAGAGTCAAGTAGTCGATAATCTGATTTGGCCAAACTCCAAATTTTTCAAAAACACCGTCGGTGTCCATTACTCGATCTTTAAAGCTATCTTCTAACTTTACATGATCATTCACTAACTGAGCCATATCTTTATCTCCAGTCGAGATAAGAACATGGTGTCCTTCGAGTACGGCACGTTTAGCAAGTGTACCGATAATGTCATCTGCTTCTGCGCCAGGGAGACTATATAAAGGAATACCTTGGGCTTTAATTAATGCATGTAAATATGGAATTTGTTGAGACAACTCTTCGGGCATGCTCGGGCGGTCACCTTTATAGATCGGTGAAAGCTTATGACGGAAGGTTGGTTCGGGGGTATCAAAAATTACGGCCATATGCGTCGGTTGCATACGACGCATCAATTTTTGAATCGCAGAAATTGCTCCACGTATTGCATTGGTATGTAACCCTGTAGAGGTCGTCAATGGTGGTAATGCATGATATGCACGAAATAAAAAATAGGACCCATCAACCAAGACAAATGGTGGCATTGAACAATTCCTTAATCTGAATTACGGGTATTTTACGTGAAAACGGATATGAATGCAGATTTATGATTTTTGCAGTATTTTGTATGTATAAATATACGCTTGTATTTGCTTAAAGTAAGATGACATGTAATGAAGGTGTTATATTGCTAAGCCCATGTATAAAAAAGACAAACAGGGAATGATCATTGTTTTGATCGCTTTGACTTTGTTTTTAGCCATGTCAATTGGTTTTAAATTTCATAGTGCCGTTGTTGTTTTATCTATTGCATTTATCGTAATACTGGTTCAGTTATTGTCGAATCTGCATCAGCGTCTGACACATTTAGAACAACAGTTTTCTCATCAAGCAACTCCTCTTTATTCTATTCGTATGCAAACAACAGTGATTTATGCGGCTACTTTGGTTGCATTAGTTGCTTATATGAATCACTGGATGTGGATTGCTGGCGGTGCATTACTGGTTTTATTGTTATGTTTGGTCCAAACGATTAGTGCATTTCATACTCGACTGTTGTATCTCGAGACAGCAAAACAAACTGTTCATGTAAATGAAGTTGTAAATACAGATGCTGTAACACCCGTACTAGAGCCAATTGATCCAAGCAATATGATCAAGCCAGCTCTACCTGAAACAAATACTTTAGACCAAAAAGAAAATCTAGTTCCTGTACAAACTGCATGGTGGCAACCAGCAATAGATTGGATGGTACATGGCAATCCAATCTTAAGAGTTGCTGTTGCTGTGCTCATGGTTGGGGTAGTGTTATTACTGCGTTTTGCAAGTGAACATTGGCAGCTGAGTTTAGGTGTAAAACTTGGTTTTATTGCAATTGCTGGGGGTGTATTAACGGCATTTGGATATAGCTTGCAAAAGAAAAATCAGCTTTTTGCTGTGGCATTGCAAGGAGTCGGACTAGCTATTGTATTCTTAACACTTGTGTTCTCGCATCATTTTGGTGTGATTGCCAATCTAACTACAGCTAGCATCTTATTTACTATTTTATTAGCAATCACTGTATTTTTAAGTTTAAAGCAACAGGCGATTTATTTAGCGATTTTAGCACTCGGCATGGCTTATGCTGCCCCTTTAGTTATTCCGCAATATCGCCCTGATGTAGTTTTTCTATTTAGTTATTACCTTGTTATTAATCTTGCGGTTGCCGCCGTTAATTTTATTCAGCCTTGGAAAATCTTAAATCAGATTGCTTTCTTTGCCACGATGTTTATTGGTGGTAGTGCAATCGCATTTTATGCAGAACCTGCAAAATTTGACACATTAGACTGGATTTTATGGCTGCATATAGGATTATTTATTTGGTTAAGTGTGCGTTATAGCCAAAATATAGCTCGGGTTTCAGGGCATGAAAAACAAGAAGGGATTCGTTTACCCCCTTTGTTAGATGTTGGTCTTATTTTTAGTGTGCCTGTACTGGGTTTTACACTTCACGCTTATTTGGTGCATGAGTCTACACAAACGTTGACGATTGGTGCTGCTGTTTTGGCTGGGACGTATGCAGTATTAACTTTCTGGATCAAAAAGAGTCATCCTCAACTTTCAGTACTAGCAAAAAGCTTTTTTATTCTTGCCGTTGCATTTTTTGCCTTAATCTTTCCACTTGCGAAAGGGGCACATTGGACTGCAATTGGTTGGGTTGCTCAAGGTACTGCGCTCATTGTATGGGGAGTAACTGAGCGCTACCGGTTGAGCCGATATATTGGTGTAATTTTAGTTTTACTAAGTTCAATTGCATTGTTTTATCAATTTTGGGCAAATGAACAATTCCCAACATTGAGCACAAGCATTTATGCAATTGCTCAATTTATTTCAGCCTTCTATTTGTTGCAGTACAACAGCAAAGAGCAACACTATTTTAGTGCCAGCATGTTTAGCGGTATTTTCTTGTGTTTAGGGATGTATGCGGGTGCTGTAGCAGGTGTAGAAATAATGGCATGGCACCATCATGGTTTGAGTCCGTATTTGATGATTGCTATAGCTCTAATAGCAATATTTAGTTTAGTTGTGCACTATAAATTGCGTGTGCAATGGCAAAGTTTGCAGTTAATTTTAGTTAGCCTGTTACTGTTGTTAATTTTTGGTGAGGTCTTTACCAGCCAAGTATTCACCATGTTTAAATGGCCGAGCATATTGCAACAGGGCACTTTCCTTGTTGCTGCAATTGCTCTTAGTGTCTTATTTATTATGGCTCAACCGCAGTCAGGTCAGTCTGGATATCTAAAAGTATGGGCTGGTTTAGGCTGGTTAGCATTAGCAACGGTGGGGTTGGCGATCTTTCCACAAATGCCAATAGTTGCTTTGGCTTTTGTACCCGTAGTTTATTCACTCTGGGCATATAAGTCTCATAAAACTGCTTTGTTACATCAAATTCCAGTGTGGTGTTTAAGTTTACTTTGGTTGCTTGTGGCGAGTGTCGACATCCATTCTGCCGAGTACCTTTATTTTGTTCCTTTGTTTAACTTAACTGATTTCCTTTCAATTGCAGTATTTGCAGGTCTTCTCTTTATTATCTATCAACATGCTTTTGATCAAGATAAATCGCTTGAGTGGACTTTTAAAATTATAACAATTCTAGTGGGATTATTAGTATTCAGTAGTGTGGTGGTCAGAGGTTTGCACCATTACTGGGCGACACCACTATGGAGCGCTGCAATTTGGACAAATGGCGTAGTACAGTTAAGTTTGACATTACTTTGGGTCGTATTAGCGTTCATTTTAACCACATTCTCTAGCCGAAGAATGATTCGTCAATTATGGTTTGTGGGTGCTGCGCTTTTGGGAATTGTAGTATTAAAACTAATTTTGCTTGATCTATCGCAAAGTGCGACTTTAACTCGAGTCATTTCATTTATTGGAGCAGGTGGGGTAATGCTCATTATTGCTTATTTGGCACCATTACCACCGTCATCCGCTGTACAGAAAAATGAAGAGCCTAAGCTTTAGGCTCTCGTTTTAATTCTTTTTGATTACTGTATTGATCGATATCATCTTCAGCAAAAACAGTAGGTGGTCGATCAATCAAACCCATTTTAGGAACAGGAATTTCAATCTGATTATCTAAAAATCCATTTCGAATTCTTTCTTGCATCTCATCTCGGACTTTTAAAGAATTTTCTTGTCTACACCACATTGCAAATAAAAGTTCAATTGATGATTCACGAAAGGCCGTAACCGTAACAGCAGGCTTTGGGTCATCTAACACAAGCGGATAATGAGCTGCTACATTAAGTAGAACTTCGCGAACTTTTATGATGTCTTCATGGAAGTTAATTGCGAGTGTAATTGGAATACGTCGTATTGGGTATTTAGATAAGTTGTGTACAGGCGCGCGAATAAGCTGTTCGTTTGGCAGACGAATATAAACATTGTCGAGTGTAAGTAATTTTACAGAGAGCAGGTCGATTGAGATTACTTCACCTTCAATCGTATTTCCACGAATGAGAGTAATCTGGATCGTATCACCGACTTCAAACGAACCTTCGCCAATTAAAAATAAACCACTGATTAAGTTACTGGCAGACGTTTGCGATGCAAAACCAAGTGCTACGGTTAGAATCCCTGCCGCGCCAAGAAATACACTGAGTTTAAAACCAGCTTCTTTTAAACTCGTCATAATGAAGAGTAAGAAAATAAAATAAAAAATACCGCGCCGCCACACCAAACGTTGATGAGCATTAAAACGTGAGCCAATGGTTCTAATAAATGTATTTGAAATAATACGGGCAAGAACAAAACCAATAAAACACAGTACAACACCGACTAAAATTTCACTAATACGCTCGGTATTGATATTGGTAAATATACTGGTGAGGCTATCAGCGATATCCTTAGGAATACTTGTATCAGCCATATAAACCTCTTAAAAGAATGAATCAAACATATTGAATAATGCTCCACCAGGTGAACGTGGTGGATGAACATAGGTCACTTCACCCGCAAGTGGTGGAGTGCGGTTTTCAATACGAATGCGTGCGGGACGATCAGAGCCTTCATAGAAAACTTTAATTTGAGAAGTCCATAAACGCCCAGTACTTTCACTGTAAAAAAGAGGCAGAGCGGTAACAGGTACATTCATGCGGTCAAAACGCAATTGATGATTACTGGTATTGTGAAAATCAATTGGAGTAACAGCACGAAACGCACGGGGTGTTAACAGGTTCAAATCGGTACGCCCATCTACGGAAGTGGCATAACAGATTTCGCCTTGCTGGGCATTTGGACCAAACCATGTATCTTTGGGCTGAATTAGAGGAATTTCAAATAAAGGCTCATGCTGACTTTCAACTAAACCGGCAATCCATAGCGGTGTACTAATATAAAGAGTCCCGCGTTGTCCCGCTGGAATGTAGATAGGATCAACGGGTTTAATGACTACAGAACGGTCTGCCAGACGTGGCATAAGTAGAAATTCTGGACTAGTTTTCCGGAACATGTAGCGTTCTACTTGAACAGTATGCGGAAAGGCAAAATTCGGATCTGCGATTGGGTGCCAATCTTGCTCATTATCATCCTGAAGAGATGGGCGATAATATTCTATACGCCATTCCTTTATGCCACGCGTTAGACGAAAAAGCATTGAACCGAATTGCCATGCTTTAGCCTGATTAATTTCAAAGTGCTGTTCGCCCCACCATTTTAAAGAATTCTGGGGACGAGGCTGATATTCATTATTTTCAAACAAGACGTAAAATTCCTCTACCGAGTTGTTAAACAGACTTCACGCTGTAATCTGCTTAGAGTACACTCAAAATCATCTTACTCATCATTATAAATTGTGATGCAAATATTGAAACAAATACAAGTCCCATATAGTTTTGCCAAGCGTCATGGTGTTTTATTTCGTTATGACGGTGATCAAGTATTTATTATTAGACGTCAAAATACTGAAAAAATTGCATTGCAGGAAGCAAGACGAATTCTAGGTAAGCCAGCTCATTACCAATTATGTACTGAACAAGAATTTAATGCACTGCTTAGTACAAGTTATGCGCGAGATACAGGGGAGTCACAAGAAGTTGCAGCAGGTTTAGAAGATCATCCTGATTTATTAAGCTTGGCCGATCAGGTTCCTGAAACAGAAGATCTGATGGATCAAGAAGATGATGCACCTATTGTCCGTCTTATTAATGCGCTACTTTCAGAAGCAATACGGGTAGGAGCTTCCGATATTCATATTGAAGCTTTTGAAAAGAAACTATCTGTACGATTACGTGTAGATGGTCAATTACGTGAAATTGTACAACCACGCCGTGAGTTGGCGCCTTTGCTGGTTTCACGTATTAAAGTCATGGCAAAACTCGATATTGCGGAAAAACGGGTGCCACAAGATGGGCGTATTTCTTTGCGTCTTGCGGGACGAGAAGTAGATGTGCGTGTTTCGACTTTACCTTCATCGCATGGTGAAAGGGTTGTAATGCGTTTGCTTGATAAACAAGCTGGTCGTCTTAATATGATCCATTTGGGTCTGATGGCAAATGACTATGAGCGTTTAACTCAGTTAGTACATCGTCCGCACGGGATTATTTTGGTAACAGGTCCTACAGGCTCGGGGAAAACGACGACCTTGTATGCAGCCTTATCGGATTTAAATGACAATACTCGTAATATTTTGACAGCCGAAGATCCAATTGAGTATCAACTTGAAGGTATTGGGCAGACACAAGTCAATACTAAAGTGGATATGACTTTTGCTCGTGCTCTAAAGGCAATGTTGCGTCAAGATCCAGATGTGGTCATGGTGGGTGAGATTCGTGATCTGGAAACTGCTGAAATTGCAGTACAGGCATCACTAACAGGTCATTTGGTTTTATCTACACTGCACACCAATACAGCTATTGGTGCGGTCACCCGACTTAAAGATATGGGAATTGAACCATTCTTATTATCGAGCTCTTTAATTGGAGTGATTGCTCAACGTTTGGTTCGTACCTTATGTCAACATTGTATGACATGGCGTGAAGCAGATACTTTCGAAAGACAGGTATTTCAGCATATTCATAGTGAGTCTATGTTGAAGTTACCACAGGCTCAAGGATGTGATCACTGTTCTCATTTAGGTTTCAATGGGCGTACGGCTATTTATGAAATCGTGCCTGTTGATGATTCTATGCGCCGTCAGATTCACGGAAATGCGGCTGAATATGAATTAGAAAATCATGCTCGTCAGTACTCTGGCTCTATTCGTGATGATGGTTTACGCAAAGTACTTACAGGTAAAACTACACTCGAAGAAGTGCTTCGAGTAACCAATGAAGCAAGTGAAGCATAATTTGTAACGTGCAATAAAAATGCCCGATAATATTCGGGCATTTTTAAAACTTGAAAAATTACTCAGTCACAATATTAAAGTTCACATCAATATTATTGCGAGTTGCATTTGAATATGGGCAAACGATATGAGCTGCTGCAACTAACTTTTCAGCTTCTTCACGATCCATGCCAACCAAGTAAACATTTAAAGTTACTTCAATACTAAAACCTGTAGGAATTGGACCAATACCTACTTCGCCTTCTACATACGCATCTTTGCTAATATTAAATTTATCGCGGTTGGCAACAAACTTTAGAGCTCCTAAAAAGCATGCTGAATAACCAGCTGCAAATAATTGCTCAGGATTTGTTACAGCACCACCAGCGCCACCCATTTCTTTAGGTACGCCAAGTTGTACATCTAATACACCGTCTGATGAGGTTGCACGGCCATCACGACCACCGGTTGCTTTAGCCTTTGCGCGATAAACAACTTTTTCTAATGACATCGTTTTTATTCCTAAAATAAATTGAATACAAATATATCGTACACGACTTAATTATTTTGACAAGTATATTTTTTGAAAAAATTGCTGTTTATTTGACTAGGTTTGTACGGAGTTTAGTAAGTTGATCTTTTAGGTCCAGTAGCATTGTCATATCACATGAACTTGCATCTAATACTTCGGCTGGAATATTCATTGCCTGATCTTTTAATTTTTTTCCTTCATCGCTTAACGTAATAATAACTTGGCGTTCATCTTGTGTTGAGCGAGTGCGGTGAAGAAAATGTAGGGCTTCTAATTTTTTCAAAATAGGGGTGAGAGTTGATGATTCTAAAAAAAGCTTGGCACCAATTTCTGAAACAGTAACTTCATCCTGTTCCCATAAAACTAACATCACCAAATATTGAGGATAAGTAATGCCCAAAGGTGCTAGGAGTTTTCTGTAGAGCTGATTAAGAGCTAGATTTGTTGAATAGACGAGGAAACATAGTTGATTCTCAAGCTTTAAATTTTTACAGTCTTGGTCCATATATTCCTCAAAGAAACTAATATTGCTTTTGTAGTATATCGCGTTCTATTCAGTTTCTTAAATGTTCATAAGAATAGGTTATGAATAAAGTAAATTAAGGCACATAAAAAATGGAATAATTAAATCAATTATTCCATAAGAAAAAATCTTTTAGATAAAATTGTCTACCATAGATCTGCAATTTTTTTCATTAAACGTGCACGATATTTAGCAGTAGGATTATTTACACTACGTTGTTGCTCTTGTTCATAAAAATTTTGCCAAGCAGTAATCATTTCAAGTGTTGTTCCTTGTTTTTTAATCATAGAAACATCTGCTGGTTGAATATTTTCTAAACGTTGTCTTGCGCCTTCTGCGCCCGTTCCCCATCCAATTATTCTTTGGCCAAATGCAGGCAAAGGAATATCTTTAGGAGTAGAGGGAAGAATATCTGATTTGAGTTGTGCGGCTGGTGAAACGAAATGATTCGTTGTGCCAAACTCTGCATAACAATGAATATTTGCCCCCAAGCAAAAAAAGCTAAATAAGTATTTCCACATGAATAATTAAACTTTTAATAGTGAATCAATTTACGGTGTGTCATTAGAGGCATTGAAGAGCGGACGAGATCTTGTGCTGTTAAATCAAAAGGTACAGTGATTAAACCATTCCCTTCATATCCAATCATACTTAAAATTTGACCACGACTATCTGTTGCCCCCGAGTGTCCCCAGGTTTGTCGTTTTTCACCATGCCAGCCCTGTTGTGCTGCACCTAAAACATAACATTGGCTATCCATTGCCCGAGCCTGTAGCAAAAGTTGCCAATGCATTTTCCCAGTTGTGTAGGTAAATGCAGCAGGAGCAGTAAGAAGATGAGCACCTTGTTGTCTTAGCGTTAGAGCAAGTTCTGGAAAACGTAAGTCATAACATACCATTAAGCCAATATTGCCAAAAGGGGTAGATGTGACTACTACGTCTGTTCCTGGTTCAAAGAAACGAGACTCTTGATAACCACCGACAGCATCACCAACTTGTACATCAAATAAATGGATCTTGTCATAACGTGCTTCTGTACGCTCAGGGCTGATACAGAGGCTAACGGTTCGGACGCGACCATCTTGAATCGTAGATCCATCTGGACGGAATGGACATGGTAAGGTTCCAGCCACAATCCAGATTTGATATTGATGTGCTAGTTGCTCAAGCCTTTGTTGAATAGATTCAAATTGCTCAGCAGTTTCACGTTGTTTTCCAGCAGCAAAACATACAAAGTTTTCAGGGAAAACAATCAAGCTAGCATTTTGCGCCTTGCTTTGTTGAATCAAAGACTCAATGACTTGAAAATTATTTTCAATATCATCTTGAGAGTTCATTTGAGCAACAGAAACAAGAGTCATATTCTAATCCGGCTTAATCGTGAAAATCAGGCATTTTGCTTATCCGATACCTGTTCAAGCGTATCTTGTTCTTTCTGTAACTGCTTCACAAGTGGCTCAAACATATTCTGATTGTTTGCATTGAGTTTCATCAATGTCTTATGTGCATCCAGAACAGTTCTTAGCATTGCATTATGAGTGATTTGTTCATCTGTTAACGTTAACGTACAAACATTAGGATCACCACAATAATTCAAAATGACAAAAACCTGCCCTAGCCCCATACTATTGGCTAAGGTTGTGATATCTGGATTGGTAGATAGCATCACAGCTTGAATATGATGAGTCTGTTTCAGCTTTAAACCTAGCTTAGCTAAGATACCTAATACAGTACTATCAATAAATGTTGTTTGGGTTAAATCAACGATTGCACCAACAACATTCTCTTGCTGTTCAATTCTGTTTAAAAGTTTGTCTAGACTTATACAAGAATGGGCTCGCACTTCACCAATAAGTTTGAAAATATGCGTTCCATTTAAGCTTGCATATTCAACATGACCTGTTGACATATAAATGCCATTTTCAGAGAAGGATAGAAAAATTATCACATAGTGCCATCTCAGACTCAAGAGTCCTTAGGTCGTATATTATGTAATTAATTGATTCGTAAATTAATTCATTCGACAAAGACTGAAGATGGCAATATCATCGGCCACATGATCGGGTGCTTGAAATGATTGATTTTGCAAATGATGGACCAATTGTTGGAACTGATCATTCAAACCACCATCAAAGGGTTCGAGGGCTCCATCCGAGCAAACAATGAAGCGCGCATGGCGATTTAGTGTACAAATATGCTCTTCAACTTCGAGTTCATCAGTTAAACCTAATGGAAAACTGCTCGTTGTTAGAATTTTAGGTGCTTGATTGGGCTCAAAAATGATAGGAGGGGGGTAATGCCCAGCACTTGACCAACGAAGAGTGTGCGTTTCAAGATTTAAAATACCCACAACAATCGTAATGTGCTTTTCAATATTTTCTTGAACCAACATCCCGTTTAATTTTTTAATTAATTGTCTTGGGGTTTTAGATCGACCATGGAAAGCTGCCATCCATGATGTTAACAAACTACTCGTTACACCATGACCTGAAACATCTGCAAGATAAAATAAAACTTCTTTATCGTTTAATTTCCAATAGTCATACCAATCACCAGAAAGATAAGCCGAAGGCTGAAAGAAAGTTTCAACTTCATAATTTAATAAATCGATTGGGTTTGGTAATAATCGTTTTTGCAATTCAGCAGCCGAAGGTAAGTCACGGCTATCTTGATTACGTTTATATTGAGCATCAATTCTTGATAAAGCTTTGTTTAAATCGTTAGGTAGTTGATTCCATACCCAACCTGCAAGAGCACCTGCTTCCCATGCATGAGCTAAAGCGCTACCTTCATTTTCAAAAGCAATTACAATAGTTGGTAAATTCCACTTATAAGTCAGAAAATCTTGTACATCTGCAATTGCAATGATGGTTGGATCATATAAGTCTAAATCATCTATGTTAATGACTTGTAAGCCTGGTAGTTTATCCAAGGCTTGCTCTAAATAAGGAATAGAGCGTGTCGGTTTAATAAAATACATAGAAGATATGGTAGTCCTTTTATATGATCACTTTATTCATCATAGAGTATGTATCATCAAAATCAAGGTATTGCCGAACTCTCAATCTAAGCAATACCTCGATTTCATCTTTTAAGGGTTTTGATTCTCATCTGGTGTATCGTCTGAGTCATCATCAATGAAAGACACATCTGCTGAGTCGCCCTTTTTCTCTGCAATCTGGAATGCTTTACGTTGGAGATATAAGTCTCGAATCATAGCGTATTGATCACCCTGTAAAGTTTGATCCAAGTCCAGATATTGAGCGCGGGTATCAACAGCTTGTAATAGATTGCTTGACCAATAAAGACCCTCTTGATCATCCATAACATATTTTTGTGGACGAGCTTGAGCGTCTACTGCCAAACCAAAACCATCACGCAAAGTACTTGGCCCAAAGAAAGGTAACATAAGGAATGGACCAGAAGGCACACCATAATAACCAAGAGTTACACCAAAATTCTCTTCCTCAGTTGGTAAACCTAAGCGGCTGGCTGGGTCTGCCAAACCAAGAGTAGTTAAGGTATTAATTGTAAATCGGCCTAAAGTTTTTGCTGCACGAGCTGGACGGCCTTGAATAAGCTGGTTAACAGCATTCCATGGTTCACCAAGATTTTTACGGAACTGGCGATAAGAGCCACGTACATCTTCGGGAGTCTTTTCTCTATATTGAACAGCAACAGGACGCAAGAAATTGCGGTCCAACATATCATTAAAAGAATAAATTGGACGGTTTAGAGATTGCAAAGGATCTTTTATAGGATCTGGTTGTGCTGCATTTGCATTTATTTTTAAATCTTTAACCTTAATATTTTTTAAATCATTAATAATTTGTGATCGAGAATGATGAGATCCAACTTCTGCTGATGAGCTAGCATTAGGAGATTCACTTACAGCGCTATCTTGAGCATATATAGAGGTACAGACACCTACAGATAGCATGCTTAATAAAATTAAATTAGAATAATTCATATAATTCCTTAACCGCCAGCCAGGCTAATACTTAATGTGCAGTTGGGTGGAGATATGTTTTAATACAAAATTGATAACCTATTATCAATGTAAAATTGATCAAATAATATAGATAAAATGCTAAAAAGGCTAAAAAACAAACAGTCGATCGTATTGATTTAAAAAAGGTATTGCAAACGGGATTTAATGGTCTATAATGCACATCCATCGGCGGTGATGCAGATAGAAACTTGTTGAAAAACAGTTACTTGGAATTGA
>NZ_JBWKOW010000004.1:0-196910 GCF_059416285.1 Acinetobacter sp. GW821-FHT09D10
TATTTTTAGTAAATGAGGACTCGTGAGCTGTTGACCATTTAAGTCAACTGAATAATCCGCCAACATGTTTGAAGGAACTTGTAAGTTTAGAGACTGCTCATTCTCTAGATATTTAAACTGGATTTCTTTTAGCTCATTAATACACACCCATTGGCTATCAGCAACATGCTCATCCATTTTCACTCTTAAAGTTTTTAAGGCGCCAGAGCGAATATATAACTTTCCATCCTTAGATTGCTTCACAGCAACCAAGTCTTCAGCAGCATTTAAATTAATAGAAACAACTAAAAAAAGCTGAGTAAAATTAAGATATTGTTCCTCTCCACTTATATTCCCCTGTGCATATTTATTATTGCTATCTATAGATTTAGGAACACTGGGAATTGGAGTGTTAGTATTATCTTGGAGTTGCTCAGCAAAAGAATACGCTGGAAGATATGCAACACATAAGACACCTATAATGTATTTCATAGAAGCCTCTTAAAGTGTGGTTTTCTTACCATTAACTGTCAGAGAAACGCTGTATTTATGATTTGGCTGATATGTAAAATTATTAATAGAGTAGCTTCGTGCCTGCTCCGCAAGAATATAACCATTCACGGTATTTACTTTAATGGGATAGCTTTTATTCGCTGTGGTATCCACAAGCGCTAAGTCATTTAAAAGTGCATGCCTGTTTCCAATATTGCTAATATTTAAGGAAGGTACCTCCTGATTAGCATCAATTTTCCAATTCAATTGAGTAATCGCGTCTTTATTTACTACAAATACAGGCAATGACGAGCGTAAAAGTACGTTAACCCCTTGAGCTGCTTTACGGCTATCAATCGGTTTTGGTAGTTCATCAATAATAATGCGATACGTTTTTTCGCCAGAAACAGGTTTAGGATTAATTCTAACTACACGCAAATTATAAGAATCATTAGACTGTAATTTTAAAAATGGCGGGCTAATTGCGATTTCATCTGTAGGTGTTAACTGATCCTGTCCATTTTTCTGAGTCCATTCAAATACACGAATCTGCAAATCACTACTTTCATTCGATTGATTAAATAAACTAATTGAAGCAGCACTCTGATTACTTAATATTTCTACATTCACAGGCGAAAGACGAATTGTAGCGGCATTAATATTGTTAGATGATAAAGATAAGAATAATCCCGTAATAATAAAGATATTTTTTTTCATGATTTACTCAAATATAACTTTTTTAATGTGTTAGCCCTTTCAAAAGGGCTAACAATATTTCTAATTTATAAAAATTAATAAGTTACTGTTATTGTTAC
Source organism: Acinetobacter sp. GW821-FHT09D10 (assembly GCF_059416285.1). Lineage (NCBI taxonomy): Bacteria > Pseudomonadati > Pseudomonadota > Gammaproteobacteria > Moraxellales > Moraxellaceae > Acinetobacter > Acinetobacter sp. GW821-FHT09D10. Next base: position 1,287 of record NZ_JBWKOW010000004.1, read on the forward strand.
TGTATCAAGATAGCTACCCGCACTCGGCAGCGTTGAGCCAGCAGGAATACGCCCATATACATTCACTGTTTGTACTGCACCACTACCAGTTCCACTATAGGCAGTCGTTGCAATGCCGATTGCTGTGGCATGCCCCGAATCTGAGTAGAGGTTATAAGGAATATATTCGTTGCTTGTTGCTCCACCAATCATACGACGTTGAGTTGTCTGAGCATTTTGCCCAGCATCGAAAGCCAAGGTCCACGGCACAGTGTTGTTACAAAGGACTTTGATTGAGGTACCACCTGTGGTTGTGGTGTCTGCATCGACGTTGCTAGCAAGAGAACTTAAAGTCCCAAAGTCTAAAACCGCATTCGCTGTTGTACCTGTAGCGGAAGTATTCAATACACAACTATTCGTTACTGTTGCCTTAACAGTTAATGTACCCGTTGCTGTAGCTGCATTTGCTGAATTGAGAGAAAATAATGCTATAGCAATTACTGATAAATGAAAAAAAGTCTTTTTCATAGTCAAAACCTTTTAAATTAAATTGTTAAAACTAATAGATATAAAAAATTTAGCACTTATTCTTACAATCATTTTTTATTTGACTGCTCCTTTTAAAGTTTATTTTTTACCCTATTTTTAAACATCATACATAAAAACAATTAAAATGCATGAACTTATTATTATTTTAATTTCTAATTAACAAAATATAATTACTCAAACCAACCCCACAGATACAAAAATTAACATATCAAAAACTCAACCTATTGATTTAAATAATTTAAATAAAACCCTCACAAAGTTTATTAAGTAAAATTTAAATAAATATGTCAAAAATTCAGCTAATTTTATGAAACTAAATGCTAAATACAGATTTACTTACTTTATTTTTATATTATTGCTCTCTTAAATTTTGATTGTATATGATTACTTAAAGATAAATTTCAAACAAACCATCAAATATTATAGTTTAAATAAAAGTAAAATGATTCGCAGTGGAGCTAAAGACGAACCACTATAAGGAAAGTTTTATTTTTTAAGCGTTAAATCGCTATAGAGATATAAAAAATAAAGGCCTCTTACGAGACCTTTATTTTTTATATTTAAGTATAATTAAACACTCAACATACTATTTAAAGTTTCAGAGACATTTTTCGATTTCACTTTAGGCTGCAATGCTTGCAAAGCCTGTTGCACTTGAGTCCGCTGAGGTTCTGCCAAAGTGTACCAACGTGACAATACCTGTAACAGTCGTGAACCTAAAATTGGATTCTTCTCGTCAAGATATTGTGCAAGGTTAATAAAGTGAGCTACACCAAAGCCCCACGTGTTTTCAGGATTATTTGATAATCCTCCACTCACCGCACGAATACGGTTTGGAGTTGTTAAATCATAATCAGGATGTTGAGTAAGGTATTCAATTGTTTCAGTTGTCGCATTTGGGTTTGCAGCCTGAATCATAAACCACTGATCTAAAGATAAAGCTTCATCTTTAAAACGGTCATAGAAATCAGCAAGTACATCTTGAGCTTGAGGCGCATTTTGCCAAACCAATACACGTAGCGCACCTAATCGTTCAGACATATTACCTGTGTTCTGATATTGCACATGTGCGAGTTCAAATGCGGTTTGATCACCCTGACGAGCCATCATCATGAGCATAATGTTCTTTAACGCACGCACACCCATTGCCAAAGAAAACTCTTTTTGCAAATCTGGGTCAAGTGTAAGGTACGTATCTTTCCAGAATGAACCCAACTCTTGTGCTAAACGATTGAGCAATGCTTCACGTTTTACATGAATATCGGCTGGTGCATAGTCATGATCTATACGACTACCCAGATAACCTTCGCTTGGTACATCAAACAAGCGCGATGCCAATAGCGGGTCGCGACCAACTAACTCAGGCAAAGTACTTTGAATGGCTTGAATGTATGCATCCGCAGAATGGTCTTCTAGCAAAATACGTTCAAGCAAAGTTTGCGTTGCTTGCCATTGGTTAAAGCCGTTTGTTTCGTGCTGAATTAAAAAAGCTAATTCATCATTGGTATAATCAAACACAAGATTTACGGGTGCAGAGAAATTACGGAGTAGTGACACAACGGGTTGCTCAGTCACGCCTGTAAATTCGATAGTTGCTTCATTTTGGTCAAACAAATACACGCCATCTTTAACACCGTTTACAAACAAGCTTTCACTATGCAATGTATATTGCTCACCTGTTTTAGCATTAAATAGTGCCAATGCCACAGGAATCGGAACAGCTTTTAAATTTGGATATTTAGGATGTGCTTTTAGGCTTTGTTTAAAGCTTAAACGGTAAGTTTGTGCTGCTGCATCATATTCACCTTTTGCTTCAAGCTTTGGCGTACCCGGTTGGTTATACCAAGTTAAGAATGCAGATAAATCGACACCTGAGCCAGCAGTTAACGCAGCAACCCAGTCTTCTACAGTCACGGCTTGTCCATCATGACGGCGGAAGTATTCATCGGTCCCTTGACGGTATTTTTCTTTACCTAACAAGGTCGACATCATGCGGTTAATTTCCGCACCTTTTTCATAGACAGTCGCCGTATAGAAGTTATTAATTTCGACAAAGTGATCTGGACGTGGTGGGTGCGACAATGGACCTGCATCTTCAGGGAATTGATGTGATTTCAGTACAGCTACATCATCAATACGTTGAACCGCAGCAGATTGTAAATCTTCAGAGAATGACTGATCGCGGAATACCGTTAAGCCTTCTTTTAAGCAGAGCTGGAACCAATCACGACAAGTAATACGGTTCCCTGTCCAGTTATGGAAATATTCGTGAGCAATCACAGACTGTACACGCATAATCGCAGCATCAGTGGTGTATTCTTCATCGGCAAGCACGCATGCTGTATTAAAGATATTTAAACCTTTATTTTCCATTGCGCCCATGTTGAACTGACTGACTGCAACAATCATATAGTTGTCGAGGTCATAAGGACGACCATAATGTTCTTCATCCCAACGCATTGAATGCTTTAATGCTTCCATCGCGATATGACATTTTGGAATATCTTTCTCAATTGCATAGATTTCTAAAGCAACATCACGTCCTTCAGAGGTCGTATAGCGATCTTTAAGAACTGCTAAATCACCAATGACACAAGCAAATAAATAGCTTGGCTTTTTGGTCGGATCTTGCCAAATCGCGAAGTGACGGTTTTCACCAGCCTCACCTGTTTCTAGCAAATTACCATTGGCAAGTAGCACTGGATATTTTTTGTCTGCTTCTACGCGTGTAGTAAATACAGAAAGTACATCTGGGCGGTCTGGATAGAATGTGATTTTGCGGAAACCTTCAGGTTCGTTTTGCGTTACAAACAAGTCATCTGCTTTATATAAGCCTTCTAATTGAGTATTCGTTTCAGGATGAATAATGACTTGCGTTTGTAAAATGACTTCATCTGGTGCATTAGTGATCACCAGTTGCTCACTATCGAGTGAATATTGTGCAGGAGTGAGAATTTGTCCATTTAACTGAACAGACTGTAATTCTAGGTCACGGCCTAATAGCACCAGATCTCCAGCAGTTTGACGCTTCATCACTAATGTCGAATCAACAATTGTTTTGTCATCATATACTTGGATATCAAGATTAATTGATTCAACCAAGAACGCAGGTTTTTGATAATCTTTTAAATAAACTGTCTGATCTGCCTGAACTGGAGGCTGCGCCGCAATATTCATCTTTATTCCTTATATACTCGTCTAAACGGTAGTATGAGTCGTCATGAAATATCATACGCCAAGTCATACATACTGTATTTGATTACCTTTATGAAATTAATGGGACTTCATTTATACATTTCAAATTAGAATCTTGTTTTATTAGCACAGATTAGACCAAATTTACGATAATCGTTGTTTATATAAGCAATCTATACAATAAAAATAAAACATATTTAGCTTTTAACATTTTTTAGAGTCAGCTTACATTTTGGGCATGGTTCTTGCCTAATTAAATATACCAATATGGGTATCTAAATTAGAACAAGAGGTGTCAGCATGGAATTCAAAGCACATTTTCATCGACTAGAGAACATTAAAGCTATTCATGATCTATCAGCAGCAGGACTCGATCACCATGTGATTGCCGTGTTCTTATCTGCAGAAGGTATTTCTATTACAACTCAGGAGGTTACTTCTATTGTTAATACTTACGATGCGTTAGGGAAACTGAAATTACCAAGTAAAAAAGTACAGGCTCTTATTAAAGCCAAAAAGCTTGGCCAAAATGATGAGAGCTTGCCGTGCCCTGTTTAATTCAACTTTTTAGCCCACTATGAAAACCTAAAATCGAAACATAGATTTTAGGTTTTTCTATTTTAGCAACAAACGAAATTGGCAATCTCCGCCATCTACATCGCGGCTGTGTATAATAGCCCCATCATTTTTATTTTATGTTCGGAGCAAAATGGCCTTACAAATTCTACAGAAACAGCTAGATGAAAGTAGCCATTGTCCTCTCTGCCAAGCCTCAATGTACTGGGTAGATGCCGAGCAATTTGAACAAGACATTCAATTTCATGAATGCAGTCATTGTCAGCACCGTCTATTTAAAGATCAAAGAATGACTTGCCACTGTGATACATGCACAAAACAACGGAAAAAGCTTCTACAACAAACACGCCTACAAGAACAACGACAATTTAAGTCAAAAGAACAACCACAACGCAGTCTGGAACAGCTCAGCTTTTTACATAAACTGTTCTTGCTAAGTCTCCTAGACGACTATGCCCGTGAAGAAATCTCTCATGATGAATATATTCATTGGGACAAAATTAAATACCATCACATCACGCCTAACTGGATGTTTCAGAACTATTTAATTAAACAGTTGCATAAAGATGGCATTTTGAATGCACATGACCAAACTGATGACCCACAATGTTTTCACTTAAATATTCGTTTAGATGGCTACAGCGATCCAAGTTTATTTAGTGTGGCTCAGCAACTACGTAATTGGTTTTATGAAAATTTAAGCTTTGGTATTCCTTTTCGTAGTACAGATGAAGTGAAAGACGTACTTTTTCAGGTGCTCTATCAAGAAATTATCCAGTTCATGCAGTTCTACTGCCGAACTTGGGGTATCCAAATTGCCGGAAATTCAAATTTTCAAAGCTTTTGCTATCGTTTAATGGATTCACTCGCAATTGGGCAGATTTATTATCTGGTACAAACTGCACTCGAATATCTGTATAAACAAAAAGTTTTACAGCCTCGCAATGATAAGTTTATTAATACCAATTTATTAAAGAAGACTTTAGAACAATATCGCGAAAGAGCCGTGACCGAAAAGTGGGAAACCTCTATGCTCCCTCGTCCTCACAATATTCCTTACAGTAAAATGAGTTATATTTTGCTTAATCGTTTCTTAGGGTACGACGAACAGATATTTGTGCAACCTGTATGGAAAGCATGGCGAAAAATTGAACCACGTTTAAACTTTTATTCTGTCAAACGTTGTATGTATTGTGGCTCAAATGATCTAAGCGTTGAATATGATGCAGCAGATTATGTTTCTTTGATTTGCCAAAAATGTAAGCATCAAGACCACTATTTTACCCACTAAATTTATAATCACTTTGGCTTACTAGGGATAATAATATGACATCGACATCTAGTTTGATTGAACAGGTCATTGAAGCTTGGCACAACATGCAAGCCAAAACGCCTCTTGTACAATGTATTACTAATAGCGTTGCTGCAAACTATACGGCCAATGTATTACTCGCGTCTGGTGCTTCGCCTGCGATGATTGATAATCCTTATGAAGCAGAAAGCTTTACCAAAATCGCATCGGCCTTGAGCATTAATTTAGGTACGCCCACCACTGAGCAAATGCAAGCCATGCAGATCTCAGCTAAAACAGCTCAGCTAAATGATATTCCATGGGTACTTGATCCGGTTGGGTATGGGCCAATTTTAGCTTGGCGTAGTCAAATGACAGACGAGCTTTTACAATTTAAGCCAAGCGTTATTCGTGGTAATGCTTCAGAAATCAGTACGCTTGCAGGTAATCAGGTTCAATCTAAAGGTGTAGATAGCACCCTAAGTAGTGATGATGTCTATCGACAGGCTTACGCGCTATTAGTACATACAGACTGTATCGCAATTTCGGGCGAGTCAGATTACATTCTATCTAAAGAACTAGATGTCGTTATCCAAATTAACGGCGGCAGCCCCTTACAACCTAAAATTACAGCAACAGGATGTGCTTTGGGGGCGTTAATCGCTGCATATAGTGCGGTAACGACTCCTACCATTGCAGCGCTTTCAGCTCATATACATTTTGCAATTGCGGGTAAACTTGCATCCAATCAGGCACAAACCATGGGAAGTTTTAGTACCATTTTTATGGACTATATCCATATGTTAGATGCCAACCTAATTGAGCAATATGCAAATATCAAACTATTTGGTTTAAAGGCATAGCCACAAGAAGTTATGCCTTTGTGGGTAACGGACTACTTTAAAAGTAAATAGATATCTGTAATAAGATCACATTCTTTCACATCATGCACAAAGTTATGATAGTGAAAGAAAACTGGATAATCTCCAGCTTCTTCGGGCTGCTCAGGTAACCAGTTTTTAAAAATGTAATATACGCTATCTTTAATCTGGTCATGGCTACCCAAATGTCTTACGGTCGCGTAACGTCCGGCAGGAATTTCCCCTGTTTGTACGCCATAAATATTTTCAGGTACAGCCGTTTCAATTGACCCTGCAATGTCAAACCTAAACGCGACTGATGGCGTTTGTTCAGGGTCAGAAAAAGGAATGCCATACGTTCTTGATTTAGTCACGGGTGATAAACCCGTTTCTTTACGCCAAGCAATAAAACGCGCAGCAGTTTCAAAAACTTTATCTGGACTTCCCAGATGCGACAGATACGCAATCTTTTGGGCAGGGCGCTCAACAATATTTACATGCATTTTTAGCTCACTTTTCGGAAGTGTAAAAACAAACTTCTGGTGCCAAGATTCCCAGTCCGGTTTATCTCTAAAAGCCCGAGGAGTTTGATCAAATGAACGCTTAAATGCACGAGTAAATGCCTCTGGACTATCAAACCCTGCTTGTAATGCAATCTCAATAATTTTGAGATCAGGTTCAAAAGCCAATTGAAAAGAGGCCCGCTTTAAACGAGAAAGTTGAATAAACTTCATCACATTTAAACCAATATGAACGGCAAAAATACGATGAAAATGAAATTTGGATAAGGCTGCAATCTGGCTCAATCGATCAACATCTAAATCTTCATCTAAATGTCTTTGAATATAATCGCAAACCAGTTGCAGCTTTTGTGTATATACAGCCATACATTTATGTCTGTTCATTCGATAGCACTACTTTTACATAGTGCTGATCTCTATTCTTGATCGAAATTGCGCTTTTTAAAGTTATACAACTTGCTTAAAATAATCTTCTTTTGGCATATCAACAAGTTCAACACACAATTGAATTTCTTTATTAAACTCTTGTTGTAGATAATTTTTATTGCTGAGTGCTGCTAACAATTGATCACCCATCAGTTGTTTTTGCTCTGCATTTCTTCCCGACAAAATATAAACTTTTACATGAATATAAGCCTGTTCCAGTCCCAAACCAATTAGGAAAACATCATCTTTACGTGCACGGCTTTTAATGTCTTCTGGACTAAATAAAGTCGTCTCGATAAGTGTGGTATTAATTTCTTCAAGTAATTGTTTTGCGTTTAATCCAGTTAAGTTATCTGAATAATCAACTACAATGTGCGGCATAGCCACCTCAATTTATGTAATAAGTAATGAAGCTAATTAAACTTTACTCAATAAATAATAAAGCTAATCGAACCTGATCATATCCCATTCGAGGACTGGTTGCTTCAACGATTGGTCTTAGTTTGATCGAACCATCATCAGAAAAATGATCTGGATTTTGGCGCTTTTTCAGTTTCTTATAAATTTTTCGGATTTCTTCGACCACTTCTTCCCCAGGATGGACAACCGAAATATCCAGTTTTTGTTCTTTATGAAGTCGAGCCAAATGGTTAATGATTGTCGCTGGGGTAAGGCCACGTTCATGTGCAATATCTTCAATCTCATAGCCTTCTTCAAACAACGCACGTGTTTCGTCTAGGGTTGCCGTAGCGTAATTTTGCTTTCCACCTTTTGCGATTTTTTTCTCATTACGAGAAATCTCGGTTTCATTTAAAGTTCCGCCACAATGACGAATAAATGCTTTGTGCTGAGCAGTTAAATCTACATCTGCAAAGTTGTCTTCTGCTTCTTTAGACAACTCTTGGAAACGACGATCGGCTTTTACAGCCAAGCTATCTAGCTCTAGAGCTTGCTCGTTAATCCCTAATAACTTTAACCCAGTTAAAGATTTCAAACGTGAAAGCGCAACATAACCCTGACCTTTTTCAAAGGTGTTCATGAGGTTAATTTCAGCAGCTTCTAAGGTCATCCCTTGGCTTTTATGAATGGTAATCGCCCACGCCAAACGAAGTGGAATTTGCTGGAAACTGGCAATCACTTTACCTGCATCATTTTCAACTGACCAAGTTTCAGGCGCAACAAGCAATGTCGTACCATCGGTTAGTTTCACCTTTGGTAGCAATCCGTTTTCATCATCTTCTTCAAAACCAATGACTTCACCTAAACTCCCGTTGATATATCCCATATCAAAGTTGTTTTTTACAAACATGACTTTTGCATGTTTCTTAAGGGTGAGTTCTTCTGGTGCACGAACCGAAGATTTTAAAGTTTCTACCAGTTTTTCATTACCATCTAAAACTGCATTAAATTGATGTCCTTCATTATCAATTTCATTTAAGTGCTGATAATTGATATTGTCGACATCCATATTGTGCGTATAGAGACGAGTAAAGGTCTCACCAATATCTTGTGAGCGTGATTGACGCAGTGCTTGTATATGGTCTGATTGAATATTTTGCGCGCGAATGGCATTTAAAATCTGGTTAAGAATTTCATCGTCTTGGCGGTGTTGTTCTGTTAAATAACATACGCGGAATTTAGCTTCGACCCATGCATCAGACATAAAACAGAACTTGTCACGGTTGGCTTCACTATTACGTCCAACTGGTGGCAACTGAAAGAAATCTCCAGCGACAATGACTTGGATGCCACCAAATGCCTCGTCGCTCTCTTTAAAATATTTTAAAACCTGATTCACCAGATTAAGCTGTTTTGCATGTAACATCGAAATTTCATCGATGACGAGAACTTGCGCATTTTCAAGGTGTTCCTTGAGATATTTACGCTCTTTCATACGTTTTAGGTCATCGTCAGTTAACTGATCTTTAATCCCGATGCCTGCCCATGTATGAATCGTCATACCGTTCATATGCGTTGCAGCAATACCTGTAGATGCCGTAATAGCCACAGGCACTTTACGTGCTTTTAAGTATTGGATGTACTGATTGAGTGTATAGGTTTTCCCTGCACCAGCCGAACCGGTTAAAAAGACATTTTCACCTGCTTTAAGCAGTTTAAGCGCAGTTTCCTGTTTCATAATCTCATAAGTACATCTTCAACAGCCCATAGCTTAACGACTTTCCCGAAAAAATTAAATGAATGCGCCAGAATTTCTGTAAAATCATTATAAATCAACAACTAATAATAAAATAATATTTGGTAGGTTTTTGGTAGGTAGGAAAATAATCTTCACATCACAATACTAAGGCCATGGTGAGGCTCACCTGTAATAACAAACAATGGATTTATGGAAGAAGGAATCACTCCATGGCTTTTAAAAATATTGCAGATCAAACAAACGGTTTTTATATTCCCTGTGTATCACTCTTTGGACCAGGATGTGCCAAAGAAATAGGTACAAAGGCACAAAACCTCGGCGCAAAAAAAGCATTAATTGTGACCGATGAAGGCTTATTTAAATTTGGTGTCGCAGATCTTATCGCAAACTATTTAACCGAAGCAGGCGTTGCTAGCCATATTTTCCCGGGTGCTGAACCAAACCCAACTGACGTCAATGTTCATAATGGCGTAAATGCCTATAACGACAATGGCTGTGACTTTATTGTCTCACTAGGTGGTGGTTCATCTCATGACTGTGCAAAAGGGATTGGCCTCGTAACTGCTGGTGGTGGTCATATTCGTGATTACGAAGGTATCGATAAAAGTAAAGTCCCAATGACACCGCTGATTGCGATCAACACCACAGCTGGTACTGCATCTGAAATGACCCGTTTCTGTATTATTACCAATACAGACACTCACGTAAAAATGGCAATTGTCGACTGGCGTTGTACCCCACTCATTGCAATTGATGATCCGAAACTCATGATTGCAAAACCGGCTGGTTTAACAGCAGCAACAGGTATGGATGCTTTAACCCATGCTGTTGAAGCCTATGTTTCTACGGCGGCCAACCCAATTACCGATGCTTGTGCAGAAAAAGCCATCACCATGATTAGTCAATGGTTACAACCTGCTGTCGCAAACGGTGAAAATATCGAAGCTCGTGATGCAATGAGCTATGCACAGTACTTGGCTGGTATGGCGTTTAACAATGCATCTTTAGGTTATGTACATGCGATGGCGCATCAATTGGGCGGTTTCTATAACCTACCTCACGGCGTATGTAACGCAATCTTGTTACCACACGTGTGCGAATTTAACTTAATTGCCTGTCCAGATCGTTACGCAAAAATCGCAGATTTAATGGGTGTAAAAACTCATGGACTGACCGTGATGGAAGCTGCGTATGCTGCAATTGATGCCATTCGTAAACTGTCTTCATCCATTGGTATTCCATCTGGATTAACAGAGCTAGGCGTAAAAACTGAAGACCTTGCAGTTATGGCCGATAATGCTCAAAAAGATGCGTGTATGCTGACCAACCCTCGTAAAGCAAACCATGCACAAGTTGTGGAGATTTTTAAAGCAGCACTTTAATACTAATGTAATGGCATATCCCTCTAGTAAGTCAAACCCCTCCGACCGTTGACTTACTTTTTGGGGAATACTTAGCTCCAGCGGTATTCCCTTTTTTTAAACCTCTATTCCAATCCAACCTCTAAACCTGATTGACAATTCGCCCATTTCATTGAAGGATACTCAGCATGTCTTAATTACAATAGCTCGATAAAAATGAATACATCTTCAGCTAATCAAAATTATGTTCCAGATATTTTAGGTACTGGCTACGAACAGCTTACACTCAACTTTCCTAATGATTACGAAGGAAAAGTTGTAGCTACCTTAGTGCGTAAAAAGGCCGCTCAATCCACTCAAAAAGCCGTGCTGTATATTCATGGTTTTTTAGATTATTTCTTTCAAACCGAAATGGCTGAGCAATTCAATGCTCATGGTTACGACTTCTATGCCTTGGATTTAAGGAAATACGGCCGTTCAAAGCTGCCTCATCAAATTTTCTATAATGTGCTTGATTTAAATGAATACGATGCCGAAATTACTCAATCATTAGATATCATTGCTAAAGAACAGCACACACAAGTCTTACTTGCAGGCCATTCGACTGGTGGTCTGACAGCAACGCTGTACGCGGCTCATCACCCAAACCATCCTCTTATTAAAGCGCTGTGGGCAAATAGTCCATTTTACGACTTTAATTTAAGCTTGGTCGAAAAGAAATTTGGTATTCCAATGCTCAGTCGAGTAGGAAAATATCTACCTAAAGTTAAATTCCCAAGCCAACTGAACAAATGGTACACCGCGAGTCTTCACAAAGAACTTAAAGGCGAATGGGACTTTAATCTGGACTGGAAACCAACGTCTGCCCCTACTGTTCAACTCAGCTTTGTACATGCGATTCATACGGCACAAAAAGAGATTCATCGCGGGGTTAAACTCGATATCCCTGCACTGATTATGCACTCCCATCAAACTAAAAACCCTAAAAAATGGGAAGTTGATGCCACTCAAAGTGATGTGATTTTAGATGTTAAAGACATTGAAAAACACGGTAAAAAAATCAAAGGAGATATATCCGTTGTCTCTATTCACAATGGATTGCACGATTTAGTCCTTTCAGCCCAGCCAGTACGAGAACAAGTCTATCAACAATTGTTCCAGTGGCTGGATCAAAAAATCACTTAACTGAGCTTAGGTGAGTCAAGGTATTTCATCAGCAATTGATGTGCGGGATGTTCGCTAGGTACTAACTCCATAAGACGTTCTACCGCATCAATTGCTTCAGGGAAATGAGCTAAATGCTTTAGTAATAAATCTGTTTCTTGTGTTTTAAAAATCGCATCGCTTAAACGTGATTCTAGGCAATCACGCCATGCACATAAAAACGGACTTTCCGTTTTGGCCAGAAAAACGCCTGTGTAAAGTTGCAAAGCAGAAGCCGCATATCCCGCATCCAGTGCCTGTTCAGCTTGTAAAAAATCCGCTTCAACATGTACAAGCAAACGATATGGCCGAGATCCAAGTAAACCACCCAAAATATCTCGAAGCTGAGACATTTCAGCTTTAAGCGTCCCCATACTGACTTTACGTTCGCCATACAGTGCCTGATAAAGATGCTCTAAAGTTAAGCCATGCGGACATAACGCCAATATTGTCAAAATTTCAATTTGACGCGGCGTTAATAACAAGCTTTTACCGTTAAATTTAACTTGCGGTGTCGAAAATGCACGAATATGTAACTGTTGACGCTGCTGCTCTAGCAAAGCGGATTGAATAATGGATGCACATCGTTCAGCGGCCAATATTCCTAAACTATTATGATTCTTCCAAGTTGTCGATAAATCAACGACACCAAGGGTTTGTTTCGAGTATGGATCGATAATTGGCGCGGCATAGCACACCCAATCATGAATCGATTCCATATAATGTTCATTTGAAAAAACACAACTTGATTGCTGAGTTTTTAAAGACAAAGCCAATGCATTGGTGCCAACAAATTCTTCACGCCATTGCCCACCCTGCACAAAGTGAACACGCTCAGCTGCACTTTGCATTTGAGCACTTGTTGCCGTCCAAATAATGGTACTGCCGATATCACCAACAGCAATCACCATTGAGGATTGTTCAGCGATATGACGTAAGTCGTCGGCACACTGACTTAAAGCCATATCTAAAGCATTTTGTGAAGCAGATTTTTTCTCGACTAATGGAGCAGCAAAACGCTCTTTAGGAATCGCAGCAGAGGCTGACCGTTCCCATGAACTTGCAATACTTTGACCCAGTTTGGCAGCATTTTGAGGAGAGAGACTATTTTGCGTACGCAGTTGATCAATCAACGTCCGTTGCTGCAATAAATCCTTTTTTGTGAACATTTGTAAATTCCTTATATATCCACATTTCTATTCCAACCTTTCTCCAACCTTCTTCTTTATATCCTAATTATACAAAGTACGAAAGTACCTACTGACAGGGTTCTTGTTAGTCTTTAGTCCTAAAAAGCAAAGGAATATTTATATGCGCTATATCGATCCAAATCAACCAGGCTCAAAAGTTCAATTTAAATCACAATATGAAAATTTTATTGGCGGTGAATGGGTTGCACCTGTAAAGGGTGCATATTTTGATAATGTATCTCCTGTTGATGGAAAAGCTTTCACACGTATTCCACGCTCTAGTGCCGAAGATATCGAACTTGCTCTAGATGCAGCACATAAAGCGAAAGCAACATGGAATAAAGCCTCGCCAACGGTACGCTCAAATATACTTTTAAAAATTGCTGATCGTTTAGAAGCAAATCTTGAAATGCTTGCTGTTACAGAAACTTGGGATAACGGTAAAGCGGTTCGTGAAACTTTAGCAGCTGATCTTCCGCTTGCGATTGATCATTTCCGTTATTTCGCAGGTTGTATTCGTGCTCAAGAAGGCGGCATCTCTGAAATTGATGAAGATACCATTGCCTACCACTTCCATGAACCACTTGGTGTAGTTGGCCAAATCATTCCATGGAACTTCCCAATTTTAATGGCAGCATGGAAACTTGCTCCTGCTCTAGCAGCTGGTAACTGCGTTGTGATTAAACCAGCAGAGCAAACACCAGTAGGTATTTTACTGGTTGCTGAACTCATCCAAGATATCTTACCGCCGGGTGTACTTAATATTGTTAATGGTTTCGGTTCAGAAGTCGGTCGTCCGTTAGCGACAAACCCACGTATTGCCAAAATTGCTTTCACAGGTTCAACACAAACTGGACAAATGGTGATGCAATATGCAACCGAAAATATTATTCCAGTGACATTAGAACTTGGCGGTAAGTCACCAAACCTTTTCTTTGAAGATATCATGGATAAAGAAGATGATTTCTTAGAAAAAACGCTTGAAGGTTTTGCCATGTTTGCCTTAAACCAAGGTGAAGTATGTACTTGCCCTTCTCGTGCTTTAGTACAAGAGAGCATTGCTGATCAGTTCTTGGAATTGGCTGTCGAACGTGTAAAACGTATTAAAACTGGTCATCCACTTGATACTGAAACTATGATTGGTGCTCAAGCATCTCTACAACAGCAAGAGAAAATTTTACGTTGTATTAACACTGGTCGTGAAGAAGGTGCAGAACTCTTACTAGGCGGTAGTGGTCGTAAAGAAGTAGGCGATGGTTACTATGTTGATCCGACTATTTTTAAAGGTCACAACGGCATGCAAGTTTTCCAAGAAGAAATTTTTGGACCTGTACTTGCTGTGACAACGTTCAAAGACTTTGACGATGCAATTAAAATTGCCAATGACACCATGTATGGTTTAGGTGCAGGTGTTTGGTCACGTTCAGCACACATTTCTTATCGTGCTGGTCGCGCTATTGAAGCGGGTCGTGTCTGGACAAACTGCTATAACATCTACCCTGCTCATGCTGCATTTGGTGGCTACAAAAAGTCAGGTATTGGCCGTGAAAACCATAAGATGATGCTAGATCATTATCAACAAACTAAAAACTTGTTGGTGAGTTATTCAACTAAACCAATGGGCTTCTTCTAATTTCTGCACCAAGTTGATACCAGACTATCAACATTAGAAAGAAGTAAGCTCATTAATTATGTAAGACGCCGGTAATTTAGATTGCTGGCTTCTTTATTTAGTACTGTTAGTTCTCAAGTTTTTATCATTTGGAATAAAAAAGCGTCATCTATTATCTAAAGCTCTTCATTTAGGCATTGCTTTTGCATTGATTCATACAAACCCACTCGCAGGAGTATTGTATGAATCAACCAGAAACAGCTTCCGTTATTGCTTCAAGCGCAGAAGTTTCATCAGCAGAATATTTTGCTCAGCGTCAACTTAAACAAGGTACTGTGGGTTGGTTACTCCTGATTGGTTTAGGTGTAGCTTATGTGATATCTGGTGATTTTGCTGGCTGGAACTTTGGCATAGCCCAAGGTGGCTGGGGTGGTATGTTTATTGCCACTGCCCTCGCTGCAATCATGTATCTGTGCCTATGTCTTTCTATGTCGGAAATGTCCACCATGATGCCGACAGCAGGTGGTGGTTATAGCTTTGCACGCGCTGCCTTTGGTCCTTTTGGTGGCTATTTAACAGGTACAGCTATTTTAATTGAATACGCGATTGCCCCTGCTGCTATTGCCGTATTTATTGGTGGTTATTGTGAATCTTTATTTGGCATTAATGGTTGGATGATTTACCTCGCCTGCTATGCCATTTTTATGGGCATACATTTGAAAGGTGCTGGCGAAGCCTTAAAAATCATGTTTGCAATTACACTTGTCGCAGCGGTTGCTCTTGTTGTGTTTATTGCAGCAATGATCCCACATTTTAATGCACAAAACCTGTTAGATATTCCCGTTGGCACAGCCGCTGGCGCAAGTCGTTTTCTACCTCATGGCTATTTAGGCATCTGGGCCGCTGTTCCATTTGCAATCTGGTTTTTTCTTGCAGTTGAAGGTGTTCCTTTAGCAGCCGAAGAAGCAAAAGATCCTGCAAAATCATTACCACGTGGTTTAATCGGTGCAATGCTCATATTAACGGCGTTTGCCATGCTCATTTTATTCTTGGGTGCGGGCGCAGCAGGTGCAAGTACTTTACAAAACTCAGGCGCTCCTCTGGTCGATGCTCTGGTTAAAGTTTATGGCACCAACACTTGGCTTGCGACTTTTGTTAACTTTGTTGGTTTAGCAGGTTTAATCGCGAGTTTCTTTTCAATTATCTATGCTTATTCACGTCAAATCTTTGCACTCTCTCGTGCTGGTTACTTACCCACTTCACTTTCGTTAACTAACAAAAATAAAGCGCCTTACCTAGCGATTATTATTCCGGGCATTATCGGTTTCTTGCTTTCACTTACTAAAGAAGGCGATTCACTGATTTTAATCGCGGTTTTTGGTGCAACCATCTCTTATGTGTTGATTCTTTTATCCCACATCAAATTACGCCTATCTAAACCTAACATGCCCCGTCCCTATAAAACACCAGGTGGCATTGTGACCTCAAGCATTGCATTAGTTTTAGCAATGGCTGCGGTAGTTGCAGGTTTTGTGGTAAACCCTAAAGTCTGGTTTATTGCTGCCGCTATCTATATGGTATTTATTGCTTACTTTTTATTCTATAGCCGTTATCATTTAGTGAAAGGGACCCCAGAAGAAGAGTTTGTAAATATTAAAGCCGCAGAACAAGAACTATAAATAAAAGGAAGCAACCATGAGTTATCGCAATATTGTCGCCAATCAACAGTATCACTTTGCTGACTTAAAAACTTTAATGGCAAAAGCAACGCCATTACGTTCTGGCGATAAATTAGCAGGTGTAGCTGCCAGAGATGCAACCGAACATGTTGCGGCACAAATGACACTGGCCGATGTACCACTTAAAACTTTTTTAAATGAAGTAGTGGTCGATTACGAAACTGATGAAATTACGCGTCTGATTATTGATGAACATGATTTGGCGGCTTTTGCCCCTATTTCACACTTTACAGTAGGCGATTTTCGGAATTGGTTACTTGGAGAAGAAGCAACTGCACAAAGCTTAAAAGCATTAGCATCAGGTTTAACTCCAGAAATGGTGGCTGCTGTTAGCAAAATTATGCGCAATCAAGATTTGATTTATGTCGCGAGCAAGTGTGAAGTCATTACCCAGTTTCGCAACACCATCGGTCTAAAAGGCCATCTTTCTACCCGTCTGCAACCCAATCACCCGACCGACGATGTACTTGGTATTTCCGCCAGTATTTTAGATGGCTTGATGTATGGCAATGGTGATGCTGTGATTGGCATTAACCCTGCGACCGATAATTTACATAATTTGTCAGAGCTACTGAAATTGCTTGATCATGTAATTCAGGAGTATCAAATTCCGACACAATCTTGTGTACTCACGCATATTAGTTCAGGTATTCAACTCGCTGAAAAAAATGTGCCAATTGATTTAATGTTTCAATCGATTGCTGGCACACAACTGGCTAACGAAGGTTTTGGAATTTCACTCGATTTACTACAAGAAGGATATGAAGCCACGCTCGCACTCAAACGCGGGACCATTGGGCAAAACGTCATGTACTTTGAAACTGGTCAAGGCAGTGCCTTATCAAGTAATGCACATCACGGCGTTGACCAGCAAACTTTAGAAACTCGCGCCTATGCTGTAGCCCGTAAATACAACCCACTTTTAGTAAATACAGTCGTCGGTTTTATTGGCCCAGAGTACCTTTTTAACGGTAAACAAATTATACGTGCAGGTCTAGAAGATCACTTCTGCGGCAAGTTACTTGGTGTGCCAATGGGCTGCGACATTTGTTACACCAACCATGCAGATGCAGACCAAAATGATATGGATGTTCTCCTTACCTTATTTGGCGCCGCGGGCATCAACTTTATTATGGGGATTCCGGGCTCAGATGATGTCATGCTCAATTATCAAACGACTTCGTTCCATGATGCCCTATACTTAAGACAGCTTTTAGGTTTAAAACCTGCTCCTGAGTTTTCTGCTTGGCTTGAACAACAGGGTATTTTTAAACAACAAAACTCTCAAATTTGTTGGGCAGATCACATGCCCGACCAATTCTCTCGTCTGCTCATGAATTAGGGAGAACACTATGAAAATCAGTCGTGATATTCAATATCCCTCCTCTACCCATCAAGATCAGTGGGAAAAACTCAAACAGTTTACCGATGCCCGTATTGCTTTGGGTCGTGCAGGTTGCAGTATCCCAACACGAGCCTTACTCGAATTCCAGTTATCTCATGCACAAGCAAAAGATGCGGTTTATCAAGATCTGGACGTTTTTCATTTATCTGAACAATTACAGCAACAGCAGCTTCCAAGCATTCATGTACAAAGTAATGCATCCAATAAAGAAATTTATCTCAAACGCCCAGATTTAGGACGTCAGCTTTCAGATCAATCAAAAGATGTCTTAATTAAGGAATATGCAGAAAATCCGAAGCCATACGATGTTTGTATTGTGGTAGGTGACGGACTCTCTGCAAGAGCAATTGAAGCAAACGCTGTGACATTTATTACAGCGCTAAGCGAACAAATTCAGCAAGAAAACTGGAGTCTTGCACCAATTTCACTTGCGACAGGTAGCCGAGTTGCTCTTGGCGATGAAGTCGCAGAAATTTTCAAAGCATCTATGCTTGTTATGCTTATTGGCGAACGTCCGGGATTAAGCTCTCCGGACAGTATGGGCATTTACTATACATGGAATGCATATTCAGGCTGCCTCGATGCGAAACGCAACTGTATTTCCAATGTTCGCCCAGCAGGCTTAAGTATTCCGGTTGCAGTACAACGTTTAATCGCATTAATGAAAAAATCAAAACAACTCGGCTTTTCAGGAGTTAATTTAAAAGATGAACATCAACTTTCAAACATAGGCTTTGAGGAAAATCAAAAGCTATTATTTTAAACAGTAGAATATGTTTAGGGATTTATTCATAAATAGATAATCCTTTGCATAACAACATCATTTTAACGAAAAATATCAATTTCCGAGTATTGGTGATTTATACAGATATTCTCTTCTTTATATTTATCGCTATACTCCACGTATTGATCTTCTATGAATCATTTGTATGAACACAACAAACGCCTTCCCTAAAACTATTTATGCCATTCAGCATCTTGCTTTCGAAGACTTAGGTTCATTAGAAGATGTTTTTTATCAACTCGGATTTCGCGTCCGTTATTTTGAGGCGGGTGTTGATGATTTAACCCCTGCTTTTTCACATGAAGGTTTAACCATTATTTTAGGTGGTCCAATCGGAGTTTATGAAACTGACGATTATCCATTCTTAAAAGATGAAATCGCTTTACTCAAACAACGTTTAGCAGCTGACAAGCCTACAATTGGCATTTGCCTAGGTGCACAGCTTATTGCTCATGCACTTGGCGCAAAAGTATACGCAGGACATCAAAAAGAAATTGGCTGGGGTCCACTAAGCTTAAGCTTACGTGCTAATCAGGTTTTATCTGGCTTGCTTAACAATGTTCATGTTCTACATTGGCATGGCGACACTTTCGACCTTCCTGAAAATGCGGTGCTATTAGCAAGTTCCGATATTTATACCAATCAGGCATTTGAAGTCGGAAATAATATTCTTGCCTTGCAGTTCCACATTGAAACCACTGAAGAGCATTTTGAAAAGTGGTTAATTGGTCATACATGTGAACTTCGCCATGCAAATGTTTCGATTCCAAAGCTTCGCGAAGATAATTTGCAATACGCTCAAGCGCTCGAACATGCTGCATTTGAAATTATTCAAAAATTTCTCAAACGTATTGGATATAGCGGTTAAATTATAAAAATACAATTAAATTAAATTATATCCATAAAGCCAAATGCTTACTTTTCACCCAAAGATGGATTATTAATCTATCTTTGGGAACCTTTATAATTAATTTCCGTGTATTATTAATTTATTCATTTTGTAACATAAAATAAACGCTGATTTACTATGGAAATCCTGAAATTTATTAAAAGCTTTAACACGGTGAATACTTATTTATCGCTAGCATTTATTCTTCTTATAATCATTGTTCTTTATTTTTATGTGGTTAATCCAGCTTAGCTTATTTGCCAAAGCACAATAAAGAATAATATATGTAAGAAAATAGATATAAAAAAGCCCAACTGAGTTGGGCCTTTTTATATCTGCTATTTACTCAAAACCTGTTACTCGTGTTACTTTTTCTCAGGCTTAAAGCTATCTTTCAAATCGAGAATACGGTTAAACACTGGTTTTTCAGGTGAATGATCGTGCTGATCTGCAACGAAATAACCTTCACGTTCAAACTGGAAACGATCTTCTGGCTTAGCTTGTGCCAAAGCAGGTTCAATTACAGCTTCTAACACTTTCATCGAATCTGGATTTAGGTTTGCCAAGAAATCATCACCTGTTTCAGGGTCTGCTTCTGTGAACAAACGATCGTAAATACGTACTTCAGCAGGAATACCTTTGGTTGCAGATACCCAGTGAATCACGCCTTTCACTTTACGACCTTCAGGATTTTTACCTAACGTTTCAGGGTCAATTGAACATTTCAGCTCAACCACTTCACCATTTGCATCCTTAATGACTTCATCACATTTAATCACGTAAGCATGACGTAAACGTACTTCGCCGTCAGGAATTAAGCGTTTAAAGCCTTTTGGCGGCACTTCTTCAAAATCTTTACGGTCAATATAGATTTCCTTAGTTAAAGGAATTACACGATCACCCATATCAACGTTAGGATGGCGAGCATGCGTAAGATCCATATCCTCTGGTAAATTAGTTAAAGTCACTTTAAGTGGACTTAAAACAGCCATACCACGCGCAGCTGTATTTTCCAAAGATTGACGAATACAGAACTCAAGCATTGCAACATCTACAATACCATCAGTTTTTGACACACCTACACGTTTACAGAAATCACGTAAACCTTCTGGAGTAAAACCACGACGACGCATACCTACTACTGTTGGCATACGCGGGTCATCCCAACCATTTACATGACCACCTTCCACCAACTTACGTAATTTACGTTTTGATGTAATGGTGTAGTCCACGTTTAAACGTGAAGATTCGTACTGATGTGGAACTGCTTTAGATTTTACCTTTTCTACAATCCAGTCATAAAACGGACGGTGATCTTGGAACTCTAATGTACAAAGAGAATGAGTAATCCCCTCAATAGCATCTGACAATGGATGAGCATAGTCATACATTGGATAGATTTTCCACTTATCACCTGTTTGATGATGCTCTGAATGCAATACGCGATATAAAATTGGATCACGCATGTGTACGTTTGGGCTTGCCATATCAATTTTGGCACGTAAAACAGCTTCACCCTCTTTAAACTCACCACTGCGCATTTTTTCAAAGCGAGCAAGGTTTTCTTCAACAGATGCATCACGGTATGGTGAATTTTTACCCGGTTCAACAAAACTACCGCGGTTTAACTTAATTTCTTCTGGAGACTGTAAATCAACATAAGCATCGCCTTGCTCAATTAATTGAACAGCCCATGCATATAATTGATCAAAATAACTTGATGCATAGCGTGGCTCACCATTCCAGTTAAAACCAAGCCATTTCACATCATTCGCAATACCGTCAACGTACTCTTGTTCTTCAGCATCAGGGTTTGTATCGTCAAAACGTAAATTACATAAACCATCAAACTCTTCAGCCACACCAAAGTTTAGGCAAATCGCTTTTACATGACCAATATGCAAATAACCATTTGGTTCTGGTGGAAAACGCGTTACGATCTGATTTGCACGTCCAGCAGCCAAGTCTTCAGTAATGACTTGGCGAACAAAATCTAAGCCAGCCTGTTGTTCTTGCTGCGCAGAATCGACAGAGGCATGAGTATTCGGTGTCGGGTTATTTGGCAGGCTCGAGACAACATCATTAGGCTTCATAGTGTATCAATCACTTCTTTGTAGATAAAATTTCGAAAAATTTAAACGCTATCTTCATTTTTAACAAAGATTTTAACGTTTTTTACTTGCCTTGTAGTTTACAGTTTGCTTATGCTTCTCTCAACCAAAAACCCATGGTCATAAGCCCATGTTTAGGAGATTAATGTAATGAGTTTTCCTCAAGTCGAATTAAACACCAATAAAGGTCGTATTGTTCTTGAACTGAATGCTGAAAAAGCACCTAAAACAGTAGCAAACTTTTTAGAATATGTACGTGACGGTTTTTATGACGGCGTTATTTTCCACCGCGTCATTGATGGTTTCATGATCCAAGGTGGCGGTATGGATGAAAACTTCAAAGAAAAAGCAACACGTGATTCAATTGAAAATGAAGCTGATAACGGTTTAAGCAACGACGAAGGTACGATTGCAATGGCGCGTACTCAAGCTCCTCACTCAGCGTCTGCTCAATTCTTTATCAACGTGAAAAATAACTCTTTCTTGAACCATACCTCTAAAACTGCTCAAGGTTGGGGTTATGCTGTATTTGGTAAAGTTGTTGAAGGTCTAGACATTGTTGAAGCGATCAAAGGTGTTCGCACTGGTAACCGTGGTTATCACGCTGACGTTCCTTTAGAAAACGTTGTAATCGAATCTGCTAAAATTATTTCTGAATAATTTTAGGATAAAGCTGTGACTTATCTGTTTATCTCAGATTTACATTTGTCACCTGAACACCCTCGACTCGTTCGAGGGTTTTTAGACTTATTGGTACATTACCAAGATAAAAATACTCAACTCTACATTTTAGGTGACTGGTTTAATGCCTGGATTGGAGATGACTATTCAGCACCATGGCTAGATGAAATTGTCGATGCCCTAAAGGCTTTTACTCAAAAAGGGAATCGTGTTTACTTTCAAGTAGGCAACCGTGATTTTGCGCTTAATCAAGTTTTCCTCAATAAATTTAATGGCGTCTTACTCCCTGATATTTATTCCCTTAATATTACAGGACATCAATATCGTCTAGAACACGGCGATGCATTATGTACAGATGATGTTTCTTATCAAAGATTTAAAAAGATTATTCGAAATCCGCTCTTAGTCTCTCTTTTACGTCGAACTCCACTCAGTTTTCGCACTAAGCTGGTTAATGGCTTCCGCAAGAGAAGCTCTGCGGATAAACAGCAAAAAAGCTATGAAATCATGGATGTAAATGAGCAAGCAGTTCTGTCTGCTTTAGCAAATGTAGATACACTGATTCATGGACATACTCACCGCCCTTCAATTCATCAAGTCCAAGATAAACAACGAATTGTTCTTGGCGATTGGCGTGAAGATCAGGCTTATATTTTGGAAATTGACCCGTCTTCAAATCCACAACAGCTCGAATTGGTTGTCTGGAATTATTAGCTAGAAATTAGTCACTTTTTATTTGAAATTTCAATTCTTTAATTTTTTTATTTAAATCAAAATCCCAAATCACACATACCCCAGTAATAAATACAAATCGCCAATTTATATGTCCATACTTTTGATACTCAATGTATAAAATTAAAAGACACAGTACAAATGCAAGAATGATAAAGGCTTTAACAATTCTAATTTCTCGCAGCTTACTCTTTGCACCTGTTGGCATTAAATTAATCATTTTCAATAGATTACTAAAACTTTATATAAGTATTATATTTCTTTATCAAATTACATAGGAAATGTTTTTGAATAAAATAGCGTATGATGACAAAGATTAAATTCTCTCAATTGCCATAAGATTGATATGGAGTACATATATGGACCTATTGAATTCTGTTAAAAGCCGCTACACAACAAAAGCGTATGATTCTGAAAAGAAAATTCCTCAAGAAAAAATTAATAAATTATTAGAAATTTTACGTTTTTCACCTTCTTCAGTGAATATACAGCCTTGGCACTTTTTCGTTGCAGATAACCTTGCAGCTAAAGAAAGAATTGCAAAAGCCTTAACAGGTAAATATGCTTACAATGGTCCCAAAGTGCTTGAGTCATCACACACACTTGTATTTTGCACAAAAACAGATATTTCATCTGAATACTTAAATCAATTACTTGAACAAGATGATTTAAGTGGTCGTTTTAAAGATGAAAAAGCTAAATTAGGCCAAAAAGATACTCGCCATGGCTATGTTGAGTTCTATCGAAATGAGCAGAAAAATTTATTTGGATGGATGGAAAATCAAACATTCATTGCTCTGGGGCAACTACTTTTTGCTGCGGGTTTAGAAGGAATTGATGCAACCCCAATGGGCGGCTTTGATGAAGACATTTTAAATAATGAGTTAGGTTTAACTGAAAAAGGCCTACGTAGTTCAGTCATTGTTTCCCTAGGTTATCGCAGTGAAAACGATTTTAATGCCAAACTACCTAAATCACGCCTACCAGATGAAGTTATTTTTACCTCTTTATAAAATTAGAATAGTTCAAGAGATTCAATTCTCTTGAACTATAAAGCCATTGCCCTAGCTAAACAAATCACGCCACTTATTCCAAATAAAATACCTAAAGTGGTAGGCCATTTTAATTTTTCTTTATATAAAATAACGCCACTTGCAATGCCTAATAGCACCACAAGAATATTCATACTTGCAAAAACAATTGCAGGTGAATCCTTTAAAAGAATATGAGCTTTCACATATAAAGCAATATTCGAAAAATTAAGCACCCCCAAAACCAACCCAGCTATAGCACTTTTAAACTGCCATTTTTGGGTTTTCTGCACCAATAAATATGAAATTGATAATATAAAAGCTGTAATAAAAATAAGATTCAAAGTCAGTGTAAATTGAAGACCTAAACTACTCGTATATTTTAAGAGAATATCTACTGCGGCATATCCACACCAAACACTTAATAGAGCAAAAATTGCTTTTCGAGATTGATGATTCGAAGAATTACTCATTTGTCCAAAGAGGACAAGTAAAACAGCAAAAATTCCTAAACCTATTCCCCATAGCTTTAAAGCATTAAATTGTTCATGAAAAAAGAAATAAGCTGCGAGTAAAGAAAGTACGACAGAAAGGCGCTGTGCAACTTCAGTCTTAACAATTCCTGCATATTCTAATGATTTAGCTAAACACAGAAAAATACTGGGTAAAATCAATCCTAATGCAACAATTAGCCACCAAGGGGTCTTTGATATTGAAATGTGTTGAATATCAGGCTGAAACCACCAAAAGCAAAGAAGACTCGCGCTCACATAGTTCCATGCAATCATTTGTAATGGCTGATACCCTTTTTTCTTTAAATTTTTTAATAAGATAGACACCAAAACACTACTTAAAGCAGCAGCCAATATTAATATCATCGATTAAAACTCTATTTATTTAAATATATGAGTCACCATGGTCAAATTATGACCTTTGATGAGTTTAATATTTTGAATTAACTTTTAAATAAACATAAAAAAACCAGTCATTATCTGACTGGTTTTTTTTAGATATCAATTAACGATTATTTTCGTCTTCTTGACCATCTTCAAATTTAGTATCGTTGTCAAAACCACCTTGATGACCACCGAAGCCGCCTTGACTACCGAAACCACCGCCTTGACCACCGAAGCCACCTTGACCGCCGAAGCCACCACCTTGACCACCACCAAAGCCGCCTTGACCACCGAAGCCACCTTGAGCGCCACCGAAGCCGCCTTGAGCACCACCGAAGCCGCCTTGAGCGCCACCGAAGCCACCAGTAGGTTGACCACCACCAAAGCCGCCTTGTGTGCCACCTTGTGCTGGGAAGCCTGTACCTTGCGCGCCTGCTGGGCGTGGGTTACGAGCTGGAACAACAGTTGAAATCGCGTGTTTGTAAACCATTTGACTTACTGTATTTTTTAATAAAACAACATATTGGTCAAATGATTCAATATGACCCTGTAATTTAATACCGTTCACAAGGAAAATAGAAACAGGGATACGTTCTTTACGGAGAGAATTTAAGAACGGATCTTGTAAAGTTTGACCTTTAGACATTTTTAACTCCAAAAAAAAATTTTTAAATCAGCGCAAAAAAAACTATCTTTATTTTTCAACTAAAAATTATAAAAAGACAGTGTGCAAATTTTGCTTTATCCATAAGAGTTTCGCAAGTCTTCTTTCGCCTGCTTTATCGTCAAGTAAGTTTTAAAATCGTGTATTTCTTGCAAAGAACGTAACCACGTATATTGACGTTTGGCAAGTTGTCGTGTTGCAAATAAAGCTTTATCCTCCATTTCACGTTTACTTTTGAGACTTATATCACTTTTTAATAGAAATTCTAGTGCTTGTCGATAACCCACTGAACGCATTGAGGGTAAATTTTCATCTAAATCGTATTTTTCAATTAGAGCTTCAACTTCACTCAAAAAACCGATATCCCACATTTTGCTTAATCTTTGCTCAATGCGTTGATGTAATTCTACCCGATCTGGAAGTAAAGCATAATTATGAAATATGTATCGATATGGTACGTTTTTGGGTTGTTCTGCCTGCAATTTAGTAATTGGCTCACCCGTAAGCTTATAAACTTCTATTGCTCGAATAATCCTTTGCTTATCAGTCACATTAAATTTTATAGCCGCGGCAGGATCTACGGAAACTAATTCGTCATAAACAGCCTGCCATCCTTCATTTAAAGCTTTTTCTTCAATTGCTGCCCGAACTTGGGGATCTGCACTCGGCAAATTACTCGATAGACCTTCTAAGAGTGCCTTAAAGTACAACATTGTGCCTCCTACCAAGATAGGAGTTTTCCCACGTGAATGCATGTCATCAATCAACTTAGATGCATCTTCCACAAATTGAGCAGCTGAATAAACTTCAAGAGGAGTAATCAGATCAATTAAATGATGAGGATATAGCGCTTGTTCTTCACGAGTTGGTTTAGCAGTACCGATATCCATATCTTTATAAACGAGAGCAGAATCAACAGAAATCAGCTCAAAATTTCCACGCTCGTATAATTCACATGCCAAAGCGGTTTTTCCGCTTGCAGTTGGTCCCATTAAATTGATGACGGGCAATTGATTTGACATGTAAAACTACTCTCCTCGAGCAAATAATTTATCTAATTGAGATAATGGAAATGCACGCCAAGTTGGCCTTCCATGGTTACATTGGCTCGCAAATTCAGTTTGTTCCATTTGACGAAGTAAAGCATTCATTTCCGAAAGACCGAGTTGTCGATGTGCACGTACTGCTCCATGGCATGCCATTCCAGCTAATAACTCATCTCTTTTTTGAAGTAATCCTTGTGCTTCATCATTTGGATCTAAATCATTTAAAAGTTCAGGAATAAGATTTTCAAAGTCAGCTTTTTGTAATATAGCTGGCACACCACGTACAATAATCTGCTCGTCCCCATATAAATCAATTTCAAGTCCTAAACGCTCCAGTTGAGGTTTCAACTCCTCTACCCGCACAGCCTGCATACGGCTAATAGAAATGACTTTAGGTATAAGCAACTGCTGAGATGTCCAAAACTCTGGTTTGTCCCAAGCATTTTTCATTTGCTGTAATAAAATACGCTCATGGGCTGCATGCATATCAACAATAATCAGCCCTTCAGTATTTTGCGCTAAAACATAAATTCCATGAAGTTGAGCAATTGCGATGCCTAACGGAAATTCATCGACTTTAGTTACGGGCTCAATATCTTGATTTACTGAAAAATTAGCAGGTTGATCACGCAGTGGCGCTAAGTATGTCTTTAACGCATTATTTAACTGAGGAGAACCGTTATATTTTGGTGTTTGATCTGCATAGTGAACAGCTTGCGGACGACTAGCATTAAAATCAGTTAATAGCTCTGTCGGTGCATTCTGAGCTCGCGCTTCATTGTCTGGATTTAAAGCTTCATTTGCCCGATGCAGCGTAAATTGTTCCTGATATTTAGGTTGAGGCTGTACAGAATAATCTGAGGTTTCATCCACTTTCATCGCTTGAGCTAAATCAGCAGTCGCTGTCTGAAATTGCGCCAGAGTTTCTTTTGCGTAATGTCTTACAAACTCATGCACTTCTCTCTGATTTAAAAAGCGAATTTCATGTTTTGTAGGATGAACATTCACATCGATATTTTCAGGGTCAACTTCTAAGAAAAGTAAATAAGATGAATGTTGATGGCCATGTAAAATACCGTCATATGCCATGCGTAATGCATGAGAAATCGTTTTATCTTTAACAATACGACCATTCACATAGACATATTGCATATCAGCCTGCGCACGTGCATCTGAAGGATGACCAAGCCACCCCGATAAACGCATGCTAATACTTTCAGCATCCATCCAATATGCATTTTGTACAAATTGCGAACCTAATAATTGCTGTACGCGCTGAAAACGGAGCTCTCCGCTATCTGCTATAGGTAAATTAATTCGAATATTATCATTATGCTCAAGCACAAAACGTATATCGAAATGTGTTAAAGCCAGACGACGAACAATCTCTTCAATATGGCCAAATTCAGTCGTTGGTTTTTTTAAGAATTTACGACGCGCCGGTACATTAAAAAATAAGTCCTGAACACGTATGTGGGTTCCCTTTTGAGCAGCAACAGCTTGCACTTCTTGATGATCAAAGGCTGTACCATTGACTTCAACCTGATGACCAATACCACTTTCATCTTGGCTACTGGTCAATGTCAATCTTGAAACTGCGGCAATCGAAGCAAGTGCCTCCCCGCGAAATCCCAAACTTACAATAGCGTGTAAATCTTCTGCAGTTTTAATTTTACTTGTCGCATGGCGCATTACGGCTAATGCTAAATCCTCAGAATGAATACCATGCCCATTATCAATAATTTCTATTAGCGTCGAACCACCTTGAGCGATCCGTACAATGAGTTCAGTTGCACCCGCATCGATCGAGTTTTCTAATAATTCTTTAACAACAGACGAAGGACGTTCAATCACCTCACCAGCAGCAATCTGGTTGGCTAACGCTGCGTCTAAAGTATGAATACGACGTTGTGTTAGCTTTTCATCAGTCATGAAGCTGTTCCTGCAAAGTCTGATACAAATGTTCTGTGGGTAGAGTTAAAGTTACAAAACGACTCAACTCATCCTCTGACTTTTGAATATCGATAATGATATCTGCCTGAGGAATTTCATCACCACCTTTTGATGGCCATTCAAATAAAAATAATGCATCTGTGACATCTAAATAATCACGGATTCCCATTAATTCAAGTTCATAAGGGTCATTCAAACGATATAAGTCAAAATGAAAAATTTCTTTCTCATTGATTTTATACGGCTCAACTAGTGTATAGGTTGGACTTTTAACAGAGCCTTTATGACCCAAAGCTTGTAAGAAATAGCGCGTAAGTGTGGTTTTACCCGCACCTAAGTCTCCAATTAAATAAATCACACCTGACTGAACATGTTGCGCCAACGCTTGAGCTAGACGCCCAGTATCTTCTTCATGATTTAAGACCAATTTCAATGAATACGACATAGCACACATAACATGATTCAAAATAATCGATATGATAACATTGCCCTGCCTTAAAAGCCTACTCAAGCCCTAGAAGTTGGCTTTTTTTATATCAATTCTCTTACATATTTATACTTTTTTATGTCTAGTCCGAACGATTTTTTGCCACCTATGGTTGATGGTGTAAGCGCAAGCCAAGTTTATCTTCCTGCACAAACAAATACTCAAACTATTTATGAGTATCTATGCCAAAATTTTCAACATATTAAAGTACAAGAGTGGCAGCAACGATTTCAAGATGGACTTATTTATGGGGCAAATGGACAAAAATTAACATTAGATAGCCCTTATCAAAGCAATACCCATATTTTTTATTATCGATTTCTTGCCTATGAGCCACATGTTCCTTTCGAACATCGGATTTTATTTGAAAATGATGACTTACTAGTGGTCGATAAACCTCATTTTTTAACAATTAGCCCAACTGGACAATATGTACAAGAAACATTATTAGTTCGACTTAAAAAACAGACAGGCAATGAATTTTTAACACCGATACATCGATTAGACCGTGAAACTGCTGGAGTTGTTCTATTTTGCAAACGGGTTGAATCGCGAGGTATTTACCAACAATTATTTGCAGAGCGTCAAGTCAATAAAACTTACCACGCTATCGCTCCTTATAAAAAAGAATTAAAACTTCCTCAAACATTACATTTGCATTTAGATAAAGGGACTCCTTTTTACACCATGCAAGTTGTGGCAAATGCTAAAGCAAACACTCAAACCTATATTGAGCTTATTGAACACAACCAGACTTGGGCTAAATATCGGTTAACACCAACGACAGGTAAACAGCACCAGCTTCGTGTTCATCTTAATTATCTAGATATTCCGATTAAAAATGATCCATTTTATCCGACTGTTCAACATAAGGTAGATGATGATTTTTCAGAGCCATTACAACTTTTAGCTAAGCACATTTCATTTGTCGATCCACTCACAAAAGGGGAAATGTTTTTCAATTCTCAGTTTGAATTGACGTTGTAATGTAAGCGTAATGACAAAAAGATTGTTTTTTATGCCGAAAAACATTGAAATTACATTGCGATGGTTTAAAATAAATTCCTAAAAATTAAAAATCATTTGGTTTTGTTATTCATGCGAAAAACAGAAGTTTATCAGGTTCGACTGGACTCCCAAGAGAAAAAGCAGGCTTTTGCTGTTTTTAAACAATTGGGAATTACCCCTGCCCAAGCGGTACGACTTTTTTTTAAACAGGTCGTATTAACTAAATCTATTCCTTTTGCGATCGAAAATCAGAGTATTAATATGGAACAATTATTAAAACTCCGAAAAGCAAAAGCATCTTCATTAAATCAAAACCCATCGACTTTAAGCGAAGATGATGACCATGAAGATTTGTTTGAAGAACTAAACGCACTTCTTGGTGAGAGCGACAAAACTTAACACTGTTGCATTTATAAACAAGTTTTAACGTCAAAAAGCTCTTTTTTTCGTTATGCTCTCTTTGTAAAAATATAATGATAAGTTACAAGGAGTACCAAATGATCGTTAGACGAGCGACTTTTGAAGATTTAGACCAACTCGCCGTTTTGTTTGATGAATACCGCCAGTTTTATGGGGCTTCTTCTAATTTTAATGAATCACTTTACTTTCTTAAACAACGTTTTGAGAATAGAGAAAGTGTTTTTTTCATTCATATTAAAGATGAAAAAATCACCGGATTCGTTCTACTCTATTTAGGTTTTTCTTCAGTTGCTTGTTCAACATATTATATTTTAGATGATGTATATGTTACGCCAATTTTTCGTCGCCAAGGCTCAGCCAAACAGTTAATTGATACTGCCATTTTATTTGCAAAACAACAAAATGCCCTACGCATTAGCCTAGAAACTCAAAGTAATAACCATGAGTCTCATCGTCTATATGAACAAATGGGCTTCATTCGGGATAGTGAGTTCCAGACATTCCATTGCTTTCTTAAATAATATTTTGTGCTAGCTGCTTTTGCTGCTCTGTTAAATAAATCCATTCCCCATCTGCTATTTCAGGTAAAACCAATTGACCTACTTGATGGCGATGCAATGCTTCTACTTTATTTCCTACAGCAGCAATCATTCTTTTGACTTGGTGATAAACACCTTGATGAATGGTCATCGTTAATTGGTGAGTTTCCAACATTGCTACATCGGTTGCAGCAAAAATGCCTTTTTCCTGATGTAAGCTGACACCTTCGCTTAACATTACGATTTGCTCAGGTGTAACTGGATCGAGAGTCGTAACATGATAAACCTTTGGAACATGTTTACGAGGATGGGTTAAAGCTTGAAGATATTTACCATCATCAGTCAATAAAAGTAAGCCTGTTGTATCTTGATCTAAACGCCCAATTGCTTGGACGCCTCGATGAATCATGATTTCAGGTAAAAGACTAAAAACGCTTTGATGATGCTGAGGCTGATGTGAACACTCAAAACCTTTTGGTTTTTTTAATGCAATATAAACTTGTTCTCGATATTGGTAAGTTTGTCCAAAAAGCGAAAATTCTAAATTTTCAGGAGAAAATTGCTTTTTAAGATCATCAGCAATTTCTCCATCAACACTTACAGAACCATTTTTTATTAACTGCTGACAATATTTACGTGAACCAAACCCTTGTGATTGTAAAATTTTTTCCAGCAGCATGGAGGTTTCTCTTTAGAACAAAACACTTATTTTAACGTAGTTTCAACTCCCTACTCACTACTCTTTGCATTTAGTTCATTAAACTGCACTCTATTCTTCAACTACTCGATAAATATTTTCGTTCTGTTCACTTTCGAATAACAATTCGGTTGTAGGTAAAATAATTTCATTATCAACAATAATATGTTCAATACGCTGGCTTAGCTTTAAAATTTCATTTTCGTGTTCAACTAAATTTTGCTTTAGTTGAGCCTTGGCATCATGAATCTGATCAAACTGATCTTTAATTTTGATATCTACAATTTCCATAGTCATTATCCTATGTTCATGAGTAATGACTATTTTTATAACACAACTTCGAAAAACTATAAGTTTTAACTTGTTAATTTATATAACATTGTGTCCAAGCGTAACCGAAAATTAAAACTCTTTATCAATGAGCGATATACAATGAAATTTTATTAAAGATAAAATCTAAGATCTGTTGAATCGTTTAAAGCTTTCACATTCCTACTCTTAAATATTATACAATTCCATTTTATTTACTTGCCTATCCCGCTCCCATGCTTGCCCAATTTGATGTTAATTTAGTTGTCCTTCTAGTTCTACTTATCTGTGGTTTACTAAGTCAAAATGCAGCTGTAACCATTGCAGCAGGTGTGTTAATTGTCGTTAAAATTACGCCTTTAAATCAGTTTTTCCCTTTTATTCAAGCACATGGTCTTAATTTAGGAATTCTTATTTTAACCATTGGGGTACTCACACCAATTGCCAGTGGAAAACTGAGTGGAGAGACTATTTTAAAGTCCTTTGTTAGTTTTAAATCACTGGTTGCCATTGCAATCGGTCTGTTAGTCGCATGGTTAGGTGGTCGCGGTGTAAAACTTATGTCGAGTCAGCCTGATGTTGTTGCAGGTTTATTAATTGGTACAGTTGCAGGCGTCGCCTTGCTCCGTGGTGTACCTGTCGGCCCTCTTATTGCAGCAGGCTTGCTCTCGTTGTTTATCGGTAAATAAATTTTTTCGATATTAAAAAAAGGCGCCATTGGGTGCCTTTTTTATGCTTAAGCTAAATGAATTGTTCTAGCCAGAATAATACGAAGTTCGTTTTAAAGAGAACTTTTCTAACTGCTTTAAGAACCCTTCAAAATAACTTTTTTCTTTTTCTTCAGTTCGATAGCCCGCATATAACGTCCGTCGTAAGCCGTTGGGTGAAACGCAATCTAAACGGCGACTCGTAACCCATCCCTTTTGTTCATATTCATTCACTACCCAATCAGGCAATGCCGCAATGCCCCGCCCACTCGCAACAAGCTGAATAAGCATTTGGGTTAAATCTGTTGTTCGTATTTGTTTAGGCTGAATATTCGCCGGAATGAAAAGTTTCGACATGATATCTAAACGATGCTTATCAACTGGATAAGTAATTAAAACTTCTTCTGCTAACTCTTGAACTGTAATATTTTCAGCACGAACCAATGGATGCGTGTTGGATAGAACCAAACGCGATTCATATTCAAAAATAGGGAAATACTCAATTCCTTTTAATGCAATTGGATCGGCTGTAATAAGCAAATCAAATTCAGCATTTTGTAAAAGCTCATGTGGATTAGCTTCAAATCCAGAAGCAAAGTCTAAATCAACATCTGGGTATTGATGTCGATATTGATTCAACAACGGCATTAACCAGTCAAAGCAACTATGACATTCAGATGAAAAGATAATTCTGCCTGTCTGCCCATGCACAATACGAGTAATATCACTATGTGTAATCTGTATTTGCGGTAAAACATCATCGGCTAACTTGAGTAAGCGTTGCCCAACATTAGAAAAGCTAACAGGCCGGCTACGTCGATTCACCACCTCTACCCCATACCAATGATCTAATTCTTTTAATTGGTGAGAAATAGCCGAGGGCGTTAAACAAAGATCATTCGCAGCTGAAACTAATGAACCATGTTCACGTAAAGCAACTAAGGTTTTAAGGTGGCGTATTTCTAACATGGGCCCAAGCCTAAAAAAGAGATTTATCTATGAATGTCTTAATCTCATCTTTGCCTTTCAACAAATAGGATAACTGTAGATAAATCTTCACTAATGAATATTATTCATTTTACCATGGAATTAATTAATTTGTCTCAACATGAATTATTTTTCATAATTATTCTATTAGATGAATTTTTTTAATTTAAAGGTGAAGGTACAACTGTGTAGCTTACAATTACTGTTTAATTGAAATCGAAAAGAATTTTATAAAAACAAAAAATAGACCCATTCTAGGTCTATTTCTTATAAAAAGTAATAATTACTGCGCCCACACATTTAAGCTAACAATCGTATAACTTTGATTTTTAGGTTTTTCCTTTAAATTTAGTGGAGCTGTTACTTCTACTAAATACTCTCCAGCCTTTGGAAATTTAAGCTCAACCTGACCGTTGCTATCTGCTTTAAACTGCTGCACTTGTTTATCAGTCGTGCCTTTTTCTCTTAAATTAATTTCAGCATTCGCGAGACTCGTTCCTTTCTCACTTATGGTTAATTTAACAGGTTGAGCAACCTTAATTGCGTTGGGATGTACAGAGAAGTTAACTTTAATCGGTGTGTTTGGAAGTTGAATATCTGAAACTTTTCCTTTAGAAAGATAACTTTGTAATACCCACTCTCTCGTTACTTCCTCTGTTTTAATATTTTTCGCTTTAATATCAGCTGGAATTAAATATTCACGTTCTGCTTTCGGTGGAGCCTTATCAGCTGGCATATCAAAAAATAAATGCCATGTTTTTTGATCATATACATATTTTAAAGGATAACTTGCTTGTGTCTGAATGATATAAGTTCCCTCTTCCGGCAAATCTACATCAAAAACCGTGGCCGATTTATGCAAAGCTTCAGCAGTAATCGTCTTAAGCTCATTTTTAGGAGTAATTACAGTAAGTTTGGCATCCTTTAAAGCATACTCACTATTTAATGCTTCTTCGGCATAACCTGCAATTACGGGTACTTGAGTTTGTTCTGTTTTATAAGCTAAAGGCGCTACATAGGGCTCATGAGCAAAGCCTGTGGTACATATAAATGCAAGAGGCACAATTAAAAATTTATTCATTCTTACAAAATCCTGTTGTACACAAAGTTAAAAAAAATTTAGACAGAAGATAAGCAGCTACAGTATACATAAATAAAAATCATTATTATTATCATTTAATATTTAAGCTTAAAATTCTCGAATCTTTTATTCAAAAAGAAAGAGGCCCATAGGCCTCTTTCATCTACATTATTGCTCTTTTACTTTTGGAAATGCCTGATTAAAATCAATAAGCTTATAACTTTTTACTAAATCATCTGGTCCGTAAGATACTTCATAAGATGTTTCTTTACCGTTAAAATATGCTTCTGTCGGCGTCCCAAATACCTCCCAAAGACCGATTGAAGCAACATCTGCTACACCATGACCAAAAGCTCTGCCGACTTTCACCCACTTTGAATAACCTTGCTGAAAAGTATAGATTTCAACCCGTGTTCCATCACGGTATTCTGAAAGTACAGGTGCTCCAAACTCGGCAATCACATAGTTACGAGAACTACCTGGATTTAGAACATTTACATTTTTTTTACTTGGTTGATTACCCGCCATAAATACTGAGCAACCAGACATATATAAAATAACCACACCCATAAGGCAGGTAATAAATAATTTTCTCACGACTTAAAATCTCTATTTTTAGATATTTATACAACTTGTTGTAATGCTTAAAGTATTACGCGCCAATCATATATAATTTTCAAAAGTTTTTCGATGAATTATTTCCCATGAAAAAATTTAAATTTACTTCATTTGAATATGTAATCATTTTCTCAATATTTTAGTTTTTTATTATTTTGATCTCTTTTCCCTTATACTTCTCTTTTTTGAGTCTCTTCTTAACCTATTATGGCGTCCCCGCAATCCCCTCTATCTACACATCAACACTATTCACTCTTTTTAGCAATTTTCTCACTCGCTGTAGGTGGTTTTTGTATTGGAACCACTGAATTCGTCGCAATGGGACTGATTCAGGAAATTGCCAATAACTTAAAAATTACAGTACCAGAAGCTGGACACTTTATTAGTGCTTATGCATTAGGTGTGGTTATTGGTGCTCCCATCATTGCTATTCTTGGTGCCAAAGTTCCTAGAAAAACTTTATTACTCGGCTTAATGCTTTTTTATGGTATCGCAAATGCCTGTACCGCTTTAGCCCATACACCTGAAACTGTTTTAATCTCACGTTTTATTGCAGGTTTACCACACGGTGCATATTTTGGTGTTGGTGCATTAGTTGCAGCTGAACTAGCAGGTCCTTCACGAAGAGCATCTGCTGTTGCCCAAATGATGATGGGTCTTACAGTTGCAACTGTGATTGGTGTACCTTTGGCAACTTGGTTAGGTCAAAATTTTGGTTGGAGAGCAGGCTTTGAATTTTCAGCGACTATCGCTTTCTTCACCTTAATTGCTGTTGGCTTCTTTGTACCCAATATTCCAGTCCAAGCAAAAGCAAGCATAAAAACAGAATTAGCTGGACTTAAAAATATCAACATGTGGTTAACACTAGCGGTAGGTGCAATCGGTTTTGGAGGCATGTTTTCTGTTTACAGCTATGTCTCCCCCATTTTGACTGAATATACACAAGTGAATATCCAAATCGTCCCTATCGCTTTGGCTATTTGGGGTATTGGTATGGTTATTGGTGGCTTAGCCGCAGGATGGCTTGCAGATAAAAATCTAAACAAAACGATTGTAGGCGTACTCATTAGCTCAGCGATCGCTTTTGTTGTGGCTAGTTTCTTAATGAGTAATATCTATACTGCCATTGCCTCTTTATTCTTGATCGGTCTTACCGTAATGGGGTTAGGTGGAGCATTACAGACTCGCCTAATGGATGTCGCGGGCGATGCCCAAACATTAGCAGCTTCACTCAACCACTCTGCCTTTAATATGGCCAATGCATTAGGTGCATTTCTAGGTGGATGGGTACTCAGTCACCAAATGGGTTGGATCGCGCCAATCTGGGTCGGTTTTGTCTTAAGCCTCGGTGGTCTTATCATTTTACTTATTGCCTTTGCAGTAGAAAAAGCACGTAAGAAAATTTAATCAAAGAAGAGGCTAACTTATTATTTCTAGTCAGTTAGCTTACCGCCACAGTGAGGACAATAACATTTTGTCTCTCTAACCGACTCTTCTTCCTCTAATACTTTTTCACGCATAATTTGAATAATCAGGTTATGCGCTTGTTCTTTTGGCAATCCCACTTTTTGACGTATCCGCTCTATTTCAATTTCGTCATGTAAAATATCAATCCCTCGTACCTGAAGTAACTCACGAAACTCTTGCTCTAGTCTTTGATTCCTTTGATTGAGCTCATTTGCCAGACCAGATGCTAAAATACCAGCTGGTAACGCTGCAATACCAACACCTAAAATGGTAATGAGTGCACCTAATAACTTTCCTAAACTGGTCACTGGGGTGACATCGCCATAACCTACTGTGGTTAAAGTAACAACGGCCCACCACATAGATTTAGGTATTGAACTAAAAGCTTCTGGCTGAGCTTTATTTTCAACCACATAAATGCCAGAAGCAGTCATAATAATCATAATAATTAAAATAAAGATAACTGCCTGAAAAGAGCCCTTCTCACGCTTAATCACACATAACAATATCTGTAGTGAGATAAAATACCGCGTTAATTTTAATAAACGAAGTAAACGTAATATTCTGAGCATACGAAGATCGATTCGTACGAAGAAATTGAGATAAGCAGGTAAGATTGCCATCAAATCAATAATTGCTTCCCCACTTTTCATCCAGTTCAAGCGGATTTTCCATGCAGATTGTGTCGTATCTCGATCTGCAACACTCCATAGTCTTAATAGATATTCAATACTAAAAATTGCAATTGAAATAACTTCAAAATAGTCGAACCAAACATGATAGCTTGTGTACAAATCATTTACTGTTTCTAATAAAACGGCAGCGACGTTGCCAACAATTAAAACAACTAAAAAATAATTAATACATCTACTTACGGCAGTTTCATAGTCATGATTATGAAGATTATTATAGAAAAACTTACGCAATACCTTCCAAGCTGAATTTTGCATATTGATCTGACCACTTGATATTAAAGATATAGTAAGCTCTCGCCCTCTATTGACCAATATAGTCTTTAATAAATTTTACTTCACTCACTTGAGCATTTAAAATTTTCTACTTTTTTCTCAGGTCAAGTCATCGCTACACATCGGAATTCATTTTCTTCCCACCACTGCACATCATAGATGCCTGGGTGTGATTTCAAAATAAGATTAATATAGTTTTGCAGCAACATAATGTGATGAGTAATATCAAGCTTTCTAAATAAAAACTTTCTTAAAATAGGTGTATTTGGAGAAATAAAAATTGCGAATCCATTACTATATTCTTCATAGACACTGATTCCAAGATACATGGTTATTTCTGGCAAAGGAATTTCAATTTGCCATCCCCAGTTTTCACTATATAGCTCTATATTTAAATGATATCTATTTTTCAAAATACTAAAAATATATTGTGCAATATCTTCAGTTTTTTGAACTAAAACACCTCCTTCATCAGAGTATGTTTTTTGATCATATCGTTGATAATCATCAAATTTAAATTCAACAATTGTCTTTAGCATTCTTAAATTCCCTATATAAAATACCCATATTTTTTTTAATTATTTTTAAGTTCGTTTAATTATTTTAAAACAAAAAACCAGTTAATTTCTAGTACTATATTTAATTTTATATATATCAAATTAAAAAATGTCATATTTATTATTTTTAAATATAAATATGAAACAATTCACACTTTTAATAAAAACAATAATTCATAAAGTCTATTTTTTACCCAAAATTATATATAAGTTATTTTATTAAATAGTTTTTTCACTCTTTATATCTTAATCTAGATATATAAATTATTTTTTGATCTTTAAAATTTTCTAAAAATTAGTATTAGAATATATTAATTTAATTAGATATCTTTATAGCTTTTTCTAAAACTAACAATACTAGGTACTATTTATTAGGCTGATATCTATACAGAGAATTTATAATTTTGGAATCAATTTCAGAGCCAAAACTTCAGAAAAACTTAATAATACCAAATAAACCAAAGAAATTCTTAACACAAAAATTTCATCCCTTTTATTAAGATGAAAATTAGTACTTCCCACTCGTTATTTTTAAGTTTTTTGAATTTTTGTATCATTTAATCGATAATAGAACTTTAATACTTATTTCTTTAGCGATTCACTCATAAAGAACTTTATTTTTTTAAACATATGAAAACAAGGGGAAATTACATGGGATTTAAAGCCCTCCCTACACTTATTTCTTTATTTATTACATTGTTAATCTGGTTTGTGATTCCTGTACCCGCAGGTGTTGATCCTGATGCATGGCATTTATTAGCGATGTTTGTAGGTGTGATTGCCGCAATCATCGGTAAAGCTATGCCAATTGGTGCAATTGCGATTATTGCTATCACCTTAGTCGCTGTGACAGGTGTTACCAATGACAGCCCAAGTGGAGCCATTCAAGATGCCCTTAGTAGCTTTGCTAATCCCCTAATCTGGTTGATTGGTATTTCCATCATGATCTCTAAAGGTTTGCAAAAAACTGGATTAGGTGCACGGTTAGGCTATTTATTTATCGCAGTTTGGGGCAAAAAAACCATTGGTATCGGCTATAGCATGGTGCTTTCCGAACTCATTCTCGCCCCTGTAACACCCAGCAATACGGCACGTGGTGGTGGAATTATTCACCCAATTGTACTGGCAATTTCCACTAGTTATGATTCTGATCCTGCCAAAGGCACCGAAGGTCGGATGGGAAAATACTTATCCTTGGTTAACTACCAAGCCAACCCGATTACCTCTGCAATGTTCATTACAGCAACTGCCCCTAACCCCTTAGTAGTTGATTTAGTGGCAAAGGCTACCCACAGTGAAATTTCTTTAAGTTGGAGCACGTGGGCACTGGCGATGTTACTACCTGGATTAATTGCTTTAATCATCATGCCTTTGATTATGTATTTGATGTATCCACCCGAAGTCAAAGAAACACCTAATGCTGCTCAGTTTGCTAAAACTAAATTAAAAGAAATGGGGTCAGTCAGTAAAAATGAAATCATCATGCTTGGTGTATTCGGTATTTTATTGATGCTATGGGCGGGTATTCCTGCCATGATTTTTGGCTCTGCTTGGGCTGTTGACCCAACTACGACTGCCTTTATTGGTTTAGGATTATTACTACTTACAGGTGTTTTAACTTGGGATGATATTCTGACGCAAAAGAATGCGTGGGATACTATTACTTGGTTTGCAGCACTAGTCATGATGGCGACTTATTTAAATAAACTGGGTTTGATCACGTGGTTCTCGGGTGTTTTAGAAACTAGTATTGGTCATTTAGGTCTAAGCTGGATGCCTGCTTGTTTATTGTTAATGCTGGCTTATTTGTATGCACATTATATGTTTGCTAGCACCACGGCACATATTACCGCAATGTTTGCAGCCTTTTATACGGCGGGACTTGCACTCGGTGCACCGCCAATGTTGTTTGCCTTAATGATGGCAGCGGCTTCAAGTATTATGATGACATTGACCCATTATGCGACTGGCACTTCCCCTGTAGTGTTCGGTTCGGGTTACACCACTCTGGGTGAATGGTGGAAAGCTGGCTTTGTCATGAGCGTGGTTAATATCATTATTTTTGTGGTGATTGGCGGACTTTGGTGGAAAGTGTTGGGTTATTGGTGATTTTATAAATATGGAGGAACATTCTTATGCTAATAGGAATGTTCCTCTAAATTTAAATGCGAATGTATAAATAATATTACCATCAGTATAAATATCTCTTAATCTTAAAAATCTTTTGCCTAATTTTAATTTAAATAAGAATTCTCTCTATCAATCAAGGCATTCCACTCTTCATGATTATAAAGTTTAAGATTGGTCAATTGGGTACCTACTAGTAAAAAGTGATCATCCCATGTAAGCACCTCTCTACAATCCATTGGCTTTATTTCTGAAAATTTTGGCAAAACATTCATATCAAAAAGCATTATTCCAACTTCAAGCAAGTGCTTCACCTCTTTAGGGTTTTCAGGAATAGAATGAAACATAGGAATACTTTCTATTATTTTGCTGGCAATTTGATGCGGTTCAGAATAAAAATCATCCAAATACCATTTCTGATCAGAACTTCTCCATATATATGCTTCAAAACTATTCTGCTTAATTAATAAGGTTTCAGTAATGGCATTCGGATCTTGATACCAAAGAATAAACTCTAGATCCTTTGTTGGAATCATTGAAAACGTTGGTGATTTTAGATAAGGATAATCTTTTAATATTGTGGAGAATAATTGCTGAATTGAGCTTTCTAACTCTTCAATTTTTTGTTTTTTATTCAAAATATTTTCTAATTCAAGAATATTGTCTTCTATATTTAAAATGCTTTTCATTATAAAAATAAGGGCTGATTAATCAGCCCTTATTCTAGCTTTTTGCTCAAGCAAATCATAGATTTGCTCTTGCACTAGGGAAAAGCCTACCGGCTTTTCTTGATCCTAGCTCATTAAGTCAATTGAGCAGCAGAGATTTTCTTAGTATCAACTTGATCAGCTTCTTTAGTATATTCGCTCATCTTGTCGAAGTTTAAGTATTTGTAGATCTCAGCAGAAGCGCTGTCGATTTGCGACGCGTACTGTTGATATTCTTCTGGGCTTGGTAATTTACCAAGAACTGCAGCTACAGATGCAAGCTCAGCAGAGGCTAAGTAAACGTTTGCACCTTGACCTAAACGGTTAGGGAAGTTACGAGTAGAAGTAGATACACATGTTGTGTTCGGTGCTACACGTGCTTGGTTACCCATACAAAGTGAACAACCTGGCATCTCTGTACGCGCACCTGCACGACCATAGATGTTATACAAGCCTTCTTCCATCAATTGGTGCTCGTCCATACGTGTTGGTGGAGCCAACCATAAACGAGTAGACAGTGAGCCACTAGGTACTTTATCAAGTAACTGACCAGCTGCACGGAAGTGACCGATGTTAGTCATACAAGAACCGATGAATACTTCATCAATTTTGTCGCCTTGAACGTCAGAAAGAAGTTTCGCGTCATCTGGATCGTTCGGGCAGCAAAGAATTGGTTCTTTGATGTCAGCAAGATCGATTTCGTAAACTTTTAAGTATTCTGCATCAGCATCAGCTTTTAACAGGCTTGGGTTGTCTAACCACTTCTGCATGTTTTCAGCACGGCGCGCCATTGTACGAGCATCGCCATAACCTTCTGCAATCATCCACTTCAACATGGTGATGTTAGAACGTAAGTATTCAGCAACTTTCTCTTCTGAAAGTGTGATTGAACAGCCAGCAGCAGAACGTTCAGCAGATGCATCAGAAAGTTCGAATGCTTGCTCAACAGTCAAGTCATTTTCCATTTCTGATAAATCGATCTCAAGGATACGACCAGAGAAGATGTTTTTCTTACCTTTCTTCTCTACAGTTAAGTCGCCCGCTTGAATCGCGTAGTAAGGAATCGCATGTACAAGGTCACGTAAAGTGATACCAGGTTGCATTTTACCTTTGAACTTAACAAGTACAGACTCAGGCATATCAAGTGGCATAACGCCAGTTGCAGCTGCGAACGCAACAAGACCAGAACCCGCAGGGAAAGAGATACCGATTGGGAAACGAGTATGTGAGTCACCACCAGTACCAACTGTATCTGGAAGTAACATACGGTTTAACCAAGAATGGATAATACCGTCACCTGGACGTAAAGATACACCGCCACGGTTCATGATGAAGTCAGGTAATGTATGGTGAGTTGTTACGTCAACTGGTTTTGGATATGCAGCAGTGTGACAGAAAGACTGCATTACTAAGTCAGCTGAGAAGCCCAAGCAAGCTAAGTCTTTTAACTCGTCACGAGTCATTGGACCAGTTGTATCTTGAGAACCAACAGTCGTCATCTTAGGTTCACAGTAAGTACCCGGACGAATACCTTGACCTTCAGCTAAACCACATGCACGGCCAACCATCTTCTGAGCTTGCGTGAAGCCTTTACCAGTGTCAGCAGGTTGTACAGGTGTACGGAACAATGTAGAAGGTGCAAGACCTAATTCTTCACGTGCTTTAGTTGTCAAACCACGACCAATGATCAAGTTAATACGACCACCAGCACGTACTTCGTCTAAAAGTACTGGAGTTTTAAGTTCTGCTTCTGAAATTTGTACGCCATCTTTAAAAGCAGTAACTTTTGCAGCAGCGTGGTCAATTTTCAATACTACTTCGTCGCCCATGTTCATGTTAGCAACGTCGATTTCTACAGGTAATGCACCTGCGTCTTCCATTGTATTAAAGAAAATTGGAGCGATTTTAGAACCTAAGCACACACCACCATCTTTTTTGTTTGGAATGTGTGGAAGTTCGTCACCGAAGAACCAAAGTACAGAGTTAGTTGCAGATTTACGTGAAGAACCCGTACCAACAACGTCACCAACATAAGCAACTTGGTTGCCTTTCGCGATGAGTTCTTTGATTTGGTTTAATGGACCAACTTCACCTGGTTTTTCAGGATTGATACCATCACGCTCGTTTTTCAACATTGCATTTGCGTGTAATGGGATATCTGGACGGCTCCAAGCATCTTGTGCTGGAGACAAGTCATCAGTATTTGTCTCACCAGTTACTTTGAATACAGTGATTTTAATTTCTTCTGGAACGTCAGGACGGCTTGTGAACCATTCTGCGTCTGCCCAAGATTGTAAAACAGCTTTAGCATTGGCATTACCCGCTTTTGCTTTATCTGCTACGTCATGGAATGCATCAAATACAAGAAGCGTTTTCTTTAACGCTTCAGCAGCTAGGCTTGCAAGTTCAGCATTGTCAAGAAGCTCAACAAGTGGTGCTACGTTATAACCACCAAGCATGGTGCCAAGTAAGTAAACTGCACGTTCTTTAGAAACGAGTGGTGAAGTTGCTTCGCCTTTTGCAATTGCTGCCAAGAACGCTGCCTTTACGTAAGCTGCTTGGTCAACACCTGCAGGAACACGGTTTTCAAGCAAATCAACCAAGAACGCTTCTTCGCCTGCTGGTGGATTTTTTAATAGTTCAACAAGCTGAGCTGTTTGAGCATCATCAAGTGGCTTCGGTGGGACTCCGAGTGCGGCACGTTCTTCAACGTGTTGGCGGTAAGCTTCTAGCACGGTGTTCATTCCTCTTTTTTTGAAAAATTACTTGCAAATTCCTGCTTTCTTAAAAAGCTTCACAAGTAATATGGACTATAAAAGT
The DNA here is from genome assembly GCF_059416285.1 of Acinetobacter sp. GW821-FHT09D10. Lineage (NCBI taxonomy): Bacteria > Pseudomonadati > Pseudomonadota > Gammaproteobacteria > Moraxellales > Moraxellaceae > Acinetobacter > Acinetobacter sp. GW821-FHT09D10. Next base: position 45,638 of record NZ_JBWKOW010000004.1, read on the forward strand.
TTACTAGAGTTCAAGGTAAAAGTTAATGAAAACGGGGTGTTTCTCCGTGATGCCCATTATTTTGTATCTAAATACCCATGTATAAATAATAAGCATATTAGCCAAATCTGGGCTATTTTTAAGCAAAAAAACCTCAGATGAGAGAAAATTCAATAACCGTACTCAATTAGAACGATTTATATTTTGGCATTTTGTCATGAGGCGTTGCCAAACATTCGTCCATTGCTTGCTTTCTAACTTTTTCTTGGAGTGCTTGAGAATCTTTAGTCAGTTCTTCTTTTGGAATTGCATAAACTTTTTCAATAACATTAAGAATAAATTTTTTCGTAATTTCATCTTCAATTTTATTTGCATGCTCAACTGCTTGAGCTTTTTCAATTGCTTGCTGACGATCAAAAACAATACTTCTCGCTGCATTTCCTACGCTAGTACAAAAGCCATGCCACTGCTCTTCAGGTGTTAAAGGTTTCTTTTCTGAACAACCGACAAAGAACAAACTCATTGCAATCAATAAAATCTTTTTCATCATTTCACTACACTAATTATTGCTGTTGATATCATACGGAAAATCATCATTTTTGCAAAAATTGCCATAAAAAAACCGAGATAAAAACCTCGATCTTTTTATACAAACATTAGAAATGCCAGTTTCATGAGTCTGGTTAATTAAAAAATTTGATATCAGTCGGTGTTGATATTTTTGCTGCATCGCCAACTGGTTTTAAAGTGCCATTTTTTGCATCAAAGCGGAATAAACTAATGTTATTACTAAAAACGTTTGTCACATATAGGTATTTACCAGACGCATCGAATGAGAAAGCCCTTGGTTCAATACCATTCGCTTTATAAACTGTTGGTTTACCTAGCAATCCATTTTGTTGAATTTTAAATACCAAAAGTTTGTTGTCTGCACCACGATTAGCAGCAATCACATATTTGCCATTTGGGCTGAGGATAATTCCACTCGCACTCTTAAATTCAGGTGTTTTGTCCTCATGAATTAGTTTTAGCTCAGCTACTTTTTTCAAATGACCATCTTGCACGTTAAATGTCACAATTTCACTTCGCATTTCTGCAGTAATGTACGCATGTTTGCCATTTGGTGAAAAGACCATATGGCGCGGGCCAGAACCATGCGTAAAGGTCACATCTCGACTACTATCCGCTTCGAGTGGTTGAGGCTTATTCGGGTTATAACGAAAGGTATAGACTTTGTCATTTCCAAGATCGCTCGCATATAGATATTTACCATCAGGGCTGAAAGTTGTCGAATGTGCATGACCACTCTCCTGACGCCCTTTAACATGACCAGAACCTTCCGCGAAAACAATATTTTGTAATTTTTCACCCAAATGGCCGTTTGGCAAAATTGGCAAAACAGCCACCCCACCACGACCTTTATCGAATGCCGAATAGTTCGACACAAACAGGAATTTACCATCTAAACTGATTGATGCGTGTGTTGGATGCCCACCATGGCTATTCACTGTGTTCAACACTTCTACCTTACCATTTTGAACTGATAATGCAGTCACCGCTCCTTCATTTTCTTCATTAGTGGTATAGGCAAAACGACCATCTTTCGATTTTACAATCCAAGAAGGACTTTTCATTTTCAACACATTAATAGGAGTTAAAGTTCCATTGCTATTCACTTGAAGCTGGTACAAACCTTCACTGGCTTGTTTTGGTTTTTGCACAAGCGGTGCATCAGGGATAGATGTCCATGTCCCCACTAAAGCGATTTGTTGCTGTGCAGCATTTACAGTGGAGCACCATCCAAATGACAAAAGCGTCAACGACAATGTTGCTGTTAACTTGTGAATTAGCCCACGATATTTAATATTTGTATCGTTGTCCTTGCCATGTTTGATTTCAACATAAGTATCTATTTTCACTGTTATTTCCTTGAGAAATTCACCTTATTTGTACTTATCAACAAGGTATTATCAATCTAATTTCATTTAATGTTTCTGAAAACTAATTTATAAAACAACAATTTTCAAGTGAATTTTCTTTAATTAGAGTCTGTTCAAGGTGTGATTCCTTTTAAGAAAATCGATGGTTTATATGACAAATATTCAACTTTTTTAAATGTTATGAAGGTGTTATTAAATTAAAAGCCCACCGAAGGTGAGCTCTTAATTTAGTTATTACTGATTGAAATCAATTACAGTATTACAGAGATACTTAACGTACTTTTCTAATACTTAATTTCCATCTACTAGAAACGCCAGTTGTAGAATAAATCGATCGCTCTTTCTAAAGATTGACTCGCTTCTAAATATAACCGGCGGTTCATTTGATAACGTAATGTAAGCTTATTGACTGGTGTAAATACTCCGACACCATAACGAATAAATAGATCCGGTGTGATATAGCCAGTTAAACTCACCTGAGTATCATCACCTGTACCTTGAGCATCTAAAGCTAATCCACTTAGACCGAAAGTACGTCCAATCTGGTTAGTTAAAGCACGTGTACCGCCCAAGCCCATACTGATACCAGCAGCAGCAATGGTGTTATTTACATCAGACTTAAAACCTTCCGCATTACTTAAACCACTTGAACCTTCATTAATACGTCCCGTGACGAGCGCATTTAATGCTTCTTGCTCAGATAGTCCTGCATCATTATAAACCTGAATATTTGGCGATGTCGCAGTACCTGTGACACGTACCCCAACCATACTACCCTGAACATTTTTGTTTGCATCTATATCTAATGTTGGGTTTGCCAATGGACCATTAAAACGGGCAATCGCTCGATTCAAATCTAGACTTTGTCCATAAGCTTCAATTTTCACTTTTTGACTGACACCAATTGCCCCGTTAGCTCTCATCGCAGTCTCGTAACCACGTTGACTTAAGTTTAGACGACCAACTAACGGAATATTACTGTTAAAGCCTTGGAATATTACTTGCTTTCCAATATTAACAGTAATATCAGCTCGGATATCCCAAGGTTTAGCAGCACGTAAAATTGCAAGCGGGTCTTGGCCTTGTCGAACTATGCGGACATCTGATGAAGTATTAATGACTGGAGCAGTTGTTTCTGGCATTGAAATTCGCGCACGAGGAACATCCACCGATCCTTTTAAGCTTAAACGCTTATCGAAAGGATACATATCAAGTGTAAGGTTTGGATTGGCAATTGCAGTAATTAATGGCGCCTGACGTACAAGTAAATTATCACCTTTGAGGTTTAATTGAAGACGCGGTGCATCTTTCCATTCAAAACTACCTTTTAAAAGCCCTACACCTTGACCACTGTTAAACGCGCCATCAATTGTTGCCATATTCTGACGAATTGATGAGTAAACCTGAACATTAGTTAAATTAACTGGCAGCGAAATCATACTGATTGCACCATTTTTCAGACGCATTTCACCAGTAAACTGTGGCTGAGTTAATGTACCGTTGACTTTACCAGCCAAGGCTAAAGTTCCACTTAGTGTGCGGACATCTTGAATAAATGGTTTCAAGACTTTTAATTGAACATCATTAAAAGCAACCTCACCATACATTGGCATTGATGGCTGGAATGGATTGATAATAACATTCGCATATCCTGTACCAATATCAGGTGTTTTAACATCAACACGGAACAATAGACCTTCTGATACACTTTTTGCAATAACACTTAGCTCATCATAAGCCATAGTAGTTGCAGGGTCTTGAGGATCTTCAGCAGCTAAACCAATTTCACCTTTACGTGTAATTAAACGTGCGTCAAGTTTTGGATTGCCTCCATTTACCCACGATGCCTTGGCATAACCATTTAATTGTCCAGTCATCGCTAAGCCTTCTGGCATAAATGCCGCGAAGTCACTTAAATCCATGTTCTGAGTTACAAACGAAATATTACCGCGTGCTTTACTTACCCGTACCGGCTGGTCAAAGCAGAGCTGGCTATTCGCACTTTGCCAGCAGTGTTGACCTACATATAACTCAGACCGTGCCGAAGAAAAAATCACTGGAGCATTTTGATTTTGTGCCAGACGAATTCGTCTTGAATCAAAACTTCCTTTTTGAATTTGACCTAACCAATCATTATTTTGGTTAAACCCACCTGCCAACTGAACATAGAACTTGGAAATACTATTATTGCCGAGTACTTTCAATAGATGCGCTTTTCTTGTTCCAGTTAAATTCAATTCGGCAGACTGAATTTGTCTATTTCCACTACGCAAATTATCTAATTTTGCGGTTAATTGAGTTGGTGTTGTTTCCGATGTTGGAAGCTCCCCTTGAATACTCAACCTCTTCACACTTACTAAAGTATTAAATGCAAAGTTATCTACAGCGATATTTGCTGTTGCTTTTAAACGTGGCTGCGATTGTACATTTAGGTCGCCATAAGCTCGACCACGCAACCCCGGATATAACTCGTAGAGTGCAGGTGCATTGAGCTTGATTTTCAGATTTTGTGCATTACCTGTCGCCTGTAGCTGATTCTGCCCATACACTAAAAATAAATTATTGGCTTCAAACTGCTGAGGAAAAAAGCCCTTTTGATTAGAGTCCATCAATAAAGATAAATTACCCTTACCTCGAACAGGTTTATTATTTATAAAGCCAGCAAGGTTCAATTGCTGAATATTAATTCGTTTCAAATGGTCTGACCAAACTCCTTGAGTTTTCAGATTTCCTGAAATTTCACCTTTTACAGTTGAGGTAAAATATTGGGGTTTAAAGCGTACCAGTGAACTATTAATATCCCATGCAATGCCATCTTTTAAATTTACAGAACCTGTTGCATAGATTTTTCCAGCGACGCCATCGTGCTGTAACTGGTTAATTCGAATAAAATCTGGTGTACCGGCTATAGAAAACTTCAATAAACCATTTGCCTGTTTTAAGGCTTTTAAAGATCCATCATAATTAACTGCAAAACCTTTAAAGCCACCACCAGCTTTCACATCATTGAATAATAATGCTGCTGTACTTTTACCACCTAAACTTACAGTTTCTTGACCTGCTTGAGCCAATCGACCAGTTAAATCAATTTTTTCAAATTGAATGATTTGCTGGTTTGGTTTAGCAAAACCATTTGCTTTAATCGAACCATTTAAAAGATTAACAGGCGCTGCTGCATGGATACTTTGTGGATTAAAATCTTTTGCATTTAACAATGCGTTCCAAACCAACTGACGTTTTTCGGTAGGAAGCAACACTTTAGCCTGACCAGTTAAACTACCTTTTTCAGCAGTAAAACTAAAATTGGGAACATTTAAAACATTATCTTTAATATTCAGATCGGCTAGATATTGCCCTGCTGGCAATAAAGTTTTTTCATGCTGATATACTTTTGTAGCAACTTTAATGTCTTGCTGACCATCACGTAATGTTAAATCAACCTGACCACTGTCACTGCTTAACCATCCAATATAAGGCATCGCACGGTCTATTTTCGTCCAAGCCACATTCATGAGCATCGGTTGAGGTTTATTATTTTTTTCTGGGGCTTGATTAAACTTAAGCTTCCAAGACTCGTAACGGTCAAAATCAACATTAGCAAATACTTCAGTACCTTTTTCCAAAGAGCCGGTTGAAGCAACAGCAGCATCTAAACTTGGCGGTAAAAAGTCTTGAACAACCTGAGGAATTGCTTTGTCTTTAGGGTTAATATGGTCTAAACGGCCTTTGATATCCCAAGTAACATGATCTTTCCAGTTCACCAAACCTTTAAGGTTAACAACCCCTTTCATGACTTGGCCATTAAAATCGGTAATATTAAGTTGATGAACTAAGTCAGTATTCATTAAAGCGTTGTATTGACCTTCAGGTAAATTCTCACCCTTTAAATCTGTATCAACTGCTAAATTAAGTTGTTTAATATTGCCTTGAAACTTGATCACACCATTTTTTGCAAATAATTTTTGTTCAATCAATAAAGGTAAATAATAATTTTTGAGTAATAACTCACCTTGCATTGGAACTTCATCACGAACAGGATGCAATACCACCCAACCCGTTAACAAATCGGGGGTTGTTGTTGCAACACCAGCTTTTAAAGTATCTAAAGTTCCGCGAGCTGCGACTTTAATATCTTGAATATTTAAACTTTTTAAAGATGGGATTCTTAAATCTGCTGTTGCATCTAATGGATATTTACCACTGAAATCCATTTTTCCTGTGGCGTTGTGGACTGAGAGATAGCCCATATCCATACTGGATTTTTCAAATTCCAGTTTTGTCTCAGACCAAAGTGCATCTTGCAAATGAACATCATGAAAACTTACATCTGAGGTTGCTAGCTTAATTTCTAAATGATCAACATCGGCTTCATCAACACGTAGAACAAATGGCAACTTAATGGGCTTAAATTCAAACGCCTTACCAGAAGGCGGAGTTTTATTAATAATACGTAAGTTACGCACATCCGCATGGCTCAAATGCACTTCTTTTTCTAATAATAAAGAGCGCCAGCCTAAGCCTACGTCAGCTCTATCTAATGAAACATCAACGTCCTTTAATTGCACCAAAACATTCTTAAGAATAATTCCGCGCAGTAAGTTCCCGCCCTCGTATTCATATTTAATTATTTTCTGAGCGTCTAAAACCCGATCTAATAAAAAACGACTTCCGCGATCTGTTGACATCATGATCACTAACGAAGACGCTAATAATAAAAATATGATCAATATCGTCAGCAAGAAGCTACGCAAAATGCGTCGCTTCTTAGGTGAGCCAGGTGCCGAAGTGGGCTGCTGTTCTACTTCCGCCATAAAATAAACCTAATAAAATTTTATTTTTAAAGTTGTGGGCCTATAAAGAAATGTAAACGAATCGGATGGTTTTCATCTGAAATACCCGAAGCGACATCTAAACGGATTGGCCCAATTGGAGACTTCCAACGAATTCCAACCCCAACGCTATAAGCTGCTGGATTACTAAAGTCTTTATCATAGGCATTACCAAAGTCAGAGAAAACAGCGGCTCGCCAACCGTCCTTAAACTGATAGTTATATTCTAAAGAACCGACAGCCAAAGCTTGTCCCCCAATTTTATATCCATCTACTTCTGGGGAAAGACTCTTATAGTCAAAGCCACGAATGGTTTGGTCACCACCTGTAAAGAATCTAAGATTGTATGGAACTTTGTCAAAATCATCGGTAAAAATGTAGCTTAAGTCAGATCTTCCAACAAATTGATGATCATCATTTTCGCCAAGAGAGTAAATAAATCTCCAACCCGCACTTGCAATTGCCATATTGGCATCGGACAGTAAACTCTCGCTACCTAATTCTACTTTATAGGTTTGTTTAAAAGCCTTAGTTGGGTTCAAACGTGTATTACTAGAAGTTTTAGAAGTTTCATAACTAAATAATAATGCTTCTTGCTCTGATGCGGCAGTTTTAAAAGCATCTGGTAATTCAGAAATATCAACATTACCTTGTTGGGTTAAACGGTCTAAACGATAGCGGACACCAAAAGTATGTTGCCAGTTCCCTAACGGACGTTTAATGATACGCTCTCCACCAACAACAGCAGATTCAGTAAGCAAACTTACATCTGGACCAATATCATCACGGGTTTCACGCTCATATCCGCCCACAATGTTAAAGTAATCATTTAATGGGTGTTTATAGGGAATACTATATCGACCATCAATAGATTGACGAATTTCAGAAACTTCTAAGTTGGCATCAAAAGAATGACCATATTTATTGACAATAGAACGGCGATACTGACTACGTAAACGTGCGCCTGTATCGGTGCCGTAACCAACACCTGTTTCTAAACTATTTAGCTTATCTGCATTTAAAGTCACAATGACTGGAATTCTTTTAGTTTCACGTGCTTGTGCTTGCAAGCGGTCCTGTTCAGTTTCTTGTTCTTCCTGCTGAACTGACGCACTTTGCAACATAGCAGTTTGAGGTTCTGCCTCTTTTGCCTTTTGTGTTCCTGCAAACTGTTTTTCATCGACTACGTTTTGTGTAACTTCTTTATTAGATGTGGCTAATTGACGTGCTTTAGCCAATTGTCGTTGTTCAGGTGAAAGTAAATTAGACTCATCAACATCAATGCTTTGTTCATCGACCAAAGCCTGTAAATCTGGTGGTAGCTCAAGTCGTTTTTCAATTGGATCTGGTTTAACAGAGTCAACTAAAGTGTAATTAAAATAACGTGAGTTGGTTAGGTTATTTGCTAAAGTATTTACCCGCCAAAATGCATAGTCATCGCCCTCTTTCCACGGCGCCATACTTTCTAAAATATTCAAATTTAATGGCAAAGGTTTCGATGGATCACTCATACGAAACTCAACCTTATCTAATTTGTAACGCTCACCTGTTTCATAGCGTAAGTTAATATCAGCCTTATTTTCTGGCTGACTCACTTTCACATCATGCAAACGCCAGTAAGCATCAAAATAACCATTATTAGATGCGGCATCAACAATACGACTTTTAGTGGTTTCATATAAACCATGGTTAAAAATGTCACCTACATCCTGATCAGGAACTAAACGAATAACCTGAAACTGTGGTTGCTTTTCACCCGCACCAGTAAATTCAATATTTTGCTCATTAATTCGTACTGGTTCATTCGGCGTAACATTTACACGAACCCGACTCGAACTTAATTTTTCAAAGCGGAACTCAGCATTATAATAACCAACTGCCTGTGCTGCTTGATTACTTAATGTTCTAAGTTGAGGTAAAGCAGCATTGAAATCTTCAAATGACTCTTGAGTAAATGTCGATAACTTACCTTTAATGTTTTTAGCCAGCAAATCTGAAGCACCACTTACTTCTGCACTAATACGTGGTACTTGTTCCATTGGAATTGCACGTGGCGGACGCACTTTATTTAAAATACGCTTAAAGAAACCAGCTTGTTCAGGTGGTTCATCGGTCTCTGGCGTTAACTCTGGTAAGGTTTTTCCTGTTTCATTGGCTTCGACTACAATCTTGCTATCAGATTGAATCTCTTGCATAAGCTGGTCAATATTTACAGGTGCTTGTTTAATTTCCTGTACTTCAGACTGCGTTGCATCACTTACCGTTACTTCAGGTAGCTTCTGAGTGCCATTTTGAAAACTCTGCGCTTCATTTTTAGCTTCTTCCGCTACCCTATAAATTTCATTTGCCATGTTTTGGTCAACAGGCATATCTGGTAAATCTTCGAGATTATCCAGTGTAATTGGCTTAAATTCGTCAATTTGATTTGGAAATTGTTCTTGTTGTTGCAATATAGCCAAGCTATCTTGTTGTTGCTGAGCTTGGGTAACAAGTGTAGCAATATCTATAATTGGAGCAGTAGTTTGCTGATCCACTGACGCTAATTGTTCTGCTGAAGTATCAGACACAGTTGCACTTGCAGTTGACGAAATAGCTGCGACAGAAGTTTGAGCAAAGCTTGGGGTTACACAAACTGTTAACAACAAGCTGCTACAAATAAGTTTAGGAATCCCCTGCATTTTTAAAATTAAATGCATAGAATGAGTGAGAGTTGACTGTTTAAACTTAATTTTAGAAGGCATAGAAAACTCTAGACTTATTTTTTAATAAAACGCACCAAGGTAAGTGTAAAACTCACTCAAAACCATTGATTTTTCATTTAATCAAGCGTTAAAAATATCATACATGGTTTTCGATGCAAATTAACACTCGGTCACATTTTTTTATAAAACACAATGAAGTTTGCACATGATGAAACAAGATGAGCACCTGATGACATCACGTCGGTTCGTACCGATGTTTTTTACCCAGTTTTTTGGCGCATTAAATGATAACGTTTTTAAGCAAGCTTTATTATTAGTGATTACCTATGGTTTGATTCAGCAACAATCTGCCCCAGTAAGTACCCTTAATAACTTAGCGGCTCTCTTGTTTATTTTGCCCTATTTCTTTTTTTCGGCCACTGCTGGACAAATTGCAGATAAATATGAGCGTTCACAACTTGTTCGTGGCATAAAAATTTTAGAAATTATTATTATGCTCATTGGTTCTGCTGGTTTTTTATTGGGGCACTTATGGTTGCTTCTTCTTGCTTTATTCTTAATGGGTACACATTCCACATTCTTTGGACCCATCAAGTACGCAATTTTGCCTGAAATTTTAAAGCCGCACGAGTTAATGTCTGGCAATGCTCTGTTTCAATCGGGCACTTCAATGGCAATTTTATTTGGGATGATTTTAGGTGGTGCTGTAATCGCATCATCACATGGGAACTTATTGTGGATTAGTCTTACTGTTGTGATTATTGCTTGCATTGGCTATTTATGTAGTCGGTTCATTTTACCTCAAAAAGTTGCTGCTCCTGATTTAAAGATTGACTGGAATTTTATTCGTACGAGTTTTCAAACCATTAAATATGCCAAAAGCTTACCTTTAGTGTTCACTATTTTGTTAGGTAACTCATGGTACTGGTTTTATGGCGCTACTTATTTAACTCAAATTCCACAGCTCACCCAACAAAATCTCCATGCTTCAGAAAATGTCGTCAGCCTTTTGCTTACTTTCTTTTCAGTCGGTATTGGTGTCGGGTCACTTCTTTGCCGTAAAATTGGTGGTTCAGAAATTAATATTAAAATGGTACCGATTGGTGCCATTGGTCTTACTGTTTTTGCGCTCTACCTTGCTGCCAGTTTAGCTTTTGTTCCCGAAAGAACTGGGGCATTACTTACGTTAAAAGATATTTTTACTCAAGGCTGGGTTTACTATCATGTGATGTTAGCAGTGACTTTACTGGGGATTAGTGGCGGTTTTTATATTGTTCCCCTTTATGCCATGATGCAGGCTTATTCTCCGCGCTCACATCGTGCCCGTGTTGTTGCGGCTAATAACATTTTAAATGCCGTTTTTATGGTTTCTTCTGCAATTTTTTCAATCTTAATCTTAAGTGTTTTAAAAATTGATATTAAAATACTTTTTATTATTACAGCTGTACTTAGTGCAATCTTTAGTATTTGGCTTCTAGCACGACTAAAACCAATGCTTGCCACAGCACATCTTTCTTTGGAGGACTAATTTATGCGCCACTATACTGGAATTGATCAACTTATTAACTCTTTTGATCAAGCATTACGTAGTCTTGTTCCGGGTGCAACAGCAGCGCAGCGCCAAAATCCAGCTGAAACAGTTGAAGCAAAACTAGGGGTAGAAGATGCTCGCCATGTAGCGGGTTTAATGCGAGTTAACCATAGTGGTGAAGTCTGTGCTCAAGCCCTTTATCATGGACAAGCATTAACTGCAAAATTACCCAATGTGCGTCAAGAAATGCAACAAGCAGCAATTGAAGAACAAGATCATTTAGCTTGGTGTGAAGTTCGCTTAAAAGAGTTAAATAGTCATACCAGTTTATTAAACCCAATTTGGTATGGGCTTTCGTATGGCATGGGCGCACTTGCGGGTATCGCAGGTGACAAATATAGTTTAGGTTTTGTGGCCGAAACTGAACGTCAAGTCAGCCTTCATTTACAAGATCATTTAAACCAGTTACCTCCTCAAGATGATCGCTCTCGTAAAATTTTAGAGCAAATGAATGAAGATGAATTGCATCATCGTCACACTGCACTTGAAGCAGGTGGCGTTGAATTACCATATGCAGTAAAAATCACCATGACCGCCATTTCAAAACTCATGACAAAAACCAGTTATTACCTTTAAAAAATAAAGGATTGATCTGAACTAGATCAATCCTTTTAAAATATTATTTTAAGCCATGATCATATTTGAAACGTTCGATATCGCGAATTGAGTTCCAATAGTTTCGATTAATACGGTCACGATCAATTTGTAATTCTTTTAAAAGTTTACGATAACGTTCACGCTCTTCTGGCTTCAACTTTTCATTGTAAGCATTATCAGAATATTGCTTAAACTTTTCGTCATAACGGTCATATTCATTTTTTGCATTGTAGTAATCGGAAGCTGCCTGATAATAAGGTCTTAAACGATTACGCTGCTCAACTGGGCACACATTGATATTGCCACTACCCTCTAAAGCGTTATAAAAAATATTTGTTGGCTGGCAATAATACCCCAGACCTTCTTTATACCCACGTTCATATGACTTTTGATCTGGAACAATATTGGCTTTTCCACATGCTTTGTAATATTGATCTAAACGTGGCGACGAACCTTTTGAACCATCTTTCTCACCCACTAATGACCAATTCGCAGTCTTACATTCTTCTACGCTCATTGCAGCACAACCTGAAAGGCTGATGGCTAGAATGGCTAAACCGATATTTTTCATATTAAGAGAACTCAAAAAATAAATTTAAAAAACGCAAAAATAAAATTCCAGTAAATACCCTAAAAGGCCTTGCTCTATTCAAGACTTCAAAAATAAGCGACTCACTGGATAAGCTTTTAAGTTTAAATCAGTTTGACCATCTCACCAAATTGAAAGGCCATAATTCCTAACATTGTTTAATTTAAAAATAAAATTCGAAGAAATTTGCTAACTCTTAGCCTCCCTTATACGCTAATTTTACTTAAATTTTTAATTATAAAAATTAGACTCAAATAATTGATTTTTCATACAAAAAATCTAAATACTCCAAAAATCATTCTTTAATCATTTTACTCTTTTTTTATGCTATTAACCTCACAGCTTGCGGTAGGATTTTAGCTAAATAACCACCAAGGTTTTTATAATGAGTACGCATATTTATCCAAACTTAAACTTACAAGACTCTCACCTTAAGGCTTTTAAAATATCAGACGATTTTACTCCACCAACACAAGCCGATACTTTCCAACCCGATTTATTTTTGAAAGAAGTCCATGAATATTTAAACTCATACCCTCATACTCAGCATATTGATATTTGTCTACATGATTTAAACGGACATATTCGTGGGAAACGAATTGATGTTAAAAGTTTGAGAAATCTCTCCAACGGATGTTATTTTCCACTTTCTGTTTATGCAATGAGTCTTGATGGAAAAGTTATTGAAGAGACAGGCCTAGGAAAATATATTGGTGAACCAGACAGACTTTGCCTGCCCATTTTAGGCAGCTTGCAACCAAGTGCCTCATTCCCTGAATTGAATGCTCAGCTTTTCCTCACAATGCAAGAAGAACATGGCTCAGATTGTCGATATGAACCACGTAATATATTAAAAAAATTATTAAATCAGTTACACGCCGACAATTATTTTCCAGTTATGGCTGCTGAGTTGGAGTTTTATCTTTTCTCACCTAACCATCACACTGAAACATGTTTGGAAAACCAATGTTTTGACATAGATGCACCAAATAACTATCAACAAGTCTTAGAAGAAGTTGAAAAAGCCGCCCTACTACAATCTATTGAAATTACCGCTATTGTTGCAGAGTCATCACCTGGACAGTACGAACTAAACCTTCAACACACTCATGATATTTTAAAGCTGTGCGATCAAATTAATGCTTTAAAAAGAATTGTAAAACAAGTCGCAAGAAAACATGACTTAACTGCCTGTTTCATGGCGAAACCGAACTTGGCAAAGGCTGGTAGTGGCATGCATTTTCATATGAGCATGCTCAATCAATACCATGAAAATGTATTTAGTTCAGAAGTAGAAGAAGATGAGCTTTCGGCCAAATTACTCAGCGCGATTAGTGGCCTAATTGAATTAATGCCTGCATCTATGGCGATTTTAGCGCCCAATATTAATTCTTATAGACGTTTTAAAATTGGACACCATGTGCCATTAGAAGCAAATTGGGGTACCAATAATCGTAATGTCGCAATCCGAATTCCATGCTCAGATTTGAGAAATCAACGTCTAGAATATCGGGTTGCAGGAGCGGACTGTAACCCCTATTTGGTTACAGCTACGATTTTAGCCGGTATGTCTTACGGCTTATCTCATAAGTTACCGCTACCAAAACCTGCACATCTTTTAAAATTTCCTGATGAGCACATTTTATTAGCCAACAATCAGCCAGAAGCATTAAAAATATTTAAAGGGAGTCTTATTTTAAAAGGATATTTGGGAGCTGACTTTGTAGAGCATTGGTACACAGTTAAACAGGCTGAATATCAAAATATTTATAGTCAAATGACCGAAGCAGAACAACATTGGGATATATAACTAAAAAAATACTATGACATAAAAATAAAGAAACACTGTATTTAGCGAACCCTTAGGGAGAAATTCCCTAAGGTTTTTTTTATATTTAATTAATATAAACCTAATAATTATTTTGTTTAGCTAAAAAACGCAACCCAACACCTGGTTCAGTTGCAATATAACGTGGATGAATTGCATTATCTCCAAGTTTACCGCGCAACTTGCCCACTAAAATACGTAAATAATGAGTATCTTCCTGATGGGTTGGCCCCCATAGTTCTTTTAACAGTTGAGGTTGTGTTAAAAGCTGCCCTTGATAGCGCATTAACAGCGTCAACAGTTGAAACTCTTTGCGAGTTAAAGTAATTGGCTGTTGCTCGATCCATACTAAACGTTGCATGACATCAACTTTAAGGTAGCCATCATCATAAACATGAGCTTCTTGCTGAATGGGTTGGTTTCTTAAAATGACTCGTATGCGCGCTAATAACTCTTGCACACTAAAAGGCTTGGTCATGTAGTCATTTGCACCCGCATCTAGCAAGGTAACTTTTTCATATTCATCTGCGCGTACAGATAAAACAATCACAGGAACATTCGACCAACTACGTAACTCTTGAAGCACCTCTTTACCGTCTAAATCTGGCAAACCCAAATCTAAAATAACCAAATCAGCCCCTTGTGTTGCCAAAGCCTCCAAACCTTTGTAACCAGTCTCACAGAGCGTGGTTTTGTATTTTTGTGTTCTTAAAGCAATGTCTAAAAATTTACGGATTTGAGGCTCATCATCAATAATCACAATACGTGTTTCTACAGGTGATGTTTCTGAACTTATCATGACTTTACAACTTATTCTTTTACTGGATGAATGGGTAGTTTGATTTGAATTAAAGTACCTTTATTTTGGCGACCTGAAAATGCTTCTATTGTACCCATATGAGCACCAATAATCGCTTTCACAATTGTCAGTCCTAAACCTGTACCGAATTTTCCGCGGTCTCCACGTTCCATAGTATAAAACATATCGAAAATGCGGTTTCTTTCATCTTCAGGAATTCCCGCTCCTCTATCTTCAATTTCTATTTTCACTTCATCTTCAAACAAAAGAGAAGCCCGAATCATGACTGGTTCATCTGGAGGTGAAAAGTTTGCAGCATTTTCTAAAACATTAAAAATAGCTTGCTCTACCAGTGCTGGATGAACATATAAACTAATGGTTTGTTCAGGTAATTCGACCAACACTTGAGTATCTGGTTTATAACGCTTCAAACGGCGGGTTGCCGAACCAATTAATTCATCTACACCAATCCAGTCTCTTTTTAAAGATAAGCCTTCATGCCCCAAACGTGTCATATCAAGCAAATTTTGAATATAACGATCTAAGCGCTCACCTTCTAAATGAATGGTTTCGAGTAAATCTTGCTGGTCTTGCTCTGACATATCTGCTTTAAAATGGGCAAGCGTATCAGCAGCTCCAATAATAGAAGCAAGTGGTGAGCGTAAATCATGCGATACCGACGATAATAAAGCAGAACGTAATCGCTCTGTTTCACTGGTTACTTTTGCTTGTTCAAGCTCATTAACCAGTTGGGTTCGAAGTGCTGCCTGCGCAATATATTCAATTACACTTTCAGTCAGCTTCTTTTGCTCAAAATTTAAAGAAACAACTTCATCTTTAAAGTAAATTCCCACAATACCTAGGCTATTTTTTTGTTCTAAAAGTGGTAAAAACCACCAGTTTGACTGACTAAGCGTATCGGTAAAACGCCCACATGGTTGTTGATGCTTCAAACACCAATCTGCTGCGACATTTTCTTTGTCGTTTAGCTCTATGTCAGATGAAATCACTCTATCTTGAATAGAAATCCATACTTTAGTTTGAAGTTGTGTTTCTAAGGTGATACGTCCTGTTTGCATGACTTCTTCAAGGTTCACTGCACGAGAAAGTTTACGCGCCAAATCTTGCATCACCGTAGTGTAGGCATTCGCAGCTTTTAAAGACAAAACCTGCTGACGTAATTGAGAAGCCAAGCGTCCAGCGATTAACGCTGCTGCAAAAAAAGCAACAACGGTAACCACACCTTGATGTGCTGAAATCTGCAAGGTAAAACGTGGTGCAATAAAGAAAAAATTGTAAGCCAAGAAACAGATTAAAGCTGCCACGACAGCAACGAGCATTCTGGTTTTAGTTGCAACAATTAAAACTGAAATAATAAAAATGACAGAAAAGTCTTCAATACCAAATAATACTTCAGCAAAGTGCGCTATAAAAATACTGGCACACGTAACAACTAAAACAAAAATACTTTCTTTGAGTGATAAAAATGATGGCTTTTCAAGCTGAGTTGTCTTTTTGGTGCCCTGTTCTGGATGCAAAATGGTTAAAGCAATTGAGTTTTCTTGATTCAATAATTGTTGAGCTAAATTTTTCTTAAATAGCTTTAACCACCACGGCGAAATACTTTTGCCAATGACCAGATTTGAGATTCCCCTATCCACAGCAGCATCCATTAAAACAGATGCAACCTGATGGCCATATATTACTTCTGTGCGGCCACCGAGTTGTCGAGCCAGTTCAAATGCACGGTCAATCTCGATATATTCTTTTTTATATGAACTTTCTAAACTCTGCCCAAAGTCCAAACTTTTAGCAACATTTACTACAGTCCACGCAGCCCCATAACGTTCTGCTAAACGACAACCTGCCCGTACTAAATACTCTGACGAACCTTGCCCATCTATCGCAATCATTAATTCGTTTTGCAACGATATAGACTTCAAACCTTTAGAGGCATAACTCTCTTTTAAATCTGAATCGACATGCTCAGCAACGCATTGCATTGCTAGTTCACGTAGTGCAGTTAAGTTTGAAATGCTAAAAAAGCCTTGTAATGCCAGATTTGCTTGATCGGGCACATAGACTTTTCCTTGATGGAGCCTTTCAATAAGTTCACTGACTGGCAAATCAATTAAACGAATGTCTCGAATACGATCAAACACTCTATCTGGTACAGTTTCACTTACCCTAATGCCAGTAATCTGGTACACCACATCATTTAGGCTTTCTAAATGCTGAATATTCATGGTGGTGAATACGTCAATACCTGCATCTAGCAACTCATTAACATCTTGCCAACGTCGTTCATGACGACTATTTGGTATGTTTCGATGAGCCAACTCATCAACTAAAACGATTTCGGGATGCCTAAGTAAAATAGCATCCAAGTCCATTTCTTCTAAACTATGCCCCTGATATTGCATTTCCTTTCTATCAATTTGGGGCAAGCCTTCTAGAATTTTTAGAGTTTCTATTCTTCCATGGGTTTCAACAATACCAACAACAACATCTGTACCTTGTTGAAACAATTCTTTGGCACGAGCAAGCATGGCATAGGTTTTTCCAACACCAGGCGCCGCACCGAGAAAGACCGTTAGTCGACCGGCTTGATATCTATTAACATGATTTAATAAGGCCTCAGCCTGATTTTCGCGATTGCTTTGCACTTGATATCATCCGGTAAACTAACAACTTTATTTTTAAGTTAATATGTAGATTGTAATTGATCTAAAGCGATATTGAGCTCTAATACATTAACACGAGCTTGCCCCAATACACCAAATTGCATCGGTTCAATATGCTTTTGCAATAGCCCTTCCACAACTTTAAGATCTAAATGGCGCGCTTGAGCCACTCGAGCCACCTGTAACTGAGCAGCTTCAGGGCTAATATGCGGATCTATACCACTACCAGATTTAGTCACCAAATCACTTGGAATAGGTGTATTCCCAGTGTGATCTTGTTTTTTCACCGCGAGTATCTGAGCGTCGATTTGCTTTTGTAACTCAGGATTAGTACGAGCTAAGTTTGTACCCGCCATTGCCATGGGGTCATAATTTGCTGCCGAAGGGCGTGGATGAAAATATTCATTCCCGACAAATGGCTGAGCCACTAAAGTTGACCCAACAACTTTCTGATCTATTTCGATCAAACTACCATTGGCCTGATCGTTGAATAAAACCTGCCCAGCACCAGTAGCTATAGCACTGTAAACAGCACCGCACCCTACTAGAGTAAAAATTAATAATCCTAAAGATGCTCTTAAGGTCTGACCCAAATTTGCTTCTGAATTTTGTACATAAGTTTTCATTTCAAACTCCAGATTACAAACCAAATAAATGAACAATCACCACATCGATCGCTTTAATGGCAATAAATGGTAGAACCACACCACCCACACCATAAATCAACATATTTCGACGTAGTAACTGAGTTGCAGTTGAAGGTTTAAATTTCACGCCTCGAAGAGCGATTGGAATTAATAGCGGGATAATAATCGCGTTAAAGATTAATGCCGATAAAATCGCACTGCTTGGGCTCGCCAGATGCATCACATTTAAAACCTGCATTTGTGGAATCGCTGCAGCGAATAATGCAGGCAAAATTGCAAAGTATTTCGACACATCATTTGCTAAAGAAAACGTTGTTAAAGCACCACGAGTAATCAACTGTTGTTTACCAATTTCAACCACAGCCAGTAGTTTGGTCGGGTCTGAGTCTAAATCGACCATATTGCCTGCTTCTTTCGCAGCTTGCGTACCAGAATTCATGGCTAAGCCAATATCTGCCTGAGCTAATGCAGGTGCATCGTTGGTTCCGTCACCGACCATCGCAACTAAACGACCTTGTTGTTGTTCAGTACGAATACAAGCCAACTTGTCTTCAGGTTTTGCTTCGGCAATATAGTCATCTACCCCAGCTTCAGCAGCAATCGCGGCAGCAGTTAATGGGTTATCACCTGTCACCATAACGGTTTTGATGCCCATTTCTCTTAAACGGGCAAAACGTTCTTTAATGCCGTGTTTAATCACATCGGAGAGTTCAATTACACCTAATACATGATGTTGATTTGCGACAACCAATGGGGTTGCACCTTTTTTGGCAACTTGTTCAACACGTGCTTTTAACTCTAAATCTTGAGAATAATCTTCATCGACAAATTTCAAAATAGCATCTAACGCACCTTTACGAATTTGATCACCATTAGGGAAATTCACACCAGAAATTCGGGTTGATGCACTAAAAGAGATAAATTCAGCCTGCTCAGGTTCTTGCTGTTTTAGCCCTTGTTCTTTTGCTAATTTAACAATCGATTTTCCTTCTGGTGTTGGGTCTGCAAGCGAACTTACCCAAGCAGCAGCTCTCAATTCAGACTCAGTTACCGAAGTTAAAGGATAAAATGATGTCGCTTGACGGTCGCCATAGGTAATAGTTCCAGTTTTATCGAGTAAAAGCACATCGATATCACCAGCAACTTCTACGGCTTTACCTGATTTAGCCAAGACATTCGCTTTGAGTGCACGGTTCATCCCTGCAATCCCAATCGCAGGTAACAAGCCACCAATGGTTGTTGGAATTAGGCAGACCAATAACGCCACGAGCACGACTGGATCAAGTTCAACATGCAAATAATTGGCAATAAACGGCAAGCTAATCACGACAATTAAAAACGTGAGTGTCATCACCATTAACAAGAAGCCAAGTGCAATCTCATTCGGTGTTTTTTGACGATTTGAACCTTCAACCAAAGCAATCATACGGTCCAAGAAACTTTGGCCGGACTCAGCAGTAACCTGAATGATAATACGATCTGTAAGTACTTTGGTCCCGCCAATCACACCTGAACGGTCAGTTCCAGCTTCACGTAATACGGGTGCCGATTCACCTGTAACAGCTGATTCATTAATAGTGGCAAAACCTTCTACAATTTCACCATCGGCTGGAACAAGCTCACCTGCATGAACTTCAATAAAATCATTTAAATGAAGCTCACTTGCTGCAACTTGAGTCGCTTGACGATCGGTCAAAGAATTTAGTCTTCGAGCGGTTAAGTTTTCTCTTGCTGCACGCAATGAAGATGCTTGACCACGACCTCTAGCCTCTGCAACAGCTTCGGCATAGTTGGCAAATAAAATGGTAATGAACAGGATAACTGTTACTGCCAAACCAAATAACAGTGTGGTGTAACCCAAAATGGTACTGATTCCAGTAACCACTGTCCCAAGCCATACAATTGCCATCACAGGATTTTTAATTGCATGTTGTGGTAGCAATTTCACAAATGCATTTTTCCAAACTTCAAAATTTGGTACCGTCATGGTTTTTTTATGGCTATTTACATGAGTTTGTGTATTCATTTTCACTCGCCTCCTTAGCCTTTAACCAACAAAAGTTGATCAGCAATTGGCCCAAGGACAAGAACTGGCATAAATTGTAATAAGGTAAGCAACACCACAATCGTGATCAGCGTTAAGGCGAAAGTTGGAGTTTCAACTTGGAGGCTACCTGCTGTTTCAGGCGCTTTCCTTTTTGCAGCTAATCGCGTAGCAATCATTAATGGTAAAATTAATGTCGGGAAACGTCCTAAAAGAAGAGCCATACTACAAGTGACGTTCCACCATACGGTGTTATCTCCAAGGCCTTCAAAACCTGAGCCGTTGTTGGCAAATGCGGAGACATATTCATAAAATACTTGGCTAATGCCATGAGGTCCCGGATTGCTGATGCCTGATAGACTAGGAATGCTGAGGGTTAATGCAGTAAAGGCAAGAATAATGAGAGGTTGAATCAAGATAATAATCGCGAGTAACTTAATTTCTGCGGCTTCAATCTTGCGCCCAAACAACTCAGGGGTACGACCTGTCATTAAACCAGCAATAAATACTGCAAGTAATAGATAAATCATAAACTGTTGCAGACCACAGCCTACACCGCCCCAAATGGCATTAATCAGCATATTAATGAGTTCAACCAGACCGGTAAGCGGCGCAGAAGAATCATGCATCATATTGACCGAACCATTATTCACTTGAGTTGTGACAGCTGCCCAAACCGCTGATGCTGCTGGTCCAAAACGTTGCTCTTTACCTTCCATTACAGCAAGTTGAGATGCTGTAGATGACATACTCTCAGACCAGACGGCTGCTGCACCTGAAATAACCGACATAAAAAGCATGCTACCAAAAACAAAGTAGGCAAACTTTTTACGCTGAGTAAAATGCCCGACCATAAAAATCACGGTAAGTGGAATGAGTAAAATCGCAATCATTTCTAGTAAGTTAGAAAGTGGTGTTGGATTTTCTAAAGGTACAGAACTATTTGGACCGTACCATCCACCACCGTTACTACCCAATTGCTTAATGGCCACCATCGGTGCGACTGGCCCTAAAGGAATTTTTTGAGTTTCTACAGTGTTGGCTTTATCAATAAGCTGTACTTCCGGCCCGCCTTGGAAAGTTGCTGGGACACCTTGGCTATTGAGCAATAATGACCAGACAAAACAGAGTGGAAGCAAAAAGCGTACTGTAGGGCGAATTACATCTGCCCAATAGTTACCAATTAAAATTTGATCTGGTTGCTCGGCAACATCAGCTGCAATATGGCTTGGACGCTGATAAAAGAACGCTCTTAAAGTCGCGACAACCAAAGCCAACCCCATCATGGGTGTAATGACTTGCAGGCCCACAATACCTGTCATTTGCGACAAATAAGATAACTGAGCCTGACCAGAATAATGCTGTTGGTTGGTGTTTGTTAAAAATGAAATAACAGTGTGTAGCGCTAAATCCCAACTCATATTTGGTGCATGATTTGGGTTTAATGGTAGCCATGCTTGCGTCATAAAAATAGCAAGAATAGCCACTGCAAGAAAAATACAGCTAACAACAAATGCTAGAGAATATTGTTTCCAGTTCATTTGTTGTTGTGGAGATACACCTAACAAGCGGTAAACAGGATTTTCAATCCAACGAAATAATCCATCACCCCACATCGGCTGATTTGCCATCACTTTGGATAGATATTTACTGAGACACCATGCTAGAAAAATAGCAATAAATAAAACAAGTATAAGTTCTAACATGGCTATTCTCCTCTAAATCCCATGGCTTGACTTGCCAAACTGGAAATAAGGAGAAATAAAGAAATATCATTTTTTTTAAGTCCGCATAAGACAATGCCAGACTGATGCAAGATGCGCATTTGAGAATTTATAAGCATCTTTATTGTCCTGAAATAACACTAATTTAGTGAATTTCAGTATCGGTAAAATGCTCGTAAATTCTCTATTGAGGAACTCAAAGCCCGCGTAAAATTTGCGTAAAATATAGAGTAAAAGACGTTAAACTTTAAAATTGACTACCGGATAAAGTACTGCTTTAGACTTTAGGGTTTCACAATTCCATAATTCATATAAAGGAATTTTTACGTCTAGTGCCAAAGGTAATTTTTTAGAATTAAATTGCATATGGTCTAGATCAGTTCCCCATGCAATCAAATCTACATCTAAAGAAATATGATGTGATGGACGAATACGCCCTGTGTCTGATTCAAGTTTTTTTAAGAAAGCTTCTATTTGTGAAGGATTTAAAGAACTTTTTAATAGACATGCTGAATTCCAGTAATCATCTCCAATGCCATCTCGGCATGGAATTTGATAAACCGATGAAAACTGCACTTTCCCCAATGTTGCCAATTGCGTATAAGCAAAAGTAAAGTGTTGTTCTGCGTCTAAATTACTCGCTAGAGCGAGCGCAAAAATTATTTCTGGTGCGTTCAAGACGAATTCCTACAGCATTAGCTTCTGCAATGATGGCGGGCTTACGGATGGTAATGGTAATTTTTTCAATCGTTGGGAAAGTTTCGAACAAACATTCCAAGACGAGATGTGCTGCATGTTCGATTAATTCAGGCTTAGCTTGTTGAATAGTTTGAGCCGATAACTCACAAATCTGTGCATAATTGAGTGTATCTTCAAGTTTGTCAGACTGTGCAGCTCGGCTCAAATCATTATGGATGGTTAAATCCAACATTAAAGGTTGAATGATTTGTCTTTCCCAGTTGAAACAACCAATGACTGTTTCAACCTTTAACCCTTCAATAATAATGGCATCCATAAATTTAAACTGACCTTAGTGCTTTAACAACGAAGCAGGTTCCATATTTTGAACCATTTTCAAACGCTGGTCTGCATAAATATCGGTATATGGTGCGAGTACGCGCATAAAACGATCGAAATAAAGCATTTGCTTAAATAATAAAGCAAAATCTCGTGGGAATTTAATACCGTGGCGCTCACCGACACCCACCATATCCATCATAATGTCGTTTAAATCGGCAGGATTGGTAGACAGAATTTGCTGTGGGTCAGCCATTAATACGCCATTAAATAAACGCTCCAAATCTTGTGCCAATACTTCCACATCAACTTTGTTATGTGTCATGCCCATTTTCAGCATGTTTTCGGCCATCGCTTGATAATCAGTCTTTTGCAACGCATCCATAAACGCAATACATGCTGTCCAGACTTCTGGCTTTAACTGCCCCACAATACCAAAATCAATAAAACCAATTCGACCATCTTCGAGCAGCATCAGGTTTCCAGCATGTAAGTCCGCATGGAAACTCTTACATAGCATGAGACTACCAAACCATGTATTCATTGCAGTAATCAGCACTTGTGATGGATCTTTTGCGTATTGTTTCACCACACTAAAATCTGTCAAAGACACACCATATAGACGTTGCATGGTCAAAACACGGCGTGTTGAAAATTGGTGATAAACCTTAGGTGCAGTCACAGCATGGTTTTGAGAAATATTCAAATATTCAATAAAGTCATCTAGATTTTGTGCTTCTTCAATAAAATCAACTTCACGCACCATACGACTTTTGATTTCATCGACAATTTCAGAAAGTGCAGCAAATTTGATTTTAGGTACTGCACGTTCAAGCAATTTGGCAGCCCAATGCACCACACTTAAATCAGTATATAAAATGGTTTCTACACCCGGCTTTTGTACTTTAATAACGACATCTTCGCCTGTAGTCAGTTTAGCTGCATGAACCTGAGCAATTGAAGCAGAAGCTAATGGTTTTTCATCAATATAGCTAAAAATCTGACTTAAATCGCGCCCTTCAAACTCAGAGTCAAGTACACCTTGAATATAACTAAATGGCAGTGTTGGTGTCTGGTCTAAACAACCTTGAAATTCTTCTACATATTCACGAGGGAAAAGCGATGGAGTACTCGCAATAAACTGACCAAGTTTGATGTAAGTCGAGCCAAGCGATTCAAAGGTTTCCCGCATGAGTTTGGCATTACTTGGTTTTTCAGTTGCGTATTTAATCCCAGCTTTGGCGGCAACCACTGCTGTTTCACCAATACGGGCGACAGAACGTAGCCCATCAAACAAAATATTTTTTTTCATATTTCTTCAAAACCAAATCATTCAGGTTGAGTGTAGCAAATTTTATTTCATTTACTGATTAACTTGCCTGACAAACTGGGCAATTTATATCTTTATCAAAATTAACAATGCGTTGTGTCATGTTTAAGCCACCCCACAGTAATAGTTTCTGTTTTAAAGGGGTAGAATTGAGCCCTAAATAGAGCAAAGTGTGATGTGCTTGTAATGACGCTATCATTACAGGAGTAGTCGCAAGCACCCCAGATTCCGCACAGCGTAGGCCTTCATTGCTATGCTGTTCTTTAGGAAATAAACATTCATAACAAGCTGAATCACCTTCAACCATAAACATTTGTGCCTGAAAACCAATTGCTGAAGCACTAATTAATGCAACCTGATGCTTCTTACAAGCGGCATTTACCAAATAGCGTGTTGTAAAGTTATCACACCCATCCAATACCACATCTTGGTGTTCAACAAGTCTATCAATGTTATGTTCATCTAAACGTTCGTTATAGTATTCAACGCAGATATAAGGGTTAATTTTCTGTAACCGCTTTGCCAGAACTTCAGCTTTATAGCGTCCAATATCTTCATGACCAAATGCAATTTGACGTTGTAAATTACTTATCTCAATGGTATCGGCATCAATGAGTGTAATTTTCCCAACCCCTGCTCGCGCTAGTAACTCTGCACTGCTACATCCTATTCCACCAGCCCCAACAATAAGCACATTGGCAAGTTTGAGTTTTTCCTGAGCTTCTATATCCCATCCATCAAGTAAAATCTGACGGCTATAGAGATGCATTTCTTCATCACTTAACTCTACAAAATCGATATCTTGAAGCTCGGTCACGCGTTAATCCTTTCACTTAGAAGCCAAATGATTTTATGACTAAGTCAGGCATTAGGAAAGGTATAAAATAAAAACGGCATTTTATTCTTTAAACTTTTATCCACCACATTACTTCTCTCAAGCTTTCTGCAACAATAGAAATATCTATTTTCTTTATTACTTAGGCTAAATATGTCCCAATCATATATTGCACCTGTAGAGTTAGAAAAAGCTTATCGTTTGTTAAATCATGGCCCAACTGTACTTGTCTCTGCTCAGCATGGAGATGACCGAAATGTAATGGCAGCCGCTTGGGCATGTGCATTAGAACTCACTCCTGCCAAAGTAACTGTTGTTCTCGACAAAAGTACTAAAACTCGTCAGCTTGTTGAACAAAGTGGTTATTTCACCCTACAAGTTCCCTGCTATGCGCAGCTCGATATGACCCATCAACTTGGTACAATTAGCAAATTAGATGATCCACAAAAACTTGAACATTGTGGTGCCGAGCTCTTTTATCAAGAAGGTCTTACCAGCCCATTAGTATCTGGTTGCATCGCATGGCTCGTATGTAAACTCATTCCTGAACCTCACAATCAGTCAGCTCATGATTTATTTATTGGTTCTGTTGTCGGTGCTTGGGCCGACACTCGAGTATTTAAAGACGGGCACTGGCACTTTCAAGATGCACCAAAAGAACTTCGAAGCCTGCACTATATTGCTGGCGGAACGTTTTATTTAATTGGTGAGCAAGTTAAAGCTCAGCTTTAATCATCAAAATATAGTTTTATTTAACTTTCTGAAGTGTATTTAATCGAATTAAAACCAGAAAATTTCGATTGCAAAAAACCGCATGGTATTTGCGGTTTCTTGCAGCATTAACACTTAAACTAAATATCTTTATTGTTTAAATTTGGGTAACTTCACGAGCAATCACTAAACTTTGAATATCGGAAGCCCCCTCATAAATCTGGCTCACCCGAACATCACGATAAATTCGCTCTACCTGAAAATCACTCACATAGCCACCATGAATCTTTTAATTCCTGAGCAGGAAACTCATGGGTTTTATCCCGATGAGCAGCTGTAGGTTTTAACTGATTTTGTGCATAGTTACGCATCATCTCCTGAACCATACTTTGTTCAGCACTTAAAATCATTTCAACGTCCTTATTTTTACTATTTTGCTGCCATACGAATTGCACCATCCAAACGGATGACTTCACCATTTAAATATGAATTTTCAGCAATATGCCCAACTAAACGAGCAAACTCTTCTGGCTTTCCTAAACGAGACGGATACGGCACCATTTGTCCTAAAGCATCCTGAACATTTTGTGGCATACCTTTAAGCATCGGAGTTTCCATAATTCCCGGTGCAATCGTCATAATTCGAATGCCATGTCGCGCAAGCTCACGAGCAATTGGCAATGTCATGGCAACAATAGCGCCTTTAGATGCTGAATAAGCTGCCTGACCAATTTGACCATCAAATGCTGCAACTGAGGCTGTGTTTACAATTATACCTCGGTCCTCGTCCCCTGCTTCAACTGTATTTTTACTCATCGCATCTGCCGCAAAGCGCAGCATGTTAAATGTACCTGTCACATTAATTTGCAGAGTTTTTGAAAATAACGCCAAATCATGTACACCTTCACGGCCCACAACTTTAGCCGAAGGGCCAATACCCGCACAGTTAACCAAACCATGCAAACTGCCATGCTTGACCAATACATCCTTAAAGAACTGTTCAGCAGCAGCTTCATCGGTTACATCAAGTTTTACAAAGTCAGCTTTTGATCCTAATTGTTTTACTTGCTGCTCGCCTGCTTCTACATTCATGTCTACCAATGTGACAGAGGCACCTTGTTGCACCAAATATTCAGCAGTTGCAGCTCCCAAACCAGAGCCACCACCTGTAATCACGAAATGTTTCCCTTGAATTTTCATTATGTAACGTCCTAATAGAAATGTTCTTTAAACTTAGTAGTGAGAGTAAAAGTTGTTGTTTTCCGATACAATTTCAAAAAGCCTCAAAATGTTTGCAGCTTTTGATCAATCCGAATTTTAAATATGAAATATTTCACTCGAAATATATGAAGAAAATATGAGTCTTTGACATGGTTGTCCAATCTTCTTTAAGTAAAGGAACTATTTCGATTGCACTGGTACATGAAGCACTGGGTGCTGCTTATGCCAAAGGGCTAAATACTCAAATAATTCTAAATAAAGCAGGAATTCCTGCCGAATTGCTGATGTCTCCCAAGGCTCGTGTGCCTGTTACGACATATGCACAATTATGGATAGAACTTGCCAATGCCATGAACGATGAATTTTTTGGTATGGATAGTCATCCTATGCGTCGAGGTAGCTATAAATTACTTACTAAACTTGTCAGTACGGCGGAAACTTTAGAAAAGGCCCTTTACGATATTTTGAAATTTTTTAATTTTATTCTGGATGATCTACAGGGTGAATTAATTCGGGACAAGCAAAAAGCCTATTTGGTCATTCGTGATCGTGAAAAACCCAAACGTATGTTTACCTACGCGACCTTTTTAATGTTGGTGCATGGACTCATGTGCTGGTTAGTGGATCAGCGAATTGGCTTGAATAATATATCGCTACGTTGCCCTAAACCCCAAGATATTCAGGACTATTTAGTACGTTTTGGTGAAGATATAAAATTTAATGCCGAGATAAATCAAGTTGAATTCGATGCTCACTATTTAGATATTAAAATTAAAAAAGATAAAAAAGCACTTTATGATTTCTTAGAGCAAACTCCGCAAAATCTTTTAGTTCGCTTTAAAAATGAAAATGCATTAAGTGTTCTTATTCGCCGCCATTTATTGAAACTTCATCCTGCTCAATGGCCCGAACTTAAAGATGTTGCACAACAGCTCAATATTTCTGAAGCTACAGTTCAACGCCGACTGAAACATGAAGGCGTCAGCTACCAGCAAATTAAAAATGAAATTCGCTGTGATATTGCTGTTGAACGTTTAAGTAAAACCAACGATTCAATTCAAGATATTAGTGAAGACTTAAGCTTCCAAGATCCAAGTGCGTTTCACCGTGCCTTTAAAAAATGGACTGGCGTCAGCCCAGGCGCTTATCGAAATAATTTAACTTCACACAAGCAATAATATAAATATCGCAAGCTTAAAAAATAATGATTAAGCTTATGATATTTATATCTTTTAAATTCAATATTTCAGATAAGTACATTACTTAAAATTCAACAATCACTATAAAAACAGTGAGTTATAATTTTATCTAAACTTTTATCTTTCAATCTGATTTATAAATCAAAATAACTAAGTTTGTAAGCCATCAAAGCCATGGAAGGATGATCTATTATTTATTCCAGTTATATTTTTATTATGTCTTTAAAATCAAAATTTTCTCTACCAGACACTTTGTTGGCATCAACATTGGGGCTTGTATTTGTTTCATCTGCATTTGCAGCAGTTCCAACCACACTTAAACTTGATTATGCCTACTATGCACCAACCAGTTTAGTCGTAAAAGATCAAAAACTTCTTGAAAAAGCACTTCCAAATACTCAAATTAAATGGGTTTTTAGCCAAGGCAGTAACCGCTCGCTAGAATATCTCAACAGCAATAGCATCGATTTTGCGTCTACCGCGGGGTTAGCAGCTGTATTAAGTCGAGCGAATGGCAGCCCAATTAAAACTGTTTATGTACAAAGCCAGCCAGAATGGACCGCTCTTGTGGTAGCAAAAGACTCACCAATTAAAAATCTAAAAGACTTAAAAGGTAAGAAAATTGCAGCAACCAAAGGCACAGATCCGTTTTTATTTACCTTACAGGCATTAGACACAGTAGGCCTAAGTAAACGCGATGTGCAACTGGTTCATTTACAACATCCTGATGGAAAAACTGCTTTAGAACGTGGTCAAGTAGATGCTTGGGCTGGGCTTGATCCGTTAATGGCTGCGGCTCAAATTCAGTCAGGCGCCAAATTACTTTATCGTAATATTGGATTTAACAGCTATAGCGTACTGAGTGTTAAAGAAGATTTTGCAAAGCAAAGTCCTGAAGCGGTTGAAGCAGTGATTAAAGCCTATGAACAAGCCCGAAAATGGGCAAAAGCTAATCCTGATAAAGTGGCAGCACTTTTAGCTCAAGAATCAAAACTCCCTCTACCTGTAGCTAAACTACAATTGAGCCGAACCAACTTTGATCAAGGCATTCCATCGGCAACTCAAGCACAAGCACTGAAACGTTCGGGGAAAATTTTGACAGAAGAAGACTTGGTCAGAAAAGGCACCAACGTCAATCAAGTGGTTGATCAGTTGTTAGATCCTCGCTTTGCTCAAAAAGTCGTGAAATAGTATATGAGTGATTCATTTAACAAAGCTGAGCTAAATCACTTCTTAGCTCAGCAAGCTTTAAAATCTCAAAAAAAGCATTTAAACAATAAATTTACACGTTGGTTTAAAGCACTGCTCATTCCCGTAATCTTTTTAGTGGGTTGTGAGTTTTTAGTCAGAAATGGCTACGTCGATGCTTATTTACTACCCGCGCCAAGTAGTTTGTGGCAATCTTTTTTGGATTTAGCTCACAGTGATCTTTTTGCCCATATTTATATTAGTACATGGCGTGTTTTAGTAGGTTTCATTGTAGGGAGTGGTTTAGGGTTAATTTTTGCAATTTGGGTTGGATTAAGTAAAGAAGCCGAAGCGTATTTGGAACCAACTTTTTCAGCAATTAAATCAATTCCAAGTCTTGCATGGATTCCATTGTTATTACTTTGGTTAGGAATTGATGAAGGTTCTAAAATTACGCTGATTGCAATCGGCGCTTTTTTTCCAACCTATACCAATACGGTTGCAGCGATTCATAACGTCGATAAAAAACTGATTGAAGTTGGAAAAGTTTATCGGCTTAATGCTTTTCAGCGTATTGTATCTATTATTTTGCCGGCAGCATCTCCGGGAATTTTAACCGGTTTACGCAACAGCTTAAGCTTATCGTGGATGTTTATGATTGCAGCTGAACTGATTGCAGCCACTCAAGGAATCGGTTATTTACTCAGTGATGGTCGAGAAACATCCCGCCCTGATATTGTCATTATTGCAATTATTTTATTAGCCCTATTGGGCAAATTGACCGATACCTTAATGAAAATTATAGAAAACTGGTTGTTACGTTGGCGCGATACACTACAAAAATAACTTTAAATCCAGCACGCCAAAGTGACTCGATCATTTTGGCCGTAGTCTTGAATGGTTTTAATTTCACTAAAACTATGCTCAGCAAATATATTTCGAACAGCCTGTCCCTGATCATAACCATGTTCAAGAACAATCCAGCCTTGTGGTTTTAACCAGTTTTTTCCTTGAGTAATAATAATTTCAATATCAGCCAGTCCCTGATGATCTGCAACCAATGCACGGCGTGGCTCTGTCGCCAAAGCCTGCATGTGTTCATCCTCAGGGTCAATGTACGGCGGATTAGAAACAATTAAATCAAATTGCTGTTTGTCTAAAGCATCAAACCAAGCACCACAAGCAAATTTCACTTGTTGTAATCCATGGGTTTGCGCATTCTCTTTTGCAACTTCTAAAGTCGGTGCATAAATATCAGTTGCCGTTACTTGCCAATCTGGGTGTTCACTCGCTAATGCAAGTGCAATCGCGCCTGTTCCCGTTCCCAAATCCACAATATTTGCATTCTTTGGCAAATTTAGATTTAAAACGGTTTCAACCAAAACCTCAGTATCAGGTCGTGGTACTAAAGTATCAGATGTTACTTTTAAATCGAGCGTCCAAAATGGCTGTGAACCTGTTACATAAGCTAAAGGTTCACCATTTTGAATACGCTCAAGCCCAGCCAAGTAGTCTTGCTCTTGTTGAATTGTTAACTCTTGCTCAAGTTTAAACTTTAATTCAAGCGAATTGATTTTTAGAAAATGCTCAAGTAACCAAGCATTTTCCTGACGTTCATAACTGTCAGGCTCACCACGAATTGCAAGCGCTTGAGCAATGTTCATTAGCCGCCATTTTCCTGAGCAAGCATTGCAAGCTGATCTGCTTGATATTCACGATGCAAGCTATCAAGTAATTCAGTTAAATCACCTTCCATAATGGCATCTAACTTATATAAAGTGAGGTTAATACGATGGTCAGTCATACGACCTTGCGGATAGTTATAAGTACGGATACGTTCAGAACGGTCACCAGAACCCACTAAGTCACGACGCATTTCAGAAGTCGCTGCATCTGCCGCCGCACGTTTCGCATTTTCTAAACGTGAAACTAATAATGCCATCGCTTTGGCTTTGTTTTTATGTTGTGAACGTTCTTCCTGACATTCAACAACTGTACCTGTTGGAATGTGAGTAATACGTACCGCAGAATCGGTTTTGTTAATGTGCTGACCACCTGCACCAGATGCGCGGTAAGTATCAATACGCAAATCTGCTGGGTTAATCTCGACATTTGTATCGACATCAATCTCAGGCAAGATCGCAACTGTACAAGCCGATGTATGCACACGACCTTGTGACTCAGTTGCAGGCACACGTTGCACACGATGTGCACCACTTTCAAATTTTAGGCGACCGTATACTCCATCACCGTCCACACGGCAAATGACTTCTTTAAAGCCACCATGCTCACCTTCATTTTCAGAAAGTACTTCTATACGCCAATTTTGTGTCTCGGCATATTTACTATACATGCGGAATAAGTCACCAGAGAAAATTGCAGCCTCATCGCCACCCGTTCCGGCGCGAATTTCTAAATAAGCTGCATTAGAATCATTTGGATCTTTTGGAATCATCAAAATATTGAGCTGGCTTTCTAACTCTCCAAGCAACGCTTTATTCGCTTGAATTTCTTCTTCTGCCATATCTTTAAAGTCAGGGTCAGACTTCATCAATTCAGCAGTTTCAATATCTTCTTCTGCTTGACGGTATTTGCCCCAAACTTCGGTAATTTCAGATAAATCACTATGTTCACGAGACAATTTACGGAAACGTTTGTTATCGGAAATCACTTCCACATCTGCAAGCAACGCGGTAAGTTCTTCATGTCGATCACAGAGTTGATCAAGTCGTAAACGGAGTGACGCTTTCATAAGAGGAAATATCTCAAAAGTCCAAAAAGCTTATCGAACGCTATGTAAATATAGAAGATAAGCAAAATCGTAAAAATAGCGCATAGTTTACAGATTATGCCGCTCAAATGACATATATAATCAGCCAATTCATCAACTTTCACAGTAAGTAACAACTTATAAATATAATGATTTCAGATGAGATTTATTTACTCGCCTATAATTTAGCTTTTTTATAGAAATTAATACACGTCACCTTTTTCACCCAATAAGGCAATAGAGGCTTTATTCATAAAACCTCTTTACCATCTCTATTTATTTTAATTTTTCTAATAATGTTTTACCCACCAGAACAGCCGAGGCTGGATTTTGTCCTGTAATAAGTTCACGATCCACCACGACATTTGGAGTCCAAGCATTCGTATTACTTTGATATTTACCACCAATTGACTGTAATGCCGTTTGTGGATAGAACTTCATTTCACCACCTTTTAACAAAGCCTTCGCTTGTTCTTCTTCTTGGTTACTAATCACAGTCATCCGATAGTTCTTATAAATCCACTCTGCAGTTTTTACGGTTTTGCCTTGCTCAAGTTGCTGAACGACTTCAGAAGCATTAGGTAACGTTGACATCAATGCAATAGGGCCATGGCAAACCAGCGCTGTAGGTTTTCTAGCTTTATGAAAAGCTGTCAAAACTTTCCCAAGTTGTTTATCTTTTAATAGATCTTGCATAGGTGCATGTCCACCTGGAATATAAATAGCATCGAATTGATCAACCCCAATTTGCTCAATACGCGACAGACTCAAAACTGGAGATGCTTGAGGCGACGTTAACTTTAGATCATGCAATAAGCCTTCATATTGCTTTAATGCTTTTTCATCTTGATTAAAATACATCGCCCTATTTGATGACTCATCTAACGTCGGGGCTTTCCCTTTTGGTGTAGCGAAAGTTACGGTGTGCCCTGCATCTAAAAGCATTTTTGTAGGCTGCATTAACTCATTTAAATAAAAACCAGTCTTAAAAATATGACCATTTTTTAGCTCTAACTGCCCTTCATCAGACAATACAACCAATACATGAGCAGCATTTGCACTCAATGCTGCCGAAGCGGTCACTACTGCGAGCATTATTTTATTTAGAGATTTCATCATTCAACCTTCATTCCGGCCTTGTGCTGGATTTATAACTAGGATGGATATATTCTATTTTTGCCAGCAAGGTAGAAAAACAACCACATTTACAAATCTTTTTTGCGTTTGAGGACAAAATGTCTCGTCAATTTGACCATCTTGCCGATGTTGAAGTGTTTTTAATTGTGGCCGAAAAGCTTTCTATTAGTGCAGCTGCAATTT
This sequence comes from Acinetobacter sp. GW821-FHT09D10, assembly GCF_059416285.1. Taxonomy (NCBI): domain Bacteria; kingdom Pseudomonadati; phylum Pseudomonadota; class Gammaproteobacteria; order Moraxellales; family Moraxellaceae; genus Acinetobacter; species Acinetobacter sp. GW821-FHT09D10. The sequence goes on from NZ_JBWKOW010000004.1 coordinate 79,182, forward strand.
ATTTGTCCACAACGCCTTCAGTCATTAGTAGAACAATTACGCGGCTGGAGAAAAAGTTAGGTATTCAGTTTTTTAGAAGGACTACTCGTCATTTAAGCTTGACTGAAGCAGGTCAACTTTATTATGAGAAAATGCAGCACGCTTTTCAGCTAATCGACCATGCAGAACGTGTGGTTCAAGGTGAACAACTGCAAATTTCTGGAAAAATCAAATTAAGCGTTCCTACAACTTATGGACACTATCGCTTACCACCTTTATTAGAAAAATTTCTTTTGCAATATCCAGACATTCAAATTGAAATGAGTATATCTAATCGAAACGTCGATTTAATTGCTGAGGGTTTTGATTTAGCCATTCGTCAAGGCCATCTCCCTAATAGCTCTCTTGTAGCCAGACCGCTCGAACTGGCTCCGCTTCAACTTGTTGCTTCACCTAATTATTTAAAACGTATGGGCGTCCCTCAAACTTTGGAAGAATTAAATCATCACCAATGTATTGCCTTTGAATTACCGAGTAGTGGCAAGATAACCCCATGGTTCTTTAAAAATGGTGATCACCAAATTCAGTGGACACCAACAAATCAGATTTTAGTAAAAGAAGATATTTTAGGCGTAGTTTCTCTTGCTGAAAGTGGATTAGGGATATGTCAGAGTTACAGCTTTATTGTTAACGAAAAAATTCAACAAGGAAAATTACAACCTTTACTTGAGACTTATGCTGGTCACTCACGTCCCTTCTCTTTACTGTACGTACAACATAAACATATGTCTTCTGCCACCAGAGCTTTGATCAATTTTCTATGTTCAGTTCACGAATAATGAACTCATTAAAACTAAATGAGACTCATATTTATCTATATGAGTATTAAATATTCTATTTTAATAGAAAACATACAAACCTGACACTAAACTACAATAATGAATTGATGGTTCTCCATATTTTAAGAAACGTGTTTTGTTACATTTGCCGTAACAAAAGATTAGGGTCCTGCTGCTAAGGACACGGAGTAAAAAATGAAATTAAATGCTTGGTTATGTAGCGCTGTTTTAGCAACTTCTATGGTTACTGTAGCTCATGCAGACAATACAACACATGTAGCAGCCGCTTCTGCTTTAGGTAGTGTCGCTGGTACTGCAATTGGTAAAAGCATGGGTGGTACATCTGGCGCAACAATTGGTGCTGCTTTAGGTGGTGCTGGTGGTGCAGCAGTTGCAAGTGACCGTCGTCACCGTACAGAATCTGCAATTGGTGGTGGTTTAGGTGGTGGTGCTGGTTATACCGTTGGTAGAAGCATGGGCGGTACAAATGGCGGTTACGTTGGCGCTGCTCTAGGTGCTGCGGGTGGTTCTGCTTTAGGTAATAAGATTTCTAAAGACCGCGATGCTGACAGATCTTCTAAGCACTGGAAGAAAAAACACCGTCGTCATCACTAATCAAATTTGATGAAACGTCACTAAGCACCTTCGGGTGCTTTTTTATTAGGACCAACAAATATTCACCACCTCTCTTTTGCTCAGGATTTATCCACAAATTAATAGAAACAATACAAACAGACACAAAACTAGCGTATCGCCTTTGGGGTTCTCCATAATTATCACGAAATTTTTGATTACATTTATCTCAAGATAAAAATACTGTCCTTTCAGTAAAAAGGACATGGAGCTGCAAGATGAAAATGAATATTTGGTTAGCTAGTGCATTAATTGCAACATCGTCTATAGTGACAGTTGCACATGCAGATAATGGTACCCGTGTTGCTGCAACCTCTGCGTTAGGTAGTGTTGTGGGTACGGCAATTGGTAAAAGCATGGGTGGTACAACAGGCGCAACAATTGGTGCTGCTTTAGGTGGTGCTGGTGGTGCAGCCGCAGCGAGTGACCGTCGCAATCGTACTGAAGCTGCCTTGGGTGGTGCTTTAGGTGGTGGCGCTGGTTATACAGTCGGTAAAAACATGGGCGGTACCAACGGTGGTTACATCGGTGCTGCGGTAGGTGCTGCGGGTGGTTCAGCGCTAGGTCGTAAAGTTTCTGAAGATCGTGACTACAATGATCGCTATGATCGTGGTAGCCGTTATGATCGAGATGATCGTAGATATGACGATGGTGACCGTCGTTACTATAGTAAAGGTGGCCATCGCCGTCATGACAATGGTTTACATCGTGGCTGGTATAAAAATCGCTAATTTGTACATGCATGAAAAGCACCCTCGGGTGCTTTTTTATTGAAAGATAAGACCTAATATCGAAAAAAAACGATATACATTAATCCCTATATATCGTAGTATTTCGATATACCCTTATTCGAGAATATCGCATGCGATCACTTCAAGATACCAAGTTTTCAATTTTGGAACTTGCTCCTATTCGTAATGATAAAACCATCGAATTTTCGTTACGTCACGCATTAGAATTAGCACAACATGCAGAGAAATTAGGTTATGAACGTTTCTGGCTTGCAGAACATCACAACATGGATGGAATCGCGAGCTCTGCTACGGCTGTCTTACTCGGTTTTATTGCAGCACATACACAGCATATTCGCTTAGGTTCAGGCGGGATTATGCTTCCTAACCATGCTCCTTTAGTTGTCGCAGAACAATTTGGAACACTTGCTACTTTATATCCAAATCGTATTGAACTAGGTTTAGGCCGTGCTCCTGGTACAGATCAACTCACCATGCGAGCTTTACGTCGTGGGCATCAAGAAACAGAAGATCAATTTCCAAAAGATGTTGTCGAAATCCTAAGATATTTTGATGTACCTCAAGCAGGACAAAAGATTATTGCAACTCCAGGGCAAAATACACATGTTCCTGTTTGGTTACTTGGATCTAGCCTTTTTAGTGCGCAATTGGCTGCAAAACTTGGTCTACCCTACTCATTTGCGTCGCATTTTGCACCACGTATGCTAGGCCAAGCCATCCAACTCTATCGTGAGAACTTTGAGCCTTCTACTTATTTAGATAAACCTTACGTTTCTATGGGTGTACCTGTTGTTGTCGCAAATACGGATGAAGAAGCACAGTTTTTAGCAACAAGTGCATACCAACGTGTATTAGGCTTAATTCGTGGCGAAAGCTTAAAACTTAAACCGCCAGTTGAATCAATGCAGGGACTATGGAATACAGCAGAACAGCTTTCTGTTGAAAACTTCTATGCAATGGCACAAATTGGCTCGGTTGAGACTGTTCGCACTGGTTTACAAAAACTTTTAGCGACATACGATGTTGATGAGTTTATTTTTACATGTGATATATACGACACAGCGAAGCGTCTAGATAGTTTTACGCAACTCATAAATGTAAAAACAGAACATTAAAACTCTGCTTCGCTTTCCCATACTTGAATGGATTTCGAGTATGGGGTGACCATCTATCTGAAAAGACTTTACCCCAACTTCCTGCTTGGTTATTTATATTAAAACGATAAAAACATCATGATTGAAAAACCAAAAGGACTTTTGGAAAATGAGTATTAATATTAAAAATAACGCTTCAAAATCAGTAATTTTTCAAAATACGGCTCAAGATTTTGAAGACTTTGCTGGTCAAGTTATTCCGTCAACCTCAATTAAAGAGTTTGATTTTTCACATTCATCTGTCGCGATTATTGGTACAAATCAAGATACCGTGACCCATCTTGAAAAAATCTGCCAACAAGCAAAATTTGTGACTGTATTTCAAATTACACCTCACTTTATTTTGCCCCATAGTCAAATGGGCACACACAAGTTAATTACCCATCCACTCATTATTAAAAACCGGAGATTATTTAACAATCGTATAAAAAGTATTTTGGCCTTACGTTTTCTTGAGACTCAAGTAAATGAAACATGGCTTAAGCGCCTTTTAACACCCAATACTGCAACGACTAAAAAAGTATTTTTTAAATCTGATAGTTATTATTCAGCTCTCCAAAAAGCCAACTGTAAATTACAAACTTGGCCCATTGTTAAAGTTACCAATACATCAATTCACAGCATGGATGGTATAGAACAACCAATCGACATCATTATCAGAATAACTGCATAAAAATAAAAAGCATGGTTTTAGACCATGCTTTTTCTCTTTTACTCATATTTTTGCAAATTGCCGTGATCATCGTAATGCAAAATGATGCGTTGTTTTTTTTGCAATTCACTTAAGATCTCGGGACTAACCGAAAATTGCGCTGCTAACAGTTCAACAGAACTATTCGGTGCTTTAGCGCGACGGTCTTCACCACTGAACCGAATCCAGTTATAACTCGCCCACAAAATTAAAATGAGCGCGCTAATCCCGATGAGTAATGCTAAATGAAGTAAGGTCTTAACTTCTGATAAATGATCGACCCAGACATAATCATAAATTAGGTGCCCTTCAAAAACCCATAAGAACAGTGAAACCAACGGGAAAAGCAACCACATCAAACAAAACCAACCAATGGTTTGTAAGGTATAGTTTGCTGTTTTATTTTTGACGTATTCCGGCTGGTCAATATATTCAGGGATATCTAAAGGCTCTATATCCTTATTTTCTTCAGGTTTCATGGGTTATCTCCACGGAAGCCGCGGTCTGGGCTCACCCAGCGGGCACGTTTTTTAGTGTTAAATAAAGTTTTTGGTACCGCGACAACACTTGTAAATAAAGTAAGTAACCAGAAAAACAGCGGGTACCAGATTACCCAGAAATAGTTTCTAAAGAAGCGACCACGGTCATAACGCTGATCAATCCACAAACTCACCAAAAACTGTATCAGACAGGTTCCGCCTAATATTACACCGTACCACTGTGGCATAAGCGTTTTGATCTGCCATTGCAAAGGTAATTCAATAAATAACCCTGTAAAAAACAGAATAAATATTAGAATCATGACATAAGACCAGATAATACTCACAAGAGCTTCAAGCATCACTGGCCACATACGACGTACGCGCAATTTGAACATTTGTGGAATATATTCTAAAAGAACCTCTACCCCACCTTGTGCCCAGCGAAGACGCTGTTTCCATAGGCCTTTAAATGTCTCAGGCATATAGATATAGCAAAGCGCTTGTGGAATATACTGGATATCCCAATGGTCCAGTTGTAGCTTCCATGAAATATCAATATCTTCGGTAATTTTATCGTCAGACCAAAACCCAACGCGAACGAGCGCTGTTTTACGGAATGCTGCAATAACACCAGACACTGTAAAAATACGACCATATGTACGCTGTGCACGTTTAATTAAACCAATAATCGAAGAAAATTCGCCAACCTGTAATTTTCCTAAAATACTTGATCGGTTTAAAATTCGTGGATTACCCGTTACAGCACCAATTCGCGGGAAGTTAATAAATGGTTGCATTAACCAAAGTACAGCATGCGGATGTAACAATGCATCCCCATCAATACAAACAAGATATTCGTATTTACTGACCAGTACTCCCGATCTTAACGCTACGGCTTTACCCTGATTTTCTGCTAAGTGTACAACCCGAAGTCGTGAATCTTGCGCTGCCAATTCATCAAGGATTTCAGCTGTTCTATCACTACTCCCATCATTGACGGCAATCACTTCAAAATTAGGATATTTAGTTTGCAGTGCATAACGAATAGTTTGTCGCACCTGCGCTTCTTCGTTAAAACACGGAATAATGATACTGCACCCTTCACTGGTTGGTTCAGGAAGAGTCTGTTCGCGATATTCCCTTTTAAAAAAGAACCAAAGTCCTCCCACCATCCATGTCCAAGCCATGAGTAAAGGATATAAAAAGGCAAAAGCAAATAGAATATCGAGTAATACTCTCATTACTTTTTCCCCTCTACTAATCCAGCAAAAGGCTGATACATGACAGGGCTATAATTCAAACTAAGTGGATTATATAAATACTGATGTACATCTTTTGATTTTTCAAAACTATAACCATCTATACCGAACTTCTGAATCCCTGTTCGCTGAATCGAAAAAAGCCCTTGCTGTACTTCTTCCCAACTCGTCTTTGAGGCATTTTCTGGCAACACTAAAGTCAGCATAATTCTTTGCTTATCTTTTTCATCAAGCGTGTTTAAAAGTGCTAACACCTGATTAAATTGCTTTTCCTTACCAATCATATCGAACTTTAAATTGACTAAATCATGTTGCGATAAAAGTGTTTTTAAAAGCGCTGGTAGATTTTCTACATGATCTAAATCAGGAGTAAGCAATAAAATAAACTGCCCTTGGTTACTCATATTTAAATAAGGCTTTACAGCTTTTTTGGTAAGTTGGCTAAGTTGAGCAAGATGTTTTGATTGTTCAATACAGCTATTCTCTTGAACGGTTACTGCTTGCATTTCGCAATTTAAAGATGTGCCCGCATTAAGCTGAATACCACTTAAATTACTATTTAAGCTTGCAATATCTTTAGCCAAATCTACTGCTAAAAACGGCTTACTTTTTTGTGGATAAGCTGGTAATTCTAATATTACTGCTTGACCCGCACGAGTTTGAGCCTGCCATAAACTACGGTTTAAAATATCTTGTTGAACAGACATTTTATCTGTAGGGAAATAAGCAACATCATATTGCCCGTCCCCGTCTTTGTCTTCCAAAGGTTTTAATATTAAGGCATTGTTTTTTAAGCTATACAGTTTTGATAATAGCTGCCCTAATTTTTCATCTGTTTGGGTGTTTTGTGGGGCTGCTAACTGCTTTAAATCCATACTCACAAAGTGACGAGGCTGTTTAAATAAATCTGACTCTTCGAAGTTCAGAATATTTAACATGCCTTCAGTGAGCTGCTCAGCTGTAGGGTTATTTATAACCAAGCTTCGTTTAAACGTTGAATCACTCACCCGATTCATACCATCACGCCCCAAACTGAAAGAAAATTCAAAGCCTGCCTGCTGCGCTAGTTTTTCCAATTGCTCATTCACGGCACCATAAGGCCAAATAATTGCTTTGGGACTAACACCGACTTCTTTTTTCAAAACGGCGTAGGATTTTTTCAAATCTTGCAAAATACGTTGTTGATATTCTGCATCTGTTTCATAACGAGACAGCGATTTTAAATATGCATAAGAAGTCGCAGCAGGTTGCTCATTGCCTTGAGGATTAGCCAATATGCCATGATGTAAATCATCACTATGACTTGCAAATTCGGCCAAACCTGACGCTTGCATTTCGCGCACTTGAGCCCAGTTCATCAAGTTACCCTGACCATAAGCTTCATAACCTGCCTGTGTATTGCCATTTATCCAACTGGTCGGAAGAGCAAAAACTGCCGGAATCTGATATTGCTTAAGTAATGGAAATACTCGGCTATAGCTACTTAAAGCCCCATCATCAAAAGTAAGTAGAATAGAGTTATGAGGCAATTCTTTACCTTGCTTACGAGCTTCCTCAATGTCTTTTAAACGAATCGGCTTCCAGTCAGATTGACTCAGCCAATCTAGAAACTGTGCCAGATTATTTGTCTGAATTGCATAAACATCTCTGTCACCTTCCTTTAACACATCATCTCGCACATCATGAAAAGTTAAAGAAACCGTATGATTTTTTGGTAGTTCAGTTTCAATGCGGGCATGGGAAAATTGTACGGGTAATAATGTTGAAGCAAACACAAAGCTCAACATTTTTGACATCATATTATTCATTAAAAGCGCCCTTCAAATCCGAAAATACCATAGGTATGCTGTTCATCATGACCATCGTATGGGTGATATTGCCAACCAATTCCATAATTAAGTTGCCAAGTCCGCGAGAGCTGCCATTGATGCTGATATTGCAGAGAGTATGTTGGTCTAGCCGAGTAATCTGCTTGTTTATAGAGTCCCACTCCAGCTTCAAAATGCTGCTTAAATGAGCGCTCATATTCTCGCCAAGTTACCCAGTCATGACTTAAATTTAACTCAGCACTGTAATGGTTACTGGGACTAAAGTAGGCAGTCTGATCTTGGCTATTGCTGCCATAAAATCCACGAACGGTCCCATAGGTAATATGGTGCGGCGCATCAAATAATCGTTCGCGCCAAAAAGTCGAAAATTCTTGTTGTTTATTACCATCACTAATATCAGTTAGACCATAACTCGCCCCAATCTGACGTGACTCATCTTTTTGCCATGTCAAAGCAGCACGGTAGGCTTGTCCATCTTCACCAGCATCAATTGCCTGTAATGGAATATTAGCTTGGCTGTCATATTGCAATTGATACTGCCAGTGGTCGCTTAACCATTGCGACCAATCGAGACGAACACCTGCTTGTCCACCATCTGTACTTTGCGACAAAATTGCAGACAATGCCTTACGATTTGCTTGCCACTCAGCCCCAACACCATAGCGTTGGTCATGCACATCACCAAAACGGTACTCTCCGTAACGATCTTGATGCCAAGCGAATAAACGATAATTATCTTTGATCCATGGGCTATTAAGACGAGTTTCCATTTCACGGTCTTTTAAACCATTCTGACCACTCACAGAATCGCTACTACTATCTGCCTTACTTTGTCCCCAAGTAGTTGAGTGAGAAATTGTCGGTCTATTGCGGTCATCTAATTCTTTCCGACTTTTAATTACTCCACCATCTTCAGGGTAATATTCCAAAAGACTTTCAGTATTTTTACGCCATTCCGGAATATCCCCTAAAGCCTGAGCATTTTGCATCTGGTTAATTCGGGTGTCTTTGGCAACTGGTGTTAAACCATTTAAACGAGAAATAGTTTGCTTGGACTGTAGAGGTTTATCTCTCCAACGCTCAACACGAGCCAGATTATTAATTAGACCTTCATTGGCAGGTGCAAGATCTACTTGTTTTTGAAAATGCTTTTCTGCTTGATCAAGATGATTTGCATAAGCTAAGTGCATACCCTGTAAAGTAATATAGTCATCACGGTCGGGATGACTTGTTTTGTCTACCCCTTTTGCCTGACTATATTTATACATTGGAACAAGTCGATCAACCTCACTCAAAAATTGTTCAGCTTGTTTATATTTTTCTTGTTCGATATACGAATAATAAAGCCCAGTATATACCGTCATATCTGGATAGTTTTTTTCAGTAAGCAAGGTTTTAAAAGCAAGTTCAGCTTGCTGTGGCTGTCTTTCAGCTAAATAACTATCAGCTATTGCATGGCGAATATAGGCAGGTAGTTTTTCTAAAGGTATATTTAATTTAGTAAATTGATCCAGGACTGTACGAGTACGCCCACGGAAATCTAACGCATATATATAGTCATAATGGAATCTTAAATAATTAGGATCTGAAGGTTGAATCAAAGGCTGCATTTGCTCGCCTTGCTTCAACACAGCATCAAGCTCAGCAAAGCCTTCGCTATCTGACATGCCTTCTCGATTTAGATATTTATAACGAGCAATTGCATTATTTACACGTTGAGAAAACTCACTGACTTGTAGCCAGTGTTGTAACGATTCTATTTCTGCATTTTTATCGCTGGCAAGCAATAACTGCTGAGCCTTGTTATAAGCCCCCACAGCCGCTAAGTCATAACTGTATTCTTGCAAAACTGCAAAAGACTTGGGCTGTTGCTTATATGCTTGTTCAATTGCAGATAAAGCATCTACAGGTAAATTGATAAGACGATAGGCGTAAGCTATTTGCACCAGCTGATCAGTCTTCAGATTTTTACTATTAATTTTTGCTAACTGTGCTTTGGCATTTACAACATCCTGAGCTTCAGCGTATAAAACCGCTAACAAAATCTGCCCATCAAGTGTTTTTTGAATATTAAATTTATTCGACCAATCAATCGCATTTTTAAAGTGTTTAAAATCACGAAAATTACGTATTAAAGGTAACTGTCCATATTGTGGAAAAGTAACCGAATTAATATTGGCTAAATGCTGAGAAAAACTTACTAGATCTTTTTTTTCATTTGACATTACAACTAAATAATCAGCTAGCAATTTTTGATCATGCGGATAAGTTTTTAGCAATTGATCCAGTTGAAATATTGCTTGGTGAGTTTGTCCAGTTTTATAAGTGTGAATAGCTTGCTCTCTCAATTCATCCACTTGAGCAGCATATAAATTGAGAGGCAAGATGTATACCAATGAAAAAACACATTTTTTTAGCATTTTGATAATCGGATAGTCCCATATCGAGGTGGGAAAGTATAATTAAAAATAAATAAATAATCACACAACAGCAAAATAGTGTGATCTAGTTAACATTTTTTAAATATGGATTTTTTTTGGTTGTTTTTTAAAAATATTTAGTAAAATTAAATAATTACTATTTTTCAGCACAATAAAATACATACACTTCTTTTCAATAGTATTATTTAAATTTACAAATGAATTGCAAAAGAAGTACAGGTTTGTAACCAATAAAAACATTTAATAATGTTTGGTTTTATATTTAAAACTTTTATTTTTATTGTATTTATATTTTTAAAAACCACTCAATTTATTTATAAATTAATATACATAAATCGAATGGTTAAAATAAGCAGTTGATTAAATTAACCAATACGACGTTTTAATCCTGTCATCTGCAAAACACGCGTTGAAATTTCTTCAATCGACATTTCAGTCACATTTAAATATTTAATCCCTTCTGAAATATAGATTCCTTCAATTGCTCTAAGTTCCATTTGGCATTGACTAAAACTTGCATAACGACTATTAGCCTTACGCTCACTACGAATCGCAACTAATCGCTCAGCATCAATCATTAAACCAAACAATTTATTACGATGTGGTCTTAGTACTGCTGGTAAACGGTTATCATCCAAATCTTCTTCTGTTAATGGATAGTTTGCAACACGAATACCGAATTGAAGCGATAAGTAAATAGAGGTCGGCGTTTTCCCCGAACGAGAAACTCCAATTAAGATTAAATCGGCTTTATCGTAATGGCGAGTACGCGCTCCATCATCATTATCAAGCGCAAAATGAACAGCATCAATACGGGCTTTATAAGACTCAGAATCAGTCACAGCATGTGTCTGTCCAACTAATGTGGTGGGTGGCGTACCTAGTTCTTGTTCTAATTTACTGATTAAACCTTCAAATACATCAAGATTAACTGCTTTAGCAGTATTAATGATTTCTCGCACATGTGGATCAACTAAAGTATCAAATACTAAAGGCAGACAACCATCTTTGGTTTGACATCGATTAATCTCGACTACAATCTCCATTGCAGCCTCTTCGGTTGCAATATACGGCATGATATGAATATCAAAATCTACATTGGGAAATTGTGCTAATAACGAATGTCCAAGAGTCTCTGCAGTTATCGCAGTTCCATCAGAAATAAAAAAAACGCTTCGCTTAAATTGTTTACTTTCTGACATTAAAATTCTCCTTAAACATTTGTCTTAGTACTATATAATCTTTATAGTAAACTGATCTTACATGACTGTCGCTTAGTATAATTCTCAACTAAGCACTTTATTTTTATAATTTCATGCCAAGATAGACATTAATACTGCAAAAGTGGAGTGAAAACTTTGGAAGCGCGCGTAATCGGTCTAGAAAAATTAGGGAAACACGATGTCGAACTCGTAGGTGGGAAAAACTCATCTTTGGGTGAAATGATCAGTCATTTAGCAAATGCTGGTGTATCGGTACCAGGCGGTTTTGCAACTACTGCTGATGCCTATCGTGAGTTCTTAGATCAAAGCGGTCTTAACGCTCGAATTCAAGCAGAACTTGCTCAACTCAATGTTGATGACGTAAATGCTCTTGCAGAAACAGGTGCTAAAATTCGTCAATGGATTGTAGAGACTCCACTCACTGCAAGCCTAGAACAAGAAATTCGCGCCGCTTTTACAACACTTTCTAACGGCAACCCAGAAATCGCGGTTGCCGTTCGTTCATCTGCAACTGCTGAAGATTTACCAGATGCTTCATTCGCAGGTCAGCAAGAAACTTTCTTGAATATTCGCGGTATTGATAACGTTCTTATTGCGATTAAAGAAGTATTTGCTTCTTTATATAATGACCGTGCAATTTCTTACCGTGTACATCAAGGTTTTGACCATGACGTCGTTGCACTTTCTGCAGGCGTTCAGCGTATGGTTCGTTCTGAAACTGGCGCTGCGGGTGTAATGTTTACACTTGATACCGAGTCTGGTTTCCGCGAAGTTGTGTTTATCACAGCATCTTATGGTTTAGGTGAAATGGTTGTACAGGGTGCAGTTAACCCAGATGAATTTTACTTATCTAAACCACTATTAAATGCTGGTAGACATTCAGTTTTACGCCGTAACCTTGGTTCAAAACACCAGAAAATGATTTATGGTGAAGAAGGTTCTGCTGGTAAATCTGTTGTAGTTGTTGATGTTGAGAAACAAGAGCGCCAACAATTTGCTTTAAATGATCATGAGTTACAAGAGCTAGCTAAACAAGCGCTTATTATTGAGCAGCACTACGGTGCGCCAATGGATATCGAATGGGCAAAAGATGGCGATGATGGTCAAATTTATATTGTTCAAGCTCGTCCTGAAACTGTAAAAAGCCGTCAAAATGTAGGCACAATGGAGCGCTATCTTCTTAAACAAAGAGGCACTGTTCTTTGTGAAGGTCGTTCAATTGGTCAACGTATTGGTTCTGGTAAAGTCCGCATTATTAGCTCAATTAAAGAAATGGACAAAGTTCAAGAAGGCGACGTTCTTGTATCAGATATGACCGACCCTGATTGGGAACCGGTAATGAAACGTGCCGCGGCAATTATTACTAACCGTGGTGGTCGTACATGTCACGCGGCAATTATTGCACGTGAACTTGGTGTACCCGCTATTGTAGGCTGTGGTAACGCAACAGAAGTATTGACTGATGGTCAAGAAGTAACTGTTTCTTGTGCTGAAGGTGACACTGGCTTCATTTACGAAGGCGCTTTAGATTTCGAAGTTCAACGTAACTCAATTGAATCTATGCCTAAGCTTTCGTTCAAAATTATGATGAATGTAGGTAACCCAGACCGCGCGTTTGACTTTGCTCAAATTCCAAATGAAGGTATTGGTCTTGCTCGTCTTGAGTTCATTATTAACCGTATGATCGGAGTGCATCCTAAAGCGTTACTCAACATTGATAGCCTACCTCGTGAAACTCGTGCTGCAGTTCTGACTCGTACTGCTGGTTATGCTTCACCTGTAGATTTCTATGTTGAAAAATTGGTTGAAGGTATTGCGACTCTTGCTGCTGCGTTCGGTGACAAGCCAGTTATTGTTCGTATGTCTGACTTCAAATCAAATGAATATGCAAACTTGATTGGCGGTAAGTTATACGAGCCTGAAGAAGAAAACCCAATGCTCGGTTTCCGCGGTGCAAGCCGTTATGTATCTGATAACTTCCGTGACTGTTTCGAATTAGAATGCCGTGCACTCAAGAAAGCTCGTGATGAAATGGGTCTAACCAATATTCAAATCATGATTCCTTTTGTACGTACTGTATCTGAAGCAAAACGCGTTATTGAGTTACTAGCACAAAATGGTTTGAGACGTGGTGAGAACGGCTTAAAAGTAATCATGATGTGTGAATTACCAACTAACGCCCTATTAGCTGAACAATTCCTAGAGCATTTCGATGGTTTCTCTATCGGTTCGAATGATTTAACTCAGTTAACACTAGGTCTTGACCGTGACTCAGGTATTGTTTCACATCTATTTGATGAGCGTGATGCAGCAGTTAAAGCACTTCTTTCAATGGCAATCCATGCCTGCCGTAAAGCTGGTAAATATGTAGGTATCTGTGGTCAAGGTCCTTCAGATCATCCAGATCTTGCAAAATGGTTAATGGAACAAGGTATTGAGTCTGTTTCTCTTAACCCAGACTCAGTTTTAGATACATGGTTCTTCCTTGCTGAAGAAAAAATCAAACAAATCTAATATGTTATAAAAAAAGGCCCATCCGTGGGTCTTTTTTCATCTTTAGAACAGAGAATTTTTATTTATGCAAATTTACTTGGCACGTAATAATCAACAAGCTGGGCCTTACACTTTAGAGCAAGTAAATCAAATGTTGGCTAGCCAACAAATTTTGTTAACTGATTTAGCTTGGCATGAAGGCATGACAGAATGGAAAGCTTTAGGAGAATTAACCCAAGGTAAACTTGTATATCAACCTATCGGTTATTCTGCACCTGTCATAAACACAAATAGCTCATCTAATGAAACGATTCGTCAAATTCGTGTAGAGCCTAAAATTCACGAACTTGCCTCTATTCCATCTCGAGCTTTGGCAAAAATTATTGATTTACTGCTTTGGTTACCAATAGCTGCAATTCCGTCTTTTTTCTTTAATGAATCTCAGTATAAGCAATTATTTGAATTGCAAAAACAAATGCAATCAACTGAAGTTGCTTCAACTAAAGCAGCAGAACTACAACACCAGCTTTTCACTTTAATCCCTATAGAAGCTTGGCATTCTATGCTTGTTTACGTAGTAATCATGCTTGCAATTCAAGCCTTTCTTTTAACAAAGTTTGGGCAAAGCATAGGTAAGAAAATTGTTGGAATTAAAATTGTAGATGCCGAGAGCAATGGTAAAGTTAATTTAACTCGCATCTTCTTATTAAGAAGTATTGTTTTTATCATTTTAAATTTACTGTTTATGCCTATTAGTACAATTATTGACTATGCATTTGCATTAGGGCAAAAACGCCAAGCGCTACATGACAAAATTGCAAGAACAAAAGTGATCAAATGATAGCAAATGACTCATTGATTTAAAGTCTAAAAAAATGGAGGCACCTCGCCTCCATTTTTTCTATAGAGAGTTGATATTTAAATAAAAGCTCCATACAGATTAAATACCCTACAAAAAAAATCGGGTTTTAAAACAATTATTTCAGGCTGCTTTATGTATAGCTTAGTTTGTCGATATGAGGCATAATGCCCTACAACGTAGCGGTGTCATATAATTGAGAAGTCTAAATTTAAGGATTAGCGTTCTCAATCATGCGACACTTTAATCGCTATCCCATATTTAATTAGGGAATGGGACTCTTCACCGAGGTTGTAAAATGAGACAAACGATTTTAGCTGTATTGTCTTTATCAACGCTTGCCGCACTTTTGACTGGGTGTGGTGGTGATATGGTACTTCTAAACTCTAAAGGTCCAGTTGGTCAAGGTCAAAGTGACCTTATGATGACTGCGATCTATTTAATGTTACTTGTGGTGATTCCTTCAATCATCATGGCATTATGGTTTGGTTGGAAATATCGCGCGTCAAATAAAGATGCAGACTATAAACCTACATGGGCACACTCAACTACAATTGAAGTTGTAGTATGGGGTATCCCTGTCATTATTATTGGTATTTTAGCTTGGTTAACTTGGTGGGGTTCCCACAAGTATGACCCATACCGTCCTTTAGAATCAGATAAAGCACCTTTAACTATTCAAGTTGTTGCTGAGCAGTTTAAGTGGATCTTTATTTATCCTGAACAAAACATTGCAACAGTTAACGAAGTACGTTTCCCTGAAAAAACTCCGTTAAGCTTTAAAATCACTTCTAACTTTACAATGAACTCATTCTTCATTCCACAGTTAGGCGGCCAGATTTATGCAATGGCAGGTATGCAAACTCACCTTCATTTGTTAGCAAATGAACCTGGTGTATATCGTGGTTTCTCTTCTAACTACTCAGGTTACGGTTTCTCTCAAATGCGTTTCAAGGCGCATAGTGTTACAGAGCAACAATTCAACGAATGGGTAGCAGCTGTTAAAGCAGGTAATGGTTCTACCATTAACCCAGAAGCAGTTCAAAAAACTACGCTTGACCAAGCTGAATTGGCAACCTTACGTGATGGTGACCGTTCTAAGCACCAAATCGAGCATTTAGTAAATCGTGCTAAAGCCGCTGGTGATCAAGAAGCGCTTGCTAAAGCTGAAGCTATGAAACCGTTCCCGACTAAGCCACACCCTGTGACTTATTACTCTTCAGTTGAACCAAAATTGTTTGAAACAATTATCAACCACTATATGAGTAACTATCATGGTGTTGACCACTCTGCTGCGCATGCAACAGCTGAACACGCTGCTCAAGGGGAATAAGACATGGATATGATTTTTGGTAAACTGGGTTGGGACTCTATCCCGACAGAGCCAATCGTGCTTGTCACCATGGTCCTTATGGCACTTGGTGCAATTGTTGTGCTTGGCGGT
Source organism: Acinetobacter sp. GW821-FHT09D10 (assembly GCF_059416285.1). Lineage (NCBI taxonomy): Bacteria > Pseudomonadati > Pseudomonadota > Gammaproteobacteria > Moraxellales > Moraxellaceae > Acinetobacter > Acinetobacter sp. GW821-FHT09D10. Next base: position 95,260 of record NZ_JBWKOW010000004.1, read on the forward strand.
ATCACCTATTTCAAAAAATGGGGATATTTGTGGAATGAGTGGTTTATTACGGTAGACCATAAAAAGATTGGTATCATGTACATTCTTGTATCTGTAGTCATGCTTTTGCGTGGTTTCGCCGATGCAATTATGATGCGTCTACAACTTTTCCTCGCTAAAGGCGGCGGCGAAGGTTATCTACATCCAGACCATTACGACCAGATCTTCACCGCACACGGTGTAATTATGATCTTCTTCGTAGCAATGGGTCTCGTTGTTGGTATGATGAACATCTCTGTACCTTTACAGATTGGTGCTCGTGACGTTGCTTTCCCATTATTGAACTCTTTAAGCTTCTGGTTATTCGCCGGTGCTGCTGGTTTGATGATGCTTTCACTTGTATTAGGTGAATTTGCTGCGACTGGCTGGATGGCTTACCCTCCTCTGTCTGGCATTCAATATTCTCCTGGTGTAGGTGTTGACTACTATATCTGGGCACTTCAGGTTTCTGGTCTAGGTACGCTTTTATCTGGTGTTAACTTCTTCGTTACCATCATCAAAATGCGTGCACCTGGCATGAAATTGATGGATATGCCTATTTTTACGTGGACTTCACTTTGTACGGCTGTATTAATCATCGCATCGTTCCCTGTATTAACAGGTACACTTGCAATGTTAACTCTAGACCGTTACTTCGGCTTCCATTTCTTCACAAATGAGCTTGGCGGTAGTCCAATGCTTTATGTGAACTTGATCTGGACATGGGGTCATCCTGAAGTATATATCCTAGTATTACCAGCATTTGGTCTATACTCAGAAATCGTTGCAACCTTCTCTCGTAAAGCGTTGTTCGGTTATAAGTCTATGGTGTATGCAACTATCGCGATTACTGTTCTTGCGTTCGTTGTATGGCTTCACCACTTCTTTACCATGGGTGCTGGTGCGAACGTTAACGCGTTCTTCGGTATAATGACCATGGTTATTGCGATTCCTACTGGTGTGAAAATCTTCTCTTGGTTATTCACCATGTATAAAGGTCGCATCACCTTTACTACTCCAATGTTATGGACGCTTGGCTTCCTTATCACATTTGGTATTGGTGGTTTAACTGGTGTACTTATGGCTGTTCCACCTGCGGACTTCCTTGTACACAACTCATTATTCTTGATCGCTCACTTCCATAACGTAATTATCGGTGGTGTGGTGTTTGGTATGTTTGCCGGCATCATTTACTACTGGCCAAAAATGTTTGGTTGGAAGCTCAATGAAGCATGGGGTAAAGCTGCGTTCTGGTTCTGGTTCTTCGGTTTCTATTTTGCATTCATGCCACTTTATATCCTTGGTTTCATGGGTATGACTCGTCGTTTGAATACATATGACAACCCAGAATGGGATCCTTACCTTGCAATTGCATTATTTGGTGCTGTTCTCGTTGCGATTGGTATTGCATGTTTCTTAATGCAAATCATTGTTGGTTTCTTACAACGTAAGGACAACATGGACCTTACAGGCGATCCATGGGATGCACGTACGCTTGAATGGGCGACTTCTTCCCCTGCTCCGTTCTATAACTTTGCGCATGAACCAGATGCAAGCGGTATTGACCGTTTCTGGACTGACAAAGAAAATGGTGTAGCATACGCACGTAACACTAAATATGAAGACATCCACATGCCGACTGATCGTGCTGCTGGTTTTGTCATTGCAATGTTCATTACGATCCTTGGCTTTGCTCTCATCTGGCATATTTGGTGGCTCGTTGTTGTTTCATTCGTTTCAGCTGTTGTTAGCTTGATCGTAAGCTCATTCACTAAGAATGTTGATTACTATGTTCCTGCTGCTGAAGTTGAGCGTATTGAAAACGAACGCTATGCTTTACTTGAAAAACACTTGAAGAAGGACTAAGGAAATGGCTGAAGTACTTCATCACGACAACCACGGCCACGATGGTCATCATGAACATGATGATACCGACTTAACGGTCTTTGGTTTCTGGACATACTTGATGAGTGACTTGATTCTTTTCGGATCACTCTTCATTGCGTTCGCTGTATTAAGCAGTCATATTCCACCAGGAACTCCAAGTGCATATGACCTGTTCCATGACTCATTAGGCTACGTGTTAACTGAAACATTTGCCTTATTGATTTCATCGGTAACTTTCGGTTTTGCTGTACTTGCATCTTATAAAAAGAATGTAAATCAAGTCATCACTTGGTTATTTATTACATTCCTTTTTGGTGCAACGTTCATTGGAATGGAACTTTATGAGTTCCATCACCTTGTCGAAGAAGGTCATGGTCCAACTCACAGTGCATTCTTATCATCGTTCTTTACTTTGGTTGGTACACACGGTATCCACGTAACTTCTGGTTTAGTGTGGATGTTGGTCTTGATGTATCAAATCAAAACTAAAGGTTTGACATTACCGAATACACGTCGTCTAGCTTGCTTAAGCTTGTTCTGGCACTTCCTTGACATCGTTTGGATCTGTGTATTCAGCGTCGTTTACTTACTGGGAGTTCTCTAATGAGTAGTCATGACCATAATGCTGCAGGTGCGTCACACGGTAACTTTAAGCAATACACTGTTGGATTTATCCTTTCTGTTATCCTCACCATCATCCCGTTCGGGATGGTGATGGCGGGTGGTTTCAGTCGTGGCATCTTAGTTACAGTAATTGCAATCGCTGCTGTTGCTCAGGTTCTTGTACAGCTTGTGTACTTCCTACACATGAATACATCATCTGAACAACGCTGGAATATGATTGCATTCATCTACACAATCTTATGTATCGCGGTACTTTTAATCGGTTCTGTGTGGATTATGAATTACCTTCACTACAACATGATGATCTAAACTGATTGACATGTTGAAAAAATATCTATTCCTGACTAAACCAGGAATTCTCTTCGGTAATTTCATTACCACCTTGGGCGGCTTTTTCTTAGCCGCCCAAGGCTCTATAGACATCTTATTATTACTACTCACCCTACTTGGAACAACTTTAGTTGTAGCTTCCGGTTGTGTTGTAAATAATGTTATAGACCAAGACATCGATATCAAAATGCAGCGTACGCAAAACCGCGCATTGGTCAAAAAAACCATCTCTCCTACTGTTGCACTTATATATGCATTTGTTCTTGGACTTATCGGTTTTAGTATTTTGTGGTTCGGTGTAAATGCTTACGCTTTTTTGTTTGCAATGATTGGTTTTATTGTCTATGTCGGTTTTTATAGTTTGTGGACAAAGCGTACCTCAATCCATCAAACCGTAATTGGTAGTATTTCCGGGGCGAGTCCTCCTGTTATTGGTTATACAGCAGTAACTCATCATTTTGATGTAGCCGCCTTACTTTTGTTTTTGGCTTATGCGCTATGGCAAATGCCACATTCATGGGCAATTGCTATTTATCGTTTTGACGATTACAAAAATGCCGGAATCCCCATTCTGCCAGTTGCACGCTCTATTTATCGCACGAAAGTAGAATGTGTCATTTATATTCTGTTGTTTGCAGCCGTATTGAATGGTTTATATTGTTTTGGCTATACCAATATATTTTTTCTAATAACCTTTAATGCACTAACAGCGTATTGGTTATATTTATCAATTATTGGATTTAAAGCTGAAAATGACCAACTTTGGGCTAAACGTTTTTTTCTCTACTCGGTCATATTAATTACCCTGTTAAGTTTGAGCTTTAGCTTTACCTATCAATCCCCTGCTCCAAATCTTCCTCTCTTTTAAATAAGGGAGGATTTTCTCTTATAGTAAAGAAGTTTTACTTTTCTCATCAAAAGATTTGTTTTTGGTCGCATTTTTACCTATAATTCAGCCTTCGCAAATTTTGCGACATAACTTATTAAGTTATGACTCCTTGCTTCTAATGTTTTATTTATTAGGGGCTGTTTAAACCGTAAGGAGCTGACAATGCGTCATTACGAAATCGTACTTTTAGTACACCCAGATCAAAGCGATCAAGTTGTAGGTATGGTTGAACGCTATATCTCTCAGATCAAAGAAGCTGAAGGTCAAATTCACCGTTTAGAAGATTGGGGCCGTCGTCAATTGGCTTACCCAATTAACAAAATTCACAAAGCACACTACATTCTTATGAATGTTGAATGTGGTCAAACTACGCTTGATGAGCTAGAAGAATTATTCCGTTATAACGACGCGATCATTCGTAACCTTATCATCCGTCGTGAACACGCAATCACTGAAGAGTCATTGCTTGCTAAAAGTGCTGAAGAAAAGCGTGCGCGTAAAGCTCAACGCGAAGAAGCACAGCAAGTTACTCACGAAGCTGAATAAGGAGAACATCAATGGCACGTTTTTACCGTCGTCGCAAGTTCTGCCGCTTTACAGCTGAGAATGTTGTGTACATCGACTACAAAGATATCGATACTTTAAAACAGTACATCACTGAAAACGGCAAGATTGTTCCTAGCCGTATCACTGGTACTAAAGCTCGTTATCAACGTCAATTAGCACTTGCTATCAAGCAAGCTCGCTACTTGTCTTTGATTGCGTACACTGACAACCATAAGTGAGGTGATCTGTGGACGTTATCTTATTACAACGCATTAAAAACCTTGGTAAATTAGGCGATAAAGTATCAGTTAAAGCTGGTTACGGCCGTAACTTCCTTATCCCTCAAGGTAAAGCAGTTGCAGCTACTGAAGCTAACACTGCTGCTTTCGAAGCTCGTCGCGCTGAACTTGAAAAGCAAGAAGCTGAAATTTTAGCTGCTGCTCAAGCACGTGCTGAACAATTGAATGAAGTTAATATCGTTATCACTGCTAAAGCTGGTGACGAAGGTAAACTCTTCGGTTCTATCGGTACTCGTGACATCGCTGACGCTTTAACGAATGCTGGTCTTGCAGTTGACCGTGCAGAAGTTCGTTTACCGAATGGCGCACTTCGTCACACTGGTGAATTCAACATCGCAATCCAATTGCATCATGATGTTGCTGCAGAAGTTCTCGTTACTATCGTATCTGAGTAATTTCTCACCAAAAAAAGAGCATGCTTTTGCATGCTCTTTTTTTATGTGCCCTACTTTTAAAATAAGATATATTAATTCCTGATCAGTTCTTTAGTTTAATTGGTTTTTTAATTAGGTAGTTTATTTAATTTTGTTTTAAGATAGTTCTCGGCCTCACAGGCTATTTGCGTACACCTTTCTTATCATCAGGTCTAATTATGTCTCAGGCGAATGCCAGTTCTTTAACCCGTTCATCTCCAACAGAAAATAAGACGAGTGAATCAGGCCAACTTAAAGAGTTTCGCACTCCCCCACACAATTTAGCCATTGAGCAAGCTGTACTTGCTGCACTAATGACAGTTGCCGAATCTTTCGAGCAAGTTAGTGATATGTTAAAAGAAAATGATTTCTATGCGACTCGCCATAAATATATTTACCGTGCAATCGAAAAACTCGCACAAGAAAATTCACCTTATGATGCGGTCTTAGTTAACGATTGGCTTTTAAAACAAAATTTACTTGATGCTATTGGTGGCGAAGAATATTTAATGCAGCTTATGGCTGACTCCCCATCAAGCTTCTATAACTTAGAAACGTATGCCACCAAAATTAAAGAGTTCTCTACGCTTCGTAGTATGATTAAAGTCAGTACTGAAATTTTACAAAATGCTTATGACACAAAAGGTCGAGGTGTTAGTGAGATTCTAGATCTAGCAGAAACCAGTATTTTCTCTTTAGCAGAACAGCACAATAACAATAAAAAAGATGCAGGTCCTAAATCTATTAGCTCTGTCACCGCTGATGTAATTAGTAAACTTGATGAACTCTCAAAACTAGATGGCAATATTACTGGTTTAACCACTGGCTTCTTAGAACTTGATAATAAAACATCTGGTATGCAAGCTGGTGACTTAATTATTGTTGCTGCACGTCCATCTATGGGTAAAACCACTTTCGCCATGAATTTGGTTGAAAGCGTTCTACAATATAACAAGCTACCCGCTCTGGTATTCTCAATGGAGATGCCAGCAGACTCAATTGCGATGCGTCTTATTTCTGCAATGGGTAAAGTTCACCAAGGACATTTACGTTCGGGGAACTTAGATGCTGATGAATGGACCAAAGTTACTGGCACCATTTTGCAGCTTCAACAAATGCATTTGTATATTGATGACTCCTCTGCCCTACCTCCAACGGAACTTCGTGCCCGTGCTCGACGCATTGCCAAAATGCATGATGGTAAAATCGGCTGTATCATGGTCGATTATTTACAGCTCATGAAAGTTCCTGGCATGGGTGATAACCGTGTGGGTGAGATTTCAGAAATTTCACGTAGCTTGAAAGCCTTAGCAAAAGAAATGCACTGCCCTGTTATCGCACTTTCCCAGCTCAACCGAAGTCTGGAAAACCGACCAAATAAGCGCCCAGTAATGTCAGACTTACGTGAATCTGGTGCGATCGAACAGGATGCCGACTTGATTATGTTTATTTACCGTGATGAGGTTTATAACAAAGAGTCGAAAGAAGCTGGTACCGCAGAGATTATTATTGGTAAACAGCGTAACGGTCCAATTGGTTCAGTTCGTCTTGCCTTTGAAGGTCAATATACTCGATTTAGTAATCTCTCTCCTGAGTATTACAGCCAATATGATGATGAAGAATAAACTCTATCTCTAGCCCAAAGGAGTAAATGAGGGTGCGCCAAGCAACAGTTTATATTGATCGCCATGCGCTTCAATATAATTTAAACCGTGTCAAACAACTCGCAGCAAATTCAAAAATTGTAAGTATGGTGAAAGCTAATGCTTACGGACATGGAATCAAAGACTGTTTAGCAGCCTTAAATGCCTCAGATGCCTTTGGTGTCGCCTGCCTACAAGAAGGTTTAGAAATTCGCGAACTTGGATTTCAACAACCTGTTACTTTAATTGAAGGGGCATTTTCTGAAGATGAAATGCCTATTGCAATTGAGCAAAAATTTGAATGTGTGATTCACCATCAACAGCAGTTTGAATGGTTAATTAAACATAAGCAAGAATACATCGCTCAAGGCCTAAAAGTCTGGATTAAGCTCAATAGCGGCATGAACCGTTTAGGATTTAAAGTTCCTGAAATTATTGAGGTCATTAAAACTTTAAAATCTGAAGGCTTTACCTGTGTACTAGCGATGCATTTCGCAAATGCAGATGTGGACCATCCCCTCAACGAGCAACAAAAACAACAATTTTTACAGGTTAAACAAGCTTGTGATCCAGTTTTAGCATCTTGCTGTAATTCTGCTGCTATTTATAAATGGCCAGAATTACATTTTGACTATGTTCGCCCGGGCATTATGCTTTACGGCGCTTCGCCTTTTGCAGATAAAACAGTACATGATCTTGACCTAAAACCAGTCATGTCCTTTACAGCAGAAGTGATTGCATTGAATCACATTCAAGCTGGAGAACATGTAGGTTATGGTTCAACCTTCTGTGCGCAACAAAAAATGGATATTGCAATAGTTTCTATTGGCTATGGTGACGGATACCCGAGAGCTTATATTAAACAAAATTATGTAGCGATTAATGGGCAATTATGTCCTGTAGTGGGCAGAGTCAGCATGGATATGCTTGCAATTGACGTTACAGCTATTCAAGTTAAATTAGGTTCTCAAGTCGAACTTTGGGGAACACACCGCTTAGTTGATGATGTCGCCGATGCAAACGGAACAATAGGATATGAATTACTCTGTCGCTTAAGTAATCGCCCTATTCGTAAAAGCAGTTAAATAATAAAATATAAAAAAATCCAAGCATGCTTGGATTTTTTTATCAGCTTTTAAAAATTTTATCGCCAGTAATCATCAGTCGGTTTTGGCAATTCTTGCAAACCACGGCGTAAAGTATCGGACCATTGTTTACTAATTTGTGAAAAATACGGATCATCTTCGGTAATTCGTTTACCCACCGGAATAATGAAACTATCTTTATTGTAAACCAATGCATCAAGCGGCAATCCAACAGAAACATTTGAGCGCAAGGTTGAATCAAAAGAAATCAGGCTACAACGTAATGCATCATCTAGCGGCATCGCATAATATAGAGCACGATCCAAAATAGGTTTTCCGTATTTGCTTTCTCCTATTTGGAAATAGGGTGTATCCGTAGTTGCACAAATAAAATTACCTTGCGGATAGATATTATAAAGCTGCATTTCACCGCCTTTAATTTGCCCACCTATTAAAATACTACACGCATAATTCATTTGTTCTTGAGTGTCTGAACTAATATCTTCTAAAACACTTTTTAAGGTTTTACCAATCAGTTCAGCCGCCTCAAACATCGTATTGACACTATATAAGTTAGGTTCTTGCTGCAATGTGAGAGCATTTTGCAAATGACCTATAACAGCTTGTGTTGTCGCCAAATTACCTGCTGTTTGTAAGGCCATGAAACGCTCTCCAGTAACGCCGAAAGTATGCAATTTTCGGAACACAGAAATATGATCAACTCCTGCATTAGTTCTCGTGTCACTAATAAACACTAAACCTTGTTCCAATCTAAGCGCACAACAATAGGTCATTTCATTCTCTTTACATTCAACATGCCAACACCTGAACCACAGACATCATGTTTTCCACCCCACCTTGCTCTCTTACACCACGAATAGGTGCCACATCAAGATAGTCACGGCCTACTGCAAGGTAGATATGATGTTTGGGTGTAAACAACTGATTGCTTACATCAAAACAATACCACTGATTTTCTAAAAATACTTCCGCCCAAGCGTGACTGGCAAGGTGCGGATAGTTTTGATCAAATAGATAACCAGAAACATAACGTGCCGGTAATTGTAGCGCACGACACATCGCAATTAAAACATGAGCATGATCTTGGCATACACCCTGCCCAGCGTGAAATGCTTCAGTTGCAGTTGTCTGAACCGAAGTACTTTCAGGCTGATAGAGTATTTTCTGCAAAATATGTTCACTTAATAATGCAATATGCTGTCGGTCTTTGACCTCCACAATATTTTTGGCAAAGTCCAACATTGCCAAATCACATCGGGTTGCACTTGTCATCTGCAAAAACAAATTTGTCGGTGTAGATAGATTTACACAACCTAGCTCTACATTTTGAAGTTCAATGATTCCTTGAGCCATAAATGTAAGATGTTGGTATTGATAACGCTGACTAGCCGTCATCCATACATTGTTAAATATGTCCCTTTTTATCGTTTTGTCACCCGGCACGCTAATCGCCCAATTCATAACATGTTGATGCGGTGATGTTTGAGGCATCATTTTAATATACTGAATACTGTTTTGAGCAGTTTCAGTATAGCTATAATGCGTTTGATGATTCACCATCAATTTCATAATCAGACCTCAAACATATTTTCCAGCTGCTGTGTAAAAGTATAATAAGCGTCCCAAGTTAGCTGATGCTTTAGTACTTGCCAATTTTGATCTATATTCTCCCAACCTAAGCTAACAAGCCGTTGCACCACAACATCTAGCTCTGACACGAGCACTGATAAATCCTGCCCAAAACGTAGTTCTATATCAAATTGCTCTATTTTTTGACCTAAATGCAGAAATAAACAAATATCTTCATTCTCCGCTTCTAATATTTGAGTACATTGTTCAACAGCTTTTCTCAAAGTCTCAGCTTGGGGGTGAAGCGTGTTAATAACATTATTTAATTCTGCATAAGCATTTGATGACAATATACCTCTTAGTGCCTGAATATTATCTTTAGCAATAACGAGCTGGTTCAGTAATGAAAATGTTTGCTTCTTGTCTAACATATAGTGATTTAGTAATTCAGCATTTTCTATGACTAAACCAAATGCTGCTGCAAATTTTGTTGCTTTCTCATCTTGCGTAAAGGGTAAATGAGAGGCAGCAAATTTAACTCGCATTAAATATCGACCCAACCAATATATTTGATGCGCACTCGAATTGAGTAAAACCATAAAGTTCCTCTTTAACCCACAATTAGGAATGTAATGTTTCGACAACCCATGTATCTTTTATGCCGCCACCTTGGGACGAATTTACGACTAAAGAGCCAGCCTGCATGGCCACTCTTGTTAAACCACCTGGCACTATTTCTGTACGATAAGGTGAACTCAATACAAATGGACGTAAGTCAATATGACGTTCAGCCACCCCAGATGTAGTTAAAGTTGGAGCAACAGATAAGGCCAAGGTAGGTTGTGCAATGTACATATGAGGTGTGGCGATCAATTTTTTTCTAAAGTCATCAATTTCACACGAACTTGCTTGAGGCCCAATTAACATGCCATACCCCCCCGACCCTTGTGCTTCTTTAACAACTAGCTGGTCCAGATTAGAAAGTACATAATCTAAATGTTCATCTTTACGGCACTGATAAGTAGGTACATTTTTTAGAATTGGTGTTTCACCCAAATAATATTGAATCATTTGATCCACATAAGGATAAATAGATTTATCATCAGCCACACCTGTTCCAGGCGCATTTGCAATAACAACATTTTTTTGCAAATAAGCAGACATAAGACCCGCCACACCTAACGCACTGTCCGGTCGAAATGCTAACGGATCCAGAAAATCATCATCTAAACGGCGATAAATTACGTCTACTTTTTGACGCCCACGAATAGTTTTAACAAAAACTTGATCATTTTCTACAAATAAATCCCGATTTGTAACCAGTGGTACATCCATTTCACGTGCTAAAAAAGCATGCTCATAATAAGCACTGTTAAAACGTCCTGGTGTTAGTACCACAATAAAAGGTCTGTCCGCAGGTGAATTCTCCTGCAATATTTCTTTTAAAAGTTTTGGATAATGCTCAATTCCCTGTAAATTATTGGTTGCACATAGCTCTGGCATCAATTCTTGGCTAATTTTTCGGCTTTCGATCATATAAGATACGCCAGAAGGTGTTCTTAAATTATCCTCCAATACAAAAAATTCTCCTTCACCATCACGGATAATATCAATTCCACTAATTTGTGAATAAATTTTACCTTTCAGAGAATGTTTAAGCATATGTGGCTGAAAAGCATCATTCCCCATAATTTGCTCTTCGGGAATGAGCTGTTCTTTCAAAATATGTTGTCCATGATAAATATCATCTAAAAAGTAATTTAAAGCTTTAACACGCTGTGCACAGCCCGAAGCTATTTTCTCCCATTGTTTTTTTTCAATCACCCTTGGAATTAAATCAAAAGGAATTGTTCGCTCTGCACCTTCTTTATCACCATATACGTTAAAAGTAATGCCGTGATAAAGAAAATGTTGCTTCGCTTGAGCATTCAATTCTTTTAATTCATCTAAAGTACGGATACTCAACCATTGCTCAATTTTTTTAGAAGCCGCACCATTTGATGTTACATCGTCAAGCATCTCATTAAAAAACTGTGATTTTAGCTGCTCAAATAGGTTGGTTTGTACGGAAATATGTTCTAAAAAAGAGGTTGGGTTAATGATCGCCTTAGTCGTCTGCTCTTGTATAAAAAAATCATTATCTATATGTAATTCATGCTCTTGTTCTGACATAACCACCTCGTCTTATCATTTATCTATATTTCATTTTTAAATAAGCAATTTCAGTGCCATTTATATATCTTTAATATTTTTACGGTGCTTTGTTATAACTTTCTTCCTCTAAATCTTAACATCGATTGTAAAAGGACCTATAAACCGAATCTGACAAACTTGCTAAATGTGTAAAGATTTTTTATTGTGTTGACACCAAAGCAGTTGGATATAGATGTATTACGCTTATGTCTGTAATAGAAAAAGAAACTTCAAATAGTTTATATCGCCAATGGCAGATTTTATCTCGCCTCCCTACCGGTAAATGGATCGGGACGCGGGAGTTACAGGAAATGCTTGAACGTGAAGGTATTGATATCAGTTTAAGGACTATTCAGCGTGATTTAAACCAAATTGCTCAGCGCTTTCCAATAGAAAGTAATAAGGCTGTACCTCAAGGCTGGCGGTGGCAATCCGACGCACCTATTCAGAGCTTACCGCACATGACTAGCTCTCAGGCAGTAACATTTATGATGGTTGAGGAGCATCTTAAACACTTACTTCCACCAAGTCTGCTTGATGAGATGGGGCCTTGGTTTGATTTGGCTAAACGCAGTCTCTCTACACAAAATAATGTTAGGCAATGGATTAACCGAGTACGCATCGTACCAGCAAGCCAACCTCTTATTCCGCCTGTAGTGGACCGAAATGCCCAACAAGCAATTTATGAAGGTCTACTCCAAGACAAACAAATAGAATGTATTTATCGGGCACGAGTAAATCAGGGCGAGGATAAAACTTATATTTTAAATCCTTTGGCTTTGGTACAAAAAGGTGCAGTAATTTATTTAATTTGCACACGACATGACAAAACTGAAGTTCAAACATTTGCCTTGCACCGTTTTAAATCAGCAAAAGTCTTAGATAGTCGAGCACTGCATCCTGTCAATTTTGATATTGATCATTATATAGATTCAGGCGCTTTAGGCTTTAGAGTGGACTACAAGCAGCCAACTGAGTCAATTCAACTCACATTAACGATGACAGAGCAAACTGCTCGAACTTTCTATGAAAGTCAGTTAAGTAAGGACCAAACTATAGTTCCACTTGAAGAAAATATTGTAGAAGTTACCGCTACCGTACCTTTTACATCTCAACTTGTGTGGTGGTTGCGTAGTTTTGGCAAGAAGTTACTGCATATCGAGCCTATACAAGTACACAATGCTGTACGAGAAATTGAATCTGAGAATAAATAGATATAAAAAAGAGAACCATAAGGTTCTCTTTAGATTTTGAATTATAATTTTCTTAATTTTATATTGGCTCTTATATTTATACTTGTTTTCAGATCAATGTGTTCTCCCCCTACAAAACTGACCTGCTCTTTCTTTTGCGCTATTTTGAACATAAGCATTGGCATGCCATTTCATCTCTATTGTAGCGAATTGATTTCATTGTCATGGTTAAAGCCCTCTTGTTTGAACGTGAATTTAATATAACTGGCTGCTTGAAATATGTGAAATAAGAAAAAAAGGAAGCGAAATCTATTTTCTTCCTTAGGAAGTTTTCATATATTTTTGAGCAGAAAATAAAAAAGCCCAGTCTTAACTGGGCTTTTTTGCATTTAAAAGATTAAGCTGTTTTCTTAATCATATTATTTTTACGAATTGTGATCATTACAAGTTGAACAGCTGCTGGTGTAACACCAGGAATACGGCTCGCTTGAGCTAATGTTTCCGGAAGAACCGTTTTTAATTTCTGGGTAATTTCACGAGATAAACCAGACACAATATCATAATTAAAATCGGTAGGAATTTTGGTCTCTTCAAGACGCTTTAACTGAGCCACATCTTCATGCTGACGGTTAATATAACCTTCGTATTTCACAGCAATTTCGATTTGCTCACCCACGTGCTCCGAAACTTCAGAACCAGTAAGTTCGGCAATTTGACCAAAGTTAATATTAGGGCGTTTAAGCAAATCAATTGCACTACATTCTTTACTTAAGTCAGCACCTGTCATCTCAACGAATTTTTTACCCATAGGGTTATTTGGTGCCGCCCACAAATGTTGTAAACGAGAAGTTTCACGCTCAACCGCTTCCATTTTTTCACAGTAAGCAGCCCAACGCACATCATCAACCAAACCAAGTTCACGACCAACAGTCGTCAAACGTTGATCCGCATTGTCTTCACGCAACATCAAACGGTATTCAGCACGTGAGGTAAACATACGGTATGGTTCTTTAGTACCTAAAGTAATGAGGTCATCAACCAATACACCCATGTAAGCTTGGTCACGCTTAGGTGTCCACTCTTCTTGTTCCCAAGCACGGCGCGCAGCGTTTAAGCCAGCAAGTAAACCTTGGGCACCTGCTTCTTCGTAACCTGTTGTACCGTTAATTTGGCCAGCAAAATACAACCCGTTAATAGCTTTAGTTTCGAGAGTGAATTTCAAAGCTTGTGGATTGAAATAATCGTATTCAATCGCATAGCCTGGACGCAAAATATGGGCATTTTCCATACCACGAATAGAACGAACCAGCTCGAACTGAACATCAAATGGAAGCGAAGTCGAAATACCATTTGGATAAAGCTCGTGTGTATCTAAACCTTCTGGTTCCAAAAATACTTGATGCGAGTCTTTATCAGCGAAACGGTGAATTTTATCTTCGATTGATGGGCAGTAACGTGGTCCTACACCTTCAATAACACCGGTATACATTGGTGAACGATCTAAACCACCACGAATAATGTCATGGGTTTTTTCATTGGTATGCGTGATATAACAATTTACTTGTTCAGGATGCATAGAAGCATCACCCATGAACGACATAACTGGCGATGGGAAGTCACCCGGCTGCGGAATCATGACTGAAAAATCAACCGAACGTGCATCAATACGTGGTGGTGTACCCGTTTTTAAACGACCCACAGGTAAATTTAATTCACGTAAACGCTGAGCAAGTGCAATTGAAGGGGGATCACCCGCACGACCACCACTTGATTTTTGTAAACCAACGTGGATTACACCACCCAAGAATGTACCCGTAGTTAACACAACAGTTTTAGCATCAAAGCGAATACCCATTTGGGTAACAACACCTTTAACCGTATCACCTTCAACAATCAGGTCATCAGCCGCTTGCTGGAAAATATCAAGATTTGCTTGATTTTCCAAAGTATCGCGGATGGCAGCTTTATAGCGAACGCGGTCAGCCTGAGCACGTGTTGCACGTACTGCCGCACCTTTACGTGAATTTAAAATACGGAACTGAATACCACCTTTATCGGCAGCTAAAGCCATTGCTCCGCCAAGCGCATCAATTTCACGTACTAAATGCGACTTACCAATACCACCGATTGCTGGGTTACAACTCATTTGACCCAAAGTCTCAATGTTATGGGTCAAAAGCAAAGTCTGTCGTCCCATACGCGCAGCAGCAAGGGCCGCTTCCGTACCTGCGTGACCGCCACCGATAACGATAACATCATAAACTTTAGGATAGTGCATGAGTACAAAAACACCAGAAAAAAAAAGACGGAACATTATATCAAAATTATCTGCTTATTGATGTACATAATTACAAAATCATCTTCACATAATTTACGGTACGCCACATGATTTGACATTTTGTTTCATGAACTCAATACAAAGTGAATGTTATTAAAATAAATTCATCTTAGAATAAAAAACGTACAGCACTTCTATAACTTTAAAATTAACGCGACAAGAAGGAATACAAAATGAAAACGACTATGTTAAAAATCTTAACCGCATCTCTACTTTGTTTTTCAGGCGTAACGTTGACCCACGCTGCGACCAATCATACTGCTAAATCGACTCATATGGCTAAATCAACCAAAACAGCTCATCATGCTGCTGAGTCAGGCAAATCAGAGATGCAAAAACAGCTGAGAGCTTGTACTAAAAAAAGTCAGGGTGAATGGGTAGCTTACAACCATAACGGCGTAATCTTTAATGGTACTTGCCAACCAAATGAAAATGGTAAGTTACAATTTAAAGCCCCTGCTCCTTAATCTGTTTCGACACGAGGTATAGAAGAAGCAATTTATTTTCCACTATACCTCCTCAGTATTTTTAAAGTCGGCCCATTAAAGATGGGCCGCTTTCTTTTTTAAAACTGTCTAGTCAGCTACAATACGCCTTTAAATAAAATTTTTAGGTCCTTTTCGTGAAGTGGTTACAAATACACATTACCGTTGATCAAGCACAAGTTGAGTTCACAGAAACACTTTTAATGTCTCTAGGTGCGGTAAGCGTAACTCTGGATGATGCTGAAGATCAGGCTTTACTTGAACCATTACCAGGTGAAACACCTTTATGGAATAAAGTGATTGTGACAGGCATTTATCAACAAGACGAACAAGACCCTATTGATGTCGACACTTTAGAAGCTTTCTTAAAAGCTCAACTTCCAGACGCTCCTATCCGTCATGAAGAACTCGAAGATCAAGTATGGGAACGCGCTTGGATGGACTATTACGAGCCAATTCAAATTGGGGAAAAGTTCTGGATCGTACCTGAATGGCTAGAGCCACCAGAAGCTGATGCAACTAATATTAAGCTAGACCCAGGTCTTGCGTTTGGTACAGGTAACCACGCAAGTACTTTCTTATGCTTACAATGGCTAGGTAAAACTGACGTTAAAGATAAGATCGTCATTGATTATGGTTGTGGTTCAGGCATTTTAGGTGTAGCCGCTTTATTATTAGGCGCTAAAAAAGTATATGCCACTGATATTGACCCTCAGGCTGTTTTAGCAACAAAACAAAATGCTGAACTTAATGGCGTATTAGATCGACTATATGTAGGCCTTCCTGAAGAATTCGATCAAGAGTTTAAACCTCAACAGGCAGATGTTTTAGTTGCAAATATTTTAGCGGGTCCATTAATGGCACTTGCGCCGGAGTTTGCAAATTTACTTAAATCTGACGGTGAGTTCGCACTTGCAGGTGTAATTGAAGAGCAAGTTGCTGATGTTTCACGTGTTTATTCTGAATTTTTTGATATATTAGATGTCGAAAAACGCGAAGAAAATTGGTGTCGCATTTCAGGAAAACGCAAATAATAAATTGAGAATATTTTAACTCATGAATGAAAAACAAACCCGCTGCCCTAAATGCTTAACAGTCTATAAAGTATCTCTTACTCAATTGACTGTTGCTCAGGGTATGGTTTGTTGCCCTAAATGTGATTCGAGCTTTAATGCACTCACCCATCTGATTAATATTGAACAGCCTGTTATGGTTAACTCATCTACATTAGTCAACGGTTCAATGCAAACTAGATATATGACACATTCTCACGTGTTAGATATCTTTGATCAAAAAGTTGAGAATTCAAATATTGATCTTTTAACCTATCTCAACAACTTAAATTATTTTCACAACGAACCTATTAACGCTCTACCCAATCTTAATTTAGCTGAACAAGCATCTTCACAAGAACAAGACAATAATAAAAAGCATAGCTGGTTGTACTACACGCTCTGGAGCTCTGCCAACCTTATTTTAATTTTAGTCTTCACTTTTCAAATTCTCTGGTTTAACCCTAAGCTCATGCATGCAAGCCCAACCGTCAGCCATGCATTTAATTATGTATGTGGAATACTGCACTGCAATAAGTCAACTGAACAATATCAACTTATTTATATAGAAAAGTTAAAACTCCGCAAAGTTGACACAAGTCATACGCAATTTTCAGGCATATTGCTTAATCAGAATGATAAAAGTGTTGAACTTCCTAATCTAAAGTTGAGTTTTGCAACAGAGTCAAAGAAAACAGAAGAAATTATATTGACGCCTCAACAATATCTTGTTGAAAACTTACGAGGTATTCAGCGCATTCCCTCAAATACCCCTTTCCGATTCCAATTTGAGCTAAACAGAAGCAAAAAAAGCCTACTAAATTATCGATTAGAAATTGTCCACCCCTAAAATGTAAAAAAAGTGAAAAAAAAATAAAAAAAAATGCAGTTAATTTGCTCACTTTTTCCTAGACAATGGTATGATACGCGCCACGAAAGCTTTGACTCATATACTCCTCGCTCTCAATCCAAAAAAAATACTGTTAAGCATGTGTGCTTTTCTACATTAAGCACATAGCCTAACTTTTTTTGTTTTTGAGGGAGCTGTAACAAATATTTAACTATTGTTACGCTTATTTTTTATTCAATACGAAGAAATATGGCAAGCTAATTGTTCTTATGTTTTAGAGTCACTGTTTTAGGATCTAAAACAGGACTCCGTATTTTTAGACCACATTTATATACTACTTTATCCAAGCTAGTATTTGATTTTCGGATTAACTCGCATGAATAGCAAATCTCCTATTTTTACTGCACAATCTGATGTTGCTCTTCGCATCCACGTGGATCGCGCAGTTCGTCATTATTTTGCACAATTGCAAGGTGAGCAGCCATCTCAGGTATATGACATGGTGCTAGCAGAAATGGAGAAACCTCTTTTATCTGTAGTTCTTGAATATACACGTGGTAATCAGACCCGTGCTGCAGAGATTCTTGGACTCAACCGTGGCACTTTACGCAAAAAGTTAAAAGCTCACGGTTTGATGAGTGAATAAATGATAAAATGCTCACGACGTCGTGGGCATTTTTTTATGCTTATTGGTTTTAATCCGTAGACTTGAAATTGTTGAATTAAACATCATGACTATTAAACGTGCTTTGATTTCTGTATCTGATAAGACAGGAATTGTCGAATTTGCTCAAAACCTTGCAGCTTTAGGGGTAGAACTATTATCTACAGGCGGCACATACAAGTTGCTTAAAGATAATAATATCGCTGTTGTTGAAGTATCTGAATATACTGGCTTCCCTGAAATGATGGATGGTCGTGTTAAGACATTACATCCAAAAATTCATGGCGGTATTCTTGCTCGTCGCGGTTTAGACGAAGCAGTAATGGAAGAACACAACATCGATCCGATTGATCTTGTTGTTGTGAACCTTTATCCATTCGCTGCAACAGTTGCAAAACCTAACTGTTCACTTGCTGATGCTATCGAAAATATCGACATCGGCGGTCCAACAATGGTTCGTGCTGCTGCTAAAAACCACGCTTCTGTCGGTATTGTGGTAAATGCTTCAGATTACGATACAGTTATTACTGAATTAAAAGCTGCTGGTTCACTTTCTTATGAAACACGCTTCGATTTAGCGGTTAAAGCATTTGAACATACAGCTCAATATGACGGCATGATCGCTTCTTACCTAGGCGCTCGCGTTGGTAAGACCGAAGGCGAAGCTGATTTATTCCCTCGTACGTTCAATACTCAATTGAACAAAGCACAAGATTTACGTTACGGTGAAAACCCACATCAATCTGCTGCATTTTACGTTGAAGAAAATGCAAAAGAAGCGTCAGTTTCTACGGCAAAACAGTTACAAGGCAAAGAATTGTCTTATAACAACATTGCAGATACAGATGCTGCACTTGAATGTGTGAAATCATTTGCAAAACCTGCTTGTGTGATTGTAAAACACGCTAATCCTTGTGGTGTTGCTGTTTCTTTAGACGGCATTAAAGCTGCTTATGATTTAGCTTATGCGACTGACCCAGAATCTGCTTTCGGCGGTATTATTGCATTTAACCGTGAGTTAGATGTTGCAACTGCTCAAGCAATTGTAGAGCGTCAATTCGTTGAAGTAATTATTGCTCCAAGTATTGCTGATGGCGTGCTTGAAGTTACTGGCGCTAAGAAAAACGTACGTGTTTTAGTTTGTGGCGAATTACCTGCGATTGACGCACGTACACCACAACTTGACTACAAACGCGTTAATGGCGGTTTATTAGTTCAAGATCAAGACTTAGGTATGATTACTAAAGATGATCTTAAAGTAGTAACCAAATGCGCACCAACTGAACAAGAAATTGATGACCTCATCTTTGCTTGGAAAGTTGCGAAATATGTAAAATCAAATGCAATTGTTTATGCGAAAAATCGCCAAACTATTGGTGTAGGTGCAGGTCAAATGAGCCGTGTTAACTCAGCTCGTATTGCTGCCATTAAAGCTGAACATGCTGGTTTGGTTGTTGAAGGCGCTGTAATGGCATCTGATGCATTCTTCCCGTTCCGTGACGGTATTGATAATGCTGCTAAAGCTGGCATTAAATGCATTATTCAACCAGGTGGCTCTATGCGTGATGAGGAAGTTATTGCAGCAGCTGATGAAGCTGGTATTGCGATGGTCTTCACTGGTATGCGCCACTTCCGCCACTAATTTAAATTTAGTCCTCCCTAACCCTCCTTTCATTCAGGAGGGTTTTCCACAATAATGGAGCTAACTCTCCACCTTGAGGGATATGAGGGGGATGAAAAAGGATTAAAGTTAAGGAACAAATTAAAAATGAATATTTTAGTTTTAGGTAGTGGTGGTCGTGAACATGCTTTAGCATGGAAAATTGCGCAAGATACCAATGTTACTCAAGTTTTGGTTGCACCAGGTAATGCTGGAACTGCAACAGAAGACAAATGTCTTAACGTTCAGCTTGATATTTTAGACAACCCAGCAATCATTGCTTTTGCTAAAGAAAATAATGTTGATCTTATTATTGTTGGTCCAGAAGCACCATTAGTTAATGGTGTGGTAGATGCTGCACGTGAAGCAGGTTTAAAAATTTGGGGACCTACTCAATATGCAGCACAGCTTGAAGGCTCAAAAGCATTTGCTAAACACTTTTTAAAGCGTCACAACATTCCTACTGCTTTCTATGACGTTTTCACTGAAGTAGATGCAGCCAAAGCTTATGTTGAAAAAAATGGTGCGCCAATTGTAATTAAAGCTGATGGCCTTGCTGCTGGTAAAGGTGTAATCGTTGCAATGACCAACGAAGAAGCTTTTGCAGCAATTGATGACATGCTTGCAGGCAACAAATTTGGTGATGCTGGTTCACGCGTTGTGATTGAACAGTTCCTTGCAGGTGAAGAAGCTTCTTTCATTTGTATGATTGATGGTAAAAATATTTTACCAATGGCAACTTCACAAGATCACAAGCGTATTTTTGAAGGCGATCAAGGTCCTAACACTGGCGGTATGGGTGCCTACTCTCCTGCTCCGGTTGTAACTTCTGACATTTTCGAACGTGTTATGTCTGAAATCATGCATCCAACCGTAGAAGGTATGGCTGCTGACGGACATGTTTACACTGGTTTTTTATATGCTGGTCTAATGATTGATGAGCAAGGTCAACCACGTGTAATCGAGTTTAATTGTCGTTTTGGTGACCCTGAAACTCAACCGATCATGATGCGTTTAAAATCATCTCTTGTTGAATTGGTAGAAGCTGGTATTGCTGGTAACTTACCAAAAGAAGCTGAATGGGATGAACGCAAGTCAATCGGTATTGTACTCGCAGCAGAAGGCTATCCAGATAGTGTACGCAAAGGCGATGTCATTTCAGGTATCGGACAATCACCTGAAGATACTAAAATTTTCCATGCAGGCACTGCAACTCGTGAAGATGGTCACATCGTGACTTCTGGTGGTCGAGTTCTTTGTGTAACAGCATTAGGCGACAGCGTTCTGGAAGCACAAATTAACGCGCTAGAAGTATGCGGACAAGTTAACTTTACGGGTATGCAATATCGTAGCGACATTGGCTACCGCGCAATTGCACGTGAAAAAGCTTAAAAATTCCACAAGTTTAAAGCTTTAATGAAAAGCCTCTATATAGAGGCTTTTCTATCATGTGCCACAATATAAGCAAATCGTATAAATCTTTATTATATTTCTAAAGATATCAACAAATAGAAAAGAAGCCCCCTATATCAAGCACACTTTTATTGATATGATTAGCATAACGTTGGAACTGTCAATAAACACTGCTGTTTTAATAATTTTCATAGCGACTTGCTCTACACATTATGACTGTAGAGAGTTTTTAATGTTCTAAGTTTATGAACACTCGTTTGGCTAATGTTTGGGGATTAACTGTTTGGGGAAACAGTTTTTGTTTATAAAACAATTACCCTCTCTTACCGCCAAAATATGCAAGCAAATTATGAAACCCCACCAAAAGATACCAGAGTTTAAACCAGTTGTAATTCCAACTCCTCCCATTTCATATAGATATAGATCAATACTTATTTTTCTATATCTCCTCAATCAGGACTTTTTTAAATGAAAAAGCTGATCAGCCTTTTTTTAAGTATGTCAGTAGTACTATTGGCAGCATGTGGTAAACAAGAAAGTGCTCCACAAACAAACCAAAACAATGATAGCTCCCAAGTACAAACGGTAGTAATTGCCTCTACAGGTTCAGATGCTGATATTTGGCGTTATATCGCAACTTTGCCTGAAACCCAAGCTGCTGGCTTAAAGTTAGAAGTGAAAAACTTCACAGACTATGTTTCTATGAATGCTGCCATTGCAAACAAAGAAGTAGATCTGAACGCTTTCCAATCTTATGCTTATCTTGTTGCATTTAATAAATCAAACCAAGATAAAATTGCACCGGTTTCTACCACATATCTTGAGCCAATGGGTATCTATTCGAGTAAACACAAAAAAGTTGATGAGCTCGCAGAGGGTGCAATTATTGCAATCCCAAATGATGCTGCCAACGAAGCTCGTGCTTTACTTTTATTACAAACAGCTGGCTTAATCAAACTTAAAGCTGATTTTAACCCATCTCAAGGCAGTCCAAATGATATCATCGAAAATAGTAAAAAGATCGATATCAAACCAATCCAAATGGCAACTGCATTACGTATTAAAGACGAAGTTGATGCCGTTGTATTAGGCAACACCTTAGCAATGGAAGGTGGTTTGAACGTACTCAAAGATTCTATTTTCTATGAGCCTGTTGATCAAAGCACACGACTTAATGTCAACGTTCTTGCAACTGCTGATTCACGTAAAAATGATGCTGTTTTGCAAAAAGTTGGACAGCTATATCACAGTGCAGCAGCTAAAAAGTATGTAACAGAGCGTTTTGGTGGAACAAAAGTTGACGTAGATCAACCAATCAGCTATCTCTCAGAAGCTAAATAGTAATATAATAGCGGAAACGTGAAACAGGCAAATTCTCTTTGCCTGTTTTTTCTTTCCAGCATAGCTTCTGACGATATGATTCAATTTAAAAACATTTCAAAGCACTATCAGCTCAAAAGTCAAACCATACGCGCACTCGACCAAATCAATTTAGAGATTCCAGAGGGCAGTATTTTTGGCATCATTGGCTATAGTGGTGCAGGTAAAAGTACCTTAATCCGCCTGATCAACCTACTTGAGCGACCAACAGAAGGTCAAATCATTATTAATCAGAAAGATTTCACCGCTTTGGATGCACGCTCATTACGTCAGGAACGTGCAAGTATTGGCATGATTTTTCAGCACTTCAATCTGCTACAAACCAAGACGGTTGCTGAAAATATCGAAATGCCAATGCGACTACTGAATTACAATAAAGTAGAACGTGAAAAGCGCTTAAATGAGTTGTTGGAGTTCATTGATCTTAAGCATAAAAAAGATGCTTATCCAGATGAACTTTCTGGCGGACAAAAGCAACGTGTCGGTATTGCCCGTGCTTTGGCAAATCATCCAAAGATTCTTTTATGTGATGAAGCAACATCTGCCCTAGACCCGCAAACAACCAAGTCAGTTTTAGAACTACTCAAGAAAATTAATCAAGAGCAAAAAATCACGATTGTGATGGTGACCCATGAAATGGATGTCATTGAAACTATTTGTGATCATGTGGCTGTGATGGAAGCAGGTAAAGTCATTGAACAAGGTTCAACGATTGATATCTTTAGTAAACCTCAACATCCAACCACTAAAAACTTCATTCAAACTGTTTTGCATCAGCAGTTGCCTGTGAATATTTTAAATCAGCTCGAAAACCAGCATCATCATAGTATTTACTGTTTACAGTTTTTAGGGCGTTCTGCTCAAGAACCTGTAATTCAGTCACTGATTAAAAAATTCGATATTAGCTTAAATATTTTATTTGCCAACATGACTGAAATTAATGGCACAGTCATTGGTCAAATGTTTGTGCAGCTTTTAGGTGATCCTCAGCTAATTAAACAAGCTATTGAGTTTTTGGAACAAAATGAAGTAGGTGTAGTTCAATCAGGAGATCAAGTATGAGAGATTTAATCGTACAGTGGTTAACTGAACTTACTCAACCTTTCTGGCACAGTTCCCTTTCTATTGATCAGTTCGTAACAGCTTTGCAAGAAACCTTTCATATGGTTTTCTTCGCACTTTTGTTTGGCGGAATTTGGGGATTTATTCAGGGAATTATTTTATTAGTTACCCGTCCAGAAGGCATTTTACCCAATAAAGTGATTTATCATTTACTTAATCCAATTGTAAATGCTTTACGCTCTCTTCCTTTTATTATTTTACTTATTGCAGTGATTCCTCTTACTAAGTTATTAGTAGGTACTTCAATTGGTACGTGGGCAGCTATTGTTCCGTTGACTATTTATGTTGGCCCTTATATGGGACGTCTGATTGAAACTTCATTGCTTGAAGTAAATGAAGGAATTATTGAATCTGCTCAAGCGATGGGTGCTACACCTTGGCAAATTATCTCTCGCTTTATTTTACCTGAAGCACGCAGCTCACTCATTTTAAACCTTACCACAGCGACAATTAGTCTTATTGGTGCAACCGCCATGGCTGGCGCAGTTGGTGCAGGAGGTATTGGTGATTTAGCGATTTCGTATGGTTATCAACGTTTTGATACTAGCGTTGTGATTTTAACAGTCATTATCCTATTGCTATTAGTACAGATTGTACAAACGCTAGGAAACTGGCTCGCCAAGCTCCGTTAAATCATCCATACAAAAAAGCTCTCGTTTAGGGGGCTTTTTTTGTTTTATATCACCCTGTTCTTAAAGACAGTTGAGAGCATGGCTCAATACCATTTTCTGGTATGATCAGAATTAGTCATTATTCATTTACTCTTTGGATTTAGTTTCAGGATAAAACAATGCGTTATAGAATTCATTTTATTGATGTGCAGAATGCCCTCCAAAACTATATCTGGATTTTAGAAGATACTGAAACCCAAGAAGCTGTTGCAGTCGACCCAACAGAAGCAGAACTGGTAACTCAATTTTGTCAGAACCATCAGTTAAATTTAAAACAAATCTGGCTTACTCATTGGCATAAAGACCATATTGGGGGCGTTGCTGATTTAACGGCTGCCCAAAATATTACTGTGTATGGCCCACGCGATGAGCTCACAAAAATTCCGGGAATTACTCACCCCTTACAACATGACGATCATCTAAAATTTAATGATTTAAAAGTAGAGATTATTGCAACCCCAGGTCATACCCTAGGGCATATTGTCTATTTTATTGAAGAATTAGAAGCTGTATTTTGCGGCGATACCTTATTTGCGATGGGATGTGGTCGATTGTTTGAAGGTACGGCTGAACAAATGTATCACTCATTGAGTCGTTTAGCAGCATTACCAACCCATACAAAAGTATATTGCACACATGAATACACGCTTTCAAATGCCGAATTTGCCTTAACGGTAGAACCGCATAACCATGCCTTATCAGAACGAGCTGAAGAAGTCCGTGAGCTACGTAAACAAGGATTAATCACCCTACCAAGCACGATTGAACTTGAATTAGCAACTAACCCCTTTCTTCGCGCAGAAAGTGTTGAAGACTTCGCCCACCTGCGTGCTCTTAAAGATAATTTCTAAAATTAAGCTTTCAGAAGATACAGGTTCATTTTTAAGAACTGTATCTTTTTGCTTATTACCTGTTGCCTGTAATTATTTTTTACATTTGCTCTGTTTTTATTTGCTCATTATTTTAAAAATATCATTGAATTTATAATTTTTAAAAACCATCACACAAACAGCTCTTTAAATAAAAAGTTATTATTTTTTAGTTACATAACAGACTCATAATTTCATAAAAATGAAATCTTTTATTTCTTTATCTTACTTTTTTACAAGTTGCAAAATAAAAAAAAGTTTTTCCCCTTTAAAAAATCTAATTAAAACCCTATTAATAAATAAGATGTAATGCCACGGATAGAAGGAGTTCTCACGTGAAAAAGGTTGTTAAAGCTAAAAATTTGATTGCGTTTCGTATTTGGTTAGAAAAGTTAGGGTATTCAGTTAAAAATCTTGCTGACGGGAAAGGTTTTACTTTTAGTTTTAAAAAAGAATATGGTTTGGTGACCTGTGAGTTAGCAGGTAATTCATTAGCTATGCAATTAGGTGAAGAGTTTGAGGATCACTTAAAAGCATAATTTTTCACGACTCGATTTTAATTACAGTAATGTCTTTGTTGAAAGACAAGTAATGTTGCAGAACTTTAGAATGGCTTAATTAAAAATATATTTTTAGTTATTAAAAAAATCTGTAGCAGGGCTACTCTCCCAAATTGCCCTTAGCTACAGATTTTTTTGTAAGGTTAATCTGCTTTAGGGTTCTTTAATGCTTTATCAAGAAGATCTTTATCTAAAGCCTTATCCCAACGTGCCACAACAATTGTTGCACATGCATTACCCACTAGATTTGTTAAAGCACGGCACTCAGACATAAAGCGGTCAATACCAAGAATTAAAGCCATACCCGCGACAGGAACAGCTGGTACAACCGATAAAGTTGCAGCTAGAGTAATAAAGCCTGCACCAGTCACCCCTGCTGCCCCTTTAGAACTTACCATTGCGACTAAAAGCAATGCAATTTGCTCACTAATTGATAAATCTACATTACAAGCTTGCGCAATAAACAGAGCCGCCATAGTCATATAGATATTCGTACCATCAAGGTTAAATGAATAACCTGTTGGAATGACCAAACCTACAACTGATTTTTCACAACCTGCTTTTTGCATTTTGTCCATTAAAGATGGCAAAGCTGCTTCAGAAGAACTTGTTCCTAAAACCAACCAAAGTTCATCTTTGATATAACGAATTAAATGAATAATTGAAAAACCGTTATAACGAGCTACTGCACCTAAAATTACTAGAATAAATAACACAGCAGTAATGTAGAACGTCATGATTAACAGTAATAAATTACCAATTGATTCGATTCCATACGCACCGATCGTAAAAGCCATTGCACCAAAAGCACCGATTGGGGCAAGCTTCATTAACATACCAACCAAGTAGAAAACTGGAGCTGTTAAGTTATTTAAGAAATCGGTAATTGGACGTGCTCGGTCACCCAAAGCAGCCAAAGAAATACCAAATAGCACCGCTACAAATAACACCTGTAAAATCTCGCCACCAGCCAGAGGACTGACCAATGTTTGCGGGATAATATTCATGAAGAAGTCGGTAATATTTGTTGCATGCGCCTTTTCAACATAAGTATTTACTTTGTCGTTGACTAAGGTAGCTGGATCAATGTTAAGGCCTTTACCCGGTTGGATAATATTTGCCACAATCATACCAACCACAAGTGCCAAGCTTGAGAAGGTAAGGAAATAAAGCATAGCTTTACCAGTTACACGGCCGACTCGGCTCATGTTTGTCATACTGGCAATGCCTGTAACAACAGTTAAAAAGATGACGGGAGCGATAATCATTTTAACGATCTTGATGAATGCATCACCAAGTGGTTTTAAACTTTCGCCAAGTTCTGGGTAAAAATGACCAATTAAAATGCCCAAAATAATTGCAAAAATGACCTGTACATACAAAATTTGGTGAAATTTCTGTTTTTTCTGTACTGCTTCTTGGTCAAGGGTATTGAAATCCATTATCTAAATACCTTTTCGATGGGGATAAAAAAATAAAATATAAAGCAAGCACCACAAGCTGCTTTAACAAGGAAAAGCCATTGTAAAGAATAAAAAACACCCTGTGTCATAAATTTAAAAAATGTTAAATTCAAAAATCATGCGTTAAATTGTATAGAATACATTTTATTCTTAGGCTTTAAATATCGTAAAAATAGTTAATTTTTCAAATAAGTTATTGTTTTTATTAAAATTTTACACCATAAATAGTGATAAAACCCACCATGCATACTCTTTTATCCACCTCAAGCCAACCATTTATTAAATAAATGATTTTATATAAAACATATAAATTATAAATTATGAAAATTTATTTTAAAAATAATAAGAAAAACTGATATATAATTTCTTAATAAGAAAACACGTCTATTTCTTGTTAAATATTTAGACTAATAGGCCGCTATAAATTAATTAAAATTGGGATGAGCCTTAAATAACCGCTCTAATAAAATATGGACATAGTCTAAGCATAAGGTGCGGTCAGTGAATAAGATTCTAAACAGCATTGGAGCAATAACGGCTTCGATAATTTCTTGATTCGATATGGTTGGTTGATGACGTAGTCTTGCTCGAGCTTGAATAATATCGAGTTGCTGAATAATTAAGGTTTCGCATTGTCGGGCATTTGAAGATTCAACTGCATATAAAACATCACGGAGTAAGACCTGTCCCACTTCAGAAGAGTACTCTTCAAAATACTGTTCGACCCATGCGGTAACATCAAGTTGAAATGAACCTAAATCTTTTGGCTCCATATCGGGTTTGAGTTCATTTAAAGCAACGTCTGAAAATAACTGATTAATGTCTCCCCAACGGCGATAAATTGTTGAAGGTGTTACTCCAGCTTGTTGGGCAATCAGAGGGATGGTGATTTGACCTTGCTCGAATGTTTTTTGAAGCTCTTTTACTGCTTGATGTACCGCAGTTTGAATTCTTTCACTACGGCCGCCCGGTCGTAACCCAGTAACAACTTTTGCCATTAATCAGCTCTACTTCAATAAAAAACAATTAAAATATTATTTGCATATACAAAATACACTAAAGCCAAGGATTTGCTTTAGTGTAAAAATAATGTATAAAAGCTAA
Organism: Acinetobacter sp. GW821-FHT09D10; assembly: GCF_059416285.1. Taxonomy (NCBI): domain Bacteria; kingdom Pseudomonadati; phylum Pseudomonadota; class Gammaproteobacteria; order Moraxellales; family Moraxellaceae; genus Acinetobacter; species Acinetobacter sp. GW821-FHT09D10. The sequence goes on from NZ_JBWKOW010000004.1 coordinate 123,601, forward strand.
ATATTCGCTTTTATGTTATTCATCTTATATGAACAATTCAAGTTCGAAACGGTCTAGATGTGTTTTTCGGTTAGATTCAAGAGTTGCGTTGACCTTAAACACGATCACGCTCATGACATTTATGGCCGCGTCCAGCTCCCCGACTCCTCTATATCGCTTGTATCAGCAAGCATGGCAATTTTCGCCTGTTACATTAACCTTAATTTTTGCGACCTACGCGTTTACCTTACTTGCCTCTTTACTCATTATTGGCTCTTTATCTGATTATATTGGACGTCGACCTGTCATTCTTTCGGCAATTTTTCTGCAAATCGTTTCAATGAGCTTTTTCCTTTTTGCCTCAGATGTTTCTATGCTATTTATTGCTCGTGGTCTGCAAGGCATAGCGACTGGACTTGCTGTTTCTGCCATAGGAGCCGCAATTTTAGATTTCAGCAAGCATCAGGGCTCCTTGATTAATAGTATTGCTCCAATGGTCGGCATGGCAGCTGGCATCTTTATTACATGTACTATTTTGCAATTTTCATCACAACCTTTGCAGCTCGTTTTTGAGCTTTTATGTGTTCTCTTTGCATTTCAACTCATGTTAAGTTTTTTTAATCCTGAAACTGCACAAAAAAGATCGGGCGCACTTGCTTCTTTAAAACCCAACATGGCTATTCCTCATCAAGCGAGAAGTGCTTTATTAAGTATTAGCCCTATTAATATTGCACTTTGGATGGTCAGTGGTTTTTTCTTATCACTTATGCCCTCTTTACTCGCAAAGATTTTTCAAACCTCTTCTGCATGGTTAAATGGGATTATGTTTATGGCGCTCGCACTTTCAGGTGCAGCCGGCATATTAACCCTAAGAAAATCTACAAATTTTCGTATTTTGCTCACAGGTACCTTATCCATCATTATTGGAGCTACGATTTTATTTTTAGCGATTAATTTTACAAGTGCAGTTATTCTATTTTTAGGTTCTATTATCACTGGAGTGGGTTTTGGTACCGCTTTTATGGGAGCAATTCGCACAGTCATGCCGCTTGCGTTACCAGAAGAGCGTGCAGGTCTTATGGCCGCATTTTTTGTTGAAAGCTATTTGGCTTTTAGTATTCCGGCAATTCTTGCAGGTTATTTTGTGGGTAAAATTGGACTTATGAACAGTGCTAATATTTATATGAGTTTAATTATTGGTCTTGCTCTGATTGCCCTTGTGATGATTTTTAAAAATATTAAAAGCAAATAATGATTTGTTAAAAAGTCAGCCTCAAATGAAGCTGACTTAAACAATTTAAAACAAATAATACTTAAATAAATAATTTAGCTTCTGATTGCTACATTGATACCTATTGAAATTCGTTAGACTATTTTTAATATCAAGATTCACTCGCAAGATGGGTTTAGATACAAAATAAGTAAAAGGCTCAAAAGTATGTTTGAGTTATCATTATAAAATATAAGGAAATTTATTATGAATAATTTCATTTTGACAACTTTTGATTGGGTTCCGGAATTACCACGAGGTTTTGTAAGAGATATAAGGATAAGATGGGCATTAGAAGAGGCAAAAATGCCCTATAAAATAAATAGCGTATCTTTTTATGAGCGAGGAGCTGATCATTTTGCTCACCAACCTTTTGGGCAAGTTCCTTGGTTAACAGATGGCGATATTTCAATTTTTGAAAGTGGCGCTATCTTATTTTATTTGGGTGAGCGTAGTCGTGTACTTTTACCTACAGATCCGAAACAGCGTAATGAAGTTATAGAATGGTTATTTGCAGCACTTAATTCAGTAGAAATGGCAAGTCTTCCTTGGGCTTTATTAAGATTTTCTAATGCTCAGAGAGATACTCCCGCACACAAACAATTTGATGCCTTTCTTCAGTCTCGCCTTCAACATATGGAGTCATTTCTTGCAGAGCGCGAATGGCTGGCTCAGTCATTTTCTATAGCCGATATTGTTATGGCTGACGTATTACGTTTGGTGAATAAATTTGATGGGTTGACAGAATTTCCCCATTGTCTTGCATATGTTCAGAGAGCGACTATACGTCCTTCTTTTCAAAAAGCGTATGCTGACCAAATGGCTCATTTTGCAGCGGCAGATGCCAAGAAGAATGCTTAAACATGTCATTTAAGCATTCTAGATTTATTAAGCTAAAACTTAAGGTTTACTGATCACGCCAAGGTTTTAAAAACCGCTTTACATACTTTTTAAAAGGCCAAGTAAATTGTTTCACAAAACTATTTGGAATTTTATAGCCAACTGTTCCATATACACTTGCCAAATGTTTAGGCATATAGACAGTTTTAAAAATAACATCATAGAGTGGGATAAAAGCAGCGTAATTTTTATCAATAGCTGGTTTTTCTGAAGAATGATGCCAATGGTGGAATTCTGGTGTTGCAATAATCCAGCGCAAATATGGAAAGCGAAAACGTACATTGGAATGAATAAAAATAGCGTGAAACGAAATAAAAACTAAATAAGCAAAAACAGCTGAAGTATGAAAACCTAATAGGAAAATTGGTAAAGTCGCAATAAAGCGAGTCATCAGTACTTCTATGACATGCAAACGAGAAGATGCTAACCAATCCATATATTCAGTCGAATGATGAATCGCGTGAAAACGCCATAAGAAATTAACTTCATGCATGGCGCGATGCAACCAATACACCGTAAAATCTACCACAATCAGTAGCTCAATAAATTGCAGCCAAATTGGTTGAGCTTGTACATAAGGCACAATTGGGTTATCAGGCAGGTGTGTAATCCAATATTGAATTGGCATAACCGTTAAAAAGCTGAATAGTTGAATCCCAACATGGCTGACCATGAAATATTTCATATCGGTCACCCAGCCAACTCTTAATATTTTTTGTTCAGGATTTTTAGCAAAAAAGCCTTCAAGCGGAATAAAGACTAACGCTAAAATGAATAAGGTCAGTACAAAATAATCGATACCTGCATAAAACGGTACACTTGGTAAAACGGGTGCTTCAATTACGCCGCAACCCAAAACTGCTGCCAGAAGTGAAAAACATAGCCCGTAAAAGCCATATCTGTTTTGACGAACAATCGCGCTAAATGCACCAAAACCAGCACTAATCACAATGCCAGTGATCAGGCCATAATAGAAAAGATTATAGTGCTTTGCGTAAAGAGGACGAAGTTCTGGGGTCGTTAATACACTGGGAAATAAAAAACATAAAGCACCAAATAAACAAAGCAAGCTGAGTGACATTGAAATAAACGCACTGATTTTCCCTAAACCGGCATTAAGTTCTAAATTTTCAAATTTTGCTCTTAATTGATCAGTCATAATTCGTATCAACAGTTCTTATTGTGTATGCCGCGAATGCTATCAAAATTTAATAATAAATTGGAAAGAACTTTAACTTCTCAGATCAAACCCAGTAATCCGAAAATTGAATTTTAAATATAACTTTCAACACACATATTAATGGTTTTATAAAACTTCAAATATTTGACCGACAGATTGAATCAGCCATTTTCTGGCAATAATATCATCACTACGATTAAACCAGTTCAAGCTCACTTTAAAAGAATCCATAGCGAAAGGTAATTCAAACATTTGAACATTACCATGAGCGAGATAATGCCGAGCTGCTCGTGACGGTAATGTCACCAACATATCTGAACTCTGTAAAACGCCTTGTAAAACACTAAAATGAGGAACTTCTAAACGAATACGTCGCTTCAAATCCATTGTTTTTAAATATTGTTCAACTTGGATATGCCCTGTCGATGACTTAATGGCAACATGGTCTTCTTGCAAATATTGCTCTAAAGTCAGTTGCTGTTGTAGCCTCGGATGGTCAGCTCTGGCAATACATACATATCTTTCTTCAAATAGTGTACGTGTTTCTATTTTCGGCATTATTGTCTGCGTACTATTAAAGACAGCCAGATCTAAAAAACCGTCAATGAGCCACTGCTCAACCTTAGCAGACTGAATCTCTTCAATTTCAATTTGAATATGTGGGGCTGCTTTTTGTAAAAAAGCCATAAGGCTAGGCAAAAGACAAATTTCCCCTGCGTCAGACAGTCCAATTCGAAAGGTTTTATTCGAGTTTTCAGGATGAAATTCCTGTGCTTGAGCAATCGCCGATTCAATATTAAAAATCGCTTGATGGAAAATTGGATAGAGTTCATGAGCGACTTTTGTTGGCTCCACCCCTCCTCGACTTCGAGTAAATAACTCATCATTTAACTGACGGCGTAAACGGTTCAAATTATAAGTGACCGAAGGCTGGCTTAAATTTAATTTATCAGCAGCTTTACTAATATGACGAGACTCATAAATACAAACAAAAACTTTAATCAAACCTAAATCCATGGTCTTGATCCTTAAAATACTCTAAACAAAGACTTTAGCTTCTTTATTTAGAGTTTAGTTTGTTTTATCGGAATAAAAAATGCTTAATTCTTATGGAGATATACTTGAATTGAGCAGTACTCGTTTAGTTCTGCTGCAAATACTTATGGCGATAACACTCAATGTGGCAAGTACACACGGAATGGCTAGAGCAATGAAATTATATTCAATTGGTAAATGCAAACTTAAAAGCCAACCACACAAAATCGGCCCTAGAATAGCGCCAATACGTCCCACACCTAAAGCCATACCAATGCCTGTACTTCGAATTGGTGAAGGATAAAACTGCGCCATATAAGCCAGTAATAAAATTTGCCCTCCAATAGAAGCTGCACCTGCAACAGCAATGCAGAGATATAAAATCACCATAGGTAACGCATAACTTAATAAGTAAAGTGAAATTGCACCCGCTAAGAACAGCGAACAAATGACTTTACCTAAATGAAAACGATCAGCAAAGAAACCACCACCAATTGCGCCCAGCATTCCACCTAAATTTAATGCCAGTAAAAATACCAAACTGGTTGAGAGGTCGTAGCCTGCTTCTACCATTAACTTTGGTATCCAATTACCTAGGGCATACACCATAAGTAAAGCCATAAAAACACTGAGCCAAAAAAAGATGGTAACCAGAGCACGATTTTCGGTAAACAAGGCAACCAAAGGACGAGCAGCAACTTGTTGGTTTTCCTGATGTAAAACAATATTGGTCTGGACACTTATATTTTGTTCCGGCGCTAACTGTTGAAGTAAATGTCGTACCTCATCCCATTTCTTCTGGCGAATTAGATAATCAATCGATTCGGGTAAATATTTCCAAATAATTGGTAATAGAACCAACGGAATGCCTGCCAAAATAAACATGATTTGCCAACCAAAATTAGGCACCAACCACATGCCTAAAAGTGCCGAGCCCATACCACCAATGGCATAACCACTAAACATCAGTGAAACTAAGGTAGATCTTAACTTTTTTGGGGCATATTCTGTCATTAGGGCAATGACGTTGGGCATTACACCGCCTAAACCTAAACCCGCAATGAAACGGTAAATTGCAAACGCTTTTGGACTATCGGCAAGACCGCATAACACAGTAAAACCACTGAAAATCATGATGCATAACATAATAAGGCGTTTACGACTAAAGCCATAAGATTCTAATTTGTCCGCTAAACTTCCAAACAGCATTGCACCAAACATCATGCCAAATAGTGCAACACTACCTAAAAGCCCAGCAGTCATACTATCTAACTGCCAGTGCTGCATGAGCTTAGGCAATGCAACACCGTAAATGACCAGATCATATCCATCAAAAATAATAATGAGTGCACTCAGCAAAATCACTCGCCAATGCAATGGCGTTAACTTTGCCTCATCAATAATTTGATTTGCATTTAGTTTTTCCATAATTGCTTTCCTTAGCATATTGTTTATAAAGCATCACATGATTTAAATAGTCGCCATTCCTAGCTGTTTTAATTGTTGCTGTGCCTCTGCAACATCCTGCTCTAAATCGTGTTGCCATAACCAGTCAAAACGATGTTCAAGGTGCTCGCCAATTTCTGAAAAAGTTGGGTACTGAGTTGAATAGCACTCATAAATTTCGCCAGACTCACGAGAGGTTTGTTGAACACGGCAAGCTCGTTTTAAACGCAGCTTTTCATAAATTGAAGACACATCGGTGAGTTGGTCTGCTTGTAAGTTTTTTGCCGCCAGTAAGGCAGCAAGAACTAAAGCATCTTCGAGACCTTGCCCTGCTCCAGCACCTTGATGAGGTAACATGGCATGTGCGGCATCACCCATAAGAATCACGTGACCCGAGGCACTTTGATAAGTCGAAAGCTCCTCAATTTCATGTAAGGCCCAAATGGTGGGTTGCTCAATTAAACCCAGTAACTTTTGACAGCTCTCACTCCAATCAGAAAAGTCCGCAAGCATTTGAGCTTTATCGACAGGGTGTGTCCACGGTGTATCGGCTGGTAATACCGTATCTTCACGATTTGAGCAAAAGGCAACAATATTGATTTGCTCACCCTTACGAATTGGGAACGTCAAAATATGCTTATCTTTACCCAATAACATTTGTGGAATATCAGCTAGGTCTGTATCACCTTGCATTTGCTGCAAAGCTTCTTTAAATGAAGCATGTGAAATAATGCCACGATATGCCCAAGTTCCTGAAAAGCGTGGATGAACAAGTGGTAAATGATGAGTAGCTAAAACATATTGGCGAGCAACAGAGCGAATACCATCAGCCCCAATCAAATAATCGCACTCATGGCGACTGCCATCACTAAAATGCAAAATCACCACATCACCATGTTCTTCAATCGTCTCGAGGCGTTTAGAAAAGTGAACATTTTGCATAGGCATGTGAGGAATAATGGCATCTAGAAAGTCTGCACGATGAACAGAAGACTGCCCTACACCTGCCGCTACCGATGCCGATAGATATTCATCGGTATAACCATTGCGCCATTGAAACCAAACATCTTGAAATGGTGCAGATACCTTATCTGCAATTGCGTGATATTCGTTGGCTAAACCTAACAGTTCAATGGCTTTGACTGCATTTGCTCCAAAAGAAATCCCTGCCCCAATTTCAGAAAACTGAGGTGCAGATTCAAACATTTGGACATCTAAATGAGCATGTTTACTTAAATTACTTGCTAAAGCCAAACCAGCAATACCACCACCAACCACGGCAATTCGAATATGTGTATTCATGTGTTTTATCCTTAAACATCATTGTTGTTTTCACATATTCATTCTTGAGAAGTTGGCTTATAAAGTCCAATTAGTATTTTTTTTATTCAGTTATTTAAAAATTAAATAATAGGCACTTAGGCGAGCCCTTAATAAAGATTAAAGGCTGCCCATGCGAATAAATGATCGTTAATACACTTTATGGTGTGCCTGGTGGGGTTCCAATAGCACGTTTCATTGGAACTTCATAAGTCGTCTCAGCAACTGGTGAAACGCGCCAAATCGTATTGCCTACGTCATCTGCAACTAACACAGCGCCCGAGAAATCAATTGCCACACCTACAGGGCGCCCATAAGCTTTGCCTTTATCACTGAGGAATCCAGTCAAAATATCTTGAGGCGGCCCCGATGGTTGACCACTTCTAAATGGTACAAAAATGACTTTATAACCACTATGAGGTTTACGGTTCCAAGAACCATGCTGACCGATCAATGCCCCTCCTCTAAATTGCGGCATGAGTTCAGCTGCATAGAATGCAAGACCTAAAGAGGCTGTGTGATTACCTAGTGCATAGTCAGGTTTAATTGCACGTGCGACCAGTTCAGGATTTTGTGGTTTTACTCGTACATCTACATGTTGACCATAGTAGCTATAAGGCCAGCCATAAAAAGCACCGTCTTGAACCGACGTCATATAGTCAGGTACTAAATCACTGCCAATTTCATCGCGCTCATTAACAACCGTCCAAAGTTTGCCGCTTTGAGGTTGCCAAGCCATACCATTCGGATTACGTAGTCCCGTTGCAAATGGACGTGACTGACCACTTGCAATATCAAACTCCATAATTTGTGCTCGACCTTTTTCTTTATCCATACCATTTTCAGCAACATTACTGTTAGAACCGACAGTAATGTACAGCTTACTTCCTGCTGGGTTAGCGATCACATTTTTGGTCCAGTGGTGATTTAAAGGACCACCCGGTAAGTCCAATACTTTGGTTCCACTTGCTGTAATTTGAGTTTCGCCCTCTTGATAAGGAAAACGCACAAGTGCATCCGTATTGGCGATATATAAATTATTACCTACTAGTGCCATACCAAATGGTGAGTTCAAATCTTTGAGAAATATCGTTTTCTGATCGGCAATCCCGTCTCCATTGGTGTCTCGAAGCAAACTAATACGATTGGCACTCGGATGAGATGATCCTGCACGCTTCATCACAAAAGTCATAATTTTACCCTTAATCCCTTTACCGTCTTCTGGTTTAGGTGGGGCATCTGTTTCAGCAACCAATACATCACCATTGGGTAACACATAAAGCCAACGCGGGTGTTCAAGCCCTTTTGCAAATGCTTTTACCTTCAAACCTTCTGCTGGTGTTGGCATAACACCACTCGGCCAACCTTCTGCTGGTGCTATATTCACGGTTGGAAATAAACTTGATTTAGGCTCAGGCAATTTTGGTTCAGGCCCATAACTTTCTGCAATAGAATATTGAGCAGATGAGGTGCATCCCGTTAATGCCACTAAAACCGTAGTGCCGAAAATTGGCAGTAAAAAACGTGTAAGCATGGTTTATCTCCATTTATTTTTTGTCGTCATGGAAATAGCGTAATTTATGTTTGCAATTAAACAAGCAACTTTAATGGAGTCTTTTGTTTATGGCTTGAAAAAAAAACGTTCTTTATCTTTTGGTGAAATCATCACTGATGCGACTTCTCCATTTTTCATATAATAAATTTTGAGTCGATCTAATGAGAGTGCTGGAGATGAAAGTGGATTATGAGTAGGTTGTATTTGAGTAATATCATTAATATTAATTTTCCATCGGAATACCAAGCTCTTAATAAGTAATGTGTCGTTTTCTACTACGTAATAAGTGTTAAAAATTGGAAGCCAAATGACAAAAATAATTAAACTATAAATAATGAGATGCGGAAAATTTGAAGCTAAAGAATAATGATGATTTGCTTCATAAATTTTCATAATGATATTGGCCGTGATAACAATAAATATTAATAAAAGCCACCAATCAATTTTTGATCTAAATTTCAAAAGTTATCCTCCATTCTAAAATTTCATTTATAACGGGTCTTTCTATAATTTTTTTAAGAAAATAATTGAACTAAAAATTAGCTTTAAATGTTAAAGATATAAAATCTCGATCATCTATAGTACTAAATTCATTGGAACCAAAAAAGTTATTATAGGCAATCTCTGTTGTATATTTTTGCTGATAAGTTAGAGATAATGCTGCACTTACACTCATTTGCCCTTCTTGAAAGTTTTGACTAAAACCATAAACGTCATGTCGGAAACTAAGATTTGGAGTAATAACTGTAGAAGGTAAAATATCTTGATAGCTTAATGCGCCACGTAAACGATATCCAAATGACCATTCATTAAAAAAACCATTTTTATTACAAAAACGTTCATTTAAGTTGTCAATTTCTGCATTTGTAAGATGAGCTGTACCATACGGCGTACATTTAAATGCTCCTGTTTCTGGATTATAAGCACCTGTTGAAAGCTCACTACGACCAAATGCTCCTGTCCGACCAATCCGATGATTACCAATATCTGCGATATGATTTAAGGCAAACTCTGTAGACCATGTCATCGAATTTGCGCCCAAAATATTAAATATGCTGTCAGTTGCTCCGATTGAAAATTGTGTGACAGGTAAGCGCACATAACCTTGGATATATTGACCTAATTGAACAGTTTCCCCTTGCGGTGCAAATGGTGTGCCTTCCGATAACACTTGAGCATAGACAATGTCAGTACCGTTTAATTGCAAAGGTTGATTAGGTTTGTGGGTTAATTCACTGAAAACTGTTGTTGTGCCAATTTTACCAGTCAGACTTAATCCAAACATTTTGATATTTTCAGGATAAATAGAAAAATAACTTGCGGTATTAAAGTGCTCTGGCCCCTGCGCTGTTACAGCCGTCCCATCAAAGTTTGCATTTCGGCTATGATAGTTAGCATAGTAAATACCAAGTTCGGCATTATTGAGGTTTGATAAAGTCTGTTTTAAAGCAATACCATATTGACCATTGTCTTTTGCTTTTCTACTTTCTGCACGTGGAATATAACTACCTAAACGCACTGCCGTATCAGATAACTTATCTCCGCCCCCTGCAATCAGAACTGGTCCCGCGTTTTCGGGAACAAAGTCTGAAATCTCAAAGAAAGTCCCGTTGCCATCAACAACTGAAGGCCTAAATTTAAATTGATAGAATCCTTCTATTTTCAAATTTTTATTAATGCTTGTATCAAATGAGAACATTTCAGTTGGAATCATTCTTTCTTTTGCATCACCAGCTGGTCGGTTGATTGCAGCAAAATCAAATGCACTCACCGAATTTAAACCGTTTTGGAAAAACTGAGATTTCCCCCAATTTAAAGTCTGTTTGCCTAATTTTAAATTTATGGTTCGTCCATCGTTAAGTTCAAAATCTTTCCATATATAGGCATTCCATAAATCGATGCCTTTGAACTTTGCGAGCCTTGGCCACGCTGAATCATTAAAGGGTTTAAAGTCTCCTTTTCCTGTCTCATAGGCATGGTCATACCAGTATTTAGTACTGATGACCGCACCCTGCTGTTTTCCATTTAGCTTAACTTCTGTTATGCCTCTAATGATCTGTGAAATGGCATCATATTTACTAAAGTTCATGCGTCCATCATCACCATTCACATCAATGCTTGAGCCTTGTTTACCTATTTTGTTTGCATCAGGCCGATAAAGTAATGAAATGGATGGATCTTGTGTACTCCAACTAGCACCTAAGCTTAATGTCGTTTTTGTATCGAACTTCCAGTCTTTATCAACATCAAAACTAGCTGCATTCGCTTTAGACATGAATAAAATCAGACTTAATAAAACACCTATTTTTTGAATATATAAAATATGTTGGTTTGTTTGATTTAAATATACATAATGACTCATCATATTATCTCCCTATAAATATGATTTTTCTTATTTATTGCTTATTACTCAAAGCCATCCATTGGCTTTTAAATGGTTTATATAAGCAGGTGTTTTTTCGTACTAGGCTGGTTGTTCCACTTGATCTAACTGTTGAATGAATTGTTCAGCCAAGGGCCAATAGCCAAAGCCCGATGCAGGGTTTAAATGCCCCACCTCACCTAAATTTACGAGTTGGCTACCCCATTTTGCTGCCATTTCACTTACAGCTTCATAGCGAGCTAAATGGTCATTGGTGCTTGCAGCCAAAATGCTAGGGAAAGGTAACTTTTGATAGGGTAAAGGGCTCCATCCTTCTTGATGAAGTACCGCTGGGCTCGGATAATTTTCAGGCCAACTTTCATTTAAATCAGGTGGAGCAACAAGTAGAGCACCTTGAATTGGTCTTTGATGTTTAGCAGCCCAGTGTAGAGTCGTCAGCACACCCGCGCTGTGGGCAACTAAAATGACAGGCCCGTTTATTTTTTCGAGTTGTGCTTGTATGGCAGCAACTCTATTTTCGCAATTGAGTTTATTGGTTTGTACAGGTGGTACAGAGCGAACCTTCGCTAGCCTTGTCTCTAAAATCGTTTGCCAATGCTCGGGAACGTGGTCGCGTAATCCCGGAATAATTAAAATTGTTGCGTTGGTTTGTATTTTTTCCATTTCGACGCCTGTGAACTTTGCCATCTAGGATGCATAAGAATTTTTATAAAACTCCATTCACAATAAAGGCTCATTTCAGTTAATGGTGTACATAAGACGTCACGGACTTTTCATTTGACGACACATCTGTTTAAAATTTCTTAAATTCATTAAAATATTTTTTGTAATTACAATTAAGTTAAAACAAGAAATTTTACTTTAAACGTACTTAACAATTAAGCTCTTAAATAAAAGCTTTTGTAATGTGTATATTTTAGTTATAACTAGATATGAGCTGTAAGGAATATGGCTGATTAAGAACAAGGAGATAATAAAATGGTACCTCTTGCGCATACGGCCTCTTTAAAAAATTATTTGGCAGTTGCTCAACAATTAGATCTAAACCCCTACCATTTATTATCACGTGTTGGGCTTAGCCAAACTCAATTGAATGATCTTAAACAACGCATTCCTGTAGATAAAGCCATTACCTTACTTGAAGACTCAGCCCAAATGAGTGACTGTGATGTTTTCGGTTTACACATGGCAGAGCAACGCGAAATCGCAGATTTTGGTGAAATTAGCCTTTTGTTAAATTATCAGCACACTTTACGAGATGCCTTACAAACGATTGTTCGTTATAGAAACCTACTCAATAACTCACTTGAAATATATATTGAGGAAATTGATGATACGGTGGTTATTCGAGAAGAAGTTGTGACCACAACTTGCGGATATAGTCGCCAAGCCACTGAACTTGCTTTAGGAATTACCCATCGTTTTTGTGCAGCGTTACTGATGCAAAAATGGCGACCATTAAGTGTTCACTTCACCCATAATCCACCCAATGATCTAAGCATACACCGAAGGATTTTTGGCTGTGCCTTAGAATTTGGCAGTGACTTTAATGGCATTGTTTGTACGGCGGCCGAACTTAATACAACAAATCCTCAAGCAAATCTGGCTATGGCCAACCATGCACAGCGTTATTTAGATATTTTACAGAATAGTAATGAGTCGACCATGATTTTTGATATTCGTAAAAGTATTTATCTTCTTTTACCAATGGGCCGCGCTACGATTGATCAAGTGGCCCAAACCCATGGTATTCATGTCCGGACCTTACAGCGTCGATTAGAAGAAGCTCAGACGAGTTTTAGTGATTTAATCAATGAAGTACGTAAAGACCTCGTATTTCGCTATTTAAAAAATCTAAATTATTCACTCGCTCAAGTGTCTGATATTTTAGGTTACTCAATGCCGAGTTCTTTTACTCGTTGGTTCATTAGTCAATTTGGGATGTCACCAAACATGTGGCGTAGTCACAATAAAGCCCTGCTCAATTAATTTCTCTTTATTTGAAGCTAATTGAACTCATTTAAAATGTAAGGAAGCTGGAGAACTATTCCATAACTTCCTTAAAAATTTAATTTTTAAAATTAAAACCACAAGCGCATAAGCCCAAGAACCAATACCACCAAAAAGATGCTTTCGCCGATCATTAAAAGAATCGGTTTAATCCCAACAGAAGCTAATTCTTTCAACTGAGTTTTCATACCCAAAGCACTAATTGCGATGACTAAAAACCAGCGTGATAAATCGTTTATTCCATTTTGAATCATTACTGGCACCCATCCTGTACTGTTAATACAAGCGAGTATTAAAAAGCCAACGGCAAACCATGGCAATAATGGTGGTCGTTCTCCCGTTGAATCTGCACCTTGCATGCGGGTAATCATTGCCGCACAAACAATCACTGGAAGTAACATTGCTACACGCATCAGTTTAACTACAGTCGCAGTATCACCTGTTTCGGTAGACATGCTATAACCTGCTCCCACCACTTGCGCTACATCATGAATGGTAGCTCCGAGAAAGACACCAGCAGCTTGTGGCGATAACTCTAACCACTTCGCAATCATTGGATAGACAATCATTGCTAATGTTGAAAGTGCAGACACCCCAATGACAGTAAACAAGGTCGCTTTTTCTTTTTGGGGATGATTAGGAAAGGCAGCTGACAATGCTAGCGCAGCTGAAGCACCACAAATTGCGGTTGATCCACCGGTCAACATACCAAATAGTCTTTGGAAACCTAAAATTTTAGCTGCAATCACAGAGACGGCGATTGTTACAACAACCAGAGTTATGACTAAGGCTACAGGCTGCCACCCTAGCGCAGTGATTTGTCCTAAAGTTATACGCATGCCTAGTAAGGCAATACCCATTCGAAGCACAGTACGTGCGGTGAATTCAATACCTGCCTTACATTTACTTTCAGCTGCTAAAAAATTTAGACTCATACCTAGCAGTAAGGCAAATAACATGACTGGGGCACCATAGTGCTCTGATAAAAAACAGGCAGCCGCAGCAACGACCGAACTGACCACAAAACCCGGTGCTAATTCTCGTGTGCGCTGGGTAAAATTTTTCAAAACTAAACTAGCCATGATTTTCCCCAGAACCCATCACAATAAATACTTTTTCCTCGATCACTTCTACCGGATAGGTTGCAACTTTGAGCTGAGAAGAATTAACTAAACAGCCATTTGTTAAATCAAAGCGTAGACCATGGGCACAGCACTGAATTACTCGTCCTTCTAAACGTCCACTAAATAGCGATGCTCCCTGATGAGGACAGCTGTCATCGATTGCATAAAATTGAGTCGCAACGTTAAATAGTGCGAGAGTTTTATCTCCAATTTTTAAAAAAGCCCGCTCACCTGAATTCGGTATTTTCTCAAAAGGCACTTCAAATCGGTTGGTCATATCAACTCTCCCTGAACAACAAGTGCCTCATGCATCGCTTGATAAAGTGCATCTGCTGATTGCGCACCCACTAAGGCTGAAGCCTGATCAAAAATAAAGTAAGGCACACCATTACCTCCTGTATTTGCAGAGATAAAATCTTGATGATCTTGAATAAGTAATTTTTTGATTAGCTCAGGTGGGAAGCCACAACGTTTTGCAATTTTGTATAAAGTGGTGGTATTTCCGATGTCTAAGCCATCATAAAAATATGCGGCAAAGAGTTGTTCTAACAGCATATTGCACTGCTCAGAAGTGCCTATCTTTAAAGCTTTATCAAATAAGCGATGAGCCTTAGCCGTGTTTGGCATCCGTTTAATTTGTTCAAAATCGATTTTGAGGCCAACCTTATTTGCGGCTTTATTGACCTGTTCTTGTCTCATGCGAACTGCTGTCAAGCTACCTAATCTTTTCAAATAAAACGTTTGAAAAGGTACACCTTCAGCTGCCAAGTCCGGTATGAGCTGAACACCTCGCCAATGCACGACAACTTTGACGCTAGGGTGAAGCTGATAAAATCTATTTATAGCGATCAGTAACTGACGTTTTCCGATCAAACACCAAGGACAAATAAAGTCAAAAAATACATCAATGTGTAATTGCCGAATCATCATTTGTTATTCATCCCGCATTTTTGTATTTGGTTACTTGAGTGATTTTTAAACTCAGTCATTCCTTGCTGCTCAAAGCGTGCAATATCTTTGTGGTAATGGCGTTTGGCATAAAAAAATACGGCTGCGGCTGCAATACTGACTAATGGCATCAGTTGAAATGCACTATGTAATCCAATCACATCAGATATTCTGCCGACCACCAAAGGACCAAGAGCTAAGCCAAGAAAATTGTTAGCCAAGGTGAGCGTTGCAAACGCAGAGCCATGAACTGAGTTATGTGTGAGATTGGCCACCATGGCACTGGATGGACCATTGGTTCCTAAGGCAATAAACATTCCAAGGCAAATTAGAAGTAACTGGCTGCGTCCCGCAGGCACAGCAAAAGCAATTAATAAAAGCACACAACTAACCAAGCAGTATGTAATGGCTAAACTGACCTTACGATCAGGACAATTACGGCCCAAATAATCACATAACATGCCGCATAGAATTGTGCCTACAGCGCTACACAGCACAATGACCGCTGCCATTACACCAGCCGTGTCGGTACTCATGCCGTAATAGCGATTGAGATAACTCGGCATCCAGACAATCACTGTGCCGCCAACAAATAATTGCAATCCACTACCAATGTAAGTAGCAATGACTGAACGACTTGAATATAAAGTTTTTAAAGGACTTTGAATGTGCTTGGTTTTGCTACGATTTTTATTTTGATGTGAAGAAGCTATTCTTTTTTCTTTGACTAAAACCGGATATAGAAAAGCTAAAATGAGGCCAAATAAAGCAATGGCTCCAAAAGCCCAACGCCAGCCAAAGTGCTGTGCCAGAACACCACCTAGAGCCATACCCAAAAATGAACCGAATACACCGCCAGCCATAAAAGCACTTGCGAGTGTTGCACGCATTTCCCTCGGAAAAACAGCCACAACCACTGCGATACCAACACTGCCATAAGCGGCTTCACCTACACCAACCATAAAACGAGCAATAAACATTTGCTCATAATTTTCAGCCAGTGCACATCCTAAAGTCGCTAAACTCCATAAGGCTGCCATAATGGCCAAGCTTTTAACTCGTCCAAAACGGTCTGCTAATAAAGATAATGGCAGAGTCAATAAACCTACCATTAAGGCTACAATGCCACTGAGCAAACCTAGTTGACTATCACTCAGTAACCATTCAGTTTTAAGCAATGGAAAGACAGCGTTTAATACTTGCCGTGACATATAATCGGAAATGAGCAAACCAAATGTCAAAGCAAAAACAAGCCATGCATAACGACGAGGTATACTGATTGACGTATCAACATCGCTCATCTGATCTGAATACTGATGTGCATTCATACGACCTCCTTGTATTTTTTATAATTTCTATTTAGCTAGTGCAGCAGCGCACTTTTAAAATCAAAGCGAATAAGCTGCACTACAATTGAGGTCTAAACTCCGTTAGACCTTGTCACATTAGTTACGCTGAGGAACGCCTTTTTGCCCTGTTTTACGGTTGGGTGCCATACCATTTGCGATTAGGGTTTCTTCGATACTGTTGTATTGCACCCCAATACGATAAATTTCACGGGCTTCTTTTCCTGAGGCAATTTCACGGCCTAATTCATGGGCAATCCGAACGGTTTGCTTAATTTGCTCTACAGAGGAAAAACGGCGTCCGTGATGATCAATAATCGTATCTTCGTTACCCACACGAGCATGTAACCCCATTGCCATCGACATGGTGTTAAAAGGCAATACATTTTTGAGCAGAGATTCGGATGTCAAAGTACATCCATCAGGTACACGATGAATAAAATTAAAGAAATTAAATGGGTTTGGACCATCAAAACCACCGCCGATTCCAATCCAGGTTAAATTTAACGGCCCCATGTACAAGCCTTTACGCACCATACGTTCTAGCGTCTCAAGCCCATGCATACCCGTTAATTGAAAGTGCGGTTGAATATTGTTTTTGCATAAGCGCTTAATGTGTTCGGTTACCCATGCAGGCCCTGCTGGCACGGTCATCTCTGCATATGCGGCCTGAGTCGCTGGATGTGCCAATGATGTCCCTTCCAAATATTCAGGATAGAGCAACTCCATAATATTCATTTGTGTGGTGTTAATTGCCACCGTGACCTGATCAGGCTTGGGTGTGAGTTCAGCCAACATATGTCGGGTGTCGTCACTTAGCCATAATGCCGCCTCACCCTCACTCTCTGGTGCAAATGAAATCGAACCGCCTACCTGAATAATCATGTCAGGCACAGCTTCACGAACACCTGCGATGAGTTCATTAAACTTTGACAAGCGTTTAGAGCCTTTACCATCAAGCTCACGGACATGTAAATGCAGCACAGTCGCGCCCGCTTCATAGCACTCAACCGCTTTTTGTATTTGCTCATCCATGGTCACAGGAATATCTTCGGGAAAATCTTCAGGCATCCATTCCGGTCCATACGGCGCAACGGTAATGACTACTTTTTCCATATTTTCTGGGTGCAATGAGTCGTCAAAGAATTGCATGTGCATCTCCTTATATATTTTATGAATTTTCAATCAGATATAGTTTTTTAATCTGTCGATTTAATAGGTTGCGTCACCAATAATGCCGGCCCGTTCCATTTTTCGATGACATGGCGGATAGTCCATCACGGCATAGTGTTGTGTACTGCGGTTATCCCAGATTGCAATACTGTTAGGCTTCCAACGCCAGCGCACTTGAAACTCTGGAATATAGGCTTGAGAGATTAAATAACGTAAAAGTTCAGCTGCGCCCGGATTGGCATCTTGTCCAAATCTGACTCGCTCTTTGGTGTGATAGTTACTGAAGTGGGTCGTGAACGCGTTGACGTATAAAATTTTCTCGCCCGTTTCAGGATGAGTACGTACTACTGGGTGCTCAGCATCGGGAAACTTTGCTTTTAAGTCCAAGCGTTTTTCAAGTGGCATCGCAGCGCCAAAACTCGCTTCTATGCTGTGGTAAGCACGTAAGTCTGCAATCTTATCCTTAATATCTTCAGGTAAAGATTCATAGGCCATGACCATATTGGTCCACATCGTATCACCACCCACAGGTGGGCATTCAACACAATGCAGAACACATCCCATGGGTGGAACTTTGCGCCAGCTTGCATCGCTATGCCAAGCATTTTCATAACGATCGATTGGACTTTCTGGATGTTTATAAATCTGTACTAAACCCGGATGGTCAGGATGACTACCTACAGTGGGATGGTCTTCTAACTGTCCAAATTTTTCTGCAAATGCGACATGATCCTGACTGGTTAAATGCTGATCTCGCAAAAACAAAACTCGATGTTTAAGCAGTTGAGTGCGAATTTCAGAAAATAAACCATCGTCGTAAATCGCATCAGCAAGTTTTACCCCATTTAACTCTGCACCTATATTGCAAGTTAGCTGTTCAATTTGCATAAGAAATCCCTTCAAATTACAAAAATTGATGACCCTATTGTTTTGCGTGCTTCTAAATCACGATGAGCTTGCACGGCATCCTTTAGCTCATAGCGCTGATTAATTTCAATTTTGATTCGTCCGTGTCGAACATGATCAAATAATTCATTTGCCAGTTCTTTCTTCTCAGCAGGATCTGCAATGTAATCTGCCAAAGCTGGACGAGTCACAAACAATGAACCTTTCACGGCAAGTAATACCGGATCAAAAGCAGGGATTGGACCAGATGCCGTACCTACGCAGACCAACAAACCTCGGCGTTTTAAGGAATCTAATGAACTCATAAAAGTAGCTTGACCGACACTATCGAAAACGACATTTACACCCACGCCACCTGTTAGCTCACGTACACGCTCAGCAACATTTTCATGGCTATAATTAATGACATGATCACAACCATGAGCTCGCGCTACAGCAGCTTTTTCTTCTGAAGACGTTGTGCCGATAACACTCAAGCCAAGTAATTTGGCCCATTGAGAAACGATCAGCCCAACACCACCAGCGGCTGCATGTAATAAAATTGAATCGCCCGCTTTAAAGTCATAAATGCGGCGCATCAGATAAGCAGCGGTCAACCCTCGCATGGTCATGGCTGCCGCTGTTTCACAAGAAATTTCTTCAGGTAATTTAATTAAAGCATTAGCTGGAATTAGACGGTGGGTGCTATATGCACCTAACGTATTTAAAAAACCTGTATAGGTAACTCGATCACCTACTTTGAGCTGAGTTACTCCTTCACCTAATGCTTCGACTACACCAGAAGCCTCTACGCCCATGCCATTAGGCATTGGAATTTGATAGGTTCCATTACGAAAATATGTATCGGCATAATTTAGGCCGACTGCCACATGACGTAGGCGTACTTCTCCAGCTTTTGGATCTCCTACTTCTACATCTTCATAGCGCATTACTTCAGGTGTTCCTGTTCCATAGAAACGTATAGCTTTCGTCAACGTCATGTCCTATCCCATATTTTGTTTTTTTATTAAGTGCCTATAAAAGCAATAACTAAAACTACAATAAGAAGGATATGTGCCACTTTACATTTGACGACACAGGCTTAACGATTAATGACAGGAAGCCTATTTGAAATATTGCTAAACAGTATTCCCAACAGTTGCAGCAACTATATTTAGATTGGCTCTATTAGGATTTTTACTTTCATTTAAGCTAAAACTCACGGCCTCTTTTGCATGAATGGTAGTCGTATCAAATAAAGGAACCGAGAATTTAACCTTACCAATCAACATACAAATTTCGGTACAACCCAAGATAATTCCTTCTGCTCCATCAGCTATGAGCGCCTCTACAATAGCAATATACTTTTGCTGTGAATCTGGGTTAATCACACCCAAGCAAAGCTCTTCATAGATAATACGATGTACTATCTTTCGGTCGGCTTCATTTGGAATCATCACGTCAATTCCATGATCCTGTAATCGAGCTTTATAAAAATCTTGCTCCATTGTAAAAGCTGTCCCCAACAATGCGACTTTACCAATGTTTTGACTCAAAATTTCTTTTGCTGTCGCATCGGCAATGTGTATAAAAGGGACCGTAATAGCATCTTCAATCTGCGGTGCAATTTTATGCATGGTGTTAGTACACACCAAAATACAATCTGCCCCTGCTTTTTCTAAATTCAGCGCTTGCTCAGCTAAATACGCGCCTGCCTCTTGCCATAAACCTTTTGCTTGCAAAGCTGCGATTTCTTCAAAATCTACACTATTAATAATTACTTTAGCAGAATGTAATTTTCCTAATTTACCGTGAACCATTTTATTAATTTGTTGATAATAGAGCGCTGTGGATTCCCAACTCATTCCGCCTAATAAGCCAATTGTTTTCATTATTTAAACTTCCTATTTATGCAAATGTAATCTATATCTCTTATGAGTAAAGCGCAGCTAGAATGAAATTGCTTTCTTAATACTAAAATTTGTGGAGTCCTGAGAAACTTCTAACTTAAATAGATCTAATAAAGGGTCTTTCAAAAAGAAAAAACTGTCTTTTAACACAAATCATAAAACATAAGAATTCACGCAAACTTCACGACCAGCTCTTTAATTTAATCTTATAAAGTTGGCTCGGATATAGACATGAAAATTATAACCACAGCCCTCGGGCTGATTACCTTGGTAGGTTTAACAGCGTGTAAAAGTGTGCCTAGTTACTCAAGTGACTATGGCAAAGCTGAACAAAAAATTAATGGAATAACATTAAATGACGAGCAGGCGTTAGATATCGGCAATCGTTTTGTTGCCGCATTTAATACACTTGGCACCCCTTCTTTTGTAAGCAATGCTGGCAATCTCTACGCTGATCAGCTTTATATTAACGACACACTCTCGCAGTTCTCTCAAAAAAAAGATCTCATTAAACATTTTGAAGGCATGAATGCTCGAGTAAGTAATGTCACTGTAAAACTGATTAGTGCAACTCACCATCAAGATACAGCCTATATCCATTGGTACATGACCTATGACTTTAAAATGTTAGGTCGTTCAAAAACCATGGCTTCTTATGGAATGAGTCAAATTAAAATTAATGAACAGCAAAAAATTATTTTCCAGCAAGATTATTGGGATCCGGCGAATGGCCTCTACCGTTCTTTACCAATCTTTGGAGGAGTCTATAAATGGATATTACCGTTCAAAAAAGTCGAGTCTTAATATTTCTGGGAATCTTGATCGTATCTTACGCTAACGCGGCTGAACTGAAAAAATGTAGTTCAGCACCTTTGATGGTCACGAGTAAGAAAGTGGGAAATGTCAGTTACTTTGCTGAAGATTGCTTAAAAAATTGGCAGAGTCAAAGCATCAAAATGGACTTTAGCTATAACCGCGATATTCCCGAGTGGGCTTTTAAACGTGCAGCAACCCATTATTTGAAAAAGAATATTAGTGGATTTGATGCAAAATCTCCGCTTAATCATATTAATGAACTTTATAGACCCATCAAAAATGGAGACTTATATAGTTTGTATTACCAGCACGAAAATCAAAAACTAGAACTAAAATTAAACCAGAAGCTACTCGGTTCTTTAAACAATCCGAATGCAAATCAATATTTTAAAATCTGGTTTGGTAGCGAACCATTTAATGCTAAATTAAAACAACAATTATTAAATTAATGGCTTAATAAAATCTCATGGGTAATCACTTTATCCTCATGGTTGAGGACCATTTTGAACTGGCAGCAACGGTCTGTGAATTTCTTGAAGTGCATGGTTATGTGATCGATCATGCGCGTAATTTAGATGCTGCACGGACTTTTCTTAAATCTCAGCATTATCATCTTTTGCTGCTCGATATAAACTTACCTGATGGCTCAGGTTATGATCTATGCAACTGGCTACGCACCGAACAAGGCGTTGATATTCCAGTCCTTATGCTGACAGCAAGAGATACTTTAGATGACAAACTTAAAGGTTTTACCGCTGGAACAGATGATTATTTGGTTAAACCCTTTGATTTTAATGAATTAGTGATGCGGATTCGTGCATTAATTAAAAGAGCAGCTGGCGAAGTCACTCATCATAAAATTCAAATTCATGATTTAATTCTTGATAGCGCAACCCAAACAGTTATTCGTGCCGGAAATAATATCGAATTGCCGCCTATTCAATTTAAATTATTAAAAATTTTGATGCGTCAATCTCCAAAAGTAGTAACCAAACAAGAACTGATGATGGAGTTATGGGGCGATGAAGAACCTGAAAGTGATGCATTACGCAGTCACATATATAACTTAAGAAAAATGGTTGATAAACCTTTTGACCCTAAGCTATTACATACAGTGGCAGGTGTCGGTTTAAAAATTGCTTTAGAAAGTTCTGCAAGTTAACTCAAATAGACCACAACAATTAGACCTGTTGCCTGTTCTAAGTCCAACTCAGGATGAGTAGCTAAATAGTACTGCCGATCAAACAACTCCACTCGCCATCCTAGTTGTTTGCAAAGCTTTTGCACCAATTGCAAACCAATTCCGTGGCCTTTAACTTTTAAAGAAAGTTGGGAGTCACTGAGCTCTTGTACTTTCACATCATTAGGTAGAGAAATTCCAATTCCATTATCCGCAATAATCAGGCTGTTTTTTTGTTGAATAATGTCAATTTGTGAGCCTTGAGAATAATTCAGCGCATTACGTAAAATATTGCTTAAAACCATTTTAGTCATAGAGGGATATAACCAGCGCGGCTGTTCAGAAAGGTCGGGTTGAATATGAATATGTATTCCCTTACTCTCACTCACTGCTTGTAAACTTTCGACTAGATCCTTCACAATTCTAGATAAAAAATTCTTTTCAGACGGTAAGCTTTTTACTGTATTACGTGCAATCGCCAGTAAGGTATCAACTAATAACTGCATATCCTCAATCGTATTATGAAGACGAACTAAGGCTTTATCATCTCCATATCTCGCCTGACAAAGTTGCACATTACCTTTCAAAATGGTTAACGGAGTACGTAGCTCATGGCTCACATCTCCCGTAAACTCCCTTTCACGTCGAATAAAATCACTTAAAACTTGATGATATTTTTCCAAGGCTTGCTTGAGATATTCTGCTTCCATGTTGCCATTGGTATTAATATCTCTAAAAGGAGATGCTTGGGTATCTTGATGTGCCCAATCGATATTTTCCAAAGCATTTGCCAAGCGTGTAATTGGGGAAAAATAGCGTCTGGCTTTTCGATTTGACCACCATAAAAAGCTATATAGCACAGACAAACTAAACATGAGCGGAGCCAGTCCAAATAACCAGATCAGCTTATTGACATTGCTCTCGCCAAATACCAACAGAACATGTTGACCATTATGCTCACCATAGACCGTCATTCGCTCTTTACCATCAACGAATACTCGGTGCACCCCACTTTCTAAGCGCATACCCCGAAATGGTTGAGGTGCAATCTCTGTATTCCACCGATAGCCATATAAATTTTTCGTATCCGGTAAATCTGCATTTGGGTCACGTTCTATGCGTAACCAGTAATGCTCCATTTCCTGCTCTAAAGCGGTTTTAAGTAAAGAGCCTTTAATGACCCATGCACTACAAGCCAACCCGACCACGATCGATAATGCAATCAGACCAATCTGCAACCAATAATATCGATTGAACATTTTGGCTAATGGATGACTAGATTTGCCATCATGTCGAGTTCTTATCATATCTTTATCGCCGAGGTAGGCTCTAGAAATTACAATGATCTCTTTCTAAATAAAAAGTGACCAATTACCCATTCTTGTCCTTGCTCAAAACCAAACAGCTCAGCACAAGCCATGAAGAAAATACGCCAACGTTGCCACCAAATATTGGCATCTTTTCCATAGATTTTTTTAAACAGAGGCTTCAATTCAACTTCTTGATTATCCATATTATCAAGCCAAGCATTTGCGGTTCTCATATAGTGCTCACCCGACCACTGCCACTGTTGAGCCAATTCTAAATGCTCTTGAAAATGCAAAAAAGTTGACGTCGCAGGCATTAAACCGCCAGTAAAGAAATACTTGGACATCCAATCATAATCTGATTTTACTTCAAAAGGATAATGTAAAAAGCGATGGCAAAAAATATGACACCAAAGTAGCCCATCTGCCTTCAACCATCCCTGAATTTTCTCAAAAAGACGTTGATAGTTACGAACGTGTTCAAACATTTCAACAGATACAACCCGATCAAATTGATCTTGGTCTAATTCGAGCACATTCACATCACATGTGAGCACTTCAATATTGTTTAAACCCTTCAACTTTGCTTGCCCAAGAATATGCTTTTTCTGGGTTGCAGAGTTTGAAACAGCAGTAATCTGTGAGCGCGGATAGTTTTCTGCCATCCATAATGTTAGAGAACCCCATCCACAGCCTAGCTCTAAAATATGTTGGCCGTTTTTAAGTTGCGCTCTTTCACAATAAAGCTGAAGAGCAAGCTCCTCTGCCTGATCTAAAGTTGTTGTTTTAGTCGGAAAATAACATGCACTGTATTTGAGTCTTTTTCCAAGCACTGCCTGAAAAAACTCAGTTGGCAATTCATAGTGCTGCTCATTTGCCTTGTCCGTTTCAACCGCGATTTCGCTCTTCTTCAGCATATTAAGCACATCCATATAGCGCTGTGCCCCTTGTTCAGGGTCATAACGCCCTTCTTGAATTAAGCGCTTTTTGCTTAAAGCACGGATTGCTGCCCGAATTGCATGATCTGGAATCACACCACTTTCAACAATTTTTAAAGACTGATGAACAATAAAATCCATATGCGCACCTATTTTTTGGGTTTTCGCGGAATAAACATTGATGTTTTTTGTTGATAATCAAGATAGTTTTGACCGCGACTTTTAATTGCTTGTTTTTCACTAAATGGAATACCCGTGACGTAATATAAAAATAGCCACATCAGTAACGGATAAATCCACAATAAATATTGGCCCGCAGCTAAACCAATAATTGGATAGGCAAACCAGTGTAACCATTCAAAAAAATAATTTGGGTGACGTGAATAACGCCATAAACCCTGATCCATCGTTTTGCCATGATGATCTGGATTTAATTTAAATCGGTATAATTGCTGATCAGCGAGCTGCTCTCCAATAAAGGCAATCGCCATGATGACGGCAGCAATCACTAAAGTGACTTTATATCCACTACTCCACTCAGTTGCTTCTACATTGAGGAGTGTCCACATCGGTAAGAAGAACAAAAGCACTAAAAGTGTTTGAAAGATAAAAAATAAAAAGAAGCCTAAATGCTGAAATTTACCCATGGCTTGACGCATGTTCGCGTAACGACCATCTTCTTTTTGTTCAGATTGATAACGTCTTAACAAATGCCAAAATAGTCTGAAAAACCATAAGCCGCTAAAAATGCCGATAAAAAGTCTTACTTCAACTGGAGCAACTGAAATGAGTAATGAAGACACAATAATGTTCACTGCCAGACAGAAACTCCATGCGGCATCTACAATTCCAGCTCGACCATTTGCTGTGGCAAGTAGCCAGCTCAGCAACATGATCATTAAATCTAGAATCAGTAAATTCCAAAACATGAGCAGTCTCCTTGCTTGATGTGTTTGAGTTAGTAACTGGTACTTTCAAACAACAAGTGAACATTGCTTATCACACCTTCTTTGAAACCACCCTCGCAATAACATAAATAGAAATCCCACATGCGAATGAAGTTTTCATCAAAACCCAGAGCCAATACTTCCTCTCGTGCGATTAAAAACCGTGCTCGCCAGTGATGAATTGTTTTTGCATAACTTAAGCCGATGTCATTTAAATGCTTTAACCTTAAACCGCTTTCAGAGGCGGTTTGAGTCAATACACTCACGCTAGGAATAAAGCTACCAGGGAAAATATAACGCTTAATATAATCGACTGTATTTAATGCTTTTTTATAACGGAAATCTTCAATGGTAATGGCTTGAATAAATGCCAAACCTTTCGGTTTTAACAGCGCTTTGCACTGATCAAAATATGTTGATAAATATTGTGCACCTACGGCCTCAACCATTTCAATTGAAACCAACTTATCGAACTTCCCTTCGAGCAAGCGGTAGTCTTTTAATTGCACATCAATTCGATGTGCCAACCCAGCTTCACTTACACGAGTAACGGCTTCATCGTATTGAGCTTGTGAAATGGTAATGGTGGTCACTCTACAGCCGTAATGTTGGGCTGCATAAATTGCAAAACCGCCCCAACCGCTTCCAATTTCAACCAAATGATCCATTGGTTTTAAATCTAACTTTTTACAAATGAGCTCTTTTTTATAATCAGATGCATCTTCAAGTGACATGTTTTCATTTTCAAAAACAGCACTCGAATACATTAACGACGAGTCTAAAAATAATTTAAAAAAGTCATTACTTAAGTCATAGTGCTCAGCAATATTTTTACGGCTCCCGCTTATAGAGTTTTTTCTATTTTTATACCAACCCTTCAGAAAAAACTGGCTCGCCTGTGCAATAACATTTTGGTTAAACTGGTCTAATACATCTCGATTACGTGCCAATATCTGAACCAACTCTACAAGTTGTTCGCTGCTCCAATCGCCACGGATATAGCCTTCAGCTGCTCCTAAAACACCATTTTTTAAAATGAGATCCATCAGCAAAGGATTGCGAACTTCAATCACAGCATGTAAATCTGAAACCTCGCCAACCGTACCACTCCACGCGCCCTGAAAAGTGATCTGTCCATGACGTAGTTTGAGAAGACTTTTGAGTAGTAACGGTAGTGAGTCATCTTCACCATACAGAAATGTTTTTATCATGTCTTATCTACCTTGATCTTTTTAGGATGACGATAAAATGGAACTTTTTTTCGCCATAACTTAAATGCCTCTAAATATATTGAAAACAACATTTTAAAAGGGGCTAGGCTGTTCATAAGAGCATATCGATACTGCTGTGAAGGAAATGTGATGGGCACAAGTTCAAACCGCATAGTTGCATCAAACACTTGTTTTTGTTCTTCAAAGAGCTTCATATGAATGACATTTTGCTGGTCTGAAAAACTAAATCGCCAACGGTAAGTCAACTGCATGGGTATAAACGGCGAGACGTGAAATGATTTTTCAAAATGAAAATCGAAACTCTGATACCCGCCCACATTACTTTGTTGTTTTGTGCAGTCGTGTATATAAACTTTTCGTTCATTCCAAGGAGTGTTGGTGATTTCACTTACAATAAATATAGGTTTCCCAGTTTTACCTAAAACAAAATAAAAGACCACAGAGTTAAATCTAAAACCGAGACAACGAGGTAAAGCCAACACTCTGATTTGCCACTCTGGCCTAAAATGTGAGTTACTATTTTCCAATATCGCTTTCTCTACTTTCTCCCTTATAGAACCTCGATACATATTTAAAAAATCATTTTTAGATAGTTTTAGTACATTCCAATGATTGGTTGACCAAAGTGAGCAATCTTTTGCAATCTCATTTAATTGATCTGGATCAAACCATAAGTAATTTAAGGTCGATGTGAATTGATGCTGTTTGGGGCTATAGCGTCGGTGACGAATAAGTGTAGGAGCTATAGCAAGTTTATTTAATAACATTTCAAAAGCTCCTTACCTATTTTTATAAATGTAGAAGTTGCTCTACAACACGTGCTGCACTGCGGGCACCATCCTCATGGAAACCCCAGCCCCAATACGCTCCACAAAATGATGTTCTGTTTTGTCCGTTAATTTCTTGCCAACGAGATTGAGTTTGAATCGCTTTAGTATCAAATACAGGATGACGATATTGGCGTTCAACCAAGATGTCTTCGGCTTTAATTTGCATATTCGGATTTAAAGTAGAAAAAACTTGAGTATTGCAGGATAAATTCTGCAAATTATTCATCCAGTAGGTAAAACCATAATGTATGTCGGACTCATTGCTTTGAGCTTGTGATGTTGGAGTTACATGTACATGCCAACTTGCCCACTGCAAACGACTTTTAGGCATAATTGAAGTGTCACAGTGAACCACCATGTGATTATCTTGATAGCTAAATTGACTTAGTATTTCTCGTTCAAGCGATGAAGCATCTTTAATTAAACTTAGGCTATCGTCCGCATGGCTTGCGAAAATCACCCAGTCATATTCTGCTTGCCCTTCAGTCGTTTCGATAAACACAGTTTCTTGTGAACGGCTCACACTTTTTACTTCTGCAAATTTCCACTCAATGGATGGACAGTTTTGTTGAATAGCATGTATATAACTTGCTGAACCGTGTTTGACTGTTTGCCATTGTGGCCGCTCTTTTAGCTGTAGCATGCGGTGATGCTGAAAAAAGCTCACGACAAATCGATATGGAATCTGACCTACCTGCTCAACCGGAGCCGACCATAATGCCCCGCACATCGGATAAAGATGCTCATAACGGAACTCATGGCTATATTTGTGTAGGTCTAAATAGTCTTCAATAGATAAATTAGGGTCAAAATCTGCTACATCAATATTTTTATTATCATCATAAAAACGCAGCAAGTCTGAGAGCATTTGTAGAAATTTAAGGTTTAGAAAGTTCTGCGGACGGGCAAAGAGCGACCATTTTTTTGAGGGGTTATATTGAAGTCCACTGACCATATTATTCACCGAAAAACTCATGTCACTGCTTTGAGTTTCAACTCCCAATTTTTTAAGCATGTCGGTAAATAACGGATAGTTGTAGTCATTAAACACAATAAAACCACTATCTACCGCAACTTTAGCGACCTCTATATCCAGCTCATGAGTGTCAGTATGACCACCTAAATAGTTATTTTTTTCATATACGGTAACTTGATGTTGTTTTGACAATTTCCATGCAGCATAAAGTCCCGATATACCCGAACCCACAATGGCAATTTTCATAACACTTCCCCATTTTCAATTTTTTCTATCGGTAGATCTTTAATCTTTTTATATTGATAAACCTTCGCTGGTACTGGCTTTAGTCCCCACACCAAACCAAATAAAGACATCAGTTTGAGCACATAAAAGGTGATATCAATCTGCCACCAATAAAAACCTTGACGCACACTACCCGCGTAAAAGTGATGGTTGTTGTGCCATCCCTCACCTAAGGTAATTAAAGAAAGTAAAAAGTTATTACGGCTGTCATCTGGGGTCTTAAACTCTCGTGAACCATAACGATGCGCGAGTGAGTTAATACATAAGGTTGCATGCGTTAATAGAACAGTAGAAATCACAAATCCCCACACCAAAAGCTGTAAGCCATTGGTTCCCAACTCAGGGAAATGTTGCGCAAGCCACGAACCAAAACCATAAATTGCCAAAGCTGTGAAAATCACAATAGGCAAACTAAATCGATCAAGCCAAATCAGCTCAGGATATTTCAACCAGTCTTTAATCACTTTTTTTCGAATAGCAAAATTCTGCTTATTTAAAAACCAGCCTACATGGGAATACCAAAAGCCTGCTTTCGCTGAATGTGGGTCCTGATCAGTGTCGGTAAAGTGATGGTGATAACGGTGATGCGCTGCCCACCATAACGGTCCACGCTGTGCACTCATGGTTCCGATCAGTATAAAAATGAACTGGACAATACGTGATGTTTGAAAAGTTTTATGTGAAAGATAACGGTGAAAAAAAGCAGTAATTGCAAACATGCGAAGAAAGTAAAACCCCAGCATGAAGACAACTGCAAACCAAGATACGCCCACCCAAAACACAGCTAAACAAGCGATATGCAATAAAATAAAAGGAATTATCCTTGACCATTGAATTTTCTTTTCAATGACATATTCGCCAGAAGTACCCACTTGCGCATTTTCTGAATCTGACCAGCTATCGATCCAGCGCAGAAAAAATTTAGACATTGATTCTTCCTGATCTAAAGCATTTCTTTTGGTTCTAATTTAGAAAATGCGCAATGAATTTTATGTGAAGTTCACACGATTACGAGATAAATATATGCATCTACCTAATCAGTAACTTCACTATTTTGACTGAGTTGTTTTAACGAGTTTAGAAACGTCGTAGCCATAGCTTTTTGCGGTTTGCAGATAAGACTGATATGTCGCCTCATCAATTTGGGGACTACGAGAAAGAATCCATAAATATTTCTGGCTTGGGCCACCCACTAAAGCGACCTGATAATCTTGGTCAACTCTTAAAACCCAATAATCGCCTTTTGTAAAAGGAATCCATCTTAGGCCAGAAGGCAAAAAGCTCACTTTTAATTTACTGTTGCCATCATTTTGCGAATAGGCCACACCTTCAGATGAAATCATTTTGCCATCTTTGTTGGTACAACTATTTAAAACACCAACGGTTTTGTCCGCGTTAATGGAATAGTTTGCAGTTATATTGGCTACACAATTACGCTGAAAAAACATAGGTAAATGTGCAATCTCATACCACTTACCTGCGTATTTATTAATATCAATAGATTCAACAGCCACTGGTTTCGTATTTGTGTCGGCAAAGGTACTCAAAGGAAGCGCTAAGCTAACCGCTGCAAGACTGCTGCTGATAACAAGTGACTTAAATAATAATTTCATAACTACCCTCTTCTATTTATTTCATATGTTTAAACATACGCCAGAGGGCTGTGAACAAAGTGTGAATTTTAAAAATTAAGGAACATTAATAAGGATTTAATTGTATTTCGTTGGAGCATCTGCAATTGGAAAATTCAGTTCAAAACATACGCCTTCGAGCGTGTTATAAACTCGATATGAACCATGATGTAGATCCATAATTGAAGCGACAATAGATAGACCTAAGCCACCTGTCTGGTTCTCATCACTTCGACTTGAGTGGCATTGGTAAAATCTTTCAAAGACATATTCGAGTTGATGTTCAGCAATTGAAACATCTCCCGTTACCACAGTCAGGCTCACCCATTGCGTATGCTCAATGATCTTATGTTGACTTGAAATATAGACAGTTCGGTTATTGCCACCGTGAACCAACGCATTTAAAACAAGGTTGTAGACTGCTCTTTGAAATAACTCCGGATCTGCAAATAACTTTTGAGCTTCTAGGTTAAGACTAAAATGACACTCTTGTTCCTCGGCTTGATATTCAAAAATCTGGCATAGCCCATCTATAACATCTTGGACGTTTATTTCTTGTTTGTTTACAAGAACCATTTTCTGATCGGCTCTTGCTAAAAAAAGCATGCTATCAATCATGCGTTTTAATCGGTGGTAATCATCCAAATGAGACACCAACAAATCTTCATATTGCTCAACTGAGCGTTCGCCAGTTAAAGCAATATCGGTTTGCCCAATCAGATTATTTAAAGGAGTACGAAACTCATGAGCAATATCCTCAGAAAAACGGTTGAGCTGGGTATAGCCCTTTTCGATACGCTCAAGCATATGATTTATATCTTTTGAAAGTAGCTCAACTTCTAAAGGTGTATTTAAGAGATTTAATCGTTTCTGTAGCTGATTTACGTTAATAGAATGCGTCTGCTTGCGAAGCTGTTGTAGTGACTTTAACCCCCTATGGCACGCTAAAATGCAAAGCACAAAGATTGCGAAGATGCCTCCTACCACATACATCAACAGGTTCTTTTGAAAAGGCAAAAGAATATTAATGCGTTCAGACCATTGTTTGCCTGCAATGAGCAGATAAGGCTCGTGATTAATTTTTATGGTTTTCCAAGCAACTCGCGTTGGATATTCATGATTAGCTAAGTCCTGAAATTGAAGACTCGGACGCTCTGCAAGCTCAGGTAACTGAATATGGAGCGGATTGATATTAATTAAAGTTTTATCTTTATGAATGAGCAGAAACAAGTTGTCTTGGTTGCCGAGCATATTTTGGTAAAGCTTAGGCCGCGCAATAATTTGCTCTACATTTTCACTATCTTGTAGCAAAATTTCCAAGCGGTTAATTCTGTCTGCTAAAGCTTTATCTTGTTGCTTTAATAAAATTTGGTTAATGCCTAAATAGGTTATAAAGCCGACTGAACATAAAATTAAGGCAGAACAAAGTGTGACCAGTAATGTAATACGGACTTCAAGAGAACGCAGAAATTTAAAGTTCATAAGCTAACCGAAATTTTATAGCCCAAGCCACGGATGGTATGAATAAGCTTTAATTCATACCCTTCATCAATTTTGCTTCGTAAACGGCGTACTGCCACATCAATAAAGTTGGTATCGGTATCAAAATTAATATTCCACACTTCGGAACCAATTTGTCTGCGCGTCACGATTTGCTCTTTGTTGAGCAATAGATAACGCAACAAATTAAATTCGGTTTTACTCAGCTCAATTGAGTTGCCACTACGCCATACTTTATGGCTGACCACATCCATTTTTAAATCACTGATAGACAACTCATTTTCTTGCAAATATTGCTGTCGTCTTAACAGGCTTTTAATACGGGCTAACAATTCAATATAAGAAAAAGGTTTAGCCAAGTAATCGTCTGCACCCAACTCTAAACCTTTGACTCTATCCATCACCTGATCTTTTGCCGTTAAGAAAATAACTGGAATTTTGGAGAACTGGCGTAGTACTTGTAATACGCTCCAACCGTCTATGTCAGGCAACATGACATCAAGAATAAGTAAGTCATATTGATCTCTCTTTAGCATTTCCAAACCTTGAAGCCCTAAGTGAACACACTCCGCTTGATATCCCGATTCTTTTAATCCTTTAACCAAATAAGTGGTGATCTTGATCTCGTCTTCAATAATAAGGATACGCATTTTGTAGAGACTCATTTGAAAGATGACAACTTTGTAATGTGATTGTCATGCTTGGAATTATTCAATTTGTTTAAGATTTTCAAAGCGACATAGAGGCAATCATCATGAACAAATTGAACTGGCTGATGCTAACAGCCACGCTATTGTGTAATAGTACTTTTGCACAGCCGCCTGCTTTGAATCAAGTCTATTCATTAGATCTTAAAACGGCACACATGCTAGCCGACAGTGCGAAAGAGGCATGCAAAAAATTAAATCAAAACATTGCAGTGGTTGTTGTTGACCGTGGTGGTAACCCTTTAACTGCCGAACGGCATGAGCTGGTGGGTCCGCATAATTTAATGGCTGCTGAAAAAAAGGCCTATACGGCGTTATCTACCAAAACATCGACCTTGGTTTTAAGCCAAAATAGTAACCAAAACCCCGATGCAAAAAATTTAACCACCGTAGCAAATTTACTTTTGTTAGGAGGCGGCGTACCTGTTCGTTTTGAGAACCAAGTGATCGGAGCGATTGGGGTTGCGGGTGCTGGTGGTGCTCAAAATGATAACCAATGTGCAAGCAAAGCCATTGAAACCGTTTTTCATTCATAAGGAACTTCACCATGTCTAAATCATTTATTGCTTTATCTTCGTTATTTATTGCTTCGGCGACATTTGCACAAACTAATCCACTTAGTGTGCATGTTTTAAATCTAGAAACGGGTTTGCCCTCTTCACAAGTTGAGGTTGTTTTAGAAAAAAACACCAATAACCAGTGGGTAAAACTCAACCAACAAGTGACCGATTCAAATGGTCGTATTACTGCGCTCTATCCAGAAAATAAAAAACTAGAGCAAGGTGTTTATAAAGTTACCTTTAAAACCGAAGACTGGTTCAAAAAGAACAAACAACAAACTTTTTTTGCCGAGGTACCCGTTATTTTTAAAGTGGATGGAAGCGTAAATCACTACCATATTCCTTTACTACTCAGCCCTTATGGTTACTCAACCTATCGAGGTAATTAAAAGAAAAACCCCTTTATCTGTTTTGCACAAATAAAGGGGTTAATACAAAGCGATTTGGTTTACGAACAAACCCCATTGCTAATCACCGATTTTTTGTTTGAATCGAGCGCCACGATTGAAGAAGAAACCGTATTAATAATTTGAGTCATCGCCTCACTTGAAGCACTCACAATGGCTTCCATTTTTTTAGCTTTTTGATCAATTGGTTGCTTAAAAGCAATTCTACAATTCAGCTGAGATCCTGCATTAGTGATTACTTTTGCATTAGCTGACTCTAATTGAGTGGGTGGTATTTGACGCTTCACCACCCAAGACACAGCAATATTAATATTGCTGTGATCTACAATATCAAAATGAGAAAAGTCTGTAGAAACTCGATATAACGGTTGATTGTTTCCAGCAAGCCCACTGCTATAACTGTCAATTGCCCCTAGCTTTTGTTGTAAACCCGCAGACAAGGTATCGCGTAATTGCGTACCCATGGTCGATGTCCAGCGTTCATTGTTTAACACCGTAGACTTACCACTACTGTCTTGTAATACCAAAGGTGCACGGTCTAATCGGTCTGGAATCCCGACTGGCAAGACCTCAATCACCTGCACAGTGGATTTGGTGACCGGAGTGACTTTAGGTGTAAGCGTATAGTAGTTTGGCGTTGGTGAACTCGAACATGCGGTCATGGCAACTGCCGTTAAAAACAAGCCACTCCCAAGCAGCCATTTGGCTGCTTTAGGATGCTGAAAAGATCGATTGTTTTTATTTTTCATCATCGGCCTCTGGGGTCTTACCACGAATAATTGATTCAGGGTGTTGTTCAATATAGTCTGACATTAACTGTAAAGAGGCAGCGGCACGGGTCATTTGCTGTAATGCTTTACGTACGTCTTGTTGCAACGGCGCATCGCTCGACAAAATAGACTCAGATGATCTTACAGTTTTACGAACATCGTCTAAAGTTGCTTGTAAACCAGGTGCAACTTTACCATCTAACTGTTTAACCAGCTTGTCAGTAGACTCAATGGCTGTGTTCATATTGTTAAGCGTTTTACGAACATCTTGCCCAATTTCAACTAACGGGAATTTCGTTAACTTGTCAGCAATCTGAGAAACTTGTGCTTGTAAACCACTCAGTTCAGTTGGTGTAGTTGGAATCACTACACGGTCATCACTCAAGATTTGTAATGTAGCTGGTTTAGCTTTAGGGAACTTGTCTAGGGCAATATAGTTTTGTCCAGTAAGAAGGTTTCCGGTTCTCATTTGAGCACGCCAACCATGTTCAATAAAATCTTTGAAAATTTCACTGTTCGGGTTAAGTGCCTGACCATTTTCAACTCGTGAAGGATAGATAACTGCCTCAACACGCATACGAATCTGTTTATAGTGGTCATAAAACTCGGCATTTATTGATTTAACATTACCAATTTCAATGCCCATGAAATCAATTGGTGCCCCAACAGATAACCCGCGTAATGAATGATCAAAATACATAATCACGCCACGTGGTTGACCATCAGGTTCTTTTAATGCTTCACCTTTTGAGTCCCAAAGATTAAAACGACTATTGTTAGCGGCTGTAGTCGCGTGCGAGCTTTCAGGGTAACCAAAAGCAATCCCCCCTGCGACAATACTTGCCAGCGACTGAGTATCCAAATTAAAGCCTGAAGCATTTAAGGTCACATCAATCCCACTCGCCTGCCAAAAACGTGCATCGGTGGTTACAAACTTGTCATACGGCGCGCGGATAAACGTTTGTAGTTCAACATTTTTACCATCATCGGACAATTTATAGGCTGTAATTTGCCCCACATTAATTCGACGATAATAAATCGGAGAACCTATATCTAACGAACCAAGATCATCTGCATTTAAGAAAAATACTTTTCCGGGAACATCTGAGGATATGACTGGTGGCACTTCTAACCCAGTAAATTCAAACTTATCCTCTGCTGATTTTCCGCCATCCACTTCAATATATGAACCTGACAATAAGGTGTCTATTCCAGAAACTCCACCCGTCCCAATACGCGGTCGCACGACCCAAAATCGTGAATCTTTTGCGGCAAAGTTACTCGCACCTTTACGCAAATCAATTCTGGCAATAACGTGTGAACGGTCATCTGAAAGATCAATCTGCCGTACTACACCAATATCCACCTGTTTATAACGGACTGTTGTTTTGCCAGCGACTAACCCCTCGGCCGTTCTAAAAGACACATCAATTGTAGGGCCATGAGACAGTAACGCTTTTACAGCTAATGAAAGCGCGATTAGAAGAGCAATTAATGGAATAAGCCAGATTAATAAAGGCTTCCACCGACTTTTCTTTTCTTGGGGTTCTGGTAAATCATTCATGCTATCCAGTTCAACATCTGTATCACGATGATCTGAGTTACCAGTGGTTATTTCATTTTCAGACATACTCATTGTTCTTTTATTGACTGGGATTAATAGAATCATTATTCAAAGGCGAATGTTCTGCCTGAATAATTGTTGTTTTTTCAGAAGCAACAGAAGACGGTTTGTTTGTATTTTGAGATGCATAGAAGTTATCCCAAATAATACGTGGGTCAAAACTAAGTGATGCGAACATGGTTAACACCACAACCGCACCAAAAGCAATTGAACCCGGCCCTGCTAAAATTGTAGCAAGCGATTGAATCTGAATGAGGGCTGTTAAAAGTGCCACCACAAAAACATCAATCATTGACCAGCGCCCAATAAACTCGACAATTCGATATAATTTAACGCATTGCTCTGGTACAAACTTCCAACCGGCTGAAGACTGTAGATATACCGCAAATAATAAAAAATACAAAATCAGCAGTTTCAGCATCGGAATAAAAATACTGGCCATAAAAATGACGACTGAAACCAAATAGTCTCCACTTTGCCAAAAGTAAATTACCCCACTCATGATCGTATCTTGCTGGCTACCTAAAAGTGAGTCAGTCACTGTCATTGGAAGTACATTGGCCGGAATATAAAGGATTGTCGCAGCCACGACTAAAGCAAAGGTTCGATTTAAACTCGCTGGTTTACGTGAATGCAGCACGCTATTACATCTAATACAACGTAAAACTTGATGGCTTTTATCTCGTCGTCTTTTTTCATTTTGAGAAGAATTTACGACTCCACAGCAATGACACACAATTAATGAGAGATCTTTAGCTCGTGGATATTGACTCAAGTTCACACCAGTCTTTACGGTTTTTTCTGAGGTCACATTTTTTATCGTTTTCATGGGAGTGACCTATCAATTTCGTTCCATATATCACTTACTTTTATTGAAGTAATATAAACCAACAATATGCTTAAGACCGCGAATGCCCATAAAGCAATCTCGGGAATCACCAAGACCATTCCAACTAACTTTACAAGCGTGACCAAAATTCCAATTAAGAACACCTCAACCATTCCCCACACTCTCATAAAGAAAAGTGTCCGTAAGGCCATCACCAAAAACGTTGGCCTCTTTTTCAATACACTCACTGTACCGAGCACATAGGTAAGTAATAAAAGATAGGAAAGCGGCACAATAAAAGTGGTGATTAAGATGAGTACCCCAACGAAAGCCCGATCATAATGAAACATCACCCAGACTGCACCAAGTAAAGTGGTCTCAGATGTATTTCCTTGTAGTTCAATTTTTACAATTGGAAAGCTATTGGCAATAATAAATACAATTAAGGCAGTTAAGATCAAAGCCAGCAATGTTGAAAAAGGTTTGGTGTGTCGATAGAGTTCAGCACCGCAGCACAAGCAATAAGCTCTTTTTCCATAAGCAAGCGGAGCTCTACGATAGACTGTATCGCATTCCTCGCAACCTGCTAATTCTTTAAGCTTCATAGTGATACTCTGAAATTTATAGTTTGTATTACATTCTTCAACGAACGTGTTTTACCTAAAAACAATGACTCCTAACACGCAAATATCATTCCAAAAATTTAACTTATAGCATTGGTATATCAACATTCAAGTTAAGAAAGATAGAAGAAAAATGAAAATTTTGATTATTTTACTGCTACCCAAAATAATTTATAGAGAACCTATTTGCTACTAAGTTAAATGAAAATATAAATTAAACCAAAGACTATCTAATTAAATTCAACTTTTTAGACAGAAAAACTATTGAAGATGCTGTTCAATATATTTTTGAAATTGCTGAACAATATAACCAGATTCTAATTTTGAACTGGAATAAAGCCCAAATGATAAAGATTTAAGTTGAGGTAATTCTGCACTTTTTAAAATCTTGATATCTGAAGGTATTTGAAACAAAGATCTTAAACTGATTCCAATGCCTGCACGTACCGCAGGCCACAAAGCTTGAACAGAATTGCACTCATAGGCAATGTGCCATTCTAAGCCCTTCTCTTCAAGCGCCTGAATTGCCATTTGTCTTAGAATACAAGGCTGCTGTAAAACAACTAATGGAATCGAAGATCCAGTTTCAAGAATCTGCTGGATGTGTGGATGAGAACAAAATAACCACTCTGTTTCTACATTTTGCAATTCATAAAAATTTTCACAGGCTTCATCTTGTTGCCAGATGAGTGCCAAATCCAGCTCTTGTTTTTGTACTTTTTCTAACAAATTAAGATTTCGGTCGACCTGAATTTGAAACTGCACTTTAGGATATTGCAACATGAACTGAGCAATTAATTGTTGTAGCGTGCCTTCAGCAAAATCTTCTTGTAATCCAAAGCGAATAACCCCAGTCGCTTGAGTCTGGTGAAGTTGTAAAAGTACCCTATCATTCATTGCCAACACACTTTTTGCATGACTAAATAATAATTCACCGCTCGGTGTTAACTCTAACAATCTTCCGTTTTTTCTTAATAATTGGCACCCAGTCTGCTGCTCTAATTTTTTTAATTGAGCACTAATCGCAGCCGGAGAACGACATAAGTTTTGAGCAGCCAAATAAAAACTACCTAGCTCTATACCTTTTACAAATGCACGTAAGGCATCTAAATCAAGGTTAGTGGGTACTTTCGCATAATCATTCATAAAAACTGAACTATAGGTTCAAAAAGTTTTGATTTTTTAAAATATAACAAACTGCCATAGTCGCTACAACATCCCCCAACGCAGAGTTTTAAGATGTTTAGAAAAATTGATATTAACAATCTAGAAACTGTCGCTCCCAAACTTTATGAGCTCAGCAAAGATTATTTGTTTGCAGATATCTGGCAAAGACCAATCCTTGATACTCAAACACGCTGTTTCATTACAATCTCGGCGCTTATTTTACAGGGCCGCTATTCACAGCTCGAATGGCATATCAAAAATGCCCTAAGCCAAGGGATCTCTAAGGAACAAATTATTGAGGTTACTACCCATCTTGCTTTCTATGCAGGACTGCCCACCGCTATTTCAGCACTTGAACATATGCCAGAGGAGATATGGTCATGCCCATGATTCGTTTTACAACTAGCTATCCATATACCGATTTAGAAAAAGCGCAAATATCTAAAGTTGTGCAAACTTGTATGGAAAACTATTTCGATACACCAAAAAATGATTGTTTTCATATTTTTGAACAAATACCGCAAGAACAGGTTTTTGTTGACCCTGATTATTGGGTTAAAACCGCACGTACTGAAAAATTTATCTTACTTTATATCACCTCAGGCAAACCCCGAACGGCGCAACAAAAATCAGATTTAATGCTACATGTTACAGCACAGCTTAAACAGAATTTTGATGTTCCAGAACAGGACGTTATGTTTGTGATTGTGCAAAATAGTGCAGAAGATTGGTGCTTTGGTCATGCACAGCGCGCCGATCTTTATTTGAAAAGCTTGAATTCACCATAAATAAATACAAGCCCAATGCATTATTTTAGTGAGATATATAAATTCAGATCTTAAAAAAGCTCCTTAAATAAGGAGCTTTTCATTCACCGATTCTTAATTAACCATAGTTAAAAAATAGTTTAATAATCTATCTCGATCATCTACCTGATTTTCTCCTAAAAGTTGGACCATAGCGCCATCAATCACAAATAAAAACAGGTGCGCATCTTCAATTGAGGCCGTAACTTTTAAAGTTAAAAGTAGTTTATAAATTTCATCAATGAGCCAATTTCGATAGTCAATTACAACTTTATAGGCGGTTGGATAAAGCTTTTCAATTTCAAAAATGGCTTTAAATGGCAAATGGTAAAAGCCCTCTAAATCTGCATGTAAATAGAAAATTTTCTTAAGCTTATCAAACAACATGAGTTCACGGTATGAATGGATAATTGAAAATACCTCGTCTTTTAATGCATCTTTTTGAAAAGTTAGGCTCATCTCGATGAGCTTTTCTTTGGAGTGAAAATCATTATAAAAAGTGTATTTGGAAATTCTGGCTTCAGCAATAATTCGGTCGACACCTACATTATGAAAGCCATGTTGATTAAATAGGTCTCTTGCCGCGTGGAGCACTCTTAATGCTCTAAATGAATTTTCTAAATTTGGCATAAATATTCTGCTCAAAGATAATTTTTTGTTGTATATAAAAGAGATAGAAAGGCCTTCACTCTTAAAATGAGTGCTAAAAACAGGCATGCGAAAGCTGCACAAAAAGGATGCGCTAACCTATCTCAAGCTTTATTGTTGCTATGATTTTTTAGTCGTAATGATCTAAGGTTTACAAAACCTATAGTCGGTTAAACCTTTTTAAAGACCAGTTGAGCGGTATGGGTAAAGAGAGTTTGGCAAAGGCAAAAAA
Organism: Acinetobacter sp. GW821-FHT09D10; assembly: GCF_059416285.1. Taxonomy (NCBI): domain Bacteria; kingdom Pseudomonadati; phylum Pseudomonadota; class Gammaproteobacteria; order Moraxellales; family Moraxellaceae; genus Acinetobacter; species Acinetobacter sp. GW821-FHT09D10. The sequence goes on from NZ_JBWKOW010000004.1 coordinate 164,080, forward strand.
ACAAGAAGAAATAGTACGCATGAGCGAACTCCTATATGCATAAAATTTCTGCCAATCACTGCTAAATGATGGTGGCAGAACGAAAGGGGGTTAGCAGACTGGGCATATAGAACCAGCACGCACAAGGCGTCCCCCTTCCGTCCTACCGCTACGAAGGGGGACGAACGAGTTCGCCACCAAAAAATTGCTTTTTTGATGTGCTATACGCTCTCGGTCTGCTAAAACCGGCTGGCGATGTAGGCCAGCAGGCAAAGGATAATCGGCAGGATTTAGCGTGTCAATGTGATATTGAATAGAAAATGGTTAAATAATTATTGTTTTTCATTCAATTAGATAATCAAAATCCATTATTTTTATAAAATATTACAAGCTGCTCTTCAGCAAATTTTTTTAATATAGTATCTGATGAGTTAATATACTGGTTTAAATATTCAAGAGATCTAGGACATTTTATATTTGTACCTAAGCCAAAAAATGCTTTCCGAGCAAGTACCCTTAAGTCATCTTCCATCATATAACTTGGAACAAAATTAATAGCGTTTTTTAAAAACTCCACTAGCTTACAATTTCTAATTCTACTAACTGTAAAAACGATATCTTCATGAGCATCATGCCAATCTGAAAAAAAGATATCCAATAGGCCGAAATCATCTTCTTGTAGTTCACATTCATCAAATATAAGAAATGCAACATGTACAGCATCGCTATTTTTTGATTTTTCTGCGATGTTTAGTAGTTCTTTTGCGAATAGATAATCGCTAATATCTCTAAAGTTTAATCGTCCTTTTAAAATATTTATGGGAATTACCCCCAAATAACAACCTTCAATATCCTTTTCAAAATCAGTCATATTTGCCCTCCCAGATAAAAATTAAATTTAAATCAATACAATATAAATTTTACATTTTTTATTCAAATTCAGGATATACGAAATCGTATTTTCCTGTTTTAATTCTATGAACAATACTATCTGCTGGTATTACGCTTCCAATTTCTGCCTTTCTATTTTCTCCTTCTAATTTACCTACATATTGCTGTTCTTCATTCACTTTCCAAATCCACCAATTATTAGATATTTTAGTTTTTGGATTATCGCTACTACTACGAAACAAGATATCAATATTTCCAACCTCTGGCATATTCCCCACTTTTTCCCAGAAACCCAATTTAGTACCCCAACTAGTTACGCAGTGCGCGTAAAAATCTGCCTCATCATTAATAATTTCAAATAAATCGGGATGAGTATTTTTAGAATATTCTTTTTTAAATACTCGAATTACATCACTATTTAATTGAGTTAAATCCAAAGCTACTAATTGAAAGTATTTTTTACACCCATTATCGAATTTAACAACAAATACATCCCCTATCTTTGTATTTTTTCTTTTCATTATTTTATCCCTAAATTTTAGTCCTATTGCATGTTAATTATTTTCCTTAACTCCGCAGTATATTGAGATTGATCAAAAATCCATAAGTTAGCAGATTTCATTCATATAGCTTGAACAAATAAATGAACCTAAAGATAATAGCCTAAACCTAATCTAAAGAAAATTTTAAACTCTTAAAGTCATTTCCATGAAAAATATTAATATCTTCAAATTTATAAACCTTGTGCTGACCTTTTTATGGATTTACCAAGGTCTCGTTCCCAAATTTCTATTTCTTAATTCTGATGAAATTTTTGTGTGGCAATGGCTAGGACTCTCACTTGAACATGCAAAACTTGCAGGCCATGCAAGTGGTATAGCTGAAATGATTTTTGGTTTATGTTTTCTCTTTACTGCACATAAATATATTCATTATTTAAGCATTTTGGGTTTGCTTGGGCTGCTTCTTTTAATTGGTTTCTTAATACCCTCTACCCTGATCTTGCCCTACAACCCTATCGTAATGAATCTTTCAATGATAAGTTTATCTATTGTCTATCTCATCTTATTAAGTGAACAAAATTAACTTATAGCCATTCATTTAACTATTTTTAAAGATTTTATATAGAGAGTGCAATGAGTTTACCCAAAACTGAAGTTTGCAGTGTGGTCATTACAGGCAGTACAAAAGGTATTGGTTTAGCCCTTGCCCATGCTTTTTTAGATCTTGGATGTTCAGTTGTCATTGCTGGACGTAACCCAGAGCATCTTAAGCAGGCTCTTTCTCATTTAGAAACTCACTTCAATAAAGAAAAATTCATTGGTCTGTGTTGCGATGTGACTCAAGTGTCTGATGTGCAAACCCTATGGGATGGTGCAATTGAGCGTTTTGCGCAAGTCGATGTGTGGATTAATAATGCAGGAAGCTGCCACCCAACCAAAGACTTTGTTGACCTTCAGCCAGAAGAGTTAAGCGCGGCAGTTTCAACTAATATTTTAGGCACGATGCTTGGCTCACAGGTGGCTTTAAAGGGAATGCTTAAACAAGGTTATGGTCAAATCTTTAATATGGAAGGTTGGGGAAGCAACGGCGAATGGAGTGCAGGTATGACGCCTTATGCAACCACAAAACGGGCCGTGAGTTATTTCAGTAAAGCACTTTATAAAGAAACAAAATCGACAGCTATTTTAACCGGCACACTTAGCCCTGGTATGGTTGCAACAGACCTGTTAGTTTCTTCTTGGACCAATGGCAACATCCAAAACTGGAAAAAGATGAAACGGTTATTTTTCTTTGTGATTGACCCGCCAGAAATTGTTTGTGCGTATTTAGCAAAACAAATTATTGAAAATAAAAAAGCCAACCGACGCATCGCGTGGATCACGCCGTGGAAGCTTTTCCTTAGATTTTTGCAACCTTATTACTGGCGCAGGAACCCCGTTAAAGGCACAGCTTTAGAGCATTTGTAGTCGGGCCTATAATGTGACTAAAAATCTAATCTCACTCAATTAAGATGGTTTGATTAGCAGGCGCATCAGGTTTATTGTTCAGTAAAAGTTCTTCTAAAGAGCGCTTTTACTGATCTTTATACTCATCAAGAATCGTTATCTGAGTTACCTTCTTTATTTAAAATCCGCCCTTCCCGTTTTGGTCGAATCAATGGTGCTGTTGGTCGTGGATGCGTATGTGTATATTGCATACCCACTCCCGCATTTACGTCATCTGCTGCGATTTCAGTTTCAAAGCGCTCATTATCAAGATCTCGAATTTCCTCAGTAATTCTTTCTACTTCGTCTTCATCCACACCAAGTTCTTGTAAAATTACTCCCCCAAACTTAATCGCAGATTCAAACGTTTCACGGATCATAAAGTCTACTTTTTGTTTGACTAAATGCAGTGAGTGCTCGCGGTCATATGAACGGACTAATAATTTCGCTAAAGGAAATTCATGTGTGACGAGTTCTACAATTCTATTGGTTGTTTCTTTACTATCTACACACACCACAATCGCTTGTGCTGTTGCTGCGCCAGAAGCATGTAGAATATCTAAGCGGCAGCCATCGCCATAATAAATTTTAAAACCAAATTTTTCAGCGTTTCGAATCATGTCCGTATTATTATCAATAATGGTGACATCTACCCCTCTTGCCAATAATAATTGACTGGTGACCTGTCCAAAACGCCCAAATCCAATCATTAAAACGCTACCGCTTAAGCCCTCGGCAATATTGACGTTTTCTAATGAAACATTCGCTTTAAATTGAGTAAACCGTTTAAAAATAATACCGACAATTGGAGTCAACACCATTGAAAGCACAACGATAGCGGTAAGATTAGATTTAATTGTACCGTCAATGACTTGGGCACTTAATGCAGCAGAGAAAAGTACAAAGGCAAACTCTCCACCCTGAGCCATCAGTAAGGCACGGTCCAACGCTTCAGTATGAGGGCTTTTAGTTATGCGGGCGACAATATAAATCATGAGCGCTTTGGCAAGCATCAGTGCAATTACACCACTGACAATGAGCTGCCAGTTTTGAGCAACCACTGATAAATCCAAGGACATGCCAACCCCAAGGAAAAACAGGCCCAGCAAGATTCCTCGGAATGGTTCAATATCAGCTTCAATTTGATGTCTAAACGTTGACTCAGATAAAAGCACACCCGCTAGGAAAGCACCCATCGCCATAGACAAACCGCTGACTTGCATGAGCAACGCCGCACCCAACACAACTAATAATGCTGCGGCAGTCATCACTTCTCGGGCTTTAGCAGCAGCCAAGAGTCTAAATAATGGGTTAAGTAACCAATAACCTGCCGCAATAAGACCTGCAATTGCGACTAAACCAATGCCTATATTTTCTAAACGTACAGATGTGCTTTCGACCACATGATTAGGTGCCATAAAAGCAACAATAGCGAGCAATGGCACAATCAGTAAATCTTCAAATAATAAGATGGCTACAATTTTTTGCCCACGAGGCTGAGTCAAGTCACCGCGATCACCTAATAACTGCATCACAATAGCAGTCGACGTTAATACAAACCCTGCTGCACCAATAAAAGCAACTTGCCACGTAAAACCAAATAGCAACCCGACGCCCGTCAAAGCCAGTGCACAAATGATGATCTGTAGTGTGCCAAGGCCAAAAATCTCACGTCTAAGGCTCCATAGGTGTGATGGCTGCATTTCCAAACCAATCAGAAATAGGTACATCACAATTCCCAACTCAGCAATATGTAAAATTGCGGTGGAATCTTGGAAAAAAGCAAAACCGAATGGCCCAATAATCAGACCTGCAATTAAATAACCTAATACCGAACCTAGACCAATACGTTTAAAAATAGGAACTGCAATTACAGCCGCTGCCAATAAAACCACAGGGGCAACCAAGCTAATTGAATGTGCTTCTGAGCTCATACATTTCTCATTTTATTTATCTGCAATTTATTCTATGTGAAACTATGTTTAAGGGCGATTATTAGTTTTGAGAAAAAGAATCCATAAAAAAAGCCCTTACGGGCTTTTTTTGATTAAATAACAAATTTCAACATCAGCTGAATAACCGTTGCATTAATTAAATCGACAAAGAATGCTCCACAAAGCGGAACAATTAAAAATGCCTTATGCGATGGACCATACATGTTCGTAATGGCCTGCATATTAGCAACTGCTGTTGGTGTTGCACCCATACCGAAGCCACAATGCCCTGCTGACAAGACCGCTGCATCATAGTTTTTACCCATCACACGGAAGGTCACAAATGCTGCATACAAAGCCATCGTAATAGTTTGAGCACCCAAAATCACCACAAGTGGCCCAGCCAAATCTGCAAGTTGCCAAAGCTTTAATGAAAGCAATGCCATTGCTAAATAAAGTGATAATGAGGCATTACCAAAAACATCAATCGCGCGGTCAAAAATATCAATTTTTAAGACGCTTTCTAAAATGTTTCTTAAAATTACACCGCCACCCAATGCCCAAACGAAGGTTGGTAACTCAAACCAAGTACCTTTACTAAAGCCTGTCATAAATTCAGCAAATGCCAAACACGCTGCAAACATACCCAATGTGGTAATTGCATTGTCAGCTGTGATTAAACGAACTTGATGAGGGTTTTCAAATGGTGCAAGGTCATCAGAATTTTGTTCAACATGACCATCACGCTGTTGGATTTCAGCATTAGTTTTTGGTTGAGCAAGGCTATAACGATTGATAAGCAATTTCGCTAATGGGCCACCAATCACACCACCAATAATTAAACCAAAAGTCGCACTCGCCATTCCTAAAGCGAGAGCACCCTGAATACCATGCTGAGTTTCTAAAATTTCACCCCAAGCTCCGGCTGTACCGTGACCACCTGTTAAGGTAATTGAACCCGCAATTAAGCCAATGAGTGGATCAAGACCAAGCAACGTCGCAAGACTCATGCCTACCGCATTTTGCACCACAATGAAAGACGCTACGCAGACTAAGAAGATAACCAAAGCCATACCGCCTTCTTTAAGCTTCATAAAATTGGCACTTAAACCAATCGAAGCAAAGAATACGAGCATAAAGCTGGTTTGTAATTCGCTACTAAAAACAATGCTATATCCCCATATGGTATGGACAAGTAGCGAGACGACCGCAGCAACTAAACCGCCTGCTACAGGTTCGGGAATATTGTAGCGTTTTAAAAAATCAATTCGATTAACAAGAAAGCGGCCCAATAATAAAACGATGACCGCCGAAATTAGTGTATAAAAACCATTAAAAACAAATTCCATATATACTACTTTCTAATTACATTCCTAACGGATTGTAAAATAATTATATTTTATTTTTTAATATGTAAAAAAAACACAAATAAACTTTACAAAATTACCCTAGCAATCAATTTTCACTATTCTTAAGAAAAACTTAAATTTTTAAATATTTTATACAAAATTACCCCATACAATTAATTTAATTATTTAATTTCAATAATCTAGTCCCAAATACTCTTAATTAAAATTAATTACCCCTTGATACCTTAAGCAAAAAATCCTGTCTTTTAAGTCACTGAACTTCGCTCTCATTCCCTTTAATATCCTTAAAAGACCAGCTCGTTATTGTTCTGGGCAACATCTTTATAGGTTTTATGTTCAATGAGTTTATTGCTTAAAGTTCGAGAGAACGTTCCACAGCTACAGTCCATTAAAAAATCTCTTCAGACACGTGCTGGTCAAAAAATACCTCACATGCTGATCAATGCATCGGATCTATTTTTTAGAGGCCCTCAAATTGCCTTGTCAGGAAAAACGCCCTTTGATGTGATTTATAAGCATGAAATTATTAGCTTACGGCATTATAGAAATGAGACGAATACTTCTACACCTAAACACCGCGTACCGTTAGTTATCGTTCCGCCGCTAGCAGTTAACATGCTCATTTATGATTTGTTTCCTACTCGCAGCTTTGTCCGCTTCTTTTTAGCACAAGGTTTTGATGTCTATTTAATTGACTGGGGCGTACCCACCCGACATCAAGCAAAATACAATTTCGGCACCTACATTAAAGTCTTTATGCCTGAAATGTTAAAGCAGGTCCGCTTGCACAGTGGTCAACAACAGCTTTCTTTACATGGCTGGAGTTTAGGCGGTGCACTTTCACTCTGCTATACCGCATTATTTAAAGACAAAGATATTAAAAACTTAATTATTTTAGCTTCCCCTATCGATACGCATAAAGCCGGATATATGGGCAAACTCTATGGCAGCTTAACCAAACCTGCACAATGGGTTCGCAAACATACGCCGTTTCGTATTCGCGACCATGTGCCAAGTGAAGCGTTTCATATTCATGGATGGCAAAACACGCTAGGTTTTAAATTAACCGACCCAATTGGAAATTTAAAAACGTATTGGGAACTTTTTAAAAATCTCGATAACCGAGAGTTTATTGTTGACCACGCAACCTCAAGTTCATTTATCGATAATATGCTGGCGTATCCGGGTGGAGTCATGCGTGACATCATCCTTCGTTTCTGGATTGATAATGAACTCTCCAATGGCGTAATTAAATTCGGCGAACTTACAGCCTATCTAAAAGATATTGAATGTTCAGTGTTAGCACTGGGTGGTAGTACGGACATTATTGTGACCACTGATGCTGTTAAGCCACTCATGGATTTAATTAACAGCCAAGATAAAACGTTTAAGGTCGTACCGGGTGGACACATGGGTGTTGTTTCCGGAAGCCAAGCACCTACAGCGGTCTGGCCTGAAATAAGTAATTGGTTAGTTGAGCGTTCAGATTAGTTGATTATTGAAAACCAGCGTAGTCAGTCCTAGGCTGGTTTTTCAACTTCATTAAATAGAATAAATATAGCCATTCCTTGTCCCTTTGGCTCAGATCCGAGTTTGAATTCTTATTCACTGATGCAGCTTTAAGATAATAACGGACTACTTCCATACTGTTCAGTAGCATTAAAAATGCTAGAGACTATTCTTTTGATTGAGGTAAAGTTGAAAGGATGCTGGCCCATACCTCAATCCGCTCTGCGATCGCTTCGGGGGACTCAATGTGGAGGAAATGACCAACGTCAGGAACGATCTCCATGGTGCGCGGAGCAGCGAACCGATATTGATCGTCGACCTGCACGGGAAGGATGCAGCCGTCGTTGGCACCGTGAAGCTGCAACAGTGGGACTTTGATCGGCTGAGACATGCGGCGCGTTGCACTAAGCATACTCGGTCGCAGCATCGCCCGGTAGTACTTTAATGGTGCGGGCATACTCGCCCGTAGGTGCTCATGTAACTCCGTTTGGAGAGCAGGATCAAGTGAAAAGCCGGGTGACCACTGACGCCAGAGGCTGTCAATGAGGGCAAGATCACGGGCAGTCGCCATCCAACCACTTCCTGGCAGTTGAAAGAGTCCCATGTACCAGCTTCGTCGTAGTTGAGCTGGATACATTAGCCGACTCATGAAAGTGAGTGGATGAGGGATTGCAAGCGTGACTGCGCGCTCGATCCGTTCGGGTGCGGTCACACAGGCATCATATGTGATCAGAGCCCCCCAGTCATGGCCAATTAACTCCACAGGTCGCCCCGGAGACCAGTGGTCGATCAGCGCGAGCACATCACTGGTGAGGGCTGCGAAGTCGAACGGACCCTCAGTCGGAGACGGGGCGTAACCACGAAGCCAAGGTGCAACGATGTAACGTCCACGGCGGCCAAGCTCTGTAAGGAAGGATTTTGCGGTCGGTGGATGATCTGGGAAGCCATGCAAGACGATCGTCGGCTGGCCAGCGGGATCACCACCCTGTAACGCATGAAAGGTCCCGTGTGGCAGGTCGAAAGTGACGTGTTCGAATTTCATATGTGTCAGCCTTTTCCAAATGTGGTCGGACGAGAGCTGCTAATGCTAGCTTCGGTGTATTTGTTTTTTGTCATGTGTATTTCCTCAAGTGCCGGGCTAAACCGTAGGATCAGTCGGTTTTAGGTCCCACAGGCGGTATCGGAATAGTTAGAGCCAGCGGCGAACCTCAGCTTTGTAGCGGCGATAGTCATCATCGAACTTCGCTTCGAGATAGCGCTCCTCACGAGCAATCACTTGGGTCTGAATGGCGATCACCACCAACGGGAGTAAGGCTAAGGCGATCGGCTCGTCGAGGCCTATCGCAAGGCCAGCATAGACAAGTGTCATGCCCAGATACATAGGATTACGGGTCCACCGATAAGGGCCGGTCGTTGCGATGAAAGTTGTTGGCTGCGACGGTGGAACGTTGGTACCCAGCCGCCGAAACAGCCCTGCAGCCGCAAGCATCATAGCCGTACCGGCAACGAACAACAGCGCGCCCGTCGTGACCAGTAACCGCCAGTCGAGGCCAAAAGAGCGCTGGATGACGAACCGCTCCACCGCCAGCCCCAACAGTAGCACTCCCAGATAGACAAATGGCGGAGGGAAACGCACACCCGCGCTGTCCGATTCAACGGCCATGTTCATCTCCAATCCGTGCTCTCAAACAAGCATTGACTGCTGGGCAGAGATACCGGCTACCGCGCCTTGGGATATTGCAGTGGTAACCGAGGCCATGAGAGGGTTGGCGAGATCACCAGCAGCATAGATGCCGGGTATGCTGGTTTCGCGGCGCTCGTCGACTTTAACGGCAATGCCAAAAGGTGTATCAACCGTGGCAAGGCCCAAAGATTCGTGCAGACTCACGGACGGTTTGTTGCGCGGATGGGCGAACAGGATGTCGACCGTGACATTGCGATGGCTATCAAGGTAGACAGTAGCAGTACGCCCCTCTGTATGAGTAATCTCGACAACTCGGCCATCGACCACAGTTATATTACGACGTGCCAGATCAGCTAGAACATCAGGTGGAATCTCGTGACCATCAGCGAAGACCGTTAACGTGTCGGTCCAATCATGGTACAGCCTGACATAATTATGCGACTGCGGACCGGACCAAACGAGCCCCCAATGCTGGTCAGCAACTTCAAAACCATCGCAGTATGGACAAGGCACGATGGACGAACCCCAATTTTCAGCAAAGCCCGGAACATTAGGCATCTGGTCAACGACGCCATAGCTCAGGATCAGGCGGCGCGCGCCAAAGCTTTTTCCATCGCTAGTAAGGACGGAGAAATTATCAATTGAGCCAGAGATGCTGTCGGCCCGAGCATTGACCAGTCTGATGGTTGGATAGCGCTCTAACTGCTGGCGTGCCTCTGCTAAGATCTCCAGCGGTGGCTTGTGATCATGGCCTAAAAGACCATGCGAATGGCCAGCGAAACGGTTGCGCGGCAGGCCTGTATCAAGAACGGTAACCTTACGGCGGGTACGGCCAAGTTGCAGAGCGGCGGCGAGACCAGCAAAGCTGCCGCCTATAATGATGACATCATCCATGGTGATGGGCTCCTATTGTTGATCGAGGTGATTGGTTGGGTTTGAAAACAGGCAACGAACAGAACTTCAGCATCGCCGAGAAAGTCACCCATCACTGTGTTAACCAACCGGATGATGCTGCATTAGATATTGCAGGATGATCCGGATTTGGAGGATATAGTTAAAACATAGCCAATGGTTTGCACATTTTGGATACTTAATGGTATCCTAATTCATAAATTAAGATACTGTCAAGGACTGTAATTATTGTGACTGAAAAAAACCGGAGTCAGCGCGGCAGGCCCGTCAATCAGGCGCTTAGACAAACGATAGTTGAAGCAGCGTACGAACTCTTTGTCGAATTGGGTTTTCAAGCGGCGACATTGGACAAAGTAGCCCAGCGGGCAAAGATCTCTAAACTCAGCATCTATCGGCACTTCGAGAATAAAGAAGCGCTGTTCAGTGCGGCTATGGTGGCTCGCTGCCAACAGTTTGCACCACAGGACCTTTTTGAAGGCCTTGAAGGTTCTGCCGAAGAACAACTCATTGCAGCCGGATCATCCCTACTTCGTACACTGTTGAGCCCAGATGTTCGTAATGTCGAGGCCATGATCATGGCAGACAAAACGAACCAAAAGTCGTTAAGTAAGCTCCATTACGAAGCTGGACCTGTCCATGTCATTGCCCAAATCGAGGCCCTACTACGTCGTTTGCACGCAAGGAAGGTTCTGAACGTGCCTAATCCTCTTCAGTCTGCTCGATTGTTTGCCGCGCTTTTCAAAGGATCTGATCTCTTGATGTCCGCACGCTTCGATGAAGCGAGAGCAAATGACGATAACGAAATCGAATCCTATTGCCGATCTGCTGTCACTATGTTCATCGCTGCACACAGAGGCAACGACCACACGAGCGGATAAGCATTTGATTACTCTGGATAGCTTGGCTGGGACTATATGTGAATAACTAGATTACAGTCAGCGTAGAAATGTTATGCCACTCATGGAGTTAATTAGCAGCCAAGCTAAAACGTTTAAAGTCGTGCCGGGTGGACACATGGGTGTCGTTTCAGGAAGCCAAGCCCCTACTTCAGTCTGGTCTGAAATAAGTAATTGGTTAGTTGAGCGTTCAGGTTAATTAAGCCAAACCTAATAACGCCTTTACCTATGCAACTTAAAGATCCTGACTCAAATATGTTAGATATCCAGTACCAACTTATCCGAACGAGGCAAACTGTTGCAGGTGGTAATTCGTAAATCTGGTTGTGCCTTATATTGATCTAAAGTAGTAAAACCTTGTAGCTTATTACAGACACAAGCACGGCATAACCCTCTTTCACACCCCGATGGAATATTAACGCCAGCCAAACGGGCAGCTTCTAATAGCGTTGTTCCCCCATCAACCACAATCTCAATACCACTCCGTGCAAAGTGGATAACATGATCTTTACCATCAGTTGGGTGCTCTACTACCGGAGGGGTAAAACTCTCTGTATGAAATTGTATTTCAGGTAACCCTAAATCCAGTAACATAGATTTTGAGGTAGTAATAAATCCTGGTGGAGCACAAACATACACTTCATGTGCTGTTATATCGGGAACAACTTTAGATATTAATTCAGCACTTAGTTTCGCCTGATACATTTGCCCTGAAATTGGATAATTAGGGTCTATTTCATTACATATAAAATGCACATCAAAACCAGATAAGTTGGCAACTTCACGTAATTCATGTTCAAAAATAATAGATCTCTCATTACGGTTAAAATAAAGTAACCTAACTTGACTCTGTGGAGCTTCACGTCGTGCCTTACGTAACATACTCAAAATTGGCGTAATACCAACACCACCCGCAAGGAAAACGATCTGTTTAGGTACTTCTTTCATTATAAAATCGGGAGAGGCCTGCGGTACTCCTACCAAAATCATATGTGAATTTTTCTTAATATGATCATTGATATAATTTGAAACACGTCCGCCCTCTACACGTTTGACGGCAATTTCTAAACAATTATCAGCCTCGTGACTGTCTCTTAACAAACTATATTGTCGAACCAGACTTTCATCTTCGACTTCCACCCGTACAGAAATAAATGCACCTGCTTCCCAAGTTACGCCCTCCCATCCTTGAGGTTTTTCAAAACGTATCATTAATGCCTGATTTCCTGCTTGCGGAAAAACAGCAAGGACCTTAACAGGTACATTATAAAAACGAGGCTTATTTAAATACGTCATATTATCTGGCAGTTTATATTGGGCTCCATATACGACTCGACGTAATAACTCCTTAGGACTTTTTAGTATTTTAAAAAAATTTCCTCTTTCTTGCTCGCCTACAGGACTCGCCAATTTGAGTACATTGACCATCATATCTGGCACAACATCTTCAAGAGACATAACATTGTAAGGTAAGCCATGCTGCAAACAGATTTCTTTAACAAAGGGCTGGATTTCTCTTTGACGATTACATGGTAAGTCTGGAAATAAATGATGCTCTAAGTGCGTGTCCAATCCACCATAAAACACATCAAATGCAGGTGGATTATCGAATTTAACTTCCTCTTCCAACAATGTTTTAAAATAATTATCAAGTTGGGCATAAGGCGTAAAATTACTTGTTGCTAAAATTTGACGGCGAAAATATTCTTCTTCTGTTTCACTCAATCCCGGGTCACTAAATAACTCAACATTGGGTGAATGGTGTTCCAGAAATAAGACGGCAACAGTCAAATCATAGCCCAAAACTGTACTCAGATAATTACCAAAAAATGTCGGCAATATCCGATGAGGAGAAACCGAAAGAGGATCTTTCCAAAAATGCTGGCCAATATATTTTTTTGTTAGTTTTAAGGTTTGTTCAATGGTGGTTCGACTAAGTACTTTACGCCCTTCTGTTTTAGCGGCTGATGCTCCAGTAAATAAAGAAAATACAAGATTAGGTGTCGTTAATAATAAAACCCACAACAGTGGAAGTTGCAAAGTATGGTGACCATACCATGGCTGACCTGGCTTAATACGTAAAAAGGAATATCCCAAATCATGATCTACGCCAACGATATTAGTAAAAGGATGGTGATTTTGATGATGCATCACACGCCATTCATAAGGATCCACCATAAAATTCCAAACCCAACGTTCAGAATGGAAAGACCCTGCATTTGGCAAATGATCATAACTACCATGCATGATGTTATGACCAAGTTCAGAAAACTCAAGTAATGTATGCAATGCACCTAATATCGCGCCACGCATTATGGCATTACGTTTTCCACCTTGTTGGATCAACTCATTACTACGCGCTTTGATAGCTTGAGAGTAAGCGGCAACATTTCTGATATGTGCTAGGTCCGCATCACCAACTTTTGCTTTAGTTTGATCATATAAAGCTCTTAAAGCTGCCGTTAAACTTTCGTGCTTGCCGTCTTTATTATTTAGCATTTTATATATCCCTATCGGATTTGATCCTATCCGAAAAGATATAAAGTTTTGAACATTAGCAGAATGACTTTATACTACCAAACTTGACATTTCATGACACATAAAGCATGTCTATACAATTATATTGGGATTTTCCTCGCAGTATCAGTGCTATTCGCATATTGCTTATGATAGGTCAACAACATGGTTTAACGCCTGAAAGTTGTATAGAAAATACGCATATTTCTTTGAATGATTTATCGCAACCTAACTTTGAGGTAAAAGCAGAACAAGAATTTTTAGTTATTCGAAATTTACTTAAACTACTAGATCCTACTCTTCCCCTGAGTATAGAAGCAGGTCTAAGGCACCATACAACCACATTTGGTGCATGGGGTTTTGCCATTCTCAGTAGTCAGACAATGAAAGAAGCTTTGCATTTTGCTATGCGATACTTTCAACTTAGTTCCATTTTTTGCAATTTAGAAGTTATTCAGGAAGATATATATACATTACTGATTTTTGATCATAGTCAATTACCTGATGACTTAGCGTGTTTTCTGGTTGAAAGAGATCTTATAACTGTTATATCAATTCAACGAGATGTCTTACCTATACAATTTCCTGTAATGAGCATTAATATTGCTTTACCTGCACCTGTGTATGCCGATAAATTTCCCGAATTAACGGGATATCCAATTCAATTTAATCAACCACGTAGCTGTATTATCTTTGAAAGCAGTTTGCTTGATTTACCATTACCTCAAGCAGATCCATTTATTCGTGCACGATATGAAGAAGAATGCCAACAACTTTGGACGCGAAGAAGTTCTCTAGGCAGCTATAGCCAAAAGGTCAGAAATATTTTACTCCAACAACCCTCACAAATGCCCAGAATTGATGAAATCGCATCCCATCTTCAGGTCAACCTCAGAACATTACAACGTCATCTCGCAATTGAAGGAGTTACCTATGAACAGCTTATAGATGACATTCGTAAAGACTTAGCTGAAGACTTACTAAAAACAACCAATTTAACAGTTGAAGAAGTTGCCATTCAATTGGGTTATTCCGAAGTTTCAGCATTTTCCAGAGCCTTTAAACGTTGGAAAGGCATCTCTCCCCGAAATTTTAGGTGGCAAAAATAAATTTAGATTTGTATTTAATATTTTAACGCTTATCCGCGCTAGCTCCAGCAAGCAAACCCGTAGCATAATTCATAATTAATAAAACTAAATCATTTGCTTTTGCCTCTGATTCAGCCAAACGTCCTTCCAATAAAAGATGAGATAGGCCATGCACAAGGCTGCAACATAACATCGCTAATACTTCAACTTGAGCATCATTTTCGCTCACACCTAATATTGAAGCCGTTAACCTTTGCAATCGAGTATATGTACTGTCCACAGCCTCTTTTAGTTCGAGTGCTTCATTTTTCTGTAAATCAGGATTAAACATCAGAGCAAAGAGATTTCGATTATTTTTTGCAAAATTTATATAGGTTAAACCAAATATTTTTAACGCCTGAAGTTGAGACTCAGCACTTTGTATTGCCTGATTTTGTTCTTCTTGTAAATGCTGAAATCCTTTTGCTGCCAATGCTGCCAAAAAGCTATCTTTACTTTCAAAATGTCGATATACCGCATTTCCGCTTACCCCAATTTGTCTCGCCATTTCTCGAAAACTAAGGCTCTCGGCATCACTATTTTTTAAATGAACTAATCCTGCATCTAATAATTCTTCACGCACATTTCCATGATGATAATTTGACTTTTGAGATTGTATCGAAGGCATGTTGACACCGCGCACATATTATAAGCATAATGTGCGCACTGAACACATTATGCTTTATTGTTGTTTAATTCACACAAAAGAGCGAATCATAATTCCCGTTCAATAGAGCTGCTTATAAATATCCATATTGCCTAGGAAAGGACATTAAAAACACTAGGCCTATGAAAACAAAAGAGTATTGAGCTTATAAAGAAATGCAAACTTTCCTTTGAGCCAAATCATCTTTAAGCAAAGGAACTGATATGAACAATTTTAGAAGTATAAAACAGGCTTTCTTATTTACAATACCATTGATGTTGGTCAGTTCACTTGTAAACGCCGAACTCAATCTTTTAGATGATAAAAGTTTAGCTCGTGTAACTGGTCAAGCATTATTTAATCTAACCAATATTGCAGCTAATCAAAATGGTAATCCAAATACAGATGTAGGTTTTTATCGTCTCGGAATGGAAGCACAAGTAGAGTTAAATGCAAATATTAAAAGTTTACAGTTAGGTTGCGGTGGGACTAAAGGAGTGGGTTGTGACATTGATATTGAAAATATTAGTTTAGCAGGTGTCCTCCCCGTAAATGGTAGCTATGCAGGATCAGATGCCGTTATTACTAATCCTTTTATCGAGTTTGCTATCAAATCGCCGGACAGTGCTTCTACTCGAGAAATTGTTGGTTTTCGCCTTGGGGCATTAGGCATATTAGGCAAACTTGGATTGGGATCAAATACAGATTTAACAACATTAGCTGATGACACAGGAGGAATTAACTCTTTATCTGGTGATTTGAATTTAACACTTACGAATACTGTTCTGAAGAATGTAGTGATTGAAAATGGATTAATCTCTACAGAAGCACATATTAATGATTATAACAAACCGCTTATTCTTAACCGCTCTACAACAGCAACGCTGGATAATGTAGTCGCTAAAACTGGTCCACTAAAACTATTAGGTCTCTTAGATCTACCTTTAGGTTTAACCCTAAGTAATGCCACATTAAAAGATTATCCTCTGTCTGGTTTCCATGAAATTTTACTCGCTCAGGATGCAACAGGAACAATTCCTACTAGTGACACATCACTATCCTTACAAAAACAAGCTATCCAGTGGCAAAAAATAAGTACAGGAACTTTCGACAATACTGTTGCCGCTCAACCAGGATGGTGGCTTTCCTTACCTAAAGTTTTACTCACGGATATCGAAACACAACAGCGGATTGATGTAGGACTTGGCGAGGCATTAGGAGGATTAGTTGGTAGAGAGTTAATTATTAATCCTATTGACTCTGGACAGATAGGCATCAAAAACTGCTACGGGAACTTAAAGTTTTGCTAAGTAAAAATTGCATACAAGCTTTTATATGACGCTTAAATTAAAACAACTCATGGTTTTCATACCACTATTAGCAGGGCTGAATACATCCCAAGCTACCACAGTCTATAGGTCAATAAATATGTGCTCAGCTTCCGTCAAACATATACCTGATAATATCCAAAGTTCTATTTCTAAACTTAAAGTGGGCTCAATAGACTCAAATACTTCAAACATTTCTTTTATTCTTGCTTCAGCAGTTGCTGCAAAACACAATAAACCAATAGATATAGAACGTATTGCTGTTTATCTGCAAGCTCTCCGAAATCAGCAAAATTTCTATTATTCATTACTTGATATCAAGAAAACTTTTGAAAAATTCAATATATCTGTTGAGGCCAAGAAAAATGCTTCACCTTTTGATATGTTAAAGTTAACCAATGAAATCCTTATTGGTATTGATCAGCAAGATCAACTTTTTGCATTAGTTGGTTCATCACAAGAATATGTATATTTAATTTATGGAATCATGAATCGAAAAGCATTAATCTGCCCTCTTAAAAAATCATTATTTATTCAAAACTTTACGACTAATAAGTTTTTAATTCTTCAGTAACTCAGCTGTAACTTGTCTAAAAAACTTTATATACATAGATTTATTCAGTACGTCTAAAGATAAAAAGTATCGTCTAACAATTAAATTCTTTAAATAATATTTATAAAAATCAGCTATGAGTAAAAATAAAAAACCTAAGCATAAAATTTATACTTAGGTTTTATGTTCTAAAAACAATAAATGATTTATTTCAAACCAAAAGTCTTTCTAATGCTTTTATCAACAGGCCCACTTGGCATAAATCGACGTAACTTACTCAATAAAGATGCCTGCCCCGATGGAGTACGACGCATTTCCCAATCATTCAGTGACGCTTTAACAATGGTATCAGCAACGCCATCGGGCTGAGGCGCACGATCAATCTGATTTAATACGGCCTGTGTAGCTAGGTTACGTTCTTGATCGTATTCAGGAATTTTAGAACTTACTACAGGTGCGTTTTTATCTAGATTGGTTTTAGTGAAAGAAGGTTGCACCAATGTCACGCGAATCCCAAATTGACGAAGCTCGTGATCTAGAGATTCGGATAATCCTTCAACCGCATGTTTAGTTGCTGAGTATAGCCCCATATACGGTGAAGGAAGAAAACCCAATACCGAGCTAATATTTATGATTCTTCCATAATGCTGTATTCGCATATATGGCAATACCGCTTGTATCGTATGGAGAATACTAAATACATTCGTATTAAATAAAAATTCAGCTTCTTTTATAGAGGTCTCTTCTACTGCCCCGATCAGACTTGCTCCAGCATTATTAATTAAGATATCAATACGCCCAGCCTTATCAATAATAGAATGAATCCCAAGTTGGACAGAGTCCTCATCAGACACATCCATTTCAATGAGCTCAACCCCTTCTATAGGTTGGGCTTTTACTTTATTTCTGACAGTTCCAAATACTTTATGGCCTTTTTTAGCAAATTTTTCTGCCGTAACTTGCCCAATACCAGACGAGACACCAGTAATTACCACTACTTGTGAGTTTGACATATGAACTCCGAATAATTTTTAAACTTAAGAATCTGATGATTAAGCTGTAGGTTTGACTCTGATTTTGAACCAGATTGAATACATAGCCGGCAAGAAAACCAAAGTTAAAATGGTTCCAGCCAGTGTTCCACCAATCAATGTGTAAGCTAGCGTTCCCCAAAACACCGAATGAGTCAGAGGAATAAAAGCCAAAATAGCAGCCAAGGCCGTTAATATGACGGGTCTGGCACGTTGTACTGTCGCCTCCACAACAGCATCCAACGGGTCGAGTCCAGCTTGCTTGTTTTGCTGAATTTGACCAATCAAGATGAGTGTGTTTCGCATTAAAATTCCAGACAATGCAATCAACCCAACCAAGGCATTGATACCAAAAGGCTGCTGGAATAATAGAAGCGTCGGTACCACACCGATTAATCCCAACGGGCTGGTGAGAAACACCATAATCATTGCAGCTATAGATCTCACCTGAAGAATGATAATGAGCAAAGTCATTGCCAACATGATCGGGAAAATAGGAAGCATAGCTTTGGTGGCTTTACCTGACTCTTCAATAGAACCTGCTTCAACGATGCGATAGCCCTTCGGTAGATTTTTTATAACTGACTGAAGCTGTTTGGTAATTGCTGTAGATACATCTGGTGGTTGCAATCCTTCAGCAATATCTCCACGAACGGTTATTGTTGGTACGCGATCTCGACGGCGTATAACAGGCTCTTCCATCCGCACTTCAATCTTGCCAATTTGTGACAGAGGAATACGTTGTCCATTTGCCCCAGTGAGTGTGAAATCACCAATTTTTGCAGGATCCAGTCTTATATCACCCGCAGAACGAGCAACAACTTGTACTGTACGAATATCTTCGCGCACAGATGTTATCGGAATACCTGTTAACAAAAACTGTAGTTGCTGTGCCACTGAAGCCGAGGTAAGACCAACTGCTTGTAGACGATCTTGCTGTAATGTGAAATGAAGGGCTGGTGTACGAGTTCCCCAATCGGTATTTACAGTTCTCATCATTGGGCTAGCATTCATAACATGCTGAACTTGAGCTGCAATTACACGCAATTTTTCTGGATCTGGCCCTGTAACACGGTAAGCCACTGGATAGGGTGAATATGGTCCAAAGACCAGTTGTGTAACACGCACCTGCGCCTCAGAAGCAAGACCATTCGAAACCGCTTGTCTTAAGCGATGTTTTAAGGCTTCTCGTTCTTCTTGGTTGTCAGTTCGTATCACAATCTTGGCAAAGGATGGGTCTGGTAACTCAGGTCCCATGGATAAATAAAACCGAGGGGCGCCTTGGCCAATATACGATGTCACAATCTTTGCTTCATTTTGCTTAGATAACCAAGCTTCAACTTTGGCTGTAGCAGCGCTAGTTTGCGTAATCGATGTACCGTAAGGCATTTGTACTTCAACAAGTACTTCAGGTCGGTCAGAAATTGGAAAAAATTGTTTTTTCACCAATGTCATTCCACCTATTGCCAAAACAAATAATCCGATAACACTACCAGCAACAAGCCATTTACGCGCAATCACACGTTCAAGAATTTGACGGAAACGGTTATATCGTGGTGTGTCATAAATTGCATGATGTCCACCTTCGACTTTTTTAAAATCAGGTAACATCTTCACACCTAAATAAGGTGTAAAAACTACTGCCACAATCCATGAAGCAATAAGGGCTATGCCAACAATCCAAAACATATTGCTGGTATATTCACCGGCCGTAGATCGGGCAAAGCCATTTGGCATAAATCCAACAGCGGTGACTAATGTTCCAGAAAGCATAGGTGCTGCGGTATGGCTCCATGCATAAGCAGATGCAGCTATTCGACTAAAGCCCTCCTCCATTTTGACGACCATCATTTCAATGGCAATAATGGCATCATCTACCAAGAGTCCTAAGGCAAGAATAAGAGAACCCAGTGTAATTCGGTCAAAGTTTTTGCCCGTTGCCAACATCGCCACAAAAACAATAGCTAATGTGAGCGGTACAGCCATAGCAACAACAAGTCCAACTCGCCATCCCATGCTGATAAAGCTTACAAACATCACTACAAGTAATGCTGCAAAGAACTTAATCATGAACTCATTTACCGACGAGCTAATATTTACCGCTTGATCGGTCACCTTATTTAAGCTGATACCAAGGGGTAAATCTTCATTGATTGAGCCAACTTCGTTCTCTAATGCTTTACCAAGATCTAATCCATTCCACCCTTCACGCATGACTATACCTAGCAATAAGGCAGGTTCTCCATCATTACGAATAAGGAATGTTGCAGGATCTTCATAACCACGTTTAACAGTCGCAATATCTGATAATTTCAAGGTGCGACCTTGAGCAGTTATAGGCGTGTCACGAATTTTTTGTAACTTATCAAAAGCACCATCCAATCTGACAAAAACTTGAGGACCTTTGGTCTCAATAGAACCAGCTGGAGTAAGCACATTCTGATTATTAAGTGCAGCAAACACATCTTGTGGATTTACGCCTAGTGTTGCCAAGCGCTCATGTGAAAATTCAATATAGATACGTTCAGGTTGCTCGCCAATAATATTGACCTTTTTTACCCCAGGGACATGAAGTAGCTGCTGTCTAATTGTTTCTGCATCACGCACCAGCAATCTTTGTGCTTCATTTTTTGCCTTCAAAGCATATAAAGTAAAGGTTACATCCGCATATTCATCATTAACAAGTGGCCCAATTACCCCTGAAGGTAAATTGCTCATTTCATCATTTGCTTTCTTCCTTGCTTGATAAAACTCCTCCTGAACTTGAGATGGAGGTGTGCTATCAAGTAAGGTTAGTGTCGTAAAAGCTAGCCCAGGCCTTGTATAGGTTTCTGTTCGATCGTACCAACGTAGCTCCTGCATCCGTTTTTCGATTTTTTCAGCAACTTGATCTTGCATTTCTTGGGCAGTTGCACCGGGCCAAGCAGTCACAATGGTCATGACCTTAACTGTAAAGGCTGGGTCTTCAGCTCGACCTAACTTAAAAAATGCAACAATACCTGCAATTGAAATTAGAAAAATCAGGAATAGAGTGATACCCCGTTCACGAACAGCAAGAGCTGACAGGTTAAAACCTTTCTCACTCATGAGTGTCCTCCTTCATTTCCAATTGAAGGATTATTTGCCTTTGATGCAATACGGACTAACTCGCCTTCTCGAAGTAAATGTGCACCTAGAGCAACAATTTGATCTCCACGCTGAATATTGCCAGTTACATATGCATATTCATCATCAATCTGTTTTACAACAACAGAACGCCACGTTACTTTCTGGGTTTTTCTATTAATTACCCAGACACCAGCTCCTTTTCCTTTATCAAGTAGTGAACCAACCGGTACTTGTAAAAAATGTTGTGAACTCTGATTTTGAGCTCCAATACGTACAGTGACGGTTGAACCTAAAGGAGCGTTTGCCAAATCTCCGTCTAATACAAAACGTGCTTCAAAAGTACGAGTGAGCTGATCTGCTGTATCTGATAACTGTCTAAGCTTAGCTGGGACACTTATATTTTCTTTACCAAAGAGAGTGGCTTGACCAATAGCTCCTATCGCAGGGCGTAAAGTCTCGGGAAGCTGAATAACTGCTTCTCTTTGACCAGAATGAGCTAAACGAATTACTGTTTGACCCGCGCTTACGACTTGCCCCGGTTCAACCAGTGTTTCCATAATTGTGCCATCACCATCGGCTGTTAAGTCGGCATAGTGACTGGCATTTAATGCAACTTTAGCTTGAGCTTGCGTTGAACTTAGCTGTGCTCTCGCCGTATCTGCTGCTGCCTTAATCTGATCATAGGCGGAAGCAGATATAGCCCCACTTCCACGCAAATCACGATATCGAGCTTCATCTTTTTCTGCCTGTTCAGCACGTGCTTTGGCTGCGCCTACAGCTTCTTGCTGAGCTTTGGCAGCAAGTTCCAAATCAACCGGATCAATACGCATCAGTAACTGTCCGCGTTTTACCGTCTGACCGGCTTCAACAAACCGTTTAATTACTTTGCCAGAGACACGAAAACCAAGATCACTTTCTACCCGTGCGCCTATCGTGCCTGTAAATGCTCTTGAGTCAGAAGTGATTTCTTCTTGCACAGTTGCGACTCGTACTAATGGGGCTGAAGTACGGGGGTCAGATTGTGTATTTTCAGCACAACCTAGCAAGAAAAAAGGAAATAAATATATTGCAGCAAATGGAATAAGGCGACGATAACGCATATTAGAGTCCCCCCCTTGAAGAAATTAATCAGGAGACTCATTTTTAATCAAGTGACCAATTTAGTCAATAGTCACAAACTTATTATGGCGATAAACTTCTCAATACAAGACTAGAAAGCAACACTGGAGCATCAGCGTTATATGAAATGCTATGTTGTAAAAGTAATGGATGTAGATAAGGTCTCATAACTAAATAAATAGCCTTAACTGCTTCATCAATTGGTGTTTTTCTTTCAAAATCACCAGTTTGACGACCTTCTTGAATAATATTTTGTAGTACTTTAAGAATTCGATTTTCATAAGCAACTGTAGCATCCCATTTCTCAGAGGCTGCAGAAACTGCAATTTCATAGAGCTTACGATCTTGAGAAAATAAACGAAGGCTCCCTTCCACAATTACTTTAAAAAGTACTCTCAATTTTTCAGCAGGATATTCAGCTTCTTGAATGGCAGCATTAACTTCATCTTCAATTTCACGCAAGCAATTGGCACATATCATCTCGCCAATTGCCTGTTTAGATTCAAAAAATTTATAAATATAAGCTTTAGAAAAGCCTATAGATTTTGCAAGATCAGAAACTGTAGTTTTCTCATAACCATAGCGGCTGAAATGCTCTGTAGCAGCAACCACGATTTGGTCCCTTACCTCATGATCTTCCGGTCCTCGCTTTGAAACAGGATAACTACTTTTTTCTTTACTCATATTTTCAATTTAAACCTTTGTGTGAAAGTAGTAGTTTAACTCTTGGCCCCTGATATTGACAACAAGTGACTAAATTGTATTATAGTCACAATTAAACCATTGTTCAAAATCTCGCCTCGGGGAAAATATGTTATCTAGATCTATCGTTCTCCTACCAATACTCACCAGCATTCTTGCTGCTTGTACCGTAGGTCCTAATTATAAACGTCCTAGTATATCTCTACCCGAGCACTATCTTGGCGCTCCCTTAAACTCACCAAGTGACGAAACCAAAGCAGATATTGAAGTATGGTGGAAAAGTTTTAATGACCCTCAACTTACTCGATATGTCACCTTAGCGTTAAAACAAAATCTGGATCTGACCCAAGCATATACCCGTGTGACTCAAGCTCAAGCAGGCTTATCGGCAGTCAATGCTTCTTTACGCCCAATAGGTACTGTTGACGCGCAAGCAGCTAAAGCTTACCAATCCGTTGAAACTCCACTGGGGCAAGTTTTAAATTCAATGCCTAATTTTGACCGACATGGTAGTTCTTATGAGGCAAACCTAAGCGCAACTTGGGAGTTAGATATTTTTGGAGGTCTTCGAAGAGATCGTGAAGCTGCTCTTGCAAATTATCAGTCTTCAAACGCAGGAGCCTCAGCAGTTCGTTTAATGGTCGCAGCTCAAACTGCAAATATCTATATTAATATTCGCGGCTTACAATCTCGATTAGACATTGCCCAACAACAATTACAAACGCAACAAAAACTTCTTTCTACCATTAATCTTTTATATAGCAAAGGATTAGCTTCCGAATTTCAGGTCAAACAAGCTAAAGCGAATGTTGCTCAAGTTCAAGCCGTAGTTCCCGCACTTGGAATGAATCTAGACATTGCCATGAATGCACTCGACGTCCTGCTTGGAACCGTACCAGGAACTCACCGAGCAGAACTAGCAGAAATAAAACCAATTCCCGTTATTCCTCAGATTACAGAAACTGGAACACCTCGCGATCTTTTACGTAGACGACCAGATCTCATCATGGCTGAAAGACAACTGGCAGCTTCAAATGCCCGCATTGGCAGTGCGATTGCAGAATATTACCCAAAGGTGTCTTTAGGCGGTTTGATAGGTAGTGCAACCACAGCAAGTGGAAACTTATTTTCAAGTGGTGCCAATCAGGCGGCTGGCTTATTAGGCTTACGTTGGCGCTTATTTGATTTTGGTCGAATTAATGCAGAAATTCGCTTAGCTAAGGGACAAGAAGCCGAAAAGCTTGCAGCCTACCAATTAGCCGTTTTGCATGCAGCTGAAGATGTAGAAAACTCATTATCAACTTTGTCTAAACGACAAGAACAGTTAATGGCTCTCCAAGATGGAGAAAATGCATTAAAGCATGCACAGAAAATCGCTTTAATTGCATACCAGAAAGGGATTAACAGTCGAATAGAAGTATTACAAGCAGATTCAAGTGCTTTGCAATTTTCAGATAGAAAACTTCAAGCACAAACTGATTCAGCCCTTGCAGCTGTAGCAGTTTATAAATCACTAGGTGGCGGCTGGCAACCTCAAGATTTTTAAAATTTAATCATCCAGATTGAAAAGCACAAAATGAGGAAGAGTAATGCAAAGTAATTTAAATTGTTATAGCAAACCGGAGTAAGTGAGATGACAGAAAAAAATAATTCTTGGGTCCTTGTGACTGGTGCATCAAGCGGTTTTGGTGTCGAGTTCGCTAAGCAGTACGCTGAGCAAGGCAGATCACTAATCCTAGTAGCGCGCACCCTAAATAAGCTTGAAAACCTTGCTACTGAGTTACGCCAGAACTTCAATATCGAGGTCATTGTGGAACAAGTGGATCTTTCCTCTATTCCTGCAGTTACTGCGTTACATAAGCGTCTACGCGAAAGAGATATTGTGGTTGACGTTTTGATTAACAACGCAGGCCATGGATTGCAAGGTCCATTCTTGGATGAGGCTCTTGATCATTCATTAGCAATGATCGATCTGGACATCCGCAGCTTGACCGCAATGACACGCCTGTTCGGCGAAGACATGCGCGCCAGAAAAAAAGGAAGCATATTGATGGTCGCCAGTATGCTTTCTTATCAAGGCGTTAAGAATTTTGCCGTGTACTCCGCTGCTAAAGCATATGTACTAAGGTTTTCTGATGCACTCCATCGAGAATTAAAAAAGGATGGCGTCGTCGTTACAGCACTATGCCCAGGCCTGTCAGATACGGGATTTGTAGCAGGAGCTAAACAAAAGCTAACGCCAGCCTTAAAAATGGTCATGATGCAGCCCAAGCCCGTGGTTCAAGCGGGAATCCGAGCACTTCAAGCAGGCCGTATGAGTGTGGTGCCAGGGTTTGGCAATAAAGCAATTACCATCCTGACTTGGGCAACTCCACGTTGGTTACATCAATCTATCATGGCCGCCGTGATGGGGGTTTAGTCACATCAGGCTAACTATTTATTCGATTTTTTTTGCAACCTAATCCTCGCTAGCTAACTCATAGCCCTAAACAAGAGTTAGCTAGAGTTTGCACATCTTATTGATTGCTAGTGCTCATACTAAATGATGATCAGAGTTGGAACTTAAATAATGGATGAGCTTCATACCTACAACAGTAATATTTTCGGTTAATCGAATTCTCTAGGAAACATAAACACAAAATGTCTCATAAACATTTTCACCTCAAGGAAAGACGTAAAATGAAATTAAAAACATTAACTACAGCAATTATTTTAGTAACTTTACCAATGACGGGGGCATTTGCTGCATCTCTAGATCGTTCAGGTCAGTCTATCTCTGCATTCTTGCAACCAGGTAATTACTTTGAAGCAGGTATTTCAGTATTAGATCCAAACGTTTCAGGTAAAGTGCGTAATGAATATTCACCAAATGCAACTCCACCAAGCGTGATTGGTTTACAAAATACAAATATTAGTGACATGGGGGATGATTATTACTTCCCTAGCGCTGCGCTAAAACTACAAGTAACAGACAACTTCTCTTTTGGCCTAATTTATGACCGACCATTTGGCGCAGATGTTACTTACTCGCTCTCTGACCCAGCATCAGCTGCTGCAGGTGGCTTAGGACTATTTCACAATGGTACAGAGTCACTGAAAGTTGAAGTAAAAACCCAAAGTATTTCAATGTTGCTTGGCTACCAACCAACTGAAAATTTTAATTTTTATGCAGGTCCCGTTTACCAAACAATTGAAGGTGATGCTCAATTTCGTGGCTTAGCATTTGGTGGGAATAACAGCTTTGGTGGATATAATCTCAACATTAAAGAAACTGGCGGCGTCGGCTGGCTGGCTGGCGTTGCATATCAAATTCCAGAAATTGCATTAAAAGCATCTGTTACTTATCGCTCTGAAATTGATCATGAAATGACAATCAATGAGAGCTCCATTGCAACATTAGGGCAAAATATTGGCACTTTTATTAATATGAATAATGGCTTGGAGCAAACAAAAATTACTACGCCTCAATCTGTTAATCTAGATTTTCAAACAGGTATCATGGCGAATACAGTTGCATTTGCAAATGTGCGCTGGGTGAACTGGAAAGATTTCACTATCCGCCCTTATGCATTCGGCGTAGCTTCAGAAGTCGCAGGGCCCTCTGTTGGCAAACCAAATGGATTTGATCTAGCTGCCTATAGTGATGACCAATGGTCAGCAAATATTGGCATAGGCCGTAAATTAAATGACCAATGGACAGGAAATATTTCTGTAGGTTGGGATTCTGGGGCAGGTAACCTTGTGACTGCATTAGGGCCGACAGAAGGATATTGGAATCTTGGCTTAGGTGCTCAATTCAGCCCAACACCACAAACGTTTATTTCAGGTGGGGTAAAATATTTCTGGTTAGGTGATGCCAAGTTACAAACTAGTGCGCAATTTAATACACCAAATTATGTTGCAGAGTTTAAAGATAATTATGCTATCGCATATGGATTAAAAATGGGCTATAAGTTCTAATGATTGATATTAAAAAAACATTTAGATGACCTGAGCTCAAAAGTTAGTTGGCTTGATTTAACGGCTTTTTAGACTGAGTTCTGTAACGTACAGGTCTCAGTCTATTAAATTTATTCTTTGTTCTTTCACGCTTTTGTCCTGTTTATTAATTGCTTTAATTCTTGGCCTTAGAAATATTTAGATTTATGTATTTAAGACTCTCCTATCCTACTTATAACTTATCAGTGAAAGCTCATGGGTCATTTGTGTATTGTTTAGTATTATCAGCACAACTTAACGAAAATAATGGAATTAAAATATTGCAGTATATGGGATAAGGCACTAAAGCATATTAGAACCAACGTCTTGTAAAATTTTTAAGAAACTATTTAAAAATAACCAAATCAATCATAAGTCACAAACCGATTAAGGCGATAAATTTCTTAATATAAGATCAAAAAAGTAGCCTTAGTACATTCGTATTGATGATTAATTCTCTATTGCAAAATAATGGATATAAATAAGTTGATCACTAGGAAAATCGCTTTGACAGCTTTAGAAACTCAATTCTTTCTTTTAAAATAAACAAAGCCACATCATTTTTGCATCATTTCTTGTAATAATTTTTTGTCTTCTTATTTCAAAATAAATTACTGATTAAAAATAATAAATTAATTACATTATATAAATCAGCTCAGAAAAATCTATTGATTTTTCAAAACTAGAAACTGTAGTTTTCTTATAATCATAGCGACTGAAGTGCTCTGTAGCAGCACTTAGGATTTGATCTCTTACCCCATGATCTTCTGGTCCTCCCGTCGGGAGAAGATAACTACTCTTTTCCCAATTCATATTTTTTATTTGACCTTTTTTTGAAAATGACAGTTTAACTCGGCCTATTTATTATTGACAAATAGTGACCACACAGTAATATAGTCACTATTAATAATTATTCAAAACATTGGGGAAATATGTTGTCTAAAACTCTCGTTGTCTTACCAATATGAGCTAATGCTTTGCAATTCATGGAGAGAAAAGTACAGGTACAAACTGATTCAGTCCTTACTGCTGTAGCAGTTTATAAAGCGAGAATTATTATGCGGGAACAATCAGTACGCCAGCCGTTAAATACACATGATTTAAATCATGCGATCTTAAACGGACCAATTCCCCAAGTAATGCTAAAACTGGCGTTACCCACCATAGCCGTTCTACTTGTACAAACCCTGATTGGATTACTAGAAACATATTTTGTTAGCTCTTTAGGAACTGATGTAATAGCTGGCGTAGCCGTAGTGTTCCCAATTCTTATGCTCATGCAAATGCTAGCGAATGGTGGATTTGGTGGAGGGCTTGCTTCAGCAATTGCTCGGGCTTCTGGAGCAGGTCGATCAGAAGATGCCCAATCCCTTGTCTGGCATGGTGTAATTCTTGCCGGCATTTTGGGAGGAATTTTTAGCATTGTTATGCTCACCTCAGCCCAGATGATATATCACTTAATGGGCGTTACTGGCTTAGCTTTAGATGCAGCCCTTAAATATTCCAATATTATTTTTATAGGTTCCCCCCTTATATGGGCTGTAGCCCTACTCTCAGCCGCATTACGCGGTGCAGGTGATACAAAAACTCCAGCTCGCATAACACTTCTAGGCGGGGTACTACTTTTACCCCTATCACCTATTTTCATTTTTGGTTGGGGATTCATTCCTGCATTTGGCGTCGCTGGAGCTGGGCTCGCTGTCTTAAGTTATTATATTTTTGCCATCATATACTTAATTAGACATATGCGAACAACACATAGCATTATCAAATTATCGATTACACCTATCAATTTTCAGTTCTTCAAAGATATTCTTGGTATTGGTTCACTATCCGCTATTGGAATAATTCAACTCAATTTAACTGTTGTCATCGTAACAACCTTAGTTGGTCAATTTGGTTCTGATGCAATCGCGGGGTACGGTATTGCTTCCCGACTAGACTACGTGCAAGTTCCGCTTATGTTCGGTATCGGCTCAGCAATCATGACCATGGTAGGTATTAATTATGGAGCTGGACAATTTCAAAGAGCACGCCATATCACATGGATCGGGGTTTTTATTACATTTCTTATCACTGGTGCAATAGGGCTTTTCTTTAGTATTTTTCCTTCCATTTGGCTTGGTTTTTTCAGTCATGATCCATCTGTTCTTCAGACTGGAACGAATTACTTGCAGCATGTTGCGCCTTTTTACGGAGCAATAGGTATAGGTATGGCACTTTATTTTGCAGGCCAAGGTTCAAAACGATTATTAGGTCCTATCTTAGCTGGTACCATCAGAATGATTATTGCAGCTGTTCTCGGAAGTATCGCTGTTCTATATTTTGATGCAAGTTTATCAACTTTCTTTCAAGTTATTGGCCTGAGTGCTTTGATATTTGGTGTGGTGTCCTGCTTGGCAAATTTTATCCATAGATAAAATTGCATTGAGTTCAAAAAAATTGCTCAATTTTCTTAAAGATTTTGCACAAATCTTCTAGAACTACACTCACCTCTTTTGTACCGTTCTAAGGGCTAAACTTAAAAATTTATGGGTGGATTGTTATGGGTAACTGGGTGGATATTTCAAAAGATACCAATACAGGTATTGAAACAATCCGTGCCCATTTTACTGGTCATGCTTATGATCCCCACTGGCATTCGAGCTATTTAATTGGTGTAACTGAATCCGGCATTCAACAATTTCACTGTCGTAAAAAGCAAATCAATAGTCATGCGGGGCAAGTCTTTATGCTTGAACCAGAAGAAATCCATGATGGACATGCTCCTGCGTCTGATGGCTTTACCTATCAAATGCTCTACCTACATCCAGACTGGTTGAAACAACGTATCCAAGGTTTATTTCATAATAGCCCTGATCACTACGAGTTAGTGATTGATGCACCATTAAAGTCAGATGAACAGCTCGCTATTATTACTTCTCAAGCATTTCGGCATTTGCACTATAAAGAAATGAATATTGTGAAAGATAACAGTCTAGACCTACTTATTCAGTATATCTCACAAGGGAAATGGTTAAAAAAAGCTCACCAATCATCTTCTACTCACACGCCTCGAATCGCATACCAAATTCGAGATATTTTGCATGATCATCTATTTGAAGATATCGGACTTGAAGACATCGCTTGCATGATAGGCCTAGACCGATACCATATTCACCGCATTTTTAAAGCAACTTTTCACTTAGCACCTCATCAATATCTCATTCAACTCAGGCTTACTCGAGCGCGTGATTTACTCGCCAGAAGCATATCTCCCGCACAAGTTGCTTCAGATTTATGCTTTGCTGACCAAAGTCATTTAAGTCGCTGGTTTAAGCGCTGCTATGGTTTAACACCTGCTGCCTATAGAAAAATCTGCACAAATCTTCAAGATTAAAAATCTTAATTATTTCATCTTATCTCTCCCTATTAACTCAACTAGACAAGATGGAAAACCTCACTGCATTTTCATTATTTGCTATTGTTGCCTCAATTACTCCCGGCCCAACTAATTTTATAATTTTAAGCTTAAGTAGCCGTTATAAAATTTCTAAAACTATTCCTATCATTTTAGGCTCTTGTATTGGTGCAGCCTTACTTGTGCTCATCGTTGGCATTGGGCTAGGTTCAACCCTTCTGGCTTACCCAATTATTCAAAAAATAATGACATTCATTGGTTTAATCTGGCTCACCTCATTGGCTTGGAAATTATATAGCTATCACCCCGCTACTCATTTAGAACAAGATAAACACCAGACTCCTATAGGTTTTAAGGCTGGCTTTTTTATGCAAGCAATTAATCCTAAAACGTGGATGATGGCTTTTGCAGTGATTAGTGTCTACACAAAACAAGGGCAAGATATCTGGGTGAATGTCTCAATTTTATCCTTCATTTTTTTAGTTATAGCTATTCCTTGCCTATACATGTGGGCCTTAGCGGGTAGGCTAAGTAATCGATTATTTTCACAAACAAAGCATATGAACATTTTTAATAAAATGATGGCACTAACACTACTCATCTCTGTATGGTTGCCACCCCTATCTACTTTTTAATGTATAAATTAGGTCATATAAATTTTTATTATTAATTTTCTATATTAAAAACTACGTACTCTTATAATTTCATAAAATAACTTTTTTACTGAATACTCATTTAATGACCTAATATTTTTTATTTTGAGAAAGATGCCTCCTAAAACACATGTTACTTTTTGTTATTTATGTAAAAATCAACCTAACAATAAAACCAAATAAGCCATTGTTAAATATAAATTTATATTAAATATTATTCTGTAAATTTTGCCTATTTTTTAAACAAACGTAGGTAATTTCTCACAATCATGTAAGCCAAAACCTACAACACAAGCAATTGTTTTTCCTATAATTAATTTCAGTACATATAAGCACTCTTTACTATTAAATAGAAAGCTGAATATTAATGAAGAGATCTGGAGAATCGGTAACATTATCTTTATTAATATAAAAACTCCTAATAATAGAAAAAGAATCTCAAAAAATTAATATGTACTATCTTTCCTCTGGAAACAGAGGAAAGATAACTTTTAGTCATCAGATAGGATATAGAAAATGTTTATTGCAAAAAATATATTTGTATATTTACTATCAATGTTAGCTTTATGCTTACTGATTATTTTCTTTAACTACCTAGGAATGAACGAAATAACCAACCTTCTGCTCTCTTCTGCACTTTTTGGAATATTTATTACTTGGTATTTCAAAGGTAGCGGACTATGTCTCGCCTTATTTAGCTTTTTTTACTGGGCAATGTTTGTTATTAGCCAAAGTTTAGAAGTGATATCAATGCTCGCAAGTTCAATTATTGTCTATCTTGTTATGACTAAAATCATTCCTAAACTCAAGACCCTCCATATTTGTGATAGCCAAACAGCTAGAAAGGGTTCACCCCACGCTTAACCATTCCTACTTTCTTAACCGTATTCATCTTGGTTTGATCAGCAATCAATAATTCATTTAAGAAATTTTTTAAATTCTGCTCATCAAGGCGAATGGGATTAAAACTAGTTTCTCCCATACTTAAAAAGAAAGATTCAATATTTGTATTACGCTGTACATATTTCATCGACCAACGCTGAAAAGAATTCTTCTCAATGGAATATGTACATAGCCATTTAACATTGTAGTGTCTTTGATCATTTTTAATCTTTTCAAATAATCTTTCTACTAACTCTTGTTCTCCTTCTAAGCATTGAAAGAAAGCATTATCAGCATAATAGAGCACACCACAAATTTGATTCAAATCATTGAAATCTCGAGCTTCTGTCAAGATATCACGTAAATCTTGCAGTAAGTCTTCATTTTTTTCGTTTCGTTGGCTGGCATAACACAGTCGAACGTTCATTAACAATTCCGTGAAATATAAAATTTCTTTATCTAAAGATTCTTCAATCTAACATATATCTATTCCTGATAATCTATATTTCTTCCCTATGCTAAGCATTAAACAAATGGCTGATTTTAGAGATAAGAGATAAGAGATAAGAGATAAGAGATAAGAGATAAGAGATAAGAGATAAGAGATAAGAGATAAGAGATAAG
>NZ_JBWKOW010000004.1:197008-198149 GCF_059416285.1 Acinetobacter sp. GW821-FHT09D10
AGAGATAAGAGATAAGAGATAAGAGATAAGAGATAAGAGATAAGAGATAAGAGATAAGAGATAAGAGATAAGAGATAAGAGATAAGAGATAAGAGATAAGAGATAAGAGATAAGAGATAAGAGATAAGAGATAAGAGATAAGAGATAAGAGATAAGAGATAAGAGATAAGAGATAAGAGATATTATTAGACTTACATACTGGATATAAAATAAAAAGCCCTCTTATAGAAGGCTTTTATAGCATTTAAAAGAACAACAGAATTTCTTTTAAACGACTAAAATAAAAAAAAGCACTAAAAAGTGCTTTTTTTCTTACTGAAATATTATTGTGGAATAATATTTACAGCATTTGGGCCTTTTTGCCCTTGAGTAACAGTAAACGTTACACGTTGACCTTCGTGCAAAGTTTTGAAACCTGAACCAGAAATTTCTTTGAAGTGAGCAAACACATCTGGACCATTATCTTGTTGAATGAAACCGAAACCTTTAGTTTCGTTAAACCATTTTACTGTACCACTTACTGTATTAGACATGATATATCCTACTGATTTCTAATATTTTAGTATCATTTAATAATGACACTAACATAACTTTGAAAAAAGAATAACAAATTGAGTTAAGATCTTAAAAAACGAAGGATTATGACTAAAACTACGATACTTTAAAGAAGATTTACTAACAAGACTTTTTTCTAGTTAAGAGCATGATACATGAAATAAATTTCTATTCAAGCTTTTTATGAAAAAAAATTTATAAATTATAATAAAAAACAGAAAAACAATAACTTAACAGAGTAGCTAAAAAATTAGTATATTCCCTACTTAACCAACACCTTACGTCTGATTAGATAAAATATCGAGGAACAGAAAGATAACTATTTATAACTTATCAAGTGGCAGATGAAAATATGAACGGAAACTTGAAATAATTTAAGCTTTAAAAATTCAGACAATAAAAAAACTCCTAAAAAGGAGCTTCATTTTTAAATCATTGGCAGAGGATCAAGGACTCGAACCTTGACGAACGGTTTTGGAGACCGTCATGCTACCATTACACCAATCCTCTATGTTTATGATTAAATAACTAATGATTTAATCATAAAAAAAGCAAGAACATCGTCTTGCTTCCTTTAATGGTGGGG
>NZ_JBWKOW010000004.1:198247-313750 GCF_059416285.1 Acinetobacter sp. GW821-FHT09D10
GGGCGAAGAGACTCGAACTCTTACACCTTGCGGCGCTGGAACCTAAATCCAGTGCGTCTACCAATTTCGCCACGCCCCCATCTGGGACATTTATTTAAAATAAATGTGGCAGAGGATCAAGGACTCGAACCTTGACGAACGGTTTTGGAGACCGTCATGCTACCATTACACCAATCCTCTTCCAAGATCTAGATGACTTAACATCCAAATCAACTTTAAGATTTAACTTAAAGTGGTGGGGGCGAAGAGACTCGAACTCTTACACCTTGCGGCGCTGGAACCTAAATCCAGTGCGTCTACCAATTTCGCCACGCCCCCGATGGCTGTGTATATTAGCGATAAGATCTAACAGTGACAAGTGTTTTTTTTCTAAAAAAAACTGACCGTGTAAATTGTATACAGATACTAGATCAATGATTTTTATAAGTTTGAATGTGCTTTTAAACAATTCAGCGCTTCAAACGCATTTACAAACCTATTTTTTTGTTGTTTTTGCAATAAACCTGAAAGTAATGGATAAAAATTCATAAACTGTGTTGGTAATTGAATGGTTAAATTTTGGCAATGCAATACTGCCCAATCATAGTAACTCCCTGCTTCTAAGCGAGTTTGGGTTAACCATTCATACAAAACAATTCCAAATGCATATAAATCGCTTTGTACGCTTTTGCGATGACCTTGATAAAGTTCAGGTGCCATATAACGTGGTGTTGCATCCATGACTGAATCTGAACTGGTCAAAAGTCGCGCTTTCTCAAAATCAATCAAGTAAGGTTTTTGCTGAAACTTTCGAAAGTGTTCTCTTTTAATATCTCCATGAATCCAACCCAATCTATGAAGTTCCGCGAGCTTATCTAGCGCGAACCAAATCGTATGGTAAACATCTGTTAAATGATTCTCATTAGGCAACGAACCAAACCACAAATCAGTATCAGGTAAAATTAAAACCTGACCTAAAGAATGGTTTAACTGAGGAATGATACTAACTTCGATTAATTTATGGGGCAAAAGCCACACAGGTTTCTTGTGATTAATTTCTTCATAAAACAATTGTTCGTGTATAAAGTCTTGCTCACTTTTAACATGCGTTTCAGGTAAATGATATTTTAACCAGTAATTTCTAGCATCTACAGAACATGTCCATAGATGCCGTCCTAAAGCTGAACTTGTGGGCTTTGTAACACATGTTAAGTTTTCAATATGAGAAGCAAAATCATGCTTCAGCATAGTAAGAGTCTGGCTGTTGTTGCTTTTCTTCAAAACGCAAAACTTCTAAACAATGCTGAATCGTCTTGCCAATACGAGCATGGGTTTCAATCGAAGAAATTTTTGGCCAAGTCGCGCGCTCCCCTTCTCGTTGCAAACGTTTAAACAAATGTGGACGTGGGTTTTGCAAAGTATAGGTATAGTGACTCAAGCCATATTTAGCAATAATATTAACGTCGCCATAATAACGCTGCCCCATTACGCCATATCCATGATCGAGCAATCTCCTAATCGGAGAAATAGAACCAAGTCTTTGACGCGTAAAGTCCATTATTCCCATTGACAATACTTTGCCTTGACGTCTTAAAATACGTTCAGGCCAACTTAAAACATCCTTACGAAAGCGGTCTGCATCATTTTGCATAAATGGAACAATATGCGGATTCACTTGACTGGCGATGGTGTAATTTAAATTATATAGACGCGCCATTCTTTCTTGCGGAAAATCATTTCTTACACTGCCATCTACCCATTTTGTATTTGCCATATAAGGGGTATGTTCACCGTCATAACGTTTACTGGTTAAACGCACTGGTGGAAATAACACAGGTACGGCACATGAAGCCAACACAGCACTCCATACCAAAACGTTCGGGGTCATAATGGCATTCATAATTCGCGGGTTTTCTGTTGCATCATAGGGTGCAACCGCAACATTAATATTTAAACCAGATTTTTTGAAAGCTTCCTCAAAAGTAAGATCACCTAAGTTTTCAACAAGGAATTTTTTCAAATAGTGCACATCGGCAATTCCACCATTTCCCTTAATGAGTTCACGAAGTTTTCTAAAATGAAAAGCATCACTAAAGAATTGTTCTCCATTTAATAAATTTTGAACATCTTCACTGGCAGAAGTTCCAAGCATGCCTGTCATAATTGCCCCTGCACTTGAGCCAGACAACACTTTAGGCATTAGATCTTGTTCAATTAAAGCTTTACACACCCCTGTGTGAAAAAGACCTAACGTCGCTCCACCTGAGAACATAAGAGCCGGTTGTCCATATGCTTTTTCACAATTTTCAAAAAACTCAATTTTTTCTTTCCGTTGGAAAGTAATACATTCACTTGAAGCTATATAGGCCAAGCTTTGGCTAACTTCTTCAATATAGTCTTCAATTAATTTTTTTGTCCCCACATGCGTTGCGGCAAAAAGCATTGGGTGACCAATATTTGCAATATCGTAGGTTAGGCCTTCTTTGAGTAAATAAATGAGGTCTAGCGTTCGATGTTGCTGGCGGTATCTTTTCAGTAAGGTATATCGATAAGAAATGAGTTCTGCATCAAAATAAGGTGAACTATTATCGAATTTCCACTCTTGCACCCCTGTTTCTTCATCTAGTTTTAATGCAAAAGACTTCCACTCTTCATAAGATTCAGCCATGTCTAATTGACGTTGTAATTTTTTGATACGGTAAGCCTGATGCGGATTCATATCACTTCGTATTTTTTCAAACATATTTCGTCCTCATCTTCACAGATGATTTTACTAAATAGACATGACCACACTATGCGCGGTCTGAAGATTTCAATCAATTGCAAAACCGATAAACTGTATAGCAACAACTTTTTTGTCAGCCTGTTAATTTCGGTGTTAGTATCCTAGTAAATTACTGTTTAACATGATTGACTTACCATGGCTACCATTGATTTACCAGACAATTTAGTTCAGACATTATCACTTGTATTAAATCAATTACAGCAGGTCTTACCTGAACCTAAACAAGAAACAGATTTTACTGCACCTGCTTTTAGATGGGAAAATCAGCAACTTAAAGCCATCCATACCCCAAAGAATATTTATTTAGATGACTTAAAAGGCATTCAGCGCCAAAAAGAAAAAATCATTCAAAATACTTTGCAATTTTTAAATGGCTTACCAGCAAATGATGTACTTTTAACGGGCTCACGTGGTACAGGTAAATCATCTATTGTTCGTGCTTTATTGACTGAATATGCCCCTCAAGGGTTACGTTTAATTGAAATTGAACGTGATGACTTGGCAGATTTACCTAAAATTCAAAAACTCATTCAAAATCGACCTGAAAAATACATCGTATATTGCGATGACTTGGCTTTTAATGCTGAAGATGAAAACTATCGTAGTTTAAAAAGTGTATTGGACGGCTCATTACAATCTGGTGCGAGTAATTTTATTATTTATGCGACCAGTAACCGTCGCCATTTGTTACCCGAATTCATGCATGAAAATACACCTGTAACCAAGGTCGATGTTCCTCAATATACTGAACTACACCCTCAAGAAGCGATTGAAGAAAAGATCTCTTTGTCAGATCGTTTTGGTTTGTGGTTATCTTTTTATCCAATGGATCAGAATTTATATTTAGAAATCGTAGAACATTATATTCAAAAGGCAAATATGCCTTTTAATGATGAAGTTCGTGCCGAGAGTTTACGTTGGTGCCAAATGCGTGGTCAACGCTCTGGACGTGCTGCTTACCAGTTCTCAAAGCATTGGATTGGTTTAAATGGGTTAAAACAGTTGTCTAACAATTAAACGACGAATGTCCCGCAAAGCCTTAGCTTTGGCTTGAAAACCGCTTAGATTTGGCAGTTGTTTTTCATAACCTAAAACAAAGATAGTCCTATCCTTAGTTAGGTTTATATATGAAAAAACAATTGCCAAAAATTTCCATAGGCAGCAAAGTCCTTGGTAAAAGCTTATTGCTCGCGCAAGGCGCCTTGGATCAAGCAGAAAAATACTCAACTCTTCCTTTTACTCAGTCTCATATCATCCGCCCACGAGTTGACGAAAAATATTATAGCTGGACACATTACGGTATCTTTTTTCCACTTTTACCCGAACCACATCGTTATCTCAACATTATGATTTTATTAGGCACGCCCGGTGCGCTAGCCTTTGATCATGACGACATAATTAATGAAGACCCAAGAAAAATAGCCACGTTCTTTTCAAGTACTGCCGCGGTTGAGCAAGCTTTGCTTAAGGCGTATATCATTCCAAAAGAGACACAAATTAATAAAGATGGAAACTTAATAGAACTAGGCAAAGAGATTTCAATTCAAGGAAAATTCCCGCAAGTTCATATCCATGGACATTATGATGGGCTTGATTTCAACTTTGATATTGATGTTACATCACATGTTTCGTGGTTTATAAAAACACCTATTTATGATCATTTTAGTTTATTGGCAAAGTTTAAAGGCTTTTTAAGTTATCAAGCAGAACGCATTGAAAGTGAAGGACTCTGTACGTATGAATATGCACGAGCAGCTGGTCCACATAGTTTCATAAACAAACTTCTTCCTGACGCTTATAAACTGCCGCTTGATTTTTTTACTTATCAAATTATTAATTTAAACGAGACCACTCAACTTCTTCTTACTAAAGCAGATATTGCGGGACAGACGGTCGCTTACACCCTCCATATTAGATATCTTGATCAGCCAGCTGAAATTTATACAGATGTTAGCTTTGACGTTATTTCTCATCAAGTCGATGACTACATCTCACCGACTGGAGAAAAAATGCGACTTCCGAAATACTTTTCGTGGATTGCTCGAAATGAGAATAAACAAATTATTTTGAATATTCAGGCAGAAATTGACTGCCCATTCCGCTATGGTCATGGGCGTGGTTATGCTAGTGGCTATAAATTTACTGGTAATTACTTCGGCAATGAAGTTCAAGGCCGTGGTTATATCGAATACATTGATATCGAAAACCAAGAAGCTTTTAAATAGGAATACTTTTACTCAGGAATAGTGAGTTCCGTCATTGGCCAACGTGGTGTCGTGGTTACAGCCAAACCATCATGTTGTCCTGCTTTTAAACGTTGATAACCAGCAAAAGCAATCATTGCACCATTATCAGTACATAAGGCAGGTTCAGCATAGTAAACTTGTGCCTTAATTTTAGCCAATGAAGTTTCCAACTGTTCACGTAATCGTAAATTTGCGCTTACGCCACCTGCGATAACTAAACGTTTCAGTCCAGTTTGCTTTAGAGCTTTTACTGATTTTTTTACCAAGGTATCTACAATTGCTTCTTGGAATGAAGCTGCAATATCGGCGTCATGGTTTTCACCATTCAATTTTTTCAATTGCACAGAAACTGCTGTTTTTAAACCACTAAAAGAAAAATCTAAACCTTGGTGAAGCATTGGTCGCGGAAATTCAAATGCTGACGGATTACCACTTAAAGCTAATTTTGCAATATTGGGACCGCCTGGGTATGGCAAGCTCATCATTTTTGCAACTTTATCAAAAGCTTCTCCAGCTGCATCATCAATAGACTCACCCAAGAGTTCATATTGACCAATGCCGTGAGCTGCCATTAATTGTGTATGTCCACCTGAAACTAATAAAGCCACAAATGGAAATTCGGGTGGCTGACTTGAAAGTAGAGGTGCCAACATGTGCCCCTCCATATGATGAACACCAATTGCAGGTTTATTTAAAGAAAAAGCTAAAGTTCTTCCAAATAAAGCTCCTGTCATTAAGGCTCCCATTAAACCAGGACCACGCGTATAAGCAACCGCATCAATCTCTTGCTTTTTTATTCCGCTTTGCTCAAGCAATTGATTCATTAAAGGAATTAATTTACGAACATGGTCACGAGAAGCAAGTTCAGGTACTACCCCACCATATTCAGCATGAAGTTTAATCTGGCTATAAAGAACCTGTCCCCGCAAGCCGAGTTCGCTATCATAAAGTGCCAACCCTGTTTCATCACAAGAAGTTTCCAAGCCTAAAACAATCATCAAAACTGCCTTTTATATGAGTCAAAATATTGCAATCGCTATTATAGACTTGTGATATGAGTTGTAAATGAGTAAAATACTGACCTTCACTTGTGATCCGGCACAATAGTGTGCTTGATCTTATCCATAATCTAGAGGATTTTACATGCCACAAGTTAAGTTGAAAGAAGGCGAACCAGTTGACGTAGCTATCCGTCGCTTCAAGCGTTCATGCGAAAAAGCTGGTGTTTTAGCTGACGTTCGTAAACGCGAATTCTACGAAAAACCAACTCAAGAACGTAAGCGCAAAAAAGCTGCTGCAGTTAAACGCTACCAAAAGAAATTGGCTCGCGAATCTGTACGTACTACTCGCCTTTACTAATTAATTTGTGATTGACTGCTAAATTATGACTACTTTAAAAAACCAAATTACTGATGCATTAAAAACTTCTATGCGTGCCAAAGATATGGCAACAGTGACGGTTTTGCGTGGTCTACAAGCAGCAATTAAGCAAATCGAAGTCGATGAGCGCAAAGAGCTTGACGACGCTCAAGTTCTTGCGGTCATTGAAAAGCAAATTAAACAACGTAAAGAATCGATCAAAGCCTTTGAAGGTGCTGGTCGTGATGATTTAGCTAGTAAAGAACAAGCCGAAGCTGAGATTTTATCTCAGTTTCTACCAGAAGCTATGACTGAGGAAGAGCTTGATTCTCTCATTGAGCAAACGATTTCTGCTCAAGAAGCAACTAGCATGAAAGATATGGGTAAGGTGATGAATTCTCTACGTCCGATCATAGCCGGGCGTGCCGATCCTTCTCAAGTTTCAGCAAAAATTAAAGCTAAATTAGCTTAATTTCCTCTCTTAAATTCTTTCCTTTAAGCTAAAAGTTCTTTTAGTTTGTACGCATTTGCATATCTGAAAATTTTGAAAAATATATCTTTAAATTTTCATTCTTCTCTCATCTTGCATTTGTTTCAATCTACTGTCTATTCTAGCCGACATTGCTTGATTGTCTTTTGCTAATCGCTGGGCATGCAACATTGATTTAATTGCATTTTCCTCACTCCCCGACCAATATTCAGCTTCTGCTCGATAGCGTAGAACGTTGACTGCTCTCAAAGATCCTGCCTTGTCCAAATTAGCAGCTTGTTGTAAAAATTGCCAACCTTGTATATCTCTTGGGTTTTTATTAATAAACCGTTGAACCAGAGTTTGAACTTGTGCAAATTTTCCTTGACGTAACAACACTTCAGCCAATTTATAACTAAAAGCCCTATTTTCAGGCATAGTCATTTGTGTAGAAGCAATTGAAGAATAGGCTTGATCAAGCTTGTTTTGCCCCAGATAAATATCTGTCTGCAATAACGTAACAAGAGGTTTTCCACTAGATTTTGCTTGATCTAAGGTAGACTGTGCCTGCGCATAATCACCTTGTTTTGTATAAAAAGCTGCCAAAGCGATAAGACCAGCAATATTTTTTTGAGAGGCCAAACTCTGTAGTTGATTTTCAGTAGCCTGATTTGAAACCACCATTGTGTACCATTTTAAAATTTCAAAATCGGCATCATATATACGATTTTTAACTTTAGGCATCTGATTCGCACGAAGTCGAGCTTCACTCATGCGCTCAGTAGTCAATGGATGAGTCAACCAGAAATCCGGTAAAAAACTTACCCGACTCGTCGCACGATGCATTGTTTCAAAATAGTCTGCCATACTTTGAGGATTATAACCCGCTGCATACATATATTGCATGCCAATACGGTCTGCTTCACGTTCCTGATTTCGACTATATGTTAATTGTTGATCCATTAGTGCAGCCTGTGTTCCCAACATCACTGCTGCCCCCGCATCTCCACCGCCCTGTGCAGCGATTGCCACACCCGCCAAAAGCCCAGCCAAACTTAATAAAGTTTGCCCCTTAAAGGCTTCCTCTGAACGACTAAAATGTCTTTGAGATACGTGTGCAATTTCATGCGCCATAACCCCAGCAATTTCATCAATATTGCGAGCTGAAGTAATAAGACCAGTATTAAGCGCGAATAGACCACCCGGAACAGCAAAAGCATTAATTTGTGGATCTTTAATAACAACCAGGCCAATAGGCTGACCAAGTTGGGTCTCACTCAAAATACTTGAAAATACTTGGAAAAATTGGTCTTCGAGCCAAATATCTTGAATAACTGGCATTTGTTTATGAACTTCACGGAATACTTTTTCACCAATAAATTTTTCTTTTTGTTGATCAAGCAAGCCTATCCCACTTCCAATATTTGGAATTTCCACCTGATTCGCAGATGACCGAGGGTCGAAAGACTGTGCATACGCAGCATTTGCTATAAAAGTCGCACTTAAAATAACTGGCAAAAATCTCAAAAGTTTTTCTCTATTAAAATTAAACCATAAAAAAAGTCTACTGATGTGAACCATAAAAAATGATGTTCAATCAATAGACTTTTACTATATCACTCGAAATCGACTAGTTTTGCAATGAAGTGTTATTCATCACTTATATAAAGTTTGGGTTTACCAGATATCTAGGTGTTTTATCCTCTAAAGCCTCAACCAGATTTTTATAGGCAAGATTTGCCATTTTTTTACGGGTTTCAGCAGTAGCTGAACCTACATGAGGTAAAGTGACTACGTTCGGCAATTTAAAAAGTGCTGAATCTTGTAAAGGTTCTTTTTCATACACATCTAAACCAGCAGCAAAGATCTGATTTTGCTGCAAAGCCTCAATCAAAGCGTGCTCATCAACTACCGAACCGCGCGCAATATTAATAAAAATAGCGTGTTTTTGCATAAGCTCAAATTGAGCTTTGCCCATTAAAGCTTTCGATTCGTTATTTAAATCAACTGCGGTTACTACAAAATCAGACTGTTGTAGCAATTGATCCAAACCAAGATATTGTGCGTTTAATGGCTCAGCTAATTCAGGCTTTTCACGACGATTATGGTAAACAATATTCATGTTAAATCCATAAAAACCACGTCGAGCAATTGCAGCTCCAATATTACCAAGCCCAATAATTCCCAATGTCTTTCCAAAAACATCTAAACCGAACTGCTGAGGCCCTACAGTTCTTTTCCATTCGCCTTGTTTTGTCCAATGATCAAGAAAAGGAACTTTTCTAGCAGCGCTTAGCAATAATGTAAAAGCAAGATCAGCTGTTGTTTCTGTTAAAACATGAGGCGTAT
Organism: Acinetobacter sp. GW821-FHT09D10; assembly: GCF_059416285.1. NCBI lineage: Bacteria > Pseudomonadati > Pseudomonadota > Gammaproteobacteria > Moraxellales > Moraxellaceae > Acinetobacter > Acinetobacter sp. GW821-FHT09D10. The sequence goes on from NZ_JBWKOW010000004.1 coordinate 207,435, forward strand.
TTGATAACCAGATTTTTCTTTGATTTAAATAAGCCAGATCATAATTGTCATAGCCCACCGTTACAGATGAAATAATTTTTAGTTTTTGGGCTGGTGCAAGGTTATTTTCATTCAGTAAGCGTCCTGCACCAATCATCCCGTCAGCATCTACAACGTGTTGTCGTATTTGTTCATTAATATCACCCAGTTTTGGGTTAAGAACTACAACATGATAATTCTGTTGTAATCGAGACAAAATTTCTTCATCAATTTGGCTAAATACTACAACTTTTTTCATGTAAATCCCTACTACTCGTTGTTATCTTGCATTAATTTCCATAACCTTTTTTTAAGGAGTGGTTTCTCCAGCATCTCTTTTAAACTTGCTAAATGAATAATATTCGCGTGTTGAATATAAGAACAGTCACCAAGACATAATATCTTTTTCTCTGCTGCGACAGCATCTAAAAAGCCTTGTATATATGAACCAGCACCCCGCTGATCTTGATAAGTCGCTAAAGGGAAAGGCCATTTTAATTCAGCATACTGCCCTATTTTTGCTTTTTGTATGTTGCTCCAAAGCTGTTTTTCTTCTTCGCTTAAATTTGTAACATCTAAAAAAATAACACATTTTTCAAGAGAAAAAGCCTGCAACTCAAATGATGCAATCTTAATTACAGGCGCTTGCACTTCATTGTGAGGTGCTATAACGGGCTGAACATCGATTGAAACTGGCGCCACAATTTCAGGTTCAACTTTTGGAATCTCGTTGATTTTTGGCTTTGTGGGCTGCTCAAGAACGACTGGTTCTACAGAAGGCAATATAATCGGTTCAGGTTCTTCAACAACATGATCTCGCCAAAGGCTTTGAGCATTATTTTTTTGGCACACCTGTGTCTTAGGAATCCATAAATCAATTCCTAAAGTTGCCAGTATATTTCTTTGCTGCCCAATCATGTTTGAATCAATACCTCTACTCAATCTACATTCTAACGGGCTTCAGTTTTTTTTTCAGTGTTTTATTTCGTTCAGCTGTTTTTATAATCGTAGATGTCTTTTAAATAATCATAACACTATTTCTTTTTTGCATTTGCTCAACAATTTCTTCTGTCTCAAAGCCGAAACGCCAATAAAGCAATTCAAGTACATCCAACTCATCTTGAGTAATGATGCGATCGCTCCACAAACACATTTCCGCAATCGCTAAAATACTAAGACGGTCACGTAACAATAAACCCGCAATATCATTTAAAATTTCAGCAAGATCTAAAGGCTCATCCGAAATTTCATCATAAATATTCATTTCATCAGGATTGAGCAAAGAACGTAAAATACGATCACGGACTTCTAACTGATTTGGGCTGTTAATTTGTTGAACATGAAGTAAAGCATCAACCAAGCGAACAACTTGGGGTTTTACTTCTTCAAATGCCGTTGGTAAATGCAGCGGCATCAAACTCAGTTCATATTTAACCCGTTCTAACAAAAGTGCATCCAGCAACCCAATCTCGCCATCTTCTTGAATAATGAGCGCTAGTTTTGTGAGAAATTGCCGCGCAATGCTTGCCGGCATATGTCCAATGTTTTTACAGGCATCATGGAATATCTGAATATGAATACGACCGTCCAGATTTAATAAAGCATCGATAATGGCATGGCTAACTGGCGCATCTTTAGGGATGAATTCTCGATATTGACGAATCATCAAAATAGCCACCATTACTTCACGTGACCCTGTAGCTGTTTGTAGCGCACGCTGAATTAACTCAGGACGCTTTTTATTGCGACGCACATCACTACTAAGAGGCTTAATGGCATCATTTAGTGCAAAACTAATAGGCGACAACCTTAGTAAAGGCAGCGGTTGTGGCGATGACCACGGAATATAAATTTCCTTCTCAGATTCTTCTAAAAAATGAAATAAGCTAAATAACGGACGGTTACGTAGTTTTTTCAAATTTTCTAATTGTAAATCTTGAAGCAAAGTCGGGTTTAATTCATAAATGCGCTCACGAATACTCGGATGAATATTCATCCAGCTTTGAGGGCTAAGTGAGTTTGCAAAACACATATGTGCGATTGATTCTGAATAAGCACTATGAATTTGAGAACCGGAATGATGAACATAAATACGCAATAAAGTCTGAGTATTCGCACTATTTTTTAATAATCGTACTGTTTTTTGGTCATTACGAAATGTGCGACCACTCAAAGTTAAATACTTAATGAATCGAGTGATCAATACCCCAAGGCTACCTGCCAACCAAATTACACCCCCCACCGCAACAAAGACGGTTTCAAACTTATGCTTATAACCTGGGCTATAGCGTTTAAAACCCTGTTTCGCTAATTTACTACCCCACTGACTAAAGGTTGTTAATCCACTATATAGAATCTTTAATTTAGTGTTTTCAACTGCTTCCCCCGATAAAATCTGATTAAACTCATGGCCCAACAAACCATATAGTTCAAGTTTATCCAGATTCTGCAAGGCTCCCCATGTCAGAATAATCACAATATCTTTAGGGTGAAAACCTGCTGTGAGTGCATTGACCCCGACCTCATCAGGTAAAACATACAAAGTTGGAACTTTTAGTGAGAAATTCTGCGCCAAATTTTCTGTAATTTTTAATGCTGCAAGTTCTTCTGGGGTACTTTCTTCTTTCACCAAACGACGTGCTTTAAGTTGTTTCGCTAAAGAATGTCCACCTTTACGCAGGATATAAAGTTCGGTAACTACAGACCAAACCATAATAAAAAGTAATAGTGCGACAAAATAAGGACTTAAAGTGTGCCACCAAATGGGCTGACTATAATCAAAAAAATGAACGAGCAAACCTAAAATTAAATTTAAAATAAAAATAGTAAGCAGCACAGCAACCAAACACATAGTGATGGACCATGCCATATTCTTATTTTCGATTAGATAGTGGCTTACTTCTTTCAATGTAAATAATCCCAATTACATTGTTAGGTTTCATCATAAAAGAAAAAAGCGGGAAACACCCACTTTTTTCAGCTATTCCTATTCTTCTTTAATGCCTGTTAGATCTACAGAAGCTGCGTCAACATTAACATCAATGTAACCATCTTTTTTCTTTTTAGCAGAATCATTACGCTTCTGCTCCAAATTATTTAGATAAGCACCATCAATATCACCTGTTACATAGATTCCATCAAATACAGAGCAATCAAACTCAGTTAGATCAGGCACTTTGCTGGTACGTACAGCATTTTTCAAGTCTTCCAATTCTTGGAAAACCAAACGATCCGCACCAATAATTTCTTGGATCTCTTCTACGCTGCGTTCTGAAGCAATTAGCTCAGTTTTAGCAGGCATATCAATACCGTAAACGTTTGGATACATAACCTGAGGTGCAGCTGATGCAAAGTATACTTTTTTTGCACCAGAATCACGTGCCATCTGGATGATTTCGTTACAGGTAGTACCACGAACAATTGAGTCATCAACTAATAAAACGTTCTTGCCTTTAAATTCCAACTCAACAGGGTTTAATTTCTGACGTACAGATTTTTTACGCTGTTGCTGGCCTGGCATAATGAAGGTACGACCGATATAACGGTTTTTCATAAAACCTTCACGGAACTTAACACCTAGAATATTTGCAAGTTCTAATGCTGAAGTACGGCTCGTATCTGGGATTGGAATAACCACATCAATATCATGGTCTTCACCCCAGTCACGTAAAATTTTATGAGCAAGCTTTTCACCCATTTTTAAACGGGCTTTATAAACTGAAATTCCGTCAATAATGGCATCAGGGCGTGCAAAATAAACATATTCAAAAATACATGGACGGTATTTTGGATTAGCTGCACATTGTCTTGTGAACAATTCACCATCAGCAGTGATAAAAATTGCTTCACCAGGTTCAATGTCACGCTCAATTTTAAAACCAAGCGCTGTAATAGCAACTGACTCAGAAGCGATGATGTATTCCATCTCGCCTTGTTCAGTCATACGTGAACCATAAATGAGTGGGCGGATACCGTTTGGATCGCGGAAACCAACTAAACCATGACCGGTAATCATCGCCACTACGCCATATGCACCTAGACAGCGCTCGTGTACACGAGTAACTGTATGGAAAATATCATCTGGTGTAGGGTTTAAAGTACCGTTCTTCTGCAACTCATGCGCGAATACGTTCAAAAGAACTTCTGAGTCAGAATCTGTATTCATATGACGTAAATCTGTTTTAAACAGGTCATCATGAATGTCTTCAGCATTGGTTAAATTACCATTATGTGCAAGCGTAATACCGTAAGGTGAGTTCACATAAAATGGTTGTGCTTCAGCACTGCTAGCAGAACCAGCAGTTGGGTAACGTACATGGCCAATACCATAATTACCAAGTAATGCTCTCATATGACGAGTATGAAAAACATCACGCACCATACCGTTATCCTTACGAAGGAAAAGACGGCCTTCATGGCAGGTTACTATTCCAGCTGCATCTTGCCCACGATGTTGCAACATCGTTAAAGCATCAAACAACATTTGGTTCACTGGCGATTTACCGGCTATACCAACAACTCCACACATAGCAACCTCGCAGACAAGCTAGGAATTAATAAAAAGGATTCTTTGTCGAATGGTCGGATCGGTTTTCTAAATTTTCCGATTCGTCCATTGGTTTTGAAGGGGTGCTTGATGCACTACCTCCAGATGTTATTTGATGAAATGCCTCACTTGCTGCATCTTTAGACAATTCGGTAGCTAAAGGCGCATAAGGCAGTAAAAATTGTATAAGTTTGGACTGTTTCCAGTGTGGTGAACTTTCAACCCAAGGCCCTACGCCCTGCATTGTAATCAACACAACCAACAAGCCTTTTAAAGAACCAAAAGCACCACCCGCTAAACGATTTAATGGCCCCAATTTCAGACTTTTCAAGAGGCCATTTAAAAATGCAGTGACGATCCATGTTAAAACAATGATCATAAGTGCGATAAATGCGAAAGCTGCAATTTTTTGAACAACCGGATCATGACTTAAACCTGACATGGACGGCGCAAGAAGGACAGCATATTTTGCACCCATAATTAATGCAATGATCCATCCTACCAAGTTCGCAAAGGCTTTGATAAATCCTTGTCGCAAACCGTTTAGCCCCCCAATGAGCAAAAGTATCAGAATGATGATATCAATTGTGTTCATATTCACTTAAGTCATGGCTGCAACACATTGCTTTACTAATATAGGACCGGTATAAATCAATCCGCTATAGATCTGTACTAGTGTTGCTCCAGCTTGCTGTTTGGCTACTGCTTGTTCACCCGACAAAATTCCACCCACGCCAATTAACGGGATTTGTCCTTTTAACGTTTGGGCAAATAAACGTAAGCATTCGGTACTTTTTTCAAAAACAGGCGCACCTGATAAGCCACCCGACTCATTACCATAAGGAAGATTTTCTACACCATCTCTAGATAAAGTCGTATTGGTAACGATTAAACCATCAATTTTAAATTGCAATAATTGCGCTGCAATAAACTCAACATCTTCTGCTGTTAAATCAGGCGCAACTTTTAAAACCAAAGGAACATAATGGTTATATTGCTCGGCAAGCTCAAGTTGTCTTTCTTTTAAGGTTTGCAATAATTCAGTTAATGCATCACCACTTTGTAAACTTCTTAAGTTCTTAGTATTTGGAGATGAGATATTAACGGTAATATAAGAAGCGTAATTATAAACTTTCTCAAGGCAAATCAGGTAATCATCAACAGCCTTTTCTACAGGCGTATCTGCATTCTTACCAATATTGATACCTAGAATTCCTTTAAATTTTGAAGCTTTGACATTCTCAACAAGTTTATCAACACCATCATTATTAAAACCCATGCGGTTAATAATGGCTTTCGCTTCAGGAATACGGAACAATCGTGGTTGTGGATTACCCGACTGAGGACGAGGTGTAATTGTTCCAATTTCAATAAAACCGAAACCCAGTCCGGCTAAAGAATCAATATGTGCACCATTCTTATCAAGTCCAGCCGCTAAACCTACCGGATTTGGAAATTCAATTCCCATACAGGTTGTTGGTTTTGATTCTACGCTCTGGCGCAGCAGGCCGAACTTATGTGCTTTATCAAGCATAGATAATGTTAATTCATGGGCACGCTCTGGTGCTAAACTAAACAACATCGGGCGAGCAAGTGAATATAACATACCAATCACAGTCTACTGATTTTAGGTAGGCATATTATAGGCACAGGTAGCACAAAACACCATGCTTAAGAACAGCATATTTTAATATGTTATTGAACCGTCGCTGTTAATTTAATCTGTCCATCACTTGAAACCATTTCCATTTTTTCAATACTTAAGCCCATTTGCGCAAGTTGGGTTAAAAAGTTCGCTAAAATTGCATAATTCTGATGAGTAACAATAATTTGTAACTGCTCACCATTTTGTTGAGAAGTGACTGTTAAGCCTTGTTGCTGAGCTACTCGTTGTATCTTTTCCGATTGGCCTAACTCAAGTTCATTCGCTGGTTTCATGGTAACTGCATTACTCTGCATCCATACCATTAAATCTTTTAAATCATTTAACCGTTGTTGCTGTTGTTCTGCCAAGGAATGCATTTTCCAAAGTGAAGCACCCACAATGGCAACCACAACAAAAATTGTAGTAAAGACCACCATAACCCGCTCACGTACAGTTAAACGATCTAAATATTGAGTGACTTGTTCAATCCACTGGTCAAAGCGGTTTTGCAATTGAGTTATCATTTTCATTATTGTATTTTCACCACCCCAATTGCCCCACCACCATCGGCTTGAACATTACCTAGCTCTGCTTTGAATCCCTGCTGATTAAGTTGCTGTGTTAAAGCTTGCAAATCATCTGCCGACTTTGCTTTTAATGCCATAGTTAGTGTTGAAGCATCATAATTTAACTGCTGAGCTAAAATTTGTCTTTGCATTAAAATAGGTCCAACACGGCTCAATAAAGAAAGTGCTTGTGTATCGCCTTGCTTACTCATGCGTAAATGACTTTCAAATTGGCTTTTTATATTTTGCTCATTTACCCGACTTGAAGGACCAAACCAATATTTATATTGCTCGACCGTCTGTTCGGCGGTTTGATTAGCCACATTTCTTAACTTTATCCAACGCAAAAAATCATAACTAAACTGGACCACTATAATTGCTAAAACAATAGCGGCACACGCTTTCCAATAACCAGAAACCGTGTGCTCTTGCCCTTTAGCTTTAGGCAGAACATTAAAAGGATGCTGTTTAGGTTTATCTACGCCCTGAAATTGATAGATAAATTCAGAATGATGCTCGGCATCTGATGCTGCCACCAGACTTTCGAGTTGCTCTGTTGTTAAACCACTATATTGATAATGAGCTTCGACTGGTTGAAACTCCAAAAACAATGCTAAGTCATCTAGCGAATTACCCACCCATTTACTTTCACGCACAAGTAATTTCTGGTCAATATTACATAAGACCACTTGCTGCTCTTGAGGTTCCGGTAAAATTAGAAAGTCCGGCAATAAAGCAACGAGTTTAATAGGCAGCAAAGCCATCGCATGCTGCCATGTTTCCACTGTTGTTTTTGCCACTCCCAATACGGTGAGTTGATCAGCATGAAAATGATGAACCACTTTCATATGATCAATAGGCAAAGTTACAAATTCTTCAAGCAAATATTTAACACCATCTGCCCCTAGTTGCTTGTAATGAGACTTTGCCATGTGCTGCTGGAGTATCTGAGCATGGCGACTAGGGAAAAAGATGACAGCTTCTTTTCCTTGATGTAATTGCAGGTCTTGTATTAATTGATCAAGACTTGCTGCCTGCAACCAGTTTTCTCCGTTAGACCAATGCCATATTCCATTGGTTTCAGGCATCCATAAATACAGCATAATGGGCTAAATGACCTTTTTAATTATATTGTGGGTATAAAACTATTTTTTTGTGTTGATAAACCAGTTGCAATAACAGCCTGATCATAAATTCGAGCTTCGGCAAGTGCAAATGGATTAAAGTTTTCATGTGTTAGTAGTTCAGCAATATGCCCTACCACGTTCATATGACACACGACTACAATTGACTCATAAGGAACCTGAGACAACCACTCAACTGCTTCTTTGGCATTATCATCCGGTTTAATTTTATCGCATAACAACACAGGAACATCTTTAAAATAAGCTTGAATATGCGCCAATGTCTCTTGAGCACGCAATAAAGGACTCACTACAAAAATATCAGGCTTAACAATATCTTTTAAAAATGTTGCTGTGTGCTCAGCTTGAGCATGCCCACGAGCGGTAAGTGGACGCTTAGTGTCATTACCATTCACTGGAGGAGCGGCTTCCCCATGACGAACCAATGTCAGTTGCATAAATATTCCTTGTTAATAATTCTTGCATTATAACCGTAATTTATGACATTTCTTCTTCAGACTTCATGATGAGGTAAAACAAACTCAACATCACTACGGTGTCCATTTTTCATAAGAGATAAGGCAATATTTAAAGGTGGCGCACCCTCAAAAATAACCTCATATAAGGCATTGGTAATAGGCATATATACGTCTAGTTCTTCTGCTTTACCACGCACCTGAACAATTGTATTAATTCCTTCAGCGGTTTGCCCCAACTCTTTACTCGCTTGGTCAAGTGTTTTACCTGAACCCAAAGCATAACCAATCTGATAATTACGGCTTAAAGGACTATTACAGGTTGCAAATAAATCACCAACACCAGATAAACCTAAGAACGTTAGCGGATTTGCCCCTTGTTTGACTGCAAAACGACTCATTTCGGCCAAGGCGCGCGTTAAAATCATACTCTTGGTATTTTCACCAATCTTGTAAGCAGCACCAATTCCCATTGCAACTGCATAAATATTTTTAAGTGCTCCCCCTAGTTCAACACCATGCACATCATCACTACCAAAAACTCGGAATAAAGCACTATGAAGAGCATGCTGCACAGCATAACGAACTAATTCAGAATCACTGGCAATAACAGTACCAGATGGCATACCAGCCATAATCTCCTTAGCGAGATTTGGTCCAGATAACACACCATAAGGAACTTCTGGCAATTCTTCACGAATAATATCGCTCATGAAGCTAAAAGTTTTAGCCTCGACGCCCTTCGTTAGAGAGACAACCGCTTGTGCCGTAATAAAAGGCGCAATTTGTTTTAATACATCACGAAATGAATGACTAGGAATTGCCACCAAAATAATATCTCGATCACACACGGCTTGTTCAAGGTCAGACACAGCGCGTAATGATGACTCTAAAACAAAGTCTGGCAAATAACGTTTATTAATATGGGTTTTATTGATTTCTTCTGCTGTTTCGGCATCACGAATCCAGATCATGGTGTCGCAACCATTACGTGCAGCTAAATTGGCCATCGCCGTACCAAAGCTCCCTCCACCTAACACAGTAATACGTAATGCTGTTTTTTTATCAACCGCAACAGGTTCCACTAAATCTGTAAACTTAAATTCAGCCATGCTTTATTATCCTATTTCTTACTTTTGAGGCTCGTTAAGCCTGCCAAACCTTTACAAATTCTTTACTTTCAATCTCTGCACGCGGTGCAATCGCTTTAGCTGCTGTGCCCACATAAATAATACCTGAAATTAAATCATGTGGTTGCAATCCTAAATGCTGTTTTAACCAATTTGATTCAACAACCGCGCCACTACGCCACATGGTGGAAAAGCCTTGAACTTGTAAAGACAATAAAAGGTTCTGTACGGCAGCCCCTGTACTTAAAATCTGTTCAAAATGCGGAACCTTAGGATGGTCTTGCAATTGCGTAAGCGCTAAAATGAGTAAAGGCGCACGGAAAGGATGTTGCTTAACTCGTTCAAGTTGCGCGGAGTCAGTTTCACCCAAATCAGCCAGTGCTTTTGCTAAAACCTCACCAAATGCAGCACGTTGTTCAGCCTCGATAACAACAAAACGTGTTGGTTTAAGTCTATGATGGTCAGGAGCAGTTAAAGCAGCTTGAAAAGCCAACTCTAATTGATCTGCATTTGGTGCAGGCTCAATCAATTGACCAATAGATTGACGTTGGTGAATATTCTGATGAATTATCTGTGTTGCTGAATCCGTCATTAATATTGATCTAACTCAAAAAATTCAAAATAGATTAGCATAATCTACAGATAATCCACCATTGTATCTAGAACATAAAAACAACGAGCTCATGCTTTGACATTTTTTTAAGACAAAACATCAAAACTAATACAACGTCTTCAAAGTCAATGAGAAAACTTGTGTTCAAATAGTGAGATCTTTTGACGATTAACGATATTAGGTGAAACATGAAAAAAATAATTTTAGCGAGTGCGTTGAGTAGTGTTGTTTTATTACTAGGAGCTTGTGCCACTACCCCTAAAAACACCTTGGCAGTTCAAAAAGAAAATAATCAATTTGAAGTCACAGGCATTGGTAAAACAAATCTAATTGCAAAAAATAATGCGATTACTGCCGCTCAAAAAACTTGTTCAAAAAATACTACGCCCGTTGTTGTAGATGAAAAAACAACATACAACGGTGTATTAAAAGATGTAGTGAGCGAGAAAACAGGCCAAATGGTTGAAGCAGCAGCTGGTGTGATTGGCACATTAACTGGTAAAAATGCATCTCTAGCAAAAGATGATGATTATCAAACAACACTTACTTTCTATTGCAAAATTAATTAATCAAAAAAAATCCCAATCAAATGATTGGGATTTTTTTATTAGCAATAACCCTCTATACGGGTTAATGGCAATTTCTTACCAATTGCTTTTTCAATTTCCGGCAAGTAAAAAGCATCATCTTCTGAAAGAAAACTAATACTTACACCTTGTGACCCAGCACGGCCTGTACGACCAATACGGTGCACATAGTCGTCTGACTGCTCAGGTAAGGTATAGTTAACCACATGAGATACGCCATCGACATGAATACCACGGCCAGCAACATCAGTTGCGATCATGATGTTATTTTTACCCTGCTTAAACTGGTCTAACATTTTTAAACGTTTATCTTGAGCAATTTCACCTGAAAGCATCCCGACCCGATATCCATCTCTCTTTAAATGGTCATAAAGACGGCGTACTTGATCACGTCGATTAGCAAAAATCATGACTTTATCGATAGGCTCTTCACGCAAAATATCTTGTAGCAAACGATATTTATCTTGCTTAGCTACTACATAAACACGTTGCTCAACATCGTTATTGGTTTTTTGCTCAGGCTCAATTTCAACAGTGATTGGTTCAAACAACCATTGTCTCGCCAAATTAAGCACGTCATAACTGAAAGTAGCCGAGAACATGAGGGTTTGACGTTCTTCCTTACGCGGGGAATAACGCACGATACGTTTTACAGAAGGAATAAAACCCATGTCCAATAAGCGGTCTGCTTCATCAATGACCAAGAATTCAATTTGATCGAGCCAAACTTCTTTTTGTTCTACAAAATCAATTAGACGCCCAGGCGTGGCAACCATGATATCGACAAAATTAGCATCTAGCTGTTTCTTTTGCTTATCAAAATCTACACCACCTAATAGTGTCACGACGTGTAAATCTGAAAATTTTGTGAGTAACTTCGCATCGCTTTCAATTTGCAATGCCAATTCACGAGTAGGCGCCAAAATCAAGGCACGTGGCTCACCACGAAAGCGCTGCTCTTGAATCGGGTTATGTAACAAGTCATTAATTACACTAATCAGGAAAGCAGCAGTTTTACCTGTTCCTGTTTGTGCTCTACCAATTGCATCATGCCCGCCCAACGTATATTTTAAAACCTTTTGCTGAATCGGGGTCATTTGCTTAAACCCTAAAGCATCAATCGCCTTTTTAAGTTGCGGATGTAAATTCAAGGTTTCAAAACCAGATGTCATAAATACGTGCTCTAACAAACAATCTCTCTAATGAGAAGATCATTATAAACAAAAACGCCCCAATTCAAAAATTGGAGCGTCCGTGATTCATCAAAAGATGAATTAGTCTAAAGGCTGAACGTTCTCAGCTTGAAAACCTTTTTGACCTTGTACTACACTAAATTCTACGCGTTGGCCGTCACGTAAAGAACGGTGACCATCACCAACGATTGCACGGAAATGAACGAATACGTCGTCACCGCCGTTACGTTGAATAAAGCCAAAACCTTTAGTGTCGTTAAACCACTTTACTACGCCTTGTTCGCGAGCTGTCATAAGTCAATCCTCAGATGTTGAAAAAAGGACCTTCCGGTGTTGCAAACAGCAGAGCAAACAAGTTTTTAAAATATTTATAATCTTAAAGCTTGTAATCATTCTGTGAAACTATCAACAATTTCCGGTTACATCCATTTGTTATAGGATTTTCAAACCAATTTAAGTGTGCGGTAAATCCTAAAACGGTTCGAGCTTACCACGGGTTTATGACAATTAATAGAATTTTTTTCAATTATTCCCCGTATTTTTAGTCCTTTTTTTAAACAGCTTATTACAATATTTTTTATAGGTAATTGCTTGTTTCTTCTTTTATAAAATGTGCGGTGTTTATAAAAAAATTTGTTAGAATAATCTTTTTAGTTGTTTTGATGATGAATGACCAACACTTCTTCTACTACAGCACTTATTGAAATTAATGCCTTGGGCCAACCTTGTCCGATGCCTTTATTAATGCTTAAACGCGAACTCAAAAAAGTATCGGGTAAACAGCTATTTTTATTAAAATCTTCTGACCCCCATAGTGAAATAGATGTAACTCGTTACTGTGGTTTACATCATTTTATGTGTCAAACCACACATATATCCGAAAGAGAATTTCACTATTTAATTGAAACTCAATAATTCTTTGATAAACTAAAAGATTAGAAATTGCATAAAATTTTACATTTCTCTACCCAATTTTCCTTAATTATGAAGCTGATTCAAACTAAGATGAATTTATTGGTTATCCCATCCGATCCTATAAGGAGAAATCATGAGTGACAGCAGCAATCAATTGATGCCCCTGTCATTGTCTGCGCCCGGTGTAAACCTTGGTGCATATATCAGTACTGTCAATCAGATTCCTATTTTAACGGCCGAGCAAGAAAAAGAACTTGCTGAACGTTATTATTATGACCAAGATCTTGATGCCGCAAAAATGCTGGTAATGTCGCATTTACGTTTCGTCGTTCACATTGCGCGCAGCTATGCAGGTTATGGCCTACCACAAGGCGACCTTATTCAAGAAGGTAATTTAGGCTTAATGAAAGCCGTGAAGCGTTTCGACCCAAATATGGGCGTGCGTCTTGTATCTTTTGCCGTCCACTGGATTAAGGCAGAAATTCACGAATACGTTATCCGTAACTGGCGTATTGTCAAAATTGCAACGACCAAAGCACAGCGTAAATTATTTTTCAATTTACGTAGTTTAAAAAAATCGAGTAAAAAATTAACGCTCGAAGAAGCTCAATCGATTGCGAATGACTTAAATGTAACTGCAGAACAAGTTCTGGAGATGGAAGGTCGTTTAACCGCTTATGATGCTGCTTTCGAAGCTCAAGGTGACGACGACGATGACACCCCACATACTGCACCGGCATTGTATCTTGAAGATAATCGCTATGATCCAGCCCGTTTAGTCGAAAATGAGGACTGGGAAGAGCAAAGTACATCTGCCCTACATAATGCAATGGATCAGTTAGATGACCGTTCGCGTAATATTTTACAACGTCGTTGGTTAGATGATGACAAATCTACTCTCCACGAGTTAGCGGCCGAATATAATGTATCAGCAGAACGTATTCGCCAGCTTGAAAAGAATGCAATGGAAAAAATTAAAATTGCCATGTCTGCAAGCTAAAATAAGTTTAAAAATAAAAGGGCGATTAGCCCTTTTGTTTTATCTGGCTATGTTTAGCCAACCCAATCTATGATAACGTTGCCCTTCATTATTCATTTGCGTTTTTTGTTATGTGGATTGCCATTTCAGCCCTTAATCTTGCCTTTGCAGTCATGTTGGGTGCTTTTGGAGCACATGGTCTTAAAGCTCATGCGAGTCCTGAGCAACTTGTTTGGTGGCATACTGCAACCGACTATTTTTTTTACCATGCTTTAGGTCTCTTAGCACTTGGTATTTTAAGCAAAGTTATCCTTACGCTCCCCATTAAATTGCCATTCATATTGATTCAGATTGGTATTTTATTCTTCTGTGGTTCACTCTATATCATGGCGCTTGGATTACCGAGAATTTTAGGGGCAATTACCCCAATTGGTGGAGCATTTATGATAGCTGGATGGCTCGTTTTGGCTTGGAATGCCCTCAAATACGCAAAATAATTGGAATGTGATCATGCAAATTTATTTAAATGGCGAATTAACGGACACGCCTTGTCAAAACCTAATGCAGCTCATTCAGGCTTTGGCACTTGAAGGAAAAAGATTTGCGGTCGAATACAACCAGCAAATTATTCCAAAAAGCAAATTAGAGCAGATTTCTATCGCTCAACATGACCGTATCGAAATTATTCACGCTGTTGGCGGCGGCTAAGTCGGAGTTATCCATGCAAGACACCCCTCTCATTATTGGTTCACGTTCTTTTCAATCTCGTTTATTGGTAGGAACTGGCAAATATAAAGACTTAAATGAAACAGATTTAGCCATTCAAGCGAGTGGTGCAGAAATCGTTACTGTTGCAATCCGCCGTGTGAATATTGGACAACATCCAGATCAGCCAAATTTACTCTCTGTCATTCCGCCAGAAAAGTATACAATTTTGCCAAATACCGCAGGTTGTTTTGATGCTGATAGCGCAGTACGTACTTGCATGTTAGCGCGTGAACTTCTAGACGGTCACAACTTGGTAAAACTTGAAGTTTTGGGCGATGAAAAGACCTTATATCCAAATGTAACCGAGACTTTAAAAGCGGCTCGTACTTTGATTGATGACGGTTTTGAGATTATGGTTTACACCTCTGATGACCCGATCATTGCTCAAGAACTTGAAAGTATGGGTTGTGTTGCGATTATGCCTTTAGGCAGTCTCATTGGTTCAGGTTTAGGAATTTTAAACCCGCATACTATTTCAATTATTAAAGAAAATGCAAAAGTACCAGTTTTGGTAGATGCAGGCGTTGGTACAGCAAGTGATGCAGCTATTGCAATGGAACTTGGTTGTGATGGGGTATTAATGAATACTGCGATTGCAGCTGCTCAGAATCCTATTTTGATGGCTTCTGCAATGAAAAAAGCTGTTGAAGCTGGGCGTGAAGCATTTTTAGCAGGTCGCATGCCACGTAAACGTATGGCAAATGCGAGCTCACCAGAAACAGGTTATTTCTTTAAATAATTTATTTCTAAGGAATCACTGATTTTTCAGTGGTTCCTCCCCCTCATATAACCATTTTTAATTTTCTAAAAGTTTTAAAATCTGTATCGCTTTATTCAAATCAACAGATCTAAATTTTTATATTTACTTAGGCTATGCCTAATATCCTCTGTAAATTTTGCTTTGCTCTTAACCCAAAATTCTGTTGAAAATAAGTCGTCTGATAAAGTGGGTCTGACTGATAAAAATGCGCTAGAACTTCTTTTCTTTTGATTGAATATACTTCCGGATCGACCCAAGCATATTCCTGCTGGATTTGCTGTTCATATTGCATAAAACGTTCTGGAGTTGCTGCCAAAATAGCTAAATCAATATCCAATAAAAATTGCAAATCTAACTCATCAGTCGGTACATGTTTTTGCGTGGCAAGAATCCACTGCTTTATTTTCTGAACGGTATTTACTGGTAAATCTTGAGCCATACATTGCTCAAAGAGTTCAGCACTTTTAAACTCATTATCTTTAGCTTGTGGGTTATAGATCGCATCGTGGAACCAGAGAGCCAACGCAACAGCATACGGATCATTTAATTGAGAACGAATCGCCTCAAGCAAACTCAAACATTCATATAAATGTTGAACAGTATGATAGGCCCGTTGCTTTTCACTATAAGCAGCGGTGAGTATATTTAAGATTTTTTGTGGCTCAGAAAAATGATAATGCTGATGCAGCTCAAACCAAACATGTTCCAGTTTTAATAAGTAAAGCTGCATCATCATATATTAACCACGCTCAGGATTATTGCTCATCGCGTTTAAATACTAGCTCTTTTGCTGATGAGTTTTCAGCATCAAAGTAGTATCCATCGGTGTTGAACGCTTTAATATCTTCAGCTTTATTTAATTGGTTTTCAATCATAAAACGAGCCATTAAACCGCGTGCTTTTTTCGCATAGAAACTAATGACTTTATATTTGCCATTCTTCTGGTCAAGAAAAACAGGCTTCACAATTTCAGCCTTAATTTTCTTCTCGTTGACCGATTTGTAATACTCATCTGAAGCTAGA
Source organism: Acinetobacter sp. GW821-FHT09D10 (assembly GCF_059416285.1). Classification (NCBI taxonomy): domain Bacteria; kingdom Pseudomonadati; phylum Pseudomonadota; class Gammaproteobacteria; order Moraxellales; family Moraxellaceae; genus Acinetobacter; species Acinetobacter sp. GW821-FHT09D10. Next base: position 223,778 of record NZ_JBWKOW010000004.1, read on the forward strand.
TTTACAAGTAACTCAGATTTAATTGCCGCCAAGTCTTCATTAATCTGGTTCGTGATAATTTCACCCCAGAACTCATACAAATTATGACCACGTAAATTTTTTAATTTAGTGCCCATCTCAAGACGATAAGGCATCATTAAATCTAAAGGACGTAATAAACCATATAAGCCAGATAGCATACGTAAATGCTGCTGTGCAAAATCAATATCTTTATCTTTTAAATGATAGGCATCCAAACCTGTATACACGTCCCCTTTAAATGCATAAATCGCCTGACGAGCATTTGAAAAATCAAATTCGGGCTTCCAATCTCTAAATCGGTCTGCATTTAGTGTGGCAATTTTTTCACTCACACTCATTAAATTAGCAATTTCGGAAGCAGAAAGTTTTTGGCAAACATCAATTAATTGTGCTGAGTGTTCTAACAAGCGAGGCTGAGTAAACTCATCTGTAGGTAACGCTGTTTCATAATCTAAAGTTTTTGCAGGAGAAATTAAAGCAAGCATAGACAACCTGAAAAAATTATTCTTAATCCCAACTATAACAGTAGATATTTTTTAATGCTAACTCGTGTTTTCAATGACGACTATCGGTAAAATAGCATCACGTATTGTTATTTAGCGGTTCTTATATGTCTGAGCAAACTTTCATCCAGGGTCCAGTAGGTAAAATTGAACTTTTCGTTGACCGCCCTGAAGGTGAAATCAAAGGCTTTGCGGTTGTTTGCCATCCGCATCCATTGCAAGGTGGAACCCCTCAACATAAAGTCCCCGCCCTTTTAACCCAAATCTTTAATGAATATGGCTGTATTGTTTATCGCCCTAGTTTCCGTGGCTTAGGCGGCAGTGAAGGTATTCATGATGAAGGTCATGGCGAAACCGAAGATATTTTAGCCGTAATTGAACATGTTCGTAAGCTACATGAAGGCTTGCCATTTTATGCAGGCGGCTTTAGCTTCGGCTCACATGTTTTGGCAAAATGCTTTGCACAGCTTAATCCTGAATTACGACCAGTACAGTTAATTTTGTGTGGTTTACCAACGGCTACCGTAGTGGGTTTGCGCCACTATAAAACTCCAGAAATTCAAGGTGATATTCTACTCATTCATGGTGAGCAAGATGACATTACCTTGCTTTCAGATGCAATTGTATGGGCAAAACCTCAAAAGCACCCAATTACGATTTTACCGGGCGCTAACCACTTCTTTACAGGCTATTTAAAACAGCTTCGCCAAATCATTACACGCTTTATTATTATGAAATAAGCAGTAGTTTGATGGACATAGATTGAGTCTATGTCCATCATTTCATAAGCCCTGTAACTACTAAAAATTATTCCAACTTAATCCAAAACGGGCCAAATATTTTTTCACTCGATCACTATCGTTCGTTGTATTACGTTGTTGACGAGACACCGAAAAGAGTTGTCTTCCCACCTCTGCCATTGATTTTGAATTTTCACAAACTTTAAGTACCCCACGTAATTGAATCTGGTCAAATTCATCTATTTGCTCTAATTGCTCAGAACTCAAATAGTTCAATAGAATGTCTGCGTCTCTATTTCCATCATTGCAAGATGCGGTCTGAATAAGCCAAAGTTGCTTTAACCGTTGAATTTCTTTTTCTACAGTTTCACGGCGAATTAACTCACCTTGCGATAAAGTTGCTAAACGAGTCACGCTCGCGGCTAGATCTCTAAAATTTCCTTGCCATGATGCATCTGCTGATTTAGCAAATTTTAAATACATTTCTAAAGAATCACGTTGAAAACGCAATTGTCTTTGATGAATTGCTGCAAAACGTTGTAGCTCAAATTCAATATTGGGTGCAATATCTTCTACACGGTCTTTTAAATTTGGTAAAAAGAATGTCCATGTATTCAAACGAGCCCATAAATCTTCACGAAAACGGCCAGCTTGAACCTCATTACGCAAATCACGGTTAGTACCAGCTATTAGTTGGAAATCGGCCTGAATTTCCTTATCACTTCCAACTGGAAAGAAGCTTTTGTCTTCAAGCGCTTTAAGAAGCATTGCTTGTTCATCAAGCCCTAACTCACCAATTTCATCTAAAAACAAAATGCCTTGGTCAGCACTTTTTAGTAGACCAGCGCGAGAAGCAGCTGCTCCTGTGAATGCACCTTTTATATGACCAAATAAAGTGGACATGGCACTATCACCGCGTAAGGTCGCACAGTTAACATCAATAAAACGACCGCTTAATTGAAATTTATCTTTCTTTAACTGAAAAATCTGTTTTGCCAAATGAGACTTACCAACACCTGTTGCACCCATAATTAAAATAGGCGCACTAGAGCGGGTTGCAACTAATTCAACCTCCTCAATAAGCTGATTAAAGGCTTTATTATGAGTAGAAATATTTTCTTTAAGTTGTTGCCAATTTTGCTTTTGTTCATCATCGAATCGCTGTTTTAAAACATCGTATCGAGATAAATCCAGATCAATAATTCTATATTCACCTTCTGGGGTCTTTTGTTGATTAGGTGAACTCTGAATAAGTTGAGCTGGCAAATAATGTGCATCGACCAATAAATACCAACAAATTTGAGCAACATGTGTTCCCGTAGTGATATGCAATAAATAGTTATTTTTTTCGACATCAAACGGATAGGTTTTTACAAAATCATAAAGTGCCCCATACACCTCTGCAAAATCCCAAGGATCTTTAATACTGACCTTATGTCCAGAAATCTGTGTTTGTGGAGAAATTTCTTTTGCGTCTGCTGCTATAGATTTAACTAAATTATGATGTTGTCGATCATGTAAAAGCACCAATTCATCTACAAGCAAATCTTCATGCATTAACAGGCTAATTGTAGGACGCCAACGCTGCCAGCGATCTGGCCTTCTTCCCTGATCAAGTGTAGAACCGACAAAGCCAATAACGACTGTTTTCTTTGCATCCGCCATAATTTCTATAAAATTTTATAAGTGTCTATAATATACAATACGCATTTGACTAAAAAATTCCAAGAATATGCTTCATTTTACTTTTTTAGGCACATCTTCAGGTGTACCCACCCTGACACGTAATGTCTCAGGATTAGCAGTTCGTAACAGTAAAAATAAGGACTGGATTTTAATTGATGCAGGAGAAGGTACACAGCACCGCATTCAACAAGCCAAGCTTTCCTTACAAAACCTAGTTGCCATTTGTATTACACATGCTCACGGCGACCATTGTTATGGTCTAGTTGGTTTACTTGCAAGTGCAGGCATGAATGCTCGTACTAAATCATTAATTGTGATTGCGCCAAAAGAAATTCAACAATGGTTTGAAATCACCGCGCAACTTACAGACTTACACTTACCCTATTCACTGCAATTTATTGATGTGAATGAAGCAACTCAGCCACAACAGATCACCGATGAATTCATTGTTCAAGCACACCCACTAAGCCATCGTGTTCCAAGTTTTGCTTTTAGCATTTATATCAAATCTATTCACAAGAAATTAGATACCCAAGCTCTAAATCAGCTTGGCGTACCTCAAGGCGATATGTGGGGCCATTTAAAACGAGGCTATGATATTGAATTTGACGGACAAACTTTAAAAGCTCAAGACTTTATCAAAGTTCAAAACCAGCAAATTCATGCAGTTATAGGTGGAGATAATGACCAACCTGAACTGTTAGCAGACGCTTGCAAAGATGCTCAACTACTTATTCACGAATCAACTTACTTGCAAACAGTTTTAGATAAAGTAGGAAAAGGTCCAATGCATAGCTCAGCAAAAATGGTGGCTGAATTTGCAGAGCAGCAATCTCTGGGTAATTTAATTCTGACGCATTTTAGCCCTAGACATCAGGATAAAGCTGGACAGCACGCTATTATTGAAGAAGTTCGCCAGTTTTATAAAGGTCATTTTTATTTAGCAAATGATTTTGATGATTTTACTTTAAACGAAGCTGGACAGCTTTTAAAAGTCGATAAAAATCGTAAAGCCCATTAAAAACATATATCCAAAAAGATATTTAAATATATTTTTAGATATATATTAAACATTAAAATCTCCAATAAAATTAATCACACAGAGAAATTAATTATTTTTATATATTATTTTCAATAACTTATATTTTAATTAAGTGCTTTTTAAAAAAGTTGGCACACTCAGTGCAATAGTACAAAGCACACAACATCATTGGGATATTGTGAATAACACCTGCCTGCAAACGCTTGGCAGGCAGGCTTTGAAAGGAAAAGAAAATGTCTGTCATTGAAGAAATTAACCAACAAGCTCAATTTGAACAAAAGCAGCAAGAACGTGCTTACCAAGTTCTGCAAAATGAAAAAACTATGCCAGTCAAAATGTGGACTAAAGGCGTGCTTGTTGATGACAACTCAAAACAACAATTATTGCAAACTGCTCAAATGCCTTTTATTTATAAATGGATGGCTGTAATGCCAGATGTACACTTCGGTTTAGGAGCAACTATTGGTAGTGTGATTCCAACCAAAGGGGCAATTATTCCTGCTGCTGTGGGTGTAGATATTGGTTGTGGAATGATGGCAACCCGTACAAGCTTAACTGCTTCAGATTTACCAGATAACTTACATGCTCTACGTACTGAACTAGAACGTTTGATCCCACATGGAATGACTAAACGCGGGCGAGATCGTGGGTCATGGGAAACTCCACCAGAAATGGTAGATCAAGCTTGGGCGGATTTGGTTGCAGATTTTGAATACATTTGTGCCAAACATCCACGTTTGAAAAACACCAATAACCGCAAGCATTTGGGAACTTTAGGTACAGGAAACCACTTTGTCGAAATCTGTTTAGATGAGCATGATCATGTTTGGATTATGTTGCACTCAGGATCTCGTGGTGTAGGAAATGCTATCGGTAATCATTTTATTGAGCTTGCACGTAAAGATATGCAGAAACATTTCATTAACTTACCAAATAAAGATTTAGCATACCTAGTCGAAGGCACTGAACATTTCGATGATTACTGGTTTGCTGTAGGTTGGGCTCAACGCTTTGCGATGAAGAACCGAGAAATCATGATGCAATCTGCAATTAAAGCCTTGGCTACGATTGTACCAAAGCCTTTTCAGGCACGTTTGGAAGCAGTGAACTGTCACCATAACTATGTAGAAAAGGAAGAACACTACGGTGAAGAAGTCATGGTCACCCGTAAAGGTGCAGTACGTGCGCGTCTAGGTGAATACGGAATTATTCCAGGCTCAATGGGTGCAAAGTCCTTTATTGTACGTGGACTTGGAAATCAGGAATCTTTCTGCTCATGTTCGCATGGCGCAGGCCGTGTTATGAGTCGTACTGAAGCAAAACGACGTTTTACTGTGGAAGATCAGATTGCACAAACTGAAGGTGTGGAATGCCGTAAAGATGCTGCAGTTATTGATGAAATTCCTTCTGCATATAAGCCGATTGAAGATGTAATGAAAGCTCAAAGCGATTTGGTTGAAGTGGTTTATACATTAAGACAAGTGGTTTGTGTGAAAGGATAGAATTATGAATGCTAATGATTTTGAAAATGCATGTATATCTTTAGATATAACAAATGATGATTTGCCCAAATACCCAAATTCTGAAAATGTTAAAACTATGATTTATGAAAAAAGAATTGACAAACAACTAAAGATTTCACATAGGTTACTCAATTTAGCTATTGAGATCTCTGAATGTAGCAAAGGTGACATGTTGAGTAATTAACCTTATTTATGCAAAATTACATTATTAAGGTTAATTACTCATTTTAAAACTTGCTTAGATTTAGCCAAAAATTCAAACTCAGATATAAATCTAATTTCTAGAAGTATGTTTGAGGGAGGACTATACTTTTTCTATTTATCTCATGATCCGAAAAAAATTAGAGAGTGGCGACTTTATTCTTGTGTTGAAGCACTAAAATTTATTACTTTAGCCGAAACAAACGGAGAAGATATTCCACACGAATTATTTGAACAACTAAAACCTTATCAAGAGGAAATGGACAGAACTTTCAAAAAACAAGATGGGAAATACTACTCATCTTGGAAAAAAGGGATGTCCATTAAAGATATGGCGTTAAAAACACCAAAATTCGAAAAATTGTACCACGATTATTACGTCCCTCTTTCAGACTACCATCATTGGGGTTTATCTTCTTTAGCTTACCATTATCAAATGACTGAGGATAAATTAGATGTAGAACCCTTTCAAAGTTCAGCATCTTTAGAAATGATTAGTAAATCTGTTGACCTTGCAAACTCAAGCATTTATTCACTACTCGAAGCTTCGATCAATGTTTTTAATATAGTTCAATTCAATAATGAACTCGAACAAATTATGAAAGATTTTTTGAACATTCCATTTGCAAAAAAATTGGATTAATCACATGAAACTCGCAGAAGCACTTTTACTTCGAAGCGATCAACAAAAAAAGCTCGCTTCGTTAAAACAACGAATTAATGCCAATGTATTGGTACAAGACGGTGATGAACCTAGTGAAGATCCAAATGAACTCATCAAACAGGTATTTGCTTTAACTCAGGAAAGCAATCAATTGATTTATCGTATTCATCTAACCAATGCTCAAGCAAAGTTAGAAGATGGAAAAACGTTATTATCACTACTGAGCTTAAGAGATAGTTATGCTGAACAGCATAAGATCTTAATAGATGCGATTGCCAATACACATCGAGAACCTGATCGTTATAGCTCACGTGAAATTAAGTGGAAGAAAGTCATTCCTGTTTCTAGCTTACAAAAGCAGGCTGATGATATCAGTGCGAAACTCCGTGACTTAAACATCAAAATTCAAGCTGCCAACTGGCAAATTGATTTAATCGAATAAACAATAGATTTTGTGGAATCATTTTCACAATCAAAGTTTGGGCATACTGGGCGAGTACAAGATCCCGCGTTACTCCGATCTGAGGGATTGAAAATAATTCAGGCGGCTATGGCAGCATGTGAGCCGTGCATCGATATTCACTTATCAGGCTCAGCACTATGCACCTTGTAAACCTTTGTCGAAAGCAAAGTTACACGTTACTTCGCACCACCATGTACTGACAGTATGTTCATTAAATTAGAAAATAAGGAAAATAGAAGTGAATAAAGCTTTGGCAAATATGCCAACAACCGTTCAACTTGATGGCTCACAAGGTGAAGGCGGTGGGCAGATTTTAAGAACTGCCCTTGCCCTTTCAATGATTACAGGTCAGCCTTTTGAATTAATTAATATACGCTCGGGACGTAAAAAACCAGGTTTAATGCGCCAACATTTAGTTTGTGTACAGGCATCTCAACAAATTAGCCAAGCTTATGTTGAAGGTGCTGAATTACACAGCCAACGTTTATATTTCGTACCTCAACATGTTCAAAGTGGGAAATATAAATTTCAAATCGGTTCCGCAGGTAGTACAACACTGGTTTTACAAACGCTTCTACCTGTTTTGTTATTACAAAATGAAGCTAGTGAACTCACCATCTCAGGGGGTACACATAACCCGCTTGCACCAACAGCAGATTTTATTGAACACTGCTTTTTACCTGCTCTAGCGAAACTTGGCATTAACGTCGATTTTAAATTAAACAAAGCAGGCTTCTTTCCTATTGGTGCAGGTGAAATTCAAGTTACGATTCAGCAGTGGCAACATCGCAACAAACTAAATTTATTAGATCGTGGTGCTTTGCAATGTACTGAAGCGTTTGCAGCAGTATTAAATCTTTCAGAAGAAGCACAAATTGCACAACGTGAATTAACTACATTAAGTAAAAAGCTAAATTTAAGCTCTCAGCAGCAATTTCAGCTGAATGGAATCAGCCAAGGTAATACAGTTTACGTAAAAGTCACCCATCAACATCACACTCAACTGTTTACAGCTTTAGGTGAAATGCGAAAAAGTGCAGAACAAATTGCCAATCATTTGGCTGAACAAGTGAAGCAATATACGGAATCTAATACTGCTGTGGATGAGTATTTAGCAGATCAGTTGTTATTGCCTTTGGCCTTAGGTCAAGGTGGTGAGTTCACCGCACAATGTATTAGCGAACATACTCGCACTCAAGCAGCTATGATTGAAAAATTTATTGATTGTGAAATCAAATTTATCGAGTTAGGTACAAATCATTTTCATGTAAAGGTCAACGTTTAAGAAGCTCACTAATGAGCTTCTTATTTCTAAAAAATTACTCTACAGATGCCAAAGCCGTCACCAACAACTTCCAGCAATTATCTACAGTATCAACTTTTACTCGCTCACCCGGTGCATGTGCACCTTGAATATCAGGTCCAAATGAAACCATCTGTAAATCTGGATAGTGCTCGGCAATAATCCCACACTCCAAGCCTGCATGAATTACTTTGAGATTGGGCTCAATGTTAAACGCCTTTTGATAGGCTTGTTGTAAGCACTTTAAAGCAGCCGAATCTGGATTTGGCGTCCACCCCGAAACCAACGGCGTGAGTGTAGAAGCGATATTAAATTGACTAAAATGCGCCTGAATTTTCTTTGCAAAATCTTCAGCTTCTTGGTTCACCATTGAGCGGACCATTAAGACAGCTTTTCCACCCTCTCGATTTAATTTTACAACCCCAATATTATTTGAAGTCTCAACCACATCTGGAAGAGCTTGACTCATACTTGCAACGCCGTATGGGCTTGTTGCCAAAGCTTGCAACCATTCGTTTTGCTGCTGTTGAGCAATCACTCCCGTCACGTCAGCGCTATTCGGTTGAATAGTTAATTGTAGATTGTCATCAATACCCTGTAGCTGTTTTTTCCATGTCGTTTGATATTCAGCAAGTAATTTTTCTAGTTCAGGTAATTGGTTAAATGAAATTGCAATGGTTGCTACAGCTTCGCGAGGTAGTGCATTACGAGCTGAACCACCACCAAACTCAACAAGTCTTCCACCAAGCTTTGCTAAATACTCATTTAAAAAGCGGGCCAGAATAACATTGGCATTGCCACGTCCTAAATGAATATCTACACCAGAGTGACCACCTTTAAGGCCAGCAACCTGAATGTTTACAATGGTCAAGTTTTCAGGGATTTTTTCATAATTAAGTGGCTGCTCGACTTCAACATCAATACTACCAGCACACCCCAGATATAACTCGCCCCACTCTTCTGTATCAATATTAAATAACCATTTGCCTTTTAGCACACCTGCCTGTAAAAGGCGCGCACCACTCATGCCTGCTTCTTCATCAACTGTTAAAAGAACTTCAATAGGACCATGAGCAATATCACTTGAATCTAATACTGCCAAAGCTAAGGCTACCCCAATGCCATTATCAGCGCCTAAAGTGGTGTCTTTGGCAATTAACCAACCATTCTCAAGCACTGGACGGATCGGGTCTTTAAAGAAGTCATGTACAGTACCTGTGTTGGCTTGTGTGACCATATCTAAATGGCCTTGAAGAATGACTCCAGATACATGTTCTTTACCTACAGTCGCATTCTTGCGGATAATCAAATTACCCACTTCATCTACATAAGTTTCTAAATTTCGACTTTCAGCCCAGTTTTGTAAAAACTCACGAAGTTGCTGTTCATGCTTTGATGGACGAGGAATAGTGCAAAGTGTTTGAAAATGCTGCCAAACAACTTGAGGAGATAACGCTGCAATATCAACTTGTGTCATGAAAACCACACTCTAATTATGTAAATATCTTAATAATTTCAATATACACAACACATTAAAGATAGGTAGAGATTTGAGTAAAGATTTTGTATTTTTATATTTAATTTAAACAGAAAGTACGACTTTTCTAAAAGCCGTACTTAATGAAAAAGTTTTAAGAATCGTTTTATTTAATTTTTCCATTCAAATGCTGAAAAGCTTTGATCGGCTTTCAAACTATTTTCAACAGCCTGCGCGAGCTGACGAATAATGCTTTGTGTTTCAATTTTCTCAAACCAGTCTTGTTCTTCATCTGGATTGGCAGAGATTTCACACATCAAATGCCCATCATGGTCTGTTTTTTGGCAAGTAATAGACAAGGGTAAAAGATGATTATCAATACTCACTTCTACTTTTTCATGTTCATGCACAATATGTTGCGCATCAAAGCCATAATGTCCCAATTGTTTAAATAATAGAGCCGCTACATATTCTTGGGTGATATGGCATTCATTTGGTGGATGATCAAGCACCCCATGTTGTGGGCAACTGGCAATAAATTGTAATTTTTTCATCCTTTGTCCTAACACTATTATCATTATCTGCGCTTAGCATAAGCAATAAACAAACAGCAGCCAAGCATTTAGCCCGCTGCTGCCGTTGCTATTGTGTTAGCAATTATAAAATGTGTTAGGTAAAAAGTTATTGGCTAACTTCAATCGTTAAGCCTGCACGATTCGCCAACTCAGTAAAAGTTGGGAAGCTTGTTGCAACTGTTTCAGTGCCCTGAATCGTAATCGGACCAGAATTACGAAGGCCTGCCATACTAAAGCTCATGGCAATACGGTGGTCATGGTGTGATTCAACTTCACCGCCAGTAAAAATTGGTGACCAATCGCCAGACTTACCCTTACCTTCAATAATGATGCCATCTTCAGTTGGTGTGCAGTCAATGCCCATGATTTTTAAGCCATCTGCCATGACCTGAATGCGGTCAGACTCTTTCACGCGAAGCTCTGCTGCACCAGTTAATACGGTCTGTCCTTCTGCACAAGCTGCTGCAATAAATAAAGCTGGGAATTCATCAATTGCTAAAGGCACTTGGTCTTCTGGCATATGAATGCCTTTAAGTGTACGCGAGCCTTTAATATGAATATCAGCAATAGGTTCACCACCAGCAATACGTTCATTTTCAACAGTCAGGTCAGCACCCATCTGTTTTAAAATTTCGATCACACCAGTGCGTGTTGGGTTAATACCTACAGCTTCCAGAACAACATCGGAACCCTCAGTAATTGCAGCACCCACCATAAAGAAAGCAGCAGATGAAATGTCAGACGGCACTTGAATGTCAGTACCTACTAATTTACCGCCACCAACAAGGGAAATTTTGTTGCCCTCAGTCTTAACATCATAACCAAATGCACGAAGCATACGTTCAGTATGATCACGAGTTGGCTCTGGTTCAGTGACCGAAGTTTCACCTTCAGCCCATAAGCCTGCAAGTAAAATACCAGACTTCACTTGAGCCGATGCCATAGGTAAATCGTATTGAATACCTTTTAATTGCTGAGCACCAGTAATGCTTACAGGTGGTGTGCCTTTTTCACCTGTAGTTTGAATTTGCGCGCCCATTAAACGCAATGGCTTAGCAATACGCTCCATTGGACGCTTAGAAAGTGAAGCATCACCTGTCATGACTGAATCAAATTTCTGTGCAGATAACATCCCTGAAAGCAAACGCATGCTTGTTCCAGAGTTACCCATATACAAAGCACTTGCAGGTGCTTTTAGGCCATGCATGCCTACACCATGAATGGTTACTTCACCATTTTTAGGGCCTTCAATGCTTACACCCATATCACGGAAAGCTTGCAAAGTTGCTAACGCGTCTTCACCTTCAAGGAAGCCAGTGACATGCGTAGTGCCTTCGGCAATAGCACCAAACATAATGGAGCGATGTGACACAGATTTGTCACCCGGTACGGTAAATTTACCTTTAAAAGTTTTATTTCCCGGTAAGATACTGAATTGCTGTGTCACCTTATTTTTCTCCATTAAAGGTTTTTTGGCTAACATATGATTGAAATGTTGACGGGCTGCCTGAGCATGGCCAAGCAACCCCATTAATGCATGAGAGTCTTCATTTTCAATCAATTTTCTAAGTACGGTAAGCTGCTTTTCGAAGCCATCTACAGCATTTAATATGGCTGTTTTATTGGCAAAGAAAATGTCATGCCACATTTGGGGATCACTAGCAGCAATCCGCGAAAAGTCACGAAAACCACCTGCTGCATAACGGAAAATATCGAAATTATCTTCACGGTTCGCAAGTTGCTCGACCAGATTAAATGCCATTAAATGTGGTAGATGACTCGTATGTGCCAGCACTTCATCATGCTTGGCAACATCCATACAAATGACTTCAGCTTTTGCTGCCGACCAAAGTTGAATCAGTTTATCAACAGCCCATTCTGCACTTGTTGGTAACGGCGTTAAAATCACTTTATGATTTGCAAATAAGTCAACTTTACCCGCGTGAACGCCTGTATGTTCACTACCCGCAATAGGATGCCCTGGCACAAAACCTTCTGGTAAATCTGTCCCAAATACAGCTTTTGCTGCATCAACGACATTACCTTTTGTACTTCCCACATCGGTTAAAATTGTGGTTGCTGACAAATAAGGTTTAATTTGCTCAAGCACTTTTTGCGTAGCGCGCACTGGCAAGGCTAAAACGACTAAATCTGCCCCTTTCACAGCTTCAACTGGATCAGAAAATCCTTCGTGTATTAAGCCAAGTGATTTTGCATCTTCTAAAGTTTTATGTGAGCGTGTAGATGCCACAATAGTTGTCGCCAACTTTTCTGCAACAATAACACGAGCTAAACTCGACCCGATGAGTCCTAAACCAATAAATGCAACTTTTTTAAATAGGGGTTGTGACATAACTTCAACTTTGCTTTTGCTCAAAGATATTTAAACCATTGAGCAATTTGTTTTTAAGCATAATGACATGCTTATCTTGATGCATGTCATTATTCCAACATAAGTAATTACAGAACAGCGGCAGGATAAGAACCTAAAATACGAATCTCTTTCACCATTGGGCGAATATCATTAATCGCAGCAGCAACATTCTCTTGTTCGATATGACCTTCTAAATCGATAAAGAATACATATGCCCATTTTTCAGGTAATGCTGGACGAGTCTCAATACTTGTTAAGCTAATATTATGTTTTGCAAATGGTGCTAAAATTTCTAATAAAGCACCCGCACGATCATGCGCTGAAATCAATAATGAGGTTTTATCATTGCCACTTTGTGGAATTTTTTCACGACCAATCACTAAGAAACGGGTTGTATTTTCCGGATTATCTTCAATATTGCTATGTAAGATTTCAAGGTTATACATACCTGCTGCAATATCAGATGCAATCGCTGCCGAATGCCATTCATTACGAATACGGCGTGCAGCTTCTGCATTTGAGTTTAAAGCAACGCGCTCAACACCCGGATAATGTGCATCTAACCATTGGCGACATTGAGCCAAAGTTTGTTGATGCGCATAAATCTGCTTAATACTGTCTTTACGTGTATTTTCAGATACAAGGAATTGATGATGAATACGTAATTCAACTTCACCAATCACGTTTAAATTCGATGTTTTAAAGCAATCTAAAGTATGGTTCACAACACCTTCAGATGAGTTTTCAACTGGAACTACACCGTAATGGGCACTACCCGCTTCTACTTCACGGAAGACTTCATCAATAGTTGGAAGTGGGCGTACAACCGCATCTTTACCAAAATGCTTAAGTACAGCAGATTGAGTAAAAGTACCTTCTGGCCCTAAAAATGCAATACTTTGCGGTGCTTCTAAAGCAAGGCAAGCAGACATAATTTCACGGAACAAACGCGCCATGGTTACATCAGACAAAGGACCTTGGTTGCGCTCCATTACTTTGCGTAATACTTGTGCTTCACGTTCAGGACGATAAAACAAAGGATTCTCTTCGGAAGCAAATTTAGCTTTCGCAACTGCTTCAGCAAGGCTTGCGCGTCGATTTAATAATTCTTGAATCTGTTGATCCACGCTATCAATATCTTCGCGAATTTGTTCTAAACTAAGAGAAGTCGTTTTGTTTTGATCATCGTTGATCATTGGAATGCAGCCTCAGCAAAATCATCTTTTAAACGAGAGTATAACAATAGTCTGCTTTGATTTGTTAGGCAATATGGCTGTATTGGCTTTTTTCATTAAACCATCTTGGTCGGATTCCTCAGATCGCTTTATTTGATAATGATTTTCATTTATCATTTGCGTAATAAATTTTATTCTTGTTTATTATGCATAACTCATTTTTCTTTTTATCTTGCAGTTTTCTTTTGAGCTCATTAGTAAGTGGCTCTGTTTTGGCTCAAACTTCTACACAAAATCAATCAAAAATTGTTTTTCAAAACAATCAGGCACAATTTCAAATTAACTCTAAAAATACTGGCCATGATTATTTGATTCAGGTCTATAAACCACCCGTTGCCCCACCCCAATATGGTTATCCAGTACTTTATATATTAGATGGCAATGCAACCTTTCCAAGTGCAGTCAATATCGCTCAATCTATTGGGGCAGGTTCTACAAAATTAGGTTTAGACCCGCTCATGATCGTTGCGGTCGGTTACCCCAAACAAAAAACTTTTGATGTACAAAAACGTGCTTATGACTATACCCCTAAATCTTCTGCTGAATTTCAAAAGCAAGGCAGATATAAGTATGGTGGTGCGGACCAGTTCATCACATTTTTAAACGATGAGCTCAAACCGGAAATCGCCAAACAGTTTCCAATTAATAACCAACAGCAAAGTATTTATGGCCACTCATTTGGAGGCTTGTTTGTTCTTTATCATTTTTTTCAAAAACCTAAAGCATTTCAACGTTACATCGCAGCCAGCCCTTCCCTCTGGTTTGATCAAGGCATGCTATTTCAAAAATTAAACCATTGGCAAAGTCAAAAACAAAGTAATTCTCCGATGCTTTTGACTACAGTCGGCACTCATGAGCAAGGAGGACCTCGTACTCAATCTGCTCATAACTTTAACGAAAAAGATTTCTTTAAAGCTTTGGAAAATCGCCGCTCAGCCCAATTTGCTTATTGGCATTTTTATAATCCTGCTGAACAACATATTACCAATTTGTATGCGAGTTTGCCGAAAGCACTTATGTTTGCTGCATGCCAAAATTTAGAAAACTGCAAATCTTTATTTGATGAGCCTACACAGCAAACAGCTGAGTAAAACGCACTTAAATTTTAAGAGCAGCATTTCACTCCTCTTAAAGGCAAAGCTCTTAATCGAGAGAATTAGTTATACTGTCTGAAGATGTCATAACAACAGTAAAATAGAATGAATAAAATTATTGTTTTAGGTCTACTGAGTTTAATTAGTGTCAGTCTCACGGCTTGTGGTGGCTGCCCCCTAATCGCAGGATGCAATGGTACTGATCCGTCCCCGTACTATATAACTACTGCCAGTAATCAAGTTCGGGGCATTCCCGTGCCAGCCCAGACTAAACTCACTTACAAGTCACAACATTTTAGGCAGGAATTTCAGCAAATACATGCCTTAAAAGAGAAAAATTTAACAGCTATTGCGTTACCAGAAAATACAGCAATCGTTTGGGGTGGCATGCCAGTAGACATGTTTATACAGTTTTATAATCCCGAAATGAAAGGATTTTCAGTCTATCCTGCGAAAGGATTTAAAACAGAATTATCAAATGAGTTTTTACGTTTATGGAAAAGTTGTGAAAGTGATTTAAACATTAACCTAAAGGATCCTAATGACTGGTCATTTAATCCTAAAAATATGGAAATAACTGGTTGTGGTGTCGTCTTTCAAAAACGCAGTGAGTATACCGAAGACTCATTTCGTCAAGATGAAGCCGATGAGTTTTTAAAAAAGATGAACCATGCATTACAGCAATTACCGAAACAACAAGACTACCCTGTCATTCAACAGAAGACCAAATAGTTAAAAACAAAACAGCCTGTTCTAGGACAGGCTGTTTTTACTCTGCTTAATTAGGCTTTGCCAATTAATCCACGCGCTACGATTTCTTTCATAATTTCATTTGTACCACCGTAAATACGCTGAATACGGGCATCTACAAAGAAACGAGAAATTGGATATTCGGTCATATAACCATAACCACCAAAAAGCTGAAGCAAGTTATCTGCAACTTTCATTTGCATATCACTACTGAAACTTTTCAATGCTGCAGCCGTTTCTACATCTAGTTTACCTTCTTGATATAGAGCAATATTTCTTTCATAAAAAGCCGCTGTAGCAAGTTCATCAATTTTCGCTTGCGCCAAAACAAAACGCGTATTTTGGAATTGTGAAATGGGTTGACCAAATGCTTGGCGTTCTTTTACGTAAGCCGTTGTCAAATCAATTGCACCGCGGATTGCACCAATTGCAGTGGATGCAATTGCAGTACGTTCACGTGGTAATTCTTGCATTAAATAAGCAAAACCTTGCCCAGCTTGACCAAGTAACTGGTTTTTAGGCACTTTCACATTGTCAAAAAACAACTCAGATGTATCTTGAGAATGCAGGCCGATTTTGTCGAGGTTGGTTCCTTTTTTAAAGCCTTCTAAGTGAGTATCTGCCAATAATAAAGACACACCTTTAGCACGGGCTTGAGGATCTGTTTTTACCGCAAGAACAACAAGGTCAGCATGTTGGCCATTTGAAATAAATGTTTTTGAACCATTTAATACATAATGATCATCTTGCAAGATGGCGCTAGTACGCATTGATTGTAAATCCGAACCTGCTCCTGGTTCAGTCATACCAATTGCACCAACAACTTCACCTGTTACCATTTTCGGTAACCAATATTGTTTTTGCTCTTCTGTCCCGATGTGTAAAATATAGGGTGCAGCAATTTCAGAGTGGCAAGAAATGGCTGTTGATAATGCACAAAAACCGGCACGTGCAGACTCTTCAACCAACATTAATGAATAGTATGTCGGAACCCCATAACCACCGTATTCTTCAGGGACATCCACACATAAATAGCCATTTTCGCCCAATTGGTTCCAAACAGAACGAGGCATAATGCCTTCACGTTCCCATTGGTCGTAGTGTGGTGCAATATGCTCACCCATAAAACGCTTAAAATTATCACGGAATAATTCTAAATCTGCATCGTATGCCAACATAATATTTTCCTTCAGCTTTATTGTTTTATCGAATCTCGTTGTTGTGCATGCTAATCATTTTTCAAGCAACTGTCATGGCATAGCTGCTCATTAAAACTGTACTTTTCAGTCAGCCAATAAAAAAGGAAGCCATAGCTTCCTTTTTTATATAGGTTTATTCGAATTAATCTAGACCTTCAGCGACTTGAGGAGTTTTTTGTTCCATCATTTTTCTGTCGACTTCATCAGGATTGTTTAAAGCCTCATTCAGCTTATCTTTATCTAAAGCACCCACCCATTTAGCAACAACAATCGTTGCTAAAGAGTTACCGACAAGGTTGGTTAAAGCACGTGCTTCTGACATGAAACGGTCAATACCTAAAATCAATGCTAAACCTGCAACAGGAATATGTCCTACAGCAGACAAAGTTGCTGCCATAACAATAAAGCCAGAGCCAGTTACACCCGCCGCCCCCTTAGATGAGATTAAGAGTACCAATAACAAAGTGATCTGATGTTGAATATCAAGCTGAGTATTCGTTGCTTGGGCAATAAAGATCGCAGCCATGGTCAAATAGATTGACGTTCCATCAAGGTTAAATGAATAACCTGTTGGAATAACTAAACCGACTACAGATTTTTCACAACCTGCAATTTCGAGTTTACGCAACATACGCGGCAAAACAGATTCAGAAGAAGATGTACCAAGTACAATTAATAACTCTTCACGAATCATACGAATCATCTTGAGGATACTAAATCCACTAATACGGCTGATTGTACCCAAGATCAAGAAGATAAAGAGTAAACACGTAATATAGAAGCAAATAATGAGTTGCCCTAATTGTACGAGTGAACCAACACCATATTTACCAATGGTGAATGCCATTGCGCCAAATGCGCCAATCGGCGCCAGTTTCATTACCATGTTCACAATGTTAAAGAACACATGTGCAACTTGATCAATAAATTTTAAAACTGGACGTCCTGCATCACCTAATTTATGTAAAGCAAAACCAAAGAGAATTGCAAAAAGAAGGACTTGTAGGATTTCACCATTTGCAAATGCACCAACCACCGTATCAGGGATAATATGCATTAAGAAATCAATGGTGGATTGTGACTCACCAGAACTGACGTATTTTTGAATGCCCGAAGTATCAAGAGTAGTAGGGTCAACATTCATCCCTACACCCGGTTTAGCGATGTTAATTACAACAAGGCCAATTAGAAGTGCAATTGTTGAAACAACTTCAAAGTATAACAACGCAACGCCGCCAGTTTTTCCGACTGACTTCATGCTTTCCATACCAGCAATACCGCTCACCACGGTACAGAAAATAACGGGTGCGATGATCATCTTGATCAAACGAATAAAGGCATCACCTAATGGCTTGAGTTTTTCACCTAAACCTGGAATATGCTGTTCGACACCATTGACAATTTGCGTTGAGCTTGGGGAAAAATGCCCTACCAAGATACCCGCAATAATCGCAATAATCACTTGAAAATAAAGTGATTTATAAATCGGTTTTTTAGCCATAACTTTACTTCAATCTATATTTCCAAGTCCGTTGGAAATACCAAAATGAAACGTCTATTCTTTACGAATACACAGCCCTAACCTTTCACATGAACACCGCAAAAGGGAAACGGTTCTTTGTAAACAAAAAACCTTCCTACTACCTCAATGAAAACAAAAAAGCTGTTTTCTAAAACAGGAGAATACCTGAAGTTCCTAACCACTTTGAGTAGTTAGAAATAACCTCTTACTTTTTAATAAAAAGCTGAAGATATAGGAGAATCACAGAAAATTATGATATGAGTGCTCAAAAAAGCACGAGAAAGTGTACTCGAATTAAATAATGATTCGATTAAATTTTTGGCTAATACGCGCAAAAAACACTCATGTGGCCCTAAGACTTTAGTATAAGAAACACTTTTGATATTTTTTCGACAGTTTTTTATGTCATATTGATTAAATACTTGTGGACATTTCATTTTGAGCTGCCTGCATCCCATCATTTTTATTGTTTTTGAACTACGATGAATACTAAACGTAATATCTATAAAGATGCTGAACACCCCTTCGCTCAATATGTCCGTATTTTAGGTAAAGGAAAAAGTGGTTCACGCTCTTTAAGCTATGAAGAAGCGTATCAAGCGTTTACCATGATTTTAAAAGGTGAAGTGCTTGATGTGCAGTTAGGCGCTTTTTTAATGCTGCTTCGGGTTAAAGAAGAATCTATTGATGAACTCGCAGGATTTGTTCAAGCGACTAGAGACCAGCTTAATTTCCAGCCTTTAGAAGTTGATTTAGACTGGTCATCTTATGCAGGTAAACGTAAACATTATCCGTGGTTCTTGTTAGCAGCCCTCACCCTTGCTCAACACGGTTATAAAATTGT
This sequence comes from Acinetobacter sp. GW821-FHT09D10, assembly GCF_059416285.1. Lineage (NCBI taxonomy): Bacteria > Pseudomonadati > Pseudomonadota > Gammaproteobacteria > Moraxellales > Moraxellaceae > Acinetobacter > Acinetobacter sp. GW821-FHT09D10. The sequence continues at coordinate 242,994 of NZ_JBWKOW010000004.1, forward strand.
TATGCACGGTGCATCAGGCCATACCCTTAACCGCGTCTATACCGAGCAGGTTTTAGAATACCTTGGTTATCCAATTTGTCATTCAGAACAAGAAGTTCGTACTCAGTTAGCAGAGCAAAATTTCGCTTACTTACCTTTAGACGTGATTTCACCTGTTTTAAGTGAACTGATTTCTTTAAGAAATGTGATGGGATTACGCTCGCCTATTCATACTTTAGCCCGCTTAATAAATCCTTTTAATGCAAAAGCCACCTTACAAGCTATATTCCATCCAGCTTATAGAACTTCCCATCAACATAGTGCACTGCGCTTAGGCTATCAAAATAGTGCAGTCATTAAGGGTGAAGGCGGTGAATTTGAGCGAAATCCAGATGCAAAAACACTCATTTGTGGTATTAAAAATGGTGAACTCTATGAACATGAGTTACCAAAGCTCACACCTGAACGTAGTCCAACTGAAGAAGAATTAGATTTAGCAACTTTTAAAGCAGTATGGTTAGGTCAGCAGCACCATGAATACGGTGAAATGGCAGTAACAGAAACCATCGGAATCGCGTTATATACCATGGGAGTTGTTACTAGTTTTGAAGAGGCAATGCTGAAAGCAAAAGCGTTATGGAATAGTCGTTTCTAATATATGAATGACCAAGGTTATATCGGATAGCCTTGGTTTTAAGGTTCAATATAATAAAAATCTGGCCAAAATGGATATTCCTGACCTGAAGAATGAATATTTCTTAGTTTCAAGTGATCACCTATTTTGATTGTAATCTTATTAGAATCGTAGGAACCCGAAAGATAAGCATCTCGTTGTTGACCAATAAGTGTCTTACAATATAAATGATGCGCTTTGATCTTTTGGGAGCTTCGTATTGTTTGCGACTCCAGCACCTGAATCCCAATCAATAACATGGGATAACCGTCGTTCTTTATACTTGTATATTTAGCTTGAGGTGAAGTGTATTTCCGACTCGCAACAACCTTCACGTTGAGTAAACATTCAATCGGCTGTTTGGCTAATGCAGCACCACTAAACAATATTAGAAATAATAGTACGTAAATAGGTTTTAAACGTTTCATAGGATTCTTTATTATATTTTGATAAACATAAAAAAAGCCCAGTAATCACTGAGCTTCTTAAATTAAACAAAACGAATTGGTTTAAATTCTGGCTCATGCTTGTGATGATCATCATCACACTCTTCACCTTCTTCTTTCGTACCACGGTCAATATAGCCGCTACGCTGTTCTTCTGGTAAGTTTTTCAACTCCCAAGCGATAACAGCTTGCATACAAGTCTCACGCTGCTCTTTTGTTAAAACAACGCCATTTGGCCATTTACCAATTTCTACTGCTGTTTTTAAACGCTCTACAATTTCAGGGTTTAAAACAGATAGCATTTGTTCAATATTCATGATTCATCTCTTTGAAAAGATTCAAAATCTTGGTTCCAACCAAGTTTGGTACGGCAGGCCATATAGAAATCATAACCTGGTGGATGCAATAAACTTAGTTTAAATGGATGTTTACGGATGTGTAAACTATCTCCGACATTGAGCGATATACTATGTTGCCCATCTGCACTCACCATCGGTAATACCCGATTTTCGCGAATAACGATTTTAATTTCGCTTTGCCCGCCGACTACGATGGGACGTGATGACAATGTATGGGGATGCATTGGAACTAATGCAATCGCATCCATACTTGGATGTAAAATTGGTCCACCGCCTGACAAAGCATAGGCAGTTGATCCTGTTGGAGTAGAAACAATTAAACCATCGCTATGCTGACGATAAACATATTGACCATCAATGTTGAGTTCAAAGTCAATCATATGGACGGACTTACCCGAATGCAAAACAACATCATTTAAAGCGATTGCATCATAAATAACTTCGCCATTTGTTCGTACTTCCATTTCAAGTAAGAAACGGCGATCAAGTTGAAAATGCCCTTGAAGCACTTGGTCAAGTTTAAAAATCGCTTCTGAAGGTTTGATATCAGTTAAAAAACCTAATCGCCCACGGTTGATGCCAATAACAGGGGTATTGTAACGGACCAATGCTCTGGCTGCATGGAGTAGAGAACCATCGCCTCCAACCACAATAACTAAATCAGCAACTTCACCTAATAAATGACGGCTTACTATCTGTGCATGATCATAAGGCACTAATTCGGCTGTTTCCTGATCAAAAATGGGGTTCAAACCTAAGTTCAATAAATGATCATGAATTAAACATAGTGTTTCTACAACTGATGATTTATCTGGTCGACCGATTAACCCGACGTTTCTGAAGGACTTATGTGAAATTTGCACGAATGAGTAAGCTCCGCTGCGATACTCGGCTATAATAACATTAACCCGATTAATTTAAAAAAACATAACTACAAGATGCTGTAAAATTCAATCTAACTTTTCCAATTATTCACAGTTTTATCATTGCAAATTGATGACAAGCTATCGCATCATTACAGGCATTGTTAGGGTTTTATCTCATTTTTATGAAGTTTGAACGTGGTATCGGTTTCTTTGCACTAATCTTTTCCATTTTGGTCATTGGTGCTTTTATTGCTCTTAGTATCTATCTGATTCGTTTAGATAATATTATCCGTGAAAAATTTGAAGGACAGCGGTGGGATATTCCTGCCAAAGTGTTTGCACGACCTTTGGAAATTTATAACAACGCGCCTATTTCTCAAGCAAATTTCACTCAAGAATTAAAGTTATTGGGTTACAAAACTTCAAGTAATTATGACAAGTCTGGAAGCTATGTTGCTCAAGGCAGCAATATGTATATCCACACACGGGGTTTTGACTACGGTGACAGCGTTGAACCAGAACAAGTCTTAGAATTAAGTTTTGCAAATGATCAAGTTGTTGAAGTTAGAAGTACTAAACCCTCTTCAACCGGCGTTGCACGCTTGGAACCGCTACTCATTGGAGGAATTTATCCTCAACACAATGAAGACCGTGTACTCATTAAACTGAATAATGTCCCTAAACCCCTCATTGAAGCTTTAATTTCTACAGAAGACCGCAATTTTTATCATCATCATGGTATTTCAATTCGTGGTACTGCTCGTGCATTGGTGAGTAATGTCACTGGTGGAAAACGTCAAGGTGGCTCAACCCTGACTCAACAATTAGTTAAAAACTTCTATCTCACCCCTGAACGCACACTCAAACGTAAAGTCAATGAAGCATTAATGGCTTTACTCATCGAACTGCATTACAGCAAAGATGAAATTTTAGAAGCCTATTTAAATGAAGTGAATCTGGGCCAAAATGGTAGCTATTCAATTAATGGTTATGGTTTGGCTTCACAATTTTATTTCGGCCTGCCGCTACGTGAACTCAGTGTTGCACAACAAGCTTATTTAGTCGGTTTAGTGCAAGGCCCTTCTTTATATAACCCTTGGAAAAACCCTGAAGGTGCAAAAAAACGTCGCGATACCGTGTTAAATAACATGCGTGTGATGGGTTATTTAACTCAAGCTGAATATGAAGATGAAATTGCACGTCCTTTAAATGTGTTAAGTAAACCAAGTTTAGGGCCTGCAAAATTCCCAGACTTTTTAGATATTGTACGTCGTCAATTACGTACAGAGTATCAAGAAAGTGATTTAACCAATCAGGGATTACGTATTTTTACGACCTTAGATCCAATTACTCAAACTCAAGTTCAAAATGCTTTTAAAGCTTCAGTAGACCGTTTGGCTAACAGTAATCCAGCGCGTTTGAAAAACTTACAAGGTGCTGTACTGATTGCACATCCTGAAAACGGTGAGTTAATTGCAGCGGTTGGTTCTACACAAGACTTTACTGGTTTTAACCGTGCTTTAGATGCGAAACGTCAAGTCGGTTCTTTATTGAAACCTGTGATTTATTTAAGTGCTATTGAATCTGGACGTTATAACTGGGCAAGCCAAATTGAAGATGCGCCGATCAGTGTGCCTGTAGATGGTGGTAAGAGCTGGACACCTAAAAACTATAGCGGTGGTGGACATGGTGTAGTAAGTCTGAGTGAGGCATTAGCAAATTCATACAACCTTTCTGCTGTACGCTTGGGTCAAGAATTTGGTCTATCTACATTTAGCAATAATTTAAGAAAGTTTGGTGTTGAGTCAACGATTCCTGCCTACCCTTCTATTTTCCTTGGGGCAGTCAATATGTCACCAATGGAAGTACTTGGAATTTATGAGAACTTCGCTACAGGCGGTTTTAAATATCCAACTCGTGCGATTCGATCTGTCGTAGACGCGAATGGTCGTCTGCTTGACCGTTATGGCCTTAATGTTCAACAAACGATTGATCCGGCTGTTGGCTATATCATGAATTATGGTTTACAACAGGTCATGTCTTCGGGTACTGGTCGTTCAGCCTATAGCAGCTTATCTCCAGCTTTAAAATTGGCTGGTAAATCAGGTACGACTAACGATACACGTGACTCATGGTTTGCTGGTTATTCGGGTAATCACGTTGCTGTAGTTTGGTTAGGTTTAGATGACAACAAAGTAACAGGATTAACAGGTTCATCTGGTGCATTGCCAGTATGGACTAACGTGATGAAACAGTTACGCCAAACTCCTGTGAATATACGTCAACCAGACACTGTACAGTGGCAGTGGATTGACCGTGCAACGGGTGATTTATCTGCTCAGGCTTGTGATGGCGCTATGTATATTCCGATGCTAACGCATACGGTTCCGCACCGTGCTACGCCATGTGGAGCACCTTATTATCAAGTTGATCCAACATATACGCCACAAAGTGATAACACAATTCCTGACTCTCAAGATGATAATACCGACAGTTATATTCGTGAAAGTGAAAGCCAGATGGAACAAGATCTGTCAAATAACTCACGTGTGATTTCAAGTGGTAGTTATAACAACTAAGCGTTAACAGGAAAGTAGGATATGTTGAAGAAAGGTGTTTTTTATATTGGTGCTGTACTTATGGTCGGCTGTACAACTTTGCCTGATCAATCTGGCTCCAAAGACAAAGCACCTGCTCCACCAGCGAAAAAGAGCACAGAAACTCCATCAGGTGTAAAAATTACGCCTTATGATCATCCGGAAATTCACCGCAAGAACTTGCAGGTTATTGTTCCTCAGCAAAAAAAGCCGCAACACTTTAATGATGATGGCAGCCAGTTACCTGCATTTAAAGTCTTAATGCAAAAAACCCAACAGGCTTACAAAAACCAGCAATGGTCAGAAGCTGAACGCTATGCGCTTCAAGCACAGCGTTTAGCCCCACAAGCCGCAGAAACATATCTATTTCTTGCGCTTACGGCAAATCATAAACAGCAATATTCTAATGCCGAGTCTCTAGCACGACGTGGTTTAAGTTTTGCTCAAAGTCAGGCAATGAAAAAGCAACTTTGGTTGACCATCTTAAAAGCTGGACAACAACGCAATAATCAAAAAACTGTTCAAGAAGCGCAACAAGCATTAAAAGCCCTCTAGCTTTTAATGCTTTTCTATTTTCTTATTAGAAATTACGAATACCTGCTAAGCCATAGGCACCATGCTGTTGTGCAGTAGCTAAATCATCAGGATGCACTCCCCCCAATGCAAAAACCGGAATCTGGCTATTTTGGGCGAGATCAGCAAAACGCTCCCAACCTAATGCCAAGGCTTCTGGATGGGTGGTTGTCGGTTTTACAGGACTAATAAAAACAGCATCACAACCAATCTGCTCAGCCTGCTTTAAAGAAACCGCATCATGACAAGCTGCAATATAACGTAAGCCTACTGTTAAATCGCCCTTATGCAAGTTCATGAGCTGAGATTGTTTTAAATGAACGGTCTTAATCTGTTTCTTTAACTCATGGCTCAACTGCTGCCAAATATCTGTATTAATAATTAAGTTTGATAACTGATTTTCATCTAAAGCACTTAATTGTTCTAAATATCTCTGATCAGCATCAGCTTCTTCTATACGCCAATACAATAAAGCATCACTGCCTTCTACAGGTGTAAGCATATTGCTGATTTTGATGAGATGAGGCCAATAGAGTCTTTTTATGATGTCTTTATTGGCTTTTGGAAAGTTTAAATGAAGTAACTGTTCCCGTGTGTACCACGCCCATGGCTGATGAATAAGATTTAATAGTTCATCAGGCACATAACTATGAAATAAATGTAAATTGACAATAATGTCGTCATATTCATGGTGAATATAATCAAACTGATGCCAATCTTTTAAACCAATACCCACTTCTTCATAGATTTCACGGCGGCAGGCTTCTTCTGGTGTTTCACCCTGCTCAACCTTTCCTCCTGGAAACTCATGCTTTCCACCTTGATGCTGCTGCTCTTCGCGCCATCCTACTAATATTTTTCCACGATGGATCAAGATTGCTATAGCGACATCGACTATTGGTTTGGGCATCTTTTTACTCTCTAAAACTTTTCTCAAGTGTAAGCAAATTTTATCATTTTATAAAATTTTAAAAATCTCATTGACAGATCTATTCGATAATGATTATCATTTAAATCGTTCAAGAACATACCACGGAGCACAACAAATGAACGCACCTTTTAGCTTATTTACCCGTAACAATGACACAGCTCACGCCTTACCAATGTTACATTCTAATAACCTCTTTGCATTAGGCCGTGAAATCCGCATTATGCATGCTGGCGAGGAATATCGTTTACGCCTCACTCGCAACAACCGTCTAATTTTAACTAAATAAAAAATACACTCGCGTTTCAATAATATTCGTGGGAAAACAAAAAATGGATAGCATGGGTAACCATGCTATTTTTTATGACGGAAGAATAATCTCTGCTCTTAGACCACCTTGTTCAGCATGCATAAAACGTAATGTGCCATTATGCAATTCAATAATTTTTCGGGTAATTGAAATTCCTAACCCCGAACCTTGCTGCTGAGTACCTAAGACTCGAAAAAAACGCTGCCCTAAACGTAATAGCACTTCATCATCTACACCATTGCCTGTATCTTCTATAGACACCTTAATTTGCTGTTCATGCTGACTAATCTCCACATGAATAGAGCCTAAAGTCGGGCTATAACGAATGGCGTTATCAAATAAATTTCTAAAAGCAATAAATAGTAATTCTTCATTCGCAAAGGTTTTAGTTTCTGTCGACAAGGTATTTGTTTCTATCAACATTTGTTTAGCTTGCGCATCTAAAGTTACATTTTCAATGACTCTAGCCAATAAATAATTTAAATCGATAATCGTCTTGGGAAGTTGTGGCTGCTCTGCTTCATTGGGTTCTAAGCGAGCCAGAAGGAGTAAGTTTTCAAGTATTTTTGTGCTTCTAGAAACGTCTTCTTGTGTACGCTCAAAGTCCTGATGAAGTTCCGGAACATGTTGATATTTACGCTGTAAAACCTGAAGACGCATTTGTATAGCAGATAATGGAGATCGTAACTCATGAGAGGCATCTGCGGTAAAACGCTGTTCAGCAACGAGAGCCCTTTGCAACCTTGCAAGTAATTGGTTTAGCGCATCAATCACAGGTTGAATTTCTGTAATAACATCTGGGTCTTGAATTGGTTCTAAATTTGATGCTGTTTTTTGGGCAATACGTTTAGAGAGTAAATTTAACGCAGCCAATTGTTGCTCCGTACGCCAACTTACAATGACCCATTGTAGCAGCCAGAACAACACCATAAGGCCACTATATCCAGCAAGGGCTTTAAGTACTTCTTCAATACGTGTACTCATTGGCTGAAAAACTTCAACTTGTAGTTGAGAGTCGTCTTGTTGTGCAGCCAGACTACGCCATAATTGACCATCAAACCAAAAATATGAAAAACCTTCTGATAAATTACCTTGTTCAAAAAGCTCGTGCTGATAGCTATGAGAGTGAGTAAGTAACTGCCCAGAACTTAATAATTCATACTGAATATCAAATTCGTCACTGAGCTCATCAAACTGTTTCATAGAGTGTTGAGAAAGATCAGAAACCAGCAAAGTATCTGAAATTTCATCCATGATTTCGTCTTGCACTGACATGTTGTGATAAACAGAAAATATGGTGAGTAAGCTTAAAGCCAGCAAGCCCACCACGACACTACTCCACATCGTGGTTTTAACCAGTTGCGACTGCAAGGATGAGCGATTAGATTTCATTTTAAATCTCCCATACGGTAGCCTAACCCCCGTATGGTTTTAATGCTGCTACTTCCGATTTTTTTTCGGAGCTGATAAATAAATACTTCTATCGCGTTACTTTCAATTTCTTCACCCCATGCATAGAGCGCTTCTTCTAATTGATCACGGGTAATAATATGCTCAGGATGAACCATAAGCTTACGTAAAATTTGGAACTCTTTAGCTGTTAACTCAATGGACTTTCCAGCACATGATACAACTTTTGCTTGTGTATCGAGTTGCAGATTTCCCCACGTTAATACTGATTGCTGACTCAACGTTTGCTTACGTAATTGAGCACGGATTCGAGCAGATAACTCTTCTAAGCTAAAAGGCTTAACCAAATAATCATTTGCGCCTAAATCTAGTCCTTCCACCCTGTCATGAATACTGTCACGCGCCGTAATAAAAATAACAGGAACATTTTTTTGTTTATGGCGGATCGTTGTTAAAACTTTTTCACCAGCCAGTTGAGGCAGCCCCCGATCAAGCAAAATACAATCATAGTCATGCTGCTCGATTGCTGTAAGCGCATAATCACCTCTTTCGACCCAATCTACCTGATAACCGTCTAACTCTAGCCACGATTGAATACTTTCAGCTTGAGAGCGATCATCTTCTGCAAGCAAAATTCTCATCTGTTTTTCCTGTTATATCCTGATTTGATCTTGCCAAGCCTTTTTAGAAAAAGCAAAGCCGCATTATTAAAATGCGGCTAAAGGCAATACATCTATGATTATTAATTAAAACTGAACTTGATCTACATCAATTTCTACACGTTTTAAAGGCTTATAGTCGATATCTACTTCACCAATTAAAGTTACATTTGTATTTGGTGAAATAGGACGACCTTGCCAAAGTTCATCATCTACATCAACCGTAATGCTACCTGTCTTGTCACGAAATTGATATTTTTCATCACCTAAAGACTTTACAACCTGACCATGTAATTTTATCGGTGTACTATCTTTAGACGTTAATGCCTGTTTTACTGTGGTGACAGTTGCCGGAGCAATTGCGGCCTGATTCACTGGTGTATTCGCTACAACTACGCCAGCAGCAGTCATACCAGCAGTCAACAACATCACTTTAAGCATATTCATATAATTACCCTCTGTTTATGGTTTCCTCTTGGGATAAAGCAATTACATCAGGCATAAATGAGGTGAATCTTAAGAAAAACTTAATTTAATGGCACAACCCGTAAAACCTCTTCTAATGTCGTAAGACCATCAATGACTTTACGAGCACCCGCAATTCTTAAGGGTTCTATACCTTCTTTTTTAGTTTGTGTCCTTAAATCATTTAAAGTCATATGGCTACTAATAAGATGCTTAAGCTCAAGACTGACTGGCATAAATTCATAAATACCGACTCGTCCCTTATAACCTGTATGACGACATTGTTCACACCCTACTGCCTGATAAACTTTTTCTGGCATTTCCATAATGTAGTCGAATGTTAGGTGCTGCCACTCGTCCTCATTAATATGAGTTTGCTGTTTACAGTGTGGGCAAAGCTGGCGTACTAAACGCTGCGCGAGCACGCCTAGAATTGTGGCTGCTGTTAAAAATGGCTGCACGCCCAAATCGTGTAAACGGGTCAGACTAGACGGCGCATCATTAGTATGTAAAGTCGACAACACCAAATGCCCTGTTAATGCTGCTTGAATTGCCATATTGGCTGTATCTTGATCACGAATTTCCCCAATCATAATAATATCGGGGTCTTGACGCATGAGTGCCCGTACACCATCTGCAAAGCCTAATTCAATTGCATTGTTGACCTGCATCTGGTTAAAACTAGGCTCTAACATTTCAATTGGATCTTCAATAGTACAGACATTGACCTGATCAGTTGCGAGCTGCTTTAACGAAGAATATAGCGTTGTCGTTTTACCTGAACCTGTAGGACCAGTGACTAAAATAATGCCATGACTATTTTTTGTTAATTGTTGCCACTGTTGTAATAAACTCTCTTCAAAACCCAGTTGATGAAAAGAACGTACCAGCACATCGGGATCGAAAATACGCATAACCAGTTTTTCACCAAAGGCTGTTGGCAAGGTTGATAAACGTAGCTCTGTTTCTTGCCACTTTGGCGTCCGAGTTTTTAATCGACCATCTTGCGGTTTGCGCTTTTCGGCGACATTTAAACGTCCTAAAATTTTAATACGAGCAATCACTGCGGTTAGCGTATTTGAAGGCATGTTGTAAATGGTGTGCAAAACACCATCGATACGGAACCTGACTTTGCCATTGTCCTTACGCGGTTCCATATGAATGTCACTGGCACTCTGCTCAAACGCAAACTGTAAAATCCAGTCGACTAATTTCACAATATGCTGATCATTGGCATCTGGGTTTTGACTATCCCCAAGTTGTAAAAGAGCCTCAACATTTTTATTTTCACGGTCATGAGCTGCATCTTTTTGAGCTGAGTTTACCGCTCGACTGACCTGATAATATTCGCGTAAATAACGCTGTAATTGTTCAGGGTTTAATAATACCCGCTCAATTTTTTTAGGAGCTAGACTTCGTTCAAGATTATTGAGCCAATCTGTTTGAAATGGCTGGTCTGTTCCAATCACAATTCGATCGGCATGAATTTCAACAGCTAAAATATGATTACGAATGGCAAATTCTTGCGACATTACCTGAGTTAAAGCACTCACATCCGCCTTTAAAGGATCAATCACAAATAAAGGAAGTTGAACTCGATCTGCAAACCATAAACACAAACGGTTTAAACTTAAATGGGCCTGTGTGTGCTGCTGATCTTTTAAATTAAAATGTGCAATCCACTGTAATGGGTGCCATTTCAACTGATCTTTTTGGCGGTGGCTTGACTGTACCAGTAATTTATCTCGTTCTGTGATACGGCCTTCTTGTAATAGTTGTTCTAGACACCAATAGGTATCTATTTCTACATGTGCATTCATGCGTTATCCCCAATATATTTTCATAATATAGCAGAGATGTTTTAGATTTAGCTCACCCCAAAATCGTTAAATCCATTATTTAAATATCCTTCAACTTCAAATAATTAAACCAATTCTCAACTTGATATTTTTTTGCGTCATAGGTCATGTTTATAAAAATATTTTGTATGTTGCTATGCCTAAAAAAGATACTATGCTGACTATAATAAAAAGCATAAACTGGAAACGAACACATGATTTTAAAATGATTAAAATCCACATATAACGATAAGCATAAGAGGAAGTAATATGGAACTTCCAATGACAATGTCATTACAAACTGCATCCTTTGAGGAATTCATTACTATAATTGCTGCTGCCCTTGGCTGTGGCTTATTAATTGGTTTAGAACGAGAGCGCAGTAAACTCAAACACGAATATAAAACTTTCGCTGGTTTCAGATCTTTTGCAATTAGTGCTTTATTAGGCGCGATCTGTTTTTTATTCGGCATTTCAATTGGGATTGTTGGAGCTTTAATCATCGGTGCAATCAGCATCGTTTCCCTCAAAAACCAGCCAAATGATCCCGGCGTTACTACCGAACTTGCATTTATCATGACTTATTTCATTGGAGCACTCTGTATTTGGAATATTTCATTGGCAGCAAGTTTAGCAGTCATCATGACCGCTATCTTAATAGCTAAGCAGTCTATGCATGGTATCGCCAGTCAGTGGATTACCGAAGCAGAATTGCGCGATGGAATTTTTCTACTCGCCCTACTTTTAATTGCTTTACCTTTAGTCCCGAATAAGCCGTTTTGGGGACCAGTTTTAAATCCTCATGTTATTTTAAAATTGCTCACTTTAATTTTATTTGTACAGGCACTAGCTCATATTGCTAAACGATTATTATCTTCTAAAAATGCGCTATTACTTTCGTCTTTGGCTTCAGGCTTTGTTTCTAGTACAGTGGCAATTGCCACTTTAGGTTTAGAAGTACGCTCTGGTCGAGCAAATGCAACAACAAACGCGGGTGCAGCCCTGATGTCTTGCGTTTCAACGCTTATTCAAACTTTAATTATTGTGATCGGTATTAGCTTTGCTTGGTTTAAGCTAATTATATTTCCTACACTTATTGCATTAGTTGTTTTAGCTGTCTGGGCCTTCATTTTATTACGAAAAGCCGAACCTAGCACTTCGACTCCAGAATTAGATTCAAGAATGTTTAGTCTTAAAGAAGCCATTATTATTGCTGCAACACTCGCTATCATTCAGTCGGGGGTCTATGGCTTAAATTTATATTTAGGGGATGCCGGATTAATTGCGGGAACCCTACTCGCATCTTTATTTGAAATACATGCGGCTATTATCGCGGTAATTGTACAAGGTGAACCTGATAGTGCTCATATGTCCCCTTTATTAATTGCTTTTATGGGAGGCTTTGCAGTGCATGCCATAGCCAAAAGTATAAACTCTGCAATTTCGGGCGGGCTGCCCTATGCACTTGCTTTCGTTCCCGCCCAGCTCATTCATATGGCTATTTTTATTACTTTACTTTGGCTCAACATCCATTGGTTCTAAAATAGAATTTATTGCACAGCAGAAGCTTTCACCATATCCACTACAGTAACTTCAAGCTGACCGACTTTAAAATGAATATCGAAACTTGAAAATTTCATTTTATAAATTCTGTCTGGATCTTCTTGATAGGCAGGCCGAGGGTCTAAAGCCAATACCTGCTCAAGCTCATCAAGATATTGATCATTCATTTCTTTGTTTTCTAAAAAATATTTTTGAGCATTTAGAGCAGGTTCAGACCAAATGACCGATTTACGCTCTGGTTCTGCATGTGCATAACCACTTTGTGCTTCAGCAATCGCATCAGAATATTGAATATAGGGTTTGATATCTAGAATTGGAGTTCCATCTAATAAATCGCTGCCAGTGACGTACACTCGGACTGACTTTCCAACTTTTTCCACTTTATTCAGCTTTACAACTGACAGTCCGATTGGAGATGGTCGATACATGCTACGTGTAGCAAATACGCCAATTTTTTCATTACCTCCTAAACGTGGAGGACGAACTTGCGGACGGAATTTATCTGCACTCCCCTGATTTTTATTGTCATGAAACTGCCAAACTAGCCAGAGATGACTAAATTGTTCAATTCCTTCAAAAGCCAACAAGTCGTTATAAGGTTCTACCATGTCGATATATGACTCGATATTGACCAAATTAGGCTGGCGTGGAATACCGAATTTTTCTCGATATGGAGAGCACATATGGCCGATTATCGGGAAGGTGACAGAATTGATCATCACTTTTTCTTATAAACACAATTAAATATATTCAGTTTATCGGGAATGAATTTAGATTAGAATAGCAATCTGTTTTCTTTTAATCGTGATCGAGACCTTTAATGGCTGCTTTTAACGTCGAACGCATTACTCATGTTCACCACTGGAATGACACCCTTTTCAGTTTTAAAACTACACGCGACACTAGCTTACGTTTTAAAAATGGTCAGTTCGTAATGATCGGACTTGAAGTGAATGGCAAACCGTTAATGCGTGCGTATTCGATTGCAAGTGCAAACTACGAAGAAGAGTTAGAATTCTTCTCAATTAAAGTACAAGATGGTCCTTTAACTTCGATTTTGCAAAAAGTACAAGTTGGCGATGAGATTCTGATTTCTAAAAAACCAACAGGTACTTTGGTTCATGATGACCTTTTACCGGGTAAAAACTTGTACCTTTTATCGTCTGGTACTGGTCTTGCTCCATTCTTGTCAATTATTCGTGACCCAGAAACTTACGAACGCTTTGAAAAAGTCATTGTTGTTCATGGTACACGTTATATTTCTGAATTAGCTTATCAAGACCTTATCTTGAATGAACTTCCAAACCATGAATTCTTTGAAGAGTTAGGCATTAAAGACAAGCTTGTTTACTACCCTACTGTAACTCGTGAACCTTTTCACACTCAAGGCCGTGTTACCACTGCAATTGAAACTGGTGCTTTATTTGAAAAAGTTGGTTTACCACGATTTAACCGTGAAACTGACCGCGCAATGCTTTGCGGTAGTCCTGCTTTCTTGAAAGATGTTGCTGCGTTACTTGACCAACACGGTTTAGTTGAATCACCTCGTATGGGCGTAATGGGCGACTACGTAATTGAACGTGCGTTCGTAGAAAAATAAGTTTTTCTAATTAAAAAAACCGAGGCCAAGTCCTCGGTTTTTTTATATTTGTTTTATAAGTTAATCGTGCCATCGATACAGGTAACAGCGCTTCCACCCACTAAAATTTTATCTTGATATAAATTTAGTTGAAGCTGTCCGTCACGTCCTAAAACGCGACCTTGTGAAGAAAGTACCTGATCATTTTGTGCAGGCAAAATACCATGGTAACGAATAAAAGATGCTACGCTACCATTACCACTACCACAAACTGGATCTTCATTTATTCCAATTGAAGGAGCAAATGAGCGAACTTCTATATGTTTTTGCTCATCATTATTTTCATAAAAACCATAAACCGTCGCTCCACCAACTTTCATTTCTAAATCATGTTGTTTTAAAGCAGCGAAATCTGGTTGAGTCGCTAAAACAGCTTCGGCATTGACAGCTTGTAATACAACCCAACGCGCTCCAACATCAACCAATGCAGCATTCCATTGAGTGTCAATCTGACATTTTAAAATCTCTGCCAATTTTTGAGTCTGTTTAGTATCTAATGGCGTAATTTTAGGTTGTGGTAGTTCAAAGGAAATATGATTCAATTCACTTACCGTAAGAGCAACTAAACCTGCACGACATTGCTGTACCAATTTTCCTTCTTTAGCAGTAATTAGACCAGCTTCAAGTAAAGCATGGGCTGTGCCGATTGTAGGATGGCCTGCAAATGGTAATTCATTTTGCGGAGTAAAAATTCGAACCTGATAATCGGCCTGCGAATCTGTGGCAGGCAGTACAAATGTAGTTTCAGAGAGATTGGTCCAATTGGCAATCGCCTGCATTTGCTCAGATGTTAAGGTACTGGCATCCATAATCACCGCGACAGGATTTCCCTTAAATGCTTGTGAAGTAAAAACATCAACTTGTTTAAATGCTACAACGGACATAGACCACTCCTACTCATTTTGATATTAAAAAATTATGGTTTTAAATCCTCACCATGCTTTTGATCTTACTGAGATATCTTTAATGGTTACAGTATCAGTTAATATGAAAAATAATAGACACACTTTTTGAGTTCAGATCTCGATTAAATGGACTAACCTAAAGTAATCACAATATTTGAGATAAATAACAGATCACTATAAAGTGTACCCATTGCTTTGGCTTTTTAATGAATTGATATGTACAAATATAAAAAAGTGAGTGATGACTTAATCCATCAAATCCATAATGGAAGGCAGCCTATTGGTTCGCGTCTACCTTCAATACGAGACTGTGCAAACCATTATCAGGTCAGCATTAACACCATAAAAGAAGCTTATCGTCAGCTTGAAGATCAAGGTTTGATTTCTGTTCGTCCTCAATCTGGTTACTATGTTTGTCATGCACCTTCAAACTTGCTAGAACTCGAAGAACGTTATGTCAGTGAAGAAAAAGTGCCACTTTCAGGTATTAGCTGCTTCCTCGCACAAATCGTTAAAAAGCAAATGGACCCAACCTATATTAATTTGGCCCTAGCTTGCCCCTCAGGAGAAAATTTCTACCCGATTGAACGTTTAAAACGCTTAACTGCTCAAGTTTTACGGACACAACCAGATATTTTTAAAAGCTATACCTTACCACCTGGGTCAACACGACTACGCACACAAATTGCTAGACGAAGCTTACAGCTCGGTATGTTTCTTTCAGCAGATGACATTGTGCTGACTCATGGCACCATGGAGGCTTTAAGTCTTGCGATTATGGCAACAACTCAAGCGGGTGATAGCATTGCCCTTGAGATCCCTACTTTTCATAACTTGTACCCGCTCCTTCATAATTTAGGCCGAAAAATTATAGAAGTTCCCACTTCGCCGCATACAGGCATGTGTCTAGATACACTTGAAGAGCTCTTAAAATCTCAAAGCGTACAAGCCATATTAACGATTCCAACAGGACACAATCCCCTCGGTTTCAGCATGCCTGAAAGCAGCCGCCGTCGCTTGGCAGAGCTAGCTAATCAGTTTCAGGTTCCCGTCATTGAAGATGCAATGTATGCCGAATTGCAACTTGCCGAACCTCTTTTACCCAACATTAAGGCATTTGATCAAAATGGATGGGTGTTGGTATGTAGTAGCTACACCAAGACTGTAGCACCCGACTATCGAATTGGTTGGTTAGAAGCTGGGCGCTTTCGTAATATTGTGCAGCAACTGAAATTTACAACAACAGTGGCCGAGCCTGCTTTGCTCACTGAAACCTTAGGACTTTTCTTGGAAAATGGTGGTTATGACCTGCATTTACGGCAGCTCAAAAAACGCTATCAACAACAAATTGACACCATTAAGTCTTATATTTGTCGCTATTTCCCAGTCGGTACTCGAGTCAGTCGCCCACAAGCTGGATTTATTTTATGGTTAGAGCTACCAGAATCTATTGATACGCTAGAACTCTTTCATCAGGCAATGGATGAAAAAATCTTATGTATGCCGGGAATTTTATGTTCGGCTGATAAACGTTTTAGTCATTGCTTACGTATTGCGGCGTGTTTTGAGTTGAACCCCAAAATGTTAAATGCTTTGATGCGCTTAGGAGAGTTAGCAAAAAATATGCTTTCATCTCAAAACAATATGGGCAAAATCGCTACTCATTCGTAATTTACAGCATGCGAAAAGAGATATGACAGCATCAACCCTAGCTTATGATGTAGGTAAAACATAGCACTTTAATCATTGCGATTAGTTTTTAATATAATTAATGGTTTATACCGTTTTGCAAGTGATAAAATCAAATGATCAGTTCAGTTTAATTTACTTGTATTTGTGTACCAAAAAAATTGCACAATCGTTAAAACTGGTCAAACCATTTCAACATTTCATATAGATTGATTAAAACTCATTCTGGCGCAGCTCCCCATGTCTTATCTTTATTTAGCAATTGCGATTGCTTGTGAAGTCATTGCAACTTCAGCTTTAAAAGCATCTCAAGGTTTTACTGTTCCAATTCCTTCGATTATTACTGTTGTGGGTTATGCAATTGCCTTTTATTTATTGTCTCTGACGCTAAAAACAATTCCGATCGGAATTGCATATGCCATTTGGTCTGGCGCGGGCATTATTTTAATTTCTGCAATTGGCTGGATATTTTACAAACAGCATTTAGACTTAGCGGCCTGCATTGGTCTCACTTTAATGATCGCAGGCATTATCATTATTAATGTGTTTTCTAAAAATACCCATCTTTAAAATATAATTAAAAAGCAACCGAGTATGATGAAAGTGCTTTATAAAGACTTCACCATACTCGGTATAAAAAGCTTATTTTAAACTGCCAGTTAAAAACTGCTTTAAACGCTCACTTTTCGGGTTATTGAGTACTTCATCAGGATGACCCTGTTCTTCAATCTTCCCTTGATGTAAAAAAATCACTTGATTAGATACATGACGCGCAAAGCCCATTTCATGTGTCACCACAATCATGGTACGTCCTTCTTCAGCCAAACCCTGCATTACTTTGAGTACTTCACCCACCAACTCTGGATCAAGCGCACTGGTTGGTTCATCAAACAACATGACTTCAGGTTCCATAGCCAAAGCACGAGCAATCGCTACACGTTGCTGCTGACCACCAGATAAAAATGCAGGATATTTACTTTCAACGCTTTCAGGCAAACCAACTTTGCGTAGATATTTCCGTGCACGCTCTTCTGCCTCAGCACGTTTTACCCCAAGTACATGAATTGGTCCTTCAATAACATTTTCTAGCACCGTCATGTGTGACCATAAATTAAAATGCTGAAACACCATCATGAGCTGGGTACGCATTTTTTGTAGTTGCTTTGGATCAACCACTTTTAAATTGCCTTTTTTATCAAAGACTGTGCGTAGTTTTTCACCATTAAGTTTAATAGTGCCATTGCTTGGTTGTTCTAAAAAGTTAATACAACGTAGCAAGGTACTTTTACCTGAACCAGATGAACCGATGATACTAATTACATCGCCAGCATTTGCATCAAGTGATATCCCTTTAAGTACTTCATGATCGCCAAATGTCTTATGTAAATCACGAATCACTAGTTTTGCAACTTGTTCCATTATTTATGTCTCCTAATGATTCGATGGCTTTAAAAATGCCAACCAACGTTTTTCCAACTTACGAAATAGCCAAATCAAAATAAATGCCAGCATCGCATACAACACTGCGGCAATTCCAAAAGCATTGAAGGTGTCATAGGTTGCCGCATTCACATCACGCGCAATTTTTAAAATGTCAGGAACAGTTGCTGTAAATGCAATGGTTGTCGCATGCAACATTAAAATGACTTCATTGCCATAAAATGGTAAAGCACGGCGCAACATCGATGGAATGATAATGCGGGTATAGAGTTTCCATTTGGACATACCGAAAGCTTGTGCAGCTTCAATCTCACCATGTGGAATAGAACGGATCGCTCCAGCAAAGATTTCAGTGGTATATGCACCAGTATTGAGCGCGAATGCCAAAATGGTGCAATTTACACCCTCTCGAAAAAATGCATCGAGAGTCTGCTGTTCATGGATGTAATCAAAGCTGTAAATGCCTGAGTAAATAATCAGCAATTGGATGTACAGTGGTGTGCCACGAAAAACATAGGTATACAACCAAACTGGGCCACACAACCAAAGATTTTCTGATACTCGTGCAAGTGATAAAGGCACAGCAAGCACAAAACCAATACCAATAGAAAGCACCAATAACCAAGCAGTCATCGCCACTCCGGTCATTTGTAAACCATCAGTCCAAAGGTATGCCTGCCAATATTGTTGAAGGATTTCAATCATAATTGTCCCTTCCTCACACCAGCAGAATAACGACGTTCAAGCCACATTAAAATCAGGTTCGACACCGTGGTAATTGCCAGATAAATCGCAGCAGCCACGATGCTGAAAAAGAACAGTTGCATGGTACTTCTACCTGCATCTTGTGTAATTTTTACAATGTCAGTCAGGCCAATAATTGAAACCAGTGCGGTTGCCTTAATCAAGACTTGCCAGTTGTTACCAATGCCTGGCAATGCAAAACGCATCATTTGAGGGAATAATACACGGCGAAAAACCTGCCAAGGGGTCATACCATAGGCCTTTGCTGCTTCAATTTGCCCCGTTGGAACCGATTGAAATGCACCACGAAAGGTCTCGGTAAAATATGCACCATAAATGAACGCTAAAGTAATCACACCAGCCACAAATGGATTGATATCAATTTGATCCATTTGCAGTGATTCAGTAATTTGGTTTAAACCCAACTGCAAGCTATAAAATAACAGCAGCATAATCACCAAGTCCGGCACACTACGGATGAGTGTCGTATAGGCGGTCGCAATATAGCGTAAGGCTTTAATACTGGAGAGTTTTGAGCTCGCACCAATTAAGCCAATAATGACAGAAAGCAGAAGTGACAACAGCGCAAGCTGGAGGGTCATCCATGTCCCGCTGAGAAGGAGTGGCCCATAGCCAGATAAAAACATGACTCATCTTCTCCTTAAAAACAATATCTAATATTGATGAGATGAGAATAGATTTAAAAATGTCGGCACTCAGCCGACATTTTTCACATCATTAGTAAATGTTAAAGGAGAAATATTTTTTCTCTAGTTTCTTGTATGTACCATCCGCAATGATTGCTGCTAGTGCTTTATCAATATTCGCTTTTAAATCTGCATCTTCTTTGCGTAAACCAATCGCTGCGCCTACACCCAGTGTTTTTGCATCAACTACATTGCCACCGACAAATGCAAAGTTTTTGCCTTTTGGTTGTTTTAAGAAAGCACCATCAACCATGATTGCATCTTGTAAAGTTGCATCTAAACGACCTGACATCATGTCTTGATAAATCAAATCTTGGACTGGATAAGGTACAACGGTTACACCTTTTGGTGCCCAATAGGTTTTAGCATAAGTTTCTTGAATTGTGCCCTGTTGTACACCTACACGTTTACCTTTCAAAGAGGCCGCTGTAGGCAATAACGGCGAGCCTTTTTTTGCAACCATACGCGTTGGCGTGTTGTAGATTTTGTTACTAAACAAAATTTGTTTTGCGCGTTCATCAGTGACCGTCATTGATGAAAGAATACCATCAAATTTTTTCGCTTTAAGTGCTGGAATCATCCCATCAAAAGAGTTTTCAACCCAAACACATTTCGCTTTGAGTTTTGCACAAACGGCATTACCCAAATCAACGTCAAAACCAGTTAACTTGCCATCCGGTGTTTTATATTCAAACGGCGCATACGAGGACTCAGTACCAAAACGAATCACCTTCCAATCCTTTGCTTGAACATTCGTCGCAACAGCAGCCAAAACTAAGGTTGTTGAAACGAACATTTTTTTCATAAAGCTTGCCATCTTGAAGCTTCTCCTTAAAAATCCAAATAAGGTGATAAAAATTTGAGTATTTCTAACTTACTCTTCTGCCGAAATAATTGCAATTTCTATACCATAAATTAAGGATTTATGAAGATGACTAAACAGTGGATTGTATTAAGTGATTAATTGTTGAAAAATCACTCAAAATATGAAGCTAATTTTTGAGTGCATAGGCTTCTGCCATATTTTCATTTTCAACCAATGTCCGAATGGTATATTCATGGTTATGTTCCTTGGCACTAGCAAATTCACATTTCTGATCCCATGACATTGAGCAACCACTTAATAGATGGCAACCCGCAAATAATTCAGCCACCCAATCTACAAACACACGAACTTTGGGTGATAAATGCCGATTTTGTAAATAAACAACAGAAATTGGCATTGGTGCTGGCCGCCACTCTGTAAGAACCTCTTTCAAGGCTCCCGACTCCAGATGGTCGACAACCATGAAACGCGGACACTGAATTAAACCGAAACCTTGAACTGCAAGCCCCACATAAGAATCACCATCGTTGACAGAAACACGCCCTTTCACGCCAACGCTATGAATCTCACCATCAACCATAAAATCCCAGTCAATATTACGTCCGGTACGACTATTAAAGTAATGCACGACCTGATGTTTTTGTAGATCTTCAATGGTTTGGGGTTCACCATGTTCAGCCAAATAACGGGGTGCAGCAACCGTCACACACTGAATTGTTCCGATACGACGTGCAACCAAACTTGAATCTTTCAGCTGACCAATACGAATGACACAGTCCACCGCATCTTGTACCAAATCCACTGGACGATCACTCATTCCAATCACCAAATCAATATCGGGATACTTGGCATGAAAGTCACAAAGCATCGGAATCAGGATCAGCCGCCCAATCGAGGCTTTAACATCAATACGTAGTCGGCCTCGTGGTCCACGTTCCGAGTCATGAAAATTCGATTCGACATCTTCAACATCGGCTAGAATTCGCGAAGTACGTTCATAATAAACCGCACCATCGGGTGTCAAACTGAGTTTACGAGTGGTTCGGTTCAATAAGCGAACTTGTAAATGTTTCTCTAAACCCTGAATGGTTGTGGTCACAGAAGCACGCGGTAGGCCTAAACTGTCAGCCGCTAAACTGAAACTATTTGTTTCGACAACTTTGTTAAATACTTTCATGGCATGAAATAGATCCACACGCACACTCCTATCAATGCATTTTTTAATTCAAACACATCAATTGTTATAAAAATACGAATAGTGTTATCGAATTTAATATATTTATTCGTGATTGACAAACTTTTATGCTCCGTCCATCCCCCAAACCCTGTTTCTCCCATACGGACCATAACTAAAAGTCTGAAAACAGGTATCCAAATTCGTAGGAGCACCCCATGTCATTATCACGCAAACAGTTCGCACTGTCTGCCGTTCTTGTTGCTCTCTTAGCAACAGGCGGTAGTTTTATATTTTTACATGAAAATGCCGATGCAAAAGCTGCACCAGCCGCAGCCCAACAAACTGCCACTGTTGATGTATCACCTGTTGTTAGTAAAACCATTACCGATTGGCAAGAATATTCCGGTCGCCTAGAAGCGATTGATCAAGTCGATATCCGGCCTCAGGTTTCCGGCAAACTCATTGCCGTTCATTTTAAAGATGGCAGTCTAATTCAAAAAGGTGATTTGCTTTTTACGATTGACCCTCGCCCATTTGAAGCTGAACTTAATCGTGCCAAAGCTCAACTCGCTTCAGCTGAAGCACAAGTCACCTATACAACAAGCAATCTTTCCCGTATTCAACGTCTAATTCAAAGTAATGCTGTATCACGCCAAGAACTTGATCTGGCAGAAAATAATGCACGCTCAGCTAGTGCCAACCTACAGGCAGCCAGAGCAGCCGTTCAATCTGCACGCTTAAATCTGGAATATACCCGTATTACTGCACCAGTTAACGGCAGAATTTCTCGTGCTGAAGTGACCGTGGGTAATGTGGTTTCTGCGGGTAACGGAGCACAAGTTTTAACGAGTTTAGTGTCAGTATCCCGTCTCTATGCATCTTTTGATGTTGATGAACAAACTTATCTCAAATACATCAGTAACCAACGTAATTCTGCACAAGTTCCTGTCTATATGGGACTTGCCAATGAAAGTGGTTTCTCGCGTGAAGGGACTATCAACTCAATCGACAATAACCTAGACACAACCTCCGGTACGATTCGTGTTCGTGCGACTTTCGATAATCCAAATGGGGTTTTATTACCGGGTTTATATGCTCGGATCCGTCTGGGTGGTGGCCAACCACGTTCAGCCATTCTCATTAGCCCAACAGCCATTGGAGTCGATCAAGATAAACGCTTTGTTGTTGTTGTCGATGCTAAAAATCAGACTGCTTACCGCGAAATAAAAATTGGGGCACAACAAGATGGCTTGCAAATCGTGAATAGCGGATTACAAGCGGGCGACCGTATTGTGGTAAATGGCTTACAGCGCATTCGTCCGGGTGACCCTGTTACGCCACACCTCGTCCCTATGCCGAATGCACAAATCACTGCAAGTACTAACACGCCTCAACCTCAGCCAACAGAAAAAACATCAACTCCGGCAAAAGGTTAATCGCATATGAATATTTCCAAATTTTTTATTGATCGGCCGATCTTTGCTGGTGTGCTATCAGTATTAATTTTACTTGCTGGTCTACTTTCGGTATTCCAGTTACCGATTTCCGAATATCCAGAAGTTGTACCGCCATCTGTGGTGGTACGTGCTCAATATCCGGGTGCAAACCCGAAAGTAATTGCCGAAACTGTTGCCTCTCCGCTTGAAGAATCGATTAATGGCGTAGAAGACATGCTGTATATGCAATCTCAAGCAAACAGCGACGGTAACTTAACCATTACCGTGAACTTCAAACTCGGTATTGACCCAGATAAAGCTCAACAGTTGGTTCAAAACCGTGTGTCTCAGGCAATGCCTCGTTTACCAGAAGATGTACAGCGTTTAGGTGTCACCACGTTAAAAAGCTCTCCCACTTTAACCATGGTTGTACATCTGACTTCACCAGATAACCGCTACGACATGACTTACTTACGTAACTACGCTGTACTGAACGTAAAAGATCGTTTGGCACGCTTACAAGGTGTAGGTGAAGTCGGTTTATTTGGTTCTGGTGACTACGCTATGCGTGTGTGGCTCGACCCACAAAAAGTAGCGCAACGTAATCTCACAGCAACTGAAATTGTGAATGCAATCCGTGAACAAAATATTCAGGTTGCGGCAGGTACAATTGGTGCGTCACCAACTAATTCACCTGTACAACTTTCAGTGAATGCTCAAGGTCGCTTAACGACTGAGCAAGAATTTGCAGACATTATTTTAAAAACTGCACCCGATGGCGCGGTTACCCGATTGGGTGATGTTGCCCGTGTTGAACTTGCAGCCTCACAATATGGCTTGCGTTCATTGCTTGATAATAAACAAGCAGTTGCTATTCCAATTTTCCAAGCTCCGGGTGCCAATGCTTTGCAAGTTTCCGATCAAGTGCGTAGCACGATGAAGGAGCTTTCAAAAGATTTCCCATCTTCAATTAAATACGACATTGTTTACGACCCAACTCAATTCGTACGCTCTAGTATTAAAGCAGTCGTTCATACCTTGCTTGAAGCAATTGCACTGGTTGTTGTGGTTGTTATTTTATTCTTACAAACATGGCGCGCGTCGATTATTCCATTGCTTGCGGTACCAGTTTCTATTATTGGTACATTTGCACTTATGCTTGCCTTTGGGTATTCCATCAATGCGCTATCGCTATTCGGGATGGTACTTGCCATCGGCATTGTAGTCGATGACGCGATTGTCGTCGTCGAAAATGTCGAGAGGAATATTGAAGCAGGTTTAAGCCCAAGAGATGCAACTTATCGCGCCATGCGAGAAGTGAGTGGTCCAATTATTGCCATTGCCTTAACCCTCGTTGCAGTATTCGTACCGCTAGCCTTTATGACGGGTTTAACAGGGCAATTTTATAAACAATTTGCCATGACGATCGCCATTTCAACTGTCATTTCGGCATTTAACTCTCTTACTCTCTCTCCTGCTTTAGCTGCCATGTTACTGAAAGGACATGACGCTAAACCTGATGCATTAACACGCATTATGAACCGCATATTTGGACGTTTCTTTGCGCTGTTTAACCGCGTATTTACACGTGCGTCAGACAACTATGGTAAAGGCGTAAGTCGTGTCATATCTCATAAAGCATCGGCAATGGGTGTCTATGCAGCACTTCTCGGCTTAACCGTTGGTATTTCTTATATTGTTCCGGGTGGCTTCGTTCCTGCCCAAGACAAACAATATTTAATTAGCTTTGCTCAATTACCAAACGGCGCTTCATTAGATCGTACTGAAGCAGTCATTCGTAAAATGAGTGATACCGCACTCAAACAACCCGGGGTAGAAAGTGCTGTTGCCTTCCCTGGCCTCTCCATTAACGGTTTTACCAACAGCTCAAGCGCCGGTATTGTCTTTGTGACGTTAAAACCATTCGATGAGCGTAAGGCCAAAGACTTATCTGCAAATGCAATTGCAGGTGCTCTCAACCAGAAATACTCAGCAATTCAAGATGCTTATATTGCAGTTTTCCCACCACCACCAGTGATGGGCTTAGGTACGATGGGCGGCTTTAAACTCCAACTTGAAGACCGAGGTGCCTTAGGCTATTCGGCACTGAATGATGCTGCACAAAACTTTATGAAAGCGGCACAATCAGCCCCTGAACTTGGTCCAATGTTCTCAAGTTATCAAATTAATGTACCTCAACTGAACGTAGATCTGGACCGTGTAAAAGCCAAGCAGCAAGGTGTGGCTGTAACCGATGTGTTCAACACCATGCAGATTTATTTAGGTTCTCAGTACGTTAACGACTTTAACCGCTTTGGTCGTGTTTATCAGGTTCGAGCGCAAGCCGATGCTCCTTTTCGTGCTAACCCTGAAGATATTTTGCAGCTTAAAACCCGCAACAGTGCCGGACAAATGGTGCCTTTATCTTCATTGGTGAACGTGACTCAAACTTATGGTCCAGAAATGGTGGTGCGTTATAACGGCTATACCTCAGCGGACATTAACGGCGGCCCTGCACCGGGCTATTCATCTAGCCAAGCTGAAGCTGCTGTTGAACGCATTGCTGCTCAAACCTTACCACGCGGCATTAAGTTTGAATGGACTGATTTAACCTACCAAAAAATCTTGGCTGGTAATGCAGGACTGTGGGTTTTCCCGATCAGTGTATTACTGGTGTTCTTAGTTTTAGCCGCTCAATATGAAAGTCTAACTTTACCTTTAGCTGTAATTCTGATTGTGCCAATGGGAATCTTAGCGGCTCTAACCGGTGTTTGGCTTACTGGTGGAGATAACAACATCTTTACCCAAATTGGTCTGATGGTACTGGTCGGGCTGGCCTGTAAAAATGCCATTTTGATTGTCGAATTTGCAAGGGAACTTGAAATGCAAGGCGCAACTGCATTTAATGCCGCAGTTGAAGCAAGTCGTCTGCGTTTACGCCCAATTTTAATGACGTCAATTGCATTTATTATGGGTGTAGTACCACTGGTTACCTCAACAGGTGCAGGTTCTGAAATGCGTCATGCCATGGGTATTGCCGTGTTCTTTGGCATGATCGGAGTAACGTTGTTTGGTTTATTCCTCACCCCTGCCTTTTATGTCCTGATTCGTACACTCAACAGCAAACATAAACTGCATTCGGCAGCCGTTCATGAAGCGCCATTAGCTAACCCACATGATCACTAAGGAGGACATTTCATGCCAGCATTGAAACAAAAATGGTTAGTGTCCTCACTCATGGGAAGCCTGCTCCTTGCAGGCTGCTCATTGGCGCCGGAATATCAACCTGCAAAGGTCATAGTTCCTGTTAAATTTAAAGAGTCAGACCCTAAACTTGAAGATAGCAACTGGAAAATTGCTCAACCTGCCGATGCACAATCTCGTGGCGAATGGTGGCGTGTTTTTAATGACCCACTGTTAAACGAACTAGAGCAACAAGCAATTGCTGGCAACCAAAACCTTAAAGCGGTGGCTGCCAATATTCAGGCTTCACGTGCATTACGTTCAACAGCGCAAGCGGAACGCTTACCAAGTATTGGTGCTGGCTTTGGCCCAACTCGCCAAAAACCATCTCCCGCTTCACTGGGTTTAGATGATAATGCGCATACATCTGCACAAACTTTATGGCGTGCTCAAGCTAGTGTTTCATATGAGCTCGATTTATTTGATCGTATTGCTAGTAGTGTCAATGCAGCAACAGCTGATGTACAGCAACAAGAAGCGTTATACCAGTCGGCACTTTTAGCCTTACAAGCGGATGTTGCTCAAGGCTATTTTCTAATTCGCCAGCTTGATGCTGAACAAGTAATTTATAATCGCACTATTAAGTTACTTGGTGAGACTCGAGATCTAATTCAAACTCGATTTCGCAATGGTTTAGTCAGTGAATTAGATGTTTCTCGCGCACAGACTGAACTGGCTACAGCCCAAACCAATGCACTAACGATTACCCGTAACCGAGCAACTGCGGAACATGCACTTGCGGTTTTACTTGGAAAAACGCCAGCTGACTTCAATCTAGCAGCTCAACCATTAACAACAAACAGCATTCGCCTTCCAGCAGGTCTACCTTCAACTTTGCTTGAAAGACGGCCTGACATTGCTGCTGCTGAACGTGCTATGGCAGCAGATAATGCGCGTATTGGAATTGCACGCGCTGCTTTTTTTCCAAAACTAGACCTAACAGGTGCACTCGGTTATGAATCATCAACTTTAGGTGATTTAGGTAAATGGTCGAGCCGCACATTCTTGCTTGGGCCAGTCGCAGGCACTATTTTATCTTTGCCCTTATTTGATGGTGGGCAACGTAAAGCTGGAGTTGCTCAAGCGCGAGCATCCTATGAAGAAAGCGTTGCGAATTATCGCCAAACTGTACTGAATGCATTTCGCGAAGTTGAAAATGGTTTATCTGATCAAAGAATTCTCGATCAGCAAATTCAAGCTCAAAACCAAGCACTCTCCTCTTCTCGTCACGCAAATCAGCTTTCTCATCTACGTTATCGAGAAGGTGCTATTAGCTATCTTGATGTAATTGATTCTGACCGTACTATTTTGCAACAAGAGCAACTTTCCGCACAGCTTAATGGTAGCAGAATGATGGCTAGTGTAGATTTAATTCGGGCATTAGGTGGTGGATGGCACGATGCAGAGTCATCGGTAAAAACTAAAAGTTAATTCTTACGTAATTAACTAGATATAAAAAAAGCGCCATATGGCGCTTTTTTTATATCTACAACTTATTGTGCGTATACAGGGAATTTTGCACAAACAGTTTCAACTTTCGCTTTTACGTCAGCAATAACTTTTTCGTCACCTTTGCTGTCAATCACATCAGCGATCCAACCAGCAAGTTCACGTACTTCAGCTTCACCGAAACCACGAGTTGTTACTGCTGGAGTACCGATACGGATACCAGAAGTCACAAATGGAGAGCGTGGATCATTTGGAACTGAGTTTTTATTAACAGTAATGTGAGCAGCACCTAACCAAGCATCTGCTTCTTTACCAGTTACGTCTTGTTTAATTAAAGATAACAAGAATAAATGGTTGTCAGTACCACCAGAAACAACGTCATAACCACGAGCGATTAACACTTCAGCCATAGCTTGAGCATTTTTCACAACTTGTTGTTGGTAAGCTTTGAAGTCATCAGACATTGCTTCTTTGAAGCAGATCGCTTTAGCAGCAATCGCATGCATCAATGGACCACCTTGGTTACCAGGGAATACAGCTGATTGAAGTTTTTTCTCGATTTCTTCATTCGCTTTCGCAAGGATTAAACCAGAACGTGGACCACGAAGCGTTTTGTGAGTCGTAGTTGTGGTTACGTCAGCAATTTGAACTGGGTTTGGATATACACCCGCAGCAACTAAACCTGCAACATGAGCCATATCAACAAAAAGGTAAGCGCCAACTTTGTCCGCGATGTCACGGAAACGTTGCCAATCTACAACACGGCTATAAGCAGAGAAACCAGCAACGATCATACGTGGCTTGTGCTCTAATGCTAAACGTTCAACTTCTTCGTAATCGATCTCACCTGTTTCAGAGTTTAGACCGTATTGAACTGCATTATAAGTTTTACCAGAGAAGCTTACTTTTGCACCGTGAGTCAAGTGACCACCGTGAGCCAAGCTCATACCTAAAACAGTATCGCCTGGGTTAAGAAGCGCTAGATAAACAGCAGAGTTAGCTTGTGAACCAGCGTGTGGTTGAACGTTTGCGTAATCTGCACCAAAAAGTTCTTTAGCACGATCAATCGCCATTTGCTCGATGATATCCACATACTCGCAACCACCATAATAGCGTTTACCTGGATAACCTTCTGCATATTTGTTCGTAAGTTTTGATCCTTGCGCTTCCATCACAGCAGGAGAGCAATAGTTTTCAGATGCAATTAACTCGATATGTGCTTCTTGACGCTCACCTTCAGAAGCAATTGCTTGAGCTAATTCTGGATCAAATTCAGAAATGGAAATATTGGCAAACATTAGCGGGGGTCCTATAAGTAGGGCTTTTAAGCCGTGCTAAGATTGGTGCATATTGTAACACGAAGTTTGTCCTTGCACAGATTGATATTTACTTAATTATCCATGAATTTCCCCCATTTTACTGGTTATGCTATAAAGTTAGATAAAAAGGAAATCTAAATGGGATTACTAGATAAATTTTGGTCAAAAAAAAAGACTCATACAACTAATTTTCAACCAGCCGATCATGCTTTAGTAATTCCCGAGGATTGGAATTGTTATATGTGTCAAATAGATGAACAACCTGCAAGCTACTTTCTAAATCTGGCTTTAGCTAAAATTGCTCCTCTAACATATCGACCAACATTGCTTTGGTTTGAAATACAGATGAATCAATCAAGAGAGGATGGTTTATCTTCTAGCGAAGAGTTTAATCATCTTATTCAAATTGAAGATCAAATCATTCCAGCACTCACAACTGCGCTTCCTATCCTGTATGTTGGACGTCTAACTCATAATCACTTAAGAGATTTTTATTTTTATTGCGAAGAAGGAATAGATATAAATCACATCATTAATCAAGTCATGCAATCTTATCCAAACTATAATTATCGCTTTGGTCAAAAAGTTGATCCAAGCTGGTCAACTTATTTTGATTATATGTACCCAAGTCAAGAAATCATACAAACTATTGCTAATAACTCTGTAATTGAGAACCTTCAAAAACAAGGGGATTCACTTGAAATCGCCCGCCCTGTGCATCATTGGATTTACTTCAAAAATAAAAATGATAGAGCAATATTTCTAAAAATGATTGACCCGTTAGGTTTTGAAATTATTCAACAAAATAAAGTTAAGGAACGAGAAGATTCACCCTATCAATTACAAATTTCGAGAATTGATCATGTCCATCATCAAGCTATAGATGCGTGCACCTTGCAACTCCTAGAATTAGCCCAACAATCTAATGCTGAATATGATGGCTGGGAAACTCAAGTAATTAGGAATTAGCTTAAAAGCCCAAAGTCCACCCATTCAAAGTGCACTCTGGGCTCCGCTCTATTTCTTAATTATTGAGCTGTCAATAAATTCTGAACATTTCCAACGATGTTGTCTACATTAGTACTCATGACCGTACCATGGTCCCAGTTACCAGTCACATAACTATTAATTTTAGTACCTACTACTGTGGCATTAGATATCAAGATATCCGTTGCAACTTTAGGAACTGTCGTATCACCCACTCCTTGATAAATAATAATCGGTGTAGTGACTTTTACTTGTAGTGGCTGTGAATCTTTATCTAAAAAGGTTTTAACAATTGGAACACCCATAAAGTTAGTTTGTGTACGTGTATAACCATCCAATGTTCCACCATGAGTCCCAGCATATGTTTGCATATTAGCTACAAAAGCCTGCGCTAATGGCCCTGCACAAATCGTTTCTGCCTGCTGCGCAGTACTTGCTGTTTGTGAAGTAAATACCTGCGAATAATTAAAGCTTGGCTGTGTATTTCGAATGCCAGCTGTAACTAAAGCTGTATATGTATCAAGCTGTGCATACATTGGGATCTTTTTATCCAAGGTCTCATTTGCAACAGCTTGTTCACCCGCAATTAAAATAAAACCTAAATTAGAAGCTGGTGCTACCGCTACCGTACCTTTATAGTCTAGCTGCGCACGACTCGCATATTGTGCAGCACTCAACGCAGCATGTCCCCCTTGTGAATGCCCAACTGTAAGCCATTTTTTTGAAGTTAATAAATTACGCTGTGATAAATAGTTACGCGTTGCAACTACAGCATCCGTAATTGAAAAGGCCTCACTTTTAACATTTAAAAAAGGATGTATGCCTGGGGTACCTAACCCTTCATAGTCAGGTGCGACAACAACATAACCCGCTGCAAGTAACTTACTAATTAAATCTTTTGTACTATCTGCTAAAGCTGCTTTACTTGGTGCACAAGCATCTGCTACACCGGTTGTCCCATGTGCCCAAACTACAATTGGCCAACCGCCTGCTGGTGGCGGTGTATTTGGTGTGAATACCAAACTGGTTGCCTGCACCTCTTGCCCACTTTGGCCCAACATTTTATAAGTTAAAATGCTACTTTCTGCAGCTACTGTTCCCAAGTTGGTACTTGTATAGGCATCAACTTTAACAACTGGATTTTGAATGTTATTGACAGGAGTCCCTGATGGATCAACAATCGGCGTGTCATCATCGCTACTGCTTCCACCACAAGCCACTAAAAATAAACTTGTGCTAAGAACGCTGGTCATTAATAGTTTTATTTTCATTGATATATCCCTTAAATTCCATTTTTGTTGTGCTTTAGTTTTTTAATCAACATTTTCCAATGCCTTAAAAATAATTACGCCTAATCTTTATTTTTCGCAAGTTCTATTTGATGAAATTAATCCATGAAAGACTCTATTTTTAATATAAATTGTCATTCTCATCACTTTCTAGTTGCACTTCATGTTTTAAAGTGAATAGCCAACTGTTACCATTCATAGCTACTCGTAAATTATTTAAAGGGCCAGATATGCAAGCCATTATTTTAGATACAGAAACTCATACACTAAATGGTTTGCCTATTGAAATTGCGTATGCTCCAATCGAACTTAATGAAGGTAAACTGACCTTAGATAAAAGCAAATTGTTTGATCAGTTATATCAAGTGGGTGCGCCTATCTCTTATGCTGCAATGGCAGTACACCACATATTAGAAACAGATTTAGAAAACCAGCCTCACTATAAAACCTTTAAATTGCCAGAGACCACAACTTATATTATTGGCCACAATATTGATTACGATATTGCCGCGATTGCTCGTTGTGGTGTTGATGTATCGAATATTAAACCGATTTGTACTTTAGCTTTAGCACGTAAAGTTTGGGCAGATGCAGAGGCTCATAATATCTCAGCACTGATCTATATGATTTCTCAAGGCAGCAGTAAAGCTCGAGAAATGCTTAAAGGTGCTCACCGTGCTGATGCCGATATTATTTTGACTGCTAATATTTTGATGCATATTGTCTATCATCTAAATATTCAAGATATTGAAGAGCTCTACCGAGTTTCTGAAGAAGCACGTATCCCCACTACTGTTAACTTTGGTAAGCATAAAGGCACAGCAATTGCTGAACTTCCTAAAGACTATATTCAATGGTTATTACGCCAAGATGAGCTTGATGTCTATCTTCGAAAAGCATTAGAAAGTGCCTTTTAAGATTTTAACCAAATGATATTTATAGATTATTCATCATATTGTCATTTTTAAGTTTTATTATTAACCCCATTTATATTTTATTAAAAACAGTACTGTTCAACTCACAAGATTGAACAGTCTGATTTATTTTTTATATTGGGGAAAAGTAATGGCTGGTTTTTATAGAACCAATTTGGGAAGAGTTGCGCTTCAACAACGCAATATTGTTTTAAATGCAAAACAAAGACGTTTATTACTCTTAATAGACCATGAAGATTTTCAAAACTTAAATGGTGAATTTAAAAAACGTATTGCTTCTCCAGAGCTGATTCAACAGCTTATGGACTTAGAACTTATTGCCCCAATTGCCTCTACCGAAACATCTACTAATGAAGAAATTATTTTTAAAACATCACCAATAAATAAAATAGAAGAAAATCAAAAAGAATCTGTTATTAGCTCTATACCGCATTCCCCTCATCTTGTTGGAGAAATCCAACTTTCCGAGCAAAAAACTTTAGATCAGTCCAGTACTACATATTTTCAACCAGTAATATCTTCTGAGGCTCTTTCTTTCGAAGAAATACAACAGTTAATGATAAAAACACTTAGCAGCTATTGCGGACTAATGACTAAACCGCTTGTTCAAAAAATAGAGAAAACTGCAACAATACAAGAGCTTAAATTATGTCAAATGCAATGGATTACCAGTTTGCAAGAATCACGCATTCCCCCTCAAGAACTTGCAAGAGCTTTACGTACAATTAACTATTCAATTCAGCTTCTCTCACAAAGCATATAAAATATTGAACAACTTGCTGTTTAATTAAGCATTAAAATCACTTGGCACGTATTTCGTGCTTTACCTGCAAGTGTTTTTTTCCTATGATGTGCCCCACACATGCGCTCGTAGCTCAGTTGGATAGAGTACAGGTTTCCGAAACCTGGGGTCGTGGGTTCGATCCCCGCCGGGCGCACCAGCTTTTATATAATAATTTCTCAATTTATCTTAATTTTATAAAATTCCGACTATTTTACTTGGTTTATTAATCATTATCGCTCAAAATATACCCCTCTTTCATAATGTGAGAATTTCATGACTGATGCTTTGGTTTTAAGAGATTTGTCCAAAACATATCGTAATGGTTTTCAGGCGTTAAAAGGTATTAACCTCACTGTGCCTGAAGGTGAATTTTATGCGTTGTTAGGCCCAAATGGTGCCGGCAAATCAACAACCATTGGTATTATCAGCTCCCTCACAAAAAAAACCTCAGGAACAGTTGAGATTTTTGGGCACAACCTCGACACCCATCCATCTCTGGCAAAACAGCAGCTTGGTGTCGTTCCTCAAGAATTTAACTTCGGGCAGTTTGAAAAAACATTCGATATTTTAGTCACTCAAGCTGGCTATTACGGTATCCACAAGAAGATTGCAGAAAAACGTGCCGAACATTATTTAGAAAAACTCGGTTTGTGGGAAAAACGTAATATACAAGCACGTATGCTGTCTGGCGGTATGAAGCGTCGTCTGATGATTGCCCGTGCCATGATGCATGAGCCTAAACTTCTTATTCTAGATGAACCTACTGCTGGTGTAGATATTGAATTACGCCGTTCTATGTGGGATTTTCTGACCGAAATGAACGAAAGCGGTACTTCTATTATTTTAACGACCCACTATTTAGAAGAAGCAGAAATGTTGTGTCGTCGCATCGCGATCATTGACCGTGGTGTAATTAAAGAAGATACCAGCATGAAGAGCTTCCTTAATCAGCTCAATGAAGAATCATTTATCTTCGATTTAGCCGAACCGATTGGACCGCTCCAGTTAAACATTATTGGTGTCAAGTTCAACTTAATTGATAGCAATACTTTAGAAGTCACGATGGATAGAGCGCATACATTGAATGACCTATTCCAGTTATTAGAATCTCAAGGTATTCGTGTTCACAGTATGCGTAATAAATCGAACCGTCTAGAAGAGTTATTTGTCAAAATGGTCGAGAAAAATCTTGAAGGAGAGGCAAAATGAATTTTAGCCAACTGCAAATTGCTCTCTGGACCATAGTTCGTAAAGAAGTACGCCGTTTTCTACGCATTTGGCCACAAACCTTATTACCACCGGCAATTACGATGAGTTTGTACTTTGTCATTTTTGGTAATTTGGTTGGTTCACGTATTGGACAAATGGGTGGCGTGAGCTATATGCAATTTATTGTGCCTGGCTTAATTATGATGGCTGTCATTACTAATAGTTATGCCAACGTGTCTTCCAGTTTCTTTAGCGTAAAATTCCAAAAAAGTATTGAAGAACTCATCATGAGTCCTGTGCCACTACATATTATTTTGTGGGGCTATGTGATCGGTGGTATTTGCCGTGGTGTATTAGTTGGCACAATTGTAACTGCAATGAGCATGTTCTTTACTGACCTTTTCATACACAACTGGTTCGTAACTATATATACAGTCCTAATTACTTCGGTTCTTTTCTCATTAGGTGGTTTTATTAATGCAGTCTATGCAAAATCATTTGATGATATTTCTATTATTCCAACCTTTGTTCTTACACCCTTAACTTATTTAGGTGGTGTGTTTTATGCCATTAGTTCCCTTGGTCCTTTTTGGCAAAAACTTTCTTTAATTAACCCTATTGTTTATATGGTTAATGCTTTCCGTTTCGGCATTTTAGGTCATAGTGATGTGAATGTTTCATTCTCTTTAATCATTGTGACATCATGCTGTGTTGTACTTTACGGAATTGCTTACTATTTACTTGCTCGTGGTTCAGGAATGCGTGAATGAGTGTCGAACAGTCTTTGTTGGGTAAAGAAACCCAATATCCAACTAATTATCAACCTGATGTTTTATTTCCAATTGCTCGTGCTCAGTCTCGTGAAGCCTACTCGCATATTGAAGGCATCACACAAGGTAAAGATTGGTGGCATGTTTTTGAAATTTCATGGTTAAACGCTCATGGTATTCCGCAAGTTGCTATTGGCAGAATTACGCTACCTGCATCTTCACCGAATTTGATTGAATCTAAGTCATTAAAACTTTACTTCAATAGTCTTAACTTCACTCAGTTTGAGTCTAAACAATCATTTATTGAAACTGTTGAAAAAGACCTCTCGGTGGCGGCTGGTGCAAAAGTTGAATTAACCCTATTTCAAGTAGATGATTTAGAGATTTCTAAGCCTCAAGGTATTTGTGTTGACGACCTCACTCCAGAGCGTTTAGAACAACATCCTGATGCTACTCTTTTAAAACTAGATGAGTCTGGTGAAGAAGTCGAAGTTGAATTGTATTCTCATCTTTTAAGAAGTAACTGCCCAGTCACGGGACAACCGGATTGGGGTACAGTTTTTATTCGTTTTAAAGGCAAAAAACCTTGTTATCGTAGTGTTTTAGCTTATATTATCTCGTACCGTCAGCATAACGGCTTTCACGAACAGTGTGTCGAACAGATCTTTGCCGATATTTGGCAAAATCTACAGCCTGAAAAGCTGATGGTTTATGCAACTTATACTCGTCGCGGCGGACTTGATATTAACCCTTGCCGAGTATCGGATCTTTCATGGATGCCAAAACCGATTCGATTGGCACGACAATAAAACGAATAATTTGAGGATATACCATGCCGTTTTTTGGTTTTACCCCTTCTGAAGGCTTATTGAACGATATACAAACTGGAATTGCGAATAAAAATTCTAGTGAACCTTTATATCCACTTCGCGATAAGATTGCTTTACAACTCAATGAAGAGATTATTGATAATGTCTTAATTCAGTTAGTTCAGCATTTTCCTGCAAGTGAAAAGCGCGATACTGCCGAAAAACTAGCAGGCTATGTCAAATCAACTGTTGCTGTTCTTTTAAAGCAATTGCTAAGCAAAGCACCAAATGATGTGGTTAAACAGTCAGTAGAGTTTTCTGAAAAAAGCTTATTTAAAGACCCACAAGGCCAATATAAAATAGGCGTAAATTTAGATGCAGGTTTAGTGACTAACCTTAAGCATAACTTTACTGAGCTTGAAGCAGGCAATGACATTAATAAAGCTGCTTTAGCTGAATTATATAAACAATTCGGCGATGCGATGATCAAACACTTCATGTCTGATTTTAACAAGACATTAGACCTCGGTATGATCAAGCGTAAAGCAGCAGATATTGGTGCAGCAGCTGTAACAAAAGCTGTTCACATTGCAATCGACAAACTGATTCCAAGCTTAAATCGCACTGAACTTAAAGCGATGGCTGAATACCATGATGGTCTATTCTTTAACTAATAAAAAATAGACCATCGGAAACCTAGCGTGAGCTAGGTTTTTTTATTGCAAAATATTGATATACATTGCCATTCACCACGTTTATGTTAGCATGCGCCAAGCACTGATTGACCTTAGTTAACGCCGCATGTCTCCTAGCCCACAATATAAATTTTTACGCCAAGCTCCTCGAGATGGTCTTAGCACCGCTATGCAACCATCAAAGTGGCAACAACTCCATGTTGACCCTTGGTTATGCCTATTTCTGCTCTTAAATGCTCTATTAGGTTTAACCGTACTATATAGTGCTTCTGCACAGGATGTAGGGTTAGTGAGTAAACAAGCCATG
This sequence comes from Acinetobacter sp. GW821-FHT09D10, assembly GCF_059416285.1. Taxonomy (NCBI): domain Bacteria; kingdom Pseudomonadati; phylum Pseudomonadota; class Gammaproteobacteria; order Moraxellales; family Moraxellaceae; genus Acinetobacter; species Acinetobacter sp. GW821-FHT09D10. The sequence goes on from NZ_JBWKOW010000004.1 coordinate 280,019, forward strand.
AGTTTTGGTATTGGCTTTTTAGTTATGTTTGGTTTAGCCCAAATTCCGCCCAAGGTCTATCAAGCTTTTTCTCCATATTTTTATTTGTTTGGCTTATTTTCACTTGTGGCAGTCATGGTGTTTGGCGAAGTCCGAATGGGTGCTCAGCGCTGGATTGATATTCCTGGTTTCGGAAGTGTCCAACCCAGTGAGTTCATGAAAATCGGTATGCCCATGATGGTTGCATGGTTTTTAGCACGTAAGCCCCTTCCCCCTAGCTTTTCACAAGTTGTTTTATCCTTAATGTTAATTGGTATTCCTTTTTTACTAATTGCAGAACAACCAGATTTAGGGACATCAGTGTTAGTGCTAGCAAGTGGCATATTTGTTTTATTTTTAAGTGGACTATCATGGCGTATGATCGGTGCCGCAGGAGCTTGTGCTGCAATCATCATTCCGATTGCTTGGGAATTTCTTTTACACGACTATCAACGCCAAAGGGTTTTAACATTGCTTGACCCAGAGGCGGATGCACTCGGTACAGGTTGGAATATTATTCAATCTAAAACTGCGATTGGTTCTGGTGGTTTTTCGGGCAAAGGATTTCTTGAAGGAACTCAATCACATTTGCACTTTTTACCCGAAGGTCATACCGACTTTATTATTGCCGCGTATTCCGAAGAATTTGGGCTCATCGGTGTACTTATTTTAGTTATTCTTTATTTTGCTATTATTTTTAGAACATTCCAAATCGGTTTACAAAGCTTCCATAACTATGGACGTTTAGTTGCTGGCGCCTTTGGTTTGTCATTTTTTGTGTATGTATTTGTAAATGCGGGAATGGTCAGTGGTATTTTACCTGTAGTAGGTGTTCCTTTACCTTTTATGAGTTATGGCGGAACAGCTATTATTACTTTAATGGCCACCTTTGGTTTAGTCATGTCCATTCATACACATCGATAATCTGGAATTTTAAAACGATATGTTGTCTCAACACTTAAATAAAACTTTAAAAATGCTCGCTTTGTGTACTGGTTTAATCAGTACAAGTCACTTCGCTCAGGCCAACGATTTTGCAACACATCCTGATTATGTAAATTTTAAACAAAAAACGATGAGTGCTTATGGGTTAAGTGGCGATCAAGTTGATGCAGCCATGAGTGGTGCAAAAAATTTACCAAACATTCTAAATATTATGACTCGTCCAGGTGAAAGCAAACCTTGGTATGATTATCGTTCTATGTTTTTGGTTGAAGGGACAATTCAACGTGGTGTCCGTTTTAAAAACCAATATGCAGATGCTTTAAATCGCGCTGAACAACAATACGGTGTATCTCAAGCAGTCATTTTAGGTATTTTGGGTGTTGAGACAGGTTATGGCGCGAATAAAGGTTCTTTTATTACACGTGATGCCTTAGCCACACTTGCTTTTGGCTATCCTCGCCGTGCTGAATATTTTGGTGATGAGTTAGCTGCTCTTATTGCATGGACTTATAAAGAAGGTTACCCAACAAATAGTATTGTAGGTTCCTACGCAGGTGCAATTGGCTATCCACAGTTTATGCCGAGCAATATTAGTAAATATGGTGTCGATTATGACGGTAATGGGCATATCGACTTAAGAAACTCTGCGGAAGATGCAATTGGTTCAATCGCAAACTACTTAGCAAAACAAGGATGGCAACGCGATCAACCTATCGGGTTTATGGCGCGTTACACAGGCTCAAATCCGGAAAGTATTATTGCTAAAGATTTAACTCAGCCTTTTCCATATGGTGCATTAAAGACACTAGGTATTTCACCATTAAATCCTTTAGTTAAAATTGATGATCTGGATATGGTGAATGTTATTCAATTACAAGACTATAATGGTCCGATTTACTATTTAACTTACCCGAATTTTCAAGTGATTACGACCTATAATAAGAGTCGTATGTATGCTACAGCTGTATGGTTATTAGGCACAGAAGTGGCTAGCCGATAGGCTAGCTTTTTTGTGAGTTATGTAAAAGTCAATAAATATTTTTGTTAAATAGTTCACAATATGCACAAATTTAATATTTTGTTACACTTTTGATTATTTTTTAACCCGGAACTGTAAGTTTTTGCCCTTTTTGTAACGATTTCTCGTTAAAGACTAGACACTCTCCGTAAGCGATGAATATTATCCACCCCAATGTAGCAATTGCAAAAGTGAATAATCAGACATGTTCACTTTAAATTTCAGTCAATCGCTGAAAGAAAAAAGTACATGTTCTCAGGAGTTTATACAAATGCAGTTATCGCTGAAATACGTTCTTGCACTGACGGCTAGTTTAAGTATGGCCCCATTGCACGCTGAAATGGTGCAATCTTCATCATTAAATAATGATGTAGATGGCTCTAATTTAGCAGCTCGTGTATTGAGTAAAGATACTCAAAATTTTAATTCTCGTTTTTCTAACATTAACAGTCTTTCAATCACTGAACGTTCTGGCGACCAAATTCGTCGTCAAGCGATCGCAGCAAAAATTGAAATCCCTGAAGATGAGCCTTCAGTGATTGAAAAACTTAACACAGTAGCTTCAAACACTGTTCGTAAGTTTAGCCAAACTGGCATGGCTTCATGGTATGGTCGTCAATTCCATGGTCGTAAAACAGCAAATGGTGAAACATTCGATATGAATGCTCTCACTGCTGCTCACCGTAGCTTACCATTAAACTGTTACATCCGAGTAACCAACAAAGACAATGGTAAAAGTGTGGTTGTAAAAGTAAATGATCGTGGTCCTTTCCATGGCAATCGTGTACTTGACCTATCATACGGTGCAGCTAAACGTCTTGGCATTACCAATGCTGGAACTGCAAAAGTAAATATTGAACGTGTTGATGGTCCTACTTCATAAGTTATAGCCTCTAGAGTTCATGTAAAAAGCCGCAATTTTTTCTGCGGCTTTTTTATGTTTTAAACTATAAAAATAATTTCTAACTTAGGTTTAAAAAATTATCTTTTTTAGCCCTTCTCCACCCTTAAATTTGAATATTTTTTACACAAAAAAGTACGTTTATCTTATCCAAGCTTATTTTGCTTCTAAATTGCGTTTAGAGTGACTTTATTAAATTTCCGCTACCCTAGTACCATTTTTATAAAATTAAGGCTAATTATGGCGTTTTTAGAGCAGATAAGTAGAGCTTTTTCATGCAATTTTCCCACCTATCTCAAAATCACACTTTTTTTGATGATTTCATCATCTAGCAACCTATAAAAAATATTCTGAAATATTGCATCATTCTCAAGGTTACATTGAGTACTTTTTCTATCACCCAGACATTACGTTTTTCTCATGTTCTTTTTTAAATCTTTATTGCCAAGTTCCTATAGTTGAATAATACCGGTTTCTTGTCGCTCACCTTAAGAACAGGATAAAATATACTCAGAAAAAATAAATCAAAGCTAAAACAAGGAGTGTGCCATTAATGAAATCCATTACAGAATGGTTTGATGAATATAGCGAAAGCCATCAAAACCCAACAAACAAGCAAATTCACTGGCTCTGCGTTCCTGCTATTTTATTTTCTATTATTGGAATCATTGCCCATTTCAGCGCTTTACTCACAGCCCTATTACTTGTACTGACTCTCGTATTTTATGCACGTTTAGATCTTGTACTTGCTGTTGCAATGGCTGCTTTACTGGTGGTTATGGCGTGGCTTATTTACACCCTACCTGTAGGAATAGGATTTTATATCGCTATTTTTGTAGTTGCTTGGGTCGGACAGTTTTATGGCCATAAAATCGAGGGCAAAAAGCCATCTTTCTTTAAAGATTTACAATTTCTACTGATTGGACCAGTTTGGTGCATGGATGCCTATCTAGGAAAAATCTTACCTAAATGGAAAAGCAGACAAAAACACGCTCTTTCCTAATGATTAAATTAAAGCTGGATCATCTCGATTCAGCTTTTTACATTTTACTGATTTATTAGAAAATTTATAAAATAGAAAAAAACTAAACTAGCGATAACACTTAAAAGCACTCTTTTTAGATAAATGGAAATCACAATACAAAAGATTGCTGCATAAATATAAGAATTATCTAAAACTCCTTTTAAATTATCGCCATCAAAAAAAACAATCGGAATACAAATTGCTGTTAATAAACAGGGAGCAGAATAATTAAGCATCTTATTCATAATAAGAGGCAGTTTAATTTTAACGTTAGGCTCTAAAAAATAATAACGATTAAAAAAGACGATTGCTGCCAAGCCTAAAATCATGAACCAAGACATATTATCGCTCCTTCTCTATTTTTTCAGTTAACACAGCAACCAACATCCCTAGTAATCCTGAAACTAAAATCGCCCCTTCAACCTGATAAAATTTAAAGAAAAATCCGCTAAAACAGGTCATTAGCACACCAGCAAGTACAGGCAACCCCTTACATAACGGTACGATCATGGCAACAAAAATAGCCACAATTGAAAAATCTAAATGATAATTTAATAAATCAGGAATCACTGTTGCTAAAAGTATTCCTACCAAGCTAAACACTACCCAGAATAAATAAAAAGATAGGCCTGCACCCAACAAATATTCTGGCTGCCTTTTTTCACTGGATGCACATACCGCAAATAATTCATCTGTTAATAAAAAGCCCAAACTTAATCGCTTCGAAAGAGGCAAAATAGAAATGTCATTTCTTAAAGTTAATGCATAAATAAAATGCTGAGCCGTTAAAAAGAAAATCGTCACATAAATAGTAAAAGTGGATGCACCCTCCATAACCATGCTCAAGCTAACTAATTGCGCTGCTCCAGCAAAGACAATTCCTGACATCGCAAGTGCCTTATAAAAAGATAAACCTGCATGAATTGCCATAGAGCCTGCTAAAATTGCCCATGGAATGACAGAAATTGACAACGGTAAAATATCCATTGCACCGCGTAAAAAAACATAGGATGGCTTATTTTTTGAAAACTCAACCGACTGATTAAGCTGAATATTCATATATAGAATCCAATATAAGAAGCATCTCTATAACATGCTTGATGAAAGCCGACTTATATTGAATAAAATTGCTGTAAATAAATTTTTAATAATTTAGTTATTTAGACTAGCTACATATTGAGTTGGCGTCACGCCCATTGCTTTTTTAAAGTGGCGATTAAAATGGCTTTGATCAGAAAAGCCACACTGCTGTGCCACCATTGCAATTTGGTCACCCTGTTTTAATAATTGTCTTGCTTTTTGTAAGCGCGCTTGAACAAGCCAAGCATGAGGTGGCAAGCCCACATATTTTTTAAATTGTCTTAAGAAATGCCATGCGCTCAAGCCCACCATGTCAGCCAGATCTTGCAAAGAAAAATTCGTTTCAGGCATTTCTACCAGTAACTCTTTAACTCTTAATATTTTTGAATATGCCTCTGGCAACTCACAAAAAGTCTGATTTGATTTACTATGTCGCTTCATTAGACAGGCTAAAGTAGACAAATACATTGTTTCTTTGAGTAAGAAATTATCTTTTTGTTCCAATAAATCAAAGAGTAAACAAAGTTGTTGGGCTAAACCCAAGTCACGAATCACAGCTTGAGGAAACCACGGCGCCCCACGTGAATTTTCAAAAAAATCTTGACTGACTTCTTCCAACATTTCAGGTGTGGGATAAATCGCCCGATATCGCCAACCCGACTCAACAGCAGATGAACCCGTATGAATCTCGTCAGCATTTACTAAAATAATATCGCCTTTGGGAGCTACATGTAGCTGGCCTGTCCTAAAAAAAGACTGTGCGCCCTCTTCAATCACGCCAATACAATACCCTTCATGAGTATGCTTCGAAAATTGCGTTTGGTGATAATGTGCTTTTAATAACTCTAAACCGCCCAGCTCTCGCACATGCAGATAATCGGCTTGCTCCCGCTGCATAAATACGTCTCATCCATTCAATAAAAAAACCATAGCATGTTTTAAGAAACTGAATAGAATAAAATTGCTCTATAAAAACAATCTCTTTATTCGTTTATTCGGCTTTATTGATAGATTTGCCCATCATGTTTGAGCCAACCGCTTTCATGACGACTTTGTGGATCACGATGTGTCCAGTGCAATACACCACCTTTAGGGTTGTATTCATATTCGCCATAAAACTCTACCACGTCACCTTTTTTTAAATTAGGAATTTTAGGTGCTAAATCGATATTATGTGCGACTAAAATTGAAAGGCCATTTTTTAAAACAAGAATAAATTTCTGGTGTCTCGACCCATCATTATCATCCCTTAAAATTGCTTTTACTCGACCACTTCCCTGCACTTGAACATTACTTTGTCTCTGCTCATGAGCAGCTTTTATGTTGTCGACCCCATTACTTGGTAATGTAGTTTCTGTATGCTGGGCTTCAGATATAGTTGATGATGGCGATTGATTTTGCTTATGCCCAGATAAATCCAGACCAAAATATGCAGCAACCAATAAAATAATGACGCTGCCAATACTAAGATTTTTTTTATTTATCATTCTAAGCCCTCATTTTAGTCGAGATAAAAAAAGCCCCAAAGGGGCTTTTTTTATCGTGATACGAATTACTTCGCAGCAGCTTGAGCAGCAGCAACTTCTTCAGCGAAGCTAAGTTCTACTTTCTTCTCGATACCTTCACCAACTTCGAAACGTACGAAGTTAACAACAGTAGTACCAGTTGCTTTTAATACATCAGCAACTTTTTTGTCGTTGTCGATAACGTACATTTGACGATCAAGAGCAACTTCGTTCAAATATTTATCAACAGAACCAGTTACCATTTTTTCAACGATATTAGCTGGTTTGCCAGATTCTAACGCTTTCGCTTCAGCAATTTCTTTTTCTTTAGCGATAAGGTCAGCAGGAACAGCTTCAGCATTCACAGCAACTGGGTTGAATGCAGCAACGTGCATTGCAATACCTTTACCAGTATCAGCATCACCTGTATAAGAAACTACAACACCGATTTTTAAACCGTGTTTGTAGATAGCCAAGCTTTCGCCTTCAACGATTTTCGCGCGACGAACTTGGATGTTTTCACCGATTTTTTGAACAAGAGCAATACGTGCTTCTTCAACAGTAGCACCATCTTCAAGTTTCAATTCAGCAATTTTAGTCGCATCAGTTTCATTTGCAGCAAGTGCAGCAGCAGCAACTTTAGCAGAGAAACCAGCAAAGTTTTCGTCTTTAGCAACGAAGTCAGTTTGACAGTTTACTTCTAAAAGAATCGCTTTATTGCCTTCTTGAACGATTGTGATTGCACCGTCAGCAGCAATGTTACCTGCTTTTTTAGCAGCTTTTGCTTGACCTGATTTACGAAGGTTATCAATCGCTAATTCAACATCACCATTAGATTCTGTTAATGCTTTTTTGCATTCCATCATTGCAAGACCAGTACGGTCACGTAATTCTTTTACCATGCTCGCAGTAACTGCAGTCATGTTGTTCTCCTAAATACGGTAGAAAATAAATCTGTTCAACAAAAACGGCCCAAAGTGTTCTCTGGACCGTTCTGCTTTCTTGACGCTTAATTTGCCACCATTACATGTCGCAAAAATGACAATTTTGCATCAAAATGCATTAAGCCTCTGGAGCTTCTTTAGCAGCTTCTTCGCCTTTAGCTTGTGCATTTGCTTGTGATTGAGCATATTCTTTACCAGCAAGAATCGCATCAGCCATAGCAGAAGCATATAGAGTTACTGCACGGATCGCATCGTCGTTACCCGGAATAACGTAATCAACGTTGTCTGGGTTAGAGTTTGTATCAACGATACCGATAACAGGAATACCCAAGTTCTTCGCTTCTTTGATTGCAATCGCTTCGTGATCAACGTCGATTACAAATAACGCGTCAGGTAAACCACCCATGTTTTTAACGCCGCCTAAAGAACGCTCAAGTTTTTCCATCTCACGAGCACGTTCTAAAGCTTCACGTTTAGTAAGCTTAGCAAAAGTACCATCTTGAGATTGAGTTTGAAGATCTTTTAAACGGTTGATAGATTGGCGAAGTGTTTTCCAGTTCGTCAACATACCACCTAACCAACGGTGATCTACATATGGTTGACCAGCGCGTTGAGCTTGTTCACGGATGATGTTAGAAGCAGCACGTTTTGTACCAACAAACAAAACTTTGTTCTTTTTGCTTGCTAATTGGTTAGCGAAGTTCAAAGCATCATTTAACGCAGGAACAGTGTGCTCAAGGTTGATGATGTGAATTTTGTTACGCGCGCCAAAAATGTATTGACGCATTTTTGGGTTCCAGAAACGTGTTTGGTGACCAAAGTGCGCGCCAGCTTGAAGAAGGTCGCGCATGCTTACGTTGTAATCTGCCATTTTCTTTACCTTAAAGTTTGGGTTAGGCCTCCATATATCCGCATTCTCCACCCTTTTACAGGCACCCAGAGTAATGTGACGATATATGTGCGGATTTTTTACGCCATCTATCAAAATTGTTCGTAAAAGATATTCACGAAAAGCATTTGATAAAATGGGCGGCTATTTATACCATAGACACTTGTAAATTACCAAAAGTTTTTAGAGATCATGAACAGTACTTATACAGCTCCACGTCGATTAATCAAAACTCCAGATGAAATTGAAAAAATGCGCATTGCAGGACGACTGGCGGCTGAAGTTCTAGAGATGATCAAGCCCTATATTAAGGCAGGTGTGAGCACACTTGAACTTGATACCATTTGCCGTAATCACATTGAAAATGTACAGCATGCTATTCCTGCCTGTGTCGGCTATGGTGGCGCTCCTGGACGCCCTGCTTTTCAGCACTCTATTTGTACTTCGGTTAACCATGTTGTCTGTCATGGTATTCCCTCTGAAAATAAAATCTTAAAAAATGGCGACATCCTGAATATTGACGTAACTGTCATTAAAGATGGCTATCACGGCGATACAAACATGATGTATGTCATCGGTGGCGAAACCTCTATTTTGGCTAATCGTCTATGCAAGGTTGCTCAAGAAGCAATGTACCGAGGTATGGCAACTGTTAAAGATGGTTCATATTTAGGTGATATCGGCCATGCAATCCAAAAATATGTCGAATCAGAGCGTTTTAGTGTAGTACGTGAATATTGTGGTCACGGTATTGGAACTGTGTTCCATGATGAACCTCAAGTATTACATTATGGTCAAGCTGGTACCGGTATGCGTCTGGAAGCAGGTATGACTTTTACCATTGAACCTATGGTAAATGCAGGCGTATGGCAAACTAAACTGTTAGGCGACAAATGGACTGTTGTAACGAAAGACCATAAACTTTCAGCTCAATATGAACATACTATTTTAGTGACTCAAACGGGCATTGAAGTTTTAACTGCACGCCCTGAAGAAGACTTATCTCGCTTCAACTAATAATTTAATTACATTTAATAAAAGGCTACTTTATGTAGCCTTTTATTATTCATTATTTATTTTTAATTAATAAATATTGCTAAATATAAACAATTATTTCAAAAAAATTACAATTATTAATTTTTAATAAACAATCATTTTTATAAAACACGGTATGGTTGGCTCAATAAAAATCAGTAAACAAATGCCGGACATGGAGTCCTTTTATGATGAAAAAGTCATTATTTTGTATGACAGCTGCCTTTTTTGCTCTGCCAACAGTCACCTCAGCCGCTTCTCCATATTTTAGTTTAAAAGATGGTGATGGCTTCAAACGTTTTTCAGTCTCTGCTGGCTGGTTACATGCAATGCCTCAAGGCTCAGGAAACCCTGTCAATATCAATACTAGCGTTGCAGAAGGTACAAAATCTAAAGTTGGAGATGTATCTACAAAAGCCGTTTTAGATGCAATCGACCAAAGTAAAACTTCAGGAAAATTCTGGTATAGCACTATTAGCCTTCTTGATAAGTTTACAGATACTCTTCCCTCATCACTTGCTGGTACAGCAGAAGTTAATGGTCTTTCTCAATGGGAACAACAAGGTTCTGGCTTAGAAGCTGGTGATGTTGACACTGTTGGTCTTATGTTTAACTACAACTTTACGGACAATTTATCTTTAGAAATTAAAGGTGGTATTCCCCCTAAAGTAGATATTAATGGAAAAGGTAATATTTACGCTCCCCTTTCTGGAAAAGCGACTCCACTAAAAGATGGATCTTCAATTGGAGAAATCATAGGAGGTGGAATTTCCAATGCGGGTGGAGATATTCCTTTAAAACAAGACCTTCATATTACTGATCTTTCTCAGGGAGGCAAGGCTGCGACCGCACGCGCATGGTTACCAGCCGTTGAACTACATTATCAATTTGGTAAAACAGGTGTAAATAAGTTCCGTCCTTATATCGGAGCTGGCGTGATGTATGCATACTTTAATGATTTAAAAATGAATTCCGGTATTGAAGCTGATTTAATTCAAGCGGGTCACATGATCCAGAATATCCATGATGGTAAAGCTGGGGCAGCATTAGATCGCAAAACATCATCAGCGAATCCTATCGTGAAACTAGAGGCGACGGATACTTTTGCACCTATTGTAACTTTAGGTGCAACTTATGACTTTAACCCAAACTGGTTTGCTGTTGGTTCAGTTTCGTATTCCAAAATGAATAGTGAAGCAAAAATCTATGTGACTGACCAAAATACAGGTAAAGAGCTAATTAAAGCGAATACCAAAATTGATATTGACCCACTCATTTCATATGTTGGTGTCGGTTATCGTTTCTAGTCGTTGTTAATCTCAAAGCTATAAAAACTTACGCACGTTTTTATAGCTTTCTTTCAATCTATTCCGTCTAAAAATTGCTTCTTTTTAAATCAAAATGCTAAAAAAATGAGCATTTTTTATAAACACAACAGATAAAACTAACTCCCTATACTCTTATAACCCTCTTCTCATTTCGATCTTCTTTTTTTAGTTATTTTTATCTTCACAAACTAACTTAACAAAATTAGAAAGTAATTTTTCCTTTTTAGTAAAATTCATTTTTTGGCACGCCCTTTGCTTTATTCATAGCATAATGAATCAACGCTGATTCAATGAATAAACCAAGACGGCCAACGATGTCCGCTCTGATCGGTCTGCAGATAGGCAACTTATTGCCATGCAAATTAAATTTCGTTCAGTTCAGGGGGACGGCGTATGTCTTCAAATGTAAATCTAGATGCAAAAAAAGCAACTGAGATTAAATTATTCAGTTTTTCAACTCCAGCAATGCGTGCCTTCCACATGACATGGCTCGCTTTCTTTGTATGTTTCTTCGCATGGTTTGCGTGTGCACCATTAATGCCCGTTATTAAAGGTGAGTTTGGATTAACAAAAGACCAAATTGCCAATATTAATATTGCTGCTGTTGCCATTACGATTTTAGTTCGACTTATTGTCGGACCACTCTGCGATAAATATGGTCCACGCATTACGTACACCACCCTCCTATTAGTCGGCAGTATTCCAGTATTTGGTGTAGCTGCTGCCAATAGTTATGAATCTTTTCTGTTCTTTCGCTTACTCATTGGCGCAATTGGCGCAAGCTTCGTAATTACCCAATACCATACAAGTGTGATGTTTGCTCCTAACATTGTAGGTACAGCAAATGCAGCGGCGGCTGGTTGGGGAAATGCTGGTGGGGGTGCAACTCAAGCATTAATGCCTTTATTGCTCGGTGCAATTGTGATGTTTGGTGTTGAGCAAGCCATGGGATGGCGTGTAGCATTAATTGTACCAGGCGTAATGATGGTTATTGTTGGCATCCTTTACTGGAAATTAACTCAAGATTGTCCTCAAGGAAACTTTAAAGAAGTCCGCGCACAAGGTATTGAGGTTGGTAGTGGTAAAAAAGGTGGTACGGCAATTTTAATGCAAGCCGCTCGTAACTATCGTGTCTGGATTTTATTTTTAGCATATGGCGCAAGTTTCGGTATTGAGATTTTCATCCATAACGTTGCAGCAATGTACTATGTTGATCAGTTCAAAATGGATTTGAAAACCGCTGGTTTAACTGCAGGAATCTTTGGTTTGCTGGCATTATTTGCTCGTGCACTTGGTGGGATCATCTCAGATAAAGTAGCTCTCAAAAAAGGATTAGATGGTCGTACAAAAGTGCTCGTACTCATGATCTTAGGTGAAGGTTTATTCTTAATACTCTTCTCACAAATGAATGCTGTTGCTCTCGCAATCATTTCTATGACCATTTTTGCACTATTTACTCATATGGCTTGTGGTGCAACTTATGCACTCGTACCATTTATTGACCGTAATGCATTAGGCGGAGTTGCAGGAATTATTGGTGCAGGTGGTAACGTTGGTGCTGTCGCAGCTGGCTTCTTACTCAAAGGATTGCTTGATGTTCAAACTTGCCTGTTTATTTTAGGTGGTCTGGTTATGGTCGCAGGCTGTAGCGTAATTTTAATTCGCTTCACCACCGAACATAAAGAAAAAGAACAAGTTCTTTTTGAACAAGCATTACTTGAACGTAATTCCGCAGCTTAATTTTTACAAGAAGCAGAGATCAAAATGATTTCTGCTTCTTTTTTTTCACAAACCAAAACAGCCCTACTTACTCTTTAGCTCGCCTTAAATATTCTATCTAAACATATCGATATTACTCGATATATCTTCTACAATAAATCATCACATTATTATAATTTTCCATTAATCATGACTAAAACTGGCAATCAATTTTCTCAGCCCCTCATCTATATGTTGATTGGCAGTGCAATTATTCTAGCTCTTTCTCTAGGAGTCAGACATGGTTTCGGACTCTATCTAGTACCGATGAGTCATGAGTTTGGTTGGGGACAACATGTTTTTAGTCTTGCCATTGCTATGCAAAACCTGATCTGGGGAGTCGTTCAACCTTTTACCGGCGCAATCGCAGACAAATATGGTAGTAAAATTGTGGTCGCTATTGGTGGGCTACTTTATACCCTCGGCCTACTCTTAATGGCCTTTAGTTCAAGCATATTAATCTTAAATTTAAGTCTAGGGCTAATTATTGGCTTAGCTTTATCAGCAACCTCATTTACGGTTTTACTCAGTGCAGTAGGTCGAGCTGCTCCACCAGAAAAAAGAAGCATGGCAATGGGGATTGCCAGTGCAGCAGGATCTTTTGGTCAATTTATTATGCTGCCCTCCACCCTGCTCTTACTTAAAACGGTGGGATGGTCAGCAGCCCTAATGGTGAGTGCGCTATTAATTGCTTTGATTATTCCGCTAGCGCTTATGTTAAAAGGGTCAAGCAACCAAACACCAAAAGCAATTGCGCAGCCTCAACTCACATTTAAACAAGTGCTTAACATTGCCAGAAAACATAAGCCCTTCTGGTGGTTAGCTTTAGGCTTTTTAGTTTGTGGATTCCAAGTTGTCTTCTTAGGCGTTCACTTGCCAGGTTATTTAATTGATCACGGATTTGACGCAACTACTGGCACTGTATTTCTGGCATTGGTGGGCCTATTTAACGTAGTAGGAACTTACGGTGCTGGTTGGTTAGGAGATCGTTTCTCTAAACCTAAACTATTAATGGCGCTTTACGGCAGCCGTGGCATCGCGATCATTGCCTTTTTACTATTACCTTTAAGCACTTATACGGTATATGCTTTTGGCGTCATTATGGGCCTTTTATGGCTGTCTACAGTTCCGCTCACAAATGGCATTGTGGCAAATATGTTTGGGGTAAAATATCTATCGATGCTGAGTGGTATTGTGTTTTTCACCCACCAAGTCGGTTCTTTCTTTGGTGGATGGCTTGGCGGCGTTAACCATGACTTAACAGGTAATTACAATGCGATTTGGCTATGTTCTATAGCCTTAAGTATACTAGGAGTGATTGTTCACTTCTTTGTTAATGAGGAGGCAGTTATTCATGACGCATAATGCCTTACTTTTGAAAACAATTATGGCTTTTATCATCGTTGCGTTTTTGGTACTTTCTATAATTTTATGGAAACAAACACCAGATTTATTTGAATATTTTAACCAAGCATTTTGTGCCCACTAAAATATAAAGCACGTAAATCACTCCTCAGAACTGTCATAAAAATATAAAAATCTTATGATCTAATGCAAATAAAAAAGCCCGCAGATTTGCGGGCTTTTTTATTAAAAACTTATTTAAAATCAAAACAAGCGATTCATACCATTGAGCGCAGCTACGCGATATGCTTCAGCCATTGTTGGATAGTTAAATGTCGTTTCAACAAAATATTTCAAGGTATTATTTGGGCTGTGCATAACTGCTTGCCCAATGTGGATAATTTCAGCAGCGTTATTACCGAAACAGTGAATACCCAAAATTTCCATAGTGTCACGGTGGAAAAGAATCTTTAACTCACCCACTGTATCACCCGTAATTTGTGCACGAGCTAAATGACGGAAAGAAGCTTGACCTACTTCATACGGAATTTTCTCTTCCGTTAATTCCTGTTCATTTTTACCAATTGATGAGATTTCCGGAATGGTATAGATACCTGTAGGAATATCACGTACTGGTTTAGCATCTTCACCACTCATGTTTGCGCCAGCACAGCGCCCTTGGTCATAAGCAGCCGAAGCTAATGAAGGCCAACCAATCACATCACCAGCAGCATAGATATTTTCAACTTCAGTTTGGTACTGATCATTTACTGAAAGTTGACCACGGCTATTTGGTACTAACCCAACATTCTCAAGGCCTAAACCTTCTGTGTTTCCTGAACGGCCATTACACCAAAGAATGGCATCGGCTTTAATCTTTTTACCACTTTGTAAATGTAGAACCACATGGTCATCAAACGTTTCAAGATGATCCATTTGTTCATTGTGACGAATTAAGACACCTTGTTCACGCAAGTGATAAGACAAAGCATCAGCAATTTCATCATCTAAATAACTTAATAGTTTTTGCTGAGTGTTAATCAAGTCAACTTTATGGTCTAAACCAATAAAGATTGAGGCATATTCACAGCCAATAACACCTGCGCCGTAAATAATGATTTTTTGAATTGAGTAATCAAGATCAAGAATTTTGTCCGAATCAAATACGCGAGGATGGTCAAAGTCGAGACCTTGCGGATGATAAGGACGACTACCTGTCGCAATCACAACTTGTTTACAAATAATTGTTTCTTTAATGCCTTCATGGCTAAAAACTAAAACTGTATTTTTATCTTGAATATATGCACGCCCGTGGAATACACCGATCTTGTTACGGTCATAAAAGCGTGTATGTGTATCAACCTGTTGTTGAATCACTTTATGTGCATTACGCAAAACCTGTTTCATGGTGAACTGTTTCCATTCACCTACTTTTTGAAACATTGGATCACGCTGATAGCGAATAATACTAGAAACTGTTTGACGTAATGCTTTACTTGGAATCGTCCCTACGTGCGCACAGTTGCCACCAAGTTGATCACGCACATCTACAATTGCAACACGCTTACCCGCTTTTGCAAGCTTCATTGCCGCGCCTTCACCTGCAGGTCCAGAACCGAGAACTACCGCATCGTATTTAACGAAATTCCCACTAACGACCTCTTTTTTACGTGGCATTGAAAGCTCCTTCCTCTCTTGAATGACCATATTTTATAATAGATTATGACTAATATGCGGTGAATTTATGTATTTCTCAACCCTATATTTCTGAATAACCACATTTATTATATGAATAGTTATTTTCCGCTATTAACTGAAGAACTTCGCTATAATACAATGTCAATGTCTCTATAAACGAGTGGAAAAGTTAAATATGTCAGAACACCGTAAACCTGAACAGGGTGTAAAACTTCGTGGCGCAGAAAAAGTCGCAAGAATTCCTGTAAAAGTTGTACCTACGGTTGAAGTGCCGCGTAAACCTGACTGGATTCGTGTCAAGATGACGGCACCAGAAGAAGTTCAGCGTATTAAAACGACTTTACGTGCTCAAAAACTCCATACCGTTTGTGAAGAAGCAGCTTGTCCTAACCTCCCAGAATGTTTTGGTGGCGGTACGGCAACATTCATGATCATGGGCGATATTTGTACACGCCGTTGCCCTTTCTGTGATGTTGCACATGGTCGTCCAAATGCATTAGATGCTGACGAACCTCGTCACATGGCAGAAACCATTTCCAATCTGAAACTCAAGTACGCAGTAATTACTTCTGTTGACCGTGATGACTTGCTTGACGGCGGTGCACAACACTTTGTGGACTGTATTAAAGAAGCTCGTGCGCTTAGCCCAACTACATTGCTTGAGATTTTAGTACCTGACTTCCGTGGACGTATGGATATTGCTTTACGCATTATGACTGAATGTCCGCCAGACGTATTTAACCATAACATTGAAACGGTACCTCGCTTATATAAAGCAATGCGTCCAGGTTCAGACTACCAACATTCTTTAACCTTGCTCAAAATGTTTAAAGAATATTGTCCAGATATCCCAACGAAATGTGGTTTGATGGTAGGTATTGGTGAAACTGAAGAAGAAGTCATTGCATTACTTGATGACTTACGCGCTCATGATGTGGACTATGTCACTATTGGTCAATATTTACAGCCTTCTAAACAGCACGCACCAATTGACCGCTTTGTAACGCCAGAAGAATTTGAACGTTATGCAGAGCATGGCCGCAAACTTGGTTTTAGAAATATTTGGTCTGCACCAATGGTTCGTTCAAGTTACTTTGCTGATCGCCAATATCATGGTGAACCAGTACCAGAAGTTCGTCGTAAAGTAGATCCTGCTAAGAAAATTGCTGTTCAGGTCGTCGAAGCTTAATAAATTAAATATTTATAAAAAGCCCTCTGTATTAGAGGGCTTTTTATTTGTATAAGAAAATCAATAACATTTCTTGACAAATCAATAAAATAACCCCTTACACTTTCACTCAAAAATATCTTATACCTAAAAGTACGATATATCCCTGCTCTAGCATATACATCAATATTTGCGACATAAAAACTCAAATTTAAACAGCAACAAAATAGCTAGTTAAGCCTTAAATATCTCCTCGCTTTTGTAACTTCATCCACTTGAGGGCTTAGCTAGTAAGGAGCAAGTATGATTTTCCTACTCTTTATATTAAGTATTATTATTCAGCTTATTGCAGTATGGGCAATTTTCTTTTTTAACTTAAATAAAGTTCTTGGTAGCGGTGTGGCCATTATTATTGCCATACTTTCGGCGTTCTTGCTAACACCATGGTCTCTGCTTTTAGGTATTCCAATTATTGCGCTCAGCATCATTATTTTAGTTGAGCCATTACGATTTAACCTGATTACCAAGCCAGCCTATAAGACGTTAGCGAATTCAATGCCGAGCATTAGTACCACAGAACAAGAGGCTTTAGAGGCTGGTACCAGTTGGTGGGAAAAAGAATTATTTATGGGAGCACCTGATTGGTCTCAATTTGAAAAGTATCCCTACCCAACGTTGTCAGAAGAAGAGCAAAGTTTTATAGACAATGAAGTTGAACTACTTTGTAGCATGCTCAATGAATGGGAAATTCATCATCACTTAAAAGATCTTCCTCCTGAAGTTTGGCAATTTATTAAAGATAAAGGTTTTTTAGGACTCATTATTCCGAAATCGTTTGGTGGTAAAGAATTTAGCTCATTCGCACAAAGTCGTATTATGAGCAAAATTGCTTCACGCTCACTCACCACCGCGGTGAGTTGTATGGTTCCAAATTCGTTGGGACCGGGTGAGCTGCTCATGCATTACGGTACCGATGCTCAAAAACAACAATATTTACCCGGTCTTGCCAAAGGTGAAGAAATTCCGTGCTTTGGTTTAACCAGTCCAGAAGCGGGTTCAGACGCTGGCGCCATTCCAGATTCAGGCGTTGTTTGTTACGGCGAATATGAAGGTGCTCAAGTTCTTGGTCTACGCATGAATTTCTCTAAGCGCTGGATTACGCTTGCCCCAATTGCCACAGTTGTCGGCCTCGCATTTAAACTGTATGACCCTGAAGGCCTACTCGGCGATAAAAATAAAACAGAATACGGCATTACCTGTGCATTAATTCCTGCAAGTCATGCGGGGGTTAAAATAGGAGCACGTCATTTTCCAGGTTCTCCATTTATGAACGGAACAGTAGAAGGAGAAGATGTTTTTATTCCAATTGACTGGATTATTGGTGGGCAAGAAAATGCCGGTAAAGGCTGGCGCATGCTCATGGAATGTTTAGGTGTTGGCCGTGGTATTTCACTTCCAGCCCTAGCAACCGCTGCTGGTGAAATGAGCTATTTAACCGTTGGTGCTTTTGCGAAAATTCGCCAGCAATTTAATATCTCAGTAGGTAAATTTGAAGGCGTACAAGAAGCAACCAGTGAAATTGCCAGTGATGCCTATATGCTTGAGGCATTCCGTTATTTAGTCACTTGCGGATTAAATCAAGGTGGAACACCCGCCGTAATGACCGCCATGGCAAAATATTATGCCACTGAAACGATGCGCAAAGTGGTTAATCACGGAATGGACATTGCCGGAGGACGCGCAATTCAACTTGGGCCACGTAACTTCCTTGCACTCACCTATCAAGCAATTCCAATTGCAATTACAGTGGAAGGCGCAAATATTTTAACCCGTTCATTGATGATTTTTGGTCAAGGCTCAATGCGTTGTCATCCTTACCTTTTTGAAGAGTTGCAACTACTTCAGTCTGAAGATAAAAGCACTTCAGTCAAAAAATTCGATGATCTGTTATTTAAACATTTAGCCTACACCTTTAACCGTGGCGCAAAATCATTTGCTTATGGTTGGACAGGTGGTTCAAGCGATGCTCCTCAATCAGTAGATCAATTTACTGCCAGTTACTATAAGACGATTAACCGTTTTAGTGCCAACTTTGCTTTAGTTGCAGATATGGCGCTTGGCTTACTCGCAGGAGACTTAAAACGCAAAGAGATGCTGTCAGGACGTTTGGCCGATATTCATGCGCACCTTTTTATTTCTACTGCAATTTTAAAATTTTATGAAGCTGGTCAAAAAACTGAAGCTGAACAACTTCACGCTAAATTAGCTCTGCAAAAAGCTTTCTTGAATATTCAGGAAGCATTTTGGGGTTTATTTGAAAACTTCCCAGCTAAACTCCCCGCAGCATTTGTGAAATGGATCTGTTTCCCGTTTGGTCGTATGATTTCAAAACCCGATGATGAGTTAAAACAGCAAGTTGCTGAACTCATGATGCAAGAGCATCCTTTTAGAGAACAACTCAAACATCATGTATTTTACTCAACCAAAGCCGATGATGTGACAGGTCGTTTAGAACATGCATTCCAGATTTTACGAACCATTGAACCACTTTGGGATAAGTTTAAAAAAGCTGAATCTAAAGGCAAATTTAAAGGACTTACTTTCGAGGAGAATATCGAAAACGCTACAAAAGAAGGTTTTATTTCTGAAAGCGAAGCTCAGCAATTATTGCAATACAACGCAATTCGATTCGACAGCATGCTTACAGATATTTTTGATGAAAACTTAAATAAAGATCTTCCTTTATCGAACCCTCATCAAATTTAGTGACTGATGCCTCCACTAATTCACTATTGCAATCATTTTTGATTCGCATTAATTAATAAACAGCCATAAAAGCGTCAATCGACGCTTTTATTTTTAGGAGAAATTAATGTCTAAGCAAGATTACGAAAATGGATTAAAAGTTCGCACAGAAGTGATGGGAGAAGCTTTTGTAAAACGTGCGCAAGAGAATACGGTACCATTTACTCAGCCATTGCAAGACTGGATTAATGAACATGCATGGGGTTCAACTTGGCAGCGTGAAGGTGTGCTACCGCGTAAATATCGTTCATTAATTACTTTGGCAATGTTAACCGCACTTAAGTCACCAACAGAACTCAAAGGCCATGTTCGCGGCGCCCTCAACAATGGTTGTACAGTTGAAGAAATTCAAGAAACGTTATTGCATAGTCTGCCATATTGCGGTGCCCCTGCTACTCAAGAAGCCTTTCGAGCGGCTTTAGAGGTGATTCAAGAATATCAACAAAAATAACTTTAATATGAGCCAGCAAGCTACTGGCTCTTTTTTGTCTAATTCAATTTGATTGAATGCATCTGAAAATTACGATCATCAATCACGATAGCCTGACGACAAATCCCTTCCACTTGACGTTGCTTTTCAAAGACTGCCGCTGACATTGGTTCAAAACTATCAAAAAAGCAGATTTCATTTTGATCTATAGAATAAATGAGTGACTGATTTCCGATACCTTCTAAAGTGTCGTAATAGACTATGATCATTTTCCCGTTTTGAATTTCAACTTGAATATCCTGATAGCTTAACGCTGGGCTCGTTGGTATTTTCAATACATTTGCTTCTTTATAACTCATGCGTTCGCTTGGGCTAATATTTGGGTCTTTATCCGAATGAAATGACACCTCAAACCCAAATTTCTTTAAAGCAACAGCCAAGGCAATTGTATAAGTGCCGTCTTCATCATATCGACAAATTTGAATCAGCTCGGAAATATCAATTTGAACCCCATGATGCCGAAGTACCATCCAAACCGCAAAAACACCGCTATTCGCTTCGAGGTTTGCCAAAGATTCGGGAATATTTAAGGCCATAATTTAAATCTAAAGTCGTAATTAAGCAGATAATAAACAAAACTGGATTGGCACTAAAAGCTTTTCCAAGTACAATGTTTCGCTAGTCGAGGGATGCTGCGACAAGTGATCGGCACTAAAGATCAATTTGCCAGGCTCGACAATCGGTTAAACGCTCGTTTTTAACCAACAACGGCATCCGCGAACAGAATGATCCATACTATTTTTTCCCTAGGAGATCCTGATGAACGCGGTTAATGCTTCATTTACAGATTATAAAGTTGCTGACATCTCACTTGCTGATTACGGTCGTAAAGAAATCAAACTTGCTGAAGCAGAAATGCCAGCTTTAATTGGTTTACGCAAACGTTATGCAGCATCTAAACCACTTGCTTGCGCAAAAATTCTTGGTTGTATCCACATGACCATTCAAACAGCGGTTCTTATTGAAACGCTTATTGAATTAGGTGCTGAAGTTCGTTGGACTTCATGTAACATTTTCTCGACTCAAGACCATGCTGCTGCTGCAATCGCTGCTCGCGGTATTCCAGTTTTCGCTTGGAAAGGTGAAACTGAAGAAGAATATGTATGGTGTTTAGAACAACAAATCAATGTTAATGGTCAACCTTGGGATGCCAACATGATCTTGGATGATGGCGGTGACTTAACTGCTCTTGTTCATGACAAATATCCTGCGCTTTTAGAACGCATTCACGGTATTACTGAAGAAACCACAACAGGTGTTCAACGTCTTATCGAAATGTGGAAAGACGGTTCTTTGAAAGTACCTGCAATCAACGTAAATGACTCTGTTACTAAGTCTAAAAACGACAACAAATATGGTTGCCGTCACTCATTAAATGATGCAATCAAACGTGCAACTGACATGCTTTTGTCTGGTCGCCGTGCGCTTGTGATCGGTTATGGTGACGTTGGTAAAGGTTCAGCTCAATCTTTACGTCAAGAAGGCATGATCGTTCGTGTAACTGAAGTTGACCCAATTTGTGCAATGCAAGCATGTATGGACGGCTATGAAGTTGTATCTCCATACAAAAACGGCGTACAAACAGGCAAAAAAGAAGATATTAACCAAGACTTACTTGGCAACACTGACCTTGTTGTAACTACTACTGGTAACTACCACGTATGTGATGCTGCAATGTTAGATAGCTTAAAAGCTGGTGCAGTTGTATGTAACATCGGTCACTTCGACACAGAAATTGATACTGCTTATTTACGTGGTTACAAGTGGGTTGAAGTTAAGCCACAAGTTCACCAAGTTTATCGTTCTGAAGACGAAAATAACTACCTTATCCTTCTTTCTGAAGGTCGCCTTGTAAACCTAGGTAATGCAACTGGTCACCCATCACGCGTGATGGACGGTTCTTTTGCTAACCAAGTGTTAGGTCAAATTCACTTATTCCAAGAGAAATTTGCTGACCTTCCTGCAAACGAAAAAGCTGCAAAAATTCGTGTAGAAGTTCTTCCTAAGAAACTTGACGAAGAAGTTGCTGCGGCAATGGTTGCAGGTTTCGGTGGTGTACTTACTCAATTAACTCAAGAGCAAGCCGGCTATTTAGGTGTTGCTGTTGAGGGACCTTTCAAGTCTGACGCTTACAAATACTAAGAACTTAAGGGCAGACGGTGAACCGAATGCCCTTTTTTCTAAAAATATTGTTTCGCTGTTTACAAGGATTTGACATGACTAAACGTATACCTATTTCTTTTGAATTTTTCCCACCGAAAACTGATGCCGGTGCTGAAAAACTTCGTATTGTTCATCAAGAATTACAACCTTTAAATCCAGATTTCTTCTCGATTACTTATGGCGCTGGTGGTTCTACTCGCGAACGTACTCTTGCTGCTATTGATGATTTCAATGGCAAAGGTACGCCAGTTGCTCCTCACCTTTCTTGTATTGGTGATGATAAAGCTCGTATTGCTGAGCTACTCGACCTCTATAAAGCGCAAGGCATTAACCGTATTGTCGCTTTACGGGGTGATTTACCGTCTGGTCAAGTCGGACTTGGCGAACTTCCTTATGCTCAAGATTTAGTACGTTTCATTCGTCAGCATTCAGGTGATCATTTTCATATTGAAGTTGCAGCTTATCCAGAAATGCACCCTCAAGCTGAGAACCTTGATTCAGATATCCAACGTTTTATTGAAAAAGTACAAGCTGGCGCTAATGCAGGAATTACTCAATTCTTCTTTAATCCAGACTCATACTTTTATTTTATTGAGCGCTTAGAAAAAGCTGGCGTTAATATTCCGGTAGCTCCTGGCATCATGCCTATTACCAATGCCAGCAACTTAATTCGCTTTGCTGATGGTACTGGTGCAGAAATTCCTCGCTGGATCCGTAAGCAATTACAAGCGTATGGCGATGACAGTGAGAGTATTAAAGCTTTTGGTCATGAAGTTGTTGTGAAGCTATGTGAACGCTTGATCGCAGGTGGTGCACCAAGCTTACATTTCTATTCAATGAATCAAGTCGAACCAACTCGTCAACTCGTCGTTGATCTTGGTTTAAATTAATTTTGTAAGGCGTACCCAATGAATCGTTTTTTTATCGAAACTGAACTTACAGTTGGCTCAACAATTCAACTGACAGAAACAGTATTTCATCATTGGGTGCGTGTTTTACGTGCACAATTACAAGAACAAGCTACTCTCTTTAATGGTCAAGGTGGCGAATATCTCGCGACACTGACCGAAATTAATAAAAAAAATGCATTTGTCACGATTGAAAATTTTAACCCTAATAACCGTAGCGCCCCATTTAAAGCTGTTCTGGGTCAGGTCATGAGTAAAGGTGACCGAATGGATTATGCCATTCAGAAAGCAACTGAACTTGGAGTAAGTCAAATTCAGTTACTCACAAGTGAGCGCTGTGAAATGCGCTTAAAATACGACCGAGATCAAAAAAAATTAGATCACTGGCAAGCTGTTGCAATTGCTGCTTGTGAACAATGTGGATTAAACCTAGTTCCAGAAGTATTAGCGCCTATTTCTCTTAACGAATGGTTAAATTCCTCTGAACTTCCTCAATCAAAATTTGTTTTAGCACCAGAAAAAGAACAAAAAGATGTATTAGCTGGCATCCAACCTGAACTTGCCTTATTGATTGGACCAGAAGGCGGTTTAAGTGAAAATGAAATTACTCAAGCCAATCAAGCTGGTTTTATGAATTGGTGTATTGGTGACCGTGTCTTACGTACAGAAACTGCGCCTGTCGTTGCCTTATCTATTTTAAATTATCGATTTTTATCCAGCTAAGTTCATTGAACATTGATTAAATCGTTATTTAAAGTTAATTTACTTTTATTGTATGAATAAAATTTCAAATTCTTTATCACTGATAAATCAGATTCTTTCTGTATATATGTAAAAAAAATAGGATAGAAAAATCTTATGTCCGGGCTTCAGGAAGAATATTTACAGCATCAAACAAAAATTGAGCAGCTAAAACTTTCAATTCAATATATACGTTGGTATTTGATTAGCTTAATACTGCTATGTCTGATCTCATATGCTATTTTTTCTTATTATTTTTCATCTTCAATAACAACATTTAGCTGGTCTCTTGGCCTTACTATTGCATCTTTTACTTGCCTATTATTTGTTCCAAATATTTTAATCTACTACCGCACTATTAATTTTATTAAAAAAGCTGATCTTATCTTACAAAGTATTTGTTTTATTTCAGGAATCTTAATTGGGATAAACGTTACGGTTATTCATTTTTATCTTCCACCAGAGTTGGTTTCGCTACCAGATGCTCATATTTTAATTGCCTTGTTTATCACTTCTGCTCATATCATTGGTCTTACTTTTTTAACGCAACAACCTCGATACTTTTATCTTTTATTTATTCCAAGTACATCACCCCTATTGATCGCTCAATTTACGCATACGCCCATTACTCAGCTACCTTTTTATTTTGCCTATAATTTAACTTTCGTGGCTACAGTACTCTGCGCATACGCAACTCAACGTAACTATCAAAAGATTTCTAAACTATTATTAAAAAATAAACAGCTCGTTCAAATTTCTGATCAACATACACAATGGGCTGAAGAGTTATGTGTCCAGCTTCAACAAGAAGTGAATAAATCGAAAGATATTGAAGCCCAGCTCCAATTTAATAACCACTTACTTGAGCAAAAGGTACGTGAACGCACTTACGATCTCACAAAAATGAATGAGCAACTCGAAAGCCATCACTACAATTTAGCTTTTGCACATGAAACGGCTGGAATTCGGCCATGGGACTGGGATATTGAAAATCAAAAACTAGAAATTACTTTTTTCGATCAACAAAAACAAACTCAAACGACCGTTATTTATCTCAATAGCATTTTAGACCGCATACATCCGAGCGATAAAAAACTTTTTGATGAGCGCTTGAAACAACATTTAGAAGGAATTACAGATCATTTTAATATCAATTTCAGAATCTTACGTCAAGATGGTTCATGGCGATGGATTCAAGATGTAGGTCGTGTCATTACAAGAGATCCCAAAACACAAAAAGCGCTTCGTATGGTTGGTATGACCCGAGATATACATCAAGAGAAAAAAGATCAAGAACACTTAAGACTCTCGGCAATTGTGCTTGGGCAAGCTGCAGAAGGCATATTTATTTTAGATGAACACCTGAACTATATTGATATTAACCCTTACTATGAGAAATTAACTGGATTTTCTAAAACAGAACTCCTAAATAAAGAGTTGTTTAGCATTACAATTAATCAAAAAGAACTCCAACAACAATTTCATAGTTCAATTACCCAACAGCTCCTCGAAACCGGAGAATATATGGGCCAATTTGACGAAAAGTTTAGTTCTGGCAAAAGCGTATATTTGTGGTTACACATCAATGTGGTCAAAGATGAGTTCAATCAAATTACAAATTATATTGGATTTGCACGAGACCTCTCTGAGCAAAAACGTCAGGAACAGCATCTATCTTACTTAAAAAATTACGATAGTCTCACTCACTTGCCTAATCGTCTTTACTATTACAACCAACTTCATCAATACCTTGTAAATCCATCATATAACATTAAAAACTTAGCATTGATACGAGTAAATATCGACCGTTTTCGCGCTTTTAATGAATTTTTAAATAATGATAGTGGTGATGAACTTCTTAAACAGTTTGCACAACGGTTACGCTTAATCAATATTAATGCAATTTTGGTTGCCTATTTAAATAGTGACGATTTTGCAATCATTTATGAAATTTCTCCAATTCATCCAAATATTGAGCAATATTGCCAAAATATTTTGCAGGCACTCAATGCCCCTTTTTATATTGATAATCAAGAATATTTTATTACGGCATCTATTGGCGTAGCATGCTTTCCTGAGCATGGACGACAAATTGATCATCTAAACAATCATGCAGAACAAGCACTTTCAGAAGCAAAACGCTTAGGAGGCAATACCATTTCTTACTATTGCAATCAAACAACTCACTCATATAAATCTGCCGATTTAGAGCAAGAGTTACGTAAAGCCATTCAAAATAATGAATTTGTTGTTTATTACCAACCAAAAATTAGTCTACTCGATCATTCAGTTATTGGTTTTGAAGCATTAATTCGCTGGCAACATCCCGAAAAAGGATTAGTCATGCCAAATATGTTTATACCATTTGCTGAGCGCAGTAGCCTGATTTCGGATATTGGTAAAGTCGTTTTAGATAAAGTTGGAAAACAATTACAAGAATGGAAAAGCCAAGGCTACACAAACATTCAAGTTTCAGTGAATATTGTTGCCCAGCAAATACATCGAGGCTTATTACTCAATGATATTGATGAAATTTTGCAGAAATATCATATTCAAGGTTCAGATCTTGAACTTGAGATTACTGAATCCGCGCTCTTAGATAACACGGATAATGTAAAAACCTTATTGCATGCAATAAAACAACGAGATATTTCAATTGCTCTTGATGACTTTGGTACAGGTTATTCCTCTTTAGCATATCTGACAGAATACCCAATTGATGTATTAAAAATTGACCGAGCATTTATTTCTAAAATTGGTGATCACAAACAAGAAGCCATTGTAAATGCCATGATTGCGATGGGTAAAAGTATGGGGCTTAAACTGGTTGCCGAAGGTGTAGAAACAGAGGAACAAGTTGCCTATCTACAAAAACAGCAATGTGATTTTTTACAAGGCTATTTCTTTAGTCGTCCTATACCGGCTGAGCAGATTATCCCTTATCTACAAACAAATTCGCCTATTTCTTAATAGTTCTCACAGACTATTTTTACATACGCTGCTTTTTCCAAAAATGAGCGTTTTTGACTGTGAGAAATAAAGAAGTAGTGTTATATTCTTTAGCATTTAGCTCACTACAGGGCTATTGGCAATTCGTCTACTATTCTCTTAATTGGTAAAAATTAAAGCATAGTAAAAGAACCGAGTTGCCTTCCCCTGAATGAGTGATTTGACTAGTTTGCTTTTTTGTATCAAATAGAGACTCAGATGGACGATCAATCTTTAAAACAGGCCGCTTTAAATTACCATGAATATCCAAACCCAGGGAAAATCAGCGTCACCCCAAGTAAGCAACTTGTCAACCAACGAGATTTGGCTCTAGCCTACTCACCCGGAGTTGCTGCGCCATGTTTAGAGATTGAACGTGATCCTTCTACTGCTGCTAAATATACAGCACGCGGAAACTTGGTTGCTGTAGTCACTAACGGTACTGCTGTTCTTGGTTTAGGTAATATTGGCCCATTGGCTTCTAAACCTGTAATGGAAGGTAAAGGCGTTCTCTTCAAGAAGTTTGCTGGTGTTGACGTATTTGACATCGAAATTGCAGAAAACGATCCAGATAAAATCGTAGATATTGTTGCCTCTCTTGAACCAACTTTCGGTGGTATCAACCTCGAAGATATTAAAGCGCCAGAATGTTTCTATATCGAAAAGAAACTTCGTGAACGCATGAAAATTCCTGTATTCCATGACGATCAACATGGTACAAGTATTATTGTAGGTTCAGCTTTGCTCAATGCATTGCAACTTGTAAATAAGAAAATTGATGAAATCAAAATCGTAGCTTCAGGTGCAGGTGCAGCAGCACTTTCATGTTTAGACTTGCTTTGTGCGCTTGGTGCTAAAAAAGAAAATATTATTGTTGCCGATTCTCGTGGTCTATTAACGACTTCTCGCGAAGGCTTAGACGAATCTAAAAAACGTTATGTTCAAGATATTACAGCATCTCAGCTTCATGAAGTAATGACTGGCGCTGATATGTTCTTGGGTCTTTCTGCTGCTGGTATTCTCACCAAAGAAATGGTGAAACAGATGGCTGAGAATCCAATTATCTTTGCGTTAGCAAACCCAGATCCAGAAATTTTACCTGAACATGCACATGAAGTACGCTCTGACGTCATTATGGCAACTGGTCGTTCTGACTATCCAAACCAAGTAAACAACGCATTATGTTTCCCATACATTTTCCGTGGCGCACTTGATGTTGGTGCAACTACGATTAATGAAGACATGAAAATTGCATGTGTACATGCAATTGCGCGGATGGCTCATGTAGAAGCTGATGCAGCAACTTATGGTGAAAAATCTGCTTCATTTGGTCGTGACTATTTAATTCCACGTCCACTTGACCAACGTTTAATTTTAGAAATTGCGCCAGCTGTTGCTAAAGCTGCAATGGACTCAGGCGTAGCAACTCGTCCTATCGAAGATTTCGCTGTGTATCGTCAAAAATTGTCTGAGTTTGTATATAACTCTGCATTCTTGATGAAACCAATCTTTGCTCAAGCAAAAGCTGATCCAAAACGCATTGCATATGCTGAAGGTGAAGACGAGCGCGTATTACGTGCAGTACAAATTGCTGTTGATGAAGATTTAGCTAAACCAATTTTAGTAGGTCGTACGGCTGTAATTGAAGCAAATATCAAAAAATTAGGCCTACGTTTACAACATGGCGTAAATATTGAGATTGTAGATCAAGAACAAAACCCGATGTATGAAGAGTTTTGGAAAGACTACTATCAAACAATGCAACGCAAAGGCATCACTGTTGAATATGCTCAACGTGAAGCTCGTCGCCGTTCAACTTTAATTGCATCTCTACTGGTTAAATTCGGTAAAGCAGACGGTATGTTATGTGGTACTTACAGTAGCTATAACATTCACCTTGACTTTGTACGCAATGTTATCGGTCTTAAAGAAGGCATGAACAACTTCTTCACGTTAAATGCATTAATGCTTGAAGATCGTAATTTATTTATTGCAGATACCTATGTAAACACTAACCCAACTGCTGAACAACTTGCTGAAATGACTATTTTGGCAGCTGAAGAAGTACGTCGTTTTGGTATTACTCCACGTGTAGCACTGCTTTCTCACTCAAGTTTTGGTAGCGACCAAACTGATTCAAGCGCTCAAAAAATGCGTGAAGTTTATCGTATTTTATCTGAGCAAGCTCCTGAGCTTGAAGTTGAAGGTGAAATGCATGGTGATGCAGCATTAGACGAAAATATTCGTCAATTTGCATTCCCTGGTTCACGTTTTAAAGGTTCTGCAAACTTGCTAATTATGCCAAACCTAGATGCAGCAAATATTTCATTTAACTTGTTGAAAGCGACTTCTGGTAACAACGTTACTATTGGTCCAATTTTGCTTGGCGCAGCAAAACCTGTTCATATTTTGACACCGACAGCAACGACTCGTCGTCTTATCAATATGACTGCTTTAACTGTTGCTGAAATCCAACAACAAGAAAAGTAATTTAGAAAGAGCTTTTTACGAAAAGCCTGTCTAATGACTTGAGAAAACCTCTATTCTGTAGCATGATTGCTTGAAGAATAGAGGTTTTTTCATGCAAGTGTATTTAGTAGGCGGTGCCGTCCGAGATTCTCTACTTGGGCATCCCTATCAAGAAAAAGATTATGTTGTGGTCGGAGCAACGCCTGAACATATGCTCGCCCAAGGTTTTCAACCTGTAGGCAAAGATTTTCCTGTGTTTCTTCATCCTAAAACTAAAGAAGAATATGCACTTGCACGTACTGAGCGAAAGTCCGGTAAGGGCTATCACGGTTTCCAGTTTTTTACCGATACCACTGTAAGTTTAGAAGAAGATTTAATTCGCCGTGATTTAACCATCAATGCCATAGCAATGGATCAAGATGGCAAAATATATGACCCCTATGGTGGTCAGACTGATTTAGAAAATAAAACCTTACGACATGTTTCAGAAGCTTTTGCTGAAGATCCTTTACGTGTTTTACGTGTGGCACGCTTTGCAGCTCGATATTCTTCATATGGCTTTCATATTGCATCTGAAACCTTACAATTGATGCAAACAATGGCTGAATCAGGTGAACTCGACGCCTTAACACCAGAACGTGTGTGGAAAGAGACTTCACGTGCGCTTTTAGAAGATCATGCAGATATTTATTTTCAGACACTACGTGATTGCGGTGCCTTAAAACATCTTTTCCCTGAAATCGACGCTTTGTTTGGTGTACCACAGCGTCCAGAATATCACCCAGAAGTAGACTGCGGCATACATACCCTAATGTCTTTACAGCAAGCGTGTAAGTCAAACTACTCGCTTGATGTTCGGTTTGCTGTTTTAGTACATGATTTGGGTAAAGCATTAACGCCTATAGATGAACTTCCTCGCCATATCATGCATGAAGAGCGTGGAGTGAAACCCGTTACCGAATTATGTGAACGTTTAAAGGTTCCCACTCAAACTCGACAGTTGGCATTATCGGTGTGTAAAGAACATCTAAAATGTCATCAGATTATGTCGTTAAAACCCGGAACGGTATGGCGTTTATTACAGCGTTTAGATGTATTACGTCGCCCTGAGAGAGTGGAAGCTTTTGTACAGGCATGTGAGTGTGATGCTAGAGGAAGACTAGGTTTAGAAGATCGTCCTTATCCTCAAGCTCAGTATATGTTAGATGCGATGCAAGTGGTTCGCTCTATTAAAGTTCAGGACTTACCCGAGAATATTAAGGGTGCTGAAATTGGTGAAATGTTAATTCAATGTCGCATTGATGCTTTAACTGCCTTCAAACATCAACATCAAACACCCACACATTCTTAATTTAAGCCAATAAAAAAAGCCTCATTACGAGGCTTTTTTGTTTTTACTGTTTAGGCAGTGGTATATATTGAGATTGAGTATTTTGGTTTTTTCTTTCCCCAACTGCTACCACAAAGTTTTCTTGCTTCCCAGCTCGCTCAACCACCACATTAATTTCGCTATTAGGCGCTTGTAATGCAACGTAATTAATCAAATGAGAAGCTGAGGTAATTGATTCATTATTCACCTGAATAATTTTATCACCAACTTTAATGCCCGCAGATGCTGCTGGACCGTTTTTCAAAACATCAGCAACGACCACACCAATTTGTTGTTTTGGTGCTAATACATCTTCTTGTGTAGGCGGTACTAGACTAATGCCCAACCATCCACGTACAACACGACCATCTTTCAAAATCGAGTTTAATACTTGTTGGCAAATTTTAGCTGGAATTGCGAAACCAATACCTAAAGAGCCGCCTGACTGCGAGAAAATAGCGGTATTTACCCCAATTAGGTTACCAGCGACATCAATTAAAGCTCCGCCTGAGTTACCAGGGTTAATTGCAGCATCTGTTTGAATGAAATCTTCATAGGTATTGATGCCTAAATCAGAGCGCTCAGTGGCAGAAATAATACCTTGAGTTACCGTTTGCCCTACTCCAAATGGATTACCAATTGCTAAGACAACATCACCCACTTCATTACCGCTGAGCTTAAATGGCAACACGGGTAATTTATCTAAATCGATTTTAATTACGGCTAAATCCGTATCAGGGTCTGTTCCAACAATAGTTGCTTCTGCACGACGTCCGTCACGCAATGCAACTACAATTTGGTCGGCCTGGGCAATCACATGATTATTGGTAAGAATATAACCATCAGCACGAACAATAACCCCAGAGCCTAAACTATTTTCATTTTGCTGTTGTTGTTCAGGAACCTGATTTCCAAAAAATTCGCGGAATACGGGATCACTTAACAATGGATGATTTTGTTTAACTTTCTGGGTCGTAAAAATATTAACAACTGCCGGCGCTGCAACTTTTACCGCAGCACTATAAGACACCACCCCACCCGCTCGTGAAGTATCAACCAGTGGTTCAACTTTTTCGGCAGGCATTTGCACCCCATCAACTGCAACAGTTGGTTTCGGCTGATGGTATTTTTGCCATGCAATAAAACTGGCAATTACAATAATAAGTAACACCCAAGGTAACCATGTAAAGGTGCGGCGCACGTTCATATCCTCTACGCAAAGAAGCTTTTAATTAAATTAATATATTGAACAAAAAGAGTTTTCAGTTAAGCATTTTAAATTAAATATGTCGATATACATAAAAAACTCAAAAAAGATTTGTCTAGCTTTAGTTACACAACAAAATATGTTTCTATAGCTTTAGCAATTATTTACTACTCAATTCAGGAAATATCATGGCGAATTTGCATGAAATTATTCAGTGGTGCGATCAAACCTTAAAAGCAGCAGAATTTAAAGATTACGCACCAAATGGCCTGCAAATTGAAGGTTCAACTGAAGTAAAACGTATCGTTTGTGCCGTTACTGCTTCCGAAGATGCGATTGATGCAGCTATTGCTCAGAATGCTGATCTATTACTCGTACATCATGGTTATTTTTGGAAAGGCGAACCGTACCCAATTACAGGAATGCGCGGTAACCGCATTAAAAAGCTGATTCAAAATAATATTTCACTCGTGGCTTATCACCTACCTTTAGATGCACATCCAAGTTTGGGTAACAATGTAGCCATTGCAGAAAAATTGGGCTTACACCATTTAGAACCACTCGATTTAGCCGAAAAACATCCAATTGGAAATATTGGATATTTAGAGCAAGCTGTTTCTGTTGAAGAGTTTAAAACAAAATTACAAGATAGCTTTGATTTTAAAGTGATTCATTTACCAGCCGAGAAGCAAAGCATTCAAAAAGTAGGTTTCTGTACTGGCGGTGCTCAAGATTTTATTGCTAAAGCGGCTTTGCAAAATTGCGATGCTTATATTTCAGGCGAAGTCAGTGAACGAACTTTCTATGAAGCAAAAGAATTAGGAGTTCACTATTTTGCATGTGGTCATCATGCAACCGAACGTTATGGAGTTCAACGTTTAGCCCAAGCAATTTCAAAGCAGTTTGCAATTGAAGCCGAATATTTTGAATTGAATAATCCGATTTAATTAAGTCTTTTTTTCAATCTGTGTTATGCGTATTAATTAGATCTTTATTGTGTATAGTTCTTTAAAACGATGCCCTATTGTGAACAGAATCATTTACAATAGAGCCACTTAATTGTATAACCCAGCAAATGCAAGGAATAGGAACATGACAACCATTACTTTACCTGCACTTCCATATGGCTATGATGATTTAGCGCCACATATTAGTAAAGAAACTTTAGAATACCATCACGATAAACACCACAATACCTATGTTGTTAACTTAAACAACTTAATCAAAGGAACTGACCTTGAAGGTAAAACTTTAGAAGAAATCATTAAAGCAACTGCTGGTGATGCATCTAAAGCTGGTATTTTCAATAACGCTGCTCAAGTTTGGAACCATACATTCTACTGGAATTCTATGAAGCCAAATGGTGGTGGTAAGCCTACTGGCGCAATCGCTGCTAAAATTGAAGAAGCTTTTGGTAGCTACGAAAAATTTGCAGAAGAATTTGCTGCTGCTGCAACAACTCAATTCGGTTCAGGCTGGGCTTGGTTAGTTGCTGATGAAGTAAACGGTAAATTATCTATTACTAAAACTTCTAATGCAGACACTCCACTTGCACATGGTCAAATTGCTGTATTAACAATTGACGTATGGGAACATGCTTACTACATCGATTTCCGTAACTTACGTCCTAAATACATCGCAACTTTCTTAGAAAGCCTTGTGAACTGGGACTATGCGAATGCAAAACTTGCAGGTCAACCAGCTGGTGTAGAGAAATAATTTTATTTCTTTATAAAAAACCACCCTATTTGGGGTGGTTTTTTTATTTTTAGTACCTTAAAAGCATATTAATCAAGCAAACGATTCATTTTCTTTAATATTCTTATTGACGCTTTTAGATTTCATCCATAAAATGCGCATCAGATTCTCCAATAGCTCAGTCGGTAGAGCGACGGACTGTTAATCCGCAGGTCCCTGGTTCGAGCCCAGGTTGGAGA
>NZ_JBWKOW010000005.1:0-2514 GCF_059416285.1 Acinetobacter sp. GW821-FHT09D10
ACTGTTGAACCAGGTTCTGCTGTACCGCTCACTGGATCAGTGGCATTGATTGGATCAAGTACCGGTGCATTTGGTGCGGTGGTATCAATTGTCACCACTGCAGTATCTGTACCGGCATTACCTGCTGCATCTGTTGCAGTCACGGTAATGGTGTGTGGTCCATCAGTCAGTGCAGGCAAGCTATTGTCTGCAAGTGTCCAAGTACCATCACCATTGTTGGTCGCTGGGTAGTCAGTGCCATCCACATTCACAACAACTGTTGCTGTTGGATCGTTGACTGTACCGGTGAGCGCTGGTGTGCTGTCATTGGTGAGCACATCATCAAGCGCAACCACAGGGGCTGTGATGTCGGCAGAGACTGTACCTGTGCCTGGCAATGAAGTATTGCCTGCAGGGTCAGTGGCTGTTGCCGTTACTGTATCGCCATCCACCAGGTTACCCGGGTTTGGTACTGACCAGCTGCCATCTGTACCTGCAACGACGGTTGCAGTCGTGCCATCAGGATATGTCACAGTTACGGTTGAACCCGCTTCTGCTGTACCGCTGATTGGGTCCGTCGCATTGATCGGATCAAGTACCGGTGCATTTGGTGCGGTGGTATCAATCGTCACCACTGCAGTATCTGTTCCTGCATTGCCTGCAGGGTCAGTTGCCGTCACGGTAATGGTGTGTGGACCGTCTGTTAACGCAGGCAAGGTATTGTCTGCAAGCGTCCAGGTGCCATCGCCATTGTTCGTCGCTGGATAATCAACACCATCCACATTCACAACCACAGTTGCTGTTGGATCATTGACTGTACCAGTGAGCGCAGGTGTGCTGTCGTTGGTGAGTACATCATCAAGAGCGACTGTTGGTGCAAGCGCATCAACAACGCCTGTTGCTGGTCCTGACGTATTCCCAGCAGGATCTGTAGCAATCGCTTCAACTTCATCGCCATCATTTAGGCCTGGGTTCGGTACAGTCCAGTTACCATCCGGTCCTGCAACTACACTTGCTGTACTGCCATCAGGATAAGTTACGGTCACTGTTGAACCAGGTTCTGCTGTACCTGTAATCGGATCTGTCCCGTTAACCGGGTCAATCACTGGTGCTGCTGGTGCTGTAGTATCAACTGTATATGTTTGTGTGTCATTAACAGTGCTGCTATTACCCGCTGCATCTGTAAACGTTACTTTCGCATCAATGGTTTGATCTGCATCTGCTGTTAAGCCACTGCCCGGTACACTTACTGTCCATGTACCCGCTGTACTATCTACAGTTGCAGTATAAGTTACCCCATTAATAACAACTGTAACGGCTGTATTTGCCGCATCTGCTGGAACGTTTTTGAGAACGCCTGTAATTGTGACATTACCAGCCGCCTCTGATGCATTAATCACGTTGTCCGCTGTGACAGAGTCAACTGCGAAGTTAACACCATCCGTATTTGGACCAACTGCATCAACAATAGCTGTTCCAGGTAATGATGGGTTGCCTGCAGGATCTGTAGCAATCGCTTCAACTTCATCGCCATCATTCAGACCAGGGTTCGGTACAGTCCAGTTACCATCCGGTCCTGCAACTACACTTGCTGTGCTGCCATCAGGATAAGTTACGGTCACTGTTGAACCAGGTTCTGCTGTACCTGTAATCGGGTCTGTCCCGTTCACCGGGTCAATCACTGGCACATTCGGTGCTGTAGTATCAACTGTATATGTTTGTGTGTCGTTAACAGTACTGCTATTACCCGCTGCATCTGTAAACGTTACTTTCGCATCAATGGTTTTGTCTGCATCTGCCGTTAAGCCACTGCCCGGTACGCTTACACTCCAAGTGCCTGCAACCTTGTCTACAATTGCAGTGTACTCTTGACCATTGATCACAACTGTAACGGCTGTATTCGCCGCATCTGCTGGAACGTTTTTCAATACACCTGTAATGGTGACATTGCCTGATGCTTCTGACGCATTAATCACGTTGTCCGCTGTGACAGAGTCAACTGCAAAGTTAACGCCATCTGTATTTGGACCAACTGCATCAACAATAGCTGTACCTGGTCCTGATGTATTTCCAGCTGGATCTGTTGCTACTGCTTCAACTTCATCGCCATCATTCAGACCAGGGTTATCTACTGACCAACTACCATCCGGTCCTGCTACAACACTTGCTGTACTACCGTCTGGATAAGTTACTGTTACTGTTGAACCAGGTTCTGCTGTACCTGTAATCGGGTCTGTCCCGTTCACCGGGTCAATCACTGGCACATTCGGTGCTGTGGTATCTACTGTATATGTTTGTGTGTCGTTAACAGTACTGCTATTACCCGCTGCATCTGTAAACGTTACTTTCGCATCAATGGTTTTATCTACATCTGCCGTTAAGCCGCTACCCGGTACACTTACTATCCATGTACCCGCTACGCTGTCTACAGTTGCGGTATAAGTTACGCCATTAATAACAACTGTAACGGCTGTATTCGCCGCATCTGCTGGAACGTTTTTCAATACACCTGTAATGGTGACATTGCCTGATGCT
>NZ_JBWKOW010000005.1:2613-131178 GCF_059416285.1 Acinetobacter sp. GW821-FHT09D10
GGGTCAATCACTGGCACATTCGGTGCTGTGGTATCTACTGTATATGTTTGTGTGTCGTTAACAGTACTGCTATTACCTGCTGCATCTGTAAACGTTACTTTCGCATCAATGGTTTTATCTGCATCTGCCGTTAAGCCACTACCCGGTATGCTTACTGACCATGTACCTGCAACCTTGTCTACAGTTGCGGTATAAGTCACCCCATTAATAACAACTGTAACGGCTGTATTCGCCGCATCTGTTGGAATATTTTTAAGAACACCAGTAATCGTAACGTTACCAGCTGCTTCTGATGAATTGATTACATTATCTGAAGTAACAGGATTAACTGAGAAAGTTACCCCATCTGTATTTGGTGGTGTTGTGTCGGTAGGTGTTGAAGAGTCGTCATCATTGCTATCACTGTTTGATGCTGCTGCAATGATACCACCCGCAACTAATGGGATAGCCCATAACCATGGGTTTATGCCCGCATCATGATAAAGCAATGGTTCAATTGAAGAAATAGGCTGATAAATAACATCAGACACCAACTCTTGTGGTGCCTCTGCAGGTAAAGCGGCTGGTAAATCTTCAGCTACGAGTGCTTGTGGTTCAACATCACTGTCGGCATCCGCATCGGCATCCGCATCCGCGTCTGCATCATTTTCAGCATCTTTGAATTTTGCCCAGATTAACTGTCCATTTTCATCTTGAAAAACAAGGCTGTTATCTTTAGGCTCAGCTGTTCCACTAAAGAAGCCTTCAATAACAATAGTTTCACCGTTTTTAAGGCGAATGACTGCATTGGTTCCCTCCCTATTCACTACCAATACATCACTGGCAGCCACTTTTACTAATACCACCGACGCTTCTGTAAGCGATGCGGAAGTTCCCTTGATGGTTGACAAGGTGTCGTGACTATCCTTGGCAATAATTTGTATTTCAGGCATATCTGTATTCCTTTTATATTATTGATTTAAATGATTTTATGTATAATTCTTTTTACTTAATGTTTTCAAGTTTTTGACCTACAACTTAAAAACATTAAGTAATGTGATCATTTTTACATTAAACACTTTAAAATAAAAAAAACAAATACTAAAGTACCTATAGAAAAAATTTTAATTAATACAAATTATATATAAGTCTTCTTTAAGTTTTTCTTGTGTTAATTTAACTAAAAATTGCATTAAATGTTTTATATATAAAACAAATTTAATCTTTTATTATTTACCATTTGTTGAAATGTCATTTAATTAAAATATTCATATAACAATTATTAATATCTTAATAAAATAAAATATATTATTAATGATATATATAGAAAAAAAAGGCTTTAGGTAATATTTTACTATTACACTAAAACCTAATTTTTAAATATCTTATAAAATTTAAAACTGAAAATATTTAGAAATTATCAGGACTCTCAAATCGTTTTACTTCTTGTAACTTATTTGGGTCATGCATTGTTGCAATTCCATCTTCAGTTTTTTGGTCTACCAGAATATCCGGATTAAAAACGGTAATCGTTTCTCTACCCAGTGCATCTTCACCTACAATATATTGAAAGCCTCTCCGATTCATC
Organism: Acinetobacter sp. GW821-FHT09D10; assembly: GCF_059416285.1. Lineage (NCBI taxonomy): Bacteria > Pseudomonadati > Pseudomonadota > Gammaproteobacteria > Moraxellales > Moraxellaceae > Acinetobacter > Acinetobacter sp. GW821-FHT09D10. The sequence goes on from NZ_JBWKOW010000005.1 coordinate 4,181, forward strand.
TTATGACACAATCTTTGATATAGACCTTTTAGTCCTTCGGTTTCTTCATTCGGATTGTAATAGAAAGCATTCATCACAGCTGGTAGGCCTAGACCACATACAATGCCTGACAACAACACACTAATAAAAGTATAGCCAATCAGGATACTGCTATATGGACTTAATGCGGGAATATTGGCAACTGCCAAAATCAGTGCAAGTGAAATCCCCCCTCGTACCCCACCCCAAGATAAAATGGTTAAACTACCATTATAACTTTTCATTTTCCGCATGTTCGGGAAAAAGGCAAAAGCCATAAAGTTGGCAGCAAAACGAGAGATATGAAGTATAAAGAATGCAACAATACCACCTAAAATTAGGCTAAAGTTTAAATCAAGAATAAATAACTCTAAGCCAATTAAAGTAAACAGGAATGAGTTGATAATTCCTTCTACGGTATGCCAAAAATGATTAATTTCTTGAATCTCTCGCTCTTCTCGTATTTCTTTCCATTTGTTTCCAACAATTAAACCGCCAATTACACAAGCAATTGGTGCTGATGCATGAGCAAACAAAGCAACCAAATATGCTCCACTCGCGAGCAAAGCTGTTGTTAAAATCAGAGACTCCATTTCGTGTTTACCACGTAATAGACGCAACACCCCTACTCCAAATGCCCAACCAATTCCGACCGCAACAACGATTTCATAGAGTAAAGCTTCTAGTGTCGCTATCAACGAAAAATGTTCACCTTGTAAAACATTGAGCAAGGTCATAAATAATGCAATACACATTGCATCATTAAACAGTGACTCGCCTTCTAGTTTAACAATCAAATGATGCGGCGCACGAATCGAACTCAGTACACCTTTAATACCAATAGGATCTGTTGCCCCTAAAGCTGCACCTAAAAGTAAAAGCACCAGAATTGGCACATGATATCCAACCAGTAGTTGGAACCCATAGAGCAATCCACCAAATAAAACGGCGCAAATGACTAATGCAATGGTGGCCAAAATACTGATTTGCTTCCAGTAACTTCTTAAATCAGAAATTTTAAATTTAAGTGCTGAAGAAGTTAGAATAAAACAGATCACACCATTAATTAAAAAATCGTAGAAGTCGATATGGCGTACTACTTCCTCAATATGGTGGATATTGATGGTAATAAATTCGTTACCATTTAACAGACTAGCCCCCCATTGCAAAATAAAGACAAAAATTGCCGAAACCAGAGGTACACCAATAGCCTGTGGAAAGCCCAAAATACGCTTATTAAAAATCGTGGTGGCTATTGAGAGCGCAAAAACCACTGTAAGTGCTTGTAGTAGAAAAAAATTACCCATGAATACCCTTCTTCTGGGTCAACGACCAAATAAAAGAAACTTTGCTAGATCGACCAAACTGAACAAAAAAGCTGGCATTAACAATGCCATAATTTAAAAAACAAAAACTAGGACACAAGTTTAACGAATTGATTGAACAATCTATCACTCTGTTAAATTTCTTAACATTATTTATAGTTATGATCTCAAGAAAAATGGATGAGCTTCTTAAATATGTTTAACAAGACTCACCCTATAGAATCTTAAACTGGATTATTAAAAGTATCACATTGGTTAATATCGCCAGTTTTTAAACCGACCTGAAACCAGTGCATTCGCTGTTCACTACTACCATGAGTAAAGCTATCTGGAACAACCTGACCAGTAGAGCGCTTCTGTAAATAATCATCTCCAATTTTTTGAGCAGCATCCATCGCTTCTTCAATGTCACCTTGCTCTAAAAATTGTGTACGTTGCTGATTATGACTCGCCCAAATACCAGCCAAACAATCAGCTTGCAACTCTTGGCGAACAGATAATTGATTACCTTCTCTTTGGCTCACTTGTGCACGGGCTTGTTGTACTTGTGAAGAAATACCAAGCAAGGTTTGAACATGATGCCCTACCTCATGTGCAACAACATAAGCTTGAGCAAAATCGCCTGCCTGATCTTGTCTGGAAAGTTCAGATTGGTTTTGCTCACCAGAAATCCCCATTTGCTGACGCATATCTTTAAAGAATTCTGTATCGATATAAACCTTCTGGTCTGCCGGACAATAAAATGGCCCCATTGCAGATTGCGCAGTACCACACCCAGACTGAATCATTCCACTAAACAATACTAATCTTGGCGGTGTATATGTTTTACCTAACTGTTTAAATATAGGAGTCCACGTATCCTCTGTATCAGCCAAAACAGTTCCAACAAAATCAGAGGCTTCTTTTTGCTCGGCTGTTAAACTTTCTGGTGCAGTTGCATTTGACTGTTGTGATGCAGTGACCTGCTGAGTTGCCTGATAAGCTTGTTGGGGGTCAACCCCAAAAAACTTCCACGCAACAAATGCAACAACCAAACCAATAATGCTGATACCACCTGCTCTAACACCGCCACCACCTCGACGATCTTCAACATTGGTACTAATTCGACGACCTTTCCAGCGCATAATTTCCCTCTTATTTTAGAATGGCATCATGAACCCGATGCTTTTTTTGGCCACATTTTTTGTATTAAGCTCACAATTAATAAAACAATTGCACCAGCAACCAGTCCTATTACAAAGTTAACCAGCGTCGGTGTTAAAGCGCCAATGATATTTCCTACCGCTGGTATAGTCTCAACATGGTCCACTGTATTTTCAGTTAAATGATGTAGTAAAGGAATAGTATGATTAATAATCCCTCCCCCTACCAAAAACATTGCAATAGTGCCAACAATAGAAAGTAACTTCATCAAAATAGGTGCAAATGCGAGCAAGCCACGACCTAAAGTCTGCTTAAAAGATGCCGTTTGATCTGTTAGATATAATCCAAGATCATCAATCTTAACAATCATGGCAACCAAGCCATAAACACCAATTGTCATCACAACTGCAATAATGCTGAGTACACTTACTTTAGTCATTAAGGTAGCAGTAGCAACGGTACCCAGAGAGATCACAACAATTTCTGCAGATAAAATAAAGTCTGTGCGAACAGCACCTTTGATTTTATCTTTTTCAAATGTTGCTAAATCTAATTCTTCGTTTTCAAGCTCTGCTTTGGCCTCCTCAGGAGTAGAGGACTTTTTATGCATAATGGTATGAAGAACTTTTTCCACTCCCTCATAACATAAAAATAAGCCACCTAGCATTAACAAAGGATTAATGAGCCAAGGTGCAACCACACTAATTAATAATGCTAAAGGAACTAAAATAAGTTTATTAACAAATGAGCCTTTAGCCACTTTCCAAACAATAGGAAGCTCACGATCTGCACGAACACCTGTGACTTGCTGAGCATTCAAGGCTAAATCGTCACCTAAAACTCCGGCAGTTTTCTTTGCTGCCATTTTGCTCATTAAAGCAACGTCATCTAAAATTGTTGCAATATCATCTAGTAATAAAAGTAAGCCACTTGCCATTTCTTATCCAAGTTTGTATTTATTACGCTATTGTAAGATGATTTTTTTGAATTTCTGTAATTTTACTGAATAAATTCACAATATTATTTTAAGAAAAGTTTACCCAATCGCTGACGAATTTTTTTTATTTCCCGTACAATAATGCCAATCTTTTATATTGCAGGGCTTACTACCCCTGATTAAGCCAATAAGACAGTGGAATAAATAATGAGTAATGTTGATCAGCGTCCAATTATTTTGACAGGCGACCGCCCAACCGGACAACTTCATCTTGGGCATTTTGTCGGTTCTTTGCGTTCTCGTGTAGGTTTACAGGATAGCCATCATCAACATCTCTTATTAGCAGATGCTCAAGCATTAACAGACAATGCAGATAATCCAGATAAAGTCCGTCGCAATATTTTGGAAGTTGCTCTAGATTATTTAGCTGTAGGCATTGATCCAACAAAAACCACGATTTGCGTACAATCATGCTTGCCAGCACTGAATGAGCTCACCATGCTCTATCTTAACTTCGTGACGGTTGCACGCTTAGAACGCAACCCGACCATTAAGTCTGAAATTCAAATGCGCGGTTTCGAGCGTGATATTCCGGCTGGTTTCCTCTGCTACCCTGTTGCACAAGCTGCTGACATTACTGCTTTCAAAGCGACTGTGGTTCCAGTGGGTGAAGATCAAATTCCAATGATTGAACAAACCAATGAAATTGTACGTCGAATAAACCGTCAAATCGGCCAAGACCTTTTGCCTGAATGTAAAGCTTTGCTTTCAAATATGGCACGTTTACCTGGTTTTGATGGCAAGGCAAAAATGTCTAAATCATTAGGCAATACCATTGTTTTAAATGCTTCTGATAAAGACATCAAAAAAGCTGTAAATGCAATGTATACCGATCCAAATCATCTTCGTATTGAAGATCCAGGTCAGGTTGAAGGAAACATTGTATTTACTTACTTAGATGCATTTGATCCAAATAAAGAAGAAGTTGAAGAATTAAAAGCGCATTATCGTCGCGGCGGTCTAGGTGATGGAACGGTTAAAAAACGTCTTGAAAGTGTTTTGAAAGAATTGATCAGCCCTATCCGTGAACGTCGTGAAGAACTTGCTAAAGATCCTGACTACATTATGGATGTTTTACGTCAAGGTACAGATAAATGCCGTCTTATTACTCAACAGACCTTAGATGAAGTTAAAGATGGCTTAGGATTATTTAAATTCTAATGCTATTTATAACTAAAAGCCCTTCGGGGCTTTTTTTATGCTTATTTAATCCATAGTATTAATTTTTTAGAATTACTAATGTATCCACTATCATTCACATGCTTTTACCCTATTAACGTGAAGTAACACTTATTAACGCTAATAGCGATGAAGAATTTCTTAACTATCTCTATTATTTGTTATGTAGGTTACATTATATGAACCTCACGACATTTCTCCTTAAACCGAAACTGTTTTTACAGATTCGTTGTTCTACGCAATGATCACCCCAATCATTGCGTATTTTTTTTGCTTAAACATTTTATTTTGTCTTCTTTAGAAATTTTATTTTTGATTTATAGATAAAAAAACACCGCATCATTTTCAGATGCGGTGTTTTTTAAGATTCAGGATAAAGCGATTAAGCTAAACCTTTCTCTTTTAAAACTTGCAACATTGTTGAACCAAGCTCAGCTGGGCTACGAGTGTAAGCCATTCCAGCGCGTTCAAATGCAGCGAATTTCTCTTCAGCAGTACCTTGACCACCAGAAATAATCGCACCAGCGTGACCCATACGCTTACCTTTAGGTGCAGTTACACCAGCAATGTAACCTACTACAGGCTTAGTCACGTTAGATTTGATGAATTCAGCAGCTTCTTCTTCAGCTGTACCACCGATCTCACCGATCATGATGATAGCATCAGTATCTGGATCGTCTTGGAACAATTGAAGAGCTTCGATTTGGTTCATACCTGGGATTGGGTCACCACCAATACCGATACAAGTAGACTGACCTAAACCAAGCTTAGTTGTTTGAGCAACAGCTTCATAAGTCAATGTACCTGAACGTGAAATGATACCAATACGACCTGGTTGGTGAATGTGACCAGGCATAATACCAATCTTACATTCACCCGGAGTGATCACGCCTGGGCAGTTAGGACCAACTAAACGAGTACCGTTACCGTTAGTTTCTAAGTAGCGTTTTGCTTTAAGCATGTCGATTGTTGGAACACCTTCAGTGATCACAACGATTAGGCCAACACCTGAATCAACCGCTTCAACGATAGAGTCTAAAACGAATGGAGCTGGTACATAGATTACAGATGCATCTGCATTTGTTTCACGTACAGCTTCTTTCATTGTGTTGAATACTGGCAAGTCAAGGTGAGTTGTACCACCTTTACCTGGAGTAACACCACCAACAACTTTTGTACCGTAGTCTAAAGCTTGTGCAGAGTGGAAAGTACCGTTTTTACCAGTAAAACCTTGTACCAATACTTTAGTGTCTTTATTAATTAATACGCTCATGATTGATACTCCCCTTACGCTTTAACTGCAGCTACAACTTTTTCTGCGGCATCAGACAAGCCATTCGCAGAAATTAATTTCAAACCAGATTCATCAAGTAATTTAGCACCTAACTCAGCGTTGTTACCTTCTAAACGAACAACAACTGGAACAGTTACGTTTACTTCTTGAACCGCTGCAATAATCGCTTCAGCAATCATGTCACAACGTACGATACCACCGAAGATGTTGATTAAAACACCTTGTACAGATGTATCAGCAAGGATGATTTTGAACGCTTCGATTACACGTTCTTTAGTTGCACCGCCACCAACGTCAAGGAAGTTTGCAGGCTGACCACCATAAAGTTTAATGATGTCCATAGTTGCCATTGCAAGACCAGCACCGTTAACCATACAACCAATGTTACCTTCTAAAGCAACATAGTTAAGATCAAATTCAGATGCTTTTAATTCACGCTCATTCTCTTGAGATTTGTCACGTAAAGCAGCAACTTTAGGTAAACGGTAAAGCGCGTTAGAATCGATACCAACTTTTGCATCTACACATAAAATATCGCCATTTTCACGAACTGAAAGTGGGTTAATTTCGAATAATGCAAAGTCATTTTCTACAAATGCTTGGTAAGCAGCAGCCATAATTTTAACAAACTGGCTGATTTGCTTGTCTTTCAAACCTAAAGCAAACGCAACTTCACGCGCTTGGAATGGTTGTAAGCCAACTAATGGATCAACTTCAACTTTGATAATTTTTTCTGGAGTTTCTTCTGCAACTTTCTCGATTTCTACACCACCTTCTGTAGAAGCCATGAAAGTAATACGACGGCTAGAACGGTCTACAACCGCGCCCAAGTAAAGCTCACGCTCAACTGGGTATACGTCTTCAGCAACAATAATGCTGTTTACTGGTTGACCATTTGCATCAGTTTGATACGTTACAAGACGAGTACCAATAATGTTGTTTGCAAATTCGATAACATCTTCTTTAGATTTTGCAACTTTAACGCCACCAGCCTTACCGCGACCACCAGCATGAACTTGCGCTTTCATTACCGCGAATTTACCACCAAGCTGTTCGAATGCAGCAACTGCTTCGTCTGCATTGGTTGCCAAGATACCTTCTTGTACCGGCATACCATATTCTTTCAATAACGCTTTAGCTTGATACTCATGTAAGTTCATTTAGTTACCTACTTAACTTTGTTTGTTGTCTTCAATTTGCGCAACATTCTCATGTTGTATATGCAAATTGCTGTCTACTCTATCACCTTGATGTTTTTTTAATCACACCATCAAATGTGAAAAAGAGCGGAGAACCGCTCTTTATTTTATTTACGCTTACGTTGAATCGCGTGAATTGCACGACCATCTACAGCAAGTGCAGCTTCATGAACAACTTCAGAGAATGTTGGATGACCAAATGTCATTAACTGAAGGTCTTCAACAGAAGATACAAATTCAAGTGCGATCATACCTTGGTGTACGATATCAGATGCAGCAGGTCCAATGACATGCATACCTAATAAACGGTCAGTTTTTGCATCAGCAACGAACTTAACGAAACCAGCACCTTCACCCGCAGCTAAAGCACGACCATTTACAGCAAAACCGAATTGACCAGTTTTAACTTCATGACCTTTTTCTTTAGCTTGTTCTTCAGTTAAACCAACCCATGCCGCTTCCGGATGCGTATAGATAACAGAAATGATTGTGTCATAGTTCACTTGAGCTGCATGACCGTGGATACGCTCAACAGCCATTACACCTTCTTCCATTGCTTTATGAGCAAGCATTGGACCGCGAACCAAGTCACCAATTGCATATACACCTTCTACAGAAGTTGCACAGTAATCGTTTACTTCAACTAGACCACGTTCAGTCAATTTAATACCTGAATCGTCTGCCAACAAACCTTCTGCATAAGCTTTACGGCCTACACAAACGATTAATTTGTCAAAAGTCTGAGTTTTTTCTTCGCCACCTTGAGTGTATTTAACAGTCACTTCGCGACCATTAACTTCAGTACCAGCAACTTTAGCGCCAATACGAATATCAAGACCTTGCTTAGTTAAAAGTTTTTGGTAGTCTTTTGCCAAAGCTTTATCAGCCATTGGTAAAAATGCATCCATTGCTTCAAATACAACAACTTCAGAACCAAGACGACGCCAAACAGAACCAAGCTCTAAACCGATTACACCAGCACCAATAACACCTAAACGTTTAGGTACTTCTGGGAAGTTTAATGCGCCAGTTGAATCAACAATAATATCTTGATCTACAGGAGCTACTGGAATATTTACAGGTACAGAACCAGACGCAAGAATCACGTATTTAGGTTCTAAAACTTGAGTCTCACCTTCGTGTGAAACAAACTCAACTTTTTTACCAGCAAGTAATTTACCAGTACCTTTTAACCACTCAATACCATTGCCTTTAAGCAATTGATCGATGCCACCAGTTAATTGGTCAACAATTTTGTCTTTACGAGCAAGAAGCTTAGCAAGATCAAAATTCACTTCACCTGTAGTAATACCGTGATCAGCTAAATGATGCACTGTATCTTCATAACGATGAGAAGAATCAAGTAATGCCTTAGAAGGAATACAACCTACGTTTAAGCATGTACCACCTAAAGATGGCTTACCATTGTGAATACGTTTTTCGATACAAGCGACTTTAAAGCCTAGTTGAGCAGCACGAATTGCAGCTTCATAACCACCAGGACCACCGCCAATAACAACAAGATCAAATTGTTGAGACATTGTTTATCTCCATGGTCCGAGATAGAGGATCACTCTATCTCGGTAATATTATTCGAAGAAATTAAAGATCAAGGATGAGTTTAGCTGGTTCTTCTAACAATTCTTTGATTGCTACTAAGAAACCTACTGCTTCTTTACCATCAATCATACGGTGGTCATAAGAAAGCGCTAAATACATCATTGGCAAGATTTCAACTTGACCATTTACAGCCATAGGACGCTCTTGGATTTTGTGCATACCCAAGATACCAGTTTGCGGCTGATTCAAAATTGGAGTTGAAAGTAATGAACCGAAAGTACCACCATTAGTAATAGTGAAAGTACCACCAGTCATTTCTTCGATAGATAATTTACCATCGCGCGCTTTAGCAGCATAAGCACCAATACCTGCTTCAACTTCTGCATAGCTCATACGATCAGTATCACGTAATACTGGAACAACAAGACCACGATCAGAAGATACTGCAACACCGATGTCATAGTAACCATGATAAACAATATCATCGCCATCAATTGAAGCATTTACCGCAGGATAGCGCTTAAGTGCTTCAGTTACAGCTTTAACAAAGAATGACATGAAGCCTAAACGAGCACCATGGCGTTTTTCAAACGCATCTTTATATTGCTTACGCAATTCCATGATTGGCTTCATGTTAACTTCGTTAAATGTAGTTAACATTGCAGTTTCTTGAGTTGCAGAAAGAAGACGCTCAGCTACACGCTTACGTAAACGAGTCATTGGAACGCGTTTTTCGATACGCTCACCAACAGCTACGCTTAACGGAGTAACGTTAGCAGCTGGTTTAGTTTGATGGTTTGCCACATCTTCTTTAGTGATACGACCACCGCGACCAGTACCTTGTACGTCAGCAGCAGCAATACCAGTTTCAGACAAAGCTTTACGAACTGCAGGAGCTTGACCAGATACAGCTTCAGTGCGCTCAACAACAGGAGCTGCACCAGCTTGAGTTTGAGCAACTGCTTGCTCTACTGCAGGAGCAGCCGCTGCACCAGCACCAGCTTCAAACTGAGCAATCACTTCGTCAGAAAGAACTGTATCGCCTTCACCTTTAATGATTGCAACTAAGCTACCATCTGCAGGAGCAACCACTTCTAAAACAACTTTGTCGGTTTCAATATCACAGATTACTTCATCACGTGATACAGGTTCACCCACCTTTTTGTGCCAAGTTGCGATGGTTCCATCTGCAACAGACTCTGGGAATACCGGTGCTTTAATTTCGGTTGCCATTATTGAGAATCTCCTGATTGTTCAGCTTCGATTGCCAATGCATCATTAATTAGCTGAGCTTGTTGTTTTGCATGCAAGTACGGTGAGCCACAAGCTGGTGCAGCAGAAGCTTCACGACCTGCAAAACTGATACGGATTTGTTTGCCAGATTTTAAGATATCGTCATATAAACGAGGTGCGATAAATAACCAAGCGCCTTGGTTCTTCGGCTCTTCTTGTGTCCAAACAAGTTCTTTCACGTTTGGATATGCAGCCAAGATTTCCGCAAGACGTTGTTCTGGATATGGATATAACTGTTCAATACGTACGATTGCGACGTTAGTTAAGTTTTGTTCACGACGTTTTTCGAGTAAGTCGTAATAAACTTTACCGCCACAAAGTACAAGACGAGTTACATCTGACTTGTTAATTTGATCGATTTCGTCAATTACAGTCTGGAATGAACCATTTGCAAGCTCTTCTAAAGTAGAAGTAGCAAGTTTATGACGAAGTAAAGATTTCGGTGACATTACGATCAATGGCTTACGAATTGGGCGTACAGCTTGACGACGTAATGCATGGAAAATCTGTGCAGGTGTCGTTGGAGTGATCACTTGCATGTTATCTTCAGCACATAACTGTAAGAAACGTTCTAAACGAGCTGACGAATGCTCTGGGCCTTGACCTTCGAAACCGTGAGGTAACAACATTGTCAAACCACAAACACGCTCCCACTTAGTCTCGCCAGAAGCAATAAACTGGTCAATTACAACCTGAGCACAGTTTACGAAGTCACCAAATTGTGCTTCCCAAATAATTAAGCTCTTAGGAATTGTAGTTGCATAACCATATTCAAATGCAAGAACAGCTTCTTCAGACAATAAAGAATCGTAAATTGCAAAACGAGGTTGGTTCTCTTTGACATTGCAAAGTGGAATATATGTTGAACCATCAACTTGGTTATGCAATTTTGCATGACGGTGCGAGAATGTACCACGCCCAACGTCTTCACCAGTAATACGAACAAGGTAATCCTCATCAATCAAGGTTGCGTAAGCTAAAGTTTCAGCAGCACCCCAGTTCAATGCAATTTCACCAGTTTGCATTTTCACACGATCTTCAATTACTTTTTGCACTTGACGCTGCATAACAAATCCTTCCGGAAGTTTGCTCATGCCTTCGCCTAATTCTTTTAAGCGATTTAAGTCAAATGAAGTATCCCAATCGTCTGTGTAGTCATGGCCCAAATAAGGCGTCCAATCAACAAACATTTTCGTATTTGGTTCAAGTACTAAAGCATTTGCCACATGGTTTCCGGCTTCTAAATCTGCACGGTAATCTTCAACCATTTGGTCTGCTTCAGCACGATCAATTACTTTTTGTTGAACAAGCTGATCTGAATAGAGTGTACGAGTTGTTGCTTTTTTAGCAATCACTTGATACATCAATGGTTGTGTACCAGATGGCTCATCTGCTTCGTTATGACCACGACGACGGTAACAGAACAAGTCAAGCACAACATCTTTACGGAATTCGTGACGGAAATCATGTGCTAATTGAGTAGCAAAGATTACTGCTTCAGGATCATCGCCATTCACATGGAAAATTGGCGTCTGAATCATTTTTGCAACGTCAGTACAATATTCAGTAGAACGCGCATCACGTGGATCAGAAGTTGTAAAACCAACTTGGTTGTTCACGATAATGTGTACAGTACCACCAACCGTATAGCCACGAGTTTGTGACATCTGGAAGGTTTCCATGTTCACACCTTGACCTGCAAATGCAGCATCACCATGAACAATTACTGGCAATACATCATCACCGCCGATGTCTCTACGACGCACTTGACGTGCGCGCACAGAACCTTCAACTACAGGACCAACGATTTCCAAGTGAGATGGGTTAAATGCTAATGCCAAGTGAACTTCGCCACCTGGAGTCATTACATTACTTGAGAAACCTTGATGGTATTTAACGTCGCCAGAACCTTTCTTATGAATAGCCTTACCTTCAAACTCGCCAAACAAGTCTGCAGGGTTTTTACCCATAATATTAACAAGAAGATTTAAACGGCCACGGTGTGGCATACCAATAACAACTTCTTTACAACCAACAGCACCAGCACGTTGAATGATTTCATTCACCATAGGAATAAAAGATTCACCACCTTCTACACCAAAGCGTTTAGCACCAACGTATTTATTACCTAGGAATTTTTCAAGCCCTTCTGCAGCGGTTAAACGCTCCAAGAACCCTTTCTTTTGATCATTTGTAAAATTAAGCTGACCACGAACACTTTCAAGACGTTGTTGAATCCAACGCTTTTCTTTTGTGTCCACGATATGCATATATTCAACACCGATTGAACCACAATAGATTGCTTCCATTGCTTCAATCATTTCAGCAAGCGTTGCTTCGCTTTTGCCAATCTCAAGATTGCCTGTGTTGAATACTGTGTCTAAATCTGATTTGGTTAAACCATGTGCTGAAAGATCTAAATCAGGAATATCTTCACGCTTAGCAAGACCTAATGGATCTAATTTAGCTTTTTGATGTCCACGATTACGATAAGCAGCAATAAGTTGTAAAACGCCAATTTGACGACGTTCATGCTCAGTACTTACCGTACTTTGTACAACAGGTTGAACACGATTAGCATTACGTCCTAGTAATAGGAATTGCTCACGCACAGCGCCGTGTGGTTGGTCACCCTTTGGATATTTATCGAAATATTGGCGCCAGTCCTCAGCTACAGAGGTTGGGGAAGACAGGTACTGCTCGTAAAGTTCTTCAATATACGCTGCACTATCAGCGGAAAGTTCAGTGTCAAGACGCAATGCGTCAGCAACTTCTTGCATTTGTGGACCCATTTCCTATTGCAAAAAATATTACAGGCTGCCTTTTAAGCACACCCATGATGCATAATGCCAAATTGGTAAAAAAGGCATTACTTACCCAACAGGTCTTTAAGACCATGGGGCGTCATACTACCTAGAGAGGAAACTCCATAGGTAATTAATGAATCACAACACCCTCAATGGCATCATCACTCACCTTATACTCGATTAAAACCGAGCAATTTTTTGCAAATCTTTTTAGAAAAATTAACTTTAAAATTAACTTTTCTAAAATGACTTTAACCATAAAAATTAAGCACAGATCTAAGATCGTGCTACTTAAATTAATTTCACTAGTATACGCTTTTTTCACCTATAACTTTGTGGCAAATCGTATCATGTTCTTAACGAACGATTGATTTTTTTGACACATACCACCTATAAACTGGCGAAATACATATGCGATTTTATCTTTTAATATATGGTGCAATATATAAAAACCTCATCTTTTTCGACCAAAGTCTAAAGTTTACATTATAAAGTTAAAAAAAAACGCACATCAAGGATGTGCGCTTTCTATTTGTGCAGAATTAACCCGCTTGATCTAATAGCATATTACGGATATGACCGATTGCTTTTGTAGGATTTAGACCTTTAGGACATACTGACACACAGTTCATAATACCTTTACAACGGAACAAACTAAATGGATCGTCAAGACGAGACAAACGGTCTGCAGTAGCAGTATCACGAGAATCAATAATAAAACGGTATGCATTCAACAATGCTGAAGGACCCAAGAACTTGTCAGGGTTCCACCAGAATGATGGGCATGAAGTTGAACAACATGCACAAAGAATACATTCATACAAACCATTTAAGTGTTCACGCTCTTCTGGAGATTGTAAACGCTCTTTAGGTGGAGCTGGTTGATTATTGATCAAGAAAGGCTGAATCTTGTCATATTGATCATAGAATTGGTTCATATCAACAACCAAATCTTTAACTACCGGCAAACCTGGTAATGGACGAATTACGATTTTCTCTGGTAAATCATTCAGGTTTTCTAAACAAGCCAAACCATTTTTACCATTGATATTCACACCATCTGAACCACAAATACCTTCACGGCAAGAGCGACGGAATGTTAACGTTTCGTCTTGAACTTTCAATGCAAGCAATGCATCAAGCAACATACGGTGCTTATCAGTCAATTCAAGCTTGAAAGTTTGCATGTACGGCGCTTTATCCTTATCAGGATCATAGCGGTAGATTTCGAATGTACGAGTACCTCTACTCATCTTTATACTCCCGATTAGAATGTACGTGGTGCTGGCGGAATTGCATCAACAGTCAACGGTTTGAAGCGCACTGGCTTATATTCCAAACGGTTATCTGATGAATACCATAACGTATGTTTCATCCACTCATCATCACGGCGACCGTATGAATAAGTTGGGTGATCAGCTGGTAATTCATAATCAACTACAGTATGCGCACCACGACACTCTTTACGCGCAGCAGCTGAAATCAGAGTTGCTTTTGCAACTTCATACAAGTTTTCAACTTCAAGTGCTTCAACACGCGCAGTGTTAAATACTCTAGATTTATCTTTCAAGTGGATATTACGCACACGTGGCTCAAGAGCAAGAATCTCTTTTACACCCTTATCAAGCAATGCTTGAGTACGGAATACACCAGCGTGATCTTGAACGATATCACGAATTGCATCAGCAACTTCTTGAGCATTTTCACCAGAAGTTGAATCATCCAACTTACGTACACGAGCTAATGTTTGCCCCAATACATCTGTTGGAAGTGGTGCATATTCATCACCATGATGCTTAGTTACGTAATCGATAATGTGCTCACCAGCAGCTTTACCAAATACAACCAAGTCAAGAAGTGAATTCGTACCTAAACGGTTTGCACCATGTACAGATACGCAAGAACATTCGCCAATTGCATAGAAACCTTTTACAGGTTTAGTGTAGTTGTCTGTACCCACTTCAGGTAAACACACCTGACCATGCATATTCGTAGGAATACCACCCATTTGATAATGGATTGTTGGCACTACAGGAATCGCTTCTTTTGTGATATCAACGTTCGCGAATTTTTTACCAATCTCAAATACAGATGGTAAACGCTTCATGATTGTTTCAGCACCCAAGTGAGTCATATCAAGTAAGATATAATCACCTTTTGGACCACAACCACGACCTTCTTTAATTTCTTGGTCCATAGAACGTGAAACGAAGTCACGTGGAGCCAAGTCTTTTAAAGTCGGTGCATAACGTTCCATGAACGGTTCGCCATCTTTATTACGAAGGATTGCACCTTCACCACGACAACCTTCAGTCAACAACACACCAGCGCCCGCAACACCCGTTGGGTGGAATTGCCAGAACTCCATATCTTGCAATGGAATACCAGCACGAGCAGCCATACCAAGACCGTCACCAGTGTTGATATAAGCATTTGTTGATGCACGGTAAACACGACCAGCACCACCAGTAGCAAATAATGTCGCTTTTGCTTGGAATACTGAAATATTACCAGTTTCTTGATCAATCGCTGTTACACCAAGAACATCACCAGCTTCGTTACGGATCAAATCAAGAGCGATCCACTCAACGAAGAATTGAGTGCCCATTTTCACGTTGCTTTGATAAAGCGTGTGCAATAATGCATGACCTGTACGGTCGGCAGCTGCACAAGCACGTGGAACTGGTTTATCACCATAGTTAGCAGAGTGACCACCGAACGGACGTTGGTAAATTGTACCATCAGCGTTACGGTCAAACGGCATACCCATGTGTTCAAGTTCATACACAACTTTTGGTGCTTCACGACACATAAATTCAATTGCGTCTTGGTCACCTAACCAGTCAGAACCTTTTACTGTATCGTAAAAATGGAAATGCCAGTTATCTTCTTGCATATTACCTAACGACGCACCGATACCACCTTGAGCAGCTACAGTGTGCGAACGTGTCGGGAAAACTTTAGTCAGTACTGCAACCTTCAAACCCGCTTGAGCGAGTTGGTAAGATGCACGCATACCAGAACCACCACCACCAACGATAACTGCATCGAAAGTGAGGTTTTGAATATTTGAATAATCTTCTTTAGGGGTTATCGCGCCCATGATGTCTTCCTATCAATTCGCCCAGAAAATCTGGATACCCCAGATTGCGTACACAAACACTGCAATAATGACAGCCGTCGTCAGTACAAGGCGTAAACCTTTCGCTGAAGGACCCATTTGACGAGTAGTGACATAGTCAGTAAAAACTTGCCACATACCAATCCATGCGTGTGCGATAAGCGATAAAATTGCCAATAAAGAAAAAATCTTCATTGGTAATGTCATCATGAAACCAGCCCACTGTTGATAGTCAAATCCACCTTTGCAGAGAATCCAACCCAAAAGAACAACAGTATAGGCTGCTAGTACAACCGCACTTACACGCTGGATAAACCAATCACGAGAACCTGAACCAGTTAAACCTGTAGCACTTTTCATTAGAACATAATCCATACAAAGGCTGCGATAATGGCTACCACAGATAAGATCAATGAAATTGTCGCTGCAATACGACCACTTTGCAGTTCTTCAGCAAAACCTAAATCTGCAAGTAAGTGCTTCACTCCAGCAATAAAGTGGAATAATAAGCCGGCTACAAATACCCAAACGATAAAACGTACAAGGATATTTCCAAACACGACATTTTTAACGTAGTCAAATCCTTCTGGTGAAGATAATGATTTATCTAAAATCCATAATAGAACTGGTACTAATAAGAAAACGATGACACCTGATAAACGGTGTAAAATTGATGCAATAGCCACGGGTGAGCGTAAATTTACCGCTAACACCTGACCCATGGACAAATTGACAGGTCTGTTGCTTTTCACAGCGGGCATCCTGTAGGTAGAAACTCCGACCGGAGTTTGTTGAATTAATTCCAAGGAAAGCTGGCATTGTTAGGCAAGCACAGCTCATGCCTAACCTATAAACGACACTGAATTATAAAACGCGAAGTATCAAAATACAAACAATCAACTTTCCCATTTAAGCAAAAAACAATTAAATAAGAATCATTCACAATGATATCTCCCTATTCACCCTATTAAAAAGGTATACATAGTTTCATCATGTTATTGTTTAAAATAACTTTTTATTTAATTTCATTTTTTCTGAAATTTCTTTTAAATAAGTAAGTTTTAGACTAAAGATAAAGTTATAAATTCATCATATAAATAGAAAAATGTTAGTAACTCCTCATATTTTCAATAAAAGCTACAATTCAAATAAGTAAACGTACTTATATTCAACCCAAATCAGTCAACCTAAAATACATTTGAAAAAGCAATTTTTACTAGAAATAAGAGTTTTTATTATTTTAATGCAGTTCAATTAGCTATTTTTTATACAATTAAACTTAAAAAAACACCAATATTCTTTGTTACAACTCAATAAAAATAGAGTTTTTTTTGATTAGCAATTTGAAATTACACCATGAGTTTTATGATTTTTTTAATTGGATTGGCATTTTCTACCGACTTGTCATTTTTAATCTTAATTTTAAAATTTGCTTACAATTGTACTCATCCTTCATTTTTTTTCTGCACGTTCTTGTTGAATTGACTTATTATACGATCCCGATGCAGTGATTTTACTGACTTTTTTTTGCTCGGGTCTTGATGACTAACCCTCTGTGGGATCGTCATTTTTTATCCATAAGTATAATTGACAAAATTTCAGTACTCACTAATCTTATAGCAAATTTTGACAGCGTCTGATTCGCACATGAGAACATTAGGATTTCGGGTCAGATCAACATTCACCAGGACAGGAGATCTATTGAATGTCTGAAGCAAATGGCAAAAAAGCCGTATTACATCTTGATGGCAAAGAAATTGGATTACCAATCTACAGTGGCACTTTAGGTCCAGATGTAATTGATGTCAGCAGCATATTGAAAGAAGGTCATTTTACTTTCGATCCTGGTTTTATGGCGACAGCTGCATGCGAGTCTAAAATTACGTTCATTGATGGTGACAAAGGTATTTTATTACACCGCGGTTACCCAATTGATCAGTTAGCAACTCAAGCAGACTACCTTGAAACTTGCTACTTGCTATTAAATGGCGAGCTCCCAACTGCTGAACAAAAAACAGAGTTTGATGCCAAAGTTCGTGCTCACACTATGGTTCACGATCAAGTTAGCCGTTTCTTCAATGGTTTCCGTCGCGATGCTCACCCTATGGCAATCATGGTTGGTGTTGTTGGTGCATTATCTGCGTTCTATCACAACAACCTTGACATTGAAGACATCAATCACCGTGAAATCACTGCGATTCGTCTCATTGCAAAAATTCCAACACTTGCTGCTTGGAGTTACAAATACACAGTAGGTCAACCATTCATCTATCCACGTAATGACTTAAATTACGCGGAAAACTTCTTACACATGATGTTTGCTACCCCTGCTGACCGTGATTACAAAGTAAATCCTGTTCTTGCTCGCGCAATGGATCGTATCTTCACGCTTCATGCTGATCACGAACAAAATGCTTCGACATCTACAGTACGTCTTGCTGGCTCTACTGGTGCAAACCCTTATGCATGTATCTCTTCAGGTATTTCTGCACTTTGGGGACCTGCTCACGGTGGTGCAAACGAAGCTGTACTTAAAATGCTTGATGAAATCGGTAGTGTAGAAAACGTTGCCGAGTTCATGGAAAAAGTAAAACGTAAAGAAGTTAAACTCATGGGCTTCGGTCACCGTGTGTACAAAAACTTCGACCCACGTGCAAAAGTCATGAAACAAACTTGTGACGAAGTTCTTGAAGCATTAAATATCAATGATCCTCAATTAGCGCTTGCTATGGAACTTGAGCGTATTGCATTGAACGACCCGTACTTCGTTGAACGTAAACTTTACCCTAACGTAGATTTCTACTCAGGTATCATCCTTAAAGCGATTGGTATCCCTACAGAAATGTTTACGGTAATCTTTGCACTTGCACGTACAGTAGGTTGGATCAGCCACTGGTTAGAAATGCACAGCGCACCTTACAAAATTGGTCGTCCTCGTCAGCTTTATACTGGCCCGACTCAACGCGATATCAAACGTTAATATTCGAAAGAAAATTAATGATAAAAAAGCTGCCTTCTGGCAGCTTTTTTATTGAGGTATCTTCAATTCAATCTACAAACTTATTCTTCGTCAAACACACTTAATAAGTGATGACTAATTCCATCAGCTCTCAACCAAGCCAACTCATAACTCGCTTTAGCTAAAGCTAAAACGCGCCTTTCGAATTCAACCCATATTGTTTTGACTTGAGACTCTGAAATACCCAAACCACTTTCTGTTGCCAGATGCTTATTTTTTTCACATATTTTTAAAGCATGATAAAGCTTACGACCTTTGCTCGCCCCTTCCATCAGCCGAACACGTTTACTTAAAATAAATCCTTCTACATGCTGCAAGTTCGCATGAGGTAACATGGGCACTAGGATTTGATTCAATTGATCATCTAAACGCTTCCATACAGCCAAACGCTGCTCTGCTGTATAAGTATTCCATTGAATCACTTCATGGTTAAAACGACGACAACCACGGCAAACCTGATCACCAAAAACTGTTGAACAACGCCCTGCACATGGGGTGAGAGAGAGCATTCGATGATCACTACTCAAAACCGACTCCTTAAATAAACCATATACTTTTTATGGTTTTCTCGCTTATTACAACTTTTCGCGCTAAAATATGCGCCTTAAATTTCTATCTTAATACATTTGGAGTTTTCCATGAACGCTACTGTAGAACAGCTTGCACCTGTAGAACAGCAAGCGACCGCGGGTTGGGTTGTTGCAGCACTATATCAATTTAAAGAAGTTCAAGATCCTGCCGATCTTCAACAACGTTTATTAGACTTAGTGAAAACAATCAACCTTTGCGGAACTCTGATTGTAGCAGGTGAAGGAATTAATGGTACTGTTGCCGGCGACCGTGTAGCAATTGATAGTCTCTATCAATTTTTACTCAATGAAGGTTTTACCTCTATGGAATATAAGGAATCTCATAGCTCTGACAAACCTTTCCGTAAAATGAAAATTAAACTTAAAGAAGAAATTGTGACTTTAGGTGTTGAAGTTAAACCCCGTGACTTAGTGGGCCACTACCTTGATCCAAAAGAATGGAATGATTTAATTGCACGTGATGATGTAATTTTGATCGATACGCGTAATGATTATGAATATAAGGCAGGTACTTTCAAAGGTGCTATCGACCCTAAAACTGAAACATTCCGAGAGTTTCCAGAATACGTTAAAAAAGAATTAGAACAGCATAAAGATAAAAAAATTGCGATGTTCTGTACAGGTGGTATTCGCTGTGAAAAATCAACCTCTCTACTTCTTCAAGAAGGATTTACAGAGGTTTATCACCTTAAAGGCGGTATTCTTAAATATTTAGAAGAAACTCCTGCCGATGAAAGTTTATGGGAAGGTGAATGTTTTGTTTTTGATGGCCGGACTGCTGTAACTCATGGCGTTGAAGAAGGCGTAAATGTTAAATGTCATGCTTGTGGCTGGCCATTAACTCCAGAAGAGTCTGCTTTACCAAGCTATGAACATGGTGTTTCTTGTGTGTATTGCATCGACAAGACAACTGAAAAGCAAAAAGCTGGTTTCCGTATGCGCCAGTCACAAATTGCGGCTGCAAAACGCAAACGTTTATAAGACTCTATAAATAGCGTTCAGAAGGCATTTAGATTTCTAAGTGCCTTTTTTTATCTTTATATAAGTAAATTTATCGCAATAAAAAACGCCCTAGAAAGGACGTTATTTACTTAATTTTTAAAGTTTAATTTGGCGTATGATACATCAAGTATAATTCATTCAAATTATCTGGGATTTCTTCTGCCAGTTCATCCATTAACTGTCCATTACGACGGAAAGATTCCATCTGTGGATCTTCTTCATCAATTCCACTAAATACCATCATTGGTAAAGTTAAATCAATTAATTGTTCTTCATATTCAGGTGCAAACCATGCATCTTCATTTAAGAACATTGCATCAACGAATCCCACACTCCAGTCACCTAAGCTAGATTCAACATCAGCTTCTTCAACTTCAAATGGAAATGCAATTCCATTTTCATTTGCTAAATCTTGTCGAATTGACTCTAACCACGCCTTGATTTGCTGAATAATTTCAGCAGGAACCTTTTTATGGTTATTATCAAACAGCTCATCTAACCAACGGTCAAACTGAGGGCCTACTGCAATTGCACACAGAAAGCCATGAGTTGCAGCGAAATCTAAACCATACTCATTGTGGTCTCCATCTAGATATTCACTTAATTGGTCTAAATCTAACGCACTCATTGTGTTACCTGACTATAAAAAAGAAATCTACGATAGCATAGCATTTAAGCTGACGATGCCCTATTCAGATTTGATTAGTCTTCATCATCAAGATCATCATCGTCTAAATCATAATCAAAATCTTTCAACTCACGCTCTAAACGGCGTTGAGCTAATAGATCATCGATTAATCTACGTTTTTCTAATGATTCTTTCGCAGTGATTTTGCCTGATGACTCATCAAAACCGACATCATCATCATCACCGTAGTTATCATCTAGTTCAAAATCTGTAGAAGACACTAAAACTACCTCTAATGAAAAAATGTGAATGGGTCTAGGCGCTATTTATCTCTCTTACAGAACCATGTCAAGTTTTATTTATATTTTTTTCATTAAACTGCATATTTGTACTTTTTTTCACCCAAAAAATTGTGTATTTATAAAACTGAACTATTTTTTTGATCAAGAAAAAATTCTATGATCTTTTCCATGATTTAAGCTTGAAAAAAATGATTTTAGCCCAATATCCAAAAAACAGACGTGAATTCAAAGATATTTTTTATTTAACGGTTACCGATCAAATCCAAAATATTTCAAGCAAATTGTGCTATCATGCACGGTTTTTCACTGCCACAGATTCAACGAAGAGTAAGCAAAGATGAGCGATATGCATTCCCCTACTTCTCAAGTAGCGGCTCTGATTAGCCGAGGCAAAGAACAAGGTTACTTAACTTACGCTGAGGTTAACGATCATCTGCCGGACTCGATTACTGAAAGCGAACAGATTGAAGACATTATTCAAATGCTTCAAGACGTTGGTATTCCTGTACACGAGCGTGCACCTGAATCTGACGATACCATGTTCGGTGAGTCAACTGACACAGCCGATGAAGTTGCTGAAGAAGAAGCTGCTGCCGTACTTGCATCGGTTGAAAATGAGCCTGGGCGTACGACAGACCCTGTACGTATGTACATGCGTGAAATGGGTACAGTTGAACTGTTAACCCGTGAAGGTGAAATCAGCATTGCAAAACGTATTGAAGAAGGGATTCGTGATGTCCTTAATTCAATTGCGTACTGGCCAAATGCTGTTGAAGTTGTATTAAAAGAATATAATGATTTCTTGACTGGCGAACGTCGCCTTGCCGATATTTTATCTGGCTATCTTGATCCAGAAACTGACGAAGATATTCCTGAAGTTCTAGAAGAAGAAACAGAACTTGAGGAAGAAGAAGCGCCAGCTGCACCAGCAAAAGAAGTTAAGCTTGACGATGATGAAGAAGATGAAGAGTCAGAAAGCGACGATGATTCTGAAGGTGAGTCTGGCCCAGACCCTGAAGTTGCAAAAGTTCGTTTTAATGAACTTGAAGCTGCATGGACTAAAACAAAAGCTATTATTGAGAAACATGGCCGTAACAGCCCAGAAGCAGATGACGCTTTAGAAGCTTTAGCTACTGTGTTCATGATGTTTAAATTTACACCACGTTTATTTGACATCATCTCTGAAATGATTCGTGGTACACACGAGCAAATTCGCGCCAACGAACGTGAAGTTATGCGTTACGCAGTTCGTCGTGGCCGTATGGATCGCACTCAATTCCGTACATCTTTCCCTAAGCAAGAATCAAATCCAGCTTGGTTAGATGAACAGATTGCTAAAGCTCCTGCTGAGATCAAGGCGCATTTAGAAAAGGTTCGTCCAGATGTTTTAGCATTCCAGCAAAAGATTGCAGATATTGAGAAAGAACTTAATTTAAGCGTTGCTGAAATTAAAGATATTTCTAAGCGTATGGCAATTGGCGAAGCGAAAGCACGCCGTGCTAAGAAAGAAATGGTAGAAGCCAACCTTCGTTTGGTAATTTCGATTGCGAAAAAATATACTAACCGTGGTTTACAGTTCCTTGACTTGATTCAAGAAGGGAACATTGGTTTGATGAAAGCAGTAGACAAGTTTGAATATCGTCGTGGTTATAAATTCTCGACTTATGCAACTTGGTGGATTCGTCAGGCGATTACCCGTTCGATTGCCGATCAGGCTCGTACAATCCGTATTCCTGTGCATATGATTGAAACGATTAACAAGATCAACCGTGTATCTCGTCAATTGTTACAAGAAATGGGCCGTGAACCAACACCTGAAGAATTAGGTGAACGTTTAGAAATGGACGAAGTGAAGGTTCGTAAGGTACTTAAAATTGCCAAAGAACCAATTTCAATGGAAACACCTATTGGTGATGATGAAGATTCACATCTTGGGGATTTCATTGAAGATCAAAACATCACTTCTCCAATTGATGCTGCGACTTCAGAAGGCTTAAAAGAAGCAACACGTGAAGTACTTGAAAACTTAACTGAACGTGAAGCAAAAGTCTTGAAGATGCGTTTTGGTATTGATATGCCAACCGATCATACACTAGAAGAAGTGGGTAAGCAGTTTGACGTAACACGTGAGCGTATTCGTCAGATTGAAGCGAAAGCGTTGCGTAAATTGCGCCACCCTTCTCGTTCTGAACACTTGCGTTCTTTCCTTGAAAATGACTAAGTTTTGAAAGCTTGAAATTTCAAAACCAAGCCCCATTTAATAGAAAGAGCTATAAACGCCTGCGATGATGCAGGCGTTTCAAATCATGAGGTAACTTATGTTAGACCGCACTCCATCTCGCGAACTACAAGAACATCTTTGGGTATTTCCGATGGATTATCCAATTAAACTTATTGGCGATGCGGGTGAAGAATTACGTGTTGCTGTACTCGATATTTTGGTTAAACATTTTCCAGACTTCGATCATACAACACTAAAAGTTCAAGAATCTCGCACCGGCAAGTATCACTCTTTAACAGCACAATTGCGCTTTGAAGAATTGGAACAAGTTCATGCACTTTATGCTGACTTGGCTGCTTGTCCGCAGATTAGAACTGCGCTTTAATTTTAAGTTCTTCAATCAATACCACAGTCAGACATTCTTACTGTGGTATTTTTTTGGAAATTTTAGAACCAATCTATCGTGAAAAACCATACAAATATTTAGAATTCCTCTTATAGAATCCTTTAAAATTACAAGGTTTTCGGCTTCTATCTCGCAGATATTAACTGGCGCCGCATGAACTAACTTATAGGAATATTTTGTGATGAGCCTTGATAAACCCAACTTGATCATTCGGCAATGGAACGATTTACAAGATTATCAAAGCAAATTTGAAACCATGAAACTCTTAACAAACGAGCGTAATGAAGATACGCCTGATGAGCTATGGTTACTTCAACATCATAATGTATTAACTCAAGGTCAAGCTGGTAAACCAGAACATATCCTAATTTCATCAGACATTCCTATAGTACAAACTGACCGTGGCGGGCAAGTGACTTGGCATGGTCCAGGTCAACTCGTCGCTTACTTCATGTTTGATCTTAATCGTCTAAAATGGAACGTACGTACATTGGTCAGTTTTGCTGAACAATTCATGATAGATGTTTTGAAAAAGTATGGAATTGAAGCTTATGCCAAGCCTGATGCACCTGGAGTATATGTAGATGGCCGCAAGATTGGTTCCTTAGGTTTTAAAATTCGTCGTGGCCGTAGTTACCATGGGTTAGCACTAAATCTGGATTGTGCCTTAACTGGGTTCCAGACCATCAATCCTTGCGGCTATGCAGGCTTAGAAATGGTACGTATACAAGATTTAGTGACTCCTTATCCATCATTTGGTCAACTTTGTCAGGACTTTATTGAGTATATTAATAGCACTGGGTACTTTAATGACCCTAAAGTCAAATATGAATAAATCGCTTTGCGATGAAATAAAAATGGATTAGAGTAATTACTCTAAATTTGCTTTCGCATAATTTTAACAAGGGATACGCGAGTGATTTCGACAAAAGCGGTAAAGCCGACTCTGCAACTTGCCTACGTTAAGCTCATGATGGATGTTATTGGTCGTGGCTTAGTCATGGCAAGTCAAGTGGACAATGAAATACAAGAGGAAGTATCTAAATTTCCTGTTCACTTTGTACTTTCAATGAATGTTTTCCCAAATGGACCAGCATTTTTTGCTCGAGTGACAGAAGACAAACAGTTAGAGCTACTTGAAAGAGCTGAAAAAAAACCAGACTTAACGATTACATTCAAACATGTCACTCATGCCTTTTTAGTGTTTTCTTTTCAAGAAAGTACTGCTCAGGCATTTGCCAATGACCGAATGATTGCCGATGGTGATGTATCTGCTGCGATCCGCTTGGTACGCTGCCTAAATAAAATGGAATCTCTTATTTTACCTAAATTGGTTGCTTCCCTAGCAGTCAAAGAATACCCAACCGAACTTACCCTAAAAGAAAAATTCAACGAGGCTGCAAATATTTACTTAAAAGTAGCCAAGTCCTATTTCAAGCGGAGCGCATAACATGGCCAAACCATATTACGAATTTTTTTGTCCTGTAAAAGTCATTGCTGGTAATGCTGCGCTAGAACATATTCCGTTTGAGCTTGCGACTTTAGGTGCAAAACGTCCTCTTATCATTACAGATAAGGGTGTTCGTGCAAATGGATTATTAAATCCGATTGAGGCTGCATTTAGTACGACTGATGCTGTCATTGGTCATGTTTTTGATGATGTACCACCTGACTCGAGTTTAGAAGTCGTTCGCCTTGCAGCAGAAGCTTATCGTGCAAACAAATGTGATGCGATTATTGCTGTAGGTGGCGGTTCAGTCATAGACACTTCTAAAGCAACCAACATTTTGGTGTCTGAAGGTGGAAATGACTTATTGCAATATGCAGGTGCTCATAATCTACCGAAACCATTAAAACCATTTTTTGTGATTCCAACAACTTCGGGTACTGGCTCAGAAGTAACGATGGTTGCTGTAGTTTCAGATACTCAAAAGAATGTTAAGTTAGCATTCGCTTCTTATTATTTAATGCCACATGCTGCAATTTTAGATCCACGCATGACGCTTACATTGCCTCCTCATTTAACTGCAATGACAGGTATGGATGCTTTAACCCATTGTGTTGAAGCATATACATGTATGGCTGCCAATCCATTGAGCGATGCTTATGCAAGCGCTGGAATTAAAAAGATTAGTGAAAATCTATTTAATGTCTTAGAAAACCCAAATGATGCTCAAGGCCGTTTAGAGCTAGCTCAAGCTTCAACAATGGCAGGTATTGCATTTTCTAACTCAATGGTCGGCCTAGTTCACTCTCTAGGGCATGCTTTAGGCGCTGTTGCTCACCTGCCCCACGGTTTATGCATGAATTTATTCTTACCATATGTGCTTGAATATAATAAACAAGTAAATGGTCAGAAAATTGGCGAGTTATTATTACCACTCGCTGGTGCAGATATTTATGCACAAACTCCAGCAAGCCAGCGCGCAGATAGAGCAATTACGACTATTTTAGCAATGCGTGATCGCCTATTTACTTTAACAAAGTTACCACGCACTTTACGTGAAACAGGTAAAGTCACTGAAGCACAGCTTGATGAAGTTGCAGAAAAAGCACTAAATGATGGCTCAATTATTTACAACCCGAAAGAAGCAAGCTTAAAAGATATCCGAGATATCTTAGAAAAAGCTTGGTAATTCGATAAGTTAAACTCCAAAAAGCACCATAAAGGTCTGATTTATATATTAAATCGGACCTTTTTTATGAATAAGAATTTTTATTCATTATTTTATTTGGAATATATGGCAAAAAATTTGCTAAAAAATAGATGAAAGTACTGACAATTTATATCAATTTAGGATAGATTGGCGCACTTTATCTTTTTCTGTAGGGGGGATCGTTCGTCTCAAACGATCCTTAACACCAAGCTGATCCTTGATCAACGATTATGAGGATAACGCCGTTGACAAATTTATCTGGGACTAAACCAACAGCTAAGCTTCAAAAGAATCTTGTGCTTTGGCATATTATTATTATTGGTTTAGCTTACATTCAGCCATTAACGTTATTTGATACTTTTGGTTTAGTGTCAGAACGAAGTGGTGGTCATGTACCAACTTCCTACATTTTTGCATTAGTCGCAATCTTATTAACATCGATCAGTTATGGACATATGATTAAGCGCTACCCTTCTTCTGGGTCGGCCTATACGTATGCTCAAAAATCAATTCACCCTAACGTTGGCTTTATGGTGGGTTGGTCTTCTTGGTTAGACTATCTACTGTCACCGCTTGTTAATATTATCTTGGCAGATATTTACCTAAGAGCTCTTTTTCCAGAAGTAAATAACTGGTTATGGGTGATTGGTTTAACGACCCTAATGACTGTTATTAACTTATTTGGTGCACGGTTCGTTGCACGTTTTAACAGTACGATCGTTGTTATTCAGCTAGGCGTAATTTTTTATTTCGTTTATCAGGTATATATCTTACTTACTCAAGGTGTATATGCAGATGGAACTTTAAATCCAGATAAAGCGGCATTGTGGTCATTAACTCCTTTTTGGAACGACATGACATCTGTAAGTGCTTTAATTGCTGGTGCAACTGTACTCTGCTTCTCTTTCACAGGGTTTGATGCTTTATCTTCTCTTGCTGAAGAAACAAAAGATGCAGAAAAAACGCTACCAAAAGCTATTTTTTCTACAGCATTACTTGCAGGTATTATTTTCATTGTAAGTACTTACTTCATCCAATTATATTTCCCAAGTAACCCAAACACTTACTTTAATCCTCTAGATGAATCACAGCCCGTGATGGTCGCTGCGATTGGTAGTTTGATGTTTAAAACTTTGGTTTTATATTTTGCTGTAGTCGCTGTGATGGCATCAGGTATTTCTGCCCATGCGGGTGTATCACGTTTAATGTATGTGATGGGGCGCGATGGGGTCATCAACAAGAAATTATTTGGTCATATCAATCCAAAATTGCATACTCCAACTTACAACATTCTTATTGTTGGTGTAGTTGCGTTATCTGCTGGCTTTTTAGATCTTGAGCATATTGTTAACTTGATTAGTTTTGGTGCCTTAACTGCTTTTAGTTTTGTTAACTTCTCTGTGATTTCTCGCTATGCATTAAGAGATGGCAAGAATAAAACGCTTAAAGACATCATCAATTATATTGTTATACCAACGCTTGGTTTTGCCAGTGTGTTTATGATGTGGTTAGAGATTGATAAGCTTGCCTTACAAATTGGCTTAGCTTGGGCCGTGATTGGTGTAGGTTATCTTGCCTATAAAACCAAAGGCTTCAAATATAATGCTCCGCAACATAACGAGCATGAGTAATAAAAAAGGCGCTTAAAGCGCCTTTTTTATGGTCAAATTAACCGTAAATTTTATTCACAATGCTTTGTACACGTTGAGCATAAACTTTTGCTGTTTCCAGATCACCTGTCGGAATTTCTTCCACACTTGCATCTGAAGGCGATTGAACTAAAAGCCCTACTGAACCGCCTAAGTTGTTTACATCTTCACGTGTTGCATTTTTTGTATTTGCTGGTAATAAACCAAGACTCACCCAAATCCCACCATGCTGTGCTGCTAAAGTTTGTAATTGGATAAGAGTTACTTGTTTATCCCCATTTAAGCTCGCGCTGTTTGTAAAACCTGCAAATACTTTATCTTGCCAGCCACGTGTAAACCATACTTTTGAAGTTGCATCAGCGAACTTTTTAAACTGCCATGGTGCTGTACCCATATAAGTCGGAGCACCAAAAACAATCCCCTTCGCATCATTTAATGTCTGCCAATCTTGATCAGTAATATTTCCTTCCTGATCAATCTGAATGAGCTGAGCATTAATCTCGTTTGCGAACGTTTCAGCAACAACTTTTGTGTGGCCGTAACCAGAGAAATATACAACCGCGATATTAGAGTTAGACATGGGAGCAAACCTTTGTTTTATTAAATTCCACTTTATGATATATTTTAGAAACTAGGTGTCAATTAGTTACTAGTTGGTAACTAGTGTAATTTTTCAAAAAATTATAGGTAAATGGTATGAATGAATGTCTAAAATATAATATTTTTCAACAACATTGCCCTGCTCGTCTATTTTTTGAAAAAATTGCAGATAAATGGGTTTTATTGATTTTAAACGTTCTTGAAGAAGAAACTCAACACTTCAATTTGCTCAAAAAGAATATTCAAGGCATTTCCCCTAAGGTCTTATCACAGAAGTTAAAAATGCTGGAAAGAGACGGTTTCATCGAGCGCAAAATCCAGAATACATCCCCGATTCGCGTTGATTACTCACTTACTTCTTTAGGGCAAAATGTAGCTTCAATGGCGTTCCAATTAAAGGAATGGGCCGAAACCAATATTGAACAGGTTTTAGCAGCCCAAATAACTTATGATGGAAAAGTGCTAGAGCAAGCTTAACTCATGCTTTCTTTAAAATTTTATTAAACCTTATCGATTAAGCTTTGTTCTTATCTTAAAGGTGACTCAATTTAATTGATTTTAATCGGTTCGGGTGGTGCGCTTATTTTAAATTGAATAGTTAAAGGTTCACATTGCTTTAACTCTTGATTATTCTTCAAATAGGTGCTTTCCTGACCATATTTCCAAGTACCATTCACAACTTCAAATGCAGGATAATTGACAATAAAAGTTTTTGTTTCGCCTGATTGATACTCATATGTTTGAGTCTCTTTACAATCATTTTCCGGATAAGAACGTTTGATATTTCCAAGTAAATAGAGTTCTAAAGGTACATAACAAGCAGGTTGTCGTTCTTGTATTTTTTCTAAGCCCATATTCGTTTGAGTAATCTGTAAAGCAAGAGTACCGTTTAATGTTAACTGTTGTGCGTATTTAAAAACTGTTTCTTTTTCAATTGGTTCTCTTGTTACATTATTAAGAAATTCTAATTTACGATGCAAGCCATTACAGTCATCTTCACTTGGTGCAGGTAACCAAATTTCATTATCTTTTGAGTCACCTTTATTTCCATCGGCTGGAGTCTCATAATCACCTGGTTTACCGGGTTTAGTTGGATATCCTGACCCACCCAAACTGGCACCACCTGCGAATAAATCCTCTCCGCAAGCAGTCAAAAGGCTGCCTATCATAATGAAGCTCATGGATATTATTAATTTTTTATAAGTTGTTTTAGTCATATTGATAAGCTCCGAAACGGAAAGTTTTGGTTGCACCCTCTTTTCCTTCATCGAGTGCACAACGTTCAATCGCTAACTTGAGTACTTGTAATGATAAATCTTCCCATAAGCGTAAACTTGCTTCTTTGAGTAAAGTAATCGATTCATCTGTTAGTTCATCTGCAAAAATTGCTTGTTCTAAATAAGGTTCTTTTTCTGGCTGAAATAAATTATGAACCCCGGCAGCTAAATGTGCCTCTAAGTTATTCGTTAATAATTTTCGAACCTCGAATTGCTCTACATCAGGCATAAAACTTCGCTGCTGTAACGATACAATACCATCTTCTTCTTTCACTATATTTAAACGTTCAAGTTCATTCAAAATAGATCTTGGATGTTTTTCGGTTGAAACTTTCTTTACCAAACTTTCAAAGCTAATCTGATCTTGGCTAATAAAAGGAATTTTTTCTGCTAAGCCCTCTGCAAGCCATAAACCAATCACCCGAGCAGGAACACTCACTGGCTCTGCTACTTTTGCTTCAGTTAAAGGCTGCCCAGCCAGTGTCGCTTTTTTAAAAGCACTAACATCTTTACGATGTAAACCAGAAAGTAGACTAACTGCCGAATCAGTAGTTTTTTGATCTATACGTTCTAGCTCAGCTAAAGACTGCTGATAGAAAACGGGTTTTAAAGCAGTAACAAAGTCGTTATACCCAACTCCCGAACGAATTAACCATTGCGTCAGATATTCCATTAACTGCAATACCTGCTTTTGGTTAAGTTCTGCATTATTCGTTTGGAGTGTCGACATAGGTTATCAATTTTCCTTCATCTTTGAAAAACAGTATGGGCTGAGCAATTGTCACACTGAACGGTTTAAGATGCAATTTTCATTCTTAGGCCTCCTTTGGAAACCGATGAACAAAATGATTTGGCGCATTAAAATTGGTAAAAGAAATACTCATTGAAACATCCAGACTTTCTACACTGTGCCACCAACCAATAGGGATAAATAAAGCTTCCCCTGCATTCAAAACACATTCCACTGGGGTAATCGATTTTGCTAAAGGGTATTTTTTAAAATCAATTTCATTTGCATTACTCAGCTCACTAAACACCCAATGGTCGTTATATAGATGAGGTACTTGCAAAGCTGGAATCAAAGTTACTTTTTTACGTCCATAAATTTGAACTAACATATTATTTGTTAAATCGTGATGTAATGGCGTAAAGGTTCCCTTCGGCCCGAACCATAAAAAACTACGCTCATCTTTTAAAGCCAAGTTGCTGTAGCCGTCTGCAAAATCGCCTATATCTAAAAATAACTCCTGAAGCATCTTATGACTATTGGTCGCATTATTTGCAGTCATATAGAAATCGTTGCTTGCCTCGACAGACACAACTTTTGATACAAACTCCGACATTTTCATGGTCTGCTTTAACAAAGGAGAATGTCTTTCAAACTGCTCATCTAGATTTCTATTCATCTGAACTTCAACTGAATGATAGCCAAATTTGGATACAAAATATTCAGGTGTCCACTTATGTAAAGCAGGCCAGTGCTCTACCCCTTTTTTCAAAATCACAGGACGGTGTTGACTGTAATAATCTTTAATAAAATCTGAGAAAATTGGAGCAGGGATTGAAGGTATTTCTTTACAATAATTAGAATCTAGCTGGGCCAGTTGGTCTAAAGTTTCTATTAGCCACTCACGTTTCTTAAATTGGTGGTGCTTTTTCTTCAGAATTTTATATAACTGATTATTTTCTAAATTACCTAAATATTCTTCTACTTTTTGCCGATGAAGCCCCTGCTCTACCAATCTTTTCACTATTTCCGTAGATGTTACCCCATTCAAAATTTGTTCGATTATCCATTCCTGATCTTGGTCAGATAAGCTTAGGAAATTCGGCTCACTCGTTTGAAACGTTAACCCAAATCCATTTTCTTTTAAAACATCGACTAATTGTTCGATCGAACATCCTTTTTCTAAATTTTCTTCAAGCCATTTTTTCCATTCAAATGGCAACTGATCAAACCATTTCTGGCTTTGTTGGAATATTTCAATTTGATTATAAGCTGCCATGTTGAACCTTTTTTTCAAATTTGATCTTTACAACTGCATTATAATTGATCTATTTTAAAAATGTTAAATTTTCACATTTTTATAAAAAAAGGGCTTATGTGATGAATAACATAGTAAAAGGAAGCAGCATTGCTTTGATTTTTATAGCATTAAGTGGGTGTGGGTCTGACGATAATGATTCGACACCAACACCGACACCGACACCGACACCAACACCAACACCAACACCAACACCAACACCAACACCAACACCAACACCGACACCGACACCGACACCGACACCGACACCAACACCAACACCAACACCAACACCAACACCAACACCAACACCAACACCAACAACGGTAGCAGATCGCTTCGTTGGAAGTTGGCTAGCAGGTAAAGGAGCTTGTATTAATGGCTCTGCTCTAAAAATGAATGTTATTAAAGTTTCTGATAACAGTGTGCGATTTGCCAGTGAAACCGTACGCTATGAGAATGAAGCGAACTGTACAGGTAACATTGTCGCAAGTTACCGCCAAGCTGAAGATTTCAGTCTGGTTTCAAATATTGGAGCCCCACAGACTGTACAAACTTCAAGTTATAACAAAGTAGATTGGCAACTTGTAGTAGCAGGAAAACTAACTCAGAAACAGCCAGCTATTTTAGGATTTAAAAACGCAAATCAATTCTGTTTAGTACCTACAGATCAGCCAAATGCAATACATAATTATCTACAGCAAGCAAACTTTGATCTCATAAATACATGCTTTACAAAAACGACTCCTCCAGCAAGTATGCAAAAGCCAACTCAAGTATTGGCAACGGCAAGTTATAGATTAGGAGATAATAAAGAATCTTGGGCAGATGTATTGAACCAACTCAATGACCAAGGACGCCAAGGCTATGCCCTTCTTACTCCATCAGTCAGTTTAGATAACCCTGACGGTAGCTTTGCGCTGTATAAAAATTTATATGTAAAAAACAATAAATCCACTGACACATATACCTATAAAACGGTTGATGTAAAAACCACTTCAGTAGCAAACCGTTATTTACTATGGGTTAATGAGTTAAACAAACAAGGTAGCTTAGGCTATATATATAAACTTTCATTTGGAGAAGTGACATCAAACACAGACAAATATTTATTTGTGAAAAATGATAAAAAACCAGCAACTTATACTTACTCTAACAGATTCTTAACAAATACTTCTCGGACTAGCATCATAAATGCTTTCAATGAACTTGGTGCGCAAGGGTGCAAATTACTCTACGCAAACTCGACATTTACCAATAACGGTACAACAAATGGCACATTCTATGTACCAACATGTGTAAATAGTAGTACGCATAACGGTACTTATGCTTATCGTTATTTTGAAGTTCCACAACATATTCCATTTAACAAAGATGATGCAATAAAACTTGAAAAGCTTCTTAAAGAGCAGGCTGCAGAGGGTTATAGACTTGTTGATGCGAATAACAATCTTGGCTTCTTTAATGTTGATGGTTATCTATTTGAACGTGACAGTGAAAATACAGGACCTATTGAATATAAAGTCTTTGTTGAAGATGCAGCATCTGAATTAGATGAACCTTATATTGTTGAAAACCGTATTCAAGATCAAGGTAAATTAGGATGGTTCTTTGCTGTTCGACTTGGATCAGTCTATACCAACTCACCGACTAACTATGATTTAGCAAGTGGTATCGTTTTCCCTAAATAAACCATCTAATAACAAATAAGGCCACAATAGTGGCCTTATTTTTATTTAAAACTTAGTTATTTATCCTAAGTTTTTGAAACCTTGCTGACGCCATGCTTCATAAACAATGACGGCTGTGGCATTAGACAAATTTAAACTTCTTGAGTTTTCAGCCATCGGCAAGCGTATCCATTGTTCTTGCGGAAACATTAAGCGAACATGCTCAGGCAAACCACGCGTTTCCGGCCCCATCAATAAAGCCACAGGTCGATTTAAATCAACTGTATGCGGGGTTGCAGAACCTTTAGTGGTGAGCGGAAAAACATGCTCAACACCTTTGGCTTTTAGATCTGCAAGACATAGTTCAATATTGTCCCAAATCTGCATACGCGCCCATTCATGATAGTCCAATCCTGCACGCTTAAGCTTTTTATCATCTAACTCGAAACCCAAGGGTTTGACTAAATGCAACTGTGCGCCCGTATTAGCACATAAACGAATGATATTGCCTGTATTGGCAGGAATTTCAGGTTCGTAAAGGACAACATGAATCACAAATTTTCTCGACTTTAATAACAAACAATAAATTCAGATGAACTTATTGCCATTTTAACTGTTCACGTAAACTCACTACTTCACCAATAATGGTTAAAGTCGGCGCTACGATATGATGTTCAGACACTTTAGTCGCAATATCGGCTAATGTTCCAACAATAACTTTTTGTTCCGGTGTAGTTCCTTTGGAGATTAAAGCAACTGGCATATCAGCACGTTGACCATGAGCAATAAGTTGCTCACAAATGCGCTCTAACCCAACCAATCCCATATATAAAACTAAAGTTTGATTTTCATAAACCAATTCATTCCAAGGGAGTTCAGGTGAACCTTCCTTTAAATGCCCTGTTAAGAAACGGACACTTTGTGCATAGTCACGATGTGTTAGCGGAATACCCGCATAAGCGGAACAGCCTGATGCTGCCGTAATACCTGGTACGACTTGGAAAGTGACATTTGCTTCAACCAGCTCTTGAATCTCTTCACCACCACGCCCAAAGATAAACGGATCACCACCTTTCAAACGACAAACACGTTTTCCCTGTTGAGCATATTCAACCAGTAGAGCATTAATACCGTCTTGTGGAACCGAGTGATTTGAACGGGCTTTACCGACATAAATCTTAGTCGCATCACGGCGACAAAGTTCTAAGATAGGTTCAGATACCAAACGATCATAAATCACAACATCTGCTTGTTGCATAAGACGTAATGCTTTTAATGTCAGTAGCTCAGGGTCACCTGGCCCAGCACCTACCAAGTAAACCTCACCTTTAGGCGCGGTCCACTCTGTTAAGGCTTGCTGAATTAAATCATTTGCCACGTCCAGATTGTCATTAAAGACTTGTTCTTTTAATGGACTAGCATATAAGTTTTCCCAAAAGATTCGGCGCTCATCTGGGTTAGTAATCTTTTCTTTTACTTGCTTACGCCATTGGCCAGAAAACTCAGCCAACTTACCCATGCCATGAGGAACAATCGTTTCTATTTGAGTACGAAGTTGTCTGGATAAAACTGGCGATGCACCATTTGAGGCGACAGAAATAATCAACGGAGAACGGTCAATAATCGCTGGAACCATAAAACGGCAGTGTGGAATATCATCGACACTATTTACCAGCAAATTACGCGCTTCACATTGTTCAAAAACGGCTTTATTCACTTGCGCATCATTAGTCGCAGCGATCACTAAGCGATAAGGGGTATTTAATATTTTTTCGACAAAGGACTCAGCAAAATACTGCCCACCTGTCGTTTTGACTAACTGTAAAAGCTGCTCTTCAATCGCAGGAGCAATAATATCAATTACTGCTCCTGCTTTCGCTAATAAGTTTGCTTTGCGCAACGCAATATGCCCACCACCCACAATCAGACAACGTTGCTCTTGCAACTTTAAAGAGATTGGAAAAATATCCACCTTAAACCTCTACATTAATCATCTGATTATGTTTAAGCAAAAACCGTGCACAATTTAGATGCAAAGCTTAATCAATAAATGTTAAACCACCCATATATGGGCGTAATACTTCTGGAACCTCGATAGAACCGTCTTCACGTTGGTAATTTTCCATTACAGCAAGCAAAGTACGTCCAACCGCAAGACCAGAACCATTTAAAGTATGCACCAATTCGATCTTCTTTTGATCCATTCTGTAGCGTGCTTTCATACGGCGTGCTTGAAAATCACCCATATTAGAGCAGCTTGAGATTTCACGGTAAGTATTTTGGCTTGGAACCCAAACTTCTAGGTCGTAAGTTTTAGTCGCACCAAAACCCATATCACCACCACAGAGCAAAATTTTGCGGTATGGCAAACCAAGTGCCTGTAAAATGCCCTCAGCATGTGCAGTGAGTTCTTCAAGTGCTTGCATAGAGGTTTCAGGTTTAACGATTTGCACCATTTCAACCTTGTCAAACTGGTGCTGACGAATCAAACCACGTGTATCACGCCCATAAGAACCTGCTTCACTACGGAAACAAGGCGTATGCGCAGCGTATTTTAATGGCAAGCGTTCGGTATCAATAATCTCATCACGAACGAAGTTAGTAACAGGAACTTCTGCTGTAGGGATGAGGTAATATTCTTTTTCGCCTTGAAGTTTAAATAAATCTTCTTCAAATTTTGGTAACTGACCAGTACCACGCAGTGAATCAGCATTTACCAAATAAGGCACATAAGCTTCTGTATAACCATTTTTTAACGTATGGGTATCAAGCATGAATTGCGTTAACGCACGTTGTAAGCGTGCTAAAGAACCTTTCAATACGCTAAAACGTGAACCAGTCAATTTAGTAGCAGTTTCAAACTCTAAACCGCCCATCCACTCACCTAAATCAGTATGATCTTTGATTTCAAAATCAAACTGACGAGGCGTGCCCCATTTTGAGATTTCAACGTTATCATCTTCATTTTTACCAGCAGGAACAGATTCATCTGGTAAGTTAGGAATGCTAAGCGCTTTTTGCTCAATCTCGTTTTGTAGCTCTGACAACGCAACTTCAGCAGCTTTGATTTCATCACCAATGGCTTGCATACGCGCCATGATTTCAGAAGCATCGCCACCGGATTTTTTAATCTGACCCACTTGTTTTGCACCGGCATTACGTTCTGCCTGCAATTTTTCAGTTTTTGATTGCAAGTCTTTACGGCGAGTTTCTAAAGAAGCCCATTCTTGAACATCTAATTGAACACCACGTTTTGCCAAAGCCGCATTAACGGCTTCAATATTATTTCTGAGTAACTTAGGGTCGATCATAATCAATCATAATATGGGTAAAAAACTGGCTATAGTGTAAGGCCTTCACACTAAAAAATATAGTGATCATCTTCATAACGAATAGCTTTCACACAATTGTTAGAATAGATCACCTATTTTAGAACTTATAGTTTGGGACACTCGGTAAATACTCAGGTTTAATGAATTTACTCGCTTCAAAATACGGCAGCGTTAATTCAGTCATTCCTTCTGCATAAGAAGCCAACTCATAAATTGGATAGACAAAAACAATCCCATTTGCGCCATAGTAGAAATTATCACTTAATTGCAGTTTTTCACGGCTGATATTGTGCTCTTGAAGCCAATTGGTATTCGCATCAAAAAGCGCATCAACTAACTGTTTTTCAACATCTGGCTGAATAAGTTCGGCAACAGTAATGTGCTTTTTATTTAATAAATCAAAAGTCACAAATTCTTGATGAGACATGCCATGTGCTGCACCAGCAGAATATGAATAGGTCTGTAACGCAAAAGTTGCAAGGTTATAATTTTGCCCCAAATAGCGGACATAAATTGCACTTTGACTCGAACGAGGCTCACCTTCAGGTACATCGACTGGCTGATCAGCTAAATTTGCAAAGGCATTCGGATCTGCTTTCTTTATACGATTGGTAAAGTAATCATTAATCCACTTTTGATTGGTTTGTACTGTTTGAAAATCATACTCTGTACAACCATCTTCTAAACAAACTTTTGATTTCGGCAATTTTACTGGGATTACTTTTGCCTGAATAACAGGAACACCAGCCTCTTTAGTCTCTTTAACTTTTGCAGTCGAAGCAGCCTGCTCTTCTTTGGCTGCCGACTTTGGTTGGCAACCACTCACAATTGCCATTGCAGCCATTAATGGAAGAATACAAATAATTTTTTTATCGTAAAGTCGCATAATAATCCCCATGAATTTACCTCTATCACTATACAAAGCGTAAGAATAAGACGGGGTTAAAAAATGTATCTATCTCTCTAATATAAAAAAAGCTACCGTGAAAGGTAGCTTTTTTGAGAAGGACTAATTATTGGTCAATAACATCTGTGCCTTTTGGTGGTGTAAAGTTAAAGACAGATGCTGGAATTGAAGCATTTACTTTCACATTTTTGAAGCGCACATAGGTGGTTTGACCTAATGAGTCTTGTAACACCATAAGCGTAGGCGCTTTATTTGCTCCAAAACTAATGGTTAGGCTTTGGAAAGCACCATCTTCTTTTTTAGGGAATAATGTGAAATATAATTTAGATTTATCTGGCTGTGTTACACGATAAGACTTCATGATTTGATTGGTGTTACCAGATAACAATAATGCTGGTGTATCTGCAACCTGATCATCCAAGCTTTGACGTACAGCTTGTTGTAAATCTGGGTCGTAAATCCAAACCGTTTTCCCACTCGTTACAATCGTTTGTTTAGAAGGACTCACCGTTTCCCAATAAAATTTCCCAGGGCGTTCAACTTTCATTGAGCCTTTAAATGTCTGGTTCATATGCTGTGCACTTAAACTCTTTTTCTGTGCCACAGTTTTTGTATTGGCTTTCGTTGTTTGTTCAAAATCGGCAGTCAAACGCTGTAATCCTGATAACTGATTAACCAGGTTCCCAATTGCCTGTTGCTCCGGTGCTGCTACAGGCGCAGCAAACACTGTAGTACTCATTACAGGAGCAAGCACTGACGCGCTGAGTGTAATAGCACACATAGTTTTACGAAGCATATTCATGTCATCACCTTTTTAGTTGCTGTAAGACAACTTGCCATCTTTCAAAGTTATAAAAAATTAGCAAGCTCTTAATTCAAGACTCATATTAACCGACAAACTCTGTGCTAATCATTGAGAAAATAAGATATTTTGTTATGTTATTCATGTTGTTTGTAGAATTTCATTCATCATGATGAAGATAAACCAGATTAGATTCCATAAAAAAAGCCCACAAAATGTGGGCTTTTTTTGAAGCTAAAACTTAAACAGTTTCAACTTTTACGTAGCGACGGCCAAATTGACCTTTCACTTCGAATTTTACTACGCCGTCAGCAGTAGCAAATAAAGTATGGTCACGGCCCATACCAACATTTGCACCAGCGTGGAACTCAGTACCACGTTGACGAACGATGATGTTACCAGCAGTTACAGCTTGACCGCCGTAAATTTTAACACCTAACATTTTTGGGTTTGAATCACGACCGTTCTTCGTCGATCCACCGGCTTTTTTAGTTGCCATGTCTCTTACTCCTCGTGATTAGCCTGAAATACCAGTAATTTTCAACTCAGTGAACCATTGACGGTGACCTTGTTGTTTACGGTAATGTTTACGACGACGCATTTTGATAATGCGGATTTTGTCGTGACGACCATGACCAACCACTTCTGCAGTTACTTTAGCGCCAGCTACAACTGGAGCACCGATTTGAATGCTATCACCGTTTACAACCATTAATACATCATCAAATGTAATAGTCGCGCCAGATTCAGCTTTCAATAATTCAACTTTAAGGGTTTCACCCTCAACTACACGGTGCTGTTTACCACCGCTTTGGATTACTGCGTACATAATGTACTCCAATTAGCCCGTGTCGACGTGCCGATAAGGGATATATCGATCTTAAAACGCTCGCCACTGGGGTTATATAAGGCGACAGATTTTAAGTGAAATTTGATCAAACGACAAGTATTTTCTGTTTATCAGTAAAGTCTATTGCCCTATTTTTACAAAATCAACAAGCAGCTTAGATTGGAATTTAGCAGTTTTCATTGATTCTGAATGAAAATTAAAATACAGTTCCAGACACAAATTGCGACAAGAACAAGTTGTATTAATGCTGATGTCATTAAATTTATTGTTTTGCCGGAAATATCATGTTTTGCTTAAATAAAGAACAAAGAACGCATAAAGACAATAGAAATGATTAATATCAGCCACTTGTTCACCTGTGCAACACATCTTTACTTGATACACTAACGCCACTTATCTACCAATACGGGGTTTTTCTTCATATGGTCATCGATTTCAAGCAAGACATTCTTGCGCCTGTTGCCTCAGACTTTGCTGCGATGGATCACTTGATTAATGAAGGAATTAGCTCAAAAGTCGGTTTAGTCATGTCTGTCAGCAAACATGTTGTTGAGGCTGGCGGAAAACGTATGCGCCCAATCATGTGCTTACTCGCTGCTCGCGCATGTGGCCTAGATAACATGGCAAACGCACAGCGTCTGGCTGCAATCATTGAAATGTTGCATACCGCGACATTAGTCCATGATGATGTGGTAGATGAATCTGGGCTTCGTCGTGGTCGACCTACAGCAAATGCGACATGGAACAATCAGACAGCCGTATTGGTCGGTGACTTCCTCATTGCACGTGCTTTCGATTTACTGGTCGATTTAAACAACATGACTTTATTGAAAGACTTTTCAACAGGTACATGTGAAATTGCGGAAGGTGAAGTATTACAACTTCAATCTCAACATCAACCAGATACAACAGAAGAAACTTATTTAAAAATTATTCACGGTAAAACTTCTCGTTTGTTTGAACTGGCTACAGAAGGCGCTGCTATTTTGGCAGGACAAGAAGCGTATCGTGAACCTTTGAGATTATTTGCTGGCCATTTTGGTAATGCATTCCAAATTATTGATGATATTTTAGACTACACTTCAGATGCTGAAACATTAGGTAAAAATATTGGTGATGATTTAATGGAAGGTAAACCAACTTTACCGTTAATTTCTGCATTAGCACACTCAACAGGTAAAGAGCATGCGATTATTCGTCGCAGTATCGCAACTGGTGGAGTGGACCAATTATCTCAAGTTATAGAAATTGTACAGAAGTCTGGTGCTTTAGATTATTGTCACCAACGTGCCCAAGAAGAAACAGAAGCAGCACTGCAAGCTTTATCAAACCTCCCCGATACGCCATATCGTCAGGCTTTGATTAACTTAACTCAGCTTGCGTTACATCGAATACAATAGATATTATTTTGCCTATGCATATAAATTTTTCAGATCATTTTTTAAAAATACAGAAACAGCTTGAGGATCCTCAAGCTGTCATTGACGAAAATCTACTCATTGAGTTAGTCAATGCCATTCGTCCATCCGATCCTCATGATACGGATGAGATTAAGCAAAAAATACAGGCTTTAATTGAAAGCCTATTACGCACACCTACAGCACCGTTTCTACTACAAACTTATTTATTACGTTTGATTAATCGCTATAAACAAGTCAGTTTATATGCCGACAGCGGAATTTTGTCTTTAGATGGTTTCTGGAACCAGCTTGGACAAAGACTCGGAGCACATTTTTTACCGTTAATCGAAGATGCAAGCCAACTCAAAATATTAATTGGTCGAATTTTCTATTTAGAAAGTGACAAAATCTGGCTCAATAATATTGATGACGAAGATTGGGCAAATTTATTTAGTCTTATTGGACAAAGCCAAAGTAATGTAGACGAAAAGCTTGTCATTCAAAGTGAAATGATTAAAGCAATTACTGTCTTAACTTATCGAATTAGTGGAATTGGCCTTTACCCTGAATTTATTAATGCTCAACCGGAATTAACTGAATACGAATCACCCTTTTTAGTTCAAAACCGCGAAATTATTGAGTTTATCGAAAAGTACAAAAAACAAGAACTTTCTGAGCATGAAATTGCGGTTATTTCACCGCCCGATGCATCGCAAGCATTTGTTATGCTGGAACAGTGCCGGGATGTGGTTTTAAAGATTCGCCGTGCCACCAAAAGAATTGGTGTCAGCTTAAGTTTGACATATTTATTGTCTTTACTTGAGCAGTGCCTCGACCGAATTGAATTACTGCTTTATTTGGTTGTAGATAACAGTAAAGGAAAATATGTCTCTTTAGGACATCTTATTTCCGATTTAACCAAGGCGCACTACAGTGAAAAAAGTGTTCGCTCTTTACTCAGCACGACAAGTGAACTCATTGCCTTTCAAGTGACTGAAAATGCCAGCCGAACAGGTGAACATTATGTAAGTACCGATACAAAAGGTTTCTGGGGCATGTATAAAGCTGCCGCTGGAGCGGGCGTTATTATTGCCTGTATGGCATCTTTAAAAATTCTTGCAGCAAGAATGACCATGGCTCCGCTTATGCAAGCCTTTACTTTCAGTATGAATTATTCTCTAGGGTTCATTCTGATTCATGTTCTGCATTTCACAGTTGCAACCAAACAACCCGCAATGACTGCTGCTGCCCTTGCTGCAACGGTACAACAGCGTAAAGGCTCTAAAACAGCTCAAATTGCAGAGTTAGCAGCTCTTATTATTAATATTATTCGAACACAATTCATTGCTATTTTAGGCAATATTTCAATTGCGATTCCTACTGCCGCGCTCATTACTTTTGCTTGGCAGTTCTATCTTGATGAGCCTTTATTAACTCATACTAAAGCAACTTATTTGTTGCACAGCCTAAATCCCTTCACCTCTTTGGCAGTTCCACATGCAGCCATAGCTGGAGTTTGCTTATTTTTATCAGGCCTTATTGCAGGATACTTCGACAATATGGCTGTTTACCGAAAAGTCGGTCCACGCCTTAGAGCACATCGCCGTTTAGCAAACTGGTTAGGACAAGATCGCCTCAACCGTTTTGCTGAATATATTGAGCGCAATTTAGGAGCTTTAGCTGGTAACTTCTTATTCGGGATTATGTTAGGGAGTATGGGCACCATAGGTTTTATTCTAGGTTTACCTTTGGATATTCGCCATATTGCCTTTGCCTCTGCTAACTTTATTCAAGGTTTAATGACAATTAACGGCAGCCCAGATATCGGACTGATTATCGTGTCCTTTTTAGGCGTGTTATGTATTGGTCTCACTAACTTATTCGTTAGTTTCACCTTAACCATTATTGTGGCACTACGGGCACGTCGAGTTCGCTTTGAACAATGGAAACCTTTAGCTAAACTGGTAATGACCCATTTTCTGACTCGCCCAAGCGATTTTTTCTGGCCACCAAAACAACCGCTAGAACTTGAAGAAAATACGACAACAAATAGTGGAAAAAAGGCAGAACACTAAGAATCTTGCTTTGTACACAAAATGTGAATTCCGTCAATTTTGTTGTGATTGTTTTTCCAAATGTTAAAAAATTTTCAAAATGAATTTACGATGATCTATCAGGCTTGAAAAAAAGTGTACTGGCAAGTACACTTTTAACGGCTTTCAGTAGTGGACACTGCTTGAATAAGCAAAGGTATATACATGCCCTATATGTTGCTTTTTATTGGTTGTATTTTTTTCGGATTAGGTGTGCTTGGTCTTTTTGTACCAAGACTTCAATCTATGGATCTCCTGAGCGTTCAAATATTGAGTGAACACCGATCAGATTATCTTAACTTTATTACGATC
This sequence comes from Acinetobacter sp. GW821-FHT09D10, assembly GCF_059416285.1. Lineage (NCBI taxonomy): Bacteria > Pseudomonadati > Pseudomonadota > Gammaproteobacteria > Moraxellales > Moraxellaceae > Acinetobacter > Acinetobacter sp. GW821-FHT09D10. The sequence continues at coordinate 47,858 of NZ_JBWKOW010000005.1, forward strand.
TTTCTGGCACGTGTAGGTGGTATGCCTTTTGTATGTTTTTTATCCTTTCTGGTATGTATATATCAGGCATGGTATAAAAAATATATTACTGTTATTTTCATTAGCGTGGGAGTTATTGGCAGTATCACCATGGGTTGGCTGCTCAAGTGGTGTGTTGACCGCCCAAGACCCCCACAGGTATATCATATTGTCGAAAGTTACGGTGCATCGTTCCCAAGTGCACACAGTGTTTATGCATCAACACTGGCCTGTCTGGCAATGATAATGTTATGCCATAAGCCCAACACTAACTCTCCTTCTATCATTTTGATCTCCTGTCTTTGGTTTATCTGTATGGGGCTTTCAAGAATATATGCTGGAGTTCATTTTCCAACAGATGTACTCGCCGGTTGGGGCATTGGTTTTATTTGGATTGCACTGCTTTGGCTCTGGTTATTACAAACACAAAGTAGGTTAAGTAAAAAACAAATATATTTTTAGATTTTATCTAACGAGGTGGAACAATGATGTCGGCTAAGCTTTGGGCTCCTGCCCTTACTGCTTGCGCATTAGCAACAAGTATCGCACTTGTTGGTTGTGGCAAAGGCTCCGATGAGAAACAGCAAGCTGCTGCTGCTCAGAAAATGCCGCCTGCTGAAGTAGGTGTTATTGTTGCTCAACCACAAAGTGTTGAACAAAGCGTTGAACTTTCTGGTCGTACTTCAGCATATCAAATTTCTGAAGTTCGCCCTCAAACAAGTGGCGTAATTTTAAAACGCTTGTTTGCTGAAGGAAGTTATGTTCGTGAAGGTCAGGCTCTTTATCAACTTGATTCTCGAACTAACCATGCAACGCTCGAAAATGCAAAAGCGGCACTTTTACAACAACAGGCAAATCTAGCTTCCCTACGTACTAAGTTAAACCGTTATAAGCAACTTGTTTCGAGTAACGCTGTATCTAGACAAGAGTATGACGACTTACTTGGTCAAGTTAACGTTGCAGAAGCACAAGTTGCTGCAGCGAAAGCTCAAGTAACAAATGCAAACGTAGATCTAGGTTACTCTACAATTCGCTCACCAATTTCTGGTCAGTCTGGACGTTCTTCTGTAACAGCTGGTGCTTTAGTCACTGCAAACCAAACTGATCCTTTAGTGACGATTCAACAGTTAGATCCAATCTATGTTGATATTAACCAGTCTAGCGCCGAGTTATTACGTTTACGTCAACAATTGAGTAAAGGTAGTTTAGACAATAGTAACAACACGAAAGTAAAATTGAAGCTCGAAGATGGTTCAACCTATCCAATCGAAGGACAACTTGCTTTCTCTGATGCTTCTGTAAATCAGGATACAGGAACGATTACTTTACGTGCCGTATTCTCGAACCCGAATCATCTGTTACTTCCAGGCATGTACACAACTGCACAAATTGTTCAGGGTGTAGTTCCAAATGCTTATCTGATTCCTCAAGCTGCAATTACCCGTTTACCGACAGGTCAAGCCATGGCGATGACTGTGAATGCAAAAGGTGCTGTTGAGAGTCGTCCTGTTGAAACTTCTGGTGTTCAAGGACAAAACTGGATTGTGACCAATGGTCTCAAAGCTGGTGATAAAGTGATTGTTGATGGTGTTGCCAAAGTTAAAGAAGGGCAAGAAGTATCAGCAAAACCTTACCAAGCTCAACCAGCGACTCCTCAAGGTGCAGCTCCAAATGCGACAAAACCGGCTCAATCAGGTAAACCTCAAGCAGAACAGAAAGCATCTAATGCATAAGGGGTAGATTGAATGGCACAATTTTTTATTCATCGCCCCATTTTTGCGTGGGTGATTGCATTAGTCATTATGTTGGCGGGTATTCTCACGCTCACAAAAATGCCTATTGCACAGTATCCGACGATTGCACCACCGACAGTTACAATTGCTGCAACTTATCCTGGTGCATCGGCTGAGACTGTTGAAAACACCGTAACCCAGATCATTGAACAACAAATGAATGGTCTAGATGGCTTACGTTATATTTCATCTAACAGTGCTGGTAACGGTCAGGCTTCTATTCAATTAAACTTTGAACAAGGTATTGATCCAGATATTGCACAGGTTCAGGTTCAAAACAAACTGCAATCTGCAACTGCTCTTTTACCTGAAGATGTTCAACGTCAAGGTGTGACAGTTACCAAATCTGGCGCAAGCTTCTTGCAAGTTATTGCATTCTATTCGCCAGATAACAGCCTTTCAGACTCAGACATTAAAGACTACGTAAACTCATCAATTAAAGAACCACTTAGCCGTGTTGCTGGTGTTGGTGAGGTACAGGTTTTTGGTGGTTCATACGCTATGCGTATCTGGCTCGACCCTGCAAAATTGACTAATTACCAGTTAACCCCAAGTGATATTGCGACTGCTTTACAAGCGCAAAACTCACAAGTTGCTGTAGGTCAGTTAGGCGGAGCGCCAGCGGTACAAGGTCAAGTGCTTAATGCGACAGTGAATGCACAAAGCTTGCTGCAAACACCTGAGCAATTTAAAAATATCTTCTTAAAGAACACAGCATCAGGTGCTGAGGTTCGTTTAAAAGATGTTGCTCGTGTTGAGTTAGGTTCTGATAACTATCAGTTTGATTCAAAGTTTAATGGTAAACCTGCTGGTGGTCTTGCAATTAAAATTGCAACTGGTGCCAACGCACTTGATACCGCTGATGCTGTTGAACATCGTTTAGCTGAATTACGTAAGAACTATCCAACAGGCCTTGCAGATAAACTGGCTTATGACACTACTCCATTTATTCGTCTTTCAATTGAAAGTGTTGTACACACATTAATTGAAGCGGTAATTTTAGTATTCATTGTCATGTTCTTGTTCTTGCAGAACTGGCGTGCAACCATCATTCCTACACTTGCAGTACCTGTTGTTGTATTAGGTACATTTGCTGTCATCAATATTTTTGGATTCTCAATTAACACCTTAACCATGTTCGCCATGGTATTGGCAATTGGTCTTCTGGTCGATGACGCCATTGTCGTAGTGGAAAACGTTGAACGTGTCATGAGTGAAGAGCATACCGATCCGGTCACGGCGACTTCACGATCAATGCAACAGATTTCTGGTGCGTTAATTGGTATTACAAGCGTATTGACAGCGGTATTCGTACCAATGGCATTCTTTGGTGGTACGACTGGTGTAATTTACCGTCAATTCTCGATTACCCTTGTAACAGCAATGGTTTTATCGTTAATTGTAGCGTTAACCTTTACGCCAGCACTTTGTGCAACAATTTTAAAACAGCATGATCCTAACAAAGAACCAAGCAATAATATTTTTGCTCGTTTCTTCAGAGGATTTAACAACGGTTTTGACCGCATGTCGCATAGCTACCAAAATGGTGTTAGCCGCATGCTTAAAGGCAAAATCTTCTCTGGCGTACTTTACGCTTTAGTGATTGGTCTATTGGTGTTCTTGTTCCAAAAACTCCCATCTTCATTCTTACCAGAAGAAGATCAGGGCGTGGTCATGACACTTGTACAATTACCACCGAATGCAACGCTGGATCGTACGAATAAAGTTGTTGATACCATGACAAACTTCTTCATGAATGAAAAAGATACAGTGGAATCTATTTTCACCGTTTCAGGTTTCTCATTCACGGGTGTTGGTCAAAATGCTGGTATTGGCTTCGTTAAATTGAAAGACTGGAGTGAACGTACTTCACCAGAATCTCAAATTGGTGCGTTAATTCAGCGCGGTATGGCATTAAACATGATCGTCAAAGACGCATCTTACATCATGCCATTACAGCTTCCAGCAATGCCTGAACTCGGTGTAACTGCTGGTTTTAACTTGCAGCTTAAAGATTCAAGTGGTCAAGGCCATGAGAAACTAATTGCCGCACGTAACACAATTTTAGGTTTGGCTTCACAAGATAAACGTCTTGTAGGGGTACGTCCTAATGGTCAAGAAGATACACCTCAGTATCAAATTAACGTAGATCAGGCTCAAGCTGGTGCTATGGGCGTTAGCATTGCTGACATTAACAACACTATGCGTATTGCATGGGGTGGTTCATACATTAACGACTTCGTTGACCGTGGTCGTGTGAAAAAAGTTTATGTTCAAGGTGATTCGGGTAGCCGTATGATGCCTGAAGACTTAAACAAGTGGTATGTACGTAATAGCAAAGGCGAAATGGTACCGTTCTCTGCATTTGCTACAGGCGAATGGACATATGGTTCTCCTCGTCTTGAACGTTATAACGGCGTGTCATCGGTTAACATTCAAGGTACACCTGCACCGGGCGTAAGTTCTGGTGATTCTATGAAAGCCATGGAAGAAATTATTGCTAAGTTACCATCTATGGGCTTACAAGGTTTCGACTATGAATGGACAGGTTTATCACTTGAAGAACGTGAGTCTGGTGCTCAAGCTCCATTCCTTTATGCTCTTTCATTGTTAATCGTTTTCCTTTGCTTAGCTGCATTATATGAAAGCTGGTCTATTCCGTTCTCGGTTTTACTTGTAGTACCACTTGGTATTATTGGTGCAATCGTATTGACTTACTTGGGTATGATTATTAAAGGAGATCCAAATCTCTCAAATAACATTTACTTCCAGGTAGCGATGATCGCGGTCATTGGTCTTTCTGCAAAAAATGCGATCTTGATTGTTGAGTTCGCAAAAGAGTTGCAGGAAAAAGGCGAAGACCTACTTGATGCAACTTTACATGCTTCAAAAATGCGTTTACGTCCAATTATTATGACCACCCTTGCCTTCGGTTTTGGTGTACTTCCACTTGCCCTTTCAACAGGTGCTGGTGCAGGAAGTCAGCACTCAGTCGGCTTCGGTGTACTCGGTGGCGTACTCAGTGCAACGTTCTTAGGTATCTTCTTTATCCCTGTATTCTATGTGTGGATTCGTAGTATCTTTAAGTACAAACCAAAAACCATAAACACTCAGGAGCATAAATCGTGATGCAAAAAGTATGGTCTATTTCAGGTCGTAGCATTGCGGTATCTGCACTTGCGCTTGCTTTGGCAGCTTGTCAAAGCATGCGCGGCCCAGAACCAGTCGTGAAAACCGATATACCACAAAGCTATGGATATAACAGCGCTTCTGGTACGTCTATTGCAGAACAGGGTTATAAACAGTTCTTTTCTGACCCTCGTTTGCTCGAAGTGATTGATTTGGCTCTTGCCAACAACCGTGACTTACGTACAGCAACGCTCAATATTGAACGTGCTCAACAGCAATATCGAATTACTCAAAACAACCAGCTTCCAACCATCGGAGCAAGTGGTAGTGCAATTCGTCAGGTTTCTCAAAGCCGTGATCCGAATAACCCCTACTCTACCTATCAAGTGGGTTTGGGTGTAACTGCCTATGAGCTTGATTTTTGGGGCCGCGTTCGTAGCTTAAAAGATGCTGCATTAGATAGTTATCTTTCAACGCAAAGTGCACGTGATTCGACACAAATCAGTCTGATTAGTCAGGTTGCTCAAGCATGGTTGAACTATTCTTTTGCATCGGCGAATTTAAAGCTTGCAGAGCAAACTCTAAAAGCACAGCAAGACTCTTACAACCTCAACAAAAAACGTTTTGATGTGGGTATCGACAGTGAAGTTCCACTACGTCAGGCACAGATTTCTGTAGAAACTGCGCGTAACGATGTAGCGAACTACAAAACTCAGATGGCTCAAGCACAAAACTTGTTGAACTTATTATCAGGTCAATCGATTCCGCAAAACTTGTTGCCAAACCAACCTGTAAAACGCATTACTCAACAGAATGTATATACAGCTGGTTTACCAAGTGACTTGCTTAACAATCGTCCAGATGTAAAAGCTGCCGAATATAACTTAAGCGCTGCTGGTGCGAATATTGGTGCTGCAAAAGCACGTTTATTCCCAACAATTAGCTTAACGGGTTCTGCAGGTTACGCATCGACTGACTTAAGTGATCTATTTAAGTCGGGTGGATTTGTGTGGTCAGTTGGACCAAGCCTAGACTTACCAATTTTTGATTGGGGTACACGTCGTGCCAATGTAAAAATTTCTGAAACCGATCAGAAAATTGCATTGTCTGATTATGAAAAATCAGTTCAGTCTGCATTCCGTGAAGTTAATGATGCGCTTGCAACTCGTGCCAATATTGGTGAACGTTTAACAGCTCAACAACGTCTAGTAGAAGCAACTAACCGCAACTACACATTATCAAATGCCCGCTTCCGTGCTGGTATTGATAGTTACTTGACAGTTCTTGATGCACAGCGTTCATCTTATTCAGCAGAACAAGGTTTATTGTTGCTTCAACAAGCTAACTTAAACAACCAAATCGAGTTATACAAAACTCTAGGTGGCGGTTTAAAAGCAAACTCTTCAGATACAGTGGTTAATCAACCATCAAGTGCTGAACTTAAAAAGCAATAAGTTTTAAATAACTTATCTATAAAAGCTCACTTCGGTGGGCTTTTTTATTGCATCTCATGTGAATATTTCTTATCTTGAAAGCTTAAGAGATTTAGATTGATAAAAAATAATGTTACTGAGTAATTTAGAAAGCGTTCCGGGCCACCAGATTTTAAAACAGCTTGATGTTGTTTATGGAAGTACTGTCCGTAGTAAGCATGTTGGCCGTGACTTGATGGCGAGTTTAAAAAATATTGTGGGTGGTGAACTTACAGGTTATACCGAATTATTAGAAGAATCTCGCCAAGAAGCCATGAATCGTATGATTGCCAAAGCCCAGCAACTGGGTGCGAATGCAATTGTCGGCATCCGTTTTTCAACTTCAAATATTGCTCAAGGTGCTTCCGAACTATTTGTCTATGGCACAGCAGTGGTTGTGCAACCTCAAGCACCCCATCTACCAGATCCATTTAGTGCATAGGTAGAAAATGGAAAATCTTATTTTTCAGCTTGTTATTTTTCTGATTCTTTTCAGTATTGGTTGGGGTTTTGGACGCCATATTGAACGAAAACATTTGAAAGAACTTCTAGAAAAAGAGCAACGGCTGGCCCATATCAGAATTGATACGAATCGTTTTTCGACGAGTGATCAGCTAGGCCATTTCATTAGTAGTAATGTCGTGATTTCTCATGACTACTTTAAATATGTATTGGCATCCATTAAGAATATTTTGGGTGGTCGACTCACCAGTTATGAGAGTGTGGTTGAGCGTGCTCGCCGTGAAGCGATTGTCCGTTTAAAACAACAAGCACATACCGCAGGAGCTAACCATATTATGGGAGTTCGGCTGAGTACAACCGAACTAGGAATGCAGGGCGGAATGGTTGAAGTCTTTGCCTACGGTACAGCAGTAAAAGATTAATACTGCCCTACACTAGAAAAATGAATGCGTGGATTGCCAATATTTTTAGTTAAATGTTGGCAAATTCCGGTAATTTTCCAACTGCCCTGTTGTTTTGCCAAAGTAAAATAATAACGACCAAATGAATGAAAATAATCATTTTCTGAAAAACGATAAATTTGATAATTACACTCTAACCATGCCCGATCTTGTTCAATACGGATGATCGGATTACTTAAGTTATGTTGCAATCTGAGATGAGACAACGCCTGTTGCCGAGAACCTTTATATTCATGACAAGACACGACACATAAAGGCTCTCCCCTAAATTGGAAATAGTCCACCTCAAGTTGATCGGCCAATAACTCATCAAAAGCGTCCCAATTTTTCTGATCAAAGACCAATTGAAAACGCGTAATGACTTCTAAAATACGGTGATAATCTTGATCCATGGTGAACCTTCTATACGGGTTTTCCATCAATTTAGCATGGCGAAATCACTTTTTTATTTTACTTTTGTTTTCCGAATCATTTTATAGAGAAGTTTTGGAGACATTCGTGAAACCATAACACCTAGTTTTTCTTTTGTTCCCCCAACAACAATATATTCTTGCCCATGCATTAAAGCTTTAACTGCTTGTTGGGCAAATACATCTGCCTCTAAACCATTCTCGATGGCTTCATCTTGATGACCTTGAGGTTGTCCAGCACCATTTAACGCATTAAAAGAAACATTAGTTTTTACAAAGCCCGGGAAAATAACTGAAACTTCAACGCCTTGATCTGAGACCTCAGCACGTAAACTATTTGCCCACATATGAATTGCAGCTTTAGCAGCCGAGTAGCTTGCACGGTACTGCGTTCCTAATAAACCCGCTACACTCGACACAAATACAACTCGACCAGACTTTTGTTTTAGCATGGTCGGAAGCACAGTTTTGGTTAACGCCACTTGTGAGAAATAGTCGACTTCCATAATGGCCCGTTCAGTTGCCATCGTCGTATCTTCAATTAAAGCACGTTGGCTTAAGCCTGCATTATTAATGAGCCAGTCAATTCGCCCTTTCGCTTTTAAAATCTGCTTATAAGCCTCATCAACTTGTTTTTCATCAGTAATATCTGCAACCACAGACAAATGATGGTCTGGGTTTAACAAACCAACCCGAACTGCTTCTAATTCCTCAAAACGACGCGAGGTCAAAATCACCTCCGCCCCTTGCAAAGCCAACTCCCCTGCTAAGGCCTTACCCAGACCAGAAGATGCTCCCGTAATCCATACCACTTTATTTTGCAAAGTATCAAGTTTGGCCATGCTTTATGTTCCTATTATCTTTTTAAATTATGCTGCTTGATGCATGAAGGCCAAAAAGTGGTTGATATAATGAGTTGCTGTGGTCTGATCGACCTGTGTACCTAACTTTTCCAAACGTTTATAGCCTAAATGCGTCGTCATGTTGATCACCCCATTCAGGGTTTTATCGACAACTAAATTAAATTTTAAACGCTTTTTAGGTTCACGTACTAGGCTTGTTACGCCTAAATCTACAATTTGAATGAGGGTATCAAAAGCAGCTGCAACACTCTGCATATTCCCATCACGAATTTGCTGAGTCAGAGTTTCGGCTTGTTGCACGAGTTGGAGGGTAACTGGATAGGTAATATAAACTTGCTGCCCCTGCTCTTTCATCAGAGATGTCATGTAGTCAACTAAAGGTAAAAGACGTTCATTTCCAAAGAATGAAACTGACCAAGGCATGTATTTTCGAAAAGTCTCTAAAACTTGCTGAACTACTTTTTCAGACTCAGCTTGCTGTTTTGGGGACATGGTTGTATTTCCTGACTGTAAAAGTACAGAAAAAACCTGCTCAATAATTTCACAAGAAAGGTCAGAGAGTACATCGCCTAAGGGTTTTGCCTGACTTTGTCTTACTCCATCATGCAGTTTCTGCCGGATGGTCTCGAATTGGGTATAAGTTGAATCGGAAATTTTCAAAAAAACTTCATAACTCATGAGTAGCATCCTTCTTCAATTCTTTTGTAATTTTTGTGCCGTGTCTCTACACGATTAAATTGTGATCCATCTTTCATAAATCTACCGTTTTTTGAAAAAAATACAAAACCGTTTATCTGTTTTCAGCACATTAATTTCGAGGCATTTTTTTGCTACAATAGGTGCAATTTTTTATGCATATTCGATCTAAGCTACTATGACTGACGCTCAAACCGCTCAAAATATTGCGACCACATACGATCCAACCGAGATCGAAAAGAAGTGGTACCAAACGTGGGAAGAACAAGGTTACTTCAAACCTTCTGGTCACGGTGAATCATTCTGTATCATGATTCCGCCACCAAACGTCACTGGTAGTTTGCACATGGGCCATGGCTTTAACAATGCCATTATGGATGCCCTCACCCGTTATAACCGTATGATGGGTAAAAACACCTTGTGGCAACCAGGTACTGACCATGCGGGTATTGCAACTCAAATGGTTGTTGAGCGTCAACTAGGTTTACAAGGTGTGACTCGTCATGACTTGGGCCGTGATAAGTTCATCGAAAAAGTTTGGGAATGGAAAGAACAATCTGGCGGCACGATTACTAAACAAATTCGTCGTTTAGGTTCATCTGTAGACTGGTCACGTGAACGCTTCACGATGGATGAAGGTTTATCAAACGCAGTTAAAGAAGTATTCGTTCGTTTGCACGAAGACGGTTTAATTTACCGCGGTAAGCGCCTTGTAAACTGGGACCCTAAACTTCAAACTGCTCTTTCTGACCTTGAAGTAGAAAGCAAAGAAGAAAAAGGCTCACTTTGGCACTTTAAATATTTCTTTGAAGACAAATCAGTTAAAACTCAAGATGGCAAAGACTATTTAGTCGTTGCAACGACTCGTCCTGAAACTTTACTGGGCGATACTGCGGTTGCTGTTCATCCTGAAGATGAGCGTTATGCACATCTTGTTGGTAAAAATATTGTATTGCCAATTACTGGTCGTTTAATTCCGATCGTTGCCGACGACTACGTTGAAAAAGACTTCGGTACTGGCTGTGTAAAAATCACGCCTGCTCATGACTTTAACGACTATGACCTAGGTAAACGTAATAGCTTGCCAATCATTAATATCTTCAACAAAAATGCCGAAGTTTTAGGCGAGTTTGAATATATTGCAAAAGCTGGTGAACAGATTTCTAAAACCATTACTGCGCCTGCGGAATATGCTGGTTTAGAGCGTTTCGCAGCACGTAAAAAATTAGTTGCTCAAGCTGAAGCTGAAGGCTGGTTAGATCAAATCCAACCGTATGACTTAAAAGCGCCACGCGGCGACCGTTCAGGCGTGATCATTGAGCCATTATTGACTGACCAATGGTATGTAAAAATTGCTCCTCTTGCTGAACCTGCAATTGAAGCAGTTCAAGATGGCCGTATTAAGTTTGTTCCAGAGCAATACAGCAACATGTACATGGCGTGGATGCGTGACATTCAAGACTGGTGTATTTCACGTCAGCTTTGGTGGGGTCACCGTATTCCAGCTTGGTACGATGCAAATGGCAACATCTATGTTGGTCGTAACGAAGAAGAGGTTCGTGAGAAAAATAACATTGCTGATGATGTTGAACTTAAACAAGACGAAGACGTTCTTGATACATGGTTCTCTTCTGCGCTTTGGACTTTCTCAACCTTAGGTTGGACTGGCGACAACAAAAAAGATGCAGCAAATGATTTCCTTAAAACCTTCCACCCAACAGATGTGTTGGTGACTGGTTTTGACATCATTTTCTTCTGGGTTGCCCGTATGATCATGATGACCCTGCACTTCATGAAAAATGAAGATGGTTCATCGCAAGTACCATTCAAGACTGTTTACGTTCACGGCTTGGTACGTGATGGTGAAGGTCAAAAAATGTCTAAGTCTAAAGGTAACGTACTTGACCCATTAGACTTGATTGACGGTATTGATTTAGAAAGCTTAGTTGCAAAACGTACGACTGGCCTGATGAACCCGAAAGATGCAGCGAAGATTGAAAAATCAACGCGCAAAGAGTTCCCAGAAGGCATTAATGCTTATGGTACTGACGCAGTTCGTTTCACGTTCTGTGCGCTTGCAAACACTGGTCGTGACATCAAGTTCGACTTAAAACGTGTTGAAGGCTACCGTAACTTCTGTAACAAAATCTGGAACGCGACTCGTTTCGTTCTGATGAATGTTGAAGGCCAAACTGTTGGTCAAGAAGCTCGTCCTGATCTTTGGGAACTTCCAGAACAGTGGATTATCAGCCGTCTGCAAAAAGCTGAAGCTGCTGTACATCAAGCGTTTGCAACGTATCGTTTAGACCTTGCTGCACAAGCGATTTACGACTTTATCTGGAATGAATACTGTGACTGGTACGTTGAGTTAACTAAACCAGTTCTTAACGATGCAGAAGTTGCAGAAGAGCGTAAAGCTGAAGTACGCCGTGTATTGCTTGCAGTGATGGAAGCTTCTTTACGTTTGGCTCATCCGTTAATGCCGTATTTGACAGAGGAAATCTGGCAAACGCTTGCACCAATGCTTGGTCAAGGTGGTCCAACCATTATGACTGCTCAATACCCTATTCCTGAGCAAGCAAAAATCAATGAACAAGCTGAAGCAGACATGCAATGGCTTCAAGGTTTGATTGGTGCGGTGCGTAACATTCGTGGTGAATTGGGCTTAGGTAATGCACGCTTATTGCCAGTATTACTTCAAAACACGTCTGATGCTGAACGTGAACAAATTATTCGTATTGAAGCATTGTTCAAAGCATTGGCTAAAGTTGAAAGCATTGATTTCTTGAATAAAGATCAAGAGCCACCATTGTCTTGCTCTAGCGTTGTTAGCCATGCATCAGTATTTGTACCAATGAAAGGCTTAATTGACCCTAAAGCTGAGCTTGCTCGTTTGCAAAAAGACTTGGATAAAATCCAAAAGCAACACGACCAAATTGCAGGCAAACTTGCAAACGAAGGCTTTGTATCTAAAGCACCAGCAGCAGTTGTTGAAGGTGAAAAAGCGAAGCTTGCTGAGTTTGCTGCTCAGTTAGAGAAAGTTAAAGCGAATATGGAGCAGATTGCTGCGCTTTAATCTTTAAAGTTCACAATTTAATCTATAATATAAAGGGCTGATTATTCAGCCCTTTATATATTTAAAATGAGAAGCTATACAAATTTTGATAGATGGACTAGCCAAGAACATCGTAGTTGGCAATTTGAAATATTCAAACAATATAATAAAGAATTAACAAATATGTTAATTTCCTTCAATGCCTCTCAAAGCTATACGTATAAAAATTTGACAGCAAGTGGAGCAAATTTTTCGCTTCAAGCTGATAATTATTTTGATTTCAAAGATCATAGGCATGTTGGTACATTCAAAACTCTTGGAGATTGGTCAAAGACTCACAATGAATTCAGTAAATGGATTTATTTAAATGCATTAGTATCTTTAACATCAAATTTTGAGATTTATTTATCTTCAATTATTAAAATATCATTGGATTCAGATCCAGGTACAATTATTGGATCATCCAAATCTGTTGATGGAATGTTTTTAAAAAAATATAAAAAGCATAAAATAGATCATGAAGAATACGTAACAGGATGTGTTAAAGGTACATGGCTGAGTAGAATTAATAATTTAGAAAAAATATTTAATACTAATTTTCCTATTATTCGAAATAACTTAAAGCATCTTGAACGTATTCGAACTACGAGAAACAACGTAGCACATGCTTTTGGACGTAGTATAAAAGATACAGAAAATTATGAGGTCGTAAATAATTATGCATTACCACGAATGACCTTTGAAAGACTTATCAAATACCAAATCCTAATTTTTAAAATTGTAGAAACTATTGATGAATATTTATTAAAAAATCATATCGGACAATATCAACTTATTCTTTATTATCACCTTTGGAAAATAGAAAAAAAGAAAACGTATCCTTTTAATAAATTACAAATTCAATATTTTAGTCATAATTTTCAAAAAGATTTGGGACAATATAGAAAGATTTCTACTAAAAAAAAATTTGCATATAATCTTGTCGTCTATTATGAATAGTCTTTGAATTTAATTGGATATTTAAAACTAACATTTCATAAAAGCATTTGATTTTCCTAAATTTTAGGTGGGGAAACTTACAACACCCCATTCCCCAACAACATCTCCACCCCACTCACCTTTTTCATATGCTTTAAACGCTCCTTTTCCCACTTCACCTGCTGCTTTAGCTCAGCACAGTCGGCATCTATAGCTTTATAAACATCACTAATATGCACATGCTCCGCTTTCACATTCTTCGCTAACTCAAAAGAATCCAAAATATCTGCAATTTGGCTTTCAAGCTGCTGACTTTGTGCATCCAAAGCCAGTTTGTAAAACCGCAATTGCTCAGCAGATAATTCTTTAGCTCCTACCCCTTTATTCTGTTCAAGCTGTAACTGGAGTTTGAGTAAATAAAACAAATCCTGCTTTTCATAGGCCTGACTTGCCTGCTGGAACAGCTCGGTTTTTTCCTGTTTCTTTGTTTCATCCTGCTCACGGTCTGGATGAATCCTCGCGGCAATTTTTAAATAAACCGTTTTAAGTGACTGCGCTGCCATTTGCTCAGCTTGTTCACGTTTTTGTTGTTGTCTTTGCTGTTTGGCTTGTTCTCGCGCTTGTTGTTGCTCGGCAGCATACTGTTCAAAGTCTTCATCAAATTCTGCACGTTGATCAGTACTTTCTTCATATTCAAATTTTATTGACTGAGCTTTTTTAGTCTTTTTTGCCGATTCCCCTGCATGTTGCTGATAAAAGGTATCGATCTGATTCACTAACTCTAACTGTTGAGCAGACAGCATTTTGGAGCGCTTCAACATGTGTGCAAGCTGGGCAATTTTTTCATCGAGTTGTTGCATATCCGCTTTGGAAAACTCATGGCTATGTAACATATTCCAGAGTTGATCTAACTGCTGAAATAAGACCTCATGTAAATCGCCATACACAGGCATCAGCTTTTGCCGAATGTGCTGTTGAATCTCAGCTTGCGCATTTTGCCATGTGCTAAGGCTAACTTTTTGCTGTTCTATTTTATCAATCAGGCGATTAAGTTTTTTCTGCTGTGCAGACGGTTCTGACCTTTGCTGCAAGCTAACTTTGAGATCAAAGGACATACTCATCCACCTGAAAAAGAAAAAAGTGTAGCAATAATCAGATGAGGAAGGTAGCAAAGCATTCTTTAAGTAAGAATCGGCACGTTAATTTTTGGAAAATAGAACGTGTCTTACCTAAATGTTTATATCTTAGGAAATCCACCAAATCACTACTGGTAAAGTCATGGCAGCACATAAGGTTTGAAAGCTAATCACGGCTGCCATCAACTGGCTATCTCCACCCAAAACTTTGGTTAAAATGTACGAAGCAGAAGCAGTCGGTAACGCAAAGAAAATGACTAAAATTTGTGTCTGTAAGCTTGGTAAACCAAACCACATGCAGACCACATAGGCTAAAGCAGGCACTGCTAAAAGTCGTGCAAAAGTGTCTGCCGCCAACACAACAATGTCTTTTTTAATTTGCATGAATTGCAAAGCTGCACCCACACATAACAGACCCAGTGGCAAACTCGATGCTGAAAAAAGCTTAATAAAGCTAGAAAAGCCTTCCCAAATCGGGATGTGAAGTGCATTGACTGCCGCCCCCACCACACACGATGCAATCAACGGGTTTTTAAGAAGCGCAATCAAAACAGGTTTAATTGCCATGTGTTCTTTAGAGGTTAAAGCAAGCACCGAAATAACGTTCACAAGTGGAATGCAAAGCGCCAATAAAATTGCCAGTATTGCCATTCCTTCACTTTTAAAAAGCGAAGTCACTAAAGCCAAACCAATATAAGTATTAAAGCGAACCATACTTTGTACGTGCACACCAAAACGTGCAGGTGGTATGTGCCAAAACAAGCGAAGTATGTACAAGAAAATGGTGACTGCCAAAACTACAATCAACATCGCAATAATGGCTGTACTCAAACTTTGTAAGTCAATTTTTGCGGTCGATAGCGTACTAAAAAGCAAAGCGGGAAATAAAATATAGTAATTGAGCTTCTCTGCCCCAGCCCAAAACTCATCGCTAAAAAAACGATATTTTTTAAACAGGTATCCCGATGCAATTAATGCAACTAAAGGAAATAGAGATAAAACAATGCTATTCATTTCTTTACTCGAGTTTGATTGAGGGGCTTGCTGTTTTTTGGCAATTCCTTTGGCTTACTCATATATTAAAGATAATGAAAACTCATGATAAAATGAGTTTTTACTCATAATAAGTACAATATGACATTTACCCAGCTTGAAATTTTTGCACTCATTGCTGAACTAAAAAGCTTTACTGCTACGGCAGAAAAGCTGGGAATTTCACAATCGGCAGTTTCTCATGCGCTTAAGTCATTAGAACAACAATGGGGTATTAACCTCATTTCAAGAAACCAAAGTGATATTGAGCTGACTACAACAGGTCAGCAGTTATTGACTCATGTAAAAGAGCTATTGAGTATTTCCAATACATTAGAAAAAGAAGTGGCTGCGATACATGGTTTAAATGAAGGCACATTACATATCGGATCTTTTGGGGCTTCATCATCCATTTATCTATTGCCTGAAATTTTAGAAAGCTTTCGGCAGCTCTATCCTAAAATCGAAATTTATATTGATGAAGGTGAGGATAAAGAAGTGGCTCAGTGGTTATTGGAACGGCGTATAGAAGTCGGTTTTTTAATTATGCCAGATGAGCGTTTCGATACGTTTCCCTTAATTGAAGACCGTTTTGTTGCCCTAATTCCGAATGGTTACCCACTGGCGCAACAACTCTATATTGATCCAGCACAGCTAGAAAACTGCCCTTTTATCATGACAATGGCAGGCAGTAGACATCAGGTCGAATTAATTTTAAAAAACTTTAATGTGAAACCAGACATCAAATTTTATGTTTCACAAATTCTGAGTATTGTTAGCATGGTTCATAACCAGTTAGGGGTTTCGATTGTGTCGGATATGGTAATTACTAAAGAGTTACTCTCACTCTATCCAAATGTAGTTAAACGCCCTTTTAAACCGAACCTTAAACGTTCTATTGGACTCGCAGTGAAAAATAAAAAGCATATGAGTCCAGCTGTGAAAGCATTTATTGAAGTTGCTCAGGAAGTTTGGTCGGATCATTAGTTCAAATACAAACAACTCTTTTAAATTTTAATAACGAACTTTTTAGGTCAATTTATAAACGTATTAGATGATTTTTAACATAAAAAGCGCCATTACTGCCCTATCTTGACTAAATCAACGCACCATTTGTCGTCAAAACCCCATTATCCAATCTAAATTGGTGCGCTTATTGCATATTCACTTTTATGCAATTGAGTTTGTTTCGACAAACTTAGGTTTTTAGATTCCTTAAATCTATTTTGGTGCAATTTACAGACCCAGATTTGTTCCAAAATGGAATTTAGCACTTTTTTCGAGCATGCTATGCAAAATGTAGATCTATTTTTCTTATTACTTGGTGCTGTTTTGGTTCTTGCCATGCACGCAGGTTTTGCATTCTTGGAACTTGGTACGGTTCGCCATAAAAATCAGGTGAACGCACTGAGTAAAATTCTGACTGACTTTGCCCTCTCTGCAATCGCATATTTCTTTGTTGGTTACTATATTTCTTATGGCCAGCATTTCTTCCATGATGGTACGGTTTTATCAAGTGATCATGGCTACAACCTCATGCGTTGTTTCTTTTTACTCACTTTTGCTGCTGCAATTCCTGCCATTATTTCGGGTGGTATTGCTGAACGTGCAAAAATGCGTTCTCAAGCCATTGCAACACTCGCTTTAGTTGCGCTGGTTTATCCATTTTTCGAAGGCATGGTCTGGAATGGTAACTACGGTCTGCAAAAGTGGTTAGAAACCACCTTTGGTGCAGCTTTCCACGACTTTGCCGGTTCAGTTGTGGTGCATGCTATGGGTGGTTGGATTGCGCTTGCTGCTGTCATTTTATTGGGGGCACGTTCTGGTCGTTATAAGAAAGATGGTCGCGTAAGTGCTCACCCACCGTCTTCTATTCCATTTTTGGCACTGGGTTCATGGATTTTAATTGTAGGCTGGTTTGGCTTTAACGTGATGAGTGCTCAGCGTGTAGATGCTATTTCTGGTCTGGTTGCCATTAACTCACTCATGGCAATGGTTGGGGGAACGATTACAGCAAATGCGATTGGTAAAAATGACCCAGGTTTCTTACACAACGGTCCTCTTGCAGGCTTAGTCGCAATCTGTGCAGGGTCTGACATTGTTCATCCAATCAGCGCGCTTGTTATTGGTGGTGCAGCCGGTGCGATGTTTGTGTACCTATTTACCTACACACAAAACAAACTCAAAGTTGATGATGTGTTGGGGGTATGGCCATTACATGGTGTGTGTGGTGCATTTGGTGGTATTGCAGTGGGTCTATTTGGTCAAAAGTGGCTGGGTGGTTTAGGTGGCGTGTCTTTTGCCTCACAGCTCATTGGTACAGTACTTGCGATTGCCATTGCACTTGCTGGCGGCTTTATTGTGTACGGCTTACTTAAAGCGACCATTGGCATTCGTTTATCGCAAGAAGATGAGTTTAGAGGTGCAGATTTATCCATTCATAAGATTTCTGCAAACTCTGAAGAAGGTATGTTCTAATTCAACGATTGATAAGCAGGATCAAAATGTCCTGCTTATCATTACTTCAAAGGTTCAATAGACTTAGAAAGATTAAAAACGCTCAGCCATTCCTAGAAATAATTTAGAACTATGAATCATTAATATTATTTTTTAAATTCACTTCATTTAAAGATTAATTTTTTGTTTAGTTTAAGAACAATTTAAGTTTTATTTTATGTAATGCCTTTAACTCACAATCCTTTTGATGTTGCATGGCAATGAACCAACAAAAACAATTTTTTCAACTTCAGCTTATTTTTCTTGCCATTAGTTTTTTTATACTTTTATTTATATTTCCGGTGGGTGGAAAAATTGATATGTATTTCATCCACCCTTGGATGGACTCAACAGGTCATTTTTTTAATCGGGACAATTGGTACCTTGTAAGGGTTAACCATGAAATCGTAAAGCAAATCATCACCACCGTTTATGTCATCTTTTTAGGTCTGTGGATTGCATCATTCAAAGTAGAAAAATTGAAGCTTTATCGCTGGCAATATGGCTATATGTTTTTTGTGAGCATGATTGGTAGCGGTATAGTTGGCTTATTAAAATCACAATCTGCTCACGCTTGCCCTTGGAATATGGTTCATCCGAATGCTTTAAGTTATGTGTGGGACTTTACCTCTACACATGGTCATTGCTTTCCGGGTGGTCATGCAAGCGCAGGCTTTATTTTAATGACAGGCTATTTTGTTTATCGTCTTGAGCAACCTAAACGTGCCTATTTTTATCTTATCGCTGGCATCATCTTAGGCTTTATGATGGGTTGGGGGCAAATGATGCGTGGCGCGCATTTCCTTAGCCACAATTTATGGACAGGCTGGGTAGTTTGGGCAGTAAATATCTTATTTTACAGGATTTGTATTCACCGCTTTGAATTTGAAAAACGAATCAAACAAGAACTTGTATAAATCAAGCTCTTGTTTCATGACTATGTAGAGTTTTAGGCAGTTTAACCAGAACAGAAAGCCCGCCAAGCTCTAAGCTTCGATCTAGCGTCAAAGTTCCACCTAAACGCTGAGTCGCTCTGTCAACAATTGATAGACCTAAGCCACTACCCACTTCAAGGTGATGGTGTACCCGATAAAAACGTTTTAAAACTTTATCATAATGTTCAGGGTCAATACCTACACCGCTATCTTCAATTTGTATACACGCATCGCCATCTGTAGCAGTAAAGACTGAAATATTTATCATTCCTTCATGAGGTGTGTATTTGATTGCATTATCAATTAAATTAAAAATAATTGAGTGTACTGTGGGCTCAATACTATGCATTTCAATAGATTCGTTACGGACAAATCCTAAGTCAATATCTTTTTGCATAGCTAAATTGACGAGCTGTTCAACACAATTTAAAGCGACATCATTGAGTTGAAAAGTTTTGGTCGGTTCAATCACACTTAAAGAGACATCTTGCTTAGCCAAAGCCAAAAGCTGTGTGACCAAATGCTGAATACGTGCTAATCCTTTACTCAGATTTTGCAAAGACTCGTGCTCAGGAAGCTGACTAATTAGAATTTTAGTTTGTAAATTTAAGGCTGTGACAGGAGTTCGTAATTCATGAGCAGCATCTGCAATAAACTGTTTTTGTTCCATTTGAGCCTTAGATATACGTTCAAACAGACGGTTCATTTCATCAATAGTAGGCAATAATTCTTGAGGATAGTCTAAAGCTTCAATTGGCGTTAATTCTTCCGAATCACGATGAGTCAGTTCATTTTTAAAGTCATCTATCGGCTTTAGACCTCGGCGAATAATCGCTGCTAAAGCAAAAATCGCAAATGGCAAAATAATTAGATAGGGAATGAACATACTTCCAGCAAGCTCCCAAGCAAAAGCTTCACGAACTCGCTCTTGTTGACTGACCTGAATCTGATAATCTTTCAAAGGTAAAACGTAAGTTCTTACTACGCCTTGGCTAGTTTTATGCGAGTAAAAACCAGCTTGTGAGACAGGTGGAACCAACAGATGTAAATGATGAGATAAATGGGCCTGATCTTTATAAGCCCAAATGTCTACAAATAGATCTTCTTCATGATAAGTTTTGTGTAAATCGAACTTACTACTTACTGTTTTCAATGGATATTCAGCTGTTCGCTCTGCTAAATACTGCATTTGAGTATCTAAAATTTCATCAACTTCTTGAAGTGCAACCTTATAGGCACTAAAAATTAATATACAACCTAAGATGACACTGAAAATTGAGGTGCCCCAAATCAGTCGTTTCTTTAATGAATAATGCACTTTTATAAAGTTCCAAAATTTAAGTTACGATTGCCCTAAACGGTAACCCAGCCCTCGAATAGTTCGAATAAAGTCTTTCCCAAGTTTAGCTCTCAAGTGATGCACATATACTTCAATCGTATTACTGGTCACCTCACTATCGAAATCATATAACTTATCTTCAAGATTTGCTTTAGAAAAGATTTTATTTGGGTGACTCATTAAAGGAATAAGAATCGCCCATTCACGATTAGACAAATCGATCCGCTGACCTTTAAAGGTTGCAATATGTTGTTCAACATTTAAAACCAGATCGCCACTTTGTAATAGTTGCTCATGGTTCGCAAGCTGAGCTTCCACCCCACTACGACGCAATAGCGCATGTATACGAGCAAGTAACTCATCAAATTCGTATGGTTTGATTAAGTAATCATCTGCACCGTGGTTTAATCCATCTACACGGTTTTGTAACTGGTCTCGCGCCGAAATGATTAAAACTGGAGTGACAGCTCTTTGACGGATTTGCTTTAAGACCTGCATACCATCCATCATCGGCAAACCTAAGTCTAATAAAATGATATCAAACTTATTTTTGGCCAATTGTGCCAGACCATCCAAGCCATTATTGACCCACTCCACCTCAAATTGATGATATTGCAGCAACGTTATTGTTGACTCAGCAATCATAAAATCATCTTCAATCATCAAGATTTTTGTCATGTTCTAGGCTCGCTTTAATTCACATGGGCACAAGAGTGCAACATGTCCAGTTGAGGGTTGATGACCTGAGTTTTTACATCCAGCATACTTAACAAACTTGGGAATAAATTATCCTGACTTAACTTTTGTTTCGTTTGTTGGCCTAAACAACTCACTTGTGCAAGATTGTGCTGTTTCCAATTATCAGAGAACCACATAATCATTGGTACATGTGTTTGTTGAGTCGGTGCAATTGCATACGGTGACCCATGCAAATACATACCATGTTCGCCAGTTGATTCACCATGATCAGATAAATACCATAAACCTGTTTGATATTTCGATACTTCTTTTAAATTATTAATCATCTGACTTAATACATGGTCTGTATATACGATTGAATTATCATAGCTATTTACTAATTCGGTTGGAGAACAGCCCTGTATCGCATTAGTATCGCAAGTCGGTTTAAACTTTTGATATTCCGCAGGCGCACGCTTGTAATAAGCTGGGCCATGACTTCCGACTTGATGTAAAACAATGAGTCGTGGACGCGTGTCTTCTTTAGAAATAGTAGCTAAATACTCATTTAAGCTATCAATTAAAATATCATCGAAGCATTCGCCATCTTTACACCATTTTTGCTTTAACTTTTCTGATATTTGATATTGCTCAACACGATCACAAGCACCTTTACAACCAGAATTATTATCAATCCAAGTCACTTGGTAACCCGCACGCTTTGCAATGTCCAATAGACCTTCACGATGACTTGCTAATTGCTCATCATAGTCAACACGTGGCATGCCAGAGAACATGCATGGAACTGAAACAGCAGTTGCTGTACCACATGAGCTAACTTGAGAAAAATTCAAAATATCTTGTTTAGAAAGCTCTGGATTTGTATTTTTGGCATAACCATTGAGTGAAAAACTTTCCGCACGAGCTGTCTCTCCGACAACCAGCACCATTAATTTAGGCAGGTTCTTTTGTACTGCCTGAACTTGATGAGCATCTTCACCATAATGTATTAATGGTAAGTTCTTCTTGGGTGCCTTCTTATGATAATAAGACATTAATGAAGAAATACTATTTTGAGGAGAAATCATGCCTTTTAAATCACGATGTTCACGAAAAATCGCAGCAAAATCGACATAATAAGTAAATAGCAAAATACCGACAATTGCAAAAGAGGCGACAATTGAACCGACTTTTTTCAACAATAAATGAGATACTTTTTCTTTTTTAAGTTTTACTTGAGTAATTAAAATAATAGGTAAAACAACAAAGAAAACTGTCCAAAGTCCAAACCGTAATGAAACTAAATCAGAAACTTCAGATACATCTGTTTGTATCATATTTTGAATCTGATCTGGCGAGATGATTACACCTAACGTATTAACAAAATAAGAGCTGAAACCACCAATGAAGACCAGCAAAATTGCAAAAAATTTAGCAGTCCATTTCCAGTTTAAAATTTGTAAAAGTGCATAGTAAGCAGCAACAACAATAACCACTGTAGCAGCTAAAAATAGAATAGCCTTTACTCCAAAATATGGAGTTAAAAGATGTACTTTATTATAAAAACCAACATTTAGAATTGCACCTAACCAAATGGCTATAATGAAATTAAACATAAACAGTGAAATCTGTTTATTTTTTAATGTAGAAAAAAAATTCAGCATCTTGGGGAACTACAATCTTTTTATGATGCTTTACTGTAGAAATTGAAACTTAAAAATGACTTAAATAAAAAATGATCTAAGACAGATACTTTAAAAAAACACTTATTTTAAAAATTTTTCTAACAAAAAGACGAGGTTAGATTTAACCTCGTCTTTTTTAATTTTTAACTAAATATTGTTCTTAGAAACTATATTTAGCCATTAAACCAACACGGTTATCTTTGTAGTCATCACCAGCAAAGGTTTCACGTTTACCGTTGACATACTCAATACCTAAGTCAATTGGCTTAACTGGTGAGTAAATTACGTTCAGCCATGCTTGTTGAACTTTTTCATTACCCGCAGTATATGCTTTAGCGTAGTCTGTGCCGTCATCAGCGAATTGGGCGCCATATGCTAAAGTAGCGCGTAAGTTAGGTAAAATTTTATAAGTTCCACCCACTTGTACTGCTACAAATTCATTTTGTTCAATATTATCATTAACTAAAGTATAAGCAGAATTACTACCATATAAGTAGTTACTATTACCTACTACATAAGATGCATCAGCAAATAGTTTTAAAGGATCTGATACTTTAAAGTCGGTACCTGCAGCAACACCCCATCCTGTTTGGTCATCACCTTTACCTGATTTATAGTTTTCAACAAAAGCTCGAGCAGAAGCATTACCATTACCTGCAGCGTAACCTTGAGTAATTTTAGCTGTTAATACAGGTAGTCTGTATTTAACTGAGTCACCTGTTGCCGAACTATTACCTTCTTCTGCTGAAACAAATAACTGAGTTGCAGGAGCTAATTTATAGTTATAACGTACTTGTGGAATACGTGTTGTACCACCACCAATGTTGGTCGAGAAATCGATCATTTCTGGCGCATGGCTAGACAAGAAGTTAGACGTTGTTTGACCAAACAACCAGTTGTTATAAGTTAAGTAAGCATGACGAATACGTACGTTTTCAGATTTGTTATTGTCACTACTTGCAAAGTCTAATTCAATTTTACCGCCTACTTTTGCACCGCTTACAGGAGCAGTAAAATCTAAACCTAGACGCGTCGTTTTCGCAGTCGCACGCAATTTATCTTTTGCTTCACCAGTTGACTTACTTGCATCAGCAAAGTCACCATCCGCACCTTCAATAATATAGTTAGCGTCACCACGAACAAAACCATATAGGTTCACATCAGCACCAGCTTTAGATTTTAATGATGCTAAAGGCGAAACTGGTGCAGCAACCGGTTGTGCCTTAACTTCAGCTAACTGTACTTGCTGTTGTTGCTGTACTTGCTGCTGCTGTTGTTGCACTTGGCTTTGTTGTTGAATTAAAGCTTTTAAAGCTTCAACTTCTTTACGAAGCTGTTGAATTTCCGCTTTGTCGGAAGTCGCAGCATGTGCCCCACTCATCATTAAAGCTGTAACTGTAAGAGCTAAACTTTTAATAACGAAAGATTTACGATTAAGGAATAGATCCATCAAAAACTCCAAAAATATATTTTATGTTGCCTATCCATGCCAAGTTGATTTACGCCATTAAATTAGGGGGCTAAAAAATCAACTCTCCTCCACTTTGGTTACATTAATTTTATTACCGCAACCAAAACCAATTTCAACGTTATGCAAGACCAAAACCAATAACCAAAGATATATAAAACATACTTTGACTTACAGATTTTTACCTTAACTTCATGTTGTAACGAATCCTACACAACTCTCTTATCTTATAGAATGATTAAATCGTTATTTCATTATTCTTTTTTAGACTTTAGGCTAATATCCAATCTACTTGAACATTTTTCTACCCATTTTGATTGATTCACATGATTTTTCTTGTTAACGAAATCCATTTTTACTCCAGTTAGCTTCCATTTGCTACCCAAACAAGATGGCATAATTAATAGAGCATTTAAATAGCTAAAAACATACATTTTTAAAAACATAGACAAAGGTATTAGATAAAGCTTAGATCACCGCTTAAGCAATATTAACTTTCTTTATTTCATTTAGTTAACATTATTTTTCCTGTACTTTTGCATGTTTCCACAGGTAAATAGGCAGTAAAGTAACAATGCCAATAATGACAATAGCTATCAAATAATGGAAATAACCAAGTGCATCTCCAAGCACACCACTAAAACTATAAAGGACACCACTCACAGTCGCCATGACCGAAACCTGAAAGGTAAAATCTGTACCCGCATATTCCTTTCGACTGTAGTGCATGACTAAGGTCAACATAACAACCAACAACATTGCAGAGAATGCATCCTCTAAAGCATTTACGGCATAAACTCCCCAAACATTGAGTTGAATTTTCTGTTCGTAGGCATAAGCTAAATAGGTATAAGCCGCTAAGCTCATAATTTTAAATACTGAAAAAACAATTAAGGCTGTAGGTCTAGAGAAGTATTTAAGCATCCAACCTGCAATTGCGGCCCCTGCCAATGCCGCTACCGCACCAAGCATCGTGATATAAACGCCAATTTGAGTAAAACTTAGCCCCATATCAACCATTAAAGGTTTAAGTAGTAGTCCAGCTAAACCATCTGCTACTTTAAAAGTAATAAGTACAACCAACCAAGAACGAAGCTCTTTATTTTGAGAGAAATAACTCAAGTAGGCCTTAATCTTTATGACTAAGTTTTGTTGGTTAAGTTGAGGTTCATTATTTGAATGAGAAGTGTGTTTAGGTTCTTTAAATAATAAAACAGGTAAAGTGTTTAAAAATACCAAAGCCGCTAATAACAGAAAAGTAGGTTGCCATGTCAACCAGTCTAAACACCAAAGTACGGCGCCTCCCCCGACAATAAAACCCAGTCGGGAACCAATCACCTGAAATGTATTTCCCCAATGTTGCTGGTCATGCTGCAATAAATTGACCGCCAAAGCATCGGTTGCAATATCTTGTGTTGCTCCTGTTAAGTTCATTAAAAGAAGCGAAATAAAAAAGGCAAATAGATAAATAGGCTGATCTAAAGCTTGAATGGGGAAAAAAGACAAAATGCAAATTACGACCACAGTCAAAAACTGAGTAGGTAAAATCCAGCTGCGGTAGTGCCCTAAACGTGAAAGCGCATGTCGATCAACCCACGGCGCCCAAAATATCTTGATTGACCAAGGCAACATGAGTAAGCCAAAACCACCAATATGGGCGAGTGACACGCCTTGCGCCCTTAAAATAACGGGTAAGGCATGGGTCATAAACCCGACAGGCAACCCTTGTGCCCAATATAAGGAAAATAGCAGAAGATACAGGTTTTGCTGCCGCCACATAGATACCTACTTTTTATTTCTTTAATGAGGAATAACATCAAATGTCATGTTGTTCTTACATTTTGCCAATGAAGCATATATTTCAAAAGATTAAGATTAAACAAGGACAAGTTAAAATTTAAAAAATATGGATCAACATTTCCCTAATTTACCCCATTTGGTACCTCAACGCGGCACTGCGTTAAGCCGAGCACTATTTAAAAAACTTTTTTTAGCGCAAGGTTGGACCATTGAAGGCGAAATTCCTAATTATCCAAAAGCAGTTGCGATTATTTCACCACATACGTCTAACATTGATGGGTGGTATGGTTTTCTTGCTATTTTCGGATTAGGTATCCAGATTACGGTTTTAGGTAAAGATGCTCTTTTTAAACCACCTTTTAAACGGGCGTTAGATTGGGCTGGTGTTATTCCAGTTAAACGTGACACAGCCAATGGACTAACTGAACAAGTCGTCGCCACGATTCAAAAATATGACAAGATCTGGATTGGGATGGCGCCCGAAGGCACACGTAAAAAAGCAAAAAAAATGAAAAGTGGTTTTTACCATATTGCCGCAAAAGCCAATATTCCAATTGTGATGTTTTCTTTTGATTATGACCATAAAATGATTCACTGCTTAGGTCACTTAGACCCAAGTGGAAACTATGATGAAGATCTACAAAAGATTTTTGACCGCTATGAAGGAAAAATTTCACCCAAAAATCGAAATTGGCTTGCTGAACCTTTACAAAATCTAGTGAAAAAAACCTAGCAAAAATTGAGCGAATCTGGTCTTATGGCCCTTCTTAATTTATCTCGACATAGATTATTTTTAAAGATGAAAATTGCTCAATTTGCCAGTATTGGATTTATCTCTCTAGCACTATTTGGCTGTGATAAATTTAGCAAAACACCAACGCCGACTACCTCAATTAAAGCCCGTGAACCTGTCATTGCGCTTGCTTTAGGTGGCGGTGGAGCAAAAGGATTTTCACATATTGGTGTGATCAAGGTTTTAGAGTCTCATGGAATTAAACCTAAAATTGTAACGGGTACCAGCGCTGGTAGCTTTGTTGGAAGTATCTACGCGAGTGGGCAAACACCTTATCAATTGCAAAGTCTGGCTCTGAAATTACAAGAATCTGATATCCGTGATTTAACCCTTAATCGTCAAGGCATTATTCTCGGACAAAAGTTACAAGACTACGTGAATCGTAATGTTGGCAATAAACCAATTGAGAAGTTCCCAATCCGCTTTGCGGCTGTGGCAACTCGTCTTGATAATGGTCAAAAGGCAGACTTTATTAAAGGTAATGCTGGTCAAGCTGTACGTGCCTCTTGCAGTATTCCTAATGTGTTCGTGCCTGCCACAATCGGCAATCAAAAATACGTAGATGGCGGCCTAGTCAGCCCAATTCCTGTAAAAACAGCTCGTGATATGGGTGCAGATATTGTGATTGCAGTTGATATCTCCGCGCGTCCAGTAGGTAATCGCCCAGCCAATATGTGGGGATTGCTTGATCAGACGATTAATATCATGGGCCAACAAAGTATTAATGAAGAACTCAAGCAAGCGAATGTGGTAATTAAACCTAAAGTTGGTCATTTAGGTACACTAGACTTGAAATCCAGTAATGAAGCAATTTTAGAAGGTGAAAAAGCTGCCCAAGCTCAAATGCGTCAAATTGAAGGTGCAATTGCAAACTTCAAAAAATCTCCAGCAGCATTTAAGCCCGCGCCACGCTCTAAATTCTAATTGAAGTGGTTTTTTTCTATCCACATTTCCTATCATCTGCTACAGTGGTAAAAGTGATATTGAGTCACTTTTACTCACATAAATATATATAAAAGAGCAGATCTATGGAGTTTGTTGTACAACCTTGGCACTGGTTTGTATTGGGTATCTTACTTATTCTTTCTGAACTGATTCTACCTGCCTTTGCCGCACTCTGGTTTGGTATTGCCGCCATTATGGTGTGCATTCTCTATTGGTTATTTCCAGATATTAGCCTCACAACGCAAATTGTGTTGTGGATTGTATTATCAGTGCTATGCACCATTCTTTGGTTCAAGTTTATTAAACCCTTATCAATTGATAAAACGAAAGCGGGCCTCCCCCGTGAAGCAACAATTGGTCAAGTTGGAATGGTTGTTCAAACTGGTCTAGACCATGATCAAATTATTGTTCGCTTTCCAATGCCTATTTTAGGGGCCGATGAGTGGAATTGTCGGAGCACCACTCCTGTTAAAGTGGGCGATCGTGTCAGAGTTATTGACATTTCGGGTAACGACTTAATTGTTCAAACCCATGGTACTTCATAAACATTAAAGATAAAGAGAGGGTATTTTCATGCCAGTCGGTACTATTATTGTTTTAGCCTTTTTGGCTTTTGTAGGTGTTACCATTTTTAAAGGGGTTCGTATTGTTCCTCAGGGCTACAAATGGATTGTCCAACGTTTAGGTAAATATCACACGACCCTTAATCCGGGACTTAATTTTGTGATTCCCTATATCGATGAAGTGGCTTATAAAATTACCACGAAAGATATTGTGCTAGATATCCCGTCGCAAGAAGTGATTACACGTGACAATGCTGTATTGCTCATGAATGCTGTAGCCTATATTAATTTAACCACACCAGAAAAAGCAGTTTATGGTATTGAGAACTATACATGGGCGATTCAGAACCTTGTACAAACCTCATTACGTTCTATTGTCGGTGAAATGGATCTAGATGATGCATTGTCTTCACGAGATCACATTAAGGCTAAGTTAAAAGCTGCTATTTCTGACGATATTTCAGATTGGGGCATTACCTTAAAAACTGTTGAGATTCAGGACATTCAACCGTCTCATACCATGCAAGCTGCCATGGAAGAGCAAGCTGCCGCAGAACGTCAACGTCGTGCTGCTGTTACTAAAGCCGATGGTGAAAAACAGGCTGCTATTTTAAGTGCAGAAGGTCGTTTAGAAGCTTCTCGCCGTGATGCAGAAGCTCAAGTCGTATTAGCTGAAGCCTCTCAACGTGCAATTGAAATGGTGACCAGTGCAGTTGGCGATAAAGAGATTCCTGTGGCATATCTGTTGGGTGAACAATATGTAAAAGCAATGCAGGATATGGCGAAATCTAATAATGCTAAAACTGTGGTTTTACCTGCGGATGTTTTAAATACAATTCGCGGTATTATGGGAAAGCATAATTAATTCAATTACTTCAATTAAGTAATTAAAATCAAAACGGTGACCATCATGTCGCCGTTTTTTATATTATTGGTTTTTTAATCTTTTCTGATCTTTCAAAGGTAATTTCTTTACGACCAAATCATAAGAATCATGAATTAAGTCTTGAAGTAAATCGCTTGTTAAGTTCTTATGCGGTGTAATCGAAATCCAGTGCTTTTTATTCATGTGATAGCCCGGAATAATAAATGAATAGAGTTCCTGATATTCCTGACTTTTATACGGATCACACTTCACATTAATCATTTTGACGCCTGCAACTTCTGTCGTCAGCATGAACATTTTCTCTAAAATTTTAAAAACTTCATAGTCAGGCCCAAAAGGATGAGTCTGTTGACTAAAGGGAAGATTACGTGCAATTTCAATAGCTTTTTGATGGAGTTGTTCACCATTCATTTTTTTCTCCTTTATTCATTTCGCATGAATAGAAGTTATGAATATTGATTTAATATTATTAGTTCGTACGCGCCAAAAGAAATTGTGAGATATCCACTAATTCTTTTGCATTATCACCAAAATGAGCTAAGGCCTCAAAAGCTTGATCGTGCAATTCTTTGGCATAAATCTGTGCTTGTTCGAGACCCATTAAGGCTGGGTAAGTCGATTTTTGCACTTGCTCATCCTTACCAGCAGTTTTACCCAAAGCTTCGGTACTCGAAGTAATATCGAGAATATCGTCTAACACTTGAAAAGCTAATCCAATCGTCTGCCCATATTGGCGCAATTTTGGAATTGCTTGATCCGTTCCAGAAAAGATGGTGGCTGCACCCATCATAATTGCGGCCTGAATGAGCGCACCAGTTTTATTGCGGTGGATATTTTCAAGTTCGTCTTGAGCAATTTGCTTGCCTTCAGCTTGTAAATCTAACACCTGTCCACAAACCATTTTAGAGCTAGCTGTAGCCAAAATTTGGACTTGCTTTAATACAATTGCGGCATCTGTACCCTGCCCTTGTTCATCAAACAAACGACTACCTAAAACCTCAAAAGCCATCGATTGTAAAATGTCGCCTGCAAGCAAAGCAGTATCTTCACCAAACGCAACATGACAAGTCGGCTGACCACGACGCAGTAAATCATTGTCCATACAAGGCAAATCATCGTGCGCTAGTGAGTAACAATGAATGAGTTCGACTGCAACCGCAGCACGACGAGCGGCCGCAAAATTTGGATTTGGCTGTAAAGAAGCAGTGGCATAACATAAAGCCGGACGCACACGTTTTCCACCAAGCATAACTGCATGGTGTACTGCACTTTTTAAAGGCTCTGGAATTGAGAACGCGGCCAATGTCGTCAATAAATCTTGTTGAATACGTTGTTGAGCTTGTTTTAAAACATCCGCATTAACTTGAGAGAGTGATGACACAGTCGCCTCGATAAAATCAGTAGAGAAATTTTATTGAATGTAATGAAGCATTCATGTGCTACATCATACACGATTCACTGTGAAAAGTGGGTGCTGAGTTTTTAAAGGCAGGTGTAAAAAAGCCTCTACATATTGAGAGGCTTTTTATTTAGATGAGGTTTAGAAACTGTCACCCGGAACGCGCACCCAACCTTCCATTAACACACGTGCACTACGACTCATAATGGCTTTTTTAACCGCCCATTGATCATTAACAAGTTCAGCTTGAGCACCAACACGTAATGTTCCAGATGGATGCCCAAAACGTACCGCTTCACGTTCGCCACCACCAGCCGCTAAATTCACCAATGTACCTGGAATGGCAGCAGCAGTGCCAATCGCAACTGCTGCTGTTCCCATCATGGCATGGTGCAATTTACCCATCGACAAAGCACGAACAAGTAAATCAACATCACTCTCTGAAACTGGCTTACCACTCGAAGCGGTATAGTTTTTCGGTTTAGAAACAAATGCAATTTTTGGTGTGTGCTGACGTGCAGCTGCTTCTGAAATATCTTTAATTAAACCCATTTGTACAGCACCATATGCACGAATTTTTTCAAAACGTGCCAGTGCAGCTGCATCACTATTAATATGATCTTGTAATTCAGTGCCTTGGTAACCCAAATCTTCTGCATTTAAGAAAATGGTTGGAATACCAGCGTTAATAAATGTCGCTTGGAAACAACCAATATCAGGAACGTCTAATTGGTCAACCACGTTTCCTGTCGGGAACATATCCCCGCCTTCTTCCCCATCATCGGCTGGATCTAAAAACTCAATTTGAACTTCAGCGGCCGGAAATGTCACACCATCAAGTTCAAAATCACCAGTTTCTTGAACTTGACCATTGGTGATAGGCACATGAGCAATAATGGTTTTTTGAATATTTTTTTGCCAGATTCGAACAGTACAAAGGCCATTTTCAGGAATACGGTCTGCATCAACCAAACCATTTGAAATAGCAAAAGAGCCAACCGCAGCAGTTAAGTTTCCGCAGTTACCACTCCAGTCTACAAAAGGCTGATCTATTGAAACCTGACCAAATAAATAATCTACATCATGATCTGGCTGAGTACTTTTAGCGAGAATAACAGTTTTGCTGGTACTAGAAGTGGCTCCCCCCATCCCATCAATTTGTTTTCCATAAGGGTCTGGACTACCAATTACACGGAGTAAGAGTTGATCTCGTGCTTGTCCTGCAACTTGGGCTTTTTCCGGCAAATCATCAAGCTTAAAAAATACACCTTTACTGGTTCCACCACGCATATAAGTTGCTGGAATTTTAATTTGCGGTACTGAGCTCATATCAACTGTTATCCTTACTATTATGTTCTTCTATATCAAAACAAGCATTCTTGTTTACCCTTCTCTTCATCTTAAATTGTTTTAAGTTCAAGAGATAGCACTCTGCTTTTATACATCAATCGTATTGACGCGAGCATATTTTGAGAATTTAACAATATGCTTGCAATGACTTAATCTAAGCAAAATCTAAGAAAAAAAGTCTATATGAAATTATATTTTTTAGAACACTTTTCACCCGATATTGAAATATTAAATACAAATTATTGATTTTAAATATTTTTTAAGAGTACTTTTCAGTCACTCGTTATTAATTTGTAGGCTAGGCTAAAATAACTCCATCTATTAGAATAATTTACTTATTCATTGTGAGTGAAGACCTTTGACCAACGAATCTTCTACACTGCAACGAGGACTAAAAAATCGACACATCCAATTAATTGCTATGGGTGGAGCAATTGGTACCGGATTATTTTTAGGCTCGGCGCAAGTGATTCAATCTGCGGGACCATCCATTATTTTAGGATATGCCATTGGCGGCTTAATTGCGTTTTTGATTATGCGTCACTTGGGAGAAATGATTGTTGAAGAACCTGTTGCAGGATCGTTCAGCCATTTTGCTTATAAATATTGGGGGAAATTTCCTGGATTTTTAGCTGGATGGAATTATTGGATACTCTATGTTCTGGTTGCGATGAGTGAACTCACCGCTGTGGCCAAATATATTAATTATTGGTGGCCCCACATACCAGCATGGACTTCTGTCTTATTTTTCTTTGTCGTAATCACGGCAGTTAACTTAACCAACGTTAAATTTTATGGTGAATCTGAATTCTGGCTCGCCATTATTAAAGTAACTGCGGTTATCTCGATGATTGTATTTGGCCTTTATTTGCTATTTACAGCAGATGTAGGTTCAAGCATTTCATTTAGTAACCTATGGACACATGGTGGCTTTTTTCCAAATGGCTTTAGTGGCCTGTTCTATATGTTAGCTTTCTTAATGTTCGCCTTTGGCGGTATTGAGCTAATTGGTATGGCAGCGGCTGAAGCAAAAGATCCGAAAAAAACCATTCCAAAAGCAATTAACCAAGTCGTTTTCCGTATCTTAATTTTCTATATCGGTTCATTGACAATTTTGCTTTCATTAGTGCCATGGAACCAGTTAGATCTTGGTGGTCTCGACAAAAGCCCATTCGTCATGATTTTTAGCCAAATGGGAATTGGTTGGGCTGCACATCTTCTTAACTTTATTATTTTAACTGCTGCTTTATCTGTTTATAACAGTGGTATGTTCGCAAACAGCCGTATGTTATACGGTCTAGCTCAACAAGGTAACGCTCCAAAAGTTTTCAAAAAAGTAAACAAACAAGGCGTACCTGTTCCAGCCGTATTACTTTCTGCATTGTTAATTTTTGGTTGTGTACTGTTGAACTACTTTGTACCCGAAAATGCATTAAGCCACTTAATGTATATCGTCGTTGGTGCATTAGTATTGAACTGGGCAATGATTAGTTTGACTCACCTCAAATTTAGATCAGCAATGAAAGCAAAAGGTGAAAAAACTCACTTCCCTGCACTTTGGGCACCATTTAGTAACTATTTGGTTTTAGGCTTTATTGCAGTTGTTCTCTACATTATGTGGAGCCAAGGTTTCAAAGAGTCAGTGATGATGATTCCAATCTGGATCGTTCTCATGTTTGTACTATTTAAATTATTGAATTCTAAAAAACAATAATCTATATTTCATACTTAAATACAAAAAAGCCTCTGTTTCGACAGGGGCTTTTTTATTCATAATCAGAAAATTATGCGCTGTAAAAATTAAAATTTCATCGAGAATAAAATTAGAAGTTATGCATATTTATACTGACGCGAACAGTAAGCTCGTTCAATTTCTGGTGAACGTAATTGCTGATGCTTAGTTTTACGCCCAGCCATACGTTTGCGCCAGAGTTTAAAACTGTTGGTTTTCAGGTTGTATCTCATCAAACGAATAACTTCACTTTCACTTAAGCCATACTCTCGCTCAATTGCTTCAAATGGAGTGCGATCTTCCCATGCCATTTCAATAATTCTAGATAAGTCCTGTTCATCAATTTTTTTCATGTTATGCCCTTTTGAATTATACGATAGCCAAATCTGATTTTTAACAAACAACTCTCTGGTAATAACGCTATCTACCCGATTGCTTGCCTTAAACCTTTTTCGTGTTTTGCTTTAGATCATAGAAAGATAAACATGAATTTTTTGTGATTTTTTAACTTTATAAGCTGTAATTTTCTACACGGCATAAGTGGTTGTGAAACCATTGAGTGGCTCAACTTTATCTTTATTACCCACTATGGCAAAAGTTTTAATACTTAAAACATGAAAAAGCCATTGCTTTAACAATAGCTTTTTCGTTTATAATCATTAAATTATGCGCCCTTAGCTTAACTGGATAGAGCAGTTGCCTCCTAAGCGACCGACGTGGGTTCAAGTCCCGCAGGGCGTACTATAATCTAGCAAATAGATATACTAGTAATGATTATAGAAAAGGGTCAATTAAAGTATACACATAGAACGAAGAGCTAAAAATAATTACACACCATCTCCTATAAACCTCTCCTGTACTACTATTAACATCTATAGCAAATACAAAGGTAAAAGTTCCATTAAACCAAGCATATAAGCAAAAAAATGTTGATAAAAAAATACTTAAAATAGAAGATATAGATAAAACTTCGTTGATATATTGCAAAAATAATCCAAAAGCAGAAATTAATGTATATACTAAAAATATTAGAAATTTATATCTTGTATATATTAGAAGATAAGTCTCTTTCACTTCCTACCTCTTATCCTTTTTATTAGATTATTTTTGTAGAAAAAGATAATAGATAAGGAGTATCAATTATATTTTCTATAAATTTTTCAATATTCCTTAAATTTACTTTTGGCAACACAACCATATTTTCATAAAAAAATATTGATTTGAATTTAAGTCATCCTCTATTGTTTGATTTAATCTAATTGGATCATAAAAATTGAAAGTATATATTTTATCAAATATCTTAATATCCACTTCAAAACATCCTTTCGACTCAATCTCCCAAGCATATTCAGAAAAATCATCGGACAAATTTAGAATATAATTTTCCATATAATCTCATCAATCATAAATATTTAATATTAGAACATAATTCAATGTACTTTTTTTAATTTTAAAAATTCTAAATTAAAACAATATCTATCCTATATCAGATAAATCACATGATTAAAAAAATTAATACATAAAACTTATTCAATTTTATTTATTCATCCCTTTATTTATACTATTTAATTTTAGAAATAAATATTATTTCAACACAAAAATAAAAAATGGATACTGATTATTAAATTAAAAATCAGTATCCACTAAAAAACCTAATACAATTATTTACCTAACAATGGATTAAGCATCATATAAAAATGAAAAAATGTACTTGAAAAAATTATCATCCACCTTGCAATAACTTCTCCATTACTACTTGATTCTGTAATGGGAAAAGTTTCAGCAAATAATCCATTACACCAAGTAGAGATACAAACATAACAACTTAAAAAACTAGCAAAAAAGTATCCATAATCAATTAATCCCATCTTAACTTGCATAAAAATACTTAATAAAGTTAAAAATAAAATTAAAAAAACTATCTTTTTTTTATGCCTTTTAAGCAGATAAAAGTAGATTCTTTTTAGCTCCATTAGCGAACCTCTTAACCTTAACATCTAAATGGTGGTTTAATATTTTTACAAGTTTCATTATAAGAAGCAGGGAGGCCTCCCACATAATACCCTACAGCTGCACCACTAATCTGACTAGATACCTTTCCTCCTCCTAACTTTATAATTGTTTTACTAGTTTGAGAACCAGCAATACGCCCTCCAGCAAGAGCCAACATTTTCTGGCCATTGGTAAGTTCTGTATCAGCAACTATACCTGCTCCACCAATATATTCGCCTGCAGCAAATAAAAAAGGTGCTGCAGGAGTACACGCAAATAAACAGACTGCTCCCGCACCAGTAGCGAAATCTCCCCAAAATTGTAAAGAATCTGCAGCATTTTGCCTAGAATACTGCCCTTTAACATTTCCTATCCATTTAGC
Organism: Acinetobacter sp. GW821-FHT09D10; assembly: GCF_059416285.1. Taxonomy (NCBI): domain Bacteria; kingdom Pseudomonadati; phylum Pseudomonadota; class Gammaproteobacteria; order Moraxellales; family Moraxellaceae; genus Acinetobacter; species Acinetobacter sp. GW821-FHT09D10. Next base: position 83,806 of record NZ_JBWKOW010000005.1, read on the forward strand.
ATCATCTTTTGCAACCATTGCAGACAATGAGTCATTATAAGTAAAGAAATCATTACGACCTGTTCCCGTATAAACAGGCCTAATATTTTGAGCGGAAAAATTCATGATAGATTCTTGCTGTCTTAACATCCATTCCAAGTTACTACTATTATTTACATATGCCATTGACATTCCTGCATCTGACAACATATCTAAACGTAATCCACTTGGATCAATATTCATCACTGGATTACTACCCGCATATGCATACGGATTTAAACCACCTTCTAACCCAATTGGGTCCGGTTCCATATAACGGCCAAGTTCTGGGTTATAGAAACGGTTGTGGTTATAGAACTGATTAGTGCCCACATCATAATATTGACCAGGGAAACGTAGGTTAAATGTGATTGATCCTGTCGGGTTACCCACACCAAATGCTGTCGAATCCCAACTCCATACTACGGCATGAGTCACACCATCAACTAAACGCCTTGGAGTGTTTTGAGCATCTGTAACGATGTAATAGATCTTGGTGGCCGCACCACTACCATAAATCGCTGCTACTGGTTTGTCACCCATCCATACATATTCTACAAGTGCTCCAGTTTTGTCATATTCTCCAATTAAATGACTTTGTTCATCGTAGATGTATTGAGTCATTGTAGCTACAGCACCATTAACTACTTTATCTCTAAAACTACGCTCATTTTTATGGTTGTAGTTCATGAAATAATAATCTGTGCTTGCACGGTCTACTTTACGACGACCTGCATAATCATAAGTCGGTAAATAAGTACCATAGCTTAGCTCACTGTTAGCAGTATGACTGAAAGTCTGCGCAACGCCTCCTTTTGTAAAACTCGCTAACTTATTTGTGTTAGCTGTATAGGTATAGGCAGCACTTGCAGCAGGCTGCATGTGTTGTCCCGTAGCATTTAAAGTTAAACGATTGCCATTTTTGTCATAGGTATAGCTAATACTATAAGTCGCTGCTGTACCTGTTGTACGGGTTTCACTAAGTAAACGGTCTACAGCATCATAGGTATAAGCATCTTTAGTTCCATTATTACGAGTAACGAGAGTAATACGCCCATCTTTATCATAAGCATAAGTTAATGAATAATTAACTGCTGATGCATTATCCTTATTCGTTAAAGCCGCTATAGAACCATCATTATTATAACTTTGAGTGTAACCCGCGTTACCTGATGCTCCCCATTGCCAGCCTGTAACTCGGTTAGCTCCGTCATAGCTAATACTACGAACAAGCGCACTACCGTTTAAGTTAATACCCGTCAGCATTCCCGTTGTGCTATAACTATAGGTAACACTACGACCAGATGGTAAGGTCATTGAAGTGAGTTTACCGCCCGTGCTATAGCCATAATTGACATTGAGGGTATTACCAGGGGTGTTCGCATAACGGTTAAACAACTGGTTAGTGGTACCTTTTTGGGTAACTCGGTCATATGCATCGTATGTATATAACGTATCTACATCATAGCCTGTCACACCCGTTGTAACTTTATCAAGACGACCATAACGACTTTGGTCATAGGTGTAGTTATTATTTACTTGGTATTCGCTTGCTGTAGTCCCACTATTTGCAGCACACACAAATGCCTTATAACGGCCTAATTCATCTAGAGTGTTATAATTACATTTACGTGGGCCATGTAAACGCTGAATTAACTGATCTGCTTCATTATAAGTGTAAGCTTTGGTTCCATAGTCAGTATTCACTTCTTGAGTTAATACATTACCGTTACGATAACTAAATGGGTTACTTCCTGCATTTAAAGCATCTTTTGAAAGCACGATATTATCGTTAACATCATAACCTTTTGTATCGATGTTACCTGAGCCATCCGTATGACTAGTTACACGGTTAAGTACATCATAACTCCATTTTTCAATTACACCTGCTGCAGTTGTAGTTTGAATAACATTACCATTATTTTCATAAATAAAAGTAGTGTATTGACGTGTAGCATCACTGCCCTGCTGAGTTTTACTAATTCGCCCTTTAGTATCTAAATATTGATAACTTTCTGTAGCGACTAAGCCTGTACTGGTAACGCTCTTTTCGCTCGCCACTGCTCCGATTGAATGATAAGTTTTTTGAATACGGTTACCATTTGGTAATGTTATTTGAGTTAATTGACCAGCTAGATCATATGTAAATTGCGTTAATTCAGCATCTGGAGTAGTTTCACTGATTTTTTGCTTAAGAGTATTATAAGTATAAGAAGTTGTTTGACCTGTAATCGTACCTGTCGATCCACCAACACCAGTAGTTTGGCTTTTTAATGTTCCATCAGTATTATAAATAAATTGATTTACAAGACCATTTGGATTTACGTTTCGTTCAGGCTCACCAAAAGTGTTATAACCTAAATATTGCGTTATACGTGCAATACCATTAACAGTTTGAGATTGACTAGCCAGGTTACCGTAAACATCATAACTATAAGTGATTTTATCTGCTGTACCAGAGCGTGGCCCGTCTACACTTAATAGACGCCCAAAATGTTTACTTGTTGTCGTTTCATCATAACCATACGTAGTTACTTTACTTGTACTTCCAGTCTGACTTGAAGCCTGAGTCTGGGTAACAATCTGACCTCTTGGGTTAACTACATTAGTAATAGTAAGATTAGGCGTAACAACGCTCGTTGGAGTCAAAAATAAATTAACACCATTATTATTTAATAGCCCATAAGTGTATGTCGTTTTACGGCTTAAGGTGGTGCCATCAGCATCAGTTATTCCCGTAATACGCGCTTGTGTATCATATTCATAACTCGTAGCGACATTGTTGGCATTGGTAACTTTCACTAATCGACTACGATCTGTTTTAAACTCAGCGCTACTCACAGGTGTACCATTAGATGTTAAACATGGATAACCTGATGCTGTAATAGTCAAACTATTATCTGCATTTACTGTACTTTGAATAGAACTAGTTGCTGTACTATTAGCAAGCTGCAACGTTAAATTAATTGTTTTAGCGTTATCATCATATACCGTAGTAAAGTCTTGAGCTGTTCCAGACGAAAGTGGTGTGTATGACCGTAGTGTAGTTTGTGCAGTTGAATAGCTTGTTCCATTCAACACATAATTTTGAGTTACATCCCATTGTCGCACTATTTGACCAGAAGTATTTTTTACCTGCCTTAATACTGGATAATAATAACTTGAATCTGCTGTTCTACCTTTAAAAGCAACATAGGCTTTAACTGCACCTATTTCAGTCATCTCATTCACATAACTGAAATTTCCTGCAACAGTTGAGCTTGAACTAATTAAAGCAAATACAGTGGTATCAGCTCCTGTACTTGGAACCTTATTTGCATAAGCTTTGTAATTAAAAGTCGCAACTTGCGTGCCCCCTTGAGCAGCAGTATAAGTCACTTTAGTTATTAAACGAGATTCATCAATAGTTTGCGTAGTGCCTAACGCCGTATCATGAAAAGTATGCTCAAATACTAACTTATTATTATATTGATCATTGACTTGAGTCAGGTTCATTTTACTATCATACTGTAAATTTAGAACACGACCTTGATCTTCAATTTTTGCTACTCGATACAAATCCACTGAAACCGTTGCTGTAGTTTGTATGTAAGGTGCGGTATTAGAAATAGCTATTGGATATAATCCATTACTACTCCATTCACCAGTAGTGGTTCTCAAATATCCATAAGGATCAACATAAAGATTTATTGTACTTGTATTACTCTGCTGTGGAGACATCGTATAAGAAGTATCAGTTATAGTATATTTTACTCCATTTTTTATAATAATAAGATTATTACCGGAGCGACTCAGTTGATATTCGCCTAAATCCGAATTCCAAGGTAACTGATCCATTCCATAGTTATTTAAATCCCTAAAACCATCTGCTGAATATAAGCGTGTAAAACTCCCATCTTGCTCTTTAAAGATAGTGTCAACACTTTCTCCAGGTAACCTAACGATAATTTCTTTAGCAGAGACAGTTGTTGTTACAGGAGTATTTGTTTGAAGATAATAGCTTACAGGATTAGATGTAATTTGGGTTGCTGAGAAGTTTTGATATTCTTTAGTAGTAAAACTCAAATTTTGTATAAGAACGTGAGCTTGATAATTATCAGTCCACCCGAGAGAACTTTCTTCCGGTTGAGCGAATACTTGTGCTGAGGAAAGGTTTTGACGTAAAGGTGCCTTATAATTAAGACTAAAAGGTAAAGCTCCTGTAATTAAATTTTGTCCATAACTTATATCACCCGCCATTAAATCATAACCTACAGTACATGATTGAATTCCAGGCGAACGTGAAGCAGAATAGTTTTGTGCAACAATATCTGGTGCTGCGTAGGTGAGTTGGCTTAACAAGCTCAACATCCCCCCTATACACAGCCATAGACTATGTATAAATATACTGGCTATTTTTTTCATACTTTAAAATTCCATTATTTTTTATAAAGTTTTTATTCTCTAGCAAAAGAAACTATTTCCTTTTTAGAGGGTTTACATTGATTATTTCTATTACTGAAAAAGCTTACTTTTGTGTATTGATTGACTGAACCGATCCATCAGCTATCACTTTAACTTCAGGTAAAGATGATTTTTCTAACTGTTGTTGATTTGCAAATTCAGCTTGTGCCTTTGCTTGTTCCTGTGCATATCCCACCATTGAATTATTTTGAGAAGTTTGCTCAGTTTCACAACCTGATACCATTAATCCTCCTGCTGCAACAAATACAGAAAATAATAGCTTCAGTACACTGTTTTTCATAAACATTTTATAAAATCCTCTTTTGTCTTTTTTTAGCAAAGATGTTCCTACATAGAAAGAACAGTCTTTCTACAAAAGATAACATTTTTGATCAATAAAGCAACATACGTCTCATATTTGTTTTAATTATCAATTCAATAAAAGTGATTTTATTTAATAGAAATTTAATATATATTGTCAATTTAAGTCACTTATTTTAATGAAATTATTTTTTTAATAATAAAAATATTTCTAACATTTTCTTATTAATTATCGAGTCATTTAGTAAAAAATATTTTAAGTAACAATAGAACTTAAGAATATAAGCTCTATTGTTATTTTTAAATTATAAAAAGGAAAACTTAATCCTTCACTTCAGCCAACAACGTTTCAGCTGCAAGTTTGCCTAAATTATTAGAAGCAAGCGGACTATCACCTGTTAACAATTTACGGTCTCTATGACATTGTCCGGTAATACCCTTATTTAAAATTTCCACACCGAGTTTTTCAAGGTTTTCACCAACTAACCAAGGTAACGCACCCGGCATATAGCCAATATCGATATTCGCCCCTGCATCTAAAGCATCAGGGAATACACAAATTTGATAACCTTTGAAAATATAGTTTTCAGGCGCTTCGTCTACAGCCGCAGCCAATAACGCAGCAGGCCCATGACATAAGGTAATAATAAATTTATCTTGCTCAACTGCCCATTTAAGAACTTTTTTTACGTCAAGGCTATGTGGAATCTTAGCTAATACACCATGTCCACCCGGAATAAAGACAGCCGCATAAGGTGAGTTTTCCCCTACTACTTTTTCTAAAATATCTCCGAGCTTTAGAGGATTCTTTAACTTGTCTGCATATTTCTGAAAGGTATCTAATACGACTTGTTCTTGTTTTGGCATCGCCCACATTTCAAGTTTGGCAGGATTACCTGAAAGTGTCGCAACATCAATTTCAAAGCCAGCATTATCTAAATGAAACATCGGTAAAAGCATTTCAACAGGATGATTTCCTGTTGAAAAAAACTTACCGTTTTGCATTTGAATATAACGCTCATCGGTTGCAATCACTAAGATTTTTTTACTGCCCGTATATGGCGTTGAGTATGTAGTTCCATCGTAATCTGTTTTTGGAGCAGTATATTGACTCAGTGAATAAGGCGATGGGAAAAAGGCATTATCTTCAGCCAAATCTGGAGTAGGATTTTTATCATCAATATTTGCGGTATTCATTGTTACTATCCTTTTTCATCAGTATGGAAAGAAATAATAAATTAAGAGCCAATTCTTATTTCTTACTCAATGTATAGGTGAATTCATAGAACTGGTGCAATCTGCCAATAGAATTTGGCAATTTTTATAGAGAAATAGGCAGAGTTTTAAATTATAAAATTTAGTTTAGGCGAACCTGTCGTTCACCTAAACTTTAGTGATTACAGCTTTACGCATTCATTTCTAAAACGATCTTTCCAATGTGATCACCCTGCTCCATACATTCATGAGCACTTTGTACATCTGAAAAAGCATACGTTTTATAGATTTGAGGTAAACACTTACCTTGTGCCAATAATGGCCACACATGCTCATGCAAAGATTGGGCAATTTGTGCTTTTTCTTCACTAGTACGCGCTCGCATCGTTGAACCCGTAATCGTGGCACGCTTTAAAATCAATTTTTGTAAATCAAATTCTTTTGCGATTCGACCACCCATAAAACCAATAATGACAAGTCGACCATCACGTTTTAATAGATTTAAATTTTTCTGGAAATAAGAGCCACCCACAATATCCAAAATAACATCAATACCTTGGTCTTGGGTGTGTTTCAAAATTTCTTGCTCAAAATCTTGGGTTTTATAGTTAATTGCCGTGGTCAAATCAAAGAGTGCCTCAACTTTATCTTCGCTTCCAACCGTAGCAAAAGTCTTAATCCCTAAAGCATGACAGATGGCTAAAGCAGTGGTACCAATGCCACTGGCCCCTCCGTGAATCAATGCTGTTTCATTTGCCTTTAAACGACCAATATCAAAAAGATTGGCCCAAACTGTGAAGAACGTTTCTGGAATAGCAGCGGCTTGAATAAACGATAAATTTTCAGGTATTGGTAATACTTGTGTCGCAGCAACTGCACAGTACTCTGCATAGCCACCACCATTTGTTAAAGCACAAACTTTATCTCCGACTTTGAACTGTTGCACTTGGTCACCTACCGCAACCACCACTCCAGCAACTTCTAGTCCCGGTATTTGAGTAACACCTTTAGGCATTGGATATAGGCCCATACGCTGTAACACGTCAGGGCGGTTAATTCCCGCAGCCTTTACTTCAATCAAGACTTCATCTGTTTGAAGTGCTGGAATATTAGCATCTTGAACTTTTAGGACCTCAGGTCCACCTGGAGCGGTAATTTCAATAATTTTCATAGTGGTTGGAAGGGTCATTTATATGCTCCATGTTTGATTTATATTTTAAAAATACTGATCTAAGTTAAATAATCGAAGACTTAGGTGGAATTCCAAACAGTCGTTTAAATTCTCGACTAAATTGTGAGGCACTGACATAACCGACTTCATAGGCTGCTTCTGCTACCCCCATTTTGTTGTTCATGATCAACTCACGTGCTTTATGCAGTCGAGTAATTTTGATGTACTGTAAAGGAGAATAATTTGTCACTTTTTTAAAAGTTTGGTGAAAAAGCGATATGCTCATTCCCGCTTGTTTCGCCAACTCTTGAACCGTTAAATTACGATAATAATCACGCTGAATAATTTCACAGATTGTATAAATCACGCCGTTTCGACTTGCCATGGCAGATAAATTTTTTATGAACTCTCCTCCAGAAGCCTGTAATACACGATAAACCAATTCTCTTTTTACTTGTTCACCCAATATAAAAGTATCTTGTTTAGAGCGAAGTAAATTAAGCAATCGTAGAGCAACTTCCGAAATAGTCGCGTTCATATCAATCACTCTAAGCCCGCAGCTCAATTTTAAATCGCCTGACTGAGAGTCTTCGGTAACCACTTGTTGTTCTTTATCCAGTTTAGTTACTAAATCAACCTTCATTTGAGATTCAAATTTTATTGCAATAGCCAACATTGGTTCATTATTTTCAACTACTGTATCGCAATCAAAGGGAATGGCAATTGAAATGAATAAGCACTGCCCCTGACGAAATTGAAAAATATCTTTGCCGATATACCCTCGCTTTACTCCCTGTATGACTAAAACAATTGAAGGTTCTTGCAACACTGCAACAGGTGATGTGGAGTGATCAACACGCATCAAGGTGATGTTGGAGATAAAAGTAGGATAAAGACCTTCTGCTGGAGCCAAATGTAAAAATGCGTCGACCAAATTTTCCGAGAGATGATTTTGCGGCATAGTTTTATTGCGAGATGTAATCTAATAATCAATATAACAATGAACCTAAAATGAAAACATGTGTCTTAGGTTTACTTTGTATAAATAGGCAATTCAAATCAATTTTTAGGCATAAAAAAGCCTAGAATATTCTAGGCTTTTTCACTGCATCAGATTTTAAGCCGATAAATTAAAGAACATTGCTGCAATCAGAATAATTACACCCAATACGATTCGATACCATGCAAATACACGTAACGTATGGCGCTCTACAAATAGCACCAATGCTTTTACAACAAATAAAGCGGCAATAAAGGCTGCAACGAAGCCGACCCCAATATTAATCATATTATCAGCGGTAAGTACGTCTGCATTTTTGATCAAGTCAAAAGTTGCTGCGCCCAACATGGTTGGCATTGCAAGGAAGAAAGAAAACTCTGTAGCAGCCTTACGTGATAAACCCGCAAACATTCCTCCTACAATTGTTGCACCTGAACGTGAAGTTCCTGGAATCATGGCAACACACTGAGCAAGTCCAACTAGAAGTGCTTGTTTAAAAGTAATTTTGGTCGCATCGTCTGTCTTATGTTCAAACTGCTTAGATTCAACCCAGAAAATAATGAGAGCACCAACAATCAATGCAATAGCAACGACAATTGGGCTGAACAAAACACTTTTAATAAAATCGACGGCCAAAACACCAATAATGACTGCAGGGAAAAATGCAATAAGTACACTGATGGCGAAATGACGAGACTCGACGTCTCCACTAAAAAAACCTTTAATCAAATTAATAATTTTTTGTCGGTATAACCAGCACACTGCCAAAATAGCACCTAACTGAATTACGACCTCAAATACACGTCCACCGTCTGAATGGAAATCAATAATATGACCAAATAAAATCAGATGGCCTGTACTCGAGATGGGTAAAAACTCAGTTAAGCCTTCAACAAAGCCTAGAAACAGTGCTTTTATAACTTCAAAATTTTCCATAACTTGCTCAAAGAAAGTTAATCATTAGAACGATCTAAAATTTGTTTTATCACAATTGGTAAGCCTCAAATTTGACTTAACACATATTCAATATCAGATCATTTCTAACGTTTGTGGTTATTGCCCCTAGTTAAAGGCAGTTTATTTAAAGTGCGATAATGTATCACATCATGATGACAAACTTGGGTTAACTATCGTAAAAAGATAAAACTTGGTAAAGAACTGCCAAAATTTCTCTTGTTATAGATAAAGCTTTTTGCCGCCTCTTACTCTACAAAATGATCTTAAAAAGTCCTTAAAAAAACATGATATTATTGTGACTAAATGCAGCTCTTATCAAAAATTCTATCTGAATGAAAAATACTAAAATTAATGCACGCCATCTTATTATCGATTTGTTTCTTTCCTCAGCCTATCCTCAACTCACCATCAAACAGATATTAATTGCAGCCAAACTCTTTAATATGAGTGAAAATGGAATTCGTGTTGCTACAACTCGGTTATTAAATGAAGGCATGATAGAAAGTGTGGAGCGCGGTATTTATCAACTTTCGCCATCAACCAAAGAATGGGCAAAAATCATTTTGAACCGCAAAAATGGCATTAAACAAACCAAAGAATGGCAACAGCATTATCTTGCAGTATTTACAGGCACATTAGGTCGCATAGATCGCACCGCTTTAAAAAAGAGAGAACGAGCATTACGTCAATTTGGCTTTAAAGAACTCGAAACCGGTATTTATATTCGACCTGACAATTTGGCCTATAGTTTCGAAAAAACATGTAAAGAACTTGTTTTAGCAGGCCTTGAAAGTGAAACAAAAATTTGTGTTATTCAACAGTTTGATTCAAAAAGCCTTCAGTTGATTGCTTCTTTATGGGATACCAGACAACTCGAATTAAACTACAAAAACTATAGCCAAGATATTCAGCAGTGGCTTTTAAAATATGAAAAATTACCACTCAATGATGCTGCTGCTCAAGCATTGTTACTAGGACGTGAAACCATTACTTTATTAATGAATGATCCTTTGCTGCCCTCTCCCTTTGTTAACGAACATGCCCGCAATCAGTTTGCTCAAAATGTACAACAGCTAGACTCGATTGGACAAAAGCTGTGGCAAAAACTTTATGAAAATGAATTAGCCCATTGACGGGCGATTTATTTTTTTACAAACAAATATTACACATTTTTAAATTTTATGATTATATTGGTAATATAAAAGATGGATACCAAAATCTGATTTGGGAGAATAAAAATGAATACACAGGTGAGTGTGACCGATCTATTTAGCAGAGAAGAAATACAAGAACTCACAGAGCCTTCAGATGCTTACGGCGCTTGGGCTGTTGCAAGTACATGGGCGGTTATTGGCGGAACATTTGCGAGCTTAATCATGATGTGGGATTACTTACCGAGCTGGGGCAAATTACTTGCTTGTATGCTTGCCTTAGCTATATTGGCGGGTCGCCAGTTATGCCTAGCGATTTTAATGCATGATGCATCGCATAAAAGCTTGTTCAAAAATAAAAAAATAAATGACTTTGTAGGCGAATGGCTATGCGCCCGCCCAATCTGGAATGATCTATACAAGTACCGTCAACATCACGTTCGTCATCATGCAAAAACCTCTACTCCAGATGACCCTGATCTTTCTTTGGTGTCAGATTTCCCTGTGAGCAAAAAATCTGTTACTCGTAAATTCTTACGCGACTTAACGGGGATGACGGGATTAAAGTTTAGCTTTGGTCGAGTGTTAATGGATCTCGATTTAATGAAATGGACTGTTGCAAATGATCAGATCTGGTTAGACCGCAGCAATAAACACCTTGTTGATTATGCCAAAAGTCTTGTAAAAAACAGTAGTGGAGCCATTGCAACCAACGCAGCTCTTTATGGTGTTTTAAAGGCATTTGGTCAGCAACGTTTTTATTGGTTATGGCCTTTTGCTTATTTGACTCCATTTCCATTATTTTTAAGAATTCGCTCAATGGCGGAGCATGCAGGTATGCAAACGAGTCTTACAGCCTTAACAAATACCCGTACAACACGTGCAGGTTGGATTGCTAGAAGCTTTGTGGCCCCTATTCATGTTAATTACCACATGGAACACCATTTAATGGCTTCGGTACCCTACTTCAAACTGCCACGCATGCATCGTCTATTGAGAGACCGAGGACATGTACCGACACCACCTAGCTATTTTGAAGTGATTCAGTCGCTTTCATCTAACCCAGAACGAACAGCTTAGAGCTCTCGAATCAGATTTAGAGGCCATGCAATTAAATCAGTGGCCTCTCTAACTCAAATGTGAACTCAATTCATCCATTTTGCTGTGGGTCTGAAAATATTTGGGTGTGACTCCCATCCAACGTTTAAACGCACGGGTAAAATGAGAAGTCTCGGCATAACCTAAAGTTAAAGCCACTTTTTCAATCGAGATGTTATTTTGAGCTAAAAGTTTCTGGGCATATTGCTTTTTAAGTGAGTCAACCAAGATGGTAAAACTTGTATTTTCAATGGCTAAATATCGTTGCAAAGTTCGCTCTGAAATATTCATGACTTGAGCCACTTGCCCTACCTTTAATGCCTCAACCTCGCCATTTACAAGTAATTTTTCAGCAACTTGTTTGACTTGCCCTTTCCAGCCAGTGCGTAACTTTAATTTTTCTATATCTCGCTTGCATTGTGCGTTTACCAAAGGCGCCAACATCGGGTCTGCAGTTAATACAGGCTGTGCTAAATACTCTTTTGGAAATATCCAGCTGTTGCGTTTTTGATTAAATAAGCAAGTGACTGCCAGTTGACTACTTATTTTGGCAAAACCTGTCGGTTCTGGCATTTGTAATTCAACTTTCCCTAAATTGGATAAGCCTGTTAAATTTTTTGCAATTTGAACAAAGCCTACCAATAAAAAAATATTGGCATTTGGACTCAACTGAAATTCCTTTACAGGCTGATGAATGAACCAATATGCATCATTATTTTCTTGTTTTACTTCTGGTTTAAAAACCTCGCAACGTGACCCAATGAACTGTTCAAGAATTTTCAAGGCTTCCCCTAAATTTGGAGAAACCATGGCAGCCATTCCAACTGAACCATAACATGAAGCAGTCATTTCTAAAGCCAAATACCCCGCTAATGCAGGCTCTTTGCACAACTCGATGGCCCGCTCAATGAGCTGATTTAAGGTATTAAACTCAACATACCAATATGGTTTTTTTAATTGATCTACTGTTATGCCGCTTCCATCTAAAAGCTGCTCGCAAGAGACACCCCAACGCTTAACAGTCTCGACCATTAAGTTAATATAAGTTCCGGGTAATTCTGGATTCATGAGCAACCCATTGAACAAAATAAAATGGCGCGAAATGGTAAAAACTGTCAGTTCATGAACTATGCCATGCTTTTAAATTGATGCATAGTGATTCAAAACAAAATCCGCTTAATTGCACTAAACAGTACAATTTCTGAAAAATACAGGTGCCCCTATGAATATCCTGATTGTCCATGCCCACCCAGAACCACAATCTTTTACCACTGCTCTAAAAAGTACAGCAAAGCAAACCTTAGAAAAATTGGGACATCGCGTAGAGGTTTCAGATTTATATGCCATGCAATTTAACCCTATTGCATCTAAAGAGGATTTTTTAGAGCTCAATCAGCCTGACTATTTTAACTATGCATTAGAACAAAGAAATGCCAGTAAAAATCAACTTCTAGCTCCTGATATTCAGGCAGAAATTGAAAAGGTAAAAAAAGCTGATTTAGTCATTTTAAATTTCCCACTCTACTGGACCTCTGTACCAGCAATTTTAAAAGGCTGGATTGATCGTGTATTTGTTTCAGGACTCTTTTACGGTGGTAAACGCTTTTATAACCACGGCGGAATGGCTGGTAAAAAAGCCATGCTGTGTTTAACACTTGGCGGCAGAACACATATGTTTGGAGAGAACTCAATTCACGGCCCAATTGAAAATTATTTATCACCGATTCAACGTGGTACTTTGGCATATGCCGGTTTTGAAGTTTTACCGCCATTCATTGCCTACCATGTACCCTACATTAGCCAAGAAGCACGAAAAATCCTTCTCGAAGACTATGTAACTTATCTAACGCATCTAGACCAACTTGAACCACTAAAATTTCCTAAGCTTGAACAATTTGATGAAAAGTTATATCCACTCTAACGCTGTGTTTTAGCTCTAAAAAATGAATAATCGAATCTAGCTTATTATTTTCGATTATTCTCTTGCTGAACCTCTCAAATAGAAAGTCTAAATTGGCTCAAAAAATAGATCAAATGGTAAAAAAATATAGGTGAAATTTTTTATAAAATTAAGAATATAAAACTGAATCAATAATATACAGATGTAGAGAAACTAGACTTATCAAGTAAAAATGACAACTAATACTCATTTCATAACCAACTAATCCATATTTTTACAAAAAAATCTTTGACCATTTTTCTTGGATTTGTGAAAAAAATGTCACTAAAACAAACCACTTTACTAATAGATTAAAAATATAAATATCAATTAATTAAAATAATTTACTAATGAAAATATTCCTTCATATTTCATCCATTACTGACACTCTTTGTATAAAAAGTGAGTACTGTTCAGTTCATATAACAGATTTACTCTTATTGTAATTATGCTATTTTTGTTACATGGAGTTATCAAAGCTTTTATAAGTTGTAATTAGAAGCTTTGAAGGCAACACAGTTTAAACGGTTTAACTCTGTTACTTTTAAAAAAATGTCTTGAAGTTCAAGGAAAGATTAAAATGAAATTAAAACATCTGAGCACTGCAATGATTTTAGCAACGCTGCCTGCAACTGGGGTTTTTGCAGCAGCATTGGATCGCTCTGGACAATCAATGTCTGCATTTTTGCAGCCTGGTAACTACTTTGAAGCTGGTATTTCTGTTTTAGACCCAGATGTAGCTGGTAAAGAGGCGGGTGGAACTCCAACACGTCGCGATATTAGCGATATGGGTGATGATTATTATTTTCCAAGCGCAGCCTTAAAACTACAACTTAACGATAAGTTCTCTTTTGGTTTGCTTTATGACCAACCATTTGGTTCAGATGCACAATACTCTGGTAATAATGCATTTGTTTCAAATCCAGGTTCTGACTCAGTTCTATCACCTGCTGCAATTGATGGAATTGTTACAAAAAAGGCAACTGAAGCCTTAATAGCACAAGGCGCACCAATCACTGAGCAAAATTTGGCACTAGCTAAAGGGAAAGTCTTAGCAAGTGATAGTTTTAAAGCATTAGCTGGTGCTCTCGGTGTAGCAAATAATTATTTAGGTACTGGTGGAACTAAAGTTGAGGTTGATACACAAAACTTATCTTTTGTTTTTGGTTATCAACCGACTCAAAATTTTAACTTCTATGCGGGTCCTGTATTACAAACAGTTAAAGGTAATGTAAGTTTACGTGGCCAAGCTTATAGTCTTTACAATGGTTACGATGCGAATATTAAAGAAACCACTGGTGTAGGTTGGTTAGCAGGTGCAGCTTATCAAATTCCAGAGATTGCGCTTAAAGCATCTTTAACTTATCGCTCTGAAATCGATCATAAAACCAATATTAATGAAGATTTATCTTTATTAAATTTCCCTGGTCTTACTTCTGTACTCGCTGGTTTAGATGTTCCAGCATCTAAGCTTCAAGCCATTAATTCAGAAGGCAAAACTACAATTACTACCCCTCAATCTGTAAACCTTGATTTCCAAACAGGTATCATGGCAAATACAGTTGCATTTGCTAATGTACGCTGGGTGAACTGGAAAGACTTTTCAATTCAACCCTATAAATTTGGCAAAGTTTCAGAAGCTATTGGTGGACTTGTTGGGCGTCCAAATGGTTTCAACTTAGTTGAATATGCTGATGATCAATGGTCTGTTAATGCGGGTGTAGGCCGTAAACTTACCGACAAGTGGGCTGGTAACGTTTCAGTAGGTTGGGACTCTGGTGCAGGTAACCCTGTAACTACTTTAGGTCCAACCGAAGGTTATTGGAACGTAGGTTTAGGCCTTCAATATAGTCCTACGCCACAAACCTTCCTTGCGGGCGGTGTAAAATATTACTGGTTGGGTGATGCTAAAGCTCAAACTGGCGCACAAGCAGGTACTGATCAATATGTTGCAGACTTCTCTGACAACAACGCAATCGCTTATGGTTTAAAACTTGGTTATAAATTCTAAGTTTCAAAACTCATTCATATAAAAAGGCGCTTTAAGCGCCTTTTTTTATTCTTGCTATTTAAGCTGGGATACTACGCTTTGAAACAGAACGAATTGCTTCTTTTAATGCGTCATAGCCGTGAATTGCAGGAAATTGCGGGAACTCAGCAATTACGTTTGCAGGTGCATCAAACAAGAAACCATGGTCAGCTTCGCCCAGCATCGTTGTATCATTATAAGAATCACCAGCAGCGATTACACGGAAATTTAAGCCATGTAGTGCCTTAACAGACTCACGTTTTTGATCTGGTTGACGTAGCTTATAAGCTGTAATCATTCCTTCTTCATCTGTCTCTAGCTTATGACAGAAAATTGTTGGCCAACCCAATTGCTTCATTAAAGGATGCGCAAATTCATAAAAAGTATCTGACAAGATCACGAGTTGGAAATGAGTGCTCACCCATTCAACAAATTCTTTTGCACCTGGTAAAGGCCCCATCTCAGCAATGACTTCTTGAATATCATTTAAGCCTAGACCGTGTTGTTTTAAAATATTAAGACGCTGAGTCATTAAAACATCATAATCCGGAATATCACGAGTTGTAGCCTCGAGTTCTTTAATCCCTGTTTTTTTAGCGAAATTGATCCAGATTTCAGGAACTAAAACCCCTTCAAGATCTAGGCATACGATTTCCATGAATGCTTCCAACGTTGGTTAAAAATTGCTGTATCATACCATTAAGATTTTCAGTTTTGCGTTGTTATTGATCAAATCAATTTTATTCATAAGGATCGAAATTAAAGTGCTAAGCAGTTTATCAACTATCCTTTAGAATATTTTTCATAACTCAATGCGCCCAAGCCTTTTGCCAGGAACACACATGACCGTTATTCCGACTATTGATATCGTAGATGCTCTTGCTGCTGAATATGCAACTAAAAGCCCTCGGGAAATTTTACAACTTGCCTTAAGCCAACAAGGTGAAATTGCAATTTCTTTTTCGGGAGCAGAAGATGTTGTCTTAATTGATATTGCTTCACGTTTAGGCAAGCCTTTCCGTGTCTTTAGTCTCGACACTGGCCGCCTCCATGCTGAAACTTATCAATTTATTGAAACTGTCCGTAAACATTACAATATTAATATCGAAATTTGTTTCCCTGAATCTGAAGCTGTTCAAAACATGGTAAACGAAAAAGGTTTATTCAGCTTTTTTACAGATGGGCATCAGGAATGTTGCGGTATTCGAAAAGTTCAGCCTTTGCGTAAAAAACTTGCGACCTTAGATGGCTGGATTACAGGTCAACGTAAAGACCAAAGTCCTGGCACACGTACAGAAATTCCAGTAGTACAAGCTGATGCTGGCTTCTCTGGACCAGATAAGCAACTTATTAAATATAACCCTCTAGCGAATTGGACAAGTGTCGAAGTATGGAGTTACATCCGTATGATGGAAATTCCATATAATCCTCTACACGAACGTGGTTTTGTCTCTATTGGCTGTGAACCATGTACACGAGCTGTTTTACCAAACCAACATGAGCGTGAAGGACGCTGGTGGTGGGAAGAAGCGACTCAAAAAGAGTGCGGATTACATGCAGGCAACATGAAAAAGTAATTTGTTATCAAAAAACCACTGCTAAATCAGTGGTTTTTTTTATGTCATGTTACGTACACAAAGTCATATTTTCTCTACTCTAAACGCTATATACTTAATTTTACGGTTCTATAATTCTAATAAGAGCTCAGATAAGGGCTTCTTAGAAAAATGCATGAGGCACAATGATTTATGCGTCCATTACACCCAATTGATTTCATTTTTCTGTCACTTGAAAAAAGACAGCAACCCATGCATGTCGGTGGATTATTTTTATTTGAAATTCCTGAAAATGCACCTGAAACCTTTGTACATGATTTAGTAGAAGATATTAAACGCTCAAAAAGCATTCCTATTCCTCCCTTCAATAACCGTTTAAATGGTCTATTTTGGGATGAGGATGAAGAGTTCGATATCGATCATCACTTTCGCCACATTGCTTTGCCTCATCCTGGGCGCATTCGTGAACTTCTGGTTTATATTTCACAGCAACACAGCTCATTAATTGACCGTGCCAAGCCGCTTTGGACCTGTGACATTATTGAAGGAATCGAAGGCAACCGTTTTGCCATGTATTTTAAAATCCATCATGCAATGGTTGATGGCGTTGCGGGTATGCGTTTGATTGAGAAATCACTTTCAAAGACACCTGAAGAGAAACACGTGGTTCCTTTATGGTGTGTTGAGAGCAAAAGAACTAAACGCCTAAAAGTGCCTACCCCAAGTACAAGTAAAATTAAGAGTATTTTAGGAGGCATTAAGTCTCAACTCGATATAGCTCCTAAAGTAATGCAAGAGTTATCTCAGACTATATTTAAAGAAATGGGCAAAAATCCTGATTATGTCTCTACCTTTCAGGCGCCAGTTTCGATTTTGAACCAAAGAGTAAGTGCTTCACGTCGTTTTGCTGCCCAATCCTTTGAATTGAGCCGCCTTAGAAAAATTTCAAAAGCATTAGGCGTAACAATTAACGATGTTGTACTAGCAGTATGTTCTGGTGCTTTACGTGAATATTTGATTAGTCAAAATAGCTTACCTAAAAAGCCACTTATTGCCATGGTTCCAGCTTCATTGCGCACAGATGATTCTGATATGAGTAACCGGATTACTATGATTCTGGCAAATTTAGGGACTCATAAAGACCAACCGTTAGAACGTCTAGAAATTATTCGTCGCAGCATGCAGAATTCAAAGCAACGCTTTAGCCGTATGACTGCTAATGAAATTTTAAACTATAGCGCGGTTGTTTATGGTCCGGCAGGATTAAACATCATGTCAGGAATGCTTCCTAAGCGACAGGCGTTCAATTTAGTGATTTCCAATGTACCAGGGCCACGTGAGCCACTTTATTGGAATGGCGCGAAATTAGACGCTCTCTACCCTGCTTCGATTGTCATGGATGGACAAGCTTTAAATATTACCATGACCAGTTATTTAGATAAGCTTGAAGTTGGATTAACGGCTTGTCGAAATGCTTTGCCAAAAATGCAAAACCTTTTGACTCATTTAGAGGATGAGATTCAACGTTTTGAAGAAATTATTGCTGAGAAGCAACTGAAACATCATTCAGCTAGCTAGAGAAAACTAAGGGGCTTTGAATTGGCCCCTTATTTTTTGATTGTGCGGCACTGGTTAAGCAACTGATGACATACTGAACGAATCATTGCAGTTGTGATCGGTACTTCTTTACCTTGGTCATTCAACATATAGCAGCTATTTACTGGCGTGCTTTCTAAAACATGTTTAAGACCGTTGCTAATTAAGTTTTCACTTACATTCATGGGTTATACCTCTTATTGTTTGCTAAGACGTTAAATAGGGAGAACGTCTAGGGCTACTGTATGTAAGTAGTATTTAAAATTCATGAATGAAAGTAAAATTTCAGTTGTAACAAGGATTAAGCGATATCTTGTTACAACTTTAACTTAAAATGATATCGTATTGCTCTTGCGTATATAAATTTTCGACCTGAAATTTAATCACACGGTTAATAAAATGCTCTAAATCAGCCACTGCGGGCGCTTCTGCTGTTAATAATCGGTCAATCACAGAAGGATGAGCAACAACAGTAAAGCCACTCGTTGACTCAAATGCGCGGGTATATCGTAATATCTCACGAAATATTTCGTAACACACTGTCTCTGCTGTTTTGACAAAACCACGTCCTTGACACGTTGGACACGACTCACACAGCAAATGTTCTAACGATTCCCGTGTTCGTTTACGAGTCATTTCGACCAGACCAAGTTCTGATACCTGAGTGATTTTGGTCTTGGCGTGATCGCGTTCAAGCATTTTTTCAAACTGACGCATCACCTCTTCACGGTGAGTTGCCTCTTGCATGTCAATAAAATCAATAATGAGAATGCCACCCAAATTACGCAGTCTAAGTTGACGTGCGATGACTTGAGTCGCTTCCATATTGGTTTTAAAAACGGTGTCTTCAAGACTACGACCGCCAACATATGAGCCAGTATTAACGTCAATTGTCGTCATGGCTTCAGTCTGGTCGATCATTAGATAACCACCCGATTTCAAAGCAACGCGTGTTTGAAGGGCTTTCTGGATATCTTCTTCGACGTTATAGAGATCAAATAGCGGTCGCTCACCCGGATAATGAATGAGTCGACTTTGCATATTCGGAACAAATTCTTCAACAAACTCAAGAAGCTTGGCATGAATTTCTCTCGAATCGACATAGATCTTTGCAGTCTCTTCGCTTGCTAAATCTCGAATAATGCGCTGAGGTAATGGAAGCTCTTCAAAAATTAAGGAAGGAACTGCAACATCAATCTGCTTACGTTGAATGTATTCCCATAATTTACTCAGATAGCACATATCACGTGCAATTTCTGCCTCATCCACACCTTCGGCAGCCGTACGTACAATCACGCTACCCGGCAGATTATGTTCAGATTGAATACTTTCGATAATATTACGTAGTCGCTCTCGCTCTTCTTCGGACTCAATACGCTGCGATACGCCAATATGGTTACCATATGGCATGAGAACCAAATAACGAGAAGGAATTGAGAGATCTGTACTCAGACGTGCCCCTTTCGTTCCTAACATATCTTTCATGACTTGAACGGTCAGGGTTTGACCGGGATGTAAGAGTTCAAAAACGTTTGGGGTGGGTTGTGAACGAGGCCAAACCATATCATTGATATGTAAAAAGGCTGTTCGGGATAAACCGATATCAACAAAAGCAGCTTGCATGCCCGGAAGCACTCGCACGACTTTACCCTTGTAAATATTGCCGACTAGACCGCGCTTGACTGTACGCTCGACATACAGCTCATTAACAGTTCCATTTTCGATTAATGCCACCCGACACTCCATAGGCGTGACATTAATAAGTAATTCTTCTGACATACATAAACTCAAAGCATTATAAAATTTTTATTAAAGAGTCAGAGAAGCTGTTAACTTTAACTTTGTCTAGTGTTCATCGACAATGCTATTCAATTAAGAATGATAACAACCCCTTATGTCTTTACTCTTTTTAATAACTGTGCAAATTCGTATAAAGGAAGTCCTACCACATTACTATAACTTCCTTGAATTTGGGGAATATATTGAGAAGCAATCCCTTGAATTGCATATCCACCGGCTTTCCCAACAGGCTCTCCTGTGGTCCAATAATCTTCCATATCTTGCGTAGTCAGATCTTGGAACTCGACTTGTGTCTGTACAACCTGACTCAACATTTGTTGTTGAGTAGCAACACATATTCCAGAAAACACGTCATGCCAACGCCCAGATAATTGTTTCCATATTTCAAAAGCATGGCTTTTCGATTCAGGCTTACCCACTATTTGGCCATCCAGCCCTAGACTTGTATCGGCAGCAATAACAATTGCGTCTGGAAAAAGTTTTAATACAGTTTGCGCTTTTTCTCTAGCTAAACGTTCAACATAATGATGAACAAGTTCATCATTATGAACAGATTCGTCAATATCAGGGCTATAGATTTCAAAATCCAAACCCAGTTGTTGCAACAATTCCTTCCGACGAGGAGAGCTAGATGCTAAAACTATATTCGCCATTTTGCCAAACAATAATAGACGATTGGCCAAGTGATGATACTTGTCATTAATGGTTGCCAGTGTCTAGCAATCGAAAAATGAATTCCACCCATAGTCTGGGTTACCCACATAAACGCTAAATGAGCAATAATGACCAGAGTTGCAATCGTCCATAAATTACCAAAGGTTAAAATACGACGTTCACGAATTAAAAAACGGGTAAGAAAAGTCATAATTACAAAGCTTAAGGCATTGAGACCTAAAGGTGCATCAAGCAATAAGTCTGTAAAAATCCCCATTCCAAATGCAAACCAGACCCCACACCACGTTGGCTGACATACCACCCAAAACAGCATAATCATCAACATGAATAATGGGCGCCAACCTGAAATATCGTAGGACAGCGGGTAAACCATGAGCACAGAACCCACGATAACGGAGATAATAATCCCCCATAATGGATCTTTGCGCTTTTCTCGTTTCAGTTTAGCGATTGGCATATGGCTGCTCCTTTGCTAATGAATCCGAAAAAAGTACAACTACATGGTGTCCTGTTGCTAATTGTGCTGCTGGTGTTACATCAATTTCCGCAAACTCACCTGAGTTATGACGTTTGATTTTGGCAACCGTACCTACTGCATAACCTGCTGGGAAGTGTTCACCCAAACCTGAGCTAAACACTTTATCGCCCACTTGAATATTTGCACTAGTCGGAACATATTCCATTTTCAAACGGCCCAAATCACCTGTACCAGAAACAATTGCCCGCATTCCAGTGCGTTCAAGACGGACCGAAAGTGAGTGTTCTTTATCTGATAACAACATTACACGTGAGCTATGAGGATATACATTAATAATCTGCCCCATGATCCCCTTATCATCCAGAACCGTTTGACCGACCTTTAAATGGTCCATAGAGCCACGGTTAATAATGATGATATGACGTAATGGGTCTGCATCTGTCCCGATCACTTCGGCAATTTCCATACGTCCATCAATAATTAATGGTGTATCAAGGAGACCTCGCAAACGGGTGTTTTCAGCAGATAGTTCAGAAAGTTTCTGTAAGCGGACTTGAGCTTGTAAAAGCTCAGCCTGCATCGCAGTATTTTCACGACGCAGTTGTGCTTCAGATTTTGTTTGTTGATTCAGCCATTCTCTCGACAGTACTGGATAACTGGCCAATGCATAAATTGGGTTATATGCAGCGTACAAGACATCCCTTGCTGGCTGAATCACATACGGCATGCGCCAATCAAAAAATAGCACAACCAAGCATGTAATGACCGCAATAATAAACGAGCGGAAAGATGGCGGCTGTCTTGAAAAAATATTCGGTTGCACCGCCTAATCCTTAAACTTAACCAACAAAAAGCATGTCATGGTTCGGATTGTCAAAGAATTCTAATACTTTACCACCACCACGGGTAACACAAGTAAGAGGATCTTCAGCAACCACAACTGGTAAACCAGTTTCTTGAGCTAATAACTTATCGAGGTTACGAAGCAATGCACCACCACCTGTCAACACAATACCACGCTCGGCGATATCAGAAGAAAGCTCTGGAGGAGTTTGTTCAAGTGCTGATTTTACTGCGCTTACAATGTTTTGTAACGGATCAGAGATTGCTTGAGTAATTTCGTCAGAAGTTACAGTAATCGCACGAGGTACGCCTTCTGCAAGGTTACGCCCACGTACTTCGATTTCTAATGTTGTACCATCAGAAACAGCCATACCTACTTCTTTTTTAATAATTTCTGCTGTGGTTTCACCAATCACGCAACCATGAGCTTTACGAACATAATTGATGATTTGTTCATCAAAAACATCACCACCGATGCGTAAAGAGTCAGCATAGACACAACCTTGCAATGAAATAATTGCAATTTCTGTTGTACCACCACCAACATCCACAACCATAGAACCACACGCCTGTTCAACTGGCATACCTGCGCCAATTGCAGCAGCCATAGGCTCTTCAATAAGACGAACATCACGTGCACCAGCATTAAATACAGCTTCACGAATAGCACGACGCTCGACCAAAGTCGATTTACATGGTACACATACAACCACACGAGGTGCAGGTGGGAACAAACGTTTTTCGTGAACTTTACCAATAAACTGATTTAACATGGTTTCAGTCACTTCAAAATCCGCAATTACACCGTCTTTCATTGGACGAATTGCAGAAATATTCGCAGGTGTACGGCCTAACATTTGTTTCGCGTCCAGCCCTACTGCAGCAACAATTTTTTGTGAACCACTGTGACGAATTGCCACAACTGTTGGTTCATTTAATATAATGCCGCGGCCTGGTGCATAAATAAGTGTATTTGCTGTACCTAAATCAATGGCTAGATCCGGCGAAAACAAGCCAATTAGTCGTTTTAGAATCACGGTTCGTTCTCAGTTAAACTTTCATGTGGATGCAAGGTGGCAACTTTAAACTAAATGTGATGATTTGAACAAGTCAATCGCTTATTATAACGCACGATATTTTGAAAATTTTTAATACTGATTAGGTGATGTTATGTCTACATCGGATGCACAGCATTCAGCAGATTTAAATGCACAAACAGTTTCAGCAATCGCCAATCTTGCTCGATTGTCGCTCAATGATACGCAATCTGCTGAATATGCTCAAAGTCTAAATAAAATTTTAGGCATGATGGAAACCTTAAAAGGCATTGATACTGAAGGCGTAGAACCTTTAAAGAGTCCTTTTGATAATCCTCAACCTTTACGTGCTGATGTGGTAACTGAAAGCAATCATCGAGATGAGTACCAAGCAGTTGCACCAGCAACTCAAGATGGTTTGTATCTTGTTCCTCGCGTGATTGAATAACTTTTACTCAATTAACCCATCTTCCCTATTTTGAATGTAAAGAAATTTTACTCATGACTGATTTACATCGCTTATCAATTCGTGAACTTGCTGAGGGCTTAAGCCAAGCGAAGTTTTCATCTCGCGAACTGACTGAACACTATTTAAAACGTATTGCGAAACTCGATTCACAAGTTAAAAGCTATGTGACGGTTACACCTGAACAAGCGCTTGTAGAAGCTGATGCTGCCGATGCTGCATTAAAAATAGGCAATGCAACTGCTCTAACGGGTATTCCTCTGGCACACAAAGATATTTTTTGTACCAAAGGCATTAAAACGACTGCTGGTTCAAAAATTCTCGACAACTTCATCTCTCCTTACGATGCAACTGTTGTTGAAAAAACTAAAGCAGCTGGTCTTGTCACTTTAGGTAAAGTGAACATGGACGAGTTTGCGATGGGCTCAACTTCTGAAAGCTCATATGTTGGCGCAACCAGTAACCCATGGGCACTTGATCATGTTCCCGGTGGTTCATCAGGTGGTTCTGCTGCGGCTGTAGCAGCTGATTTAGCGCCTTTTGCTACTGGTACTGATACTGGTGGTTCAATTCGCCAACCTGCCTCTTTCTGTGGCTTAACAGGCTTAAAACCAACCTATGGTCGTGTATCTCGTTTCGGGATCATTGCATACGCATCATCACTTGACCAAGCAGGTCCAATGGCACGTTCTGCTGAAGATTGTGCTTACCTCATGAATGTAATTGCAGGTCACGATGCTAAAGACTCAACTTCTGTTAAAAAAGAAGTCGATGACTACGTGGCAAACTTAAGCAATACATCTGTAAAAGGCTTACGCATTGGTATTCCTAAACAGTACTTCAACGTTGTTGGTTTAGATGCTGACGTAAAAGCACGCGTTGAAGAGTCTTTGAAAAAGCTTGAAGAAATGGGCGCAACGCTTGTTGAGATTGATCTCAATATGACTGAGGCCTATGTTCCAACGTATTACCTCATCGCGCCAGCAGAGGCATCTTCTAATTTGTCTCGTTATGACGGTGTTCGTTACGGCCACCGCTGTGAAAACCCAGCTGACTTAATGGATCTTTACAAACGTTCACGTTCAGAAGGTTTTGGTCCAGAAGTTCAACGTCGTATCTTAATTGGTACTTATGCTCTTTCTGCGGGTTATTACGATGCTTACTATGTGAAAGCACAAAAAGTTCGTCGTTTAATTCAACAAGACTTCTTAAAAGCATTTGAAAATGTAGACGTGATTGCTGCACCTTCTGCACCAACGACTGCTTATAAAATTGGTGCAAACTTAAGTCCAACTGAAATGTATTTAGGCGATATCTATACACTTGCAGTGAACTTAGCAGGCTTACCAGCGATTAATGCTCCTGTTGGTTTTGACAAAGACAGCTTGCCTGTCGGCTTACAATTGATTGGCAACTACTGGTCAGAATCACAATTGTTGTCGATTGTTCATCAATACCAACAAAACACTGACTGGCATACCAAACGTGCGGCAATTGCTGAGGAGAATGCATAATGGCTGAAGCTCAAAAGTTGAAATTAATTGACGGTTGGGAAGTCGTTATTGGTATCGAGATTCACACTCAGCTTGCAACCAATTCTAAAATTTTCTCTGGTTCATCGACTGAATTTGGTCAAGACCCGAATACACAAGCAAGCCTTGTAGACTTGGCAATGCCAGGTGTACTCCCTGTTTTGAATGAGAAAGTGGTTGATCTTGCAATTCGCTTTGGTTTAGGTATCGATGCATACATCGACCAAGCATCTGTGTTTGCACGTAAAAACTACTTCTACCCTGACTCGCCAAAAGGCTACCAAATTAGCCAGATGGATAATCCAATTGTCGGCTTAGGCCACATTGATATCCAACTTGAAGATGGCACAACAAAACGCATTGGCGTAACTCGTGCTCACCTTGAAGAAGATGCAGGTAAATCTGTACACGACCAATTTGAAGGCATGTCTGGCATTGACTTAAACCGTGCTGGTACACCGTTGCTTGAAATCGTGTCTGAACCAGATATGCGTTCAGTTGAAGAAGCTGTGGCATATATCAAATCAATTCATACACTTGTGCGCTGGTTAGGTATTTCCGACGGTAACATGGCGGAAGGTTCATTCCGTGCGGACTGTAACGTGTCTTTACGTCGTCCGGGACAACCATTTGGTACACGCTGTGAGCTGAAAAATCTCAACTCATTCCGTTTCATCGAGCAAGCGATCAATGTTGAAATTGAACGCCAAATGGAAATTTTGGAATACGGCGGAAGTATCGACCAAGAAACACGCTTGTTCGATCCAAATAAAATGGAAACGCGTTCAATGCGTTCTAAAGAAGAAGCGAATGACTACCGTTACTTCCCAGATCCTGATTTGTTACCAGTCATTATTGCAGATGAGCAAATTGAAGCTGCTCGTGCTGCGCTTCCAGAGCTACCTGCTGCACGCCGTGCCCGCTTTATCGCAGACTTTGGTGTAACTGAATACGATGCACATGTACTTACGCTTTCACGCGAAATGGCAGACTTCTTTGAAGCTGTTGTGGCTGCTGCGGGCGGTGCTGCACAAGGTAAAGTATCGGCAAACTGGGTAATGGGCGAATTCTCAGGCGCATTAAACAAAGCAAACCTAGATTTGGCTGACTCTCCTGTTTCTGCTGAACAGCTTGGTGGCATGATTGCACGTATTGTTGATAACACCATAAGCGGTAAGATTGCAAAACAAGTCTTTGGCTTTATGTGGGAATCGGAAGGTAAATCTGCCGATGACATTATTGCGGAAAAAGGCTTAAAGCAAGAAACTGACACTGGTGCGATTGAAGCAATCATTAAAGAAGTACTTGCAGCCAATGAAAAAATGGTTGAAGAGTACAAGTCTGGTAAAGAAAAAGCCTTTAACGGTCTTGTAGGCCAAGTCATGAAAGCATCTAAGGGTAAAGCTAACCCTACTCAAGTCAATGAATTAATGAAAAAATTGATTGGTTAAACTGATCTCACTTCAAAAGAAAACCCGCTTTAGAGCGGGTTTTTATCTATTTTATAAACTTAATGAATCCACAATAAATTTTTAAGCTAAAACTATACTCAACAGGTTAACCATGACAAATAGATTACTTATTACGACTTCTTTATTGTTAATAAACTCGACAATTTTTGCTCAAGCTGCTCAAGTTCCAAAGAGCGAGGTAGCACCTATTTTTAAAGCAGCAGGCTTTGCAAAAACAAAACATGTATGGGAAGGCAATTGTGATATTGGTGAAATTATCATTTATAAAGATTTGAATGGTGATGGGCGTAAAGATGCCGTTATTCAAGATAGTAGCAGCATGTGTTATGGCAATACTGGGGTTGGCTACTATATCGTTTCACAGCAAAAAGACGGAAAATGGAAACAATTATTTAGTAACTCTGGCATACCCACCTTTTTGAAAACCAAAGGTAAAGATGGCTGGCCTGATATTGACAATGGAGGCCCAGGTTTCTGTTTTGCTATTTATCGATGGAATGGTCAAGAATACGTCGTAAACCGTTATGAATATCAGGGTAAAGCTTGCCAGTTATAAGAAAAGACCTAAGGAAGTTTAAGCAGCCTCGATTTATCTGGAGGTTTTTCATATCACTCATGAAGTACCCTTCGACTAAAGAATGCGCTTTTTACTAAAAAATCGCATAGCGACTATGGTAATTTAAATTAAAACTTCAGATAACTTATATTTTAAAAAGAGAAATAAAACATGTCTAAAAAGATTTTAATGTTGGTCGGCGACTATGCTGAAGATTATGAAACCATGGTCCCTTTCCAGTTTTTAACTGGTTTAGGTTATACCGTGCATGCTGTTTGCCCAAATAAAAAAAACGGCGACCATATTGCTACTGCTATTCATGACTTTGAAGGTGACCAAACCTATAGCGAAAAACGCGGTCACAATTTTGCCATTAACTATGATTTTGATGCAGTTAATACTGAAGACTATGTAGGTTTAGTCATTCCGGGTGGTCGTGCACCAGAATATTTACGCATGAATGAACGTGTTATCGAAATTGTGCGTGAGTTTGATCGAGTGAAAAAACCAATTGCAGCCGTATGTCATGGCGCTCAGTTACTTGCTGCGGCAGATGTACTAAAAGACCGCTTGTGTTCTGCTTACCCAGCATGTGCTGCCGAAGTAAAATTAGCTGGGGGACAATACGCAGATATTGCCGTGACCGAAGCTGTTACAGATGGTCATTTAGTGACTGCGCCTGCTTGGCCTGCGCATCCAGCTTGGTTAGCGCAGTTTGTAAAAGTTTTAGGTGCGACGATTAGTATTTAAGTAGGTATTACCATTAAAGCCACTAAAAATAAAACCTGCTGTTAGTTAGAAACCCATTTCGTCTAACAGCAGGTTACATTCATTTATTTGAGAAGCAGAAAGCTAAATTACTATCTCGTAATTCCCAACTTATTCCAAATCTCTGGGGTTAAAAATGTTGTCACTAATTTATTTAAGTCGATATAACGCAATGTGCCCTGCAACTGCTGTTTAACTGCGGGGTCTTTCACAATATCTTCACCAGCACTTTGACCTAACTGCTGAAAAGCCTCTCCAACCGCCTTAACACCTTCCGCTTGAATCACAGCTTTAGTTTGGGTAGAACATTGCTCTACGATTATACGTTGTAAAACCTGTGCCAGTTTTTGGTCTAACTGATCTTTTTGCTCAGGTGTTACATTACTAAATGCTTTTAAGTCTGGATGAGCCGCTAAAGCCGTGAATGTCCATTGAAGTACAGTAGTCTTGTCAGAAGTAGTCGTGGCCTTAACTAAACAGTCACTCAACTGATCGACCGTTGGGCCAGCCATCGCAATTTGTGTTGTACCCAGTACAGCAACAGCCATACAAACTGAACGGCTCAAATGTGAAAACTTACGGCGGGCAATCGCATAAACATGACGTGACATAGGTCTAGCTCCAATAAACAATCTGTTCTTTGTATCACAGAGCGAGTGGAGTTACCTGTTATGACTCTGTAAATCGTCTACTTCTTCAAATTTATCAACTGATTTAATCCTTAACCCATTCCAGCATAATTCCATGTTTCAGGAATATTTGGCTGTTCTGGTGCTTTATTTAAGTCAATATTTAAGTTTCTACTGCCCTTATATGATTTCCCACCTGAATCTGATGCAGGTGATACGCCTAAACTATAACGATAGCGAAATTGCCACACTAACGGTTTGATTGGACGAATATCCAGACTTAAAGAATCCTCATCATGACAATTTCCTTTGGAACTTTCATAGTCTTGCTCAGAAAAACAGGCTCTGATCATCCGACTAAAACTAAATGGATAATTTTTAATAAAGGGACGTTCATTGCCTGATTCCTGTAACTCATAAAAGTTAGCCCGTTCAATATTTGCACCACCTCCTGAATACATTTCAGAAAACTGATCAATTATTGCAATTGCATAACGCTGTTGAGTGAGTGGAAAAAGCTTGGGAAATATATATTGTTTATGAAGATCATCTTCGCTTGCTATTGTCACAATATTCCATTTCCTGACCAATTTAAAACCCGTAGATGTAGGTTTAAACTGTGCGATATCATTACGACTCGATAATATCCATAAATTCTGGTCTGGAGTTTTTAGGCTACGCCATTGCACGCCTTGCAGACATAAATCTCTTATTTTCTCACATAATTGTTTCTGTTCAGTTTGGGACAATTGATCTTTTTTAAACTCTAAAATATCTAAAGGTGCAGCAAAAGCAGGATTGGCAAAACAAGCAAACATTGCAGCTAAAACCAAGAAAGCTATCTCTATTTTCCTTTTAATCATTTATTCTTTTCCTAAAGATATTTTTAGTCGACCACTAAGCTATTTGACAATAGACTCAATTTTATCAAGCTCCCACACGCCCCCTGCTGCCAAGCCTTTGCACATGCCTGTCCACATATCTTTCGTATGTACAAACTTTTGACCATCCCACACCCATTCTTCACTCGCCCAGCAATCTCCAACACCTCTTCCCTTTTGAGCACTACTAATCATACCTCTATCAAAATCCGATGCTGTCTCAGTTACAAATGTTGCTTTACCAGAAAAAGACTCATCAAGTACCCAAGCACCATACCCTTCATTATAGGCACCTCTCCAACATAGGGTAGTTGCCAGAACTTTCTTATTGGTCAGTTTATAAAGTTCAATTTCCTGCGGTTCAGCTCCATCGCTACTACCATAGATTCCTTCACAAAATCCTTCTTCTTTTGGGTTCGATTGAGCTGACATTAAACTATGATAAACAGATTGATACGACTTACTTTTTGGTTGCAACGTCAAATATGGTTTAGCCGCTGTTTTGACATGCTTTACAATTAATTTGGGTTGGGCTGCCAACACTTTTGATTCATTAGCAGGCCCTTTTTTGACCAAAGCACCAACAGTTCCGATACGCTTCTGAAAATCATCCAGTTTTAGCAACACAGCAGTCATTCCTGCATCGGAAATCGTCCATTCATGCTGTGTATTTTTAAATATAATTTCAGTTTTCTGCTTTGACTGCTGGAGTAAAGCGTTGACCTGTGAGTTATTCAGTTTCCCCATTAATGGCAGCTCGACACCATCCACAGTGACAGTGCCTAAATCTTTGCCATTCATATAAAAGTGGATATTTTTAAGCTGACTTGCAGGCAAGCTTTGCTCATAGTCTGATAAAGCAAATTCAGCTTGTACAGCTTGCTTTGGGCCTGCTTTACGTACTAATAGCAGCGACGCTGGATTATCACCATTTTCTTCATTTTGATAACCTGCCGCCTTACATGTTCCCGTATTACTGCAAGAAATTTCCCACTCTTGGTGTGAAAATGAAATGCCTTTTATGTCTTGAGCAAAGCCATAAGAACTCATGGCTGATAAACAGCAAATTGAAAGCATTTTTTTCATTTTTTCATGTCTCTATAGATCTGTTTTTATTATTAAGTTAAAAACAGTATAAAATTTTGGGTTACCGTCTAGTTTAAAAGAATATGCTAGGTTGATAGAAAATTTAAATGATTACTTTTTAAAAATGAAAAAACTATATTTTTTACTATGTGTCGCGTTAGTGAGTACAGTTTCAATTACACATGCCGAAGTAAAAAGCTTTACGCCCCATTTCCCAAAGTTTTATAGCTCTGCTGCAACCCGAAAAGCAGATAACCAGTTCTACGCTCTCGGAGAAGCAAAATTTTTAAATGGTATTACCGTGCCATTTTATGGTGTTACTGCACTGAGCCCAACAGATGATGGTTTGCTTAAAGATTTTGAAAAATGCACACTAAAAAATTGCCGCTTTAATTTTAAGCTTGATGCTCAACATGCCAAGCAGCTTAAGCTTCTTGCATTACCGGAAATAGGGTTAGTGCTTGTGCCTAGAAATTGGCAAGATGTGCAAGCAAATGCAGGTGCCAACGGTAGTGGTTTTGCTCTAATAATAAGTCCAGATCAAAAACAAGCGATAGAACTTTATGATTCTTCATTTTGTGTTGGATGTGGATTGCCAAATGCAACGCTCTATTTTCCAGAACTGTTAAAAGAAAGTATTGAAAATGAGTTTGGTGGATATAAAGACCCTAAAAAACTGATCAATACTGTTCATCCCTCTAAGAAAATAGCTTTTTTTAGTTATCAAATTCCTCAACTCAATAATAAAACACATGGCATTGCTAAATATTACAATGAAGACACGTTTAACTATAAAGAGATTCAAGTGACCTTAGATAAATCGCAACAGTCTTTAGTTGGCCCTATTCTCAACTTTTATAACACAACTCATTAAATCCAAACTCATAAAAAAACCCGCTTTCGCGGGCTTTCTTTTATTTGTGTAATATCGATTCAAAGGCTTTTAAACGCTTATAAATCGAAAGTAATTCAATAATTGTTTTCCATGAACTAATTAAGTATTGGAATGATTCACGAACCTTATCGAATACACCACCAATTTGGTTAATTAAACCTAAAGTCATTTTCCCACTTGCAATAGCAGGGAACAAAACAACTAGACTATATAAAATATCTAACTGCTTATACCATGTAGCGACTAAGTTAAAGTAAGCATAATGAAAATAGAGTCGGAAGTAGTTTTTACGGACTCTACTAAAAAGCTCTTTTAAAGTAGCTGGTCTTGCGCGGTCTGCATGGTCTTCGCCATAAACGAGTTCTTTACGATACGCTGCTTCTACTTTCTGATTATTAAATTGAAGGCCTGGTAATTTAATACCTACTACCATTAATAAAACTGTACCAAAAGCGGCCCATACAATTGCTGCCCATACTAAGGAATGTTCTAGTTCACCAACGATGGGTAAAACAGGAACATGTTTAGACAATTGAAATAAAATAGGTAAAAACGCAATTAAAATCATGACAGCTTTTACCAGTTCAACACCTAAATCTTCCATAATCGTTGCAAAACGCATGGTGTCTTCTTGCACACGCTGTGAAGCACCTTCAACATGACGTAGCTTTTCCCAATGCTCTGTATAGTATTCATTCATTGCTGTACGCCAACGGAATACATAATGGCTTGTGAAAAAAGCATTAATTACAGCAAGAGTCACAGCAACCATAGCAATATAAAGAAAAACCAAAGTCTCACTATATAGTGCCGAGAGATCTCCACCACCATCTGAAAGCATTTTTTGAATTAAATCCCAAAATGGTACATACCAAGCATTAATCGCAACACTGACCTGAACTCCAAACCAGATATTAAACAAAATAAATGCCGAGCCCCATATAGACCAACGCTGCCATGGATTATTGGAAATAATTTTCCAAAAGCCAGCAAAGAGAGCGGTAGAAACTAAAAACCAAAGATAAAACCATAAAAAAGCAGGTGACCAAAAACGGTTTACACCAACTGGTAATTCAGCTTCAGCATAACCATGAGGAAAGCCTAGATACTCACCGCAGTGATCTCCGCCTGTGTACCAGAGCACCATATTTAACGCGAGCCAAATAACCGCAGATATAAAAAAATACCGTGGTGATGGAAAAAATGATTTGAACATTGAGCGCGGATATCCTTATATTTCTTCAAATTTACAATGAGAAGAATACTAAAACCTAAACCTTAAAATTGTGAAGGGTAAAGTTTAGAGAATTGTCAGTTTTTCTCGTTTCATTGAAGGATTTGATCGTTTTTTTGTAAATTCATCCCTTTTGAGCAATTTAATCCATTTAAATTGCCTTGTATATGACCCTCAATAGAGCCATATACGGCTTTTATAACACAGCAATTCAGAGATTAAATCTCTTCTTTACGAACAATATAGCCTTCCAACTGCATTGCCTGAATGAGCAAATCTAGGTCTGAAGCGCTTTTAAGCTCAACGTCAACACTCACGGCACTTTCTTTTGCACGACTTGTAGCCGCGAATCGCTCATGACGAAGTTCATAAATATTACCGCCTTGCTCAGCAATAATTGCTGTTAAACGAGCTAAAGCACCCGGATTATCTGGTAATTCAACACGAATACGGACCATACGGCCTGTACGCGTTAAATGACGTTGCAATACGGAGACCATAACGCGTGTATCAATATTGCCACCAGACAGCACTACACCCAATTTATGGCCTAAAAATAGATCAGGACGAGACATAATTGCAGCAATACCTGTTGCACCTGCCCCTTCACACACCGTTTTTTCAATATTGAGTAACAGCGCAATTGCCTCTTCAATCATGTCTTCGGTGACAACCACAATATCGTCGACATATTCTTTAGCAACTTGAGTTGTAAGCTCACCCGGAGTTTTCACCGCAATACCTTCAGCAACGGTCGAACCCATTGAAACAGCATGCTGATAATTGCACAGTAGTTTTGCCATACTTGGGTATACAACTGATTGCACCCCAATAATTTTAATCTTTGGATTTATGGCTTTGGCAGCAATCGCAATACCTGAAATTAGGCCGCCCCCTCCAATTGGCACAACTAAAATGTCTAGATCAGGTACAGCTGCAAGCATTTCAAGCGCAATGGTTCCTTGACCTGCAATAATTTCTGCATCATCGAATGGATGGATAATCGTTAAAGATTCTTCTTGTGCAACACGGTGCATTTCAGCAGCGGCTTCAGAAAAATCTTGTCCATGTAAAATCACTCGTGCCCCATATTCACGCACTCGCTGTACTTTTACATTAGGCGTAGATTTCGGCATCACGATGGTCGCAGTTACCCCTGTGCGCTGAGCATGATACGCTACGCCTTGCGCATGATTGCCTGCCGAAGCTGCAATAACACCATGTTGTTTTTCTTGGTCAGATAAACACAGCAGTTTATTTAGTGCCCCACGCTCTTTAAAAGAAGCTGTAAATTGTAAGTTTTCAAATTTCAGCCACATTTCAGCCCCTAAGGTTTTAGAAATGGTTTCTGAGAAAACAAAAGGAGTTTTTACGACTAAACCTTCCAAACGCTCCGCGGCAGCATGAACATCATCTAATGTTGGAAACCCATTTTTAACCTGTTGCTGTATCATTTATCTAGTCAGCCTCAATACATTACAAATCAATTATTTTTTAAAAATGACATCAATATTTTATATTGGTCACCAGAGTTTTCAGCATATCCAACATGTACCTAATATACAAAAATTTTTATTCCAAAAATTAAGGATTTAAACTCGCATAAAAAAAAGCCCTACTCAGGCTTTTTATTTAATTTTCAAAAGATTAACGTTAAATTATTGAGTTTGCGCACTTAACCCTTCAGTAGACATATTCTGTTCAGCTATTTTTTCATCAATAGCAAATTGAATATCGGAAAGTTTGGCATTAGCTGCATCTATGCCAGATTTCATAGTAGCTTCACGACCTTTCACATCAAAAATATGCGCTTTTTCTCTTAAATCCGGTTGAATAACAACATCCGCATATTGTAATTCTTCTGCCGCTAGACGACCTTGCATAATATTAATATTCTGGTTAAACAGTCCCCAGACATTCGAGGTTTCTGTGTAAATAGGCTGAGCTAAAATATCAACAGCAATAATGACATCAGCACCTAAATCGCGAGCGACTTCAACAGGTACAGGGCTCACTAAACCGCCATCGACATATTCAGATTTACCTATTTTAGTTGGTACAAACATACTTGGAATTGAAGCCGAAGCCCTTACAGCTTGCCCAGTATTACCATAGTTAAACACAGTTTTAGTGCCATGCTTTAATTCAGTTGCAACCACATACATTGGGATTTTCATTTTTTCGAGTGGCATGTTGTTTACTTGCTCGTTAACGTAGTTTTCTACTTTTTTGCCATCAAAAAAACCTTTTAGCCCGATACTAATATCTCGCACATCGCCAGCTTTCATTTTTAATGCAGTATCACGTAATTCAGAAGGGCTTTTACCACTTGCATAAAGTGCTCCAACAATACTACCGGCGCTGGTACCTACAATAAAATCGGGTCGAATACCATGTTGTTCCAAAACCTCAATGACGCCTATATGAGCATAACCTCGTGCTCCACCGCTACCCAGTACGAGCGCAACAACTGGACGTTTTTGCTGTTTTTTAATTCGTGCAAATGGCTGATCGACAGAACGAGCATAAGCCTCCGCTGTTTGCGGTTTTAGAGCAGCAGATAAGTGTGTAGTGGTCTGGCAGCCTGCCAACACCATAGAGAGTCCGAGAACCCACAATTTAAGCTGTTTCATGGCCTATCTTCGCACTATGAGGTTTAAGTTCGGATTGCAATTTTAGTTGCTAGTCTTGTGAAAAGCTGTATCGAATTTATTTAATTTGTCATGTTTAAAATTTAGACTCAAGTATTTTATCTATACCCCTATGAAAAAGGCCCCTTATTTATAAGAGGCCTTTTTTAACTTACCAGATATCTGAATCAACTTTTTTCTTCAATTCTGGATACTTATCAATTTTAAACTCAGGCTCTTTAATGCCTTTTTTCAATTGTTCACGGTAATCTTTCAACAATGTGCGTGCCATCGGCGTTAACAGTAAAATTGCAATTAAGTTAATAGTTGCCATGATACCCATAAACAAGTCAGCCATAGACCAAACGAGTGGAACACTACCAATTGCACCGAAGTACACCATCACCAATACAAAAATACGGAAGATGAACATTACTTTCGGATTGTTATTAATAAACTGTACATTACCTTCTGCATAGGCATAGTTACCTAGTACAGCTGAATAACAGAATAAGAATAATAGAACTGCAAGGAAGTCCGATCCCCAATGCCCAACTTGAGTTTCTAAGGCACGTTGTGTTAATTCAACACCGACAAAACCTGCATCTTGGTAAACGCCAGAAACCAAAATGATGATTGCAGTACTTGTACATACAATAAAAGTATCTACAAATACACCGAGCATTTGTACCAAACCTTGGTTTACAGGATGTTTTACATCAGATGCAGCCGCTGCGTTTGGTGCAGAACCCATACCAGCTTCGTTAGAGAATAAACCACGCTTAATCCCTTGCATCATTGCCATTGACACTGCCGCACCAAAGAAACCACCTGCTGCAGAATTAAAATTGAAAGCTTCAGTCACAATCAACTTTAAAATATCAGGCAAAATTGCATAGTTACTGATTGCAATATATAGAGCAACAGATAGATAAAGACCTGCTTTTAAAGGTACAAACATCTCTGCAAATTTAGCGATACGCTTAATACCACCAAAAATTGCCAATGCCACTAAAACTACAAGAGCAAGGCCAACCCATGAAATTTCTAGATCAACGCCACCTAAATGAGCAATAAAATTAGCTTTGTCCCAACCCCAAGCATGTGATGATGCATTAGCAATCGCATTGATTTGAACTGAGTTGAATACGAAACCATAGGTAAAGATCAATGCAAGTGCGAAGACCACACCAAAGGTTTTACTACGTAAACCTTGAGTAATATAGTAGGCTGGTCCACCGCGGAACTGTTTAGTCTTACTATCTCGAACTTTAAATAGTTGAGCAAGCGTAGACTCAATAAAAGCAGAGCTCATACCAAGAACAGCTGTTACCCACATCCAGAACACTGCACCAGGACCACCAATTGCGATGGCAATTGCTACACCAGCAATATTACCTACCCCAACACGGCTCGCAAGGCCTGTTACAAACGCCTGAAAAGGTGTAAGACCATGCTCATCTTCGCCTTCTGTACGACTGCTTTTCATCACTCGGATACTTTGCAAGAACATGCGAATTTGCACTGCTCCTGTTAAGACCGTATAAAAAACACCTACAGCCAGCAAGAAAATAACCAAAAAGTCCCATAAAGGGTCATTAAAAAATTTTACCCACGACATCAGTGTGGCATTGAGTTGTTCATTCATACTCGGTCCGCTTACGTTCCTTGCTAATGTGCTAAAAGCACATGCCAAAATACTGCAATAAACAAAAAAGCCCCTAGAAACCGGGACTTTTCAGTAAATTCAAGAAAAAACTTTTAATGTCAATTGAATAGCAATTATCGTCACAAGTTTAAGCAACATCATGCCCAACACTAAGCCTTTGAAGGTTGCATGAGAGAAAGCGACCTTCAGACAAAATAATATCATTGCACTACTGAAAATTTCCGCTTTTGGAAAAACAGTATGCATCGACTCAGCTATAAACTTGGAAACTAACAAATGACCACCGCTAAATAAACTCGTCTAATGATTCCCATCAATTAAGCGAATTATACAAAATCTGGATTTAAGCCAATAAGCATATTTACATATACTTTTGAGCAAATGTCTAAACTGGATATAAATTTCAAAGACTGTAACAAGCGATCGCCATAACGCGACTATCTGCGCCCTTTTCTCCATGATCAAAGAAGAGTGCGTTTAGATCTGTACTAAGCTGTTGTATTTTTTGTGGCTCAGTAGCTGCGTGAGTTACGTTCATTTTCATGGTTGCAATGGTAATCGCCAATCCTTGTTTCATGAACTGCTTGTTGATGAGTGGTAGACTCATGTAAAGCTCCTATACCTCGTGTATTTCTCCATTTCTGCACCTAAATCCTTTTTGTAAAGGGATTTTGTTTGCAGCCACTATTTCCTAACGTGAGTATGGAGAAATCATACCTGCGTAAAAAAGTCGGTATTATGCAGAAATTTAAAGTTTTGTGTATATTTTTCATTAAAATTTTATATAAAAAATGGTCATATTTTATATAAAACTATCCGTTTTGTACTGTTTTTAAACATATTATACCTTTTTTTCAATTGAATATTTTTCACCCACTCACAGTTATGCTTTTATTTTTATAACCGACAAAATCACACTATTTTGTCTATTTAAATCTAAAGTGGCATATTCGAATTATGATTAATCAGACAATATGTCTAAACTAATTAAATTATCATACCTGTAAGAATATCTCTTTTCTAATATTTTGTGCTTATAAATGAAGTACTTTCAAAACATGAAATTAAGCTTCAATAAAGTATGAAATATTTAAGAAAATGATATAGGAGTATCTCATGAATCTGGAACAAGTTCGTCTCGTTGATGAAGCTATCACTTCTCGACATTCTGTCCGCGCTTTTTTAAATACTCCAATTGAGTCAGGAGTTATTAAAGATATATTACAAGTCGCAAGTCGAGCACCTTCTGGAACAAATACTCAACCATGGAAAGTCTATGTAATAACAGGCAACAAGCGTAATGAAATGGTTGAACGTGTCTGTGCAGCACAAATCGAAGTTTCAAAAAACCCGGAACTTGCAGAACAATATAAAGAAACTTTTGCCTATTACCCTGAAAAATGGATATCCCCTTTTATTGACCGCCGCCGCGAAAATGGTTGGGGGCTCTATGGTCTACTCGAAATTAAAAAGGGCGAAAAAGAAAAAATGGCTGAACAACAGTTACGTAACTTTAAACTGTTTGATGCACCAGCCGGCCTTTTCTTTACAGTAAATAAAACCATGGGAATCGGGTCTAAAATGGATATCGCAATGATGATCCAAAACGTGATGGTTGCT
Source organism: Acinetobacter sp. GW821-FHT09D10 (assembly GCF_059416285.1). Lineage (NCBI taxonomy): Bacteria > Pseudomonadati > Pseudomonadota > Gammaproteobacteria > Moraxellales > Moraxellaceae > Acinetobacter > Acinetobacter sp. GW821-FHT09D10. Next base: position 122,571 of record NZ_JBWKOW010000005.1, read on the forward strand.
GCCAAGGCACGAGGTTTAGATACATGCCCACAAGCAGCTTGGAACCATTTTCACCCTATTGTTTTAGATATCGTGGGTGCATCAGATGATGAAGAGCTAGTTTGTGCAATTGCGTTAGGTCATGCTGATCCTAATCACATTGTAAATACCTTCATTACACCTAGAGAACCTGTCGAAAATTTCACAGTTTTTCTAGACGAATAAAATCTAAGTCGCCATTCTTTTAAAACTATGAGAATGGCTTGGTTTCTACTTGTTGCGCCGCTTTTAAAACGACAACGAACCCACTCAGCGTAAATAACACCATCATTACGCCCATGTTGAGCGATGCAGACCAAATGAGGAAGTTAAGCAGTACGCCACCCAAGAGGCCACAAGCGAATTGCATACTTCCCATAATTGCACTGGCTGTTCCTGCGCGGGCACCTTGTTTGGACATTGCAAGTGCCATTGCATTTGGTCCTGTTAAACCAATGCCTGAAATAGCTAAAAATAGCCCTAACATAACAAGCCATAAAGGCGCAGCAGGAATTAAACCCGCAATAAATACGATAATGGCTCCAGTCACTTGTACAAGTGAACCTGCCTTTAACCGTTTAGTGATTTCAACACGTGATGTTAAATGCTTATTTAAAGATGACATCAACATAATGCCAAAAGCATTTAGTCCAAAGGCATAAGCAAACTCTTGCTGATTCAGTCCGTATTGATCCATAAAAACTGCTGGTGCTGAGCTGATATAACAAAATAGCGCCGCCCCTGTTAAACAGCCTGCAAACATAGGTAAGCGGAAACTCGCATCTTTGAAAATAGCCCCATAGAGGGTAACGACTTGATATGGTGACAGCTTGAGTCTTTTATCGATTGCCAAAGTTTCTTTAAAAAAGAAATGTACGCATAGCCAGCATATGACTCCCACGATTGAAAGCGCAATAAAAATCGCTTGCCACGGAAACCAAATTAAAATCCATGCCCCAATCATAGGTGCCAAAATAGGTGCTAACCCCATGACAATCATCATGCTTGAAAAAGCTTGTGCCGAGCCTTGAACATCTAATCTATCGCGTATTGCTGCACGGGCCATAACCACACCAACACAGCCACCTAACGCTTGCAAAATACGAGCAGCAATCAAGCCCCATTCATTTGTAGCCAATACACAAAATAAGCTTGCGACTGCATAAAGTGCGAGACCAAAATAAAGTGGTTTTTTTCTACCAATCCGGTCGCTTAGAGGACCATAAACCAACTGCCCAACAGCTAAACCAAAAAAGTAAGCTGGTAGTGTATTGGCCACCATTTGTGTACTTACCCCAAAATCATGCGCCATTTGTGGCAAAGCAGGTAAGTACATATCGATGGATAATGGCCCTAAAGCCGTAAGTAAAGCGAGCAACATAATCCAGCCAATAGAGTATTGACGCTGGGCTGTTTGTTCAGACATAACGATATTTCATTTTTCAATCATTTGCATACAGACAAGCTTACACTGTCTATCGTATGATTTGTGCAACATTGGTGTAGAAATACACAAATCCTTTATCCTCAGGTTGATCAGCAAGGACTTCCTTTGAAATCTTGGTTTAAACGCCTAAAAAGAGCGACTTATAACACCACATTTATGTATAACGTGCGAATGCTGATAGCCTTTTCAGGAACTGCTTTCGTGCCTTATTTTCTGGGCTATCAATTAGCAACAATTCCACTTACTTTAGGTGTGGTTGCAGCCGGTTTAAGCGATATTGATGATCGCTTTTCAGTACGAATCATGAACCTGATTTATACTTATATTGGGTTCTTCATTACCGCAGCTTCCGTACAATTACTTTTCCCCTACCCAATGGCTTTTGCTTTGGGATTGATTGCTTCGTGTATTGGCTGGATTTTACTAGGCTCATTAGGACGTCGTTACGCAACCATCTCTTATGGTTGTTTAGTTGTTTCAGTCTATACCATGCTAGGTGTTCATCTCTTCGATCACTGGTATATTCAACCTACCCTTTTAGTTGCAGGTGCTGCATGGTATGGCTTAATTGCAACTATTAGTTTTTTACTATTTCCGGTTAGACAACTACAAGACAAACTGGCCGCGTCTTATGCATCCCTAGGCGATTTTCTCTTTGCAAAATCAAATTTGTTTGATGTAGATATGACTCCTGCCAGCTATCAGCAAAGTATGATCGAACTGTCATTAGAAAACGGTAAGTTAATTACGATTTTTAATGACTTAAAAACAGCTTTATTAACTCGTTTAAAAGGCGACCGTGGGCAAAAAGATACACGCCGAAGCTTACATTATTATTTTGTCGCTCAAGACATTCATGAGCGTGCTGACTCTGCTCATATCGACTATCAAAAGTTAGCCAAAATTTTTCAGCATAGTGATATTTTATTTAGATTCCAACGGATTTTGGCGATCCAAGGCAAAGCTTGCCAAGAGTTAAATGAATGTATTTTGCAACGTAAACCTTATAACCATAATAAAAGGTTTAAACAAAGCTTTGAAAACCTACGCCTTTCTTTAGAGAAGCTAAGACACGATCAGCATTATGACCTTTTATGGGTAAATGCGCTTTTCGCTTTATACCAAAACTTAAAATCTATCGATTCCCAGTTACTCAATCTGGAAACAGAACAACACATTCAATCTGATAAAGTAAAACAAGCCGAAAACCAACTTAAAGATGATGATTTACAAGGATGGAATGATATTGTCATCCGGATAAAACAAAATTTAACTCCCGAATCTGTGCTGTTCCGCCACGCGATTCGTGTATCGATTGTTTTATTTATTGGATATGTACTCATCCAAATGACCAATATTGAATATGGTTATTGGATTATGCTTACAGCTCTATTTGTAAGCCAACCTAATTTTAACGCTACCAAGCGCCGCTTACGTCTACGAATTGTTGGAACGTTAGTTGGGATTATTGTAGGTCTTGCGATTATCTTCTTAATTCCTTCAACTGAAGGGCAACTATTTATGTTGATATTAAGTGGAGTACTGTTTTTTGAGTTACGCAGTAAACAGTATGCGCAAGCAACTGCCTTTATTACAATTTTGGCATTAATTAACTTTAATCTGGACGGTTCAGCAATGGCTGCCGCCATTCCAAGATTTTTAGATACCTTAATTGGTTGTGCTTTAGCTTGGTTTGGCGTGACATTTATCTGGCCCGACTGGAAGTTCCGTCGTTTACCTCGCAACATCAGACGTTCATTACAAGCTCAATGTAATTATTTAGCTGAAGTTGTGAAACAGTATCATGAAGGCCGTAATCATGCGCTGAATTATCGTATTGTACGTCGAGCTGCACACAATACAGATGCTGAAGTTGCTTCACTTATTTCAACTTTAGCGACTGAACCAGACTTTGACCCAACTCGTAAATCCGATATTTTTGAATTTTTATGTTTAAATCATACATTTTTAAGTTATATCGCGGCACTTGGGGCACATCGAGAAAGCCTTCAGGATCAAGCTGTTCTTAAATTATTAGACCAAGCGCTAGATGATATTCAAGGAGCGCTCTTAAGAGATGAGATGCCTGATCTTACAGCACAAAATATGCTCCAAACGATACGTCATCGTCTAAGTCAAAATGATGAAAATGACCAAAAATCACTCATTATTTTACAGCAGCTATCACTCATGCTTGGCGTGTTGAACAGATTTAGTATGTTAAAACAACGTCTAAGTCATGATCTTGATAATGATGCCAGTGAGCTTGCATCATTATAAATTTGAGTCGGAATTTAGTATTAAATTGGCATAATATCCTTTCCTGACTTATGCCAATTAGTGCTAAACTTAAAACAGTTTACAATTTGTTATTTGCACTATGACCGCGAAAACTTTATACGCTTATACGCTTCAGCCTGTTCCATATGACGTGTCAGAAGCTGAACAACGTAATGCTCAGCTTCTTATCTGGCGCAGCACCAATAAAATCAGCACAAAAATTTGGGCAATTATGGGTGTAGTTTTAGCCCTAGCTATATTAGGTCTTATTTTTATTAAGAACTACTCTACTGTTTTTTGCTGGGTTGCTATTGTCGCTGTAGTACTTTACTACCTAGGTCGTAAATACGGATTAGAATGGTACGTTAAACGCAAAATGAATGAATTTCCGGTACAGGAAATCAAAGGTATTCGTTTAGGCGTGCAGCCTCATGGTATTGTGATGCGCCAAAAAATGGGCCAACAAGAAGGCGTTGGTACAATTGGATGGAAAAATATCTACGAATGGTACAATGGACCTGATTTCATCTTGGTAAATTTCAAAGTAAAAGATCCAAAAGGCCAAGAACAACAAGGTGCTTATATTTTACCTAAGCGCATGGATTCTAAAAACTTCTCGTTCAATACGATTCGCACGCATTTAAAAGAAGCTGTAGGTGAACCGAAAACTCTTTAAGTTTTGATTTTATAGAAAGCCTCCTTATGGAGGTTTTTTATTACAGTAAAAACAAATGATAATGAAAATTAATATTATCTCCAAAATCCATATTATCTACTCAATCTTCGGCTATACTTCGTTACAAGATCTCCATCATATTTACATTTTCGACCATGTTTAAAAAAATTTTATTTCAAATTCATTGGTTTCTGGGTATTACTGCTGGCCTAATCTTATCCATTATGGGTGTAACAGGTGCAATTTATTCTTATGACCAACAAATTTTAAAATGGGTAAATTCTGATAGTTATGTTGTTCAAGCTGAAAGCACTCCAAAATTAACCCCTGCTCAGCTATATCAATATTTCAATACGACTCAGCCTGAAATTAAAATTAATAGCATTACGATTTCCAAGGATCCAACCGCCTCTTCTACTGTCAATATTGAAAAAGAAGGTGAACGCCGTGGCTATAATATGATGGTGAATCCTTATAACGCTCAGGTTCTGCCCGATGTTAAAGGCCGAAAACTGTTGTTATTAATACAACAAATTCATCGTAATTTAACCGCAGGCGAAGTTGGCAAGCAAATTACTGGTGCCTGTGCCTTAATGTTAATTTACTTTGTACTGAGTGGATTATATTTACGCTGGCCTAAAAAACATTCTGCCCGTCAATGGCTCGCGGTTAAACCAAAATTGAAAGGCCGAAATTTTATTTGGGATCTACATGCTGTTGTCGGCACATGGGTCATTGTTTTTTACCTACTATTCGCATGTACAGGTCTATATTGGTCTTATGACTGGTGGCGTAGTGGCATGTTCAAAGTGATGGGCGTTGAACAACCCAAGCCACAAGGTCATGGCCCTGCCCCTCAAAATCGAGGAATGCAACAAAATAAACGATCTGAGCATAATACTGATAAAAAATCAGAGCCTCAGTTAGATAATACTCAGCTCATTACAGTACTTAATCAAACATGGAGTGGATTCAATAGTCAGGTCGGACGTGATTATTCGACGCTAACATTGAACTTACCGAAAAAAGATGATGGAAAAATTGAATTAAGTTTTGTCGATGCTACCCCGCAACACGAACGTGCACGCAACCAAGCCATATATAATTATCAAATTGGTACTATCGAAAAGATGGAGCTTTACGAAGATAAAAAGCTTAATCAAAAAATCATGAGCAGTATGTTACCCGTGCACCGTGGTAGCTTCTTTGGACCAATTTATCAATTCGTTGCGATGCTTGCTTCATTGGCAATGCCTTTATTCTTTGTTACAGGGTTGATGCTTTATCTTAAACGCCGGAAACAGAAAAAGTTAACACAGGCGGCTCGTCAGTCTTTAGCTGGGCAATACATTGATCCAAATGCAAAGCCTTGGCTTATTACCTACGCAACTCAAACTGGCGTAGCAGAACAACTTGCTTGGAGTACAGCAACAAGTTTACAAGAAGCTCATCAGCCAGTTCTGGTTAAACCTGTACAGCAGCTAACACAATCTGATTTAGAGCAGCATGAGCAGGTTTTATTTGTAATCAGTACATACGGTACTGGTGATGCTCCCGACCTCGCTACAAGCTTTGCTAAAAAGCTTTTAAAAGTGAATCTGGATCTTAAGCACATGAACTATGCTGTTTTGGCGCTAGGTTCTAAAGAATATCCTGATACGTATTGTAGCTTTGGTCATGCAGTAGATGCTTGGCTTAAAACTAATGGTGCTCATGCCCTCTTTAATACAATTGAAGTTGATAATGCACACTTAGCGGATATTCAAAACTGGAATCAAGCACTCGCGAAAGCAACTAAATTAGATTTGCACGCTGTAAATTTAGAAAAAGTTTTTGATACATGGACATTACAACAACGTGACTTACTCAATCCAAATAGCTTAGGGCAACCTGCTTATAATATTGAGCTTAACGCAAAGCACGAAGCAATATGGCAAGCGGGTGATATTGCTGAAATTCAGCCTGGTAATAGCCCTGAACGTATTCACGCATTCTTGCAGAAGCATCATATTCTTAAAAATTCCAAAGTTGACTCATTAGATATCTCAATTGAGAAAGCGCTTTGGAGTAAAGACTTAACTGGTGAAATTGAACCATTTGCTAATCTAGATCATTTATTAGAACAGCTCCCTACTCTACCAACACGAGAGTACTCAATTGCGAGTATTCCTTCTCAGCAAGTGCTTCGTTTAGTTGTTCGTCAACAGCATGATGAGTCTGGTAACTTAGGTTTAGGTTCTGGATGGCTGACTCAACATACTCAAGTCAATGATGAGGTTGCTTTGCGTATTCGTACCAATGAATCATTCCATCTTATTGATGACAACCGCCCTATTATTTGTATTGGTAACGGAACTGGTATTGCAGGTTTAATGAGCCTGTTACATACACGTACTCGTCATGACTACACTGAAAACTGGTTAATCTTTGGTGAACGTCAAAGAGCATGTGATTTCTTCTATGCATCAACTATTGAAGCATGGCAAACAACAGGAATGTTAAAACGCCTAGATCTAGCATTTTCCCGAGATCAAGAACAACGCGTTTATGTTCAAGATGTAATCCGTCAGAATGCAGCAGAATTAGTAAGCTGGATAGAGCGCGGCGCTGTTCTCTATGTTTGCGGTAGTATTGATGGTATGGCAAGCGGAGTCGACCAAGCACTGGTTGAAATTCTAGGTGATGAACAGGTAGATGAATTAAGACAACAAGGCCGTTATCGCCGCGATGTTTATTAAAAGCCTATAAATCAGAAAACCGAGTAATGGCACAGATGCTTTACTCGGTTTTTTATTGCATTCAGAATGATTTTGCATACACTGTCTGCAATTTAAATTGCAACTGTAAACACAATGCAAGTCAGTAAGTGGATCCGTATTTTCCTAGCAATCATTGGTTCGATTTTATTTCTAGATGGATTGGTTCTAATTTGTCTCAATAAAATTAATGTCGGCACAATTATCCCTTTAATTTTTGGCGCTTTCTTCTGCGTCTATTCTTTATTTTATTATCATTTAGAGCGTTTCTTCTTCTATCACTATCGCTTACACACACTTTGGCGTTTTGGATGGTTATGCCTCTGGATATGGCTAATTAGCTTAGGCTATTTCTTTGATTTTATTAAAGAGAATAAAGAGACAAGTCAAAATCTCCCTCCAGTAAATGCAATCATTGTATTAGGTAGTGGCGTTGAAAATGGTCAACCATCCAAAACTCTTGCAAAACGTTTAGATACGGCTGCCCCTATTGCTCTAAAACAGCTCCAAGCAAAAGTTGTTGTAACGGGAGGTCTTGATTTTTCAGAAAAGGAAAGCGAAGCATTAGTGATGTCGCGTTATCTAGAGCAACATTATCATTTAGCAAAAGAACGAATGGTACTTGAAGATAAAAGTACAAGTACTGAACTTAATCTAATGAATAGTAAACCACTATTAGCACAGCACCATATTACCCTCGACCAACCGATAGCTATTGTGACAAGCGATTTTCACACTCCACGAGCAGCAGCTATTGCTAAAAAACAAGGTTATACGCAAGTTTATACAGTGGCTGCTGAAACACCATTAGCTACTCGCTACAATTCTTGGTTACGAGAATATTTCGCTTTTGCAAGTGGATGGTTTTTTAACGAATATTAAGAATGACTTATTTGAAAACTGCTATTAAAAAATAGCAGTTTTTTTTACGCAAGAAAGTATTGTTATTCGTTAGAAATAGATCTAGTAAACTTATGAAATATATAAAGCTCTATTTGAGTCATTACATGGCAAATTTAATATAAGAGAAGTCTATTCAATAAAAATATAAAATAAATTTTTTAAGAAAATTTTATGTGAAATAATTTTAGTCTATAACTCAGGCAATCACTTTTAAACACAGTTAGGTTTTAAACCTATAGCCCCAAATTAAATAACACAAAAGTCATTTATCCAAATAAGAAATAACTTAACTAATGATTTTTTAGTCAATTGGAGATATAAATATTGAGCTTCAAAATAGAACAACTAAATTTAGAGTGATTTATATAAAGAATTCAAATACAGATTAAGAATTACAAATAAATAAGCAACTTAAATATTGGAAAAATTTAACTTTCGGAATGAAGTAATGGTGGGCGCTGACGGGATCGAACCGCCGACATTCTGCTTGTAAGGCAGACGCTCTACCAACTGAGCTAAGCGCCCTAA